>NZ_VFYR02000010.1 GCF_006489205.2 Brevibacterium sp. XM4083 | reverse complement strand
TTTTTTATGGAGAGTTTGATCCTGGCTCAGGACGAACGCTGGCTGCGTGCTTAACACATGCAAGTCGAACGCTGAAGCCCCAGCTTGCTGGGGTGGATGAGTGGCGAACGGGTGAGTAACACGTGAGTAACCTGCCCCTGACTTCGGGATAAGCCCGGGAAACTGGGTCTAATACCGGATAYGACCTGCTCTCGCATGAGAGTGGGTGGAAAGTTTTTTCGGTTGGGGATGGGCTCGCGGCCTATCAGTTTGTTGGTGAGGTAATGGCTCACCAAGACGACGACGGGTAGCCGGCCTGAGAGGGCGACCGGCCACACTGGGACTGAGACACGGCCCAGACTCCTACGGGAGGCAGCAGTGGGGAATATTGCACAATGGGGGAAACCCTGATGCAGCGACGCAGCGTGCGGGATGACGGCCTTCGGGTTGTAAACCGCTTTCAGCAGGGAAGAAGCGAGAGTGACGGTACCTGCAGAAGAAGTACCGGCTAACTACGTGCCAGCAGCCGCGGTAATACGTAGGGTACGAGCGTTGTCCGGAATTATTGGGCGTAAAGAGCTCGTAGGTGGTTGGTCACGTCTGCTGTGGAAACGCAACGCTTAACGTTGCGCGTGCAGTGGGTACGGGCTGACTAGAGTGCAGTAGGGGAGTCTGGAATTCCTGGTGTAGCGGTGAAATGCGCAGATATCAGGAGGAACACCGGTGGCGAAGGCGGGACTCTGGGCTGTAACTGACACTGAGGAGCGAAAGCATGGGGAGCGAACAGGATTAGATACCCTGGTAGTCCATGCCGTAAACGTTGGGCACTAGGTGTGGGGGGCATTCCACGTTCTCCGCGCCGTAGCTAACGCATTAAGTGCCCCGCCTGGGGAGTACGGTCGCAAGGCTAAAACTCAAAGGAATTGACGGGGGCCCGCACAAGCGGCGGAGCATGCGGATTAATTCGATGCAACGCGAAGAACCTTACCAAGGCTTGACATACACCAGACCGGCCTGGAAACAGGTCTTCCCCTTTGGGGTTGGTGTACAGGTGGTGCATGGTTGTCGTCAGCTCGTGTCGTGAGATGTTGGGTTAAGTCCCGCAACGAGCGCAACCCTCGTTCTATGTTGCCAGCACGTGATGGTGGGAACTCATAGGAGACTGCCGGGGTCAACTCGGAGGAAGGTGGGGATGACGTCAAATCATCATGCCCTTTATGTCTTGGGCTTCACGCATGCTACAATGGCTGGTACAAAGAGAAGCGAGCCCGTGAGGGTCAGCGAATCCCTTAAAGCCAGTCTCAGTTCGGATCGTAGTCTGCAATTCGACTACGTGAAGTCGGAGTCGCTAGTAATCGCAGATCAGCAACGCTGCGGTGAATACGTTCCCGGGCCTTGTACACACCGCCCGTCAAGTCACGAAAGTCGGTAACACCCGAAGCCGGTGGCCTAACCCCGTATGGGGAGGGGGCCGTCTAAGGTGGGACTGGTGATTGGGACTAAGTCGTAACAAGGTAGCCGTACCGGAAGGTGCGGCTGGATCACCTCCTTTCTAAGGAGCACACCAATATGGTGCCCACCAACAGAACCCGGACGTGGTTCGGGTGGGTTGCTCAAGGGTGGAACATCACATTTCTCCTGACCTCCTGCCTGCCGGTGCCAAGTCATCGTGTGGGATCACAGGGTTGATGGTCGGGGGTAGGGCAGGCACGCTGTTGGGTCCTGGAATCACAATCTGTGGTTCCACAGGCCCCAACCCAACCCGCTGCTGGCAGTACTGCTGTCAGGTGTGGGGTGGTGTTTGGTAGTGGTTTGAGAATCGTATAGTGGACGCGAGCATCAAGCACCAGCCTTTGGCTGGTGTGTAGTGTGATTTTCTTTGAGTCAAAAATTCTTAGTGTGATATTTTCGCGCACACACACATAACCGACCCTCATGGGTGGTGTGTGAGTGTGTAAGAGCGCATGGTGGATGCCTTGGCATCAGGAGCCGATGAAGGACGTGGAAATCTGCGATAAGCCTCGGGGAGCCGATAAACGGGCTGTGATCCGAGGATGTCCGAATGGGGAAACCCCGCCACATGTGAGTGTGGTGACCCGCACCTGAATATATAGGGTGTGTGGAGGGAACGCGGGGAAGTGAAACATCTCAGTACCCGTAGGAAGAGAAAATAAGAATGATTCCGGGAGTAGTGGCGAGCGAAACTGGATGAGCCTAAACCCTGACAGTGTGAGAGCGTGCTGGTGTTGCTGTTTGGGTGTTGTGGGGTGTGTGTGTTCGGTTCAGCATGACCGAGACGCTGATGTGTGTGATCTGTAGTCGAACCTGGTGGGAAACAGGACCGCAGTGGGTGAGAGTCCCGTAGACGAAACAGGTCACCCCGGTGTGATGCATGTCCCCGAGTAGCACGGAACTCGTGGAATTCCGTGTGAATCTGCCAGGACCACCTGGTAAGGCTAAATACTTCCTGATGACCGATAGCGGATCAGTACCGTGAGGGAATGGTGAAAAGTACCCCGGGAGGGGAGTGAAAGAGTACCTGAAACCATGTGCTTACAATCCGTCAGAGCCACCCTGGTTGTGGTGATGGCGTGCCTTTTGAAGAATGAGCCTGCGAGTTAGCGGTGCGTGGCGAGGTTAACCCGTGTGGGGTAGCCGTAGCGAAAGCGAGTCCGAACAGGGCGGTGTCAGTCGCGTGTCCTAGACCCGAAGCGGAGTGATCTAGCCATGGGCAGGGTGAAGCAGCAGTAAGATGTTGTGGAGGCCCGCACCCACTTCAGTTGAAAATGGAGGGGATGACCTGTGGTTAGGGGTGAAAGGCCAATCAAACTCTGTGATAGCTGGTTCTCCCCGAAATGCATTTAGGTGCAGCGTTGCGTGGTTCTTGCCGGAGGTAGAGCTACTGGATGGCTGATGGGCCCCACCGGGTTACTGACGTCAACTAAACTCCGAATGCCGGTAAGGTTCAGCGTGGCAGTGAGACAGTGGGGGATAAGCTTCATTGTCGAGAGGGAAACAGCCCAGACCATCAACTAAGGCCCCTAAGCGTGTGCTGAGTGGGAAAGGATGTTCAGTTGCGAAGACAACCAGGAGGTTGGCTTAGAAGCAGCCACCCTTGAAAGAGTGCGTAATAGCTCACTGGTCAAGTGATTGAGCGCCGATAATGTAGCGGGGCTAAGTACACCGCCGAAGTTGTGGCAGCACCACGATACTGTAATGGTGTGGTGTTGGGTAGGGGAGCGTCGTGTCGCCAGTGAAGTCGCCGTGTGAACGAGTGGTGGAGGCGTCACGAGTGAGAATGCAGGCATGAGTAGCGAAAGACGGGTGAGAAACCCGTCCACCGGATGACCAAGGGTTCCAGGGCTAGGCTAATCCGCCCTGGGTAAGTCGGGACCTAAGGCGAGGCCGACAGGCGTAGTCGATGGACAACCAGTTGATATTCTGGTACCGACACACAACCGACAATACCAAAACACATGAGACTAACTCCCCGATCCCCCGACTGGGTCTTCGGATTCGGTGTGCGGGGTGAGGTGAGGACCTGAGTGTGGAGTCGGTCAGCGTGAGGTGTGACGCAGAAAGGTAGCCAGGCCACGCGATGGTTGTCGTGGTCTAAGGTTGTAGCACGTGGGGGTAGGCAAATCCGTCCCCACATGGGTGTGAGAGCTGATGGGCGCCCCACAGTGGTGGGGTGATCTGGTGATCCTCTGCTGCCGAGAAAAGCATCGACGTGAGGGTGTGTGTTGCCCGTACCCTATAACCGACACAGGTGGTCAGGTAGAGAATACTAAGGTGATCGAGAGAATCGTGGTTAAGGAACTCGGCAAAATGCCCCCGTAACTTCGGGAGAAGGGGGGCCATCCTGGTGAACAGCCCTAGCGGTTGGGAGCTGGTGGTGGTCGCAGAGGCCAGAGAGAAGCGACTGTTTATTAAAAACACAGGTCCGTGCGAAGATGTAAGTCGATGTATACGGACTGACGCCTGCCCGGTGCTGGAAGGTTAAGAGGACCCGTTAACCCGTAAGGGTGAAGCGGAGAATTTAAGCCCCAGTAAACGGCGGTGGTAACTATAACCATCCTAAGGTAGCGAAATTCCTTGTCGGGTAAGTTCCGACCTGCACGAATGGCGTAACGACTTCTCTGCTGTCTCAACCACGAACTCGGCGAAATTGCATTACGAGTAAAGATGCTCGTTACGCGCAGCAGGACGGAAAGACCCCGAGACCTTCACTATAGTTTGGTATTGGGCTTCGGTGTGGTTTGTGTAGGATAGGTGGGAGATGTTGAAGCCTGGTCGCTAGATCGGGTGGAGTCGGCAAGTGAAATACCACTCTGACCATTCTGGATTCCTTAACTTCGGACCCTGATCGGGTTCAGGGACAGTGCCTGATGGGTAGTTTAACTGGGGCGGTTGCCTCCTAAAGAGTAACGGAGGCGCCCAAAGGTTCCCTCAGCCTGGTTGGCAATCAGGTGTCGAGTGTAAGTGCACAAGGGAGCTTGACTGTGAGACGGACGTGTCGAGCAGGAGCGAAAGCTGGGACTAGTGACCCGGCCATGGCTTGTGGAAGCGTGGTCGCTCAACGGATAAAAGGTACCTCGGGGATAACAGGCTGATCTTGCCCAAGAGTCCATATCGACGGCATGGTTTGGCACCTCGATGTCGGCTCGTCGCATCCTGGGGCTGGAGTCGGTCCCAAGGGTTGGGCTGTTCGCCCATTAAAGCGGTACGCGAGCTGGGTTTAGAACGTCGTGAGACAGTTCGGTCCCTATCCGCTGCGTGCGTAGGAAATTTGTGGAGGGCTGTCCTTAGTACGAGAGGACCGGGACGGACGAACCTCTGGTGTGCCAGTTGTACCGCCAGGTGCATGGCTGGTTGGCTACGTTCGGGAAGGATAACCGCTGAAAGCATCTAAGCGGGAAGCCTGCTCCGAGATGAGATTTCCATCCCTGTTGGGGGGAGGTGCCCAGGAGAACACTGGGTTGATAGGCCGGGTATGGAAGCACWGTAAKGTGTGGAGTTGACTGGTACTAATACGCCGATCACTCACAYAACCCATGAACGGGTTGGTGTGTGCGGGAGTAACGATTAAGTGTTTTTGGTGTGATCACATTGTGGTGTTCGCGTTCGCTGTGCGGTTCTTGGACCATTACCACAC
>NZ_VFYR02000009.1 GCF_006489205.2 Brevibacterium sp. XM4083 | reverse complement strand
CGCCTGAACAGGGTGAACTGGCATAGCGATCACGACACCGCAACCTGCCTTTGACTGGTCGGCGATCTGAGGTGTCGCAACGCAAGCGCGGACGCTACGAACGAGCTCAGTCGTGTGGGGAGCATGAGATCTATGGGCCTGTGGGGGGGCCTCCCGCTCAACCGCAGGCTCCGGGTCCGGAGGTGTAACGACGAGAGCCCGGCCGCCACAGCCGGGCTTTCGCCTGATCCCCGTAAAGTAGCTGTGCCCCGGTGCTACTTCTTACCAGCGTCCCTGTCTGGTAGTGAGGGTACCAAGTCCACTGGTGCCTCAACCAAGCTATGCGCGGTGCCAGAGGCTTCGTGCAGGGGCAGCATTCGCAATGCCAATCATTGACGTCTGGTTGGGTCTACGTGATCGGCAGCCTTTGGCGTTGGTCCGCCGAGTCACAGCCGCGCATCCCCGTAGCAATCGACGGCGCTGGGGCGTGTGACTCCAACAATCCTCGATCTTTGGTGCGCGGAGTGTAGGCTCGCTAAACTCGTCTTCCGGCTGAGTAACGCACCCCATGCGTATCGAGGGGGAGGGGTGATGCCTGCAGATATGCTGGAGCCCGAAAGGGACAACCACAGCTCGATCGAGGCGAGCACCGACGGCCGGAATATAGTTGGGAGACATCCGGGCGTCGTGACTTTCGTCGAAGACGGGGTATATGTGATTGTGCTCGATCGTCGCGGCTTTCTCCCTGAAGGCGAAACCCTCGAAGCCGCCATTGAGGACATGGTTTTGCAGCTTCGTGAATACAGCGCTGACTGGCTTAGTCACTACGGCACGGCTGAATCGGCCTGGGTTTCGTTCCGTTCTTGAAGCAAGGATGGAACACGATGAACCAGAAGTACTCTCCCGAGATGCGCGAGCGCGCGCTGCGGATGCTCGATGAGGCCAAGGCCTCCGGTCAGCACTCGAATCTGATGTCCGCGGTGCGGCATGTTGCGGGGCTCCTCGGCATGAGCGCGGAGACGCTGCGGGTGTGGCATCGCCGCCGCGAGGTCGACGCCGGCGCGAAGCCCGGTGTCCCGAGCGATGTCGCTGAGGAGAACAAGCGCCTGCGCCGCGAGGTGGCCGAGCTGCGAAAGGCGAATGAGATCCTCAAGGCTGCGAGCGTGTTTTTCGCGAAGGAGCTCGACCGGCCCTGACCGAGATGATCCGCTTCATCGACGAGTATCGAGAGCGGTTCGGGGTCGAGCTCATCTGCCGGACGCTGCGCCCGGCAGTGCAGGGATTCATCACGTCCCGCGGGTATCGCGCCGCGAAGACCCGCGTCGTCTCCGCCCGGCAGCTGCGGGACGAGCTGCTGGTGCCCGAGGTCGCCCGGCTGCATGCGGAGAACTACGGCGTCTACGGGCGGCGGAAGATGCATGCTCTCCTGAAACGGCAGGGGTGGGACATCGGCCGCGACCAGACCGAGCGCCTCATGCGCCTCGCGGGAGTGCGTGGGGTTCGCAAGTCGAAGCAGGTGTTCACGACCAGGCCGGACAAGGCGCAGGCCCTGCCGCGGGACCTCGTCCAGCGGCGGTTCCGTGCAGACGCGCCGCGCCGACTCTGGGTTGCAGACATCACGTATGTGGCCACCTGGGCGGGCTTCGCATACGTCGCGTTCGTCACCGACGTCTATTCACGTCGGATCGTGGGCTGGAACGTCGCGGCGACGTTGCGCGCGGAGGTGCTGCCGCTGCAAGCGCTGGACATGGCCGCCTGGGGCGCGGACGGCCCGCTGGACGGGCTGATCCATCACGCCGATCACGGCTCGAACTACATGTCGATGGTCTACACCGACCGCGTCGTCGAACTTGGCGCAACACCCTCGACGGGAACCGTCGGGGACTCGTATGACAACGCCCTCGCCGAGGCGATCAACAACCTCTACAAGACCGAGCTGATCCGCCAGCGCGGGCCCTGGAGGACCGTCGAGCACGTCGAGCTTGCGACGCTCGAATGGGTGTGGTGGTGGAACCACCAACGCCTGCACGGCGAACTCGGCATGCGCACCCCGATCGAGATCGAGGACGCGTACTACGCTGACCTCGAATCAGGCCTCCCGGCGACCGCCGGACAGGGAAACCGATAGGAACGAAACCCAGGCCGATTCATGGTCACCCCGTCGAACCGGGCGGGGTCATCGATCAGGAGTCGCCGCCCTTCGGTGAGGACTGCGTCGTTGGCGGCAGGCCAGGACACGTCGAGAGACTCCGCGACTCTGGCGACCGGTAGGTGCTGGCAGACGACCGCCTCGAGCGCCCACCGGACAGCGGCGCGGGTGAGCTTCCCGCGCGGCTCGGCAGCCGCTGTGGTGTCCTCGCGCCAGATCGTCCCGCACGAGAAACAGGCGAAGCGGCGTACGCGGACCAGGAGCGTCGTCGGCCGCCAACCCAGCGGGACATGCGCGAGACGGCGCGCTTGCGTTCCTCGGGCTACGCCCTCAGCACCGCAGCCGCGACAGAACGGGTCGCGGTCGGTGACACGGCACTCCAGCACCGCCTTGTCCGGCGAGATTTCCTGACCGGTGACGGTGAGGCCGTGGTCGTCGAGGAGGCAGAACGCAGAAAGATCGGGGGTGGCGAATGTACCGTGGGACACGTCGAGGTCTTTCGGATGGCGAGCGTAGGAACTTCCATCATCGGAAGGCCTCGACCTCGTCTCCGCGACCGCCACGCCGCCGACTCGTCAGGCGGGCGCTACACCCTCAAACACGATGAGCCCATTATCCTTTCAGCTGTGCTCTCCCGAGCGGAGCAGTCTTGGACTCAACCAAACCCTCAGCAGACCCATCTGACGCGATTTCAGCGGCAGATGGGGTGGCTGCGCAGAGAGTCGAGGATCATGGACCCATGACGACCCAGCCCCCTATCACCCCCGACGAGTACGTGGCGCTGCGCGCCATCGCGGTCGTGAGCGGCGGCTCGGCGAGACGGTCGAGCACCTCCAGTGCGGAGGAAAGGTCGCTGAACATCTCGTCAGTTCCCGCGATCGGGATCACTTGGCCCGAGCGCGTTGCAAGGAGCTTCCGAGCGTTGACGCCCTTCCCACTTCGCGCATCCCAGTACAACGGATAACGACGGTTGGGCGTGGACTCGATGAGCCGAACCAATGCGGTGTCCCACTCGGCTGACCATCCCGAGACAATGAGGCCGTACTCGTCGAAGACGCGAGCGAGCAGCGTTACCTATTCGTCCGGGTACTGGTCGAGTTCGGCCGGGGTGTTCCGGCAACCGAGATCGAGATAGTCCCCGTGGACCTTGATTACTGTGGCTGGCGCGTGGGCGAGAGGTTTCATGCCGTTGACTGCCTCCGGTCGCGCGATCACCTGCGGGGCGACCCCGACTGCGTCAAGCGCCTGCTCCATGAGCTGGTCGAAGTTCGTTGTCACGATGACCTTCACTGATCCCCGCTTGACCAGCTCGGCGATCGCGAGGTGCCCCCTGCTCGGCGTCTTGATTCCGTGTTCTCGTTCGTCATCGGACGGCTCGAAGAAGTCCGCCAACAAGCCTTGCCTGGTCGCCGGGGTGGGTGCGAGCGCTTCAAGCAGCGACGAGTAACCGAGGGGTTCTCCGTGGTGGTCGTGCCACCACTTCTCGGGGTTACTGGCGGCATCCTCAATCGATGCGGGGTCCTCGACGGCTGCGATCCGACGCACCAGCTCGGTGACGACGCCCCATCCAGTAGGCACACCAGCGCCGGTGGACACGCCAGAGCCCAAGAGCAAGGCGTATACGCCGGGCTGTGCCTGCATCGACGCCGCGAGCATCGCCAGCGGTGACAAGGGGTTGCTTATGCGCCTTCTCCTAACTGGTTGCCGACAAAGCGCTGCGCGCCCTGGGGTAGAGACCACCAATGCCCGCCGAAGCCAAACGATTCGTGTTCCGCGATGGCGAACACCTCCGTCATCGCTTCGGCGATCTTGCGCTCGTCGGAGGTGGGGAACATTGCTGCACGCGCGTCTGGATCGCTGGCGACGAGCTCGAATGCTGGATTAGCCCGGTCCTGGTTCATCGCCGATGCGGCCGGGTACGCGCCTCCCTCATGCAATCCCTCGGCGGCCACGATCATGCAGTAAAGGATGTCGAACTGGCAGAGCGAGTTGAAGAGCGCATCGTCGTGCGTGAGGTCGCCGGGGTCGGGCACCGCGCTGTCGGGAACATCAGGACGCATGGCCGGTTGCTCACTCATCAGGACGCGCGCGGCAGAGATCATCATGCCACCCTTGTCATTTGGAAAAAGGTCTGCACGGCTTGCGTCAACTTGCCCGTGTCTGATCCAGGACGAGTAGATATACACGTCACCGTTGGTCGGGTACGGGCGAAGTGCTAGGTCGTGAACGATGGCCCACTGTCGAAGGCGGACGGCAAGGCTGCCAAGGACGTACACGCGCGTGATGATGTCGAGTCGCGCGGCAGCCTCCCCGTGACCGATCTTGGCATAGGCGTCGAAGAGGCTATCGATGGCTTTCTCGGCAATGGCGTCGCGCTCGAAGTACATCGCGTGAGCGGTGAGGATCGTGATCTTGTCCAGAGCCGTCCGGCGCTCGTCGGGGTTGCTCACCAACGCGGCGGTCTGTCCGAGGAACTGGCGCAGGCGGATGTCGCTGCCGGCTTCCAGATGCGACGCCACCGCCTCGCCGAAAGCGTCGTCCGCCATCTCAACGGACATCGGTACGAGAGTGGGACCAGCTCCGCCGGCCCGCATGGCAGTAGCTAGGTCGGCGATCAGCGAGTCGACGTGAGTGCGGGCTTCCTCGCGGAGCCGTTGGTCGCGGCGGTCCAGCAGATCGTTCCAGTGCGCGTGGCGAAGTGGAGTGTTCTTGGCCCCTTCGCGAACGAGAACGTCTCCCTCACGGAACACCACGACCTGCTTGCCGTTCTCCTCCTGGAATTGGCCCAGCTTGCTCATCGGCACCGGAAGCCCATCGCGGTGGTGCGGAAGGTAGATCAGAATGACCTCATGTCCGTCGACCTCGTGAACTTGCGACATCACATGGACCTCGCCCTCGATGTACCTCCTGATCGTGTCGCCCAACCGGGCACCGTCGAAGCGAGCTCGATCAGCGATAGTGCCGATAGGAAGCGCCAAGGTGCGGTCGTCATTGACGCCGACCAGGATGTAGCCGCCAGGCGATCTGTTGCTCATCGAGACCGCGTCCTTGACGAAGTTCAACTCGTCCCGCTTGGTCGTTAAGTCCAGTTCTGACTTGAACTCCAAGTGCGTCTGCTCGGGCACCTGGAGCAGCTCAATCAGCTTCTCCCGGTCAGTGCGTCCGTCAACGACGATCACGCTGGATCACCGCACCCGTCAACGTCGCTGACGGTAGGGCGCCGAAGCCCGTGTCGGTGCGATCGACTACCAGACTCTGCGTCTGAAATGGGCTCTGCTTTAGCACGCGTCGAGACGACTGCAAACTGCCGCATACCTCTCCCTTCGTCAGCTTCGCTTGTCCACGCACCTCCCGTGCGAACGCCCAGCGATCATGGTCCAACTCTAGGACACAGGAAGGACAGAACCTGTCTCGCCTCGACCTTCAGCAGGCCGCCGCGGTCGACCTGTGTGCTGTAACCGCGAAGCCGTCAACTACGGGCGATGCTGACACCTGTGCACACGTGTCAACCGCTTACCGGTTGCCCTCGAGGCCGGCGAGCAAATCGCCTGGATCCGGCACGCCTCCTAGTCCCGCGCGCGCAGCTCCGCCGCGTGCTGCACCACCCACGCCACCGCGGAATTCAATGAATGGAAGCTCCGCACCCACGGCCGCACGTCGGGGGAGTCTCGATACACGTGATAAGCCGGCCCGACCCCTTCCGCCGCGCGCAAGCACCGCACCCACGCAATCGTCGATGAAGCGTGACCGTGCACACGCCAGACGTGACCCATGTGCACCGTTTCCGCGAGGGGATGCCCCTCGCGGAGCTGCGCGGTCAGACGAGCAATGATCTCGTCTGACCCCTCCGAGCGGTGCTTCACTATGGGCCCAAACACTAGCCCCCACCTGCGACACAGTGGGAACGAGGTACTGCGTACATTTACCTACGTAGGACCCCAGCTCAATTCCTATAAACGAGGCGGCATGGCTAGGCAGAACAGCCAACTATCCCTGTACAAAGAACGGCGCGAGAGGCAGCGAGAGAAACTGCGCGAGAAGGTAAACAGAGAACTCGCAAACTTCGACGCAGACCCAATCACAGACGAAGACGATATGCGCACCGCAGAGGTCGCATACGTGCTTAGAAACCCCAGCAATTCCCAGGGCACTCTCTCCCTTGCGATAGCGACGCTCGCCATCTTCATTTCGTTGGGCGCCACGCTCGCTTCCCTACCTACAACACTCGATACGGCGTGGTGCATCTTAATCGTGACCGTAGCCATCGGCATCCTCGTGTGCGCAGGTGTTGGTATTGCTGCCGGTGGCATGGCAAAGGGCCGGGCGCTAGCTGCTACTGCAGCAGCAGTCGTTGAGGCACGAAGGAAGGCAGGCTTAGACGCGGCAGAATCGGACGCTCGCAACAACACGCTCGCGCGGCTCGATGCCATTGAAGCCCTACTCAGGGCACCAGCACCCACAGATTCAGAATGCGAAGCGGCCGCCCCAGCTAGGAAGTATCCGTGGCGGTTCGGTAAGCCGCGGGCCCGCTAATAGCTGCAGCACACTTGGACTAGCCATTCGTTACTTCCTGCCCGATGCTCCCTGGAGTTGACGGGCTCTTCGGACATTCGGTGGGGGTCATGGGGTGAGGGCATGTACCTGATGCCCGAGCCGACAGCCAACCGGACAGCTGTGTTGGTCTAACGCGGTGCCGTGCGATCGGTTCAATGCGAGTGCCCGCGCCTCCACAACAGTGGGCGGCG
>NZ_VFYR02000008.1 GCF_006489205.2 Brevibacterium sp. XM4083 | reverse complement strand
AGCGTCCGCGCTTGCGTTGCGACACCTCAGATCGCCGACCAGTCAAAGGCAGGTTGCGGTGTCGTGATCGCTATGCCAGTTCACCCTGTTCAGGCGAGTACCGTTCTCCGGTGACTTCTGCCACCGGCACGTTTTGCCGGGCGCGTAGCAATCTCCCCGTTACACCGCGCCGGGGCGCTTGATGCGGCCCCAGTCAACGACAGCGGGCATCGTGTCATCCAGGTCCCTTGCTCCTCGGTGTTGGATTCCGCGCGGTCGAAATAGGAGCTTGAAATCCATTTGGATGGCTGGGTCATCCGGTCGATGTAATCCTCGAGATGCCGAGCCCTGAACACCCATTTGCGTCCGGATTTCACCGCGGCAATCTCTCTTCGCTTGACTCGCTCGGTGAGTTGTCGTGAGCTCAACAGGAGGCGGTCGGCCGCCTTGTCCAGGGTCAGGAGACGGTCAGAATGGGGTTCATTCTGGTCTTACGCCTCGTTCATCCTGCTGACATTGCCGCAGCATCATTCCGTCCCGCTACCGCGCCTCATATTTCTCAAGAAATTGGATTGCGTTGAGCTCACGAAAGTCCCCGAGACGTTCACCGAGGGACTCGTGGTCCCAATCCCACCAGGCAAGAGCCTCAAGGCGTTCGGCGACCTCTGCGGGCTGTCGACAACGAATGACTTTGGCCGGCACCCCGGCCACAATCGCGTAAGCGGGAACATCCTTCGTCACAACCGCTCCCGCGGCGACAACTGCACCATTTCCCACGGTAACGCCCGGCTTAATCTGTGCGCCGTGGCCGATCCACGTGTCGTGCCCGATGCGCGTTCGCCGGGCCCGACGCATCTCGAACCACTCCGCGTCATCCGCCTGATCAGCCCAATACAGATTCGAGCGGTACAAGAAATGATGCAGGCTTGCCTTGTCGAGGGGGTGATCAACGGCACCCACCCGAACGAAGCTGGCGATGTTTGAGAATCTACCAATAGTCGCGTTCGCGAAATCGCCGAAACGGTCGCAGTAACTGTAGTCACCAAATTCTGTCGCAGAAAGACGAGTCCCCCTACCGATCTCGGTGTAGCGGCCGAGTGTGCTGTCCGTCATCGCAACCGGCTGATGCACCAACCCTGTCGGCGGTAGCTCGACGTTACCGCCCGCCCCCGAAGCTTCGTCGCACTTCGATATCCCGTGCTCGATTACACGAAGCAATCGCGAGCATCCTTCTTCAACAGTGCCGTTATTTGCCACCTCATAATCGACATCAACGTGCGGGGCCGGATCGGGACGTCCGAGTCGTTGCTGAATCTGCTTTAGGTTCTCCCGACCACGATTGAGCAGACGCGCAGCCTGCGTCTTCTCGCAAACCGAGATTCGAATGACCACCACGCGCGAGTAGCGCTTGCGCAGCATGTGAAGAACCGACCGCGACACATTCACGACCACGGACGCCCCTGAGCGGATGATGTCGTCAATCTCACGAGGAATTCCATACATCAGGTCGTGCGCCGACCACTCGAGGGCGAATTCCCCAGCCGCCGAGGCCCAAGCGAACTCAGCCTCAGACAGCGGGATATGTGATTCACCCGGCCCAGGCCCCCGTGTGATGTATCGACGCGGAAACACCAGGCCGGGCCGGCCCAGACTCTTCACTGCCGAAAGCAGGGCATCTTTGCCGACGCCGCTTGCACCCACAACCGCAAAAAACACGCCGTCGCCACTCATGCCACTCGCATCCCTTCACGGAAGACCGCGCGAACCACCGGCATACTCTGTTTCGCCGAAGACATGTCACGATCACCGACCTGAATTTCACGCACCCGGATGAGGTCAGCTCGCTTCCCGACCGCGATCTGGCCACGATCTTCCAGGCCAACCGCCTTCGCCGGATTGGTGCTCACCAGCTCGGTGCCCTCGGACAGCGTGATCGACCCTTCATCGACCAGTTGGAACACCGCCTGCAATGGGCTCGCAGGCACGTAGTCAGAGGAAAGGATGTGCAGCAGGCCGCGGTCCAGGAGTTCATGCGCGGCGACATTCCCCGACTGACTGCCGCCCCGCACGATATTTGGTGCCCCCATGACGACATACAAGCCGTTCTGTACCGCAGCTTCGGCCGCAGCGACGGATGTCGGGAACTCTGAAATACTCACGCCCAATTGCACAGCTTCGTCCACGTGTGCCGCCGTCGCGTCATCGTGGGTGGCAACCGCGATTCCCTGCTGCAGTGCCGACTGCGAAATCCGGTTGCGGTTGGCTTCGGTGTGGCGGTCGGCTTCGCGTAGGAGCTCCTCGATATAGGTCTCCACTTCGCTTTCTGGCACCATGCCCTTGCCGACGAAGTACTTTCGGAACTGATCCACGTCTTCGAATTGCCGCTGGCCCGGTGTGTGATCCATCAGCGACACCAACAGCACATTGGGTTCATCGACCAATTCAGCGAACACATCAAAGCAGTCCTCAGCCGATACTTCGCAACGAAGGTGCGCCGCATGGTCGGCCCGGAACGCCCCCGCTTCCCGCGCGCCACGGATCGCACCCATCAGCCGCCGCGCGGCGGCAGTAGTCGTTTCCCGCGCCCGCGGCTCAGAACCG
Source organism: Brevibacterium sp. XM4083 (assembly GCF_006489205.2). Lineage (GTDB taxonomy): Bacteria > Actinomycetota > Actinomycetes > Actinomycetales > Brevibacteriaceae > Brevibacterium. The sequence goes on along the minus strand of NZ_VFYR02000008.1, from coordinate 8,589 downwards.
AGCCGAACTGCATCCAGCACCGTCGTTGCGCCAGCGGCCGCCATCTGCGCATCGTGCGCGAGCACTGCGGACATGGGTTCCCACTCAACGCCCGGACGAGGGCGCATGTGATATTCCACGTGGTCCGTGTGCAATTCCACGACGCCCGGCAGCACGTAGTCGCCGTCGAGGTCCTCCCCGACGGTCACACTGCCGGTGCTGATGTCGGCGATCTTGCCGGCACGGATGAGGATATTTCCGTGCACGATCTCATCGCGAAGCACGACCTGCGCGTTCTTGAAAACAAGGTCGTTGGTCATTGTGTCCCTTTCAATGGGTGGAGTGAGTGAATCCGAAATGGGGCGCCCGGGGCTGGTTCCTCGACGAGCGACAGGTGATCGACCCGCATCTCAACATCCGTGAGCCGCCCCAGCAGCGCTTGGAGCCCCGATTCCACGACCGGTAACCGGGTAGCGGGCAGCTTGTTGGTGAGGGTGAAGTGCGGAGTGAATTCTTCGAGCACGTACGGATAGCCGTAGCGCTCCAAGTACTCGAGTTGTCGTGTGCTGAGCGCACTGAGCGTTCGACGTGCTCGTTCCGGCTCGGTGAGCGGGGCCCGAAAGGTATCCAGCTCGGTGACACATTCATTCGCGAGTTCGTGTAGGTCTGGCAATTCCTTCCCCGGCACGAGCGCAAGAAACCCCGCGATATTTTTCAGGCGCAACGATGGAATGTGGATGGGATCACAGCGAGCGGCGAGCCGTCGCGTCGCTTGTTCCAGATCGGCGGCCGAATATTCATCACGAAGATGGAAGGGCGCCTTGAGCGTGGCGTGAAATCCGTATCTTCGCGGTTCGGTGGTGATTCGGTCAATCTCCGCACGAGGCCAGTCCAGGAGACTCTGCTGTTCGACCGTTTCCGTCAGCAAACTTCGTCCCAGCCAACGGTCTACCAGGTCTCGAAGCTCAATCGCGACCGGGTCACCACCGCCGATCCCGGGGGTCAGGTAGATCGCGTACCGGGGTGTCACTGTACCCGTTCCAATGCCACGTAATCCTCCACGGGGATGAGCCGGTCAGCGACAATTTCGCGCACCTCGGGGTCGTGGAAGATACCGAGGATGGCAGTGCCGCGTTCAATTTTTTCGGCAATGAGGTCGATGACCACGCGGCTGTTCTTAGAATCCAGCGATGCAGTGGGCTCGTCAAGCAGCAGCAGTGGCAGATCCACGATGAACCCGCGGGCAATATTGACGCGCTGCTGCTCACCACCGGAGAAGGTGGCCGGTGGCAGGCTCCAGAGTCGCTCGGGTATACCCAAACGACTCAGCAGTTCGGCTGCGCGCGAAGTTGCCTCGACGTATTCGGTGCCGCGCTCAATGAGTGGTTCGGCCACGACGTCGAGTGCGGAGACCCGGGGCACACACCTTAAGAATTGACTCACGTATCCCATGACGTTTCGACGGGCCGCCAATATCGTTCGCGGGTCAGCGTTTGCGATATCGATATTGAACCCGCGAGCATGAAGTTCAATGTGCCCACTTGTGGCCAGGTAATTCCCAAACACCATTTTCAAAATGGTGCTCTTTCCCGCCCCAGAAGAACCGTCAAGCACGACACATTCGCCACCGTGCACCTCGAACTCGAGGCCGTTCAGAACGCTGATTTCCTTTCCGCTCTGCAGGTGCATCGTAAATGATTTATTGAGGTCAGAAACTCTAAGAACTGGCTGATTCATGCTTACCCCTGAAGAATTGACGATACGAGCAATTGTGTATATGGCGCCTGCGGGTCATCGAGCACACGGTCAGTAAGTCCGGATTCGATGACGCGTCCGTCTTTCATCACGAGAGTGCGGTGCGAAATCATTCGCGCCACTGCCAGGTCGTGAGTCACAATAATGACCGCCAAACCAAGATCACTCACCAGCGACCTGATGAGATCCAACAGCCGCGCCTGTACGGACACATCCAGCCCGCTCGTCGGTTCATCCATAAACACGAGCCGTGGTGACACGACAAGATTTCGGGCGATTTGCAGTCGCTGGCGCATCCCGCCAGAGAACGAGGTCGGGGGATCATCCACGCGGCTGCTCGGGATCTCCACCCGTTCGAGCCATTCCAGCGCTTTCTCGCGGATCTTCCCATAGTGACGCAGGCCATTTGCCATCAGCGGCTCACCAACGTTTCCACCGGCGCTCACCCGCATCCGCAGGCCGTCTTCAGAGTTCTGGTGCACAAAGCCCCACTCGGTTCGCCATAGGCGGCGAATCTCGCCTTCCGTCTGGCTGCTCAGGTCGAGCGGCGTGCCGTCCGTGGCCCAATAGCGAACCGTGCCCTCGGTGGGATTCAGGCGCTGCGAAATCGTTTTGAGGAGCGTGGATTTTCCAGAACCGGATTCACCAACGATTGCCAGTACCTCACCGGGCCAAAGATCAAACGTTACCTCTCGGCAGCCGTACCGGTCACCGTATCGGTGTCCAAGATTTGACACCTCGAGAATAGGCATATCATTCACTGACGCCTTCCCCTTCCTTACTGAGTTGGGCGAATTTATTGGCGCAGTAGTCACTGTCTGAGCACACATACAGCGCTCCGCCCTTATCGTCGGTAATAATTTGGTCGAGATATACCCCGGTTGAGCCACAAATCGCGCAGGGCTCTTCGAATGCCTGTGGCTCAAAGGGATAATCCTCGAAACCCAAGCTCTCCACATCCGTATATGGCGGGATGGCGTAAATTCGCTTTTCGCGACCGGCACCGTATAAGTGCAGCGCCGGACTCTGGTGAAGCTTGGGGTTATCAAAGCTCGGCGTGGGCGAAGGTGCCATAAGATATCGGCCGTTGACTATCACCGGATAGTCATAGGTTTTTGCGATGTGGCCGTATTTGGCGATGTCCTCATACAACTTCACATACATGAGCCCGTATTCGTTCAACGCATGCAGTTGTCGAGTTTCGGTTTCCCGAGGTTCTAGGAACCGCAGCGGCTCCGGAAGCGGCACTTGATACACCATGATCTGGCCCTCCTGCAGCGGAGTTTCCGGAATTCGGTGTCGAGTTTGAATCAGCGTGGCTTGCGTGGTGTCCGTTGTCGTCTCCACGGAAGACACCCGGTGGAAAAATTTCCGGATTGACACCGCGTTCGTGGTGTCGTCGCTGCCCTGGTCGATGACTTTGAGCACATCCGATTTTCCGATCAGGCTTGCTGTCAGCTGCACGCCACCGGTCCCCCAGCCTCGCGGCAGCGGTACTTCGCGAGAGGCAAAGGGCACTTGAAATCCAGGAATCGCAACTGCCTTGAGCATCACTCGACGAATCATTCGCTTGGTCTGCTCATCGATATAGCCAATGTTGTACTCAATTTTGGCCGAATTCATTGATCTACTTCCTGCTCGTCAGCGTGCTGTTCGCCGAACTCTTGTTGAAGCTTTCGAACAAGGTGCAGTTCAGCTTGGAAATCCACATAGTGCGGCAGCTTGAGGTGTTCAACGAACCCGGCCGCTTGCACACAGTCCGCGTGACTCAATACGAATTCCTCGTCCTGCGCGGGTGCATCCGACTGCTCGTCAAATTCATCAGCTCGAAGTGCCCGGTCGACCAGCGACATGGACATGGCCTTGCGCTCGGCACGACCGAACACCAATCCGTAGCCACGCGTGAACTGCGCCGGCTTATCGTGACTGCCCATGAACTGATTGACCATCTGGCATTCGGTGACCTCGATGCGCCCCAGCGGAACCGCGAATCCCAGCTCCGGGGCGTCGAATTCGACCATGACTTCCCCAACACGGATCTCCCCCGCGAACGGGTGCGTATTACCGAATCCCCGCTGCGTTGAATAGCCCAGCGCGAGCAAAAATCCCTCGTCGCCTCGTGCCAGTCCCTGCAGTCGCGCCGCGCGGGACATCGGGTATTCGGCGGGTTCGCGAGTGATGTCGGCCGGTTCCGGGTCACTCCAGGGTTCTTCGTGGTCGGGTTCCAGCAGTGCCGCCGAGCCGAGGATGTCAGTGATTCTGGGCTGGTCGACATGCGCAGTATCAGCGCCACCGTTTTCGATGCTGATGTCTGCCTCTGTCGGTTCGGTCAGCAGCCGGTGTGTGTAGTCGAACGTGGCACCGAGCTGCTGACCACCAGGAACGTCCTTAAACGTTGCCGAAATGCGCCGCTGCGGTGGCAGAGCAGACGTGTCAATCGGCTCGGAGTATCCAAATCTCGGCAAGGTCGTGCGATACGCCCGAACGAGCGTGATCGCCTCGACAACATCACCCTGACATTGAATAATGGCCCGGCCCGCGAGTTCACGGTCATAGAGGGAGCCCTCGTTCATGACTCGCGAGGTGAGTACCGGCAGCTGGCTGGCAATCGCATCCGCCTCGACCCGAGGTACTGCCGGATTGCCGCGACCTTCCTTGGCCAGGAGCGCATGCGCATTCGCGATTGCTTTCTCGCCGCCCTTAACAGCTACATACATTGGTTAGGCCTCCCGCTTGTGTTCTTGAATCGCCAGCGAAGTTGTTCGAGGCAGCGCCATGACACTGTGTTCATCAACAATGAGCAGGTCGACGCCTCGTGGGAAGAGCTGGTGATTTGCTGCCCAGTCCTCGAAGAATTCGGCATACGTTTCCGGCATGAGAAACTCAATCTCGCCATTAATGCCGGGGCCGGTGGCGCGACAATTGTGTGCGCCAGTCATCTCACGTGCATCGAGCACCAGGGTCGTTGACTCTTGGGGCGACAGGTCACTCCCGGTCCGCAACTCGTTGAGTGCAGGCATCGAATCAACGGTCGCGACCACAAAGTCAGCGTCGGCGAGCTCAGTGCAACGCTTGAGCCCGGTGTGGAAGAGCAGGTAGCCCATGGCCGACTCATCCTGTGCCAACACGGGATGGTGCCAGACCGCGGTATCGATATCGAACAGCGTGAGTTCCACGGCTGCCAGAGCCGAGCCCAGTGCGGCGGGGACGTCTTGTGGTCCCGTGATCGAGAATTTCCGCCCCGGGTACGAGAACGCGTTGAGAATCGCGCGAAACACCGCTTGTGAATCGCTCGATGGGTCCGAAAAGCCGGGCTGGGGAATGGTCGCCGCCTGAAACACTGCGTCACTCATCAGTTCTCCCTCGCAAACGTAAGAAAATCGACCTTGGTGCTTTGCGCATCCGCAAGTGCTGCTGCTTCGCGAAGTTCATGCGCATGCTGCAATGGGCGAATCACGGCCTGCTGCACCTTCTCGCGCAGCTGGGTGGTCGCGAGCATGCCGTCGAACACTGCGGAATACCAGGCGTGGTCGGGGTTGCTCCCCAACACGTAGGAGTGCCCGAATGCATCCTCATTCAGCGGCCCGCCGCTCAGGCGAACGGAGGCGCGCACCACGGTGGCCTCACCCAGGTTGAATCGGTCACCACCGGACCCAATTCGGCCGCGCACCATCACGATGCCAGATTCCGGGCCACGAATGCGTTCTACCTGGGGCTTCTCTTCCCAGGCTTCCCACGCAGCGCTCAGTTCCGACACCTCCGCGAGCGCAAGAACCGCCATCCACTGCTGCCGTTCAGCGATTGCGTCCGTCGAACTCATCGCACCAATCCTTCCAAGTCATCTATTCATCTAGACAACTCGACCGTAATCGAGACCGCGCGATTCATCTAGTAAACTAGACAAATACCAGTGAAACTTAGGGTGAACAATTGCCCCTGCAGCCCCAAAGAGAGACCACGTGACAAAAACCACGCCTCGAGCCACAAGCGGTTACTCAACCTGGCGACTCATTGCCGACGAGGTGCGCAGTGAAATCATTGACGGCTACCTGCAAACGGGCGCAAAGCTGCCCACCGAAGCCGAACTTGCCGAGCGCTTTCAGGTGCACCGCAACACCGTGCGCCAAGCAGTCGCCGCCCTCGTTTCTGAAGGACTGGTGGAGCGACGCCAGGGAAGCGGCACCTACGTGCTTCCTCACACCCTCCTGCTACACCGCATAGGCCTTCGCACCCGGTTGAGTGAAAGCGCACGGGATACAACAACGACATTCAATCGGCCACTCTCCGCGGAACTCGTGACCGACACCCCCGCCGAAGCGCACGATCGGCTGCAATTACAAGGACGCCCCGCACTCAAAATCGAAACGATTGGCCACACTGACGGCTCGGCCGTTGCTCGATCAACGGCCTGGTTCAACGCCGACCTGACCCCGGAGCTTGACGACCACTTACGCCACACGCGGTCAATCACCAAGGCCCTGCAAGCAATCGGCATCGATGACTATGTCCGCACCTGGAGCGCTGTCAGCGCTCGAACCGCAACCACCGAAGAAGCGCAAGACCTCAACATCCCAGCCGGCTCAATCGTGCTGGTGGTTCGCTCACTGAACTCCCTCACCGACGGCCGGCCACTGCAGTATTCAAACACCCGCTTCCGCGCCGACCAGGTCGAACTCGACATTGATTTCGACGCCTTCCCCAAGCGCTGACGACTCGACGGGAAAAATTAGTTCCGCAAGTTAACTCTTTTTTGGAACCTTGTTCACTTTGGCGGCATAGCTTTACCGCATGAACAAAAAAATGAACCTACGGGTACTGACACTGAACATTTGGCTCGCCCCCCGCGATCAGCAAAAGCGCGACGCGCTCCTACTTAAAGGCCTCGAAGAGCACGACGCCGACATTGTCTTCCTGCAGGAAGTCGTCCGCACCCCGGAGCGCGATGCCTTCCAGCTCGTAAAGGAAAACTCGAGCCTCCACTGGCACCACGCATCCGACTTCGCTCGCCACGCATCCGACTTCGCTGACTTCGAGTGGCCCGCCTGGGGAACCGCCGTTGGTACGCGCTGGGAACCCAAGAGCATTACCACCCACAAGCTTCCCGCAGCCGACGGACCCTATGTATGGGAAGCCGTGCTGTCACTGCCCATCGGCGTGGACATGCTCTTCCTCGGCCCGCGCCCGAGCTTCAATTTCACCGACGAGGCCGCTCGTGTGGAGCAGGCGCTGTTCGTCACTGAACTTGAAGAAAAGCGCCGTCAAGAGGCCCCCACGATTATTGCGGGCGACTTTGACGCCGCTCCCGACCAGGACTGCATGCGGTTCTACACCGGCAAATCAGCCATCAACGGCCGCAGCGCCGCCTTCCGCGACACCTGGGCAATTGCCGGAGACGGTGGCCCCGGCTACACCTGGACCACCGATAGCCCGTGGGTCGCCCGAAGCGTGACCGACGGTCAGGGAATTGTTCCGAACTACGTGGTGCAGGAACCCCACCACCGCCGCATCGATTATGTACTCGCCGGCTCGACGGTAAACCACCTCACGGTCGAGAGTGTCATCAACTCGAGCAAGGTTGTGTTCAACGAGTATCCGACGGCAAGCGACCACTACGGAGTCCTCGCCGAGATTGAACTGAACGCGCTGGACAAGCCGACGGCCTGGGCATAATTCGAACCAAAAGCTACGGCCCGGGTCCTCTCTCCTCCAGGAGGGCCCGGGCCGTGTTGTTGAACTATCAAATGATCAGTCGCGGAACATTTCCTCAGCCTGCGCAGCCCGCGCCGCTCCCTTGAGGGTGCGCTCGGGGTTTTCGGCGGTGATCGCAGAATAGAGTGCATCCAGCACCGCGAGATGCACAAACCGGCTCATCATGGCCTCGATTTGAAACCGCGTCTCACCTGATCCGGCAACGAGTGCCACGGTGGATGCGGCCACCAGCGGGGAGCGATAGAAGCTGGTCACCGAAACGACCGCCGCCCCTGACTCTCGCGCCGATTCCGCGGCCGCGACCGTTGCTTTGGTGCGGCCGGTGTGGCTGATTGCCAGGCAAGCGTCGCCCGGGCCCAGCATCGAGGATGCGATATGTTGCGATACCGGATCTCCCGGATGATTCACCTCGAGCCCCACGCTGCGGAAACGGAGGGCAGTATCAAGGGCAATTGGCGAGGACTGGCCACTAGCCACCAGAAGAATCCGATCTGCCTTATCAAGCACGGACACCGCACGTTGAAATTCGTTCGGATCAATACTTGCTTCGCCTTCCGAAATAGCGCGTGCCGTCGATTGAAATACTTCAGACACGATTGACCCGGACGTTTCCGTATGGCTGACACCGGATTCTTCGCCAACTGGAATTTCAGAGGCCAACTGCAATTTGAATTCTTGATACCCCTTGAGGCCCAGATCTTGGCAGAACCGGACCACGCTCCCCACGGAGCTGCGCGACACCCTCGCGAGTTCACTCACCGTCATGTGCAATACACCGGCAGGGTTCGTCAACACAACGTTGGCCACGGCCGCTTGCGTTTGCGACATGGATGGGCGAAGTGCTCGTATTCGCGCCGTCAGAGTCCCACGATCCTGATACTGCGTTTCCAGGGTTCCGTTGCTCACCATTACTACTTCCGAACGTCCATGAACCGGGAACGCCGTTTATGGGCATTCCCGGCTCAATATCACTTAACTGGCTCTTCGGACATCCGGTGGGGGGGTCATGGGGTGAGTCCGCCGGCGGTGAGGAGCATGCGGAGGCGGTAGTTCTCGCGGTTGCGATAGCCGCGGGCGAGGCGGCGGTGGAGCTCGATGATCCCGTTGATCGCCTCGGTGCCGCCGTTGTTCGCGCGGCTCGTGGTG
>NZ_VFYR02000007.1 GCF_006489205.2 Brevibacterium sp. XM4083 | reverse complement strand
AAGGTGCACGGGGAGACGGCGGCATCGTCCTTGAGCAAGCCAAGGATCTCAACGCTGATCGATGCTGCGCGCGACGTCATGGCCGCCGCGCTAAACCAAGGCGGAACCTCGTTCGATTCCCTCTATGTCGACGTGGCCGGCAGCAGCGGGTATTTTGCCCGCAGCCTGAATGCCTACGGTCGTGCCGGCCGGCCCTGCAGGCGCTGCGGGACGCCGATCGTGCGGGAGAAGTTGATGAACGGGTCGAGCTATTCTTGCCCGCTCTGCCAGCGGAAACGCTAGTCGAGAGGTCGTCTCTCGAGTTGCAGGCGGACCGCGGTCGCAGTGGGGTTCGGCTCGATCCGCTGTACATAGATATATAGCGAGTCTCATCGCCGTGGATGGTGGACCGCGGTCAGCTCTGCTAGCTCGGCGAGTCCCGAGTGAACAGATCCGGCCCTTCTGAACCGGTCTGTCCTCGTGTCCTGACGTGGTGCTCGCCAATCGACCAAACCGAGATGTCGATGCCAGAACGGCTCCTCTGGCCATCGTCCCTGCCGCCATCCCTGAAGGGGGCAGCATCGTTGCGCCACTGCGCATCGTCGTGCGCCCTGGAACAGCGGTCTGTCGGATTCGCCGGTCGCGGCTCTCTTGTCTATACGTACCGGCAGACCTGGTCCGCGCTGCAGGTCTCGGGCTCGGGGTGCGCCGCGTCGTCCCGGAGGTTGGCGATGGTGTCGCGCAAGGCGGTGAGCTGGGCGATCTGCTGCTCGATGTCGCGCAGGCGCGCGTCGAGCAGGTCTCGGACGTGGGCGCACGGGGCGTGGCCGGCGTCGCGGATGTCCACAATCTGGCGGATCTGGGCGAGCGTGAGGCCGGCAGCCTGGCCGCGGTGGACGAAGTCGACGCGCGCGATTGCGTCCGGCGGGTAGTCGCGGTACCCCGACGACGTCCTGTCGGGCGGGGGGAGCAGCCCCTGCTCTTCGTAGAACCTCAGCGTCTTCGCCGTGGTGCCGGCCGCCTCGGCGAATTCCCCGATCCTCATGGCCTCCTCCATCCGTGTCGCGGCCGCGCTTGACCTTCCCCTGTACTGGAAGGTCCAGTATGGCTGAGACGGAGCAGAAATCCAAGGACTGACAGGAGCAGCGATGCCTACCAAGTACGACCTCGCCATCATCGGATCCGGAGGCGGCGCGTTCGCCGCCGCCATCCGCGCGACCACGCTCGGCAAGTCGGTGGCGATGATCGAGCGCGGGACCTTCGGCGGCACGTGCGTGAACACCGGCTGCGTGCCGTCGAAGGCGCTCATCGCCGCCGCTGATGCCCGGCATGTTGCCGTAGACGCCTCGCAGCGGTTCCCCGGCATCGCCACGGCCGCGGGACCGGTGGACATGCCGACGCTGATTGGCGGGAAGCAGGACCTCGTCGAGGGCTTGCGGGGTGAGAAGTACGTGGACGTCGCCAAGTCGTACGGCTGGCACGTACGGCAGGGCGAAGCCGCGTTCGCCGGCACCCCTGAAGCTCCGGTCCTCGAGGTCAGGTCTGCCGAGGGCGCTGTCGAGACGATCGAGGCCGCCCAGTACCTGGTCGCCACAGGCTCACATCCCTGGGCCCCGCCGATCGACGGGCTGGAGGAGGCCGGGTACCTGACCTCCACGACGGCGATGGAGCTGACCGAGGTCCCCGAGTCGCTGCTGGTGCTCGGCGGCGGATACGTGGCGCTGGAGCAGGCCCAGCTGTTCGCCCGCCTCGGATCGAATGTCACCCTCCTGGTGCGCTCCCGGCTGGCCTCGAAGGAGGAGCCGGAGGTGTCCAAGGCGCTGGCCGAGGTCTTCGCCGACGAGGGCATCCGGGTGGTCCGCCGAGCGGTCCCGACCAGCGTCGCTCGCAGCGCCGACGGGAAGGTCATCGTGGCCGCCGACGTGTCCGGCGGTTCGCAGGAGTTCCGCGCCGACCAGCTCCTGGTCGCGCTCGGCCGCCGGCCCGTGACCGATGCCTTGAACCCTGAGGCGGTGGAGGTCAAGACCGGCGAATCCGGGCAGATCGTGGTCTCCGACCAGCTGCAGTCCTCGAACCCCCGGATCTGGGCCGCCGGCGACGTGACCGGGCACCCCGAATTCGTCTACGTCGCCGCCCACCACGGCACTCTGGTCGCCGAGAACGCCTTCGCCGACGCCGAGAGGTCGGTGGACTATGCCCGGTTGCCGCGTGTGACGTTCACCGGGCCTGCCATCGGCGCGGTCGGCATGACCGAGAAGCAGGTCCTCGACGCAGGCATCCGCTGCGACTGCCGGGTGCTGCCGCTGGAGTACGTGCCCCGCGCGCTGGTGAACCGGGACACCCGCGGGTTCATCAAGATGGTCGCCGACGCGGACACCGGAGAGATCCTCGGCCTCACCGCCGTTGCCAAGGACGCCGGAGAGCTCGCCGCTGCCGGAGTCCACGTGCTCGGCAAGAGCGTCGCGGAGGTCGCCGACGCCTGGGCCCCGTACCTGACCATGGCCGAGGGCATCCGGATCGCCGCCAAGGCCTTCACCGCCGACGTCTCGAAGCTGTCCTGCTGCGCCTGACCCGACCCGGAAGCAGCACCTGCCCGAACTCAGAAATGGAGGAAACCGAAATGTCCGACCTCAGCACGCAACTGCCCGATCGGCTCAACAGGCCCGAGGAGACCGGCCTCGACCCCGGCCTGCTGGTCCCGCTGCTGCGGCTGCTCGTCGACGGCGACCCCGTCACGATCGAGCAGCTCGCCACCGCCGCCGGCCGCACCCCTGAGCAGGCCTGCAACGGACTGGCCGCCGTGCCCGACACTGAGTACGACGACCAGGGCCGCATCGTCGGCCAGGGCCTCACCCTGCGCCCGACCCCGCACCGATTCGCCGTGGCCGATCAGGAGCTCTACACCTGGTGCGCCTTGGACACCCTGGTCTTCCCTGGCCTCCTCGACCGGGCGGCCCGCGTGGAGTCTGTCTCCCCGGCCAGCGGCGAGAGGATCGTCGTCGCCGTCAACGTCGACCCTGCCACCGGCGTCACCCGCGTCGAACCCGCGAGCGCCGTCGTGTCCCTGGTGAACCCGGAGCAGATCACCTCGATCCGCTCCTCGTTCTGCGACCAGGTGCACTACTTTACATCTGCAGACGACGCCGCCGGATGGCTCGCTGAGCACCCAGGGGCTCAAGCGGTGCCGGTGATCGAAGCCCATCGGATCGGCATCGAACTCGCTTCCCACCTGCTCGACCGGCTCCGGGCCGACGCCCAGACTGCCGACCGCTGCCACCGCTGCTGCTAGCCGGGCCCCGAATGAAACGAGAACACCGATGACGACCAGACGCGACGACCGACCCGGCGGCGGCCTGGTGCTCGGGGCAGGGGTCGTGCTCCTCATGGCACTGTGCTGCGGTCTGCCGCTGCTCATCGCCGGCGGCGTGCTCGCCGGCCTCGGCGGGATCCTCGCCAACCCCTGTGTGGTAGGCACCGGCATGGCGCTCGTGGTGCTCGTCGTACTCGCCGCCGCCCACCGCCGGACCCGCAGCGACCGCACCGGCCACGACTGCTGCCCGACCATTGATTCCGATCATGCCACCGACACGAAGGAAGACCAGAACCTATGACCACCCCCCCTCACCCGCCGCGCGGCGCTCTCGTTCGCAGGCCTCATGGTCGCAGGACCGCTGGTCCTGACCGCCTGCGGCAAATCTGACGACGCCGCGCCCACAGCCGATGTCGGCTCGCCCGCGGCCGTGACCAGCATCGACGGCAGGCAGGTCAGCCTGCCCGCCGCGGGGAAGCCCACCGCGGTGTTCTTCTTCTCTGTCGGCTGCGGCGAATGCGTCGGCGGGGTCCGATCCCTCGGCGAGGCCGCCGCCAGCGCGGAAGCGAACGGCACCGGTGCCGGATTCCTCGCCGTCGACATGGATCCGCGCGAAACCAAGGAGACTATCGAAGGCTTCATGAAATACGTCGAGGCTGAACGCGTCCCCGCCGCCATCGACCAGGGCGCAACCCTGTCCCAGCGATTCGACGTCGCCGCGCTATCCACGCTCATCATCGTCGATTCCGACGGCCGGGTGACTTTCCGCGCCACCGACCCCGACGCTGAGACGATCATCGGCGAGCTCGAAAAGGCCGGGGCCTGAGCCATGGGTGGACTCCTTGCCCTCGCCTTCGCTGCCGGAATGATCGCCCCGGTCAACCCCTGCGGTCTTGCACTGCTTCCGGCATGGATCACCCACGCGCTGGGCGACGCCGCATCCTCCCCGGCCCCGGTGCGCCTCCTGCGATCGCTGCGGGCAGGCCTCGCCGTGACAATCGGGTTCGCAGGCACGCTGGCGCTGGCGGGTATCGCTGTGAGTGCCGGAGCGCGGAGCCTGATCCAGGCCGCTCCAGCACTGGGGCTCGCCGTCGGCGTCGTGCTCGTCCTGTTCGGCGCGGCGATGCTGGCCGGTCGCTCGTTCTCGCTCCGGCTGCCCGGCATCCCCAGCCGGGTCACGGCGCGTCCGCCGAGCACCGCACGCATGGTCGTCTTCGGGGTCGGCTACGCCGCGGCGTCGCTGTCGTGCACCTTCGGAGTGTTCCTCGCCGTCGTCGCGCAGGCGCAGGCCACAGCCAGCTTCGCCGGCCTGCTCCTCGTCTTCGCCGTCTACGCCGCGGGATCCGCGAGCGTCCTGCTGCTCGTCGCCGTCACCGCTGCCGCTGCCGGTACGGCGCTCTCGCGACGCATTGCCTCACTGGCACGCTATGGCCCCAGGGTCACCGCCGCCGTGCTCATCCTCACCGGGGCCTACCTGGCCTGGTACTGGTACCCGGCCGTCACCGGTGACGCTTCAGCGTTTGGCCGCACCAATGCCGTCGCCGCGGTCGCAACTTCGGTGTCTGACTGGGTCCAGGGGCACGTCGGCGTCGTGACCGGAGTGTCCGTCGCGGCCGTGTTCGTCGCGCTGCTGCTCGGAACCCTCGCCGGACGCCGTCCTATGTCCATCTGGAAGGCCAATGGAGACTGCTGCGACGCCGAGCAAGCGCACTCTGCCGACGACCGGCCGAGCGCGACGACGGAGTGAGCACGACTCTGCCGGAATCTGAGGACGATTGACTCGACGTCGTAACTACCGCCGAGCGCCAAAACTACAGCGCCAAGATCATCTGGCGGCGAATATGGCGGGGAAGACTTCCGGCCCGTACCGAGAAGGTGAGTGGACGCGACGGACGCCCGCTCATCAGGACAATGATCCGAGTCTCGGTCTTGGACTAGGCGCTCGGCTCGGTCGTGCACGACGTGCACGTCCAGAAGATCGGCAAAGCTGCGCTGCGGCTGACGCGCGAACAGGCGAGGACATCACCCGGATCTTCGCTGACCACCTGCTCGAATGTGATGGCAAACGAAAATGAGGTGTCGAAGCTGGGTCTTCGCAGCAGGGATGTAATGTCCATCCGTCGATGGCAGAGGTTTCCTGGACCGTAGATCGCTTGTGGCCGGCTCTTTCCTCGACTGCGCCCGTTCCTCTCAGGCTGAAGTCCTGAGGCTCCGTTCTCGTAACATAGGCACTGTACGTCACCACGCCCGCCGGCGTGAATCCGCCGGTGAACAGTTCAGACCCCTTCGTCACACCTCCCGTAATTCATTGCTCCTATTGTGTGACGCAGGCTACGGGGTGCACCTTCTGGCTGGCTATGGGATCGCTCGACACCCGTGCGAGCGCTGCGGAACGCAGATAGTACGGAAGAAGATCATGAACCGATCGAGCCACCTCTGCCCGGTTTGCCAGCTGGAACGATAGAGGCCCTGCTTCACGCGATGAGTGTTGCTTCGACGCGCCTTGATCAATGCACGTAGGCCCCAGCATCGATCGAATACGCCCCGCCGGATGCAAGAACTCGGTGAAGTAGAACTGAACCGGACTCCGAAGACCGAGGTCGCACTTTCGTGACGAAACATCTCCTGTGGGTGGCGATGTTCAGCTGTTCCAGTTTCATCACGGCTGGGCATTTCGTACGCGATGATTTTCGCCCGGCCTCGGCGAGGCGAGGTTCAGGCAGACCAGGCCGACACCGGCGACCACGAAGACGTCCGCGATGTTCCCGACGAAGAGGCTCCCGTAGGCGAGGAAGTCCGTGACGTGCCCTTGACCGATCGCGGGCGGGTTACCGAGCCGGTCGACGAGGTTGCCGACCGCACCGCCGAGGACCATGCCCAGGGCAAGGCCCCACCGCAAGCCCCGAAGCCGCGCGGCGAACACGACCACCGCCACCGAAGCGAGGACGCCGACGGCCGTGAAGATCCACGTCGATCCCGCGCCGAGCGAGAACGCGGCCCCGGGGTTGTAGACCAGGGACAGGCCGAACAAGTCGCCGAGCAGCGGGACCCGTTCGCCCGGCGTCAGCCGCGCGGCCGCGAGGGCCTTCGTCCCCTGGTCCAGAGCGAGGCCGAGCGCGCCGACGGCGAGAGCTGCGCCGACCGCCCGCCGGGTGGGAGGAGGCGGGGCCTTCTCGTCCGCGACGCCGGCGTCAGCCGTCTCGACGGCATCCGGCACGTTCACGAGGCGGTCTTCCTCGTCCTGGCGGCGCGGAGCCCGTTGAGGATCACTATCACCTCGGCGATCTCGTGCACCAGCACCACCGCTGCGAGGCCGAGCACGCCGAACAGCGCCAGCGGCAGCAGCGCGGTGATGATCAGCAGGGACAGGATGATGTTCTGGTTGATGATGTGCCTGCCGCGGCGGGCGTGGTCGAACGCGCGCGGGAGGAGTCGCAGGTCGTGGCCGGTGAAGGCGACGTCGGCGGACTCGATCGCGGCGTCGGAGCCGGTCGCGCCCATCGCGATGCCGATGTCCGCGGCGGCCAGGGCGGGGGCGTCGTTGATGCCGTCGCCGATCATCGCGACCGAGCCGTGCCTGCCCAGCTCGCTGATCGCGGCGGCCTTGTCCTCGGGACGCAGCTCGGCGCGGACGTCCTCGATCCCGGCCTGCGCGGCCAGCGCCCGGGCGGTGCGGGCGTTGTCGCCGGTGAGCATCGTCACCCCGACGCCCTGGGCGGCGAGGGTGCGGACCACCTCGGGGACCTCGGGGCGCAGCTCGTCGCGGACCCCGATCGCGGCGACCGGGACGTCGTCGCGGTGCACGATCACGACGGTCATGCCCTGCTCCTCCAAGCCCGCGACCTGGTCCTTGAGCGTCCCGGCGTCCAGCCAGCGGGGGCTGCCGACGGTGACCCGGGCCCCGTCGAGGGTGCCCTCGATGCCGTGCCCGGCCTGCTCGGTCACGTCCAGGGCGGCGGGGGCTCCGGGCGAGGCGGCGGTGATCGCGGCGGCCAGCGGGTGGGTGCTGTGCTGCTCCAGGGACGCCGCCCACGCCAATGCCCGCGCCTCGTCCACTCCGTCGGCGGTGAGGACGGCGGTAACGGCGGGCTCGTTGCGGGTGAGGGTGCCGGTCTTGTCGACGGCGACGTGGCGGATCACGCCGAACCGCTCGAACACGGCACCGGATTTGATGATCACGCCGAATCTGCTCGCCGAGCCGATCGCGGCGACGACGGTCAGCGGGACGGAGATCCCCAGCGCGCACGGCGACGCGGCGACGAGCACCACGAGGGCGCGGGTGATCCACAGCTCCGGGTCGCCCAGCAGCGAGCCGATGACCGCGACGAGAGCGGCGAGGATCAGCACGCCAGGCACGAGCGGCCGGGCGATGCGGTCGGCCAGGCGGGCACGGTCCCCCTTCTCGGCCTGCGCCTGCTCCACCAGCTCCACGATCGTGGTCAGCGAGTTGTCGGTACCCGCCGCGGTCGTCTCGACCTCCAGGGCACCGGCAGTGTTGATCGCCCCGGCCGACACCGCGTCGCCGGGCTCGACCTCCACCGGGATCGACTCCCCGGTGATCGCCGAGGTGTCCAGGCTCGACCGGCCCGTGCGGACGATCCCGTCGGTCGCGATCCGCTCACCCGGACGCACGAGCATCAGCTGACCAACGGCCAGATCCTTCGCGGCGACCTCCACGGACGCGCCATCCCGCCGGATGGTCGCGGTCTGCGGGACCAGCTTGAGCAGCGCCCGCAGCCCGCCGCGGGCGCGGTCCATCGCCTTGTCCTCCAGCGCCTCGGCGATCGAGTACAAGAACGCCAGCGCCGCGGCCTCCTCGACGTAGCCGAGGATGACCGCGCCCACCGCGCTGATCGTCATCAGCAGCCCGATGCCCAGCTTGCCCTTGAACAGCTTGCGGACCGCGCCCGGGGTGAACGTCGACGCACCCAGCAGCAGGCCGATCCAGAACGCCACCAGCGACGGGATCTCCGCCCCCGTCCATTCCAGGACCAGGCCCGTGCCGAAGGCGACGCCGGAGAGCACCGGGACCATGATCCCGCGGTCACGCCACCACGGGCGCTCCCGCTCCTCCTCGGCCTCCTCGCCGACCCGGGTCTCCGGCTCGTCGCACCCGCACGCCGCGCTCACGCGCCCGCTCCAGTCCCGCAGCAGCCCGGCACCGTGCACTCGGCGTCCACGCACGGCGCGTGCTCGTCCACGGCCAGCGTCACGTCCACCAGCGCCGTGAGCGCCGCCGCGAGGTGCGGGTCGGCGATCTCGTAGCGCGTCTGCCGCCCCTCGGGCTCGGCGACCACGATCCCGCAGTCACGAAGACAGGTCAGGTGGTTCGACACGTTCGAGCGCGTCAGCTCCAGCTCGCGCGAGAGCACGGCCGGGTAGCTCGGCCCGTCCAACAGGGTCATCAGGATCCGGGAGCGCGTCGGGTCCGCCATGGCCCGGCCCAGCCGGTTCATGACGTCGAGGCGAGAAGCAATAGTCAGCATGCACTGAACTATACAGCAATGGCTGACCTATTGGCTATTACTGATGGGGCACCGGCGCGGTCCGTGCGAAGGCCCGGAACGCGCACTCGGACCGGCACTGCTCGTCGCTGTCCGGGCAGTCGTCGACGTGGGCCTGCGCCGCGCTCAGTTGTTCCTGGAGTACGGTCAGGATGCTGATCTGCCGTTCGACGGCGGCGATCTGCTCGGCCAGCAGCGGCTGCAGCGCGACCTTGACGCCGGTGCAGGTGCCCGTGTCGGCGAGCTCCAAGAGGCGGCGGATCTCGGGCAGTTCGAGTCCGAGCCGCTTGGCTGAAGCGATGAAGTCGAGCCGCTCGAGGTGGCCCTCGTCGAAGTCCCGGTATCCGTTCGGGCTCCGGCGCGCCGCGAGGAAGCCGAGGCGCTCGTAGTAGCGCAGCGTGCTCGTCGGCACTCCGCTGCGCTCGGCGACCTCGGAGATCTTCATGCTTCGAGCCTATGCTTCGCTAGCTTGACCTTCAACCCGGGTTCAAGGTCTAACGTTTTTCTGTAGGCGGGATTGCCCGCCCTTGCACGTGATGAGGGAGAACAGATGCAGATGAGCGTGGAATGGATGGAGCGGCACCAGGTCGCGCTCTATGTCGCGGGGCTGGCGATCGGGGCCGTCGTCGGGCTGGCCTGGCCCGTGGTCGCCTACCCGGCCGAGCTGGCGATCCACCCAGTGCTCGCGCTGCTGCTCTACGCCACGTTCCTCGGCATCCCGTTCGGCAGAATCGGGCACGCCTTCCGCGACTGGCGCTTCCTCGCCGCGATCCTCGTCGTGAACTTCGTGCTGGTGCCCGCCGTCGTCTGGCTGCTGTCGGGGATCGTGGCCCACGACCAGGTGCTCCTCGTCGGCGTGCTGTTCGTGCTGCTGACCCCGTGCATCGACTATGTGATCGTCTTCGCCGGGCTTGCCGGCGGCGACGAGGAGAAGCTCTTGGCAGCCGCCCCGCTGCTGATGCTCACCCAAATGCTCCTGCTGCCGCTGTACCTATGGCTGTTCGTCGGAGCGGAGTTCGTGGGGTCCGTGGAGTTCGCGCCGTTCGTCGAGGCCTTCGTGCTCATCATCGCCCTGCCCCTCGTGGGCGCGGCGCTGACCCAGCTGTCCGCGGCCAGATCGCGCGCCGCGCGCAGGGTCGAACAGGCGGTCATGGGCGCGATGGTGCCGCTCATGGTCGCCACGCTCGCGGTCGTCGTCGCCTCGCAGATCGCTGGCGTGAGCGCGCGGCTCGGCTCTCTGCTCCTCGCGGTGCCGGTCTACGTCCTCTTCGCCGCCGTGATGGTGCCGGTCGGGATGCTGGCGGGCAGAGTCGCGGGCCTCGACGTGCCGGGCAGACGGGCGATCGTGTTCAGCGGCGCGACCCGGAACTCACTCGTCGTGCTGCCGCTGGTGCTCGCGCTGCCCGCGGCGTTCGACCTCGCGCCCCTCGTGGTCGTCACGCAGACCCTGGTCGAGCTGGTCGTCATGGTGGTTTTCGTGCGACTGATCCCGTGGATCATCCGCGTGGCTCACGATCCTGAGATAGGACCGGCGAAGTCCGTGTCGTAGAAGCCTCGTGCAACGGGGGTGCCGGGATCCCTCAATCAGAGAAGTGCCGAAGGCGGGCCTCGGCTCTCGTCAGGGCGGCCGGCGGGCGTCGCTCAGGTCCCCACTACCACCTGATCGAACAGAAGGCCAAGAGAAGGAGAAGTGGAGGCCGGGACTGCTTCGATGGCGAAGGCGTCCTGTGCGCACGGGTCGCGGATGCCCGATCCTTCCTTCGATCGGGCAGTTGGTAGGTTGACGTCGTGAGGCCGTACTCTGGTGTGGAGGCAGCACACATCATACGCACGTCACTTAGCGGTGAAGTAGCCTCTGACCAGCGAAAACGCCATCGTCTTACTCTCCCAGTTTTTCAATGTATCTATCGTGGGAAGTAGGGCTACTTAAACATTGCATTAAAGCGGGTCGAAGGAGGCCGTTCACTCCAATGTCGCGATTGGCAGTGCCGGTCAGCGGGCCGGCGTCAACGAATCATACCCCGGTCTGACTTGGCACGACAGGCTCTGACCAAGCGCCTCGATAGCCCGACCTGTTCAGTAGCGCACCGCCGTAGCCCTGGGTCCCGGACACTGCGAGGTGCTACCCGTGCCTGAACTTCCTGAGGTCGAGGTCGTGCGCCGTGGACTCGACGATCATGTCCGTGGCCGGACGATCGCCTCGGCCACTATTCTGCATCCGCGTGCGGCCCGCCGTCATGTGCGCGGTACGGAGGATTTGGCCGCACGGATGGTCGGGGCGACGATCACGGGGACTGCCCGCCGCGGTAAGTACCTGTGGCTGATCCTGGACGGCGAGGACGCACTACTGGCTCACCTGGGGATGAGCGGGCAGATGCTCATCACGTCGCCTGATGCTGCCGTCGCTGCGCACGAGCGGGCGCGGATCACCTTCACCGACGGCGGCCACGATCTGCGGTTCGATGACCAGCGCACGTTCGGGCATCTGATGTACGACGAAGGCGGAGCGGTGCTACCCTCGCCGATCGCCCACATCGCGCGGGATCCGTTCGATCCGCTGTTCGACCAGCCGGCAGCAGTTGCGTTGATCAAGGCCAAAAAAACCGGCATCAAGCGCGTGCTGCTGGACCAGACGGTAGTGTCCGGCATCGGGAACATCTACGCCGACGAAGCACTCTGGGCTGCCAAGGTGCACGGGGAGACGGCGGCATCGTCCTTGAGCAAGCCAAGGATCTCAACGCTGATCGATGCTGCGCGCGACGTCATGGCCGCCGCGCT
>NZ_VFYR02000006.1 GCF_006489205.2 Brevibacterium sp. XM4083 | reverse complement strand
AAGGTGCACGGGGAGACGGCGGCATCGTCCTTGAGCAAGCCAAGGATCTCAACGCTGATCGATGCTGCGCGCGACGTCATGGCCGCCGCGCTAAACCAAGGCGGAACCTCGTTCGATTCCCTCTATGTCGACGTGGCCGGCAGCAGCGGTTATTTTGCCCGCAGCCTGAATGCCTACGGTCGTACCGGCCAGCCTTGCACGCGCTGCGGGACGCCGATCGTGCGGGAACAATTCATGAACCGCTCGAGCCACTCGTGTCCGATCTGCCAGCGAAAATCGACAACGACCCTAGCGTGATGAGGAGTTTGCCTGAGGAGGCCAGGTCACGGACGTTGAGCAGACAGATGTGGAGAAAGTGCTCAGGGCTCCCGCGGACGACACAAGCTGTCCGTTCAGGGCACGAGCGAGAGCAGCACTCCTCCAGCAGCGCCGACGATCACGACGACCCACGGCGGCAGCTTCCACGCGATCAGGAGCACGAAGCAGACCAGCGCGAGAGCGAACGGGCCGGGGCCGGTGATCGCGGTGGAGAACACCGGGGAGTACAGGGCTGCGGCGAGGATACCGACGACCGCGGCGTTGGCTCCGCGCATCACGGCCTGGGCCCAGGGGCGCTGGCGCAGCGAGTTCCAGAACGGCAGCACGCCGACCAGGAGCAGGAATCCGGGCAGGAAGACGGCGACAAGGGCGATCGCCGCTCCGAGGACTCCGCCGGGCCCAGTGGTCGATGCCGTGCCCAGGAACGCGGCGAAGGTGAACAGCGGCCCGGGCACCGCCTGCGCAGCACCGTAGCCGGCCAGGAACTGCTGGTCGCCCACCCACCCGGTCTCGACGACTCCGGACTGGAGCAGCGGCAGGACGACATGCCCGCCGCCGAAGACCAGGGAGCCCGCGCGGTAAAAGGCGTCGAAGAGCGCTAGACCTCCTGAGCCCGTCGCGATCACTGCCACTGGCAGGCCGAGCAGCAGGATCCCGAACAGGACCAGGCTCGCTGCGCCGACGCCGCGCCGGACGGGGAAGTGCAGCGCCCCGCCGGTCGCCATGCTCGCAGCACGGCAGAAGAAGTACCCGGCGACCGCGCCGAGCGCGATCGCGATGACCTGCCCTGACGATCCGGCCAGCAGCAGGGCCGCGGCCGCGGCGACGGCTGCGATCGACGCGCGCTGCCTGTCGGGAGCCAGGCTCTTCGCCATCCCCAGGACCGCCTGGGCGACGATGGCGACCGCGACTATCTTCAGCCCGATGAGCAGTCCCTCGGCGACGGGGCCGGTGAACAGCGACGCCCCGTAGGCGAACGCGACCATCAGCGCCGCCGATGGCAACGTAAAGGCGAGGAACGCCGCCAGCGCGCCGAGGGCCCCGGCGCGGTGCATGCCGATCGCGAACCCGACCTGGCTCGACGCGGGGCCCGGCAGGAACTGGCAGAGCGCGACGAGGTCGGCGTACTCCCTGTCGTCCAGCCACTTCCGGCGCTCGACGGCCTCGGTGCGGAAGTAGCCCAGGTGCGCGATCGGTCCGCCGAAGGAGGTGACGCCGAGCCTGAGGAAGACGCGGAACACCTCCCAGGCGGAGCCTCCCACGGCTCTCGTCGGTGCGGACACGGCATCAGTCATGTTCGGGTTCCTCTCGGGTGAAGATCTGGACGCGCTCCCGCGCTTGGGCGAGCCCTTCGCGTCCCTTGTCGGTGACGGAGTAGTACTTGCGCACCGTGCGTCCGTCGCGCTCGGAGCGCATGGTCAGATATCCGTCGGCGACCATCCGGCGCAGCATCGGGTATAGCGTCCCGGGCGAAAGCCGGTAGCCATGGCCTGCGAGCTCCTCGATCATCCACGCCCCGTAGATCTCCTCCTGCGCTGCGTGGTGCAGGACGTGCATGCGCACGAGCCCGGACAATAGGTCGTGGTGCTCGAACTCCGTCGAAGCGTCGTCGTTGGACTCCATGTCAGCAACGTGCATCGATATCGACTACAGATAGTGAGTCAAGGACTCGGAGTCGCCTGTCTCGATGATTCAACGAACAGCTGAAGTGTCACGAGACGGCGGGGGCTTCTGCTCCGGTGCGAGAAAGTTCGATCCCCAGCAGCGCGAGCGAACGCCTTTCGTTCTTGCAGAGGTTCGCTCAGTCTTCAGATGCGAGCTCCGTGGCGAGCTCGCGGACCTTCCCGAAGATCTCATCACGGATCAGGCGCATCCGATCCTCGCCCTCGATGCCCCGCGTCGACGGCTCGTCGATCACCCAGGTCTCGAGGACCCCGGCCATTCCCGGCACGGGCTCGACCACGGCTTCCTCGCCGACGACGACGACGCGGTCCACGGAAAGCAGGAGGCCCGGGTCGATCGGCTTCGGGTGCTCGCCGTCCATGCTCGCCCCGACCTCGGAGACGGACGCGGCGGACATGGCGTTGAGCTCGGACCCCGGGGCCGTGCCCGCGGAGTGGACTTGGACGGCGTCGCCGGCGAGCTTGCGCATGAGCGCGGCGGCCATCTGGGACTTCCCGCCGTTCTTCTTGCAGACGAACAGCACCGAAGGCTGGCGCTCGTCCTGCTGCTGCGGGGCGGCCGGGGGGAGCAGTTCCTCGATGAGCGCTTCGATGCGCGAGCGGATCTCGTCGCGGATGGGCCGGACCGCCTCGATGCCCTGCCCTGCCGGGTCCTCGAGCTTCCAGTCCTCGTAGCGCTTGCCGGGGAAGAACGGGCAGGCGTCGCCGCAGCCCATGGTGATCACGACGTCGGAGTCCTGCACGGCCTCGGTCGTGAGGACCTTGGGCTGCTCGGCGGTGATGTCGATGCCCTCTTCGCGCATGGCCTCGACCGCGATCGGGTTGATCTGGTCGGCGGGCATCGATCCTGCGGAGCGGACCTCGATGCGGTGGCCGGCGAGGTCGCGGAGGTAGCCGGCGGCCATCTGGGAGCGTCCGGCGTTGTGGACGCAGACGAACAGGACGGAGGGCTTCTGGTCGGTCATGAGGTTCCTTCGGTTTCAGTCGGTGAGGAGCGTGTCGAGCAGCTTGCGGACACGGGATTCGATGTCGTCGCGGATGGCCGCGATGCCCTCGGGCGAGGCGAGGGCCGGGTCTCCCACGGCCCAGTCCTCGTAGCGGACTCCGGGGATGACCGGGCACACATCGCCGCATCCCATGGTCACGACCACGTCGGCGGCGCGCACGGCGTCGTCGGTGAGCGGCTTCGGGAAGCGCTGAGATGCGTCGTCTCCCTCTATCTCCGCGAGCAGGGACCTGACGTGCGGGTGCACGTCCGCGGCCGGGGTAGATCCGGCCGAGCGGGCGATCACCCGTCCGCCGGAGAGCCGGCTGACCAGGGCGGCGGCGAGCTGGGAGCGGCCGGCGTTCGCGACGCAGACGAACAGCAACTGGGGTGCGGCGCTCTCGCGGTCGCGGGTGAGGTCGGCCAGGCGCTGCCTCGCGAACCGTTCGGTCAGCGGCACGATGTAGCGGGTGATCTTCGCGCTGCGGGCCAGTGCGGCGTAGGACTCCCGCACGATGCCAGTTACGGTCTCGGGCGGCAGGGCCGGGGTCGCGGCCGCGAGGTCCGCGGCGAGATGGGCGATCTGCGCGTCCGTGTCCGCAGGGTCCTCGTCAGGCAGTGCCTCGGGCGCTGCCTCGGCGATGGCCGCCGGCGCGAAGGCGTCCAGCAGTGCGGTCACCGCCGAACGGCGTGCCGGGTTGATGCGGTACCAGACCCAGGTGCCGCGGCGTTCGGCGTCCAACAGGCCCACGTTCTTGAGGACCTTCAGGTGGTGGGAGACCGTGGGCTGGGAGACCTCGGCGAGCTCGGCGAGGTCGCACACGCAGGACTCTCCGCGCGGGTCTGCCGCGATCGCCGAGAGCATCCGCAGCCGGAAGGGGTCGCCCAGCGCCTTCAACGCGCTCGCGACCGTGGCCGCGACCTCAGTGCTGATCGCGTGCGACGCTGTCGGCGCGCACGGCTCGGGCAGCAGGATGTCCTCGCTCATCATGTCCTCGATTCAGTGATGGTTTCAGCGGCGTACGGGTCTGTGCGGAACCATGCGCGGGCGGCCCAGAGCGAGACGTAGACGAGCCCCACCAGGACAGGGACCTCGATGAGGGGCCCGACGACGCCTGCCAGCGCCTGGCCGGACGCCGCCCCGAAGGTGCCGATCGCGACGGCGATCGCGAGCTCGAAGTTGTTGCCCGCCGCGGTGAAGGCCAGGGTCGTCGACCGCGCGTAGCCGAGGCCGATGCCCTTGCCGAGCAGGAGCCCGGCGAACCACATCAGGCCGAAGTACACCAGCAGCGGCAGCGCGATCCGTGCGACGTCCAGCGGCTTGCCCAGCACCGCGTCTCCCTGCAGGGCGAACAGCAGCACGATGGTGAAAAGCAGGCCGTAGAGGGCCCAGGGACCGACCTTCGGGATGAACTTCTCCTCGTACCAATCCCGTCCGCGCCGCTTCTCGCCGATCCATCGCGAGGCGAAGCCCGCGACGAGCGGCACGCCGAGGAACACCAGCACGTTCAGCGTGATCTGCCAGACCGAGACCTCCAGCCCCTGAGCATCCAGGCCCAGCCAGCCGGGCAGCACCGTCAGGTAGAACCAGCCGAGCACGGAGAACATCACGACCTGGAACACCGAGTTGATCGCCACGAGCACCGCGGTCGCCTCGCGGTCGCCGCAGGCGAGGTCGTTCCAGATCACGACCATGGCGATGCAGCGCGCGAGGCCCACGACGATGAGGCCGGTGCGGTACTCGGGCAGGTCTGGCAGGAAGATCCACGCGAGGGCGAACATCACGGCGGGGCCGACCAGCCAGTTCAGCACAAGCGAGGAGGCCAGCAGCTTCTTGTCGCCGGTGACGGCGGCGACCTTGTCGTAGCGGACCTTCGCGAGCACCGGGTACATCATCACCAGCAGCCCGAGCCCGATCGGGACCGAGATCCCGCCGACCTCCAGATGGCTCAGCAGGTCTGACAGTGCAGGGAGGAATCGGCCTAGAAGGAGTCCCGCGACCATGGCGAGGCCGATCCACAGCGGCAGCCACTTGTCGAGCGTGGAGAGCCGTTTCGGCGCGATGCGGGCAGTAGCAGTGGATGCGGCGGTCATGCGAGCAGCTCCTCGAGCTTCGCGGCGATGGCAGGCTTCGGATGCGCGCCGATCAGCACATCGACCCGTTCTCCGCCCTTGTAGAAGGCGAGGGTCGGGATGGATGTCACCCCGGCTGCTGTCACGGTCTCCGGGTTCTGGTCGGCGTCCACCTTGACGATTCGGGCACGACCGTCGTACTCCTCGGCGAGCTGGTCCAGAATCGGAGCGATCGCCTTGCACGGCCCGCACCAGGTGGCCCAGATGTCGACGATGACAGGTAGTTCCGACTCAGTCACCTCGGCTTGGAAAGTGGAGTCGGTGACGTGGGCAATGGTGCTCATGCGGAGACCTCCAGGACGGGCTCCGCGTGGGTAGCAGGAGCAAGATTCGACAGGTAGTGCTGGGCGTCCTGCGCGGCGGCGCAGCCGGTGCCGGCGGCGGTGATCGCCTGCCGGTACGTGTGATCCACCAGATCGCCGGCCGCGAAGACGCCCGGCAGGCTAGTCCGCGTCGACGGGTGGGCCACCTGTACATAGCCGTCGGAATCGATGCCGACCTGACCGGCCACGAGTTCGGAGCGCGGATCGTGCCCGATCGCGACGAATACCCCGGTGACGTCGAGAGCGCGCTCGGCCCCGCTGGTGGTGTCGCGCAGCCGCAACCCGGTCACTCGCTCGTCGCCGAGGATCTCGGCGACCTCGCTGTTCCATGCCACCTCGACCTTCGGGTGCTCCATGACGCGCTGGGCCATGATCTTCGACGCCCGGAACTCGTCACGCCGGTGGACCACGGTCACCTTCGAAGCGAACCGGGTGAGGAACAAGGCCTCCTCCATCGCGGAGTCTCCGCCACCGACCACAGCGATCTGCTGATCTCGGAAGAAGAAGCCGTCGCAGGTGGCGCACCAGGAAACGCCGTGCCCGGACAAACGATCCTCCTCGGGGAGGCCGAGCTTCCGGTAGGCCGAGCCCATCGTCAGGATCACCGCGCGGGCTCGATACGTCACGCCATTCCCGGTCTCGACCATCTTCACGCCGTCGTCGAGGCTGAGGCGGATCGCAACGTCATAGACGATCTCGGCACCGAAGCGCTCGGCCTGCGCACGCATCGCCTCCATCAGCTCCGGTCCCTGGACGCCGTCCACGAAGCCGGGGAAGTTCTCCACCTCGGTCGTCGTCATCAGCGCGCCGCCGGCCGTGACCGAACCGGCGATCAACACTGGGCCGAGGCCTGCTCGCGCCGCGTAGACCGCGGCAGTGTATCCGGCAGGGCCCGATCCGACGATGACCAACTCAGTATCTTGATTCGACATGTTTCTATATTGAAGGATGTCGAATCAATGGGTCAAGCTGGCACATGAGGGTTCACTCGATGTTCACCTTGGATGTCGCCGCACCACGCACCCGCCAGGGTTGGAGCGGCCGCATGGCGGCGTGCATTGGATGCGCCTACGCCCTCAAATCCGGATGACGCACCGCGTTCCTGCACCAGGTGGCCGCATGGCGCAGCCCACGCACAGATCGGACCTTTCCCTTGAACTCAGTGGAGCGAGGGGAGTGGGCCAATGTCCGGACCGCGCCGCCTCTGACGCGGGAGCGGACGACGTCCATCGCCAAGGTCTTCACGGACCACTAGCTCGAACAGGACGCCAAAAGAAGAAGCAAGGGTGACCGGGAGTGCGTCATAGGTGACGCAGTGCCCATCCTCGATGGCGGAGGAGTCCTGTGCGCACGGTCGCGGATGCCCGGTTATACATTCGACCGCGCCGTTGGCATGTTGAAGTCTTGAGGCCGTACTCTGGTGTGTAGGCAACGCACGTCGTCCGTACGTCACTTCGTAGTGAAGTAGCCTCTGACCAGCGAAAACGCCCCATTAGAGACTCCCAGTTTTTCAATGTATCTATCGTGGGAAGTTGGGATACTTCGATCGGGCGCTGCTCGTCTACGGTCGCGGCGGCCAGGAGTGCGTGCGCTGCGGCGGCGAGATCGTCAAGCTCACCGTCGGCGGACGCGGCACCCACTTCTGCCCCACCTGCCAGAAGGTGCCGCGGTACCGGTGAGCTGACGTGCGCTCACCTCACGGCAGGGGGAGGTTCACGATCGACGACCGTCCGCCTCGGCGTCGGGATCATCGGGCTCGTGCCCGATCGGCGGGGAAGCGTCCCCGCCCTTCCCGACCCCGGTCCGGGCCCGGCCGGCCCCCACACGGTCCGAACCGTCTGAGCCGTCCGACCCGTCCCCGTCGGTCGGGACGTGACTGAGCTCCGAGGTCGCCAGACCGAAGGCCTGACCGTCGTACTCGTTGACGCCGGTGGCCACGGACTGGTCGAGCAGGTGGGTCGCGAGCTCCCGTTGGATGACCAGCGGATCCTGACAGAGGTCCTTCCACAGCGCGACGCAGAGGAGGAGCATGACGATGACGAACGGCAGCGCGGAGACGATCGTAATGTTCTTCAGCCCGTTGAGCGCCTCGGCGGGGTCACTGCCCCCGGCCAGGAGCATGACGGCGGCCACCGCACCCGTCGCGACACCCCAGAAGATGACGAGCCGCCGGCCCGGCTCGAGCGCACCGTTGGCCGAGAGCGTGCCCATGACGATCGACGCGGAGTCGGCACCGGTGACGAAGAAGATCGCGATGAGGATGACGGTGACGATCATGAGGATGATCGCGATGAGATTGGGCAGGGGAAGCGCGCCGAGGAGGTCGAAGAGGATCGTGTCCATCTTGATGTCCGGTTCACCGTCGACGATGCTCGCGAGCGCCCTGACCGTGCCCTCACCGCGTTCCGCGCGCTCCTGGATGCCGATGGCACCGCCGCCGAAGATCGCGAACCAGATCGTCGAGACGACCGAGGGGACGATGAGGACGCCGGTGACGAACTGGCGCACGGTCCTACCGCGGGAGATGCGGGCGATGAAGAGGCCGACGAAGGGCGACCACGAGATCCACCATGCCCAGTAGAAGACCGTCCACGACGAGAGCCATTCGTTGACGCCGACTCCGTTCGCTGCCGTCCGCGAGGCCATCTGCGGCAGATCCTCGATGAACGACCCGACGGCGGAGGGGACGACGTTGAGGATGAACTGGGTCGGCCCGCCGATGAAGACGATGAGGGCGACGATGACGGCGAGGACCATATTGATGTTCGACAGCCACTGGATGCCCTTCTCCACCCCGGAGACCGCCGAGGCGACGAACGCCGCGGTGAGGATCGCGATGATGATGACGAGGATCGGGGAGGAGACGTGGGGGAGGATGCCGGCCGTCTCGATGCCGCCGCCGATCTGGATCGCGCCGAGCCCGAGCGAGCACGCGGAGCCGAAGAGGGTGGCGAGGATCGCGAGGATGTTGATGATCTTCCCGCCGATGCCGTTGACGACGTGCTCACCGAAGAGCGGGGTGAACATCGAGGAGAAGAGCTGCGAGCGTCCGAGCCGGAACGACCCGTAGGCGACGCCGAGGCCGACGATCGCGTACATCGCCCACGGGTAGAGGGTCCAGTGGAAGAGCGTCGTGCCCATGGCTGTGCCCATCGCCTCGGCGGTCGATCCGTCGACGGTCGCCGGTGGGGGAGACATGTAGAAGAAGAGGGGCTCGCCCACACCGGAGAAGACGAGGCCGATGCCCATGCCGGTCGCGAACATCATCGCGATCCACGAGGAGGTCCGGAACTCCGGGGTCTCGCCGTCCTTGCCGAGCGGGATCCGGCCGAAGCGGCTGACGGCGACGACGATGACGAAGATCGTGAACACGGTGGCGGCGATGACGAAGAGCCACCCGAAGTTGTCCATCACCCCGGTCAGCGCGGCACCGGCGACGACGCCGAGGCTCTCAGGAGAGATGAACCCCCAGACGACGAAGGCGACGGCGATGAAGCCGGCGGTGAAGAAGACGGTCTTGTCGAGTCCGATCCGGCGCAGATAGCGCTTCTTCGTCGGCGGGTTCTGCAGATGGGTGATGAGTTCGCGGGTCCTGTCGAAGCCGTTCGTCGCTGAGGTGGTCGTGGACTCGTCGGGGGAATCGCTCATGGGTTCGGTTGCCGCGACTGCGCCTCTGTGCGGCGATCCTTCCTTGGTCTCGACGGCGGTGGAGCTTATGCAGGCGGCACCGGATAGGCGACGTGAGAGGCAGACTACCAAAATGTGTGACGTGGGCAACAGGGTGAGCGGGGCGATGCCCGCAATCCCGCTATGCTTAAGGGCACGATGCATCTCAAAAGCCTGACCCTGCGCGGATTCAAATCCTTCGCCTCGGCCACGACCCTGAAGTTCGAGCCGGGCATCACCTGCGTCGTCGGACCCAACGGATCAGGCAAGTCCAACGTCGTCGACGCGCTGTCCTGGGTGATGGGCGAACAAGGCGCGAAGAACCTGCGCGGCGGGAAGATGGACGACGTCATCTTCGCCGGCACCTCGAAGCGCCAGGCCCTCGGCCGCGCCGAGGTGACCCTGACCATCGACAACTCCGACGGAGCCATCCCCGTCGACTACACCGAGGTGACGATCTCCCGCACCCTCTTCCGCACCGGTGGCAGTGAATACGCCGTCAACGGGGCACCCGCCCGCCTCCTCGACATCCAGGAGCTCCTCAACGACTCCGGCCTCGGCAAGGAGATGCACGTCATCGTCGGCCAGGGCCGCCTCGACGCGATCCTCCATGCCGACCCCATCGAGCGCCGCAGCTTCATCGAGGAGGCCGCCGGCGTCCTCAAGCACCGCCGCCGCAAGGACAAGGCCGTCCGCAAGCTCACCGGCCTGCAGACGAACCTCGACCGCCTCGGCGATCTGCGCACCGAACTCAACCGGCAGCTCGGACCGCTCGGACGCCAAGCCCAGGCCGCCGCCCGGGCCGCCACCGTCCAGGCCACCCTTCGCGATTCCACCGCCCGGCTGCTGGCCGACGATGCCGTGCGCCTCCAGGCCTCCCTTTTCGCCGCCTCCGACGGGGGTGGCGACCACACCGAGCGGATCGCCGACCTCGAAGCCCGCCGCACGCAGACGGAATCCCGGCTGAACGAGATCGAGACCCGCCTGACCACCGTCGAGGGCGACCTCGAAGCGATGCGAACCGCGGAGTCCCGCACCCAGACCCAGGCCGTGCGCGCCAGCGGCCTGGCCAGCCGCGCCGGAGACAAGCGCGCCCACCTCCTCTCCGAGGTCACGAGCCTCGGCCGCCGGGAGGGACGCTCACCCGCCGAGCTGCGCAGCCAGGCCGACGGCATCAGGGACGAACTCGGCGCCGCCGAGGAGGCCGTCACCGAATCGACGACCGCTCTCGAGGCCGCGAACACCCGCAAGGAGGAGCTCACCGCGGCCCTGCGGGAGGCCGAGGCCGAGGTGAAGTCCGCGCAGATCGCCATCACCGAGGCGGTGAAGAACCGCTCGACCCTCCACTCCCGCCAGGAGCAGGCACAGGCCCGCATCACCGACCTCGAATCCCGGATCGAAGCCGGGCGCACCGAGATCACGACGATCGAAGCCCGCCTCGCCGACCGCCGTGAGGCCCTCACCGTGGCCGAAGACGCGGTCGAGAACGTCGAAGAGGGCGAGAGCACCCTCGATGAGACCTACGAGACGGCGAAGGCCGCCCAGACCGCGCTCGAAGACGCACTCGCCGAGCAGAAGGCCAGGCGCGCCGACGCGAGCTCGGAGCTCGCCTCTGCCCGGGCCCGAGCGGAGGCGCTCGCCCTGGGCACCGCGCTCGAGGCCGACCTCGACGACATCGTCTCCTCCGGACTGCCCGGCGTACGGACCGCCGTGACCGAGCGGCTGACCGTGACCACCGGCTATGAGATGGCCGTGGCCGCCGCCCTGTCGACGACGGTCAGCGGCGTCATCGTCGACTCCCCGCAGGCCGCGCTCACGGTGCTCGACCACCTCGGCGAAGACACGAACGTGTCCCTGACGATCCCGACGGGACCCCGCCCCGAACCCGACGGTGCGCCGGGGCTCGCTGAGGCGACCGCCTCGGCGGGGGGATCCGGCAAGGGTGGAGACCAAGCACCGGAGGCGACGCGCCTCGCCGACGTCGTCGGTGCCGACGATCCCGACCTCGAGGGGCTCGTCAAGTCCGCCCTCTCCTCCGTCGTCTGCACTCCGGATGCGGCCGCCGCGCTCGCCGTCGTCGACGCGCACCCGCAGCTCACCGCAGTCACCGTCCACGGCGAGGTCATCACCTCGACCAGGGTGAGCCGGACCCGCACCGCCTCGGGCACGAGGCTCGCCTCCCAGACGGCGCTCGCCGAGACCGAGGAGACGATCGCCGGCCTCGAGGCGACCGTGGCCGGACTCGACGCGGAGATCACCGCCACCGAAGCCGAACTCGCCGAGGCGAAGCCCGTCACCGCCGCAGCGCTCGAGGCCCTCCACTCCTCGGACGCGCAGATCATGGCCGCCGCCGAGGAGGTCTCCCGCATCGCTGGGGAGATCAGCGCCGACGAGACCCGGCTGGCCTGGGCCGCCGACAACGACGCAGAACTCCACCGCCGACTCGCCGCCTCCCGGCAGGAGGCCGACGCCGCCGAGGCGGCACTGGCCGGAGCCGAGGACGTCGACGAGGTCGTCGACACCACCCGCCGCGACGACCTCAGCCGGCAGGTCTCCCAGACCTCTGAGGACGTCATCGAGACCCGCATCGCGCACAAGTCCGCGACCGACCGGGCGCGGTTCCTCCGCGACCGCGTCGACTCCCTGCTGCGCCAGGCCACCGCCGAGGAGGCGGCCCGCGAACAGGCCCAGCGGACGATCGCCCGCAAGACCACCGCAGCCGCCTCGGCGCAGGCGATCGCCGAAGTCGCCGAGGAGGCGGCGGCGCTGGCGACCGCCACGGTGGCCGAGCTCGGGGAGTCCATCGAGGTCCTCGTCACCGAGCGCGCGGGCCTGCGGGAGGAGAAGGGCCGCCTCGGCGAGGAGCTGAGCACGACGCGGAAGGAACTCGGCAGGCTCAAGGACGCCGCCGCCGAAGCCGAACTCGCGAAGGAGAGGTACAGGCTCAAGCTCGAGGAGATCGAGCACCGCGCCGAACAGGAGACGGGGCTCTCGATCGAGCGCCTCATCGAGGCCTACGGCCCCGACACCCCCGTTCCCGGGTTCGAAGACGGCGAGGAGGAGCGGCCCTACGTCCGCGCCGAGGTCGAGAAGCGGCACAAGGAGGCGACGAAGCAGCTCAACCGGATCGGCACAGTCAACCCGCTCGCGCTCGAGGAGTACGAAGCGCTCAAGGAGCGCCACCAGTTCCTCGAGAAGCAGATCGCCGACATCGAATCCTCCCGCAAGGACCTCATGCAGCTCGTCGAGGAGGTCGACCGTCACGTCGAACGCGTCTTCGCCGAGGCCTACGCCGACACCGCGCGCGAATTCGAGGACATCTTCTCCCGTCTCTTCCCCGGCGGTGAGGGACGATTGAGCCTTACCGACCCCGACGACATGCTCACCACCGGCGTCGACGTCCACGCCCGGCCCGCGGGGAAGAAGGTCAAGCGGCTGTCGCTGCTCTCCGGCGGGGAGCGCTCGCTCGTGGCCGTGGCCATGCTCGTCGCGATCTTCAAGGCCCGGCCGAGTCCGTTCTACGTCATGGACGAGGTCGAGGCCGCCCTCGACGACCTCAACCTCTCCCGCCTGCTCACGGTGTTCCGGGAGCTGCAGGACTCGAGCCAGCTCATCGTCATCACCCACCAGAAGCGGACGATGGAGATCGCCGACGCCCTCTACGGGGTGACGATGCACGGCGACGGGGTCTCGAAGGTGATCTCCCAGCGGATCCCCTCCCAGTCCGAGCAGTCCGCGCCAGCAGGTCACTGACGCCTCGTCGGAGGCTCCGAACCGGAGATGCTCAGGGGAGTCCCAGGGAATTCTCCAGCAGCCACACGACCCCGGATCGCTCATGCCCTGTGCAGGGACTATAGACTTGTCGGACGAAGGAGCACTGTCGGAGAACATGAGGAGCGGGACGTCCATGGCCGAGTCGGCTGAACCACGGGGTGACTGCCCGGCATGAATGCAGTTCTCGTCGTCATCGTCGGCCTCGCCATCTCCTTCGCCCTCGCCCTCGTCGTCGTCCTCCTCGTCGCCCTCCCCGGGCTGCGGGCGGAAGGCCGCCTGAAGTACTCCTCTGACGTGCAGCGGTTCCGTCTGCCGGGCCAGTGGACCGGCTACGACGACGAAGTCCACGAGTTCTTCGGTCACGACGACGGCACCTCCCACCTCGCCACGCGCGAGCAGGCGGCCGTCACCGCGATCCGCGACCACTCCTATGTGCTCCGGCCCCAGCCGCGCCGCCATGCGGCCCCGTCGCTGCTCACGGTCAGGCCGCGCACCCGCCACTGGAAGATCCCCGAATCGGGCACCGGCTGGCGCACCACCGCCGGTCTGCTCTTCAGCTCCCGCGGCACCTGAGACCACACCTCACCGCCGTGGGCACTGTCCTGCCCTCGCGCGGTCCAGCCCGTGGCACAGTCACGGGGCCCAGACCGTAACGCGTTACGGTGCACAAGACAGCAGACCAAGGAGGACGTCCCGCAATGGACCAGCCGATCATCCTGCTCATCGTCGCAGCCATCGTCTTCATCCTCGTCGTGGCGCTGGGCATCAGCCTGCGCATCAACGCCCGACGCAAGGGGCTCGGCGAGGACCGGTCGATCGACGCCGACTTCACCGGCGAGCTCTCGATCGATGAGATCTCCGAGACCGTCACGAAGGAGAGGGAGAAAGCCGCCGGCTCCGAGGTTCCCACCGAACCGGCGAGCCGCCTCGTCCGGCTGCGCGAGAGGCTCGCGAAGTCGAACTCCGGCCTCGGCCGTGGTCTGCTCAACCTCCTCTCCCGCGACACCCTCGACGAGGCGACGTGGGAGGAGATCGAGGACACCCTCATCCTCGCCGACGTCGGCGTCGAACCGACCGCCGAACTCGTCGACACCCTGCGCGAGCGGGTCAAGGTGC
Source organism: Brevibacterium sp. XM4083 (assembly GCF_006489205.2). Lineage (GTDB taxonomy): Bacteria > Actinomycetota > Actinomycetes > Actinomycetales > Brevibacteriaceae > Brevibacterium. The sequence continues at coordinate 231,062 of NZ_VFYR02000006.1, read as the reverse complement.
TCGGCACCCGCGACCCCGAGGAGGTCAGGGGACTGCTGCGCGAGGAGCTCGTCAAGCTCGTCGACCCGACGATGGACCGCGAGCTCGCGACTGCGCACACCGCCGGCGACCCGGCCGTCATGCTCGTCGTCGGCGTCAACGGCGCCGGGAAGACGACGACCGTGGGCAAGATCGCCCGCGTCCTCGTCGCCGAGGACAAGTCCGTCCTCCTCGGTGCCGCCGACACGTTCCGTGCGGCCGCCGCCGAGCAGCTGACGACGTGGGGCTCGCGTGTCGGCGTCGAGACCGTCCGCGGCGAGGAGGGTGCCGACCCCGCCTCGGTCGCCTACGCCGCCGTCGAGCAGGGCAAGGCCGAGGACGCCGACGTCGTCCTCATCGACACCGCCGGGCGTCTGCAGAACAAGGTCGGGCTCATGGACGAGCTGCGCAAGGTCAAGCGCGTGGCCACCCGTCCCCTCGGGGAGGGCCACGACATCGACGAGGTCCTCCTCGTCCTCGATGCGACGACCGGTCAGAACGGGATGCAGCAGGCGAAGGTCTTCGCCGAGGCGGTCGACATCACCGGCATCGTGCTCACGAAGCTCGACGGCACCGCGAAGGGCGGCATCGTCATCGCAGTCCAGCGGGAGCTCGGAGTCCCGGTCAAGCTCATCGGCCTCGGCGAGGGAGCCGACGACCTCGCCCCGTTCACGGCCGAGGGCTTCGTCGACGCCCTCCTCGACTGAGGGCCGCGGGCACCCTCGACTGAGGCGGCGACTCTGCCTCTGTCCAGCCGCTGAGACGGCTTTCAGAACGAGTTCGCGACTGCATTCACCACATCTGACCTGGGATTCCACCTCTCCTGAGGTCCGTGTCACATACTCGAAACATAAGCGAATCATTCCTGTGACGTCGCCAGTCGAGACTGGTCTCGTTCGGTTCGAACCGGAGCCGACTGAGACGAATGAGAGACGACGACATGGAACTCGATGCAGTGAATGTGTGGATGATGGTCGCCGCAGGGCTCGTGCTGCTGATGACCCCCGGTGTGGCCTTCTTCTACGGAGGGATGACTCGGATCAGCTCGAGCATCAACATGATGATGATGGTCTTCTCGGCGATGGCCGTCGGGGCGCTGGTCTGGGTGCTCTACGGGTACGGGCTGAGCTCGGGCGAGTCGATCGGCGGCATCGTCGGCAACCCGCTCAGCCAGATCGGCCTCTCCGGCGCGGTGGCGGGTGAACCTGAGACGCTCATCTCGATCGGCTTCGGTGCGACCTTCGCAATGATCGCGATCGCCCTCATCGCCGGAGCCGTGGCCGACCGGGCGAAGTTCTCCACCTGGCTCGTCTTCGCCGCCCTCTGGGTCACCTTCGTCTACTGCCCGCTCGCCTTCATGGTCTGGGGTGATGGGATACTCACCGCCGACGGCGCGATCGGCAGCGTCTTCGGTGCCGCGATCGACTTCGCCGGAGGCACCGTCGTCCACATCAACGCCGGCATCTCCGCCCTCGTCCTCGTCGTCGTCATGGGCCGCCGGGTCCGCTACTCGACGCCGCACAAGCCGCACAACATCCCCATCACCGTCCTCGGCGCAGCACTGCTGTGGTTCGGCTGGTTCGGGTTCAACGGCGGCGCCGCCTCGACGATCGAGCAGGCCGGGCTCATCTGGGTCAACACCCTCGTCGCTCCTGCCGCCGGCATGATCACGTGGATCACCATCGAACGTCTGCGCGCCTCGCGTCCGAGCAGCATCGGCAGCGTCTCGGGCCTCATCGCCGGTCTCGTCGCGATCACCCCGGCCTGCGCCGACGTCGAACCCTACGCCGCGATCCTCATCGGCGTCGCCGCCGGCGCCGGAGCCTACTTTGCGGTCGTCGCGAAGAACCGCCTGCGCTACGACGACGCGCTCGACGTCGTCGCCGTCCACCTCGTCGCCGGCATCATCGGCACGGTGATGATCGGGTTCTTCGCGATCCCCACCGAGGAGACCGCGGCCGGACTCTTCTACGGCGGGGGCTTCGGACTCCTCGTCGCCCAGATCGTCGCCTGCCTCGTCGCCCTCGTCTACGCCGGAGCCGTCACCCTCGTCATCTCGCTCGTGCTGCGGAAGACCATGGGACTGCGGATCGATCCGCGCGACGAACTCGACGGCATCGACACCATCGAACACGCGGAGCGGGCCTACTCCTTCCGCTGACCCGAGACTCCCGTCAGGGGGCCGGTCGGTCTCGCCGGCCGCCTCGACGGGGGAGTACGCCGGAGTGCTCACAGACCACCCCACCCGAGGTCCCAGCAGACGACTCGGGTGGGGTGCTCTGGCGTCGGGGAAGGGGGCCGCGGGATTCGGAGCCTCCCAGGCGGAGTTGTTAGTCTAGAGAGTCGACCATTGCATACGAAGAAGGCTTGCACGTGTTCAACTCCCTCTCCGACAGGCTCACCGCGACGTTCAAGAATCTCCGCGGCAAGGGCAGGCTCTCGGAAGCCGATGTCGATGCCACTATCCGCGAGATCCGCCGCGCGCTCCTCGACGCCGACGTGGCGCTGCCCGTCGTCCGCGCGTTCACGGGGCGGATCCGCGAACGGGCGCTGTCGGAAGAGGTCTCGGGTGCCCTCAACCCGGGTCAGCAGGTCGTCAAGATCGTCAATGAGGAACTCGTCGGCATCCTCGGCGGACAGACGCGGCGGCTGACCTTCGCCAAGCGCCCGCCGACGGTGATCATGCTCGCCGGCCTCCAGGGTGCCGGCAAGACGACGCTCGCGGGCAAGCTCGCTCACTGGCTCAAGTCCGAGGGCCACCGCCCGATGCTCGTCGCCGCCGACCTCCAGCGGCCCAATGCGGTGGGCCAGCTCCAGATCGTCGGTGAGCGTGCCGGTGCCGTCGTCTACGCGCCCGAACCGGGCAACGGCGTCGGCGACCCGGTCAAGGTCGCCACCGACGCCATCGACGTCGCAAAGTCGAAGCTCCACGATGTCGTCATCGTCGACACCGCAGGCCGCCTCGGCATCGACGAGGAGCTCATGCAGCAGGCCGCGGACATCCGCGCGGCGGTCAACCCCGACGAGGTCCTCTTCGTCATCGACGCGATGATCGGTCAGGACGCCGTGACGACCGCCGAGGCGTTCCTTCAGGGCGTCGACTTCACCGGTGTCGTGCTCTCGAAGCTCGACGGCGACTCCCGCGGTGGTGCCGCGCTCTCGGTCGCCGAGGTGACCGGCAAGCCGATCATGTTCGCCTCGACCGGTGAGTCGATGACCGACTTCGAGCCGTTCCACCCCGACCGGATGGCCGACCGCATCCTCGACATGGGCGACATCCTCACCCTCATCGAGCAGGCCGAGAAGAACTTCGACGAGAAGGAGACCGCGAAGCTCCAGAAGAAGTTCGAGTCCGGCGAGGACTTCGACCTCAACGACTTCCTCACCCAGATGGCCGGTCTGCGGAAGATGGGCTCGATGAAGAAGATGCTCGGCATGATGCCGGGCATGAGCCAGTACAAGGACCAGATCGAGAACTTCGACGAGCGCGAGGTCGACCGGGTCGAGGCGATCGTGAGATCGATGACACCGTACGAGCGCAGCAACCCGAAGGTCCTCAACGGATCACGTCGCGCCCGCATCGCCAAGGGCGCCGGCACCACGGTGACCGCGGTCAACCAGCTCATGGAGCGCTTCACGCAGGCGCAGAAGCTCATGCGCGGCATGGGCCGCGGCGGCGGTATGCCGGGGATGCCCGGGATGGGCGGCATGCCCGGAATGGGCGGACTGCCCGGTGGGGGAGGCCCCAACCGGAAGAAGAAGGCCGCGGGGAAGAAGAAGGGCCGCAAGGCCGGCCAGTCGGGCAACCCGGCCAAGCGCGCCGAGCAGGCCCAGGCCGCCCAGGACCGGAAGGCGGGGAAGACGAAGGACCCGGTCGGTTCCGCGTTCGGCGGCGTCGACCTCGGCGGGGATGAGGACTTCGATCTCGCGAAGCTGCCGAAGGGATTCGGCGGCATGTTCCCAGGTGGAAAGAAGTAGCCCTTTCTGGCACAATGATCTCTTGTACTTTCGCCTCGGCGCGGGCCCTCTCTTCTGCCTCGAGTCGATAGTCCAGGTCGCAGACTCCGCCACGTCAACCCCACGACTGTGCGGTGCCTCTGTGCAAACAGAACACAAAAGGAGACACCACTACAGTGGCAGTCAAGATTCGTCTGACCCGCATCGGCAAGGTCCATGCACCCTTCTACCGTGTCGTCGTCGCCGACTCGCGCACCCGTCGCGACGGTCGCGCGATCGAGGAGATCGGCATCTACCAGCCGCTGAGCGACCCCTCGGTCATCAAGATCGACTCGGAGCGCGCGCAGTACTGGCTCTCCGTCGGCGCCCAGCCGACCGACCAGGTCCGCAACCTCCTCAAGCTGACCGGCGACTGGCAGAAGTTCACCGGTGAGGGCGAAGCCGTCAACACCGTCAAGCCGCAGCCGGAGAAGGAAGCCTACGTCGCTCCCAACGCCGACTCGGTGATCAAGGAAGCCATCACCCAGAAGGGCTCCGGCAAGGCCGACGCCGCTGAGGTCGAGGCTGAGGACACCGCCGCCGACGACGTCGCCAAGGCCGTCGAGGCCGAGGACGCCGCTCAGGCCGAAGCCGCTGAGGACAACGCCTGACATGTTGGCTGATTCGCTCGAACACCTGGTCCGCGGCATCGTCGATCATCCCGACGACGTCGCAGTTCGGTCCCGGTCGTCCCAGCGTGGGACGACGCTCGAGGTCCGGGTTCACCCCGACGACCTCGGACGTGTCATCGGCCGCGCGGGTCGCACCGCGAAGGCCCTGCGCACCGTGATCAACTCCCTCGCCGGCCGTGAGTCGGTGCGGGTGGACCTCATCGAGGCGTAGACCAACCACCGCGAAGGGGACGTCGGCCGCGTGCCGGACGTCCCCTTCGTGCATTCACCGCCGAGGTGGGGCCTGGGTCGGTGCCGACGCAACCGCTCGGTCTGAGTCCGCATGGTACGGATCGATCCATGCCATGCGGATCGGAACCGAGCGGGTGCAGCCGCAGAGGGTCCCGGCCGGAGAACTACACTGAGTGCTGAACGAGCACTCGCACACGACAAGGAGCACGCATGGACTTGGTGGTCGCCCGGCTGGGCAAACCGCACGGCATCAGAGGCGAATTCACCGTCGAGGTCCGCACCGACCGGCCCGACGAGCGGCTCGTGCCCGGGATGACCTATGCGACCGACCCGGACATCGGCGAACTCACGCTCACGTCCGCCCGCTGGCACCGCGACCGCCTGCTCCTCGCCTTCGACGAGGTCCCCGACCGCACGCGTGCCGAGGAGATCCGCAACACGTTGCTCCTCGCCGAGCAGGACGACGACGCCGACGACGAGGAAGCATGGCTCCTCGACGACCTCATCGGACTCAAGGCCTTCGTCGGCGATGAGCAGGTCGGCGAGATCGTCGACGTCACCAACGGCACCGCCCAGGACCTCCTCCACCTCAGGCACACCGACGGCCACGAGGTCCTCATCCCGTTCGTTACCGAGATCGTCCCCGAGGTCGACACCGACGCCGGACGCATCGCGCTCACCCCGCCGGCCGGCCTCCTCGACGCCGAGTGAGCCCGGGCATGCGCATCGACGTCGTCTCGATCTTCCCCGCCTACCTCGAGGGGCTCAAGCTCTCCCTCATCGGCAAGGCCATCGAACAGGGACTCCTCGACCTCACCGTCCACGACCTCCGCGACTTCACCTTCGACCGCCACCGCACCGTCGACGACTCGCCCTACGGGGGCGGGGCCGGGATGGTGATGAAGGCCGAGCCGTGGGCACTCGCGCTCGAGCACATCCTCGGCGAAGGGACGGGGGAGGCGACGAAGCCGATCCTCATCGTCCCGAGTCCCGCAGGTGAGGTCTTCGATCAGCGGATCGCGGAGGAGCTCGCGCACACCGAGCACCTCACGTTCGCGTGCGGACGCTACGAGGGCATCGACCAGCGCGTCCTCGACTGGGCGGGGGAGTCCTTCGAGGTGCGGCCGATGAGCATCGGCGACTACGTCCTCAACGGCGGCGAGGTCGCCTCGATGGTGATGATCGAAGCGGTCAGCCGGCTCATCCCCGGCGTCATCGGCAACCCCGAGTCCCTGACCGAAGAGAGCCACGAGGACGGCCTCCTCGAATACCCGATCTTCACCAAGCCCGCCACCTGGCGCGGCCACGACGTCCCGGAGATCCTGCTCAGCGGCAACCATGCCGCGATCGCCCGGTGGCGACGTGACCGACGTCTCGAACGCACCGCCGAGGTCAGGCCGGACCTGCTCACAGGCCTCGGTGACCTCGACGCCCGGGACCGGGAGGTCCTCGATCGGTTTGAGTCCGGGGACGGAACCGTGACAGAATAGATCGTCGCGTTTGTTGGCATCCACCTGCTTCAGGGGGATGGGTGCCCGAATCGCCCGCCGGATGGACTCCGGCGGCCAGGGGAGCGATCCCGGCAGACGAATCCGATCACCGGTCAGACCGGTCCGATATGCGTGTCCTCGACCTGAAGCAGAGGCCACAGGAGAAGCACTATGCAGAAGCTCGATGTTGTCGATGCAGCCTCGCTGAAGTCCGACGTCCCCGATTTCCGCCCAGGTGACACCCTCAACGTCCACGTCCGCGTGGTCGAGGGCAGCCGTTCGCGTATCCAGGTCTTCAAGGGCGTCGTCATCCGTCGCCAGGGCGACGGCGTTCGCGAGACGTTCACCGTTCGCAAGATCAGCTTCGGCGTCGGAGTCGAGCGCACCCTCCCGGTGCACTCGCCGATCGTCGAGCAGATCGAGGTCCTCTCCCGCGGCGACGTCCGCCGCGCGAAGCTCTACTACCTCCGCAACCTCCGCGGCAAGGCTGCTCGCATCCGCGAAAAGGCCTGATGACCGTCCGGCTCAGCGCCGCACGGACACGACATGCCGCAGCATGACGAGAACGCGACCTCCGGGTCGCGTTTTCGCATTTCCGGGATGGGGCGAGGAGGCGCGCGCGAAGGCGGCGCGTCCTCGTCCCGCCGCCTCTCGCCCACGGTGTGGAAGGTCCTCGCCGCCATCGCCGTCGTCATCGTCGTCCTCGGCGCCTCGGTGCGCGGCTTCGTCATCCAGCGCTTCACCATCCCCAGTGAGTCGATGCAGCCGACCCTCATGGCCGGCGACACGATCTCCGTGTGGCGCCCCGATGCGCTGGGCGGTCGGATCGACCGTGGCGACATCGTCGTCTTCGACGGACGCGGCTCCTTCGTCGACGACGCCCTGCCCACCCCGCTGCAGAAGATCGGCTCGTGGGTCGGCGTCGGTCCCCGCGACGTCTTCTTCGTCAAACGCGTCATCGCCCTCGGCGGGGACACCGTCGAATGCTGCGATGCGCAGGGCCGACTGCTCCTCAACGGCGAACCCCTGAACGAGGAGTACGCGCCGCTGCCCGCCTCGGCGACCGAATTCTCCACCCGGATCCCCCAAGGCACCATGTGGGTGATGGGCGACAACCGGAACGACTCCGCCGATTCCCGGGCGCTGCTCGGGCGCCCCGGCGGCGGCTTCATCCCCGTCGACCGCGTCATCGGCCCGGTCATCGGTCACGGCTCCAGCATCGACTGATACGCTCGTTCCAGCCACCCCGCGCCGGTCGCGGACCCATGCGAAAGCGAACGAATGACCACCGAACCTCAGCCCTCCCCGCCCAAGTCGAAGAAGCTCCTGCGCGGCCTTGCCGAGACCGTGGTCATCATCATCATCGCCCTCCTCATCTCCACCGCGCTGAAGACCTGGGTGGTCCGATCGTTCTACATTCCCTCCGGCTCGATGATGGACACCCTGCAGATCGACGACCGGGTCCTCGTCAACCAGCTCGCCCCCAAGTTCGGCCCGGCCAACCGCGGTGACATCATCGTCTTCGACGATCCCGACGACTGGCTCACCGACGCCGAGGTGTCCGCCTACCAGCCCAACCCCGTCCTCGAATTCCTCGGCCTCGCCCCCTCCGACGCGGGCAACCAGCTCGTCAAACGCGTCATCGGGGTCGGCGGGGACACCGTCGAATGCTGCGACGCCCAGGGGAGGATCCTCGTCAACGGCACCCCCATCGAGGAGACGTATCTGCCGCCGGACACTGCGCCCTCCGATATGGAGTTCTCCGTCACCGTGCCCGAAGGCTCCTACTGGGTGATGGGCGACAACCGGAGCAACTCCGCCGATTCGCGCTACCACCAGGACACCCAGCCGTTCGTTCCCGCCGAGAACGTCGTCGGCACCGTGTTCTTCGTCAACTGGCCGCTCAGTCACGTCCGGTGGGTCTCCACCCCCAAGGACGTCTTCGCAGACGTGCCCGATCCGCAGGGAATCACTGTCAGCTGATGACCGGACGAGGACTGCACGACCTCGGCGTCGAACGCGCACTCGCCGCCGAGGGGTATGAGATCGTCATCGGCGTCGACGAGGTGGGACGCGGAGCGCTCGCCGGACCGGTGAGCGTCGGCGTCGCCGTCTTCGAACTCGGCCCCCTGTGCGTCGCCGACGTGCCCGAGGGCATCCACGACTCCAAACAGCTCGACGGTCCCTCCCGGTCGGCGGCGACCGCTCGCGTCCAGGCATGGGCGCACGCCTCGGCCGTCGGATCGACCCTGCCTGCCGAGATCGACGCCCTCGGGATGACCATGGCCCTCAACCTCGCGGCTCGGCGGGCACTCGAGGGTGCGCTCGGCACAGCGTCCGGCGGCCCGGGTGCGGGTGCGTCGTCGCGACCGACGATGATCCTCCTCGACGGCAAGCACGACTGGCTCTCGGCTCCACTCACGCTCGACTGCCTGGGGATATTCGGGCCCGCCGCCGACATGGAGCTGCCGCCCGTGCGCACCGTGATCAAGGGCGACGGCAGCGTTCCCGTCATCGCGGCGGCGAGTATCGTGGCGAAAGTGCACCGCGACGAAACGATGATCAGCCTCGCCGAGGCGCACCCGCAGTATGGTTGGGAGTCGAACGTCGGATACGGAACCGTTCACCACCGGCAGGCCATCGCCGAGCACGGACCGAGCCTCCACCACCGGATGAGCTTCCGGCTGCACCCCGAGAACGACGCGAAGAGAGGAACGACGTGAGCACAGACGATCTCGACGACTACGAGGCCCAGCTCGAACTCCAGCTCTACAAGGAGTACCGCGATGTCGTCGGTCTCTTCGCCTACGTCGTCGAGACCGAACGCCGCTTCTACCTCGCCAACCACGTCGACCTCAAAGCGCACAACGACGCCGGCGACGTCTACTTCGAGCTCACCCTGCGCGATGCCTGGGTGTGGGACAGCTACCGGTCGGCCAGGTTCATCAAGATGGTCCACGTGCTCACGTTCAAGGACGTCAACATCGAGGAGATCGCCAAGTCCGACCTCGAGCCGCCGACCTCGATCGGTCGCTGAGCCGCCGCTGAACGGAATGCCGTCGGCGACGATGCTGACGGCCCTGACTCGTGCGTGATCCGGGTGTGGAGCGTCGCGCACTCATGTGCTCACGGCCTGTGGAGGCTCAACCGCTGTCCACAGGCCGTTCTCTGATGCTTTCGGACGACCACGTGCTGTGGTGGCCTGGACAGCATGGCACGGACGACGAAGACAGGACGGACTGCGCGGCCGGCGGACACCCCGACCCGCGGTGACCGTCAGCTCGCCCTGGGCCGGACGGGTGAGGACCTCGCCGTCGCCCGCCTCGAGGCCGAGGGCATGGTCGTCCTCGGCCGCAACGTCCGGTGCCGCGAGGGAGAGATCGACATCATCGCCCGCGACGGAGCGACCATCGTCTTCGTCGAGGTCAAGACCCGCCGCACGATGCGGCAGGGCTCACCGCTCGAAGCGATCACGCCGGTGAAGCTGCGTCGGATCAGGATGCTCTCGGGACTGTGGCTGCGCGCGCAGGCCGAGTTCTACCCTGCGACACGCATCGACGCGATCGGCATCGTCATGTCACCGCGCCCGACCGTCACCCATGTGCGCAATGTGCAGGTCGATGCATGAGCGAACAGCTGCACATCGTCGATGACCCAGGGGATGACTGCGATGCTGTCGACGCCGACTGGAGCCCCGACGGCGACGAACCATTGGGAGTCGAGGACGCGAGGAGTGGCGAGACGACACCGGAGAAGACCGTCGTCGGGCGGGCCGCCGCCGTCGCCCTCTGGGGGCTGGCCGGAAAGATCGTCTCGATCGAAGCCGTCGTCAGCGCAGGTCTTCCCGGCATCGACATCGTCGGCCTTCCCGACGCCTCGGTGAGCGAATCGCGCAAGCGGCTGCGTGCGGCGCTCGCCTTCCTCGGCATCCCGGTCGCCACCCAGCATCTGACGATCAACCTCACCCCGGGCAGTGTGCCGAAGATCGGCACCGGCTTCGATCTCGGCATCGCCGTCGCCGTGCTCAAGGCCCGCGGGATCATCAGCTCCGCCGAGACCGAGGCGGTCATCCACTGTGGGGAACTCGGCCTCGACGGCCGCATCCGACCGGTGAGCGGCGTGCTGCCGAGCCTCCATTGCGGCCTGCTCGCCGGCTTCGACCGATTCGTCGTCCCCGCCGGCAACCGGGCGGAGGCCGCGCTCATCGGAGACGTCGATGTCCTCGCGGTGTCCTCGCTGGCCGAACTCGTCAACGCCTACGGCGGCAGCCTCGCCGTCCCCGCCCTGCCTCCGGTCGTCGAGGCTCCCGGACCGGGAGCGCATCCGACCGAACTCCACGACCTCGCCGAGGTGCAGGGGCAGGAGGAGGCTCGGTTCGGGCTCGAGGTCGCCGCCGCGGGCGGTCACAACCTCCTCATGCGCGGAACTCCGGGCGCGGGTAAGACCCTCCTCGCTCAGTGCCTGCCCGGGATCCTCCCACCGCTCGACGACGCCCAGGCCCTCGAAGTCGCCGCGGTGCGCTCTCTGCGCGGGGAGCTCGTGCCCGGTGAGGAGCTCGATCACCGGCCGCCGTTCGAGGCACCCCATCACCGGAGCACCGCCTCGGCGCTCGTGGGAGGCAGGAAGCCCGGCACGGTCGGCATCCTCAGCAAAGCCCATCGGGGTGTCCTCTTCATGGACGAGGCACGCAATGGAAAGCACACCTCCTTAGCCAAGGAGGTCACTGATGAGTGCCACAGGCAAGAAACCAGGAAGCAACGCACGGCCCGCTCGGTCAACGCGGAGCGTGGTCTACCCCGCGTTCGCGAGGACTGGGCCGGAGGTACCAGCGGAGGGCACGAAGCCGATCTATCTGTACCTGCGGCTGTCGAAGTATCACAAGGACAAGGCGGACGCGATCGAGCGTCAGCGGATCGACCTGGCTCGGAAGCTCGCCCTGGAGGGCGGCTGGACGATCATGGGTGAGTACATCGATAACGACTCGGCCAGCTCGTCAGCGGAGCGCACGCGGAAGGGGTGGCGCCAGTTGAACCAGGACATCAAGGCCGCACGGGTTCCTGCGGTCGCGTTCTGGAAGCTTGATCGCACGAACCGGATCGCGTCGCAGTGCATCGAGTGGATCGGCACCTGCCAGCAGAGTGGGGTGTATCTCGTCTCGCACCAGGACAGCGCCGACGAACTGAACACGGCAACCGCCGGAGCGAAGCTCGTCACCGGCATCAAAGCCCTTCTTGCCGAGGTCGAGACGGACTCGATGAGTGAACGGCAGCTGGCCTCGAAGCGTCACCTGGCCGAGGCTGGTTTTCATCACGGTGGCACGGTGCCACTGGGCTGGATGGCCGGACCGCGGATCACGGACGAGTTCGGGCGCACGGGCGTGCGGCTGATACCGCATCCGGTGGAGCACCGGGCGTTGAAGGACGCCGTGGACATGGTCTTGGCAGGAAAGAGCCTCGCTCAGATTGCCGGGTACTGGTCCGATCAGTACGGGATCACCACGGCACAGGGCGCGTACGTCTACGAGGCGACGGTCTATCGTTCGCTGGTCTCTCCCCGGATGGCGGGTTACCGAATGCGCCAAGTTCCGGACCATCAGCGTGGCGTGAAGATCGACTTGCTCGACTACATTGCCCGCGATGCGACCGGTGAGCCGGTGATCTCCCAGGAGCCCGTCTGCGACCGAGCCACCTGGCTGCGGGTGCGACGGCTGTTGGAGCAGGCGAAGACATCGAAGACACGCCGACCGTGGGGGTCGCACCAGTGGTTGCTGACGGGCTTGGTGTTCTGTCAGTGCGGCGAGCGCCTGTACGGGCATCAGAAGTTCCGCACGAACGCCGCCGGAGAACGCCACGACGCGTTCGCCTACCGGTGCATGGCGAACAAGAAGCGCGGGCCAGGCAACTGCTCCGGCGGATGCACGATCGACTCCACCAAAGGTGAAGCGTATGTGCTGGGCTGGTTCTTCTCGCAGATCAACGATGACGCCCTGGCGAAGGCACGTGCACTTCGACGTGCCACTCGTGCGGATGTCGGGGTCAGCGAAGTCGTCGGCCAGCTCGAAGAGGCGAAAGCCGAGCGTGATGCACTGTTGTCCAAGCAGGGCACTGGCGAGTACCGCGGCGCTATGGTCACAGTGCTGCTGTCGCTGATCGACGCCGCGCAACAGCGTGTGGATGCATTGCAACGGAGGTTGGATGCGATGGAACTGGATGAGTTCCCCATCGAGGACGGGCCGATGCTGATTGAGTCGTGGGCGAACCGCACGATCAAGGAGAAGCGTGCGTACCTGCGGCGCCTGATCTACCGGATCGATGCGCTGCCGGGTCGGGCACCCACTGAGCAGCGACTGGTGATCACTCCGGTCGGGTGAGGGCGTCTGCGATGCTCGCCGCGTCGAGCATCGCCGCGACCTCCTCGATCACATCCTGCGAAGCGGGCTGGGTGGTGCGCCGGGTCACTCCGGCGCACCACCCAGCTGTGAACGCCGGATATGCCGTCTCCGGGACCACCGCGGCAATCTCGTCTGTGGACGGTAACTCGGTTGTGGCGTTCACCGGATCTCTCCCGTCTCCGGGTTGGCACCGGCGTAGAAGGCGTCTTCGGCGGCACGGCGTTCGGCGACCTGCGCGGTGACGTAGTCCACGAAGTCCTTGTCGCGGTCGGCAACGAACACGTCCTCGACAGGGTCGGCCGGGTCCTCACCGGGCCATGTCGTCTGCCGAGTCGGCCGGTCGCGATCCAGACGGGTACCGGAGGCAGCGACCCAGTCGCGTAGACGATTGCGGGCATCGGCGAAATCCCGGTGCCATCCAAATGGTGCAGAGCCGTCTTGTTCGGGGTGGTAGGCACACAGCCAGTGCACGTGCAGGGCGGAGAGTTCCCAGACGAGTTCGTCGTGGCGGTGCCACATCGGTGGGATCACGCTCGCCGGCAGCCCGTAGGTGCGGCGCAGTCGCTCGACCCACCGGTTGAGCTCGTACCATTCCGCTTCCAGCTCATCGGCGCGAAGCAGATACCAGTTCACCGGCCCCGGCGGCGCCGGCACGTCCTCCTCATACCCACCACCCGGCGCGTCGCCGTCGGCATCGTCGTCGGCGGTGGCTTCGGCCGGTTCGGCGTCGAGGTCGATGTCCGTATCGAGGTCCGGCTGGACCTCGTCGCCGGTGCCCAGGTGGTCGTTGTTCGGGTCGCTCATGATCGCTCCTCTCACATGCCCATCGCCGGCGACGTGCGTTCGGGCTGCGGTTCAGGCGACCGGAACACCGGTGGATGGCTCGCCTCGGGTGCTGAGCGCTCGGCGGTCTGCCCGGCGGCAGTGGCGGGGGCTTCGCGGTCGGGAGCGCCCCGGCGGGGGCTGCGGTCGACGTCGTAGCGGGTGTAGGCGGTGTCGTGGCCGATGCCGGAGGCGACGAACACCTCGCCTTCGTGTCCGGTCTCCTCGTTCGTGAACGTCTTGACCTTGCCCTGGGCGATGAACCGATCGCCGGGTACGTAGTTGTTCTGGATGCGCTCGATGTTGTCGTTGTAGGCGATGAGCGTGGAGAACGTCTTCCCGAGATCGGTGAAGGTGCCGTCTTCCTGGCGCTGCTTGCGCTCCTGCCCGAACCGGACCTTGACGTACGGGTTGCCGTTGACCGTTTCGAGCTGCTCGGGTTCGGAGGCGATGAATCCCCGGACTGAGGGGCGTGCGTTGATCGACATGACGGATGCTCCTGTTCTGCCTCACCGCGCCGGGCGGGATGCCGGCGTGGGTCAGCCAGGTGCACCCCCGCCTGTCAGCAGGTCGGTCTATTGGTTGCCGCGTTCGAGGAGGCCCTCGATCTCAGCGCGGTCGGTCTTCAACTGGGCGGCATCGGCACGGGCCGGCCAGGCCCGCAGGTCGGTGACGATCGGCGGCGCCGCGCGGAGCAGGGTGACGGCGGTGCCGAACGGCAGACGCCGCAGCCGGTCGGGTGGGAAGATCGCGATCCTGCGCACCGAGCGCTGGTTGGAGCGGGTGCCGTGATCGCCAAGCGTGATCGAGTCGGTGTACTCATCCCGCTCACCGATCAGAGTGCTCAAGTCTTGGAGGTCTTTGGAGTTCGAGGCGCCGCCGAGGATGATCTTCACGATGGAGGCATCCCAGATCGCCGATGCCTGGTTCTCCGACCACCTCTCTCGCGCCTGCGCCAGCGACTGCAACACGGGCATCGTCGTGATCCCCGTGCCGCCGCCTTCGGCCATGAGCGTCGGCAACGACGGCAGAGGTGCCAAGTTCCCGATCTCATCCAGCGCCAACAGCAGCGGTGGATCGAGCCGGGCACCCGGTGAGCGTGCGGCCATGCGGCGGGCGGTCTCGACGAGGTCCTCGACGAACGCCGCGACCAGTGCGGCCGAGGCGCCGGCACCGGCGCCGGTGGCGAGGAGGTAGAGGGTGCCGCGGTCGCGGATGAACGCTTCCGGATCAAACCCCTCCCCGTCCCTCGGGGAGACGGCGTCGAGGACGCGGGGGTCGGCCAGTGCCCCGAGGGCGAGGGAGACGCCTTGCCAGATGGAGTCGCGGGTGCGGGGGTCGGCGTCGATCATCGACTCCAGCGAGTCCGCCCAGCCTTCGGCGGCATCGGCATGGTTGGTGAGGATCGCGACGGCATCGTGGGCGGCGGTGGGATCGAGCGTCCACCGGAACAGCTCAGACGCCGGACGGTGATCCAATGCGGCCGCATGCAGCAGCGTTTGGAGGGCAGATCTGGTCTTGCCTTCCCAGAACCCGCCGGACTCCACCCCACCGGCCGAGAGCCCGGTCGCGGAGGCGAGTCCGGTCGCGCGGATCATCGCGGTGAGCGGGTCCTCGCAGCCGCGCACCGGTGACCAGCGCATCCCGGCCGGGATGCCTTCGGCCAGATGCTGAGGGTCGAAGACCGCGACCGGGCCGGTGCGCTTGCGGGCGCGGAGGGTGGCGGTGAGGTTGTCGGGGCGGGTGGAGGTCGCGATCACCGCGCCGGGCGCGTCGAGGATCGCCGGTATCACGACATGCAAGCCTTTGCCGGAGCGCGGTGGGCCGATCAAGAGGATCGAGTCCTCCACCGAGGCCCAGACTTCCCGCCCCCGGCAGGTCCCGATCCGGTACCCGACATCGGAGGCCGCCGGCTTCTCCAATGACGGGCGCAGGCTCTCGGCGCGTTTGAGCAACGCAGACGCGGAGGCCGTCGTCGTGACTTCGTGGCGGGTCGCGGCGCCGGCGGCGGTGTGCGGGTCGGTCTCGATCTTGTGCGCGTGACGCCGCAGCAGCATCCACACCCAGACACCGCCGATGGCGAGGCCGGCCAGGAGGAGGCCGGCGACGATCCAGTACGCGAGCGGACTCAGCTCGGGCGCATCGAGCGCCTCCCCAGGGTCGCCGGCGTGGAAGAGCACCCCGATCCCCGAAGCAGGACCGGCCGCAGGCTGCCGACTGCCGGTGACGAAGGCGGCGATGGAGCCGGCTGCGCGGAGGATGAGGGCGATCCCGAACAGGCCGATCAGGGCGATCATCGCGACATTGGTCAGCTCATCTCCGAAGCTGCCGGTCTGCCGGCTCTCCCCGGAGCTCACGAGACATCCTGCGCGTGAACGTGGCCAGAGATCCGCCCGACAAGGAGCACCATCCCCGTACCGGTCGGGAGGTTCGCGGGGTCAAAGAGGACACGGGCGGTCCCGTCGCCGGTCGCGGCGGTGGAGGCCAGGACCAGGCAGGCATCGATGTCCTCGCCGGCGACGAACCCGCCAGCGGCGACCTCGATGAGCCCCGGCATGGCCGACTCGTCGTCCGTCTCCGGTGCGGGTTCGGGTGCGGCGGGTGGTGTGCGGCGGGGTTTGGCGGGGATGAGGTCGGTGAAGCTCGTGCCGTCGGTCTCGTGCACCTCGACCCGGACGGAGATCACGCGTTCTCGTGTGGCCGCATCGAGCAGCCGTCCGAACGACGCCCGTGACCACGGCGGCGCGTCTTCGGGTGCCGGGAAGGCTTCGCCGTCGAGGGTGACGTCGAGGGTGCCGGTCTCGGTGACGGTGACGACCAGCAATGGCAGAACCACCGGCATCCCGCCTGCACTGGCATCGTTCGCTCCGGAAGCCTGGGCGTTGTCGGGGGTGGGTGTGGCGTGGCGGCGTCGCTGATGTGTGCTCATGGCCGCCAGGTGCGCCTACAGTTGCCTTGTTGCGGGGTCGAGATCCCGCAACTGGCGGGAACCGGCTTATGCTGGGCTGTGTGTGCGAGTTACGGTCTGGGCGGAGGCCCCTACCCGGTAGAGGGTGAGGAGCCGGCTTTCGATCTGCCGCCGTTGGACGAGCGGGAGAACCAGGCTCGTCTGGTCGAGTGGATGCGCGAGCAGAAGCACACGGCCCGCATCACCGGGAAGAACGCCCGCAACCTCAACCCGCTGATCACTGAGACCGAGACCGGCCGGCGGATGGACTTCGCCTGGTGGTGGTTGCACTTGGGCGGGAGACCAGCGAAGTTCTCGGCGTTCAACTCCCGCTCGGATGCGCTGATGTCGAAGTGGCGGGCACCGTTCCAGCATCGCGCGATCGCGCCGGCGACCTGGTACGTCGAGAAGGGCACGAGCTTCGCCCTCGACGGGGAAGCGTTCGGGATCGCCGCGATCACAACCACCGCCGAACAGCACGATGATGGCGGCGATCTGCTGACCTATTCGCTCGTCACACGGGACGCGGTCGCGGAGGCGGCACGCGTGCATCCGCGGATGCCGCTGATCCTCCCGCGTGAGCTCCACGACGACTGGCTCGACCCCGACCGCGAGGGTGACGCCGAGCTGATCGCGGAGATGGTTGCCGCTTCCGACGAACTCAGCGACGCCATCCACCCCGCCCCCACGAGGAAGGCCAGCGAGCCGGCGTCGGACGAGGCGACGCTGTTCTGATGCCGATGCCCGCGATGGATGCTCACGTTCGACGGAGAACCTTCAATAATCCAGGGAACATGAGTGTTTATGTCTCTAGAACCGCATCTATTTGAGTTGCTTCCATGCGTTCTAAGTGCGAATATCCAGCCGTAGCACTGGGGAGACACGTTCCTAGGAATCTCGGATTTTGTTTACGATTCTTAGACACTTTGCGGGCAACCGTGGCATATAAGCAGGAACTTTGAACATGCGGAACGAGACCGCCTCGAACTGGGTACGCATGCTGTGGATTTCTTTGCCGCCTGAAATCTGATCCGTTGGTGGGTTTCTGGATTCTCAACGTCCGGAGGATGGGCAAGCCGATTTGCCACAGTGTCCGCCGGGCCGATGCTTCTGCAGTTCTGTCCGTCGGTTCTGGCTTATGTCTACGCCCCCATAGGAGCGGGTCGGCAGAGTCCGCCCACGATCGCAAGTGGCAGCATCGCGATGAACGCTCCCGGCGCGCCCGTCAGTTCGCTGAGTGCGCCGATAGCGGGTGCGGCGACTGCTTGTCCGAGGGCGACGGTGAGGAACGACAGTCCGACCCCGGCGGCCGGTGTCTGCGCGTATACGAGCAGCGTCCAGACCAGCATCAGTCCGGTGAGCACGATGTAGGAGGCGCCGAAGATCGCGAGCGCGGTCCAGGCGCCGAGGACGTTGCCGGGCAGCAAGGCCAGGAGAGCGGTCGAGGCTCCGAGCAGGATCATTGTCGCCAGCCACCCCGCGCGGATGCCCACGACACGAGCGAGGTCGCCCGCGCCAGCGCCGAGGATGCCGAACGTGCCGAGGATGATCCAGCCGATCATGGACGCCGGTTCGCTCATCTCTCCCTCTGTCACGAGGAGGTCCCGCCCGAACGTCCACACCGCGGCACTGGAGATGCCCATGAGGAGCGCACCGCCCATCAGCCGGACACTGCCCACGGGAAACAGCGGCCGGGGCAGAAACGCCGATGCCGCCTCTCTCGGTTCGCCCCGCGTCCGTCCGGGAACCATGCGGAGGTTCCATACCGTCACGAGCGTACAGAGCACTGCGAACGCGACCCAGGCGAGCCGCCAGTGCTCGTGGGTGAGTAACGCGACCGGCCCGGCGACCGCCACGCCGACGCCGGTTCCGGCGTTGATCACCGTCTGCACACGATCCCGACGCGCCTCGGGGACATGGCGTGCGACGGCGTATGCGAGGGGCGGTGAGGCGACTCCGGTGCTTGCGCCCGCCACGAGCACCCCGGCTGCGAGCACGATCGCGTTCGGAGCAAGAGCGACCGTCAGCGTCCCGACAGCTGCGATGCACCCAGCAGAGACCGCGACGGCCTGACCGCCGAGCCGCGGGGTGAGAAGTGTGGCGAAGATGATGGCGATGCAGTAGGCGATGTATGCGCCGGAGGCGACCGTTCCGGCCACGGCCGGGGTGAGCGTGAACTCCTCACGGAACACCGGCACGAACAGGCCATACGCGAAGCGGCCCAGCCCGTAACAAACCCCGATGAGCGTCAGCCCCGCACCGGTGAGCTGCCACACGCTCCTGCGGTCGAGCATCACCGGCTCGACGGTCGCCTGCCCTGTTGTCTCGTTGCGCACCGCACTCCAATCTCACCGATCAGTGAACCACGTAGAATCGAGTCTAAAGTACACTGATCGGTGAAGTCCACGAAGGCGGGGTGAACTCATGCAAGCGACAGGGAAGGTCGGCATGGCGGGGCTGACGCCAGGCGCGCGCCGCGTGCTGGACGCCGCGTCGACGCTGTTCTACCAACACGGCATCCATGCCGTGGGCGTCGAGGCGATCGCGGCGGAGGCCGGGGTGACCAAGAGGACCCTGTACGACCGGTTCGAATCGAAGGACAACCTCGTGGTCGCCTATCTTCATCAGCGGCACGAGAGTTGGTGGGCGAGGCTCGAACAGCGCATCGCTGACGCTGAGCATCCGCGGGTGCTCGCGATGTTCGACGCCTACGCCGAAGAGCTACTGCCGGCGCAACGGGGTTGCGCGTTCCTCAACGCTGCCGGGGAGCTTCCTGCTGACCACCCCGCGTTCGCGGTCATTCGGGAGCACAAACGCTCCGTGAAAACGCGGCTGCTGACCTTGCTCAATGCAGAGCTCCCGGAGATCGAGAACGCCGAGGCCTTGGCAGAGCACCTGTTCCTTCTACTCGAAGGGGCCGTCGCGCATCGCGGCATCGAGGGCAGCCCGCCGAGCCTCGCGAAGCAGGCTCGAAGAATCGCGCAAGAACTCCTCACCCAGCATGCAGGCAAGGTGCTTTAGGCCCGAATCGCAGCGCGATGAGAGCTCGACTATCGAGTACTCGCGGTTGACGCAAGGATCAACGGGCCGTTGTTTCGGTGGAGACGGTTGCATCCGCATCTTCCTCGAACATGCGGATACACGCCCCTGAAAACACGGCCTACACCCGCATGTTCCCACGATTTACTGTTCGATACTTCTGGACTTGCGGCGGTTGCCGTTCATGCGGGCCGTCGTATCGAACATCGCGAGCTCGGTGGGATGGAGCTGGTGTTGGCAAACGAAGGCCCTCTCCTTGATCCGCCACAGCCCCTGCCCGGTGCCCAGCGTCGGCAGCAACGCTTGCTCGGTACCGGTGAGGCCGAGGGTCTTCGCGGTTACCCCGAGCTGGTCGGATTCCTGCCGGTAGATCACCCGCGTCTCCGCGTTCGCGAGCAGACTGTTCGCCAGAGAGCGTTGCGCGGACCCGGCATCACCGACATTCTCCAAGTCGGTCAGCTTATGGAAAATCAACAGGTTCGCGATGCCGTAGGCGCGGGCGAGCCGCCAGTGGGCGTCCATGCGTTTGAGGAGGGCGGGTTCGCCCATCAGTCGCCACGCCTCGTCGTACACGCACCACCGCTGGCCGCCGTCGGGGTCGAGGAGGGCTGATTCCATCCACGCCGACGAGCACGTCATCAGCACCGAGATCAGCGTGCTGTTCTCCGTGACGCGGGAGAGGTCGAGGGTGACCATCGGCAGGGAGGGGTCGAATCGCTCCGTGGAGGGACCGTCGAAGAGCCCACTGAGGTCCCCGGCGACGAGGCGGCGCAGCGCGTGGCCGATGATCCGGCCGTCCTCGCGTAGGCTCCCATCCGGGTCGTTGTCGGGGTTTAGGAGGTGGTCGACGATCATCGGGAGGATCGGCACCGAGTTCTCCCTCACGGTGCTCGTCAGGGCGGTGTCGATCGCGGTGTGCTCCAGCGGGGACATGGCACGGCCGAGCACGGTTTCGGTCAGAGCCCCGATGAGGTCGCGGCGGCGAGAGGCGACGGTGATCTGCCATTCGGCGTCATCCATCGACCGCGGCCGGTACCCCTCATCCAGCGGGTTCAGGCGCGTGTGCAGGCCGTGACCGAGGACGATCGCCCGGCCTCCGACGGCACGGGCGATCTCGGTGTGCTCCCCTTTCGGGTCACCGGGCACGTAGACCCGCCGCCCGAACGGCAACGACCGGGTGTAGAGCGATTTCGCCAGCGAGGACTTGCCGCTGCCGACGATGCCGGCGAGGACGATGTTCGGGGCGGTGATGATCCCGGCCTGGTAGAGCACCCACGGGTCGTAGACGAAGGACGCACCCGAGTAGAGGTCCTGGCCAATGAAGATCCCGTTCGCCCCCAGCCCGCCTTCGGCGAGATACGGATACTGGGCGGCGAGCGTGGCGGAAGTGTCCTGGTGCTTGGGCAGGCGTATCCGGCCCGGCGTGCGCAGCGCCGCCGGGCCGGGCTCGCCCGCGGCTGGCAGCAGGCCGGTGGCTTTGCGTTCGGCGCGTTCGATCGCGAGCTTGCGCTTCGCCTCCTCCTGCTCAGCCTTGCGCTTCGCCGTCGAGATGCGTGCGGCGGCCTGGCGGCGTTCCTTCCGTGCCCGGCGCCGTTCAGTGGCCGGGGCGAGGAGAACTGAGGTGTGCAGGCGCTCCTTCTCGCTCACAGCCCCAGCCCCCGCTCCTGCTTCACCGCGGCCACACCGGGATGCTCGAACCACGACCCCGACCGCCCCGCAGCACCACGACGGGCACCCACCTGGTCCTGAGCCGGCCCGCCGCGTCCACCCGTCGGCCGCATCGAATGTGCGTGTTCGGGTGCGGTTTCGGGGCGGTCGACGCGATCCTCGACCGCGACGGTGTGCTGACGGTAGAGGGCGACATGCCCCGCGGCCGGGTTGTACGTCATCCGGTAGTCGCCCTCGGCGGCCATCCGATCCAGGCCTGTGGTCGGGATCTTCTCGTACACGTGCCCGTCCGAGAGCGCCGCATCGGTCGTCTCGGCGCCGTAATCCCACCCCGACAGATGCGTGATCGCCGCGTCCGGACCGTCGCGGTCGATGAGATCGAGAACCTGATCTGCTTCCTCGCCTTGGAGGAACACGACCGACACCCACCGGTCGGCGGCTCCGAACACGTCGCCCTGGCCGGGCTTTGCGGGTGCGGGGTTGTCGTGCCAGGCGATGCGACCGGCGGCGGTCATCGCCTCATCGAGCTGGCCCTCGGCCTGGTGGATCAGGGTAGCGGTCTCATGGAGCCCGTCGCCTGCGGCCAGGGCGTACATGTGACCGGCCTCCGCGCTGCCGGCGTCATCGAAGGCCTGGGGGCGGCGTTCGGTGTGGGCGGTGGAGAGCTGGTCGAGGACCTGCCGCAGCGAGCGGACGCCGGAGAGGACATCGCCGAGCACACCGTAGAGATCGCGGGGGTGCTCGAAGGTGCGGCTGGCGTGGGCGAGACCGCGCAGGGCCTGCGAGGCTTCGTCGGCGTCGGAGACGGGATCGTAGAACGTGGGCATGAGGAGCCTCCCAAGGCATCAGGGCAAGAAGCGGGACGGGTGCGCGGTTCAGGTGCACCCGGTCGGGTTCGTCAGAGGGTGCGGCACAGCGGCAGGGCCGCGGCGGTGAAGGCGACGGCCTGCTGGCCGACGAGTTTGCGGGTCTCGCAGGAGGCCTGGATCGCGGCTTGCTCGATCTTCGCGACCGCCGCGTCCAGCTCTTCCCGCGTGCTCGCGGAGACAGCGATCAGGCCGGTCACGCGCAGCACGCCGTGGCCGGCGGTGAGGTCAGCTTCCTGCTGGAGGACATCGTCGAGCTCGGCGGTCTGGGCGGCGTCCTCGATCTGCCCGATCCGGCGACGCTGTGCGGCATCGGAGATGTGCTCGACCTTTTTCTTGCGGATGTCGCGGGCGGCCTGGTCGGTACGCAGGGGCGTGTAGATCAGCGACAGGGAGCGTTGTAGCCCGGTCGAGAGCAGCACCGGGGCGAGGAAACCGGGATACACCTTCGACCGCGGCCACTCCGAGACCCACAGCACCGCATGGAACCCGGTGTCGGTGCGCAGCCCGCCCCAGGACTCGTTCACCGCGACCGGTCCCGCGGTCGCCAAGGACTGGCCGATCTCACCGTGGCGCTCCAACGTGGCGGCGATCGCCGGATCGTAGGCACTGCGCAAAGCGACGGCCACCTGACCGGGGCTCAGCCAGCCCGACGGGGCGAGGTCGGCCGAGCGCAGTGCGGCGTTCAGCGTCGACATCTCCTGCCGGAGCACCGCGGCGGCACCTTTGAGGCCGCCGCCTGCGGTGCGGATCTGCCGGGCGGAGGTCTTCATATCCAGGGACAGGCTGATCGTGGAAGCGTGACGCTCTCCGGCGGGACCTGCCCGGTCGATGAGCTCGGAATAGATCGTCGACGCCCACGACTCATCCGCAGTCCCGTGCTCGGCCCACCACTCCGCCAGGCCCGTCCCGGAATCGGGCAGGGTCCGCTCCAAAACTTGGAGGGTCGCGATCCGTCCGGATCGGCACACGGTCGCGAGCACGCGGCCCCAGGAGGTGACGCGGCGGGCCTGCTCGGCCGGGTCGAGGAGCACGAACGCCGGATGGGTGACCTGGCAGACCACGGTCAGCCGGGCCTGGTGGGGGTCGTGGATCATGCCAGCCCCGGTCTCGGGATCGCGGTATTCGCGCAGACGGGCCGCGTCACCGGGCAGGGCGAGGGTGCCGACCGGGCGCGGGGCGACGATCCGGCGCCGGTAGATCAGCTGCCCGCCCGTGGTACGCCAGAGCCACCAAGCCGTGACTGGTATCCATTCCACGATGGGCCGTCCGGCGATGGGCACCCACGTCAGGACGATGGCCAGCACCCAGACGGGGGCGGTGTAGGCGATAAGCATCCCGCCGCCGGCATAGAACGCCCCGACCAGCGTGATCCCACCGGTCGCCAGGCACGCCAGCTGCGAAGCCGACAGCCCTAAGAGAACGCCGCGGCGGGTGAGGCGGGAGAACTTCACCGGCACGAGGTCGGAGCCGGCGGCTCGCGTGGTCTTCGTCTCGCTCATCGCTTACTCCTGGTCCTGGCTCGGCGGCTGCTGTTCCGTTCCGCCACCGTCGGAAGAGGGTGGCGGCGTGTTCGGTCCGGTCGGGGCGTTGGGCGGGGGCGTCTGCGGCGGAGGCACCTGCCCACCGCCATCGCCACCACCGCTGCCGCTGTCGTTGCCGTTGCCGTTGGTGTTCTGGTTGGCGCCATCGGTCGCGGTCTCGGCCTGTCCGCCGATCTGCTCGCCGGCCTCGGGTCCGGCATCCCAGGCGCCCTTGGCGACCTGAGCGCCGACGACCACGGCCGCCGCCGGACCTGCCGCTGCCGCTCCGCCAGCCCCGGCTCCCGCACCGGCACCGCCGGCCTCTCCAGCTCCGGCGCCTGCTTCGGTGCCGCCTTCTGCGCTGGCTGGTGCGGCGTCCGGGGTGGGCCGAGGGCCACCTCCGCCGCCTCCGGGCGGGTCTCCGCCGCCGCCGTCCTTGTCGTCGAGGACCTTCTTCGGGCCCTCGCCTTGCGGCTTGTTCGGCATCGGCACCGGCCGGTTGAGGGCGCCTTTGGCTTCTTGTTCGACGCCCATCTGGTTGTAGACGTCGAAGCCCAAGAACGCGATGACGCGATAGACCATGTACGGCGCGAACGCGGCGATCGCGAGCATCACGATCCCGGTGATCGGCTCGGTGATCGCCGTCAGGTCAGCCTCGATCGGGGTCGCCATCTGCGTGATCGCCACCAAGAACACCACGACCAACACGAGCTTGGAGACGATGAGGGCGAGGACGAACGCCGCCCACTTCCCGACCCAGCTGCGGGTGACATCCCATGCGGAGCCGGCGAAGGCGAGCGGGGCGAGGACGATCCCGATCAGCAGGAGGGCTTTGCGGATGAGCAGCGAGAACCACACGATGCAGATCGCGGAGACCATGAGGCCGGCGAGGAAGATCGTCACGATTGCCCCGACCCCTGGGGCGGAGACGTTGATTGCGGTCAGGCCGGCGGTGAGCAGGACGATCTTGTCGCCCATCGTCTCGGTCGTCTCCCCGGCGGCCTGGACGATGCCGATGCACAGCTGATCGACGATCTCCAACGCCAAAGCTGCGAGCGTGATTACGACGAACGAGCCGAGCACCGCCTTGCCGGCGCCGAGGGCAGCGCGGGCAAGAGCGGTGGGGTCACGGCGGATGAGGCCGAGGATGAGCTGGAAGCAGAAGAACAGCAGGACAATGAATACCCCGATGCCGAAGAGCAGGTTGTAGACATCGAGGTAGCCGGCCTGGGTGACATCGACCAGAGTGGTCGTGTCGAAGACCTTCCACATCGCCTCGATCAACCAACCCGCCGCCCCGCCGAGGGCTTGGGCGAAGAAGTCGAACGGGGCAGCAACCACGGTCGCGGTCGCTTCACCGGCGACGTCGCAGACGTTCGAGATCACGGGCACATCGCACAGCGCCATCACGCGCCTCCTTCCAAGACTCGAACCGGCGTCAGACGGACTGACCGACGTCCCAGAAGAAATTGATCAATGTGACACTCGCTCCGCAGATCACTGCCGCGCCACAAGAAATGAGGACGCCGACTTTTCCTCTCCCCGAAAGATGAGGATTGGAGGAGTTGGAGCCGAAACCCCACACAATCGCGCTGATGATCAGCGCGAGGACGGAGAGGATGAGGCCGACGGTCATGATCGCGCCGACGATCTCGCGGAGTTGGTCGATGCCGGGCAAACCGTCGGAGTTGGGGTCGATGTCGATCACGGTGAACGCTCCCTACGAAGTGAGACAGACGATGGTTCTGCCACGAGGTGCGCCCACCCCCGCACGCGAAAGCGCCCGCCCCGGCATCAGCCGAGACGGGCGCACAACACGGGAGCGCGGGACAGGGGTGGTTAGAGTTCGTTGCCGAGAATGATGAGCCAGTTCATCCAGGCGACGCCGCCACCGGCGAGGATCGCCGCGCCGAGGGCGACGAGCACGCCGATGCGGCCTTTCGATGCGGCCTGATAGTTCCCGGTCGCTGTGCCGATGGCCCAGGCGATGCCAGAGACGATGAGCATGAGCACGGCGATGATGAGCACGAACATCAGCACCGCGCCGATCGCCTCGGACAGCTCACCGATGCCGGCCAATCCGTCGAAGTCGGGGAACACGTCCATCACGCATCACCCCCGGTTCGGACTGTCACATGGACGTGGTCGAAGTGGCCTCCGGTGACATCTCCGGGATCGTGCATGCCGCCACCGTTGTAGTCGCGCCAGCCTTCGTCGTCGCGCTTGATATTCCAGATCTTCCCTTGCCAGATCAGATACTCGACCCCGAGTGTCTCGGCGTTGTCTTTCATCCAGTTCGTGATGTCCCAGCCGGCCTCCAGCTGGGCTGGAGTGGGCTTCTCCCCGATGGGGTTGCCGAACGTGATGTCGCAGGCTCTGCCGAGCGGGTGCTCGGATTTCGTGCCCGAGCGCGGTGAGTAACAGGCCCAGGAGGTGTCAGGGAATGCGGCCATGCCCACCTCGTAGACGTGGAGCATCCGGGCGGTGATCTGCCCATCTGTCGTGGGATCGTCAACCATCCGATCCGAGTCGCCCTCGACCGGGTCGGGCTCCTCGCCGGGTCCGTCGGCGTCCTCCGGAGAGCACCCGTCCTCGTCGTCTGGCGGGTCGGTTTCGGCCTCGGGGAGGTCGGCAGCGTCGTGGCTGTTGAGCCATGCGGCCGGGTCGGTGTAATCGCCGTCGGTGCCGCCCTCGCGGACCTCGAAATGCAGGTGCGGGCCAGTGGACATGCCCGAGGACCCGACATCGGCGATGTGCTGACCGGCCGTGACCTCATCTCCTTCGGAGACGTGGATGCCGTCTTCCCACATGTGGATATACGCGGTCGCGATCGCGTCCCCATCGAGGTGGTGTTCGATGACGACCTGCCCGCCCCCTTGGTCGGTGTACTCGGCTTTGGTGACTGTGCCGTCGGCGGCGGCCAGGATCGGGGTGCCGTCCGGGGCGGAGAAATCGCTGCCCGTGTGGAAGGATTCCTGTTCCCCGGTGATCGGGTGCGTGCGCGGCCCATACGGAGACGTGGCCGTCCACGTGCCCTCAGGCAGTGGGAACACGACACGGGATGACTCTGTCGACACCGGGACCGCACTCCCGTTCGCGGCGGAGCCCGTGTCGGTGGAGAGGGCGTCGAGGATGTCTTCGGCGACGAGGGCGTAGTTGTCGTAGCGGTCGGGGAATGCGGAGACTTCGACCGCCTGGGMGGCCTCGCCCTTGCCCATATCTTCCCAGCCGGGAATGTCGAGCAAACCGCGCGGGCTGCCGTCGTTCGGGCCGTCCGGGCCGCCGAAGAAGGCGCGAGCCTGATAGTCGGGGTCCATGAGCTCTTTGACGGTGCCCCACCCGGCCTGCGGGCGCATCTGGAACAGGCCGAGACTATCGTGATCCGATCCCTCGCCGTCGTTGTCGTACTCGCCGGATTCCGGGTAGGTCGAGGAGTTCGCCAGCTGCCGCAGTGTGGATTCTGTCAGGGCGGCCATGAGCGCGATCTCGACGCCGTCGCGCCCGATGTCGTCGGTCTCGGAGCCGATCTCGATGATCGTCGCCGCGTGCGTGAGCTGGCGCTTGTTCAGCGTGAACGACTCCCCATCCCGCGTCGTCACCTCCAGCTCATCGGGCACGTCACCGACCTGCACGGTCTCGCCGCCGGGATCGGTGCAGAAGGTCGCGGCCGGGTTCATGAGCAGCCCGATCCCCACCCCGGCGAAGACGGGTCCGAGCAGGACGAGGACGGCGAGGACCGCGACTATCTTCTTCACCACGACGCATCAACCTCCTTCACTGTGTGTCCCGGCCAGCTCTCAGCGGAGGGGATTGTCGAGGACCGATAGGCGCAGCAGGTGGCAGGTGTCGTAGGTCGGGGCGCAGACGACGAACACGGTGAAGGCGACCGCGTGCTCGGAGGTGACGGGTTCGTCGTTCCAGACACCTTCGCGGTGCCGGGTGCCCTCGATCGTGATCGCCGTCGTGCCCTCGGACAGCTGCCCCGGCTGCGCCTGTGCGAGCGCATCACCCCACTCCTGCGGGACGGAGGCGTCTTCGATCGTGAGGTGCTGGGTGGTGGCGTACTGGCGCAGATCCGTCCATGCTTCCCGCGAGGGCAGGTAGTCGGCGACATCGGTCGCGAGGCCGGCCTGTTCGGTGCCGGAGGGGTCGCCGACGTCGAGGATGACCGCCTGATAGTCCAGCGGCATGAACCCCGTCCCGGTATCCCACGTGAACAAGGCGGTGGCGACGTTGCGGGCGAACTCTTCCGGGTCATCACTGGCCTTTACCGGCAGCAGCGTCGGTGCCGGGGCGTGGCGTCCGTGCGGGGTGGTGAGCGTCGGCACCGGGTCGGGATCACCGTAGGTGTCGGTGGTGGTGCGGGGGCCGGTGAGTAGTCCGTAGACGCCGATCCCGGCCAGCAGGAGCACGACGAGTCCTGCGGCGATGAGGACGATGAGGCGGCGACGGGCCGGGGTATTCCGAGAAGCAGTCATGCCGCCAGGTGCACCGCGCCCGCCCCGGCGGATGAGGGTGGTTAGAGGGCGCGGAGCAGCGGCCGCCCCCGCTCATCGCCGGGCTCATCCGCGTCGCGCTCACCGGAGCCTGTTGCGGCGTCGTCACTCGCGTCCTCGGTGTCGTTGTGCTCGAGGACAGCGCGGAGGCGGTCGGCGAAGGCGATGGTGCCGGCGGCGGTGGTGAAGAACGCTTCGGCTTGTTCGAGGGTCAGTTCGGCGGCGAGCTCGTCGATGTCGTAGTGGGTCCACCACGATTCGAGTTCCCGCCAGGTCAGCACGAATGCCCGTACCGGCCACTTCCCGACCGCACCCGCCGGCGGCGTCGCCTGCCGGGCTGGTGCCTTCTTCTTCGTCTTGGTGGCGGTGACGCGGGCGACCGCCTCGTCGGCGAGGGCGTGCAGATCGGCCTGACGCTGCTCCCGGTCCTCATCGAGCAGGGCACGCACGCGTGCATAGACCGGTTCGACCGCGCCACCTGATTCGAGGGTCGCGACCTCTCCGGCGAGTTGCTCGCGAACATTGGCGGGGAGGTCGGTGCGGGTGGCGGCCTGGGTGACGTAGTCGATCTTGTCCAGGGTGCGATCCGAGGCGCCGCCGGGGATCATCGCGGCGGCTTGCCGGGAGACGCGTCCGGCCTGGTCGGACGGTGTGCGAAATTTTCGCGCACCGTCGGCACCGGGCTGGTGCTCGCTGGTGAACTGGGTGGCTTGCTTGCGGCGGGCCGCGTTCTCGCGCATGAGTTCGGTGAGTTCCCGGTACAGGCTGGCGGCCTCGATCTGGGTCAGGGGCTTGTGCTCGGCGTTGTCGTCCTGCTCGGCGAGCAGGTGTCCGAGCCGGTCGGAGACGTCTGAGCGCACCCACACGCTGGTGGTCTTCCACCCGAGCCGGCGGATCGCTTCGAGCCGGCGCCTGCCGCAGACGAGGACGCCGTCGAGGGTGATCGTCATCGGTTGCAGCAGCCCCCGCTCGTCGATCGAGCGGGCCAGCGCGTCGATGTCGCCCAGGTCGGTGCGATGCCGGTGCCCGACCTGGATCGACGCGACCGTGCGGTTGAGCTCGATACCCATGACAAGATCACCCCTTCCCGGATCAGCCCTGGTTCTTCGGGCGGTGGGGTGCGGCGAGGCTGATGGCGAGCACGAGATCGTCATCGTGGAGAAGCACCGGCAGCGTCTCTCCGAGCAGCAGCCGCAGCAGTACCCCCTTCCCGGCGCTGGTCGCCGCCAGGCCCGGATGCGGGTTGCCCAGCAGCGCCCGCAGCATCGCCGTCCAAGACCTGCCGGGGACGTCGAGGAGGGCGCGGGAGTGCTGGTCCCGGCGCAGGTTCTCGTACGCGGTGTGGCGGGAGCCGGCGTTGATGAGGGCAGCGCAGATGTGCTCGACGGTGTGCCGGGCCATGACCGGGGGCCAGCCGAGCATCGTCACCAGCGCGATCGCGTCCTCCACCGCCGAGGACGCGGACATGCACGCCCGTTCCTCCGCCGCAGACACCCCGCCGACGAGGGTGTCGTCGTCGGGATGGGGGTCGGTGGTCTGGAACTCGGGCCGGTAGTCATCGAGCTGGTTCTCCCGGTCCGAGAGGCGTTCGGCGTCGTGGAAGCAGGAGAAATGCGGACGCCTGGCCTGATGCACCGAGCACAGCAGGCCGGTCGCGCGTTCCTCGGCGATGCAGGTGATCCGCACCGCGTGGGTGACCACGCCCCACGGATCATGTGCTTCCCTTGCCGAGCGGGTGCGCATCACGTCGAACGCCGCCGATGCAGCCTCCCACGGGTCGAGATTGTGCTTCCGCGCCAGCGCCGCATACTTCTCCGCTGCAAAGGCCATCAGCGCCTGGGCGACGGGGTCGCGGGACCACGCGCCCGGCCCGGCCTCGTGCAGCCGGGTGAGCAGGGCACGCAGCCCTGCGCTTGTCGTGTAGTCCTCGGCACCGTGCGGGGCCGGCTGGGTGGGGTTGGGGTTCATCGTCTCGGCACCTCCTGACCCCCAGGTGCACGCGGACCCGCACAAGGCGTGGTCGTGGTGCTCGTCGTCGGGGTCGGGGGCGGCCAGCGCGGTGATCGTCATGATCGTTCACCACCCTCTACTGCATCCCGACCGGTGACCGGTCGGCCCCGGTGCGGTCGTGGCCGCGTCCGAACATGGAGGGGTGCGGGAGTTTACGGGCCTGGGCGCCGACCCATTTCGCACCGGTCACGAGGCCCTTCTGGGACTGCTGGGACAGGTAGGTGTTGAAGTCGATCGCCGCCCGCGAAATGCGCCCGCTGCCACGGGCGAGCAGATCGTTCGGACGCACCCAATCGACCCCACGCGCCCGCCGCGACCCCACGCCCGCCGCAGTCTGGTCAGGGTGACGGGCGACATCGGCGGCACCGATCGCCTCCGGCACCCCGGTCGCCTCCACCGTTGGGTTCTGCTTCACCTCGGGTTCAGGCTGGGGCCGGTGTTCATTCTCGTGCGGGCTCATGATCTCTCTCCTTGATCTCGTGTTCTTCCTGGGTCCCGATGCTCTCGGCATCGGGTGTCTCGATAGCTCCAGTTGGTGCGGTGAACCAGCGGCCCACGGTGGAGGGGTGCACGCCGACCTCACGGGCGATCTGCTTGTTCGACCACCCCAGACCGCGCAGTTCCATCGCCCGCACGCGGCGGTCAGAACCCGAATCCCCGGACGCAACCGGTGCCGTCTCCCGCGCGGAGGCCGCGGCCGAGTCGGGTGCGGGAAGCGCTGGCAGAGCCGATGCTGGAGAGTCCTCGACCGGCTCCAGCGAGGCGTTCTCCTCGGACGCCTCGGTGTTCTCGATCCCGGTGAGAGCGGAGGTCTCGACCGGAGTCGATGGCATGGTGTCGTCGTGGTCGGCGGGGCGGGTGAGGACGACGGTGAGATGGGTGGCCGCCAGGAGCACCACCGGCGGGATCGCCGCCACCACGGCCGCAAGAACGGCCGGGATGGAGAGGTCGGCAGTGAGGATCGCGTGCGCGGCATTCGCGGTGACCGAGACACCGGCGCCGCCGATGAGCAGCGTCCACGGATACCAAGCCGTCCGGCGGCCATCGAGAGCGACGACCGCGACGGTCGCGACGACGATCAGCCCGTCAACGAGCAGCGGCCAGATCCCCGACTGCCCGGCCGCGATCCCCGAGCGCACTGCGAGATCGGCCAGGGCGACGAAGCTCAACCAGAACGCACCGGCCCCGATGATCACGGTGCCCGACGCCGCCGTGACTACCGCCCACCCGTACCCGCGTGCCCGGCTCATACCAGCCCCCTCCCCGCGGGCGCAAAGGACCGTGCCGGCGCAGACGTCTGCGAGCTCCGCCGCAGCATCGGTTCCGTGCTGGTCGGGGTGCTGGGGCTGGTGGCGATGGTGCGGTAGGCGGACTGGACGGTGCGGGTGATCTCCCGTTCCCCGAAGTCCGGCTGCTCGACGCTGGCGAACGCATCCAGCGCGTCACTCTCGGGGATGTTGCCTTCGGCCAGGCGGCAGGCAGCCCAGAACAATTTGAGATTGCGATCCGTGGTCTGCGAGCCCAGCCACGACGCCATCCGATCCGCATCCGGTGCCGCCGCCTCCCTGCGTGGAGCGGCCTGGGGTCGGGGTCGGGGCGGGGTCAGGAACTCGCGCAGACGTTGCGCGTCGAGCGGTCGCCCGCCCGTGGGCGCGAAGGATGTCGGGCGGTAGAGCACGGTGGCGCCGTCGATCTGGCGTTGCGAGGGCGGGACGATGATGTAGCCGCGATCCCCACGGAAATCGACGCCGGCCTTGCCGGCCTGCCACGACGGCTGCTCAGAGTCGGAGGCCGGGTAGTAGATGTGCAGGCCGCCGGTCGGTGAGCGCACCATCGCCTCCCACCCAGACACCAGCCCGGCACGCCGTGCACGCCGGATCGCGTCGTAACCGTTGGTCCCGTGGACATCGACGTCAACGACCGAGACCCCGGAAGCCCGGCCGGTGGGCATGCCGATGTTCGCCGCCGGAAACCTGTTCCACCACGCCTCGACCTGGCTTTGGTCGGTGGTGGCGTCGTGGAAGCCGTGCCGGGTAATCGGCTGCTTCCCCTCCGGCGCGCACGGGAAGACCGGCATCCCGTGCTGGGCGAGCATGCTCGCAGCCACTGGCAGCGGCGTCGTCGCATCCATGAGATGGAGCGCGGTCGTGAAGCGGGAGTGCGATGCCATGTCACAGCCCCCGCGCCTCGACCCGAGCTGGCTCCCGTACTGGAGACTCCGTTGGGGTGCTCGGTGCTGGTGTCTGCCGATCGGGGCCGGGCTTGTCCATGCCGCGTTCGAGTCCAGGCGGGGTGCCGTCGGCGACCTGGTCGGTATCGAGTTGTTCGAGGATCTCGGCGGCGGTTTTGCGCACCCGTTCCCCGGTGGCCTGGACGATCTCGACGGGCTCCTTGCCATCGACCTGCGCCGCCCACCCGGTGACATATGGCAGGGAGTAGCCGGAGGTGTCCATGCCGTGGGCGGCGCCGATTATCAGCGCGACGGACTCGGCCTCGACCTCACCGATCCCGCGATGCTGGCGTGCCTCGTCTTGGTCGGGGCCGTGCATCTTCACGTGAGCGAGTTCGTGGGCCAGCGTCTTCACCTGCGCGGCATCGTCCATGTTCTCCCGCACCGCGACCGTGCGCGCCTCGAAGTCCGTGAACCCGTTCGCGCCGTGGATCATGCCCTCATGCGGCACCCGCAGGACCTCGAATCCGGCCGACCGTGCCTGCTGTGACAGGCCCTCCCAGAGCCCGTCGGGTGCTTCGCCTTCCAGCAGCCGGGGTGTCGGGCGTTCGGGGATCGGGTCGCCTGCGGTCTGCGAGACATCCCAGACATAGGCCGGGCGGACGCCGACCATTCGGGTGCGGACGGTCTCGCCGGGTTTCGGCTTCTCGCCACGGTTCAGACGCCGCCAAGAGTCCGCATCCGAAGGATTCGAGGACGCAAACCTGCCGGTGACGGGGGCGAGGATCTGATAGCCGGCCTGGCCCCTCTCGACCTGCCGGCCCAACTGCTGCCACTGCTTGTACCCGGCGACGTAGGTCGGGAACGGCTCGGCGACGCGCCCCTGCTCGAAGGCCTCCTGATGCTGCTGCCAGATCAGCATCACGTTGTTGAAAAAGGATGCGGAATCGCATCTGATGCAGGATTCAGGGGTTCGCCGCCGGCTGGTCCAGCGGCGTTCCGGGCGTCTCCAGTGGGGGCGATGGCGCCGGGAACGGTGCCGTGGTCCCCGGAAAGCAGGTGAGCTACCCAGTCCAGTCTTGCATCTGATGAATGATACCATCGTCTGGTGTTGATGGGTCGTGGTGGTGAGGTTGAGGCGGATCGTTCCTCGCGGCCCGGGATCGGTGGCTCGGCGACGCGGTTGCTGGCCGAGGGGCTGGTGTTGCTGGCGCCGGAGGAGACGGTGTTCGAGGCGATGCTGACCGGTTGGCAGGCTCAGCAGCGTTCCCGGACGCTGGCGGGGGCGACGATCGAACGGCGATCGCAGATCGTGCGTCGGTTCGCGGAGTTCACCGGCGAGTATCCGTGGCGGTGGACGCCGGCCGATGTCGAGGAATGGACCGCGGAGATGGTCGGGCGGGGCATCGCTCACTCCACGATCCGGAACTACCAGATGGCGACGTCGCTGTTCTGCGGGTTCCTCGCCGATGCCCGGTATCGGTGGCACGAGGTGTGTGAGCGCTACTTCGGTGAGCACCCGGTGCAGGTGTTCCACGAGTGGAACACCGTGATCCACCGCAGCGAGTACGAGGGTCGTCCGGGCAACCGGCCACTGTCTCGGGAGGAGTTGCAGGCGTTCTTCGACTACTGCGACGCCCGCGTCGGGCAGGTGGGCGCCTCGGGCCGTAAGGGCTGGCTGGCGGCGTTCCGCGACGCGACGATGTTCAAGGTCATCTACGCCTGGGGGCTGCGCCGCCGCGAGGCGTCGATGCTGGACACGGTGGACTGGTCGGGCAACGCTGCTGCGGCCGAGTTCGGTCGGTATGGGGCGGTGTCGGTCCGTTACGGCAAGGCCCTCAAGGGCGGGCCGCCCAGGCGGCGGACGGTGCTGACCACGATGGGCTGGGCGGCCGAATCGGTGGCCGAGTGGATCGAGGAACTGCGTCCGCTCTACGCGCCGACGGGCACCGCGTTGTGGCCGACCGAGCGGCGCGCGAGGGTCAGCAGCGATGCGCTCTCGCACCGGTTCGCTGAGTACCGCGACGCGATCGGCCTGGACCGGAACCTGGGGCCGCACTGCCTGCGGCACTCCTATGCCACGCACCTGCTCGAAGACGGCTTCGACCACCTGTTCGTCCAGCAGCAGCTCGGCCACTCCTGGGGCTCGACGACCGCGATCTACACCAGCGTCGGCGCCGACTACAAGAACAAGGCGCTGCGCCGCGCCCTGGACCGGGCGTTCCAACCCGAGACCGACTGAGACCACCACGAGAAGGAGGACTGTCATGCCCAGAGCACCGCAACCACGACTGGGATATGCCTGGCACCTGCGCACGCTGATGGCCGCGCAGGGCATGTTCGCCACCACCGACCTGCGCCCGCTGCTGGCCGAACGCGGCATCGAGCTGTCCGAGGCCCAGATATACCGGCTGGTCACTGGCACCCCCGAACGCCTCAGCCTGCGCACCCTGATGGCCCTGTGTGACATCCTCGGCGCCACCCCGAACGACCTGATCGAGCCGGTCGCCGAGACCGCCGCGGCGAAGGCGACCGGCACCACCGGCAAGAACAGGCCCGCGAAGGTCTCGGGCGCCTCGAAGACGCGCACCCCGCGGCGAGCCGAGATCACCCGCGAGAAGTGACCTGGAGTTCCTGCGAGGTCTGCGGCCGCGAGCCACTGCCCGGCAGAAGCGTCTGCTCGCGCTGCAACAACGGCATTGGCAGACCCCGTGGCACCTGCACCGTCTGCGAACGGACGAACCGGCTGCTGGACTTCCAGCATCGTTGCGGCACCTGCCGGGCACGCACCCGCCGCCGCTGCCCGGACTGCCAGGCCACCGGCACCGCACTGGTCGGCATCGAGGGGGTCCGGGTCTGCGACCGGTGCGCGCTGCGCCGCCGGCTCGATGAGGTTCTGCCCGCCGAGGGGACCGGGTATCTGCACCGGTTGCGCGAGGCCATCCTGGCCGCCGAGCCGCTGACCACACGAAGGTGGCTCAAGCGCACCAGCGCCCTGCTCCAAGGCCTCGACACCGGGCGCATCCCGCTGACCCACCAGAGCCTGGACGCTCTGCCCAAACGCCGAGCGGCCGAGCACCTGCGCGCGCTGCTGATCGGCGCAGGCATCCTCGAACCCGACCACGGCAGGGCACTGCGACGCCTGGAGAACACCATCCCCGACCTTCTCGCCGGGCTCACCGACGAGCACCGCAAGCTCGTCACCAGATGGGTCAAGTGGGCGGTGCTGCCACGCCTGCGCAGCATCGATGACACCCGGCTGGACACCGCGGCCAGCAACGCCCGCCGCAAGATCGAGCAGACCACCAGGTTCCTCACCGAGCTCCAACACGAAGGCCGCGACCTCGCCGAGTGCACCCAGCACGACATCGACACCTGGTTCGCCGGCCCCGGCGCGGTCCGCTGGCAGGTCACACCGTTCCTGACCTGGGCACGCCAGCACCGCCACCTGCCCCGAGGCCTCACCCTGCCGGCCGCCTACAAGGGCACACCCGAAGCGCCCGCCGATGCCGAAGAGCGCTGGCACGCCGCTCAGCGCCTGGTCCGCGACGACAGCATCGATCCGGTCGACCGCATCGCCGGTGCTCTGATCGTGCTCTACGCCCAACCCCTGGCGCGCATCGTCGCGCTCACCACCGACGACGTGACCACCACCGAGACCGGCACGAGCCTGAGACTCGGCACCGAGGCCTTGGAACTGCCCGAACCGTTCGCCACCGTCATCCAGCAGTTGCCCCACCGCCGACGCGCCAGCACCGTCGAGCAACTGCCCACCCGATGGCTGTTCACCGGCAGCCACGCCGACAAACCTCTGTCGATCAGCTCGCTCGGCTCCCGACTGCGAGCCATCGGCATCCACCCCCGCCGCTACCGGATCGCCGCCGCTGAACACCTCGCCAGAGAGATCCCGCCAGCCATGCTCGCCGGACTCCTCGGCTTCAAGATCACCGCGATCAACCGCCACACCACGACCACCAAAGGCCAGTGGGCCAACTACGCCGCCGACCGCAAGACCTGAGACCACCGGCAAGCATTCACGGACTTCGAATACGCCCGTCCTGCCAGCTCTGCGCGAGCGGAACTGGGCAGCAAACCGCAACGCTGCGTCCCAGTCCTCCCCGGTGACTAGTCGCTCGACGGCACCGGTGAGCTTGTTGTGGAGCTCATCGAGTTTCGCCTCCCGCGCCTCGCGGGTCTCTTCCTGCCTCGTCGCCATCGTTCGGCCTCCTCCCGGAGGCCGGCCACCAGGGTTGGTGGCTGGCCCCGCACCTGCGAGGTGGGTCAGGCGCATCCGGCGAGTCAAGACGGTCAGCGAACGGGGTGATTGGTCGGTTGGCCGTCAGGAACGCGGAGGCACCTGACGTGGACCCCTGGACTATCAGCCTCGGAACCTGCGTAGGGCTCGAAGCCACCAAGCTCGGTCGGACCCCGGACTAAGTGGTGATTTCCCGGACGACTCTGCTGCTAGGTGTCCACGCTGACCGGGTGCATGGAACGGTAACGACCAGGGCTGAGCCCGACGTGCTCAATGAATGCCTCCGTCGCCCGTGAACGGCTGGACCAGCCGGCGCGACGACCTGCCGCTGCAATAGACAGATCCGACTCGCGCAGCAGTCGGGCCATCTCCTGCACGCGAAGCATCGTCAGATACGCGGTCGGGGTCTTCCCGAAGGCGTCGACGAACACACGGGTCAACTGCTGCGGGGAGAGCCGCACCCTCTCGGACAGCTCGCGGAGTGTCCATTTATGGGCGACGTTTTCATGCAGCGCCTCCCGTGCCAGCAATGCCTCCATACGGAGAGGGGCTAACCGGCGACTGCGGGGCAGCACTGGACGCGAGCGTGCGCGCTGCAACGGTGTCAGCCTCACAGGCGAGACACGGATGAATGGTCCGAGCACATCCATGACGGCAAACCAGAGTGCCTGAAGTCGGTTGAATCTCTCTCGGAACTGACCCTCAACGCTGAGCGCTACCATCTCGTCCAGCCACGGCGCAAGCATCCCGGCCCGATCACTGCCGAGTCGCAGAATCTGCGCTGGCTCAGAGTAGATCTTCTCCGCGAAGCCGGGCGCGTCAAGCCGGTCGTGCAGCACGGCAGAGTGTTGCCAGAAGAACTGATCGAGAGCGAAATCAGTATCGACATGGATCGACGTGACCGACATATGGTCCTCGGGCTCGCAACTGAACAACACGTTCGGGCCGAGGAGGATCGCATCGCCCACGCTGACCGGCTGACGACCGAACTCGCTGCACATGATTGCCGAGCCCGACCTAATGAACACGATGTTGAGGCAGTCGTAAACTGCCGGACCGACAGGTCGGTGGATGGCACGTGTCTGGGCGACCAGCGGGGTGTGCCAATGTGCGTCACAAGAGTGCCTTGTTACCTCCGGCGTGGCCGCGCACTCTTGCTGGGTTTCATCTGCTCCACTCACCAATCTCGAACGCCTGTGGAGCCGGACGAGCTTGCCGAATCCGTACTAAAAGCATCAGTGAAAGATTGGTGTCGAGCCGGCCTAAGGTTCGCACCGGTCGTTCCTGTCTTCGCCGATACGGCAAGGCAATCAACGGTTTCAATGAGTCGAGGGGTCACTACTCTCCGACGCGCAGCGACAACACCCAGCGGGTCGCCCCGCAGCATCGTTGCGCCACGAGGCGCATCTCGGACGCTCCAGCCATCGTTTTCAGCACGTGTGCGATGCGGCTCACACGACCACCTCCCTTCTTGCGGAATACCTGCCAGGGGTATACCGTTGACTTGTACACGTACCCGGTAGGGGTACTACTGCATAGAAGGAGGATACCTGATGGCTTCGAACGATTACCAGGTGACGGGCATGACCTGCGGGCACTGCGAGATGTCGATCCGCGAGGAGGTCGGCGAGATCCCCGGCGTCCAGGACATCCAGGTCAGCGCGCAGACCGGCAAGCTCAACGTCACCTCCGAGGGCGAGATCGACGATGCCAAGGTCCTCGCGGCGGTCGAGGAGGCCGGCTACTCGGCGGTGCGCGTCTGATGAAGGCCGGAGGACGGCTCGCGCTCTACGGGGCCGGGTTGGTGGTGGCGTTCGGAGGGGCCTTCGGCCTCGCCGGCGCCGTCATTCCCGACAGCTTCGTAGCAGCATGGGCAGAAGGAAGTGACGTGAACACACACGGTGAAGGGCACGGCGGCGCTGCGCAGGAAACTGCGGAGCCCGCTCTGAACGGGGTCTCCGCAAGCGCGGACGGCTTCGTGCTCTCCCCGGTCCAGGCTCCCACGGCTGCAGGCGAGGATGGAAAGCTGAGCTTCCAGATCCTCGACGAGTCTGGCGAAGCGGTGACCGAGTACACCACCGCACACGAGAAGGACCTGCATCTGATCGCCGTTCGCACCGATGGTACCGGTTTCCAGCACGTGCACCCCGAACTCGACACGAGCACAGGCACTTGGTCGGTGCCGTGGACCTGGGACGAAGCCGGCACCTACCGCGTGTACGCCGACTTCACACCCGCGGGCGAGGGAGC
The DNA here is from genome assembly GCF_006489205.2 of Brevibacterium sp. XM4083. Taxonomy (GTDB): domain Bacteria; phylum Actinomycetota; class Actinomycetes; order Actinomycetales; family Brevibacteriaceae; genus Brevibacterium. Next base: position 192,258 of record NZ_VFYR02000006.1, on the reverse strand, counting down.
CGAAGGCATCACCCTGACTCGCGCCGTCGAGGTGGCGGGCGACTTCACCCCCGTCGAGACCGAGGCTCAGATCACCGACGAGGTCGACGGATACACCGTCTCCCTGAACGGCGACCTCACTGCGGGCACCTCAAGCGAGCTCACCATCTCGGTCGAGCGCGACGGGGAGCCGGTGACCACGCTGGAGCCCTACCTGGGCGCGTTCGGTCACCTGGTGGCGCTGCGCGAAGGCGACCTCGCCTACCTGCACGTCCACGCCGAGGGCGACGAGCCCCAGGCCGGGGACACGGCCGGACCCGAGATCGGATTCGCAGCGGAGGCCCCGACCGCCGACCGCTACCTGCTCTACCTGGACTTCCAGGTCGACGGGCAGGTGCACACCGCCGAGTTCGTGATCGACGCCAAGCATGGTGACGGCTCGCAGACAGACGATTCGCATACCGACGGCCACTGACCCGCAGGGACTGGCGTCGCACGAGAGCTGAAGAGAGAAGGAAGAGGATGAGCACATCAGCGCCCCCCACCGGTGGGCCGGACATCGAGCTGGAGATCGGCGGGATGACCTGCGCCTCCTGTGCGAACCGGATCGAGAAGAAGCTGAACAAGCTCGACGGCGTCGCGGCCACGGTCAACTACGCCACGGAGAAGGCCAAGGTCACCGTGCCTGCCGGCTACGATCCGGCACTGCTGGTCGCCGAGGTCGAGAAGACCGGCTACACGGCTGCGCTGCCCAAGCCCAAGGACACCACGGCGAACACGTCGGAGACCGAGGCCGGGGAGGAGGAAGACACTGAGCTCACCTCGCTGCGCCATCGGCTAGTCGGCGCCATTGTGCTCACGGTTCCCGTGATCGCCATGGCCATGATCCCCGCACTGCAGTTCGTATATTGGCAGTGGGCCTCGCTCGCGCTTGCCGCCCCGGTGATCATCTGGGCAGCCTGGCCGTTCCACAAGGCCGCATGGACGAACCTCAAGCACGGCACCGCGACGATGGACACACTCATCTCGATGGGCACCTCGGTCGCACTGCTGTGGTCCGTCTACGCACTATTCTTCGGAACCGCTGGCACACCCGGGATGACGCACCCGTTCGAGTTCACGATCGCTCCCTCGGATGGCGCGGCGAACATCTATCTCGAAGTTGGCGCGGGCGTGACGATGTTTATCCTCGCCGGCCGCTACTTCGAGAAGCGCTCCAAGCGCCAGGCCGGGGCCGCGCTGCGCGCCCTCCTGGAGCTCGGCGCGAAGGAAGTCGCCGTGCTCCGCGACGGCGTTGAGGTGAAGATCCCCACCTCTGACCTCCAGGTCGGCGACGAGTTCATCGTTCGTCCGGGCGAGAAGATCGCCACCGACGGCATCGTGACCTCCGGCTCCTCCGCGGTGGACGCCTCCATGCTCACCGGCGAGTCCGTACCGGTCGAGGTCCGCGAGGGCGACTCGGTCACCGGTGCCACCGTCAACGCGGGCGGCCGCCTTGTCGTGCGGGCGACCCGTGTCGGCTCGGACACGCAGCTTGCGCAGATGGCGAAGCTCGTCGAGGACGCGCAGACTGGCAAGGCCGAGGTGCAGCGTCTGGCCGACAAGATCTCCGGCGTGTTCGTGCCGATCGTCATCGTCGTCGCGTTCATCACCCTCGGCGCCTGGCTGGGAGGCGGATTCCCCGTCGCCGCCGCGTTCACCGCAGCGGTCGCCGTGCTCGTCATCGCGTGCCCCTGCGCGCTCGGGCTCGCGACTCCGACCGCGCTGCTCGTCGGCACCGGCCGCGGGGCGCAGATGGGCATCCTCATCAAGGGCCCGGAGGTGCTGGAGTCCACCCGCAAGGTCGATACCGTCGTGCTCGACAAGACCGGTACCGTCACCAGCGGCAAGATGACCCTTACCGATGTGATCACCGAAGCCGGTGTGGACCGTGCCGAGCTGCTGCGCCTCGCGGGTGCGCTGGAGGACTCCTCGGAGCACCCGATCGCTCAGGCGATCGCCAAGGGCGCCACCCAGGAAGTCGGCCAGCTGCCCACGCCAGAAGACTTCGCCAATGTCGAGGGCAAGGGCGTGCAGGGCATCGTGGAGGGCACCCCGGTCGTCGTCGGACGCGAATCGCTGCTGGCCGATTGGTCGCAGAAACTCTCTCCGGAGGTCGCACAGGCGAAGGCTCAGGCCGAGGGTGAAGGCAAGACGGTCGTCGCGATCGGCTGGGACGGTGCTGCGCGCGGCATCCTCGTCGTCGCCGACACCGTCAAGCCCACGAGCGCAGAGGCGATCCGCGGGCTCAAGGAGATCGGCCTGACCCCGGTGCTGCTCACCGGTGACAATGAGGCCGTGGCCCGCCAGATCGCCGCCGAGGTCGGCATCGAGGAGGTTATCGCCGAGGTGCTGCCCAAGGACAAGGTCGACGTCGTCACCCGTCTTCAGTCCGAGGGCAAGATCGTCGCGATGGTCGGCGACGGCGTCAACGACGCCCCCGCGCTCGCGCAGGCCGACCTGGGCCTGGCGATGGGCACCGGCACCGACGTCGCGATCGAGGCCTCCGACATCACCCTGGTCCGCGGTGATCTGCGGGCCGCGGTCGACGCGATCCGTCTGTCCCGTAAGACCCTGTCGACGATCAAGACCAACCTGTTCTGGGCATTCGCCTACAACACCGCCGCGATCCCGGTCGCAGCGCTGGGCATGCTCAACCCCATGCTCGCAGGCGCGGCGATGGCGTTCTCCAGCGTCTTCGTCGTCGGCAACAGCCTCCGCCTGCGCGGGTTCAAGAGCGTCGCCACGAAGTGACGAACGAGAACCCACCCATCCACACGAATCCAGCAACGAAGGAACACCAGAGAATGAGCAGCTGCTGCAGCACGAACGAGACTAACCCCGCCACCGAGAACGGTGGACGCGAGAACCTGCTCGGCGGGGGAGCCGATGACATGACCACCTGCCCGGTCATGGTCGGAACCCCGGTCAGCAAGAAGACCGCCGAAGCCGCCGGCCTCTACCGCGACTTCGACGGCGAGCGCTACTACTTCTGCTGCGCCGGCTGCGGTCCCGCGTTCGATTCGGATCCGGCCAAGTACGCCGCCAACATGGCGTAATCCACCAGCGTGCTGGGTGCCGCGGCACCGCTGCGGCACCCAGCCACCTGATCGGAGCGAACCGACATGACCACTACGACCCCCACCACCGAAACCCACCTCGACACCTACCCCGCAGGAGGCGACGGCGACGCGTCCGACCACGGATACATCAGCGACAAGACGAAGTACCGCAATCGCCTGCGACGCCTCGAAGGCCAGATCCGCGGCATTGATCGGATGGTCGACGAGGACCGCTACTGCATAGACATCCTCACCCAGATCTCCGCAGCCACCAGGGCACTCGAGAACGTCGCCCTCGGCCTGCTCGACGATCACCTCAAGCATTGCGTCCTCGACGCCGCAGTCGCCGGCGGACCAGTCAGCGAGCAGAGGCTCGGCGAGGCATCCGAGACCATCGCCCGCCTCGTTCGCTCCTGACGCCGACGCACCAGTTCGACCACGACCAGCAGTCCAGGAGTTCCTCTATGACCACCCAGCACGTCCTCATCCTCGGCTCGGGAGCAGCCGGGGCCGCAGCCACCCGCACTCTCGCCTCACGCGACGATGTCCGGGTGACGCTGGTGACCCGCACCGGGGAGACGCCCTATACGCGGATGCTCATCAAGGGAATCGCGTTCGGTCCGACACCGCCGGAGATGATCAAGCTCCCGCTGCCTCAGATCGAGGTCATCGCCGACACCGTGCTCGAAGTCGACACCTCGGCGAAGCAGGTCCGGCTGACCTCCGGCGCACAGGTCTCCTACGACGCGCTCATCGTCGCGACCGGGAGCATGCCCCGTTCCCTGCCCGCTGACGTGTTCGGCGACGACGCCGGACAAGGGCGGGTCACCGCTCTTCACTCCGTGGAGGATGCCCTCGGCATCCGAAAGTTGCTGACCGGCCTGGGACGGCCGGCGCGCGTGGCGATCTACGGCGGCGGAATCATCGCAGCCGAGACCGCCTCGTCGCTGCAAGCCGACGGACACATGGTCACGCTGGTCTCTCGCAGTTCCGTTCCCGGCATCGGAGCGTTTGGGGCGCCCGTGGCTGAACGCCTCGCCGCCGACCATGCCGCCAAGGTGCAGACTCGATTGGGTCGCACTCTCCAGCATGTCGACGAAACAGAATCCGGTGTCGCCATCACCCTCGACGACGGCGATCCTATTGTGGCCGACTTCCTCCTCGTTGCGCTCGGCACGACGCCCGCAGCCCCGTCACCGTGGACGAACGGCATCGACGTCGACGATCACCTCCGCGCCGCAGCAGACCACGTCTACGCCGCTGGAGGTGTGGCCACGCATCACGACGAAGCACTGGGCGCCTGGCGCATCGACCATTGGGAAGACGCCGCCGCGCAGGGTGCGCACGCCGCACAGGCCGCATTGCACGACCTCGGCATCAGCGACGATCCGGGCACCTACCTGCCACGCAGCCCCTACATGGCGATGGTCTACGGTCAGATGATCTCCGGAGTCGGATACACGGCCGGCACAAACACCTACCTGGAAGCCGGCGAGGAGTTCATCGTCCGCCACGAGACCGACGGTATGGTCGTCGGCGTCACCGGCATCGACGCGGTCGGCACCGTCTACCAGTGGGGACAGCAGCTCCACGGCGTGCAGGCCTAGGCGATGGCGGGAGACTGTACCAGGCAGATCCCACGGCGGGGCTTCCTGCTCTCGCTGGCAGCGACCATTCTCATGATGGCGGCTGCCAGCGCGCCGTCGTTGTTCTACCCCCAGATCGCCGAACGGCTCGAGCTCGTTCCCGTCGCCACCACATTCGTATTCGCGGTCTACACCTTCACCCTCCTGGCCGCGCTGCTCTACCTCGGACCGCTCTCCGATTACATCGGCAGACGTCCGGTCGTAACCGCCGGTTCCCTGGCACTGGCACTGAGCCTGGCCATGTTCTGGTTCGCCGGCGGCCTCGCGACACTCCTGGTCGCACGCGCTCTGCAAGGACTCGCAGCGGGTCTGCTCATCCCGGCCCTGTCGGCGATGATGATCGACTTCGAGCCGCCGTCGCATCCGAACATCGCAGCCCTGTGGAACACGGTCGGGCCGATGATCGGTCTCGGGACCGGGGCACTCGGTGCTGCGCTTCTCCTCGATCTCACCCCCGAACCGACAGCTGCGGTCTTCGGCCTGCTCGTGCTCGCCTTCCTCATCGTGGCAGCGACGGTGTGGATCACACCGGAATTGGTCCCCAAGACCCGGTTACGACGTGGCGACCTCCGCCCGCGGTTCACCGTGCCACCGCACCTGCGCCGCATGTTCACCGCCGGTGTGCCCGCGATCATCGCCGGGTGGGCGACCAACGGACTCTTCCTCGCGCTCGGAGCCGGCCTCGTCGGCAGTGAGCTCGGGGGCTCCACGCACACCCACGCGGGCATCGTCATCTTCGCACTGGCGATCTCCGGAGTCACCGCCTCGTCCGTCCTGCAGCGGCGTTCCGCCCGCACCATCAGCCTGTATGCGACCAGCGCCCTGGCATTCGGCACCGCAGTGAGCATCGGCGCCCTCGCACTCGGTTCCTACCCGGCCTACGTCGCGTCGGTCGCGATCGTCGGTTCCGGGTTCGGCACAGCGTTCCTCGGGGTGTTGCGCACACTCATGCCCCACACGGCATCGTCGGAACGCGCCGCCGTGATGGCTGTGATCTACACGCTCGCCTACCTGGCATTCGGTGTGCCCACCATTGTCGCCGGGTTGCTCGTGCCGGTGCTCACCCTGTCAGGAACCATGACAATCCTCGGTGCGATCATCATCGCCCTCAGCCTTGCAGCCACCGTCCTGCGCCTGCGCATCCCGCAGGCGCTCGCAGGCCCGGCAGAGACTGACGACCTCCCCGAGCCTCCCACTGACTCTCACCGCCGATCCGCACCCGACCGAGAAGAGCAGCCATGACCTATGTGATCGCGCTTCCCTGCGTGGACGTCAAGGACCGCGCCTGCATCGACGAATGTCCTGTCGACTGCATCTACGAGGGCGAACGCTCGCTCTACATCCATCCCGACGAATGCGTTGACTGCGGAGCCTGCGAACCGGTCTGTCCCGTCGAGGCCATCTACTACGAAGACGACCTGCCCGACGAATGGTCTGATTACTACAAGGCCAACGTCGAGTTCTTCGACGAATTGGGTTCTCCCGGTGGAGCCGCGAAGATCGGACCGGCGGGCTTCGACCATCCCCTCATCGCCGCATTGCCCATCCAACATGAGCAGTCCCTCTGAGAAGGACAATTCGATCTATCCACACCGGTACAACGCGCGATCCTTGACTAGTACCCCCTGGGGGTATAGGGTAGGCACAATGATGAAAGGAGCTGACATGCAGGGGAGACTGCGAGCAGGGCTGGCAGCAGGAGTGCTCGGAGTGACACTCGTGCTCGCCGGTTGCGGCAGCGGAGCAGACGAAGACCAGCAGACCGACCCTTCGGCTACTGAGGAGCATCAGGGCCACGGCGGCGACAACGCAGAAAGCGGTGATAAGGAGATGGATCACTCGATGGAGCACCCGATGGACGGCGGACCGGCACCCGAGGGTATCGCCGAAGCCAGCGACCCCGCCTACCCGGTCGGCACAGAGGTACAGCTCACGGCCGACCACATGGAAGGCATGGACGGTGCGACGGCGACGATCTCCGGCGCATTCGACACGTACACGTACTCCGTGAACTACACGCCCGCAGGTGGCGGCGCCCCCGTCACGGACCACAAGTGGGTCGTGCAGGAAGAAATCGAGGATGCCGGCGACGAGCGCCTGGCCGATGGCACAGAGGTGACGCTGCTCGCCGAGCACATGGAGGGCATGGAGGGTGCGACGGCCACCATCGCTTCGTCCACCGATGAGACGGTCTACATGGTCGACTACGAGACGGACGGCATGAAGATGACGAACCACAAGTGGGTCGTCGAGAGCGAGATCCAACCAGCGTCCTGAGCCGACGTTCGCTTGCCCGGCGACCGGGTGAGCGGCAATCGGCATGGCTCGATGACGGAGGAGAGGAACGATGACGGACCCGAACTCAAACCAGCACCACGGTCACGGAACCGATGCACCCGCTCACGGCGAGCATCACCACGGGTCTGTGTCCGCGCACGCCTCGGCGGAGGCGCACGGCACGCACGAGGGTCAGCACACCGGGCACCAGGGCCACGCCATGGACCACGGGCAGCACTCAGACCACACGGGCCTCGACGAGCACGGCGGCCACGGTGAGCACGCCCAGCACGGTGGCCACGGAGATCACAGCGGCCATGGCGGGCACGGGGACCACGTTGGCCAGTTCCGCCGGCTGTTTTTGATCAACCTCGTCATCGCCATCCCCGCGGTCACCCTCTCGCCGATGTTCGCCATGCTGCTGGGCTACGAGGTCCCCGGCTGGGCGGGCTGGGTCGCCGCGGTACTGGGCACCGTCATGTACGTCTGGGGCGGCAGGCCCTTCCTCACCGGCGCAGTCAGCGAGTTGAAGTCCCGCAAGCCCGGGATGATGCTGCTCATCGCTCTGGCGATCACGGTGGCCTTCTTCGCCTCCTGGGCCGCGACCCTCGGGCTCGTCCATCACGAGCTGGAGTTCTGGTGGGAGCTGGCGCTGCTGATCGTGATCATGCTGCTGGGCCACTGGATCGAGATGCGCTCCCTGGCCCAGACCACCTCGGCGCTCGACTCGTTGGCGGAACTGCTGCCCGACGAGGCCGAGCGCGTTGAGGGCGAGAGCGTCGTTAAGGTGGCCCCAGCCGACCTCGGCGTGGGCGACGTCGTGATCGTGCGTCCCGGCGGCAGCGTCCCGGCCGACGGCACCATCGTCGACGGCCGCGCCGACATGGACGAGTCCATGATCACCGGCGAGTCCCGCCCGGTCTCTCGGGGCGAGGGCGAGACAGTCACTGCCGGCACCGTCGCCACGGACTCCGGCCTGCGGGTGAAAATCACCGCCACCGGCGACGACACCGCCCTGGCCGGCATCAACCGGCTCGTCACCGAGGCCCAGAACTCCTCCTCCCGCGCCCAGCGGATCGCCGACAAGGCCGCGGCCTGGCTGTTCTGGTTCGCCCTCGGCGCGGCGCTGGTCACCGCAGTCGTCTGGACGCTCATCGGCATGCCCGACGAGGCCGTGGTCCGTACGATCACCGTGCTCGTCATCGCCTGCCCCCACGCCCTCGGCCTGGCGATCCCGCTCGTGGTCTCCATCGCCACCGAGCGCGCCGCCCGCGGCGGCGTGCTGGTCAAGGACCGCCTCGCCCTGGAGTCCATGCGGCAGGTCGACGCAGTGCTCTTCGACAAGACCGGCACACTGACCAAGGGCGAGCCCACCGTCACCGGCGTCGAACCGACCGGCGACCTCGACGCCGACCAGGTCCTCGCCCTCGCGGCCTCGGCCGAGGCCGACAGCGAGCACCCGCTCGCCAAGGCCATCGTCACCGCCACCAAGGACAAGGGACTCGCCCTTCAGCAGGCCAGCGGCTTCTCATCCTCGCCCGCCGTCGGAGTCACCGCGACCGTCGCCGGCCAGGAGGTCCGCGTCGGCGGCCCCCGGCTGCTTGAGGAGACCGGCCAGGACGAGGTCGGCACAGCCGAAGAATGGCGCTCTGAGGGCGCGATCATCCTGCACGTCCTCCGCGACGGCCAGGTGGTCGGCGGCCTCAAGCTCGCCGACGAGGTCCGCCCCGAATCCCGCGACGCCGTCGACGCCCTCCACGCCCTGAGCGTCGAGGTCGTCATGATCACCGGCGACGCAGAGGCAGTGGCGAACGAGGTCGGCAAGGAGCTCGGCATCGACCGCGTCTTCGCCGGCGTCCGCCCCGAGGACAAGTCCGCCAAGGTCGCCCGATTGCAGCACGAGGGCAAGAAGGTCGCCATGGTCGGCGACGGCGTCAACGACGCCCCGGCACTGGCCCAGGCCGATGTCGGCATCGCGATCGGCGCCGGCACCGACGTCGCGATCGCCTCGGCCGGGGTCATCCTCGCCAGCTCCGACCCCCGGTCGGTGCTCTCGATCATCCAGCTCTCACGACGCGCATACGGCAAGATGAAGCAGAACCTGTGGTGGGCAGCCGGCTACAACCTCATCTCCGTGCCGCTTGCGGCCGGTATCCTGGCACCGGTGGGATTCGTCCTGCCAATGTCGATCGGCGCGATCCTGATGTCGGCCTCCACCGTGGTGGTTGCGCTCAACGCCCAACTCCTGCGGCGCATCGACCTCACACCCGAAGCCAGCACGCGTTCCGTCCTGGAACGCCAGAAGTAAGGACATGCCCATGTCTCTCGACACTGATCCTCATCAGCACGGATACATCAGCGACAAGGAGCGCTACCTCGGCCGCATGAAGCGCATCGAGGGTCAGGCCCGCGGGATCGCGAAGATGATCGATGAGGAGAAATACTGCATCGACATCCTCACCCAGGTATCCGCCCTGACCCGCGCCCTCCAGGGGGTCGCGACCGGTCTACTCGACGATCATCTCAAGCACTGCGTGCTCGATGCAGCGAAGCTCAGCGACGAGGCGGCCGTCGAGAAGATCCAGGAAGCCACGGACGCCATCAACCGGCTCGTGCGCTCCTGATCTCGGACCCCGACGGCCGCGTTCCAGGACACGGCGGGCACAAACCCTCACGATGCCAGCGCGCCTGATCCTCGCCGACGCGCCGTCCGCCCGCGATGCGCTCACCTTCGCTCAACGGGCCGCGTGGGCCGGCGCCCACGGCGTGCGCTTGTAGGCCGCGGCCGGGCTGCTGTGCATGAGTGCGGCTGCGCTAACGCCCCGTGGTCCGCTCGACCGCACCCCTACGATCCTCGTCCTTCGCGCGCTCCGCTCCGACGCCGAGCTGCAGTGCGACGTCACCGTCGAAACCCTGACCGCGACCGTCGACCCCCTGGCCCTCGAACTGCCGGAGACCTCGCTGGCACCCACCTGGACCAGCGTCGAACCCCCGCAACACGGGTGGAGACACATTGCGGTTGTGTCCAGTCTGACGCTGATGCGTAGCGCCCGTGCCGGCATCGAGGCCGTCGCCCAAGCACTTCCCGACAAACCCGGCGACGATGTCGTCCGCAAGATCCGGGGCATGGTCTGGGGTACCCCGGACACAGCCCTCTCGTCGCTGCCGCAAGGCGTCGCGTTCGCCGCCTACGTCTTCGGGTTCCTCAGCGCCGGAGGAGAGGCCGCGATCTCCACCGCCGGCCGTTGGACGCGGTTGACCCTCCCGACTGGACACGTGCTCCTGCGCGGGCCCGTCGTCTCTGGCCTCACCTCAATCCGCCGCACCCGGCCACGCGTCTCCGAGTCCTTCACACCAATCGGATGATACTTGATACCCCATAGGGGTAATGGGTAAGATTGGTGACTATGAGAGAGGCTGAACACGCGCACGCCACGTATGACACACCGCACCTGGATGTGGCGGTCGAAGTCTTCGCGTTGCTGGCGAATCCGGTGCGAGTGAAGATGATCCTCGCCATTCGCGACATCGAGGTCTCTGCCAATCACCTGGCGGACATCGTCGACCTTCCCATCGACCAGACCTCCCACGAGCTTGACCGTCTGGAGTCGCCCGGGATCGTGAGTCGGCAGCGACGCGAGTCCGGCGACTTCTACCTATCGACCGGTGTGCATGCCGGGGCGCTGGCTGAGGCTGCGATCTTCCATGCCGAGCATCAGCAGCAGGAACGCATTCGTGCGGGTTCTCCCACCTCGAACTCGCGACCGAACTGACGAAGGAGGCATCATGCCCCGTTTTTCCCGATTGACCCCTGAGACCGCAGTGGGGGCCTCACGAGACTTGCTCGGCGATCTCGTCGAGCGGCACGGCGGCTCTTCGGACATTCGGTGGGGGTCATGGGGTGAGGGCATGTACCTGATGCCCGAGCCGACAGCCAACCGGACAGCTGTGTTGGTCTAACGCGGTGCCGTGCGATCGGTTCAATGCGAGTGCCCGCGCCTCCACAACAGTGGGCGGCGGCTTCAACTCAGAAGCGCGACCCCGAGCCCAGTCGCAGGCCCGCGCCATTGCGATGGGTGCGGCTCGTCAGTTGGCGCCGGGGAGTCCTCGGGCTAGCGGGGACTGCAGCGGTGTGAGATGCGGGATCGGGATCGGCTTCGAACGCGTCGAGGCGACCTTCCCGCTCCGCTGCGCCATGGCAGTCAGTCGAACGTCTTCGCGCGTCGCGTGATGGCTGGCTCGCAGACCCGGCCGCATCCAGATCGCCTCGTACCCGCCGCTCGCCGCGCGCTCCACGTAGGCGATCAAGCGCTCGGCGCTTGCTTCGTCGATGCCGGCGTCGCACAGCCGCCAGGCGCCCTGGCCGAGCGGCTCGAACACCAGCCTTTGTTGATCTGCGGTGATCATCAGTACCTCCAGATCAACAATGCGCTGACAGCCGTCGTCTGCATCCCCCCTTGACAACGACCCTGGCTAACGCACGTCCGGGCGCGCGACGAGGGAAGCCTGCACGTCGAATACGACGACGACGGTGCTCCGGAGCACGAGTACGCCGTACATGAGGTGACGCTAGTCCCGGTCCTTCTGCAGTGCTCCGTATATGAGTTGGTTCTCGACGGCGCATCCGATGAGCTCGCCGGACTCCCGAACGTTGAAGAGCGGGTCGGCGATTCGATCTACACCGACGCAGAGGACTACTACGTGACGGGACTGTGGGGCGACGATTGACTCGTGCGAGCGCGCGGTAGAAGCTTGGTCGGTCGTACGCGGCGCCAGCTTCGGCCAGCCATGGGAAGTCAACGAGTAGGGGCACGCTTGACGACGCCCGGAAGATCGCCCGCGACCTCCCGCTTGCGTTCGTCGCCCGCAAGGGGATCGGTGCAAGACGTCGCTGCTTTGGGTGGCTTGGTCAGTTCAGCCGTAGGGACGGTGCCTCACTTGAGTCCTGATCGCACGAAGGCGTCGACGACGTATCGCTGGAGGAACACGTAGATGAGCAGCACGGGCACGCAGGCGAGCCCGGCGGCGGCCATCGTCGCGCCCCAGTTGTTTYCCTCGGCGCTCAAGAAGCTGCGCACGCCGACCTGGATGAGTGCATCGCCCTGGCGCATGATGAGCGTCGGCCAGAGGTATTCGTTCCACGCCGAGATGAACGCCATGATCCCGAGCGCGGCGAGCGCCGGCTTCATGTTGGGCACGACGACGGTCCAGAGCGTGGCCCAGCTCGAGCGCCCGTCGAGGTGTGCGGCTTCGATCAGCTCGCGGGGGAAGGCGCGCATGTGCTGCACCATGAGCAGCACGGCGAAGGCTCCGGCGAGCTGGGGGATCACGACGCCCCCGACGGTGCCGAGCAGGCCCATCTGCGACACGAGCACATAGTTGGGGATCATCGTGACCTGGAACGGCACGAGCCACGACCCGATGAAGAGGAACATGAGCAGCTTGCGCCCGCGGAAGTCCCACATGGCGAACCCGTAGGCGGCGAGCACGGCGATGAGCAGCTGCGCCACGGCGAGCATGATCGACATCGCGAAGGTGTTCCACAGCATGTTGCCGATGGGGATGGTGTTCCACACGTAGGCGAAGTTCTCGAGGCTGAGCGGCCAGGGCAGCAGCGTCTGGTCGAGCGCGTTCTCGGGGGCGCGGAAGGCGGTGGCGAACATCCAGTACACGGGGAAGACACTGAACAGCGCGAGCATGATCAGCACGACGTGGCCGGCGATGGTGCCGAGGCGGGTGCGGGATGCCACGGCGACATCTTCCGCCGAAGCGGAAGCCGCCCGCACGCGAGCGCCCTTGTGCAGCACGGTGTCGGCGGCGAGCGCCGGCCCGGTGACGGTGACGAATGACATGGGTGGTCCTAGTTGTCGTAGAAGCTGAGCCGCTCCTGCAGCTCGAGGAAGATGAGTGCGATCACGCCGAACCCGACGAAGAAGATCACCCCGGCCGCCGACGAGATGCCCACGTCGAAGTTCTGGAACCCGAACTGGTACAGCAGGTAGTAGATGTTCGTGGTTGAGTTGGTGGGCCCGCCCTGGGTGAGCAGGTCGATGATCGGGTAGGTCCACTGCGCGGCGAGGAGGATCGTCATGAGCGACAGGAAGACCAGGGTCGGTGAGAGCAGCGGCAAGGTGATGCGTCCGAAGATGCGGCCGGCGCCGGCACCGTCGAGTGCGGCGGCTTGACCGTATTCGGGGCTGATGCCGGCGAAGCCGGCGGCGATCACGAGCACGCCGAAGCCCAGCATCTGCCACCCGACGATGACGATGACGGCCCAGATGGCGAGGTCGGGGTCGCGGAAGACGTTCGGCATGTCGACGCCGAAGTGCGCGAGCACGGTGGCGAATGCCCCCTGCTCGGCGAACAGCCACCGCCACACGGCGCTGGTGGCGACGGGGGTGATGAGGAACGGCACGAAGATCAGCGCCTGATAGAAGGTGCGCATTCGCCCCCGCACCTGCCGTGACATGACGGCGATCGCGATCGGCAGCACGAGCGAGAAGACGAAGAACGCGGCGATGTAGACGACGGTGTTCAGCAGCGCGGTGTGCAGCTCGGGCAGCGCCAGCACCTCGGCGTAGTTCGACCCGCCGACGAACGTCTTGGGGCTTGTGGGCAGCAGGTTCCAGTCGTAGAACGACAGGCCGAACGTCTGGGCGAGGGGACTGTAGGTCCAGAGGATGAGGAACGCGGTGCCCGGCAGCACATACAGGTAGGGCAGCAGGCTCTGGGGCCGAAAGCGCGAGCGGCGCACGACGGGCGCGGATGCCTCGGCCGGAGCCGCGCCCGCTCCCTCGGCCGGCGCAGCGGCGGCCGAGGGAGCGGAGACGGTGACGAACATGGGCTGACTACTCTCCCGCCGACGCGTTGACGGCGGCCGCGTTGACGGCGGCGAGCTGCTCGTCGGGGGTCATGTTCATGAACGCCTCGAGCATCTCGGGAGTCATCTCGTAGACGGTCGGGAACTGCCCGATCGGCACGACGGAGTGCAGCACCCGGTCGCCGTAGACGTGCACGAGGTTGTAGGACTGGCCGCCGTCCTGGCCGCGGGCACCGGGGTAGGCGACGGCGAGGTCCTGCGTGTAGCAGGTCGCCGACGCGACCGACACGGGCACGCCCGCGAACGTGCTGGTGGTCGAGTAGTGCAGGTGACCGCCCAGGATGCCGCGCACGTCGGTGCCCCGGATGACCTCGGCGAGGCGCTCCTGGTCGCGCAGCTCGATCAGGGCGACGAGCCCGATCGGGCTCGGCACGGGCGGGTGGTGCAGCGCGATGAGGGTGCCGTCGGGCGCGGGGACTTCGAGCTCGCGGCGCAGCCACGCCAACTGCTCGTCGCTGATCTCGCCGTGGTGCTGCCCGGGCACCGTCGAGTCGAGCGCGATGATGCGCAGACCGTTGACGTCGTAGACGCGGTCGACGGGCTCGGACTGGTCGGCCTCCTCGTCGAGCAGGCCGCGGCGGAACGCGACGCGCTCGTCGTGATTGCCCATCACCCAGATCACCTGGGCACCGAGCTTCTCGGCGGCGGGCTCGACGATGGCCCGCAGGCGCTCGTAGGCGTCGGGGCGGCCGGTGTCGGCGAGGTCGCCGGTGAACACGATCGCTTCGGGGCGGGCGTTGGCCTTGGTGAAGCCGTCGAACAGCTCTGCGAGGTTCTTGTCACTGTCGATGCGCTCGTGCAGCAGGTCGCCGTCGCCCACGAAGTGGGTGTCAGAGACATGCAGGATGAAGTGCTCGGGAGCGGGATGCTGGCTCGCGATGTGCGACATGGTGTGTGTTCCTTCCGATCAGACCGCGGTGGCGGCGGGGTCGATGATCACGGCGGTGAGACGCTCGAGCTCGGTGGGGGTGAGTCCGTGGGCGAGGAGGTAGGCGCTGATCGACCCGTGCTCGCGGTCGATGCGCTCGAGCAGCGCCTCGAGCACCTCGGCGGGGCTCTCGGTGATGAGTTCGACCATTCCCGCGGTCAGTTCGATGCCGCGCTGTTCGAAGACGGCGGTCATCGCGTCTGACCACTCGCCGCGCAGGTTCTCGGCGGTGGCGGCGTAGTCGGCCACGACGTCGTCGCGGTCGACCCCGGCGGCGGCGAGCGCGAAGGCCACGACGAGACCGGTGCGGTCTTTGCCGGCGGTGCAGTGCACGAGCACCGCGTCGTCGTCGTCAGCCGCGATGATCACCCGGATCGCGTCGACCAGCTGCGCCCCGCGCTCGTCGACGATGTGGTCGTAGACGGGCACGAGTCCGACGTGCGTGGTGGCCTGCGCGGCCGGGTCGGCGTCGTCGAACACGGGCAGGTGGTGCACGGTGACCTCGAGCCCGTCGACCGCGCTCGGCGCTGTGGCGCGCTCGTCGCCGCCGCGCAGGTCGATGATGTGGGCGACGCCGATCTCGGCCAGCCGGTCGCGACCGGTCGCGTCGATGCGGTGCAGAGCATCTGACCGCAGCAGCTTGCCCCACCGGCTGGTGCCGCCGGCTGCACGGTAGCCGCCGGTGTCGCGCAGGTTGTAGAGGCCGGCCACGGCGTGGCGACGCTCACGAGGCGCCGCGGTCGCGGCATCCGGCGACGAAGCGGCCGCGGCATCCGTCGCCGAAGGCGTCAGGTCGAGGTCGATGGTCATTCGATCAGCCCCTGCGCGCGCTCGGCGGCCTCGGTCATAGTGGCGGCCGGGTCGGCGCCGTAGAAGACCGCGTCTTCGATGGCGGTGGCGAGCACCTGGTCGACCTGGGCGTAGCTGTCGCCGGGGTACGACACCCACGGCTCGAGCGCGTCGAGCTGCTCGAGGTTGGGCTTCACGAGCGGGTTGGCTTCGACCCAGTCATAGAGCGGTCCGCCCTCGTCGGCCATGCTGCTGCGCAGCGGTAGGTACCCGATCTGGGTCGAGATGATCTCGTAGGCGCGGGGGCTGGTCATGAACTGCATGAGCTCCCACGCGGCGGCCTGCTTGGCGGGGTCGGTGGCGAACATCGCGAGGAACGAGCCCGAGTTGGTGGGCACGACCGCCTGGTCTCCGAACGCGGGCAGGGTGTGAGCGTCGAGGGTCCAGCCACCGGCCTCGGCGCCCATCATGAACGCGCCCTGCACGCCCGAGCTGTTGACGTGGATCGCGGTCTTCCCCTGCGCGAACGCCTCGTACTGGCTGGTGAAGTCCTCGTTGGTGAGCACGCCGTCCTCGTACATCTCGGTGAAGGTCGCGACCGTATCGATCGCGGCGTCCGAGCCGAACTCGATCGTCGTGCGGTCATCGCTCAGCACCTGGGCGCCGTTCGAGAGGAAGAGGCCCTGCATGCACCAGCTGCCGCCGGTGATCACGCACGACACGCTCATCGAGGGGGCACCGGTGGACTCGGTGATCTGCGCGGCGGCGTCGGCGACAGCATCCCACGTCGACAGATCGACGGTCTCGGGGTCGAGGCCTGCGGCGGTGAACTGGTCTTCGTTGATCCACAGGATGGGAGTCGAGAAGACGTAGGGCAGGCCGTAGGTGGCGTCGTCCCAGTCGGCGAGCACGGCGGCGCGCTCGTGGTAGGGGTAGTCGCCCCCGAACTGATCGGCGAGGCCCTCGTCGCCCACGAGGGTGCTGAGGTTCTGCGCGCCGAGGGTGGTGGCGGCGAAGTCGAGCTCGTTGAAGGYCAGCTGCGCGATGTCGGGCGCTTGCCCGGCGAGCAGCTGCTGCTGCACGCTCGCGGCGGTGCTGGTCGACGGGCTGGGCTGGCCGACGACGGTAATGTTCGGGTTCTCGTCCATGAACTCGTCCAGCAGCTGGTTGATGGCATCCGACCCGGTGCCGACGTTCGCGAGGTTGTACGACTCGAAGACGATCTCGACCTGCTGGTCGTCGGTCAGCTCGGTGAGCGAGCCGGATGCCGCGGGCGCGCTGCCTGCGCATCCGGCGAGGGCGGCGGCGCCGACGATCGCCGCGGTGGCGAAGACGGCGCGACGGGCACGGGTGTTCATGATTTCTCCTGGGTAGGGGTGAGGGGCAGAACGAAGGGAGGGAAGGCGGCTCAGGCGGTGACGAGCTCGTGCGCGGCCGGGTCGGCCACGGGTGCATCGGCGACCCACTCGAGCCGGCGGCCCGAGGCCCGGTCGAACAGGTGCACGTTCTCGGGCGCGGCGGTGAGCACGATGTCGTCGCCGGGGGTGGCGATGACCTCGCGCGAGGTGCGCACGTAGACCTCGCGCCCGGCGACGAGGCACGTGACGATCTGCTCACCGCCGAGGTTCTCGACCAGGTCGATGCGGCCGGCGATGCGCACGCCCCGGGTGTCGGATGCCGCGTGCGCAGACGCGATCGTGAGCTTCTCGGGCCGCACGCCGAGCACGACATCGAGGTCGGGCACGTCTCCCGGCCACAGGCCGCCGGCGATGCCGTCGGCGGTGACGGCGATGCTGCCGTCGATCGTGACGATGCGGGCGTCGACGAGGTTCATGGCCGGGCTGCCGAGGAAGCCGGCGACGAACACCGACTCGGGCCGGTCGTACACCTGCTCGGGGGTGCCGTACTGCTCGATGCGGCCGGCGTTGAGCACCACGATTTTCGTCGCCATGGTCATGGCTTCGACCTGGTCGTGGGTGACGTAGACGAACGTGGCGCCGAGGCGCCGGTGCAGGGCGGTGAGCTCGTGGCGGGTCTGGGTGCGCAGCTTCGCGTCGAGGTTCGACAGCGGCTCGTCCATCAGGAACGCCTTGGGGTTGCGCACGAGGGCGCGGCCGACGGCGACGCGCTGGCGCTGCCCGCCCGAGAGCTCTTTGGGCTTGCGGTCGAGCAGGTGGCCGATCTCGAGGCTGTCGGCGACCTCCTGCACGCGGGTCGCGATCTCGGCGGCGCCGAGGCGCTGCGTCTTGAGCGGGAACGCGAGGTTCTTGCGCACGCTCAGGTGCGGGTAGAGCGCGTAGCTCTGGAAGACCATCGCGAGGTCGCGCTTCTTCGACGGGAGGTCGGTGATGTCGTCGCCGTCGAGGTGGATGCGGCCGGCCGTGGGCTCGAGCAGGCCGGCGATCATGCGCAGCAGGGTGGTCTTGCCGCAGCCCGAGGGGCCGAGCAAGACGACGAACCCGCCGTCTTCGATGATCAGGTCGATATCACTGACGGCGGCGGTGCTCTTGAAGGAGCGACCGACACCAGAGAGCTGGATCGTTCCCATGAGTCGCCTTCTGCAAGCGACCTGACGAACCGGGGCCTTCCCGCGAAATCCGCTTGCAGAGCTATTGCAATCGAGGAAAGTGAATTTCCTGCAAACGGAGTGTCAACGCCCATCGCCGTGGTCGATAACGTCTGGCACGTCGGATGCCTCGGCGTCGGAGCCGTCGTCGGCGACGATGTCGAGCACCTCTTCGCGCACCGCGAGGCGCGCGCGGTCGGCGGCGTCGCTCATGCGGTCGGCGACGGCGATCTGCAGGGCGTTGAGCACGAGCAGCTGTACGAGCCCGCTGCCGAGAATGCCTTGATCCCACGCCTGGAAGCGCGCACCGGCGACGAGCAGGTGGTCGGCGCGGGTGGTGAGCGGGGTACGGGCGAAGCTCGTGACCCCGATCACGGTGGCGCCGGCGTCGACGGCGGCGTCCGCAACCGCGAGGGTCACCGAGTTGGCGCCACTCGAGCTGACGATGAGGCACACATCACCGGGGGCGAGCACGCGGGCGGTGAGGTGGGCGACCACGCCGTCAGCGGGCGCTTCGCAGGGCCGGCCGTTGACGGCGAACGCGACGGCCGACGCCTGGGCGGCGGCGTGCGAGGCGCCGGTGCCCGAGATCAGCAGGCGCGGCGCGCGGGCGATGGCGTCGGCAGCGGCGTCGAACGCGACCGGGTCGATCGAGGCGAGCGCGGTCTGCAGCATCCCACCCGCCCCTCGGCCAGCCACCGCAGAAAGCCCTCGGTGCCGGCGGGTGCGTCGGGCGCGGCGGTGGCGTCGGCGGCGAGGTCACGCACGAGCAGCATGCGCAGGTGCTGAAAGCTGCGCAGCCCCAGCGCCTGGGCGGTGCGGCTGACGGTGGCCGGCGACGTGTTGGCGGCTTCGGCGAGGTCGGCGCCCGACATGTCGACCACGTCGTGGGGTCGCTCGGCGCAGATGCGGGCGACGCGCTGCGCGCTCGGTACGAGCGACGGCAGGATCGAGAGGATGTGGTCGATGGTTCCGCCGAGCGGCGGCTCGTTGAGGGGCGAGTTCATGTAGCCGGTGATCACCTTTCGGGTTCGCCGCACATCGTATGGGCGCAATGCGACCACGACCCCAACCATAGGTGAACGCAGCGTTCATCGCCTCCGCTATCCGCGAAAGGCAATTTCATGACCTCCCTGCGTCCGCTCGAGCTCCCGAACAGTGCCATGCCCGCAAGGAAGTCGGCCAAGGGTGACTCGACCGAAGACGCCCACCTCGAGCGCCGCGATGGCGCCTACGATGACCGTCCGTGCGAGCCAGAGCCACGTGATCTGTCGATCCCGGCGGTCAAGCGCTCGAACGTTCCGCACGTCGATGTTCCGCTGGCGGGGGCGCCGGGGCAGCAGACACCGGTAACCAACGACGCGAAGAAGCCTGCCACGACGATGACGCCCGCAGCGCGGAACCAGAGGGCGGGGGCGACGCGCGAAACTGATCCTGCTCATGGCCCGATCAGACCGATGGCCACTCAGACGTGAAAGGGGAGACATCGCGCCCGGGCCGAACCGTCGCACGCTGACGTCCCCTCACCGCGCAGTGCCCGCAAGGGGATGGTAGATGGGCGAGCAGTTCTGGGACTCTGGTCGACGATTCTTCAGCTCGCCTGTGGAAGTCCCTGGGACAACGCCTGTCGGATTCTCCAAACAGGAAAACCGCTGAGCTGCGCAATCAAGTCCACATCGAACTCGTGCTCGAAGTAGGCCACCCGCACCGCCCGGATGCGCGACGGATTGTCACCGAAAGCCAGTGTGAACTCGGTGGCGTAGCGCTCCCAGACGCTGAACTCATACCCCGGTGCCGTCACGATGCATTCACCTCATCCCGGGTGCAACTCTCAGGAGTGGTCGCGGTGCTAATGCGATGCTACGACACCCGTGTTAACGCCAGGACACAAGGAGATTCCGGGAAAGCTCGCTACGCACGGTGTGCACCGATACGGGGATGGCCCGCCCGGGGTGCATGGTTCACACCGGGGTGACCAAGGGAATTGGGGGCTCTTCGGACATGCGGTGGGGGTGAGGCTCGCCGGGTGATGGTCGGCGGGTAGGGGTCGAGGTCCCCGAGGATCAGTAGCGCCAACTGCTGATCCATCACGAGGACCTCGACGTGCTTCACCCTACTTCGGGGTGCGCTGACGCGCGCTCTGCCGCTGATCCGTGTTACCGCTGCGATCTGCTGGTCGGTCTCGACGGCGTCCATGTCGAGCACGTTGACCGCCGCGACGGGCTGCTGATCGTCACCGTTTCGACACCGGCGGCGCCGACCGGGTGCCCGTTGTGCGGGGTCGTGGCGATCGGTCGAGGGCGCCGCCGTCGAGTGTTGCATGACGTGCCGGGCGTGACGCGGGTGCGGATCGTCTGGCGGCAACGGGTCTGGCGATGCGGCGACGTGGGCTGTGCCAAGAAGACGTTCGTGGAGCAGCTTCCCTCGCTGGTCGCTCGGCGCGGGTCGCTCACAAGGCGAGCCGTCGACTGGGCGATCGGGCAGCTGCGCCGCGAGCACGCCACGATCGAAGGACTACGTCGTCAGCTCGGGACATCGTGGAAGACGGTGTGGCGGGCTGTTGAGCCTGAACTGGTGCGGTTGGCAGCCGACGAGTCCCGGTTCGAGAACGTGACCACGCTCGGCGTCGACGAGCACATCTGGCATCACGTCGACCACCGCAAGCGGGGCCCGAAGGAACTGACCGGCATGGTCGACCTCAGCCGCGACAGCACCGGGAAGACGCGGGCCAGGCTGCTCGACCTCGTGCCGGGCAGATCGGGGAAGGCATACGCGTCCTGGCTCAGCGAGCGGGGCGAAGCGTTCCGAAAGAACGTGAAGGTGGCGGCGCTGGACCCGTTCGCGGGCTACAAGACTGCGATCGATGRCACGCTCGAAGACGCGGTCGCTGTGCTGGACGCGTTCCATGTCGTCAAGCTCGGCACCGCCGCCGTCGACGAGGTCCGCCGCCGCGTCCAGCAAGACACCCTCGGGCATCGCGGTCGGAAGGGCGACCCGCTCTACGGGATTCAGACCATCCTCCGTGCCGGGGCCGAGAACCTCACCGACAAGCAGCGGATCCGGCTGACCGCGGCAATCGAGGCCGATCCTGCGCACGACGAGGTGTTCGTCGCGTGGCAGTGCGCACAGCAGCTGCGCTCTGCCTACCACGCGAAGGACCTGACCGAGGGGCGGCGGATCGCCGAGAGGGTGGTCGACACGTTCCACACACCACGAGCCGCGCGAACAACGGCGGCACCGAGGCGATCAACGGGATCATCGAGCTCCACCGCCGCCTCGCCCGCGGCTATCGCAACCGCGAGAACTACCGCCTCCGCATGCTCCTCACCGCCGGCGGACTCACCCCATGACCCCCCCCACCGGATGGGTGCGCCGGTGAGTGCGCGCGCGATCCGGAGCCAGATCGAGTCACGCATGCGGCCGACCGCGAAGGAGCTGATCGAGCAGCTGCGCGGCCAGAATGGTCGCGCCGAACTGATGGCGGACTACTTCGAGCCGATCGGCGTGCGATGCGTCGCGGACTCCTACGGGTTCTTCGATGTTCCTACGGAAACGCTTCGTCATTGGTTCCACTCGCTCAAGTCCGGCGCCATCAACACGGCGACGAACGAGGACGGTTCATTCGCGAACCCTGCGGGCTTCGATGCCGCGAACCAGACCCGCGACGAGATCCGCGAGTATCTCGAGCTGCGGTCCAAGGATGACCCCGAAGAGCCCGACAGTGTCATCGCCCGATGGGTGAAGGTGGACGCGCCGGATGGCACACCGTGGACCATCGACGACATCCTCCCCTCGATGCTCGTGGTGCTGCTGGGCGGGCTGCAGGAGCCGGGTCATGCCCTCGGCAACACTTTCCTCGGTCTCACGACCAATCCGGACCAACTCAAGCGTGTGATCGCCGACAAGAGCCTGGTGCCCAAGGCCATCGCCGAAGGGCTCCGCTGGATTGCTCCGCTGTGGGCCGGACCGACGCGCAGCGCCAAGCACGACATGGTGGTCCATGGAGTTCCGCTCAAGAAGGGCGACACGATTCGTCTCGTCTACGGCTCCGCGAATCATGACAGCAACACGTTCGAGCATCCCGAGCTCTACGACATCGATCGCGACAGCCACGCGCACCTTGCATTCGGCAATGGTCGACACAGTTGCCTCGGCAGCGCCATCGCCCCGCAGATCGGCCGCGTCGGCCTGGAAGAGCTCTTCTCCGCGTTCCCGAACATCGCGATCGATCCCGAGCAGCCGGCCGAAGCCATCGGCTGGCCGTTCCACGGCCCGCCGCAGCTGAATGTGATCCTGGACGACTCCAGCCGGTAGCCCGGGAGCCGTCGGCACCTATCGGAGCGCTAGGTAATGGCGATCGTTGAAGACGCAGTTCGCAAGGAGGCCAACGTCGTGTCTGTCGAAGAGACCACTATTCCGGTGGTGGTGGCAAGCAAGCATATGGACGGTGACTCCGTTGCCGTCCTGACGTTGCGCCGCCCAGACGGCAATCCCTTTCCGGCATGGACGCCCGGTGCGCACATCGACGTCATCGTGACTCCGGCGCTCACCCGCCAGTATTCGCTGTGCGGGGACCCGGCGGACCAGGACGTGTGGCAGATCGCCGTGTTGCGCGAGCCGCCGCCGAGGGGGCGCGGCGGATCCCAGTACATCCATGACTCCCTGGAGCTGGGAGCGCAGATCCAGGTGCGCGGTCCTCGCAACCATTTCGCGCTGAAGGATGCTGAACAGTACCTCTTCATCGCGGGAGGAATCGGCATCACGCCGCTCAAGCCCATGATCGATCAGGTCGCGGCAGCCGGCGCGAAGTGGAACCTCGTGTACGGGGGCCGTTCGCTGTCGACGATGGCGCTTCGCGCTGACCTCGCGCGGTACGGCGATCACGTGACGTACGTGCCCGAAGACGAGCTGGGCAGGATCGATCTGGATTCGTTGCTCGGAGCGCCCGTCGAAGGGGCGCTGGTGTACTGCTGCGGTCCAGGACCGCTTCTGGATGCCGTCGAGAACAAGTGCAGCGTCTGGTGGCCGGGATCCCTCCAGCTGGAGCGGTTCACCCCGCGCGACTCGGATCGTTCAGCGCACAACGAGGTGTTCGAGGTAGAACTCGCCCAGAGCGGCCTAACATTGACCGTGCCCCCGCACAAGTCGATCCTCGAGATCCTGGAAGACAATGGGATCCCCGTGCTCTCATCCTGTCGGTCTGGGGTCTGCGGCACATGCGAGACCGACGTGCTGGAAGGCACGCCGGAGCATCGCGACTCGTTCCTCACGGCCGAGGAGCGGGAGTCGAACGCGACGATGATGGTGTGCGTCTCGCGCTGCGCCGGACGCCGGCTGCTCCTCGACGTCTGATCCGCCTGCGCTCGCCGAACGACCCGTCATCGATATGTGCGGGGTCGGGTCAGCGGTAGGAGGATTTCGTCGACCATCGCGGCGATGTTGCCGGGATCTGTGCGTCCGGCCATGTGTTCCAGCACGAGCAGCTGCAGACCGACGGCCGCGACCCGGGGCGTGAGCGCGTCGCGGTCGACCTCGCCCCGCTCCACTCCTGCGCGCAGTACCCCGAGGATAACATCCATCAGCGGCTCGATCACGCGCTGCTGAACGGTCCAGAATAGCTCCGGGTGGTCGCGCCTTCGCGTCATGATGGGCTCGAGCGCGCGCCCACGCGGTTCATCGAGTGCTGCGGCGAACGCCGTGAGCACCGCTCGCAGATCGCCCGCGACCGTCCCCGTCGTGGGAGCCGTCGGTGGCTCGAAACCCGCCTCCGGATCGGTGAGCGCCGCGAGCACGAGTTCACCGGTGGTCGACCAGCGCCCGGTACAGCGATGCCTTGCCGGCGCTGGCACGCGCCGCGATCCTGTCGAACGCCAGTTTGTCGAGATTCGACTCGGCGAGCTCCTCCAGCGTCGCCCGATAGATCGCGCGCGTCAGCAGGGCACCTCGTCGCCGCGTCGTCATCCAACGATTCTTGCCTACGGGGAGCCGAGTCGTGGTACGTTGGCCGCGATAGTGAACAATAATGTCTCGTATCTACATCTCCTCGAACGGAGCAGTTCATGACGGATTCCACGCTCGGCGCAGTCTCTGCGACCGCGATCACGAACACCAGGGTCTTCGACGGACACAGTCTGAGCGCCCCCACGACGGTCGTCGTCCAGCCCGACGGGCGCATCGGTGACGGATCAGCGGATGCGGTCGTCGTCGGTGCCGCTGTCGTCAACGCGGAAGGTACGGTGCTCCTTCCTGGCCTGATCGACTGTCACATGCACCTGAAGGGGCGCGAGTCCCTCGAGACGCTCGCCACGTACGGTGTCACCACCGGCCTGGACATGGCGACATGGCCCGCATCACAGTTCCAGTCGTTGCGGGGACTGAGGGGAGTCGCTGACTTCCGCACCGCCGGCATGGCGGCGACATCTCAGGGCAGCACGCACAGCCGCATTCCGACCTATCCGGACGTCGCGCTGGTCGATTCCCCCGACAAGGCGGAGCGGTTCGTAGAGGTGCAGGTGGCAGACGGGGTGGATTACATCAAGATCGTCGCCGATCTGCCCGGTCCCACCCAGGACGTGCTCGATGCACTCGTGGCTGCTGCGCACGCGCGGGGGCTCAAGGTCATCGCGCACGCAGCCCTGTACGAAGCTGTGCGTATGAGCCTCGCTGCGGGGGCCGACATGATCACCCATGCTCCACTCGACCGCGCGCTCGACGATGCGACGGCTGAGACGATGCTCGCCCAGGGCACGGTGTTCATCCCGACCTTGACGATGATGAAAGGCATCGCCGCGAATCTCACCGCAGCGGGCGTTCCCGGTGTGAGCTATGCACCCGCCCACGAGAGCACGCGCGCGATGCATGCCGCGGGCGTTCCGGTCCTGGCCGGCACCGACGCCTACATCGGGTCCTTCACACGGGCATCGCCGCCATACGGCGAGAGCATGCACGACGAAGACGCCTACATCGGGTCCTTGACACGGGCATCGCCGCCATACGGCGAGAGCATGCACGACGAACTCGCTCTGCTCGTGGACGCCGGCCTGTCAACAGCCGAAGCGCTGCGCGCTGCCACCTCGACGGCCGCGCACGCGTTCTCACTCGACGATCGGGGGGCGATCACCCCCGGATTGCGAGCCGACCTCGTGCTGGTGGACGGCGATCCGCTCACCGACATCGCTGCCGCGCGTCGCGTTCTGCGTGTGTGGTGCGGCGGCATCGAGGTGTGAGGGCGTCCTCTCGACCGCGGTGTCACTCCACGGCGGTGTTCGCGCCGTGGTGCCACGCGAGCACCCGGTTCTCGACGACGATGAGCAGCAGGTTGAACACGTACCCGAAGATCCCGATGAGCACGATGCCCGACCACATGTCCGTGATCGCGAACGACCTCTGCGACTGAAGAACGAAGACGCCGATCCCGTTGCCTCCCGCCATCATCTCGCTCACGACGACCATGATGAGCGCGAGCGAAAGACTCGTGCGCATTCCGGCAAAGATCTGCGGAGCTGCCGCGGGAAGTGCGACCTGCAACTCGTAGCGGAACCAGTGGATGCCGTACACCCGGGCGGTCTCGCGCAGTCCGGGGTCCATTCCTCTGATTGCAGCTTCGGTATTGAGGAGCACGGGCCAGAGGCAGATGAAGGTGATCAGAATCACCTTCGCGGTGTCGTCGAGGCCCAGCACGATGATGACGAGGGGAATCAACGCGACCGCAGGGATCGCGCGCAGGAACTCGAGCACGGGTGCGAACATCGCCTGGAGGCGGTGCGCCTGACCGAGAACGAACCCCACGACCACGCCGATGACCACAGCGCCGATGAACCCGATCATCATCCTGGAAAGACTCGGCAAGACGTCGCTCGCCATCCGCGCGAAGAGCCAGTTCTCCTGGAAAGCGACTAGAACACCTGTGAGCGGCGGGATGAAATATAGACCGGCGGAGGCCGTCCAGACACCCACTGCGACGACCACGAGTACCGGGAATGCGACCTCGACGGACAGCAGTCGATAGCGCCGACGACGGATGGCTCTTGACTTGTCTGCCAGCGCCTCGGTCGTCGCAACATCCATGGCGGTCATGGTGCAGCCTCTCGATAGGTGGGGTGCCACCGGAGAAGGCGGCGTTCGACGATCTGGAGCAGGACGTTGAGGATGACGCCGATAAGCCCCGCGGCGAAGACCAACGCGTACAGCGTGACGACAGCGCCACTGGATTGGGCGAGCAGGATGTCTCCCCCGATACCTGGTGAGCCGATCACCAGTTCTGCGGTCACGGCCACGATTAGCGCAACCGTGGCAGCGATCCGAAACCCCGTCGCGAGATACGGCAGTATCGCAGGCAGCACGATGGAGCGAAGCTGAAGGCGACGCGGAATGCGGAATGACTGCGCGGTCGCCGTGAGTGTGGGATCGATTGCGCGAAGCCCATAGATCGTTTGAATGAGAAGCGGCCACAAACAGGCCAACGTGACAAGGAAGACCTTCGATTCCATGCCGATTCCCAACATCAGTATGGCAACCGGAATCAGAGCAACGGACGGTATCGGACGGAGGAACTCCACAACGGGTCGCGTTGCGGCGAAGAGATAGTCGTTGGTGCCGATGAGGAACCCCAAGGGCAATGCGATCACGATGGCGAGGAACAGCCCCATCGCCCAGCCCTGCATCGTTCCGCCCACACCCGCCCAGAAGACCGGTGTCCAGGCGAGTTCTAGGAGCCGTGCCAACGCCGTCGTCGGAAGCGGTACGAAGCGCTCATCGATGATCTGAGTGCTGACGAGCAGCTGGGCTGCGCCCAGCGTGAGCAACGTGCCGACGATCCCGTAGATCAGGCGGGACCGGAAATTCGTTGGCAACGGCAGGAGAGGTTTCCGACGACTGCCGGTGACCGGCGCTCGGTCCTTGACTGCGGCAACTGACATGTGGTTCTCCTTTGACCATGCAAGCGAGCCAAGCGATCGTCGATGATGTCGTCTGACTGAGCAGCTCGCTTCTCTCGCGATTCCGACCAGGGCAGCCCGGGTCACGACCGCTCCCGATGGGGAGCCTCCGCGCCCGGGCTCCCTAGGCAGCCCGGGCGCTGGAGTCATCCCTCCGCAGGCAGGATGTCCTCGATGCTGGGCGGATCCGTGAGCGTCCCATAGTTTGTCAGCAGCCCGATGATCACCTCGTACGAGTCGGGATCGAACTCGGTCGGCCACGTGGGGAGCACCATATCGGCGAGCACATCAGTGACGGCGCTCAGCGAATCTCCCCAGAGTTGTTCACCGAACTTCCCCAGGTCGCGTGGTCAGGTTAGCGCAGGTTTGTGCCGGTGGTGACGCGGCGGAGTTCGTCGGCTGCGGCGTGGTGGTTGCGGAGTCGGTATGAGGCGCCGTCGAGGGTGATGACGACGGATCGGTGCAGGAGTCGGTCGAGCATTGCGGCGGCGACGGTGGTGTCGCCGAGGATCTCGCCCCAGGCGCCGACGGGCCGGTTCGTGGTGAGCACGATCGAGGTGCGCAGGTAGCGCTGGTTGATGACTTGGAACAGCGCCGACGCGGCCTCGCCCGGCAGCGGGAGGTAGCCCAGTTCATCGATGATCAGGAGGGTGGGGCCGGCGAAGAATCGCATCATCGTCGACCATTTCCCCTCGATCGCGGCGCGGTGGCAGCGAGCGGCGAGGTCAGCGGCGGAGGTGAAGTAGACCCGGTAGCCGGCCTTCACCGCGGCGTGGCCGAGGCCGGTCGCGATGTGGGTCTTCCCGACGCCGGGCGGGCCGATCAGGAGCACGTTGGTCGCGGTGTCGATGAACCTGCAGGTGCCCAGTTCTGCCAGCAGCGGCCGGTCGATGCCGCTGGCGGAATCCAGGTCGAAGTCGTCGAGGGTGGCGCCGGTGGGGAGGTTCGCGAACCGGAACCGGCCCGCGAGTCGCCGCGCGTCGGTCGCGGCGACTTCGATCGCGAGGAGGTGCTCGAGGGCGTGGGTGAGGGTCCAGCCCTCCGCGGTCGCCTGGTCCAAGACGGCGGGGAGCGCGTCGGCGGCGTCGGCGAGCTTCAGCTCCTGCAGGTGCCCGCGCAGCTGCTGATAGACCGACGCGGCCGTGGTCGTGGTTGTAGTAGTCATCGGAGGGTGTTCCTGTTCTTCGCGGCCTGCTCATACGCGGCCAGGCTGATCACGGTCGTGGTGGGTTCCGCGGCGCCGGTGAGGACGGCAGCGGCGCGCAGCGCGGCGGGCCCTGGTGGGATGCGTTCCTTGCGGCGGTGCGGGCGTCCCGGCGGCGTCGAGGCCATCGCGATGGCCTCGAGTGCGGTGACGTGGCCGGTGTCCCGGATCGTGACGCCCAGGCCGGGTTCGGCGGCCTTGTGCCGGGCGACGACGGTGCCGGAGACCGTGGCGATATCGATGGTGTCGGCACCGAGCCGCTGCTGAACCGTCACTTTCGCGGCGGCCAGCTCGGGCGGGACGGAATAGCGGTTGCCCCGCCAGTCGATCAGGGCTTGCCTTGTCGCGGTGCGTTCCTCAGCGACGACCACCGGGAACACGATCGGCGGCAACGGGCGCAGCCGCTCCCCGGCGAACATCGCCGCCGCCGTCGTCGCCCCGTCCTCGCTCTCGCGTCTGCGGGCATCCTGCCTGCGGGCGAACGCCTCGACAGAAGCCTGCGCCTGCTCGAGGGTGAGTTCGTCGGGCAGGGTGCGCCACCAGCGCCCGGCGGCGGTGTGGTTGTTCTTCTCGACCACCCCCTTCCGGTTCCCCGACCGCGGACGGCAGACGACCGGCTGGACGCCGTGATGCTTCGCGAAACCAGCGAACACCGGCGTGAGGTCCCCGGTCTTGTGGTCCAGCACGGTGCGCATCCGGTCGAACCGCCAGACCCGCGTCACGCCGCCGAGCAGGGCGAGGAGGGTCGTCATCGCGGCCAGCAGATGCGCAACGTCCATCGATGGGGACAGCACCGCCCGCCAGACGCCGGAGTGCGCCAGCGAACCGACGAGCAGATACGCCCGCTTCGTGGGGAACCCCCAGCGGCCGGGAGGGTCGGGTAACTCGAGCCAGTCGAACTGGGTCTCCTCGCCGGGCGGGTGCTCGATGATCGCGTTGGGCCGCTTCGTGACGTGCGCGCACGCGGTGCAGGCCGGCCGCAGCCCGCGCGCCCGGATCTGCCGCGTCAGCGTCGGATACGACCCTGAGTAGCCCAGCGGCGCGAGCTCGTCCAACAGCGTCGCCGCCCACAGGTGCGGGTCCTCCTTGAGGCGGGCGGTGACGTAGCCGACGAACGGGTCGAACATGTCCGGGGCTGCGCGCTCACGCTGGCCCGGGGTGCGTTCCCCGTTCAGGTACGCGCGGATCGTCTTGCGGTCATGGTTGGTGCGGCGGGCGATCTCGCTGATCGTCATCCCCTGCCGCTTCAGAGCGTGGATGTCCACGCTGCTCCTCTCTGAGAGCATGAGGAACGGGCCTCCCTCGAAGGCTGGTGTGTGGTCGAAGACCTCCAGCATCGAGGGAGGCCCGCCCCATGCGACGGAGCGACCCAGGGTGGGGAATTTCGATGAGCAGAACTGGGGAACTTCAGTGAGCGCCGTCATCAGGGTCGACATCGGGGAGCAGTGTGCGCACTGCATCGCGAGCGGCCTGCTCGTTCTCCGAGGCATACGCATTGGCCTTGAGGATGGCGCGCTCGAATCGCTCCACGACATCCGGGTTGCTCTCCGCATATTGATTCGTGGTGATCCACTCGGTCGACACGAGCGGGTCTCCGCCGTTCACCTCGAGGAACGGGTAGGCGATGATCCTGGCACCTGCCTGGACCGCCGTGGTCTGGAAGGGCTCACTGATGAAGGCAGCGTCAGTACGCCCCGCTTCCAGCGCAGCGAAGGCGTCAGGGTATGCGATCTCGAGCGGCTCAAAGTCAGTCGCCGCAAGGCCTGCCTCCTCGAACGTCCCGCGAGTTAGAAAGTCGGCGAGGCTGTTCACCAAGACGACCCCGATACGCTTACCCGCCAGATCCTCGACCGACGTGAACGGACTATCCGCCGAAACGATCAGGGACTGGTTCTCGCCGCTCGTGGCGGCGGGAGCGACGACCCGGATCGGGAGTCCCTCGGACAGGGCCGGCACGGTCTGTGCCGCGCTCGCGAAACTGAACTGAACGTCGCCTGCGATCAGGGCAGGCACCAGTGCGCTGCCTCCGGCCGCAAACTGTGTGGTCACATTCAGGCCCTCTTCTTCGAAGAAGCCTTCATCGATGCCGACCTGCAGGCCTGCGATTTCCGACGCAGGCATCACACCGACGGTGATGTCCACGATCTCTTGCTGGTCGGAGTCGCCCGTGGGCGTCTCGCCGCTAGGAGCCCCACTGCAAGCCGATAGGGCGAGCACTGCTGCGGCGCTGGTGGCCAGCACCGCCATTGGGTGTGTCAGATTAACGGTGGATCTGGTCTGGCGCATTTCAGTTGATTCGGCCTTCGAAGGTGATCGCGAAGGCGTTGAGTGCGGGCTTCCACCTCGTCACCCAGCGTGCCCGACCCCGGCCGGTGGGGTCAAGCGACCGGGTCACGAGGTAGAGGCACTTCAGTGCGGCCGCGTCGTTCGGGAAGTGCCCGCGCGCTCTGACCGCGCGCCGGTACCGCGCGTTGAGGGACTCGATCGCGTTCGTCGAGCAGATGATCCGGCGGATCTCGACGTCGTAGTCCAGGAACGGGATGAACTCGCTCCACGCGTTCTCCCACAGCTGCCGGATCGCCGGATACATCGTGCACCACTTCTCCGCGAACTCCTCGAACCTCGCCCTCGCGGCGGCCTCGGTCGGGGCCGTGT
The DNA here is from genome assembly GCF_006489205.2 of Brevibacterium sp. XM4083. GTDB lineage: Bacteria > Actinomycetota > Actinomycetes > Actinomycetales > Brevibacteriaceae > Brevibacterium. Next base: position 161,297 of record NZ_VFYR02000006.1, on the reverse strand, counting down.
AGACAGGCTTGAGGTCGCGGGCGATCTGGTCCCAGTACTTCCGTGACGCGAACTTGAACGTGTTGCGAATCAGGTGGATGATGCACGTTTGCACGACCGCGAGCTCCCACGTCGTGTTGATGGACTCCGGCAGCCCCTTCAGGCCGTCGCAGACGACGATGCAGACGTCCTCGACACCGCGGTTCTTGATCTCGGTGAGCACCCCGAGCCAGAACTTCGCGCCCTCACCGCCGTCGCCGGCCCAGATGCCCAGGATGTCGCGTTCTCCGGCCGTAGTGACGCCCACAGCGACGTAGAACGGCTTGTTGCGCACCTGCCCGTCCCGGACCTTCACGACGATCGCGTCGATGAACACGACCGGGTAGACCCGGTCCAGCGGACGGTTCTGCCACTCGGTCATCTCCTCGATCACCTTGTCGGTGATCTTTGAGATCGTGTCCTTGCTGACGCTGGCACCATAGACGTCGTCGAAGTGCGCGGCGACTTCACCCGTGGTCAGCCCGCGTGCGGTCAGGGAGAGAACGATCTCGTCGATTCCGTCCAGGCGGCGCTGCCGCTTGCGGACCATCTTCGGCTCGAATGACCCGTCGCGATCCCGGGGGACCTCGATCTCGACCGGGCCAATCTCGGTCAGCACCGTCTTCGACCGTGTCCCGTTCCGGGCATTCTCGCCCGTGGTGACCGCGTGCTTCTCATAACCGAGGTGCTCAGTCATTTCCGCTTCGAGCGCGGTCTCGAGCACCGTCTTCGTCAACCCGCCGAGCAGGCCTCCCGGCCCGACGAGGCTGACGCCCTGTTCCCTCGCCTGCGCGAGCAACTGCTCGGCGATCTGTTGCTGATCGATGATCTCTCCCGTCACAGGATCGATCATCTCGATGGTCTGGCTCATAGCCCTTCCTTTCGGTCAGGCCAGTCCCAGATCCACCGTTTTCCTGACAGTCCCCACCGGATGTCCGAAGAGCCGGTTATCTCCAGCTGAGCAAAGCCATGCGTCGCGCCAAGCTCGACCGCAAGGTCAGCGAGCTCGTTTCGATCGCCGTGCAGTCGCAGCAGGGATGCGGAATGTGCCTGGCCTCGCACATCAGCGCGGCACGATCGCTCGGGGTCAGCGATGACGAGATCGCACTCGCCCAGCAGGGTACGGCGATGACCGGCCCGGTCGCGGCGATGATCGCGCTCGGCCTCCAGGTCTACCGTGAGCCTGCGTCGATCACCGACGAGCAGATCGACGAGCTTCGGGGATACGGGTACAGCGACCGTGAGATCTCTGATGTGGTCGGGGTCGTGTCGCTGAACATTCTCACCGGCGCCTTCAACCTGGTTGCCGGCCTCACGCCGGGCGACTGATCTCGCCGGCGACTTGGTGCCTTGGCCGAGAGGATAGGCAGCGGTCTGCAAAATCGTTTACACGGGTTCGAGTCCCGTAGGCACCTCCACTTTCCGCTGAGTCCAATAGGACACGCGTCGCAGGAGGCTGGTAGTCCACCCTCGGGCGCGCCGGGACCTCTGAGCTTCATTCCGCGTCGAGCGACAGATCACACTCGACAATATCGCTCTAGAGCGATATGATCGTCCTATGGCGATGATTCGACAGGAGGGGGCAACCCTCGACGAGGTGGCGACGGCAGCGTACGCCCACCTGTTCCAGGCATTTGCGGAACCGACGAGGTTGGCGATCGTGCAGCACCTCGCCTCGGGTGAGCACCGGGTCCGCGATCTGGTCGAGCACATGGGCCTGGCCCAGTCCACGGTGAGCAAACATGTCGGCTTCCTGGTCGAGTGCGGCCTGGCGACGATGCGCCCGGAAGGGCGCTCCACCTGGTACTCGCTGACACAGCCCGAGCTCCTGCGTACCCTCATCGCCGCTGCCGAATGCCTCCTCGATGCCACCGGCACGCAGGCCCTGCTCTGCACGCACCTGCGACTCCCACATATCCACCACGTGACAGATACGGAGAAGAAGTAGACATGGGCGCAGGACACAATCACGGCCCCGCCGGTAGCGAGACCGGGCACCCCGGAGATTTCCGCAAGAAACTCTGGATTGCATTCTCGATCACCGCGACGATCGTCGTCGCCCAGGCCATCGGCTCGGTCATCACCGGCAGCCTCGCGCTGCTGACCGACACCGCCCACGCCATCACCGATGCCTCCGGCCTGCTGGTCGCACTGATCGCCGCGACGCTGATGCTCAAGCCCGCCAACTCCAAGCGCACCTGGGGGTTCCGGCGTATCGAGGTGATCGCAGCCCTCGGACAGTCGGCACTGCTGCTGGTGGTGGGCACGTACGCCGCTATCGAAGGCATCCGGCGACTGTTCGAGCCGCCGGAGGTGCCCGCAAGCGAACTGCTGATCTTCGGCATCATCGGCCTGGTCGCGAACATCATCGCCATCACCATCCTCGCCTCCAGCCGCGGTTCGAACTTCAACATGCGCGCCGCGTTCCTCGAAGTCCTCAACGACGCTCTCGGCTCGCTCGGAGTGATCATCGCGGCGATCGTCATCGCCACGACCGGGTTCATGCAGGCCGATGCCATCGCCGGACTGCTCATCGCCACACTGATCGTGCCTCGCGCGTTCAAGCTGATGCGCGAGACCATCAGCGTCCTCATGGAGTTCACTCCTAAGGGCCTCGACCTCGACAAAGTCCGCTCACACATCCTCGAACTCAACCATGTCCAGGATGTCCACGATCTGCACGCCTCCACTGTGGCGACCGGCCTACCGACCCTGACCGCCCACGTCGTCGTCGACGACGAGTGCTTCACCGACGGTCATGCCGCCCAGACGCTCCAAGAGATCAAAGACTGCGTCGCAGGACACTTCGAGGTCTCCGTCCATCACTCGACCTTCCAGATCGAGACCGAGCACATTGCCGAACATGAACCGGAAGTCAGCAAGCACGACTGAACGCAGCGCCCCCTCCCGGGCTCGTACCGGGCGGGGGCGCTTCCGCATCACGCAGGTAGGCACTACCCCTATGGGGTACTATGGCCAATTGGCACCGCGGGCAGACACGACAAGGAATCCCATGAAGAACCTCAGGTCATTCCCGAAGTACGGCGGGAAGAAAACCGCTGCAATCACCGTCGTGGTCGGCGCTTTCCTGCTCACCGGATGCACGGCCGCCAACGACTCACCCTCAGTCACCTCGGCCAGCGGAGCCGAGATCCTTGCCGAGAATGGCCTCGACGGCCTCGACGTGCGGGAGCTGATCGAAACGCTCGATGCGATCCCGCTGGACGATCGCACGGAGACCTTGACCACGTCGATCACTGCGGAGACTGTCACGCTCACCGATCAGCACGAACGCACGGCAGAGGTGCGGTTGCCCAGTGACGAGATCTACGTATCCGTCGCCCCGTATCGGTCGCAGACCCATGATTGCTACTACCACAGCCCGACCGGATGCCTGGGTGAGCTGCGCAACGCAGACGTGGCCGTAACGGTGACGGATGCGACGACCGGCGAGACGATCGTTGACGAGGAGTTGAGAACCCTCGACAACGGCTTCGTCGGGATCTGGCTGCCCCGAGGCATCGAGACATCGATCTCGATCACCCACGACGGCCAGACCGCCACCTCCGAACTTTCGACCGTCGGCGACGATGCGCAAACCTGCCTGACCACGATGCGACTGGTCTGAAACCAGCACCACGGGAATACCCCCACAGGGTAGGGCGTTGTGGTGTGCGTGCGGTCTATCGCACGCGACGTGTAACAGGAAGGAAAGCAGTCCCATGAGCGAAGTCATCACCGTCGACACCCAGACCTTCGATGAGGTTGTGCTCCAGAGCGAGGTTCCCGTTCTCGTGGACTTCTGGGCAGCCTGGTGCGGCCCGTGCCGTGCGATCGCGCCGGTCCTGGACCATATTTCGGCCGAGCAGGATGGAAAGCTCCTCATCGCCAAGCTCAATGTCGACGAGAATCCCGACATCGCCTCGCGCTACAACATCAGTTCGATCCCTGCGATGAAGGTCTTCGACAAGGGTGAGATCGTGCGCGAGATCATCGGGGCGATGCCGAAGCCGCAGATCGAGCAACGCCTCGAAGGCATTATCTGAGGCTCGGCCGTCGAACTGTTCCCGAACTCCGCCGACCGTTGCGCGGCAGTTGATGGTCGCCCGACTCAGCGTGGTTGCATACGTAATGCAAGACTGCGCAGTGCAACGAGCGCTTGAAGTGGCAGGACCCCGTTACCCAAGGCGGTCTTCTGCTGATTTGCAGTCAGTCCGCCCATCGTGTCGGTAATCCATCTCACTGGCAGATCCATAAGCCATTCCACGAACTCCGGCGACGGGCGTGGCCCTCTCTCCTCGTTCATAAATGCGGGGGCAGGGGCGCCGCGTCCGGTGATGTGCCCCCATCGAGCGATGGCATCGGCGTATCGCCCTCCCGCCAGCGACGAAGATGCTGTCGACTAGCACGAACAGAGTCTCCGCTGCGTTCGAGTTGATGGTCGAGCCCCCCGGTCCGTTGGATACGCGGTCGACTATCTGATGGCTCAGTGCGATAGTGCCGCGGCGGGCCCTGACCGTCTCCATCGTCTCTGCGCCCCGAGAGGAGTCTGTTGCTAGCGGCGTCCGGAACAGCGCCCCTTCGGTAGGCAATGGTGAAGATGCTGAACCGGTGATGGGGTGCGCCGGTCAGTGATGTCGGTAGGCCGATCCATCGCGCAGTTCTCCGGAGGTCGGCCAGATCGCCGAGTATCGCTCCGAGTGCCCGAAGAGGTCGGCCTGGCTCGTTTCCCAGAAACCCGCTTCCGAGTTCCAGATCGCGAGGGGTTGCGGTCATCGGTTGCTCCTTGTGGATATGGGCGGGTCGCGGGGGCGGACAGCAACCCGCGCACGTTCTCGATCACCACGAGCCGGGATCGCAATGCTTCGATCGTGGTGGCATGCACGACCAGCGGCCCGAGCCGGTGCCAGGGGCAAGGCCGGTGCCCTGGCTGACGGTCGAGACGTCATGGCAGGGGAACCCGCCGCACAGCACACCGACCGGCTCGATGTCACTCCAGCGGACGGCGGTGATGTCGGGACGCCGGGCCGGTGATGGGAGAAGACCCGGGCGACGGGCTCGTTGAGCTCGGAGAACCATACCGTGCTGTCGCCGGTGGCATGTTCGACGGCGAGGTCCAGGCTGCCGTAGCCGCTGAACAGCCATCCGATCCGCAGAGGACGTTCGTCGGACGAAGGGGCGTTGGGCATGATGGCTCCAGCAGTTCGGTGAGCCTGATCCAGAACCCCGTTCCGAGTGCTTCGCCAGGCTGTTCACCTGCCGGGTGCTCGACCACCAGGCAACCCTCGCCTTAGGTCCGCTCTTCATCGTCGTCGAGGCCAGCAGTGTCACTCTCGGACGCCTGCCTAGGTCCTGCCGGCTCCGATCTTCTTCCGCTCCTTCATCGCCGCTTCTGAGCCGCCACGCCTCTTGCAGGTCGAGGCACATAGTCGCCAAAAATCGTTGACGGGCGGCGGCAAGCTTTTCCAAGACCGAGAACCGTTGGGACGGTACGCTGAGCGTGTGCTGAACTTACTCGTTGACACGTCGACGTGGTTCGACCTGTGCAAACGACGAGATGGACAGCGGTGGATCGTCGCCCTTCGTGTCTTGGTGCATCAGCGAGACGTGGAGCTTCTTGTACCTCAGCTCGTGATCGAGGAGTTTGAGCGGAACAGGCAGCGGATCGAGTCCACCATGACGACAGGTGTCGCGCAGCGCTTTAAGCTGGTCAAGCAGGACTTGCACGATTACGGCGGTGCAAATATTGAGCACGTGGCCAAGATGATTGACGACCTTGCGCGTGACGTGCCGTTGATCGGTGCGATGACGACACGCAATTTCGATGAGGTACTCGAACTCTTGCGCAACGGACTCCGGGTCGAACCAACCGACGCCGAGTACCGCGCAGTGGTCGACCGCGGAGTTGGCAAGCGGGCGCCATTGCATCGGTCGCGCAACGGCGTGGCGGATGCGCTGCTCGTCGAGATCTATGCAACCGCGGTGCGTGAGTCAGATCTGACATGCAATCCATACGCCTTCATTACATCGAATAGTGATGACTTTTCGGCGCAGGGCGAGGACAAGCGAAACCCCCATCTCGACATCGCTACGATCTTCACGTCGGAGGGCTCAACTTACGCTCTCGGGGTGGATGGACTTAACGATGTTCTGCTCACCCACTTCGGAGCCGAAATCGAGGAACTGTTTGTCGAGACCGACTTCGTTGAGGAGCCGCGGCGCCTCTGGGAAATCACGGACGCTGAGAAGGCCTTGTTCGACCGCCTCTGGTATCACCGTTCGTTGCAACACGAGTACCGACTGCGCGAGGCGGGCGACGAAGCGGAGCTTGATCGGTTGCAGGCGATAGCTGGTCCAGCACGTCAGCGGATCGAGGAGACATACACCCGGCCTGGGGAGCTCGGCCCGTATACGGAATTCGAACTCGGAGTGCTCAACGGTAAACTCTCGGCGCTGCGTTGGGTTCTGGGCAGCGAATGGGGTTTCCTAGACACGTAACGACGACGTGCTTCCTGTCGCGCGCTGGCGCTGAGGCTTCGCGCCCATCTCTGACCCTTGATCAAGGGATCTCGCTGGCTGTACCTACGAGGAGTGAGCTTGGCTTGCCCAGCATCGTGTACATCAGGCTCTCGGGCAAGTACCCCGGTGAGCGCAACCAGCTGCGCACCCGTTCGTCATCGCCAGTGCGGGCCGCGATGGTGATGAGGCGAGCTTCTGCATCCTCGTACAGGCGTGCGTGCCGGAGCCCGTGGTCGCCCGTCATGAACTGCTCGATTGGGCTGATGCCAGTTGCCTTAGAGAATGCCCAGTCCGCAAGCTTCGGGTTGCCGTAGGTGAGGTCGATGACGACGTTCAGCGACTGAACTTGGTGCCAGATCTCCAGGATCGATGTGTTGGGCGCTGTCGTGGTGTCCGCAATGGCACGAGCCAAGTATCGGAAGAATCGGGCGACGGTCTGAGCGTTGTGATGAACGTCCACGGGAACGAGCGTGCTAAGAACGGCGTCGGCACCGGCTCTCAACAACAGGTCGCCGATGTTCACCACACCGCCTCCTCTGGGTGAGGTGTGGCACGCGCTGAGGATCACGAGCGGTGGCATAGCGCCGAGGTCGTCACCCATGGTGATCTCGTCCTCACCGATGGCTACACCCGCGATGTTTGAGTCCGGCGCGTAGAAGCCGTGTGCGCTGAGGACCAAGACATCGGGCAGCGAGCTGGCAAGCGCCGACCGCAGTGCATCTTTCGAAGGCGTTTCCGTGACGGTGAGATCGACACCAGCGGCCGACATCTCGTCCGAGATGGTCTGCCATCCTCGCCGGGAAGCGCGCCCAACCGGATCCGACGTGGGAATGCACTCGGCCACAAGCACCTTGAATCCTGCCTGGAATCTGCGTGGCACCTGGGGGCTGAGCTCAAACTGCAAGGCGCGGGTGAGCGGGTTGATCGTGTGGTAACTGATCGGGAGCCGCGTGGAGAGCGGTGAAGAGTCCCCGGGAAGTGTGAGGAGGCCGAGCGGGAAGTTGGTGAACGCATCGATCGACGATGCGCAGTGAACAGCCGCAACGAAATCCTTGCTCCAGATAGCTGATGTCGCGTGGTTGAGACGCCGAAGGATACGCCGGACGGCGGCTGGTCGCGGACCTTCAGCCCAGTGTCGTTCCAGATCAGCAACTGCGTGGAATGCTTGCGGTGTCAGCGCGTCCTCGAGCACGATTCCCATCGAGTTGTCTGCGGATGCGGAATGGGCAACGAGCAAAGACCTTACCTGCGGGTAGTGGTCATTGAAGGTGGTCCGGGTGACGCCATCTGCTCCTGACGAGAAGCGTACGTATCGGGGTGCCGTGCCGGAAAGGCTGACCGTCAACCGGGTCCGTGTGACGTTGGATCGCTCTCGCATCGCCCCCGGGAACGCCTCGGCAGCGTCTTCAACGTCGACGCCGCGGTTCTCAAGTTCCACAAGGGAGTCAAGGCGGACCCGAAGGTGTCGGACGCCCGCCGCCGACTCGAAAGGAGACTCTTGATCTTCCGAGAGTTCGAGCGGCACCGCCATCATTCGGGCCAGTCTCTGCAACGAGAGCAGCGATCCATCTGGAGGTATTGGCCAAGACCACCGTGGGGTTGCGGGGTCGAGAACGACCCCGAGCGGCCAGTCGTCGTACCACCTAGAAGCCAACAGCCGCCAGTGTTCATCCAGGGTGGACTGGTCGAGCGCATCCAGGCGTGCCGGCGGAAGGGCAAAGCCGATCTGATCCGAGACCTTCCCCGCTGCCTCCATGCGATCGGCAGGCGCGATGATGAGCGCGGGCTCAAACGCAGCGGTGAGTCGCTCGATCAGCTTCGGCGAGTCAAGGAGAGCATCGGGGATGAGGGCTACCGAATGAGCGCGAGGAAACCCGCTCACTTGGTCTTTAATCGCTATCAGTGGCAAGTCAAGCGTTTCAAAGCGATTCTTCGGCAGATGCATGGCATAGTGAATACCCGCGAGCGCTGGTAGGACCTCCTCGTCGAACGTCCCGGGTTGCGGTTCACGAATGAACGCTGACTGCATGGTGGTTGATCCGGGCCCTAGAGGTGCCGCGACAACGTACAGTGGTGTTGGGAACGTAACCCTTGCCTCCTTTGGCATTACTTGATCCTCTTTCTGCTCCGATTTGATCGCGGCTCGGGCTGGTTGTTAAGTCTAAGACAGCGTCCACGAATTGAGAGCCACGCTGGGGCCGCTCCCATCCAATCTTGTATGCGGAGTCGTCGTTCTCGGTCAGATGCGTCTCCCCGTGACGCACCTTCTTGATGTGACGGTCTCGATGCGGGTGATGAGTGCAGGCGACGGATACAAGTACCTGCTGCGCACCGTCGCGGCCGCAGACGGCGACCGGTCCCTCTCCACGCCGCTCACGAGGTACTACGCGGAGGCAGGAACACCACCAGGGCAATGGCTCGGCTCCGGTCTTCCCGGCCTCGGCGACGGCCAACTCACGACCGGCGACGAAGTCTCCGAGGCTCAACTCCAGCTCTTGGTCGGGATGGGCCGCGACCCGCTCACCGGCGATCCGCTCGGTCTCGCCTTCCCGGCCTACAAGTCGGCAGCCCAGCGGATCGAGGCCCGCACCGCTGATCTTGATCCCGACCTCGGCCCTGCCGAGCGGGGGCGGCAGGTTGCGCAGATCGAGGCCGAGGAAGCCGAGCGTGCGAGCCGTCGCGCGGTGGCGGGGTTCGACTTCACCTTCTCGATCCCGAAGTCCGCCTCCGCCGTGTGGGCGGTCGCTGATGCAGGCACACAGGCCCTCATCGGTGAGGCGCACCATGCGGCAGTTGCCGAAGTGGTGGCGTTCATGGAGCGCGAGGTCGCCGCCACCCGCACCGGCGCAACCGCCGCCGACGGCGCCGTCGCCCAGGTCGACGTGACCGGGCTGATCGCGACAGGCTTCGATCACTTCGATTCCCGCGCCGGTGACCCGCATCTGCACACGCACGTCGTGATCTCGAACAAAGTCCAGACCGTGCTCGACGGGAAATGGCGATCGCTGGATGGGCGGCCGATGCACGCCGTGGTCGTCGCGCTCTCCGAGCTGCACGAGGCCGTGTTCGCCGATCACATGACTCGCACCTTCGGCGTCGAGTGGGAGGCCCGCGACATGGGCCGCGACCGCAACCCCGCCTGGGCCATCACCGGCGTCCCCGAGGAACTGGTGCAGGAGTTCTCCACCCGTGCCAGGCACATCGATGCCGCCACCGATCACCTGATCGCCGAGTACGTCGACAAGCACGGCAGGCGTCCGTCGCCGGCGACGATCATGAAGCTTCGCGCCCAGGCCACGCTCGCCACGCGTCCGGAGAAGCAGGTCCATTCCCTGGCCGAGCTCACCGATACCTGGCGCACCCGCGCGACCGGCGCTCTCGGGCAGGACGCGACCGCGTGGGCACGGAGGGTCACGGACAATCCGGAGGCGCTGCTGCTGCGGGCCGATGACATCCCGCTCGACGTGATCACCGAGCTTGGGGCCAGCGTGGTCGAGACGGTCGGTGAGAAGCGGTCGACGTGGCGGCGCTGGAACCTCATGGCCGAAGCATCAAGGCAGTCGATGGGCTGGCGGTTCGCCTCGATGCAGGACCGCGAGGCGATCGTCGGAATGATCGCCGACGCCGCCGAACAGGCTTCCCTGCGGCTCACCCCGCCGGAGCTGTCCTCGTCACCGGCCGCGTTCCAGCGCGTGGATGGCAGCTCGGTGTTCCGGCCGAAGCACTCGGCCGTGTTCTCCTCCACGATGCTGCTGGAGGCCGAAGATCGCCTCCTCGACCGCGCGGGAACCTTCTCCGGCCCGAGCGTCGGTATCGGCACGGTCGAGAAGGTCACCGCGAAGCCTGACCGTGAGGGCCGGGTGCTGGGCGAGGATCAGGCGGAGGCGCTGGCGAAGATCGCCGTGTCCGGTCGGAGCCTGGACGTGCTGGTCGGGCCGGCAGGTGCCGGGAAGACGACCGCGATGAACGCGCTGCGTCGCGCATGGGAGACCGAGCACGGCCGCGGCTCCGTCGTCGGATTGGCGCCGTCGGCGGTGGCGGCGAAGGTCCTCGGGGAGGATCTTGGGATCGCGACCGAGAACACGGCGAAGTGGTGGCAGAACCATCTCATGCACGGCACCACGTTCGAGGCCAGGCAGTTGGTGATCATCGACGAAGCCAGCCTCGCCGGGACGCTATCGCTGGATCGGCTCACCCATCTCGCGTCGACGGCGGGGGCGAAGGTTCTGCTGGTCGGTGACTATGGGCAGTTGCAGTCCGTCGATGCCGGCGGCGCGTTCGGGATGCTCGTCGCCGACCATCATGATGCCCCGGAACTCTTGGACGTTCACAGGTTCATCCACGAGTGGGAGAAGACCGCCTCCCTCGACCTGCGCCACGGCAGGACCGAGGTCATCGACACCTACCTCGACCACGATCGCATCCACGATGGCGACAGTGAGGAGATGATCGACGCCGCCTACCGCGCCTGGCAGGCAGACCGCGCCGACGGCAAGACCTCGATCTTGATCGCTGAGACCCGTGATGATGTGACCGCGTTGAACACGCGTGCCCGTGCTGATCTCATCCTCGCTGGGAAGATCAAGCCCGGCCGCGAGACCGAGCTCAATGACGGCACCCTCGCGGGCGTCGGGGACACGATCATCACGCGCCGCAACGATCGGCGCCTGCGCACCGGCAACGGCCGGGACTGGGTGCGCAACGGTGAGTCGTGGACGATCACCGGCCTGCGCGAGGACGGCTCGGCCACGATTCGCAAGACCGGGAAACGCTTCGGCTCCTCCATCGTCCTGCCCGCCGCGTATCTGGCCGAGCACGTCGATCTCGGCTACGCCGTGACCGCACACCGCGCACAGGGCATCACCGTGGACACCGCACACGTCCTGGTCCAAGCGACAACCACGCGGGAGAACGTGTACGTCGCGATGACCCGTGGCCGCGAGTCGAACCGGGCGTGGGTGATCTGCGATCGGCCCGATGACATCCACGACGGCCCCCACCCCTCCGACAACGAGGAGGCCACCGGGCGTTCGGTGCTCTACGGGGTGTTGCAGCACGCGGGCGCTGAACTCTCGGCGCATGAGACGATCACCGCCGAGCAGGGCCGGTGGGGGTCGATCGCGCAGCTTGCCGCCGAATACGAAACTCTCTCCGCCGTCGCGCAGAAAGACCGGTGGGCACGACTCGTCCGCACCTCTGGCCTGTCCGAGGAGGATGCCGATGCGGCCGTGGAGTCGGTGGCGTTCGGAGCGTTGACCGCTGAACTCCGACGGGCCGAGGCGAACCACCATGACGTCGACGCTCTCTTCCCGCGCCTCGTGGCTGCACGAGGGTTCGATGATGCGGACGACATCGCCAAGGTCATGCACTACCGCCTCGCTCGCGCGACCGCCCGGCCCGCCGGTTCGGGCCGCACACGAAAGACGCCAGCGTTGATCGCCGGACTCATCCCACAAGCACGAGGCACGATGACAACGGAGATGCGGCAGGCGCTCACGGAACGCCAGGACCTCATCGAGACCCGCGCCGATGCCGTCCTAGACACCGCCGTGGCGGACGGTGAGCCGTGGACGGCGTCGCTCGGCCCCGCACCCAAGGACGGCCAAGCGGCGGCCCGATGGCGGAGGGATGCCCGCGTGGTGGCGGCCTACCGCGACCGATACCAGGTCACCGAGTCGAACCCGCTCGGCCCGACCCCGGAGACGGACGTTCAGAAGGTCGACCGGAGCCGCGCTCAAGCGGCATTGCGCCGGCTGGCCCCGTCGACCAGGCGGCGCGAGCCCGAGGCAGCCGCCGCGCGACGGCGCGGTCCCGACCTTGGACTGTGACCCCGGCCAGGCGCCGTGCTCCACTTCTCAGTGATGCGGAATGTGAAGAGGGCTCTGCGCCCCCGGTTCACGGGTGGCGCAGAGCCCTCAATCGTGGACGTCGATCACGCCTGTGAAGCAGTGACCTCCTGGATGAGCTCAGCGAGTTCGTCGCTGAGGCGTCCGGCGCTTTCCAGGGAGACCTCGACGTTCTGACGATCGTTGGCGATCACCAGCCACGTCTCGCGTTCCCCGACGCGACGATAGATCGCGATCGACATCTCCTCGGCCTCCACGACATCACCGGGGATGTGACGCCATCCAGGAGCACGGCCCTGGGTGATGACGGGGACGAGCACTTGCTCGCACAGATGCTTGCGGTCTTCCCTGAAGTCCTGGCCGGAGTGATCCCCGTGGCACCAGTTCGGGCACGGCTCGTCCAACCACTCGGGACGTTCAACATCGGTGTTGCTCATGAGACTGATTCCTTCCCGTCTGCACGGTGCAGACCAGCCTCCATCGAGCCGTCCCTATCTGAGCTGGGACTGAGGCCCGCCCGCATCACGGATGCGGGCTAGAGACGATGCGTCGGCCGTTGTGGCGGTCCGAATGCTGGTGCATCGAGCTGGCGGGTCGCCGTCTCCCGGTTCAGAAGTCGGCCCGGATCGCTGAGTGAGTCGAGCATGGTCTTTACATCGGCTGTGTCGGAGACGATCTCCGCAACACCGCGCTTGATCAACTCATGCGGCCCCGAGCTGGTCACCGACGTGACCGGACCGGGCACCGCCCCGACGACGCGACCGTGCCGGTGCGCTTCTGCCGGTACGAGCAGTGATCCCGACCGGAAGCTCGCCTCCGGGATCACCGTGGCGCCCGAGAGCGTGCCCAGGAGGCGGGCACGAGCCATGAACCGGTACCGGGTCGGCGTCGCCCCTGGTGGCATCTCGCTGGCCAGCAGGCCGACGTCACCGATCCGGGCCAGAAGGTCGGCGTGGCCGCGCGGGTAGGGGCGGTCGACGCCGCCGGCGAGGACCGCGATCGTGTTGCCGCCGGCGGCAAGCGCAGCCTGGTGGGCGGCCCCGTCGATGCCATAGGCCCCACCGGAGACGATCGTGTGCTCGTCACGGGCGAGGTCCCCGGCCAGATGTCCGGCGACGTTCGTGCCGTAGTCGGTGGCGGCTCTGGCGCCGGTGATCGTGACGCGGTCTGCGAGCCCGTCGGACAGGAACGAGGTCGCGCCGTGGGTCCACAGCATGTACGGGGCACGGGAGCCAAGGTCGTTGAGTGCGTGGGGCCAGTCGGCGTCGGCCGGGATGAGGGTGCCGATGCATCGGCGTTCAGCATCGGTGACGCGTCCGGGGATGTCGTCGGCGATGCGTGGGGTGAGACGCTGGCGCCAAGCGATCGCGTCGGCGCGGTTCATACCCGGCACAGGATCGCCGTCTTCGAGGAGGCGAATCGTCTCGACCCCGCCGACCTGGTGCAAGATGCGGCCAGTGACCGGATCATCTGGTTCGGCGATCATCGACAACATCATCCGTGCTTGCCGTTCGCCGTTGGCCTGTTCTGCCAGATGTCCCATGACGACTCCCTTCCCGGTGCTGATCCACGGGCAAGGTGCGCCACGAGCCGCCCTCCCGGAACGCGGCGTAACGGTCGGGGGTGGTCTTGTTCCTTCCGAAAGTCTGAGGACAGGCGTAAAATCACAGGCAGGTAGCGCTACATTTACGCGCCGTCGATCCAGTCGACGGCATGGCCCGCGCCACAGGCAGAAGGCCCTCTCAAGGAAGTTCGCTCGCTACCGAGCAACGAGACGAGAGGACTGCTGCCATGATCCGCACGACCTGGAACCTCAGCCAGAAGACAGCCCCCGTCCTACGGGCGTGGCTTCCCACGAACATCCTGCGCGACGCCATCTACACCCGTCGCGGCTTTAAATGGGGCATCCCGGCGATGCTCCTCGCAGTCCCATACCTCTATGGTGCCGCCATCTGCCGCGAACTCATCGGAGCCGGCGGACCGGGCTGGCTCCATCTCCTGGTCATTCTGTGCATCTGGAACACGTTCAAGATGCTCTGGATCGGCCCCGTCAGCCTCGCCAAACTGGCTCATCGTAAAAGAGAGTGTAGAAGTGGTCTGAACCCACCGGTATCCAGCAGCGATCGCAACAGGTAGTGACCCAAGTTCCGGAACCCCAGCGCGGTGCCTCGCAGGTGCTCGAGTCGGCCATTGATCGCCTCGGTCGGCCCGTTGCTTGTGCCGGGCCGGTCGAAGTACGCCAGCACATCGGCGGCTCTGCGTTTCAGCGTTCTCCCGAGCGTGGTCAGTTCCGCTAAGGCTGCCGGCACTCGTGCAGAGAGACCCGTGATGACGGCTTGCATCCGCGCTCGTCCACGCGCCCGGTCGAGGTCACGGTAGGCGGCCACGACGCGTTGATAGACCCACCACGTGACATCGACTTGCGTGTGTTCCTCGGCAGCGAGCACAGCTTCGAGTCGGTCGACTTGCTTCGGGGTGAGCAGGTTCGCTCCGGTGAGCAGGACACGACGGATGCCATAGAGCGGGTCACCGGACCGGCCGCGGTGCCCGAGTGTCTCCTGTTGGATCCGCTGCCGACAGCGCTCCACTGCACCGCTGGCCAGAGCCACGACGTGGAAGGGATCCATCACCGGGACGGCGTCGGGAAGTTCTTCGGCAGCGGCTGATTTGTATCCGGCGAAGCCGTCCATCGCGATATCTTCCACACCACGACGAAACGCCTGCGACCGGTTGGCCAGCCAGGTCTTGAACACCTTCTTCGAACGGCCCTCGACGATGTCCAGCAGGCGGGAGGGGCCCGTCTTGTCACGGATCGGGGTCAGATCGATGATGACAGTGGCGTACTTGCTGCCGAACGGCGTGTGCCGCCAGACATGCTCGTCGACCCCGAGGACCCTCACACCGTCGAACCTCGCGGGGTCATCGATCAGGAGTTGCTGCCCGGTGGCCAGCATCGCGGTGTTGACGGTGTGCCATGCGGCGCCGAGGCCCGCGGCGATGCGGCTGATGGACATCCTGTCGATGACGAGGCATTTCAGTGCCCACAGCACGGCCGGCCGCGACAGCTTCGCCCGTGATGCAGCCACCTGGGAGAGGTCTTCCCGCCAGACGCGTTTGCAGGTCGGGCACCGGTAGCGACGGACTCGCACGTGCAGGATCGTGGGGCGCCATCCGAGCGGGACGTGGACCAGTCTGCGCACTGCGGTCCCGCGGGGAGTGCCTTCGGCCCCGCAGTCCCGGCACCAGGAGTCCGGGGACTCGCTGTTGGTACGGCACTCCAGCACTGCTTGATCTATATCGACAGCTTGTCCAGTGACGGTCAGGGCGAGGGTGTCGAGGAGGCAGAACGCGTCGAGATCAGGGGCACTGAAGCTAGGCTTGTCCATGTCGAGGTCTTCCGGATGGGGAGCGTGAGAACTTCCATCCTCAGGGAGGCCTCGACGTCTTCCTCGGCAACGACACGGGCGGGTCCCCAGTGCCAGGCTCTACACCCTCATTTACGAAGAGCCGCCAAACTGATCCGCGAGCGCTTCTGTGAGCAAGCGGAGCGTCGACGCCGAGCTGACTCTTCACCGTTTGATCAAGCTGCTTCGCGGCGTGAGTAGTCCGTCAAGAAGTAACGGCTGGCTAGTTGGCGCACCGCGGCTGACACCATGGACCTGTCCAATGGGAAGCAACCCATCCCAGCGACGTCCGCAGCGGCCCGATCTGGCGTTCTCCGGCTGGCGCTCTGGCGTAGGAACACGTCGGCACGCTCACGGTGGAGCCGATAGGTTCAGACGTACGAACGGCAGAGATGGAGTTCCCATAGGGGCAAGAGCCCGAGCAGTCACTGCGTGACTCTATTCACCTAAAGCTCCGAACCAACGCTCAAGATAGGTAGCATAGAACCGTTTCGGAGTCAGTCTGCTGCCTAGAGGCCGGACGAATCGCGCAAGCGAATTTGCCATTTGACGGTGACCGATACATGGCCGTTACCGCCATAGTCCAATGTGGGCTCGATAGCCGTGACCTTGCAAAGCACATGACCGTATTCGTTACGCACTACACCGATCTCACCAATGCCAATTTTCGGAGAGTGGTCTCCGAAGTCGAGAGCATCAGGGTCGTCGACCTCTTCAAAATGCTCGGCATACCGGGCATGGGCGACAATGCCAGGGTGTCCGCCGTTCAGGTAGATCGCCCTTGCGCCACAGTTCGTCCACCTCGTTTCCCAGATAGGTGAGCCTTCTACATCGTCAACTCCGATGGTGAATCGCCCGCCGTTCTGAGTGAAGTCGAACTTCGCACCTGCGCTCATGCCGAAACCGCTAGTAAACACTCTCGTGAAGTCTGCACCCGCTTCGTGAGCTTGGTTTCTGAGATCTGCTGGGAAGTCCCGCAACCTTACTCCGTGGTCGCGAAGGTGCTTCCAGCCAAGCCTATAGACCTGAGGGTTCGGGTCATATTCGCCGATATGGACTTCGGCAATCCCTGCCTGGGCAACCAGCTCTGCGCAAGCGACTCGTGAGGTACGTGAGTTCGCGCACGGCTCCATAGTCGTGTAGAGGGTCGCCTCTTTGACATCAACGCCCTGCGTTTCCGCCTTGAGTAGCGCAATCTGCTCTGCATGGAGTTTGTCCACTTCGCCCTTGTAGCCCGTCGCGAGGATTGTTTCCCCTCGCGCGATGACAGCTCCCACACGGGCATTGTCGCGAGACTTTAGTGCTTCTTCGATAGCCTTCGCTGCGTGGACACGATCGGCTTCGCTGACAGCGGATGCAGGCATTGGGTCCACTTCTCGCTACCTCCGTTTGCAGGGTGCGCGCAAGAAAGAAGGTAGCTGAAGTCGGTCGATCATGTTATTCCTTCCCAACCGAAGGTAATGGTGCGAATGGGCCGATAGGGTGTGAGAGTCAGAGTATCCGCGGTCCTGTGATGCAGTAGGAAGATCCCGCCCCCGTGTTCCAATTAGGGCCGCGACTGCATCCGCATTGCCTCTACTGCAGCAACGAGGTCAGCCTCTTGGACCTCAGACTCGTTCCATTCAGTCCAAAAATTCTTCGTAGAACTACTGGGTTTGACTGACGGGACGTCAAGACGAATACGAGTCGGAAGGACGAGCGCATCCCCAAGAACCAGGGCTTCTCCGACATCGAGCAAGGGCAAGGCCGCAGCAATTCCTTCCATGCTGTCTGGCATAAGACGCCTGACTACCGCCTGGTCCTGGTCATTTGTCAATCGCAGCGCGATGAAATTGTTGCACTGCGACAGCACAGTTCTGCTGACATCGGAAGGCCGCTGGCTCACCACCAACAATGAAATCCCATACTTACGACCCTCCTTGGCTATGCGCTCAAACGAGTCAAGTGCCCGGGCTTCGGCGACATCTGCGACACTAGAAGGAAGATACAGGTGAGCCTCGTCGCAGACGAATGTGATTGGAGTCCGCTTTTCTTCGTCAGTCCAGAAATGAACTTCGTAAAGCACCCGCGCAAGAACCCCAACAACTATCGGAAGGATGTCGCTGGGGACCTCGCTGAAATCAATAACCTTGATGCCCTGTTTCGTGCCAAGTAGATCTTTGGCAAGGCTGTGAAGCCATTCATATCCGACGGCCTCCTCGGGCGGCCCGAACATAAAGCTGTACCTACGGTCCTCGGCGCGAGCCTTGAGCCGGGCGACGAACCTCGTCAGTCGACCGTTAAAGGGGCCTGCTTTCTCGGTGCGTGCGCCGGGCACCATCTCAGTGTCGTCATGTTCGAGCCGAGCGATGAGTTCTGTAAGACTGAATGGAATGGGGCTGTCGACAGTAAATCGTCCAGCGACCTCATCCTTTCCTGCGGCCACCAAATGCTCTAGCTTGAGCTCGCGTACGTGATGGGTCAGTCGTGCGGCTTGGTTAGGCGCATTAGTTTCAGAACGGTCAAGCAGGAGCGCTTGCATTTCCTCTTGATTTAGGAGCCACCAGGGTAGGTGCAGTAAACGAGTTTCGGACTCGCGGTCACCCGGTCCTGCAATGCGAAAACCTTCGGCGATAGGGTCTGGCCCTTCGGTGAGCGGCGTATACTCGCCATGCATGTCAAAGACGATTAGGTTTGGGAACGCCAACGCTTTGGCTCTTTCGAGAATAAGAGCAACTGACCAGCTCTTTCCCGAGCCCGTACTTCCGAGAAGAGCGGCGTGGCGTTGGAAGAGACGATCGCCATCTGCCACAGCCCTCGCTGAGGAATCAGCGACAAATGTGCCGAGCTGAAGTTGTTTTTCCGAATCTAGCTGTTGGGTAAGTAGGCCCATCAGCCTTTGCAGGTTCGAGCCATCGATGACCCAGCAGGGAGATTCAACGAGCGGATAGCTATCAGCGCCTCGCTTGAATGTATTGCGCCTTGTTCCGTCCACCTCTCTATAAGTGCCGAGAAGTACGACGCGCAGAAGGTCGCGTTGACGCGCTTCTACCGGGACAACATCATCGTCGTCGTCAAGATTATCTAGGAGCGCCTCTTCTTGGAGATCACGTGTTACTCGATCAAGCATGCCAACGAGGTACTCTGATGAATTCGATCCTTGGAAGGCAATTAGACTTCCGACTCCCACCCGAGTAAGACGATCGTGGTCGGTTGCCTCAGCCCATACGCTAGCGGTGTCAACCCTGAACACTCTTCCTAGCGCGAAGTTAAGCGGAAACTCAAGGACGTTCGTATCGTTCATTTTCCCAACACTTCCTCTACGAGATTATTTAAGTTCCAGATGGGGCGGTTGAGCACAGTCTCAGCGTCCCCTTTCAAAACGTGTGCGTATGCGTCGTTGGAGCTATCGGCTTCTACGCCCAGCGCCGTGGGACTCGTGGAGAGATACTCTCGTGCATTTTCAGTGAAGGTGCGACTCAGGATTAGCGAGGGCACCCTGCGAATTTGCTCTCGAACGTGTGTCTGCAAGTGATCGTCATTGAACCCATATCCCACGAAAAGTAGGGCGGCAGCTGAGTCGATAGCTGTGTTGGCTCGTTCGCGCTGTTGATCGAACGGTACGTCGTATCCTTGGCGATACTTGTTGCCCCCGGGTGCAACGATGCGCCGAGCACCAGGAATCGGCAGATCGCTTCGAAAATGCTCGTCGTTATAGGTAAACCAGTCGAGGCTTCCGTGGGGTTTCGATAGGCGAACGTGAGGAACCGTTCGAACTGTGGTTGCCCGCCGTTTTCCGGGTTGGTTATCTGGCCGTTGCATTGCCTTGCCGCTCTGTTCCGGATCAAACCGTCCAACAGTATGCCCATGGAACATCGAATCTACGGCGATGCCAACGCGAGCGGCCTGGACCTCTAGTAGTCGGTCATAGTTCGTCGTGATTACATCTACGTGATTGGTTGTTCTTAGGATGTGCTGAAACAACCTGCTGAACGCTGGCACTTCGGACTCGCTCAGAATTTCGGTGATGGCACGTACCTCTTGGCCCGATATGCAAACGGCTATCTGGGCGGCAATAAGTTCAGCCAGATCGTCCGAAGCAACGCCGTTAGCGAGTGCTTCTTCGAGGCCAGCGCCTTTTTCGAGGGACTCCGAAATTGTTGTCCACTGCGGCAAGCATTTTAAAGACTGTGAGGCTATTTCGTCCGGAATGCTTGTTCGAAGGTGTTTCGCGAGAGCAGCCATTCCAGGGAGTCCCATTGCCGAAGATGCGCCTGACCCAACGATTATGACCAGGCCTCGACGGAAGAGGCTCTGCACATCGGAGTAGATCTGCTCTTGGTCCAAGTCCATCTGTCTCCCGTGATCGGTCCGCCGACACGGCAGAGCTCCTGTACTCCGTGCGTCCATTGTGACAGAAGGCATGCGCTATTGGCACACCATTTACCCCACCTTGACCTTTTGTGGACTCATTGCGAGCGTGCCAGCGCCAGCTGCGAGCGTGGTGGACGAACAGCCGTCAGAGGCGGACGCCGGGAGGTAGACTGAAGCTTCTGAACCCACCGGGGTGTACTTTCCATTCCTCGACGAGGCGCCGGAGTTCTCCCGGGACGTGCTCGAAGCGCTGCGGCAGCCGCTCGAGGCCCGTCAGGTCCACATCCACCGGGCCTGGGGGTCAATGGTGCTGCCGGCATCGTTCCAGCTCGTCATGGCCGCGAACCCGTGCCCGTGCGGGGCGGGCATGCAGGCGGGCGCGAACACGGTGTGCAACTGCACGCCGATGGACAGACGCCGGTACAGCAATCGCCTCTCCGGGCCTCTCCTCGATCGTGTCGACCTCCAGCTCGAGCTCTACCCCGTCACTCCGGCCGACCTGCGTCTCGGCGGGGAGCAGGAGTCGAGCGCCGGTGTGGCGGCGCGGGTCGAGCACGCGAGGCGCGCGCAGGCGGATCGGTATGCGAACTGCGACTGGTCGCTCAATGCGATGGCACCGGGGCCGTGGCTGCGCGACCACTTCGGGATGCGACCGGCAGCTCTGCGCAGCCTCGACCGCGCGCTCGAGACGGGGAGGATCACGATGCGCGGCTACGACCGAGTGCTCCGGGTCGCCACGACCCTGACCGACCTCGCCGGGGCAGAGGCTCCCGACGCCGACCGGATCGCTGCGGCCCTCGCGCTGCGGACCCAGGAGACATGATGGACGTGACCCCGCAGCGCATCGCCGTCGCAGCACTCCTGCGGATCGGCGAACCCGGTGACGGCCTGCTCAAGGCCCTCGTCGATGCCGCGGGCCCCGTGACCGCGGTCAAACTCATCCGGGCGATCTCCTCCGGGGCGGTCGCGGTCGACGAGGTCGTCGGACGGCTCTCCGCCGAGCTCGGGGACATCACCGGTCAGGGGAGACTCCCCGAGGCGCTCGCCCGGTGGGCAGTGCGCGCCGCCGACGCCGACGGCGAACACGACCTTGAGGGCATGGCCCGCCTCGGCGGACGTCTCGTCATCCCCACCGACGACGAATGGCCGACCGCCATCGACGAACTCGGTCCCGCAGCGCCCTTGGGACTGTGGGTGCGTGGGTCGGCGACCCTGCGCGAGGCGCTTGCGCAGGCGGTCGCCGTCGTCGGGGCGCGGGCGGCGAGCGGCTATGGGACGAAGTGCGCCTCCGACCTTGCCTGGGATCTCGCCGCCGACGGGTACACCGTCGTCTCCGGGGGAGCCTTCGGCATCGACGCGGCCGCTCACCGTGCGGCGCTCGCCCGGGAGGGCACGACGGTCGCATTCATGGCCGGGGGAGTCGACCGGTTCTATCCCGCGGCGAACTCGGACCTCTTCGCACAGGTGCTCGAGCACGGTCTCCTCGTCTCCGAGACCGCACCCGGGATGACTCCGATGCGCCACCGGTTCCTCCTGCGCAACCGCCTCATCGCCGCCTCGGCGCTTGCCACGGTCGTCGTCGAGGCCGGGTGGCGCAGCGGGGCGCTCAACACCGCCAGGCACGCGCTCGAACTCTCCCGCGTCGTCGCCGCCTACCCCGGGTCGGTGTACTCGGCGTCATCGGCCGGAACGAACCGGCTCATCCGTCTGAGGGAAGCCGACCTCGTCACCGGCGCCCCCGACGTCCTCGACCTCGTCCGGCCCGAGGAGCTGCCGTTGGGCGACCTCGGCGGCAGTGCAGCCGGGGATTCCTCTCGAGCTGGTGGGGGTTCTGGAGCGGGCGGCCGCGATGACCGGGTCGACGACCTCGGCGAACGGGAGCGGATCTGCCTCAACGCGCTCTCGGCGACGAAAGCCCTCGATGTCGGCACGCTTGCGGCCAGAGCGGGCCTGACGGTGGCCGATGCGCTCTCGGCGCTCGCCCTCCTCGAGATCGAGGGACTGAGCGAACGCGACGGGCCCGGGTGGAAGAAGCTGCGCCGGCGCTGAACGAGTACGCTTGAAGCGTGACCTCATCGCCTCGCTTCCCCGAGGTGGTCGACGACTACGCCGACCACCTGCGCGCGCGTGACGTCTCCGCCCATACCCGCCGCGCCTACGTCGGTGATGTAAGCGACTTCTTCGCGCACGCCGCCCATCTGCCGGGGCGACGCGCAACCCGGACCCCCGAACAGTCACGGGAGACCGACCGGTCACGGAAGACCGACGAGGCGGGTGGCGCTGGGTCAGTGGGGTCCGGACGTGGGATCGCCGTGTCCGACATCAGCCTCGACGATCTGCGGTCGTGGCTCATCGCCCTCGACGATGCGGGAGCGGCGAAGTCGACGGTGGCGCGCAAGATCGCGGCGATCAAATCGTTCTTCTCCTACTGCGTGAGCACCCACGGACTGCCGTCCAACCCGGCCGCGCGTCTGCGCACCCCGAAGAAGGACTCACGGCTGCCCACCGTGCTCAAACCCCAGCAGGCGGCCGCCCTCGTCTCGGCAGGACGCAGTGGTGACGGAGGCAATCGGCGGGGAGGAGCCGGGTCGGACCGCGCGCGTGAGGGGGCCGGAGCGACAGCGAGCAGGGGAGCGGGGGCGGACTCCCAACAGGATGAGGCCGCAGAGTCTGACGATGACGCTCAGGCGCTGCTCGCCCGGGACGCAGCCATTCTCGAGATGCTCTATGCGACGGCCGTGCGCGTATCCGAACTCTGCGGCCTCGACCGCAGCGACGTCGACCACCAGCGGTCGATGATCACCGTGCTCGGCAAGGGCGACAAGGAGCGCCGGGTGCCCTTCGGCGGCCCGGCACGCGATGCCCTCGCGATCTGGCTGAGACTGCGGGAGCGCTTCGCCACCGACAGGAGCGGTGACGCGCTCTTCCTCGGCCTGCGTGGAGGCCGAATCGGCGCCCGCCAGGTCCGCGAGCTCGTCCACCGCTACGGCGCGAACAACCCCGACGCCCCCGACATCGGACCGCACGGTCTCCGCCACTCGGCTGCCACGCACATGCTCGACAACGGTGCCGATCTGCGCCAGATCCAGGAGCTGCTCGGGCATTCGACGCTGAGCAGCACGCAGATCTACACCCATGTGTCGATGCAGCGCCTGCAGGAGACCTACCGGCAGGCCCACCCGCGGGCCTGAGCGACTCGCTCACGTCCGGCACGCGCTCACTTCCTGAACTCCCAGTGCCATGCCTCGGGCAGGGACCCTCCCTGCCGTGCCCACGACGGATGCACCCATCCGAACGTCGGAGCGTTCGCCCGCATCCACTGATGCTCGGCACTGCCGAATGAGTTGATGCCGCCCCCGAGGTCCATCGCGAGCGCCCACCCGTGGTTCGACGTCCCCGGCGTCGCCGCGAGCCTTCCCTTACGCCGTTTGAGGATGACCTGGGTGTCGTAGTCCCGGTAGGAGTCGGTGACCGAGATCGGCCTGCCGAACCGCGCGGAGTACGCGTGGGAGAGGCGGTCGAATGCGGCCTGCGCATCGCATCGGAGCATGTGCCCGGGGGCGGTGGTGAGCGGGCACAGCGCCGAGGCGGGAATGCGCCCATTCCGGTGTCCGCCCCACCCGCCCGCACCCGAATCCGTGTCATCGCCGGCCGGCTCTTCGGCCGGCTTGCGTGCGAGCGGCAGCAGGAGGGACGCATCCTGACCGAAGAACGGCGCCGGATCGACATACGCCCGGTCGCTGTCCTTAGGCCAGACGCCGATGTGGAGGCAGGACTCCTGGCAGTGCGCGCCCGTCGAGACCGTGCCGATCTGCTCACCAGCTGCGAAGCGGTCGCCGACGGAGGCATCCGAACGCGCCGGTTGGAAGGAGACGACGTGACCGGACTCCGTCGTGATGCTCATCGTCTCGGTGCCCGCCACCGAGCCGCGGAAGCGAATGGTGCCCGCGGTCGGGGCGCGCACGGGTTCGTCGGGTACGGCCCGGACGTCGATGCCTCTGTGCCCGGCCAGCCATGTCTCCCGCGGCGGATCGAAGGCGGTGACGATCTCCATCGCCGGTACCGGCGTGACCCAGATGGTGCCCGCGGCTCGGGAAGCCTGCGGGGAGGCGTCAGCTGCGCCCACGCCGCCGAGGGCGACGAGAACCGCGGTGACGAGGACGCTGATCCACCGCAGCGGCCTGCTCGGCAGGGGACCGGCTCTGCGTCGCCGAGGCGGACGCGCAGACGGACGCCGAGTCGGACGGGCCGACAGTCGCCGTCGCGGAAGAGGGGCAGCGCTGCGGTGGGGCGGACGAGTCGATTCGGGAACGGCCATAACGCCCATGGAAATCGATGCCGCCGGTGCTGTCAGCAGAGGATTCTCCGCCTGTGGACGACCATCGGGCGTCCACAGGCCGCGCGCACACGAGTCGGTGCCGCATGCACAGGAGAGAGCACACGAGTGGGACCACCGGACCCCCGATGGGCCGGGCTCCGCTCACCCTCGCCGGTGCCCCACACCGCGGGGAGGCATGCTGAGCGCAATGCGCGTCCACAGCCGAATGCGCACGAGTCGCGGAAGCGGGGAGCCCGCCCGAGAGCGCAGAGGCGACGCGAACCCGACGGCAGCCTCGGCGGGAGGTGGCGCAGCCGCCCGGGCACGGGACAGGCACACCCGGCGGCCGCCTCGGCGAGGGACATCCTCCGATTGGCGCAGGCTTGGCCACCCGCGATAGACTGCCCTCAGCAGAAGCGTGTCTTCTGACTACGCGTATCCGATCTCTTCTCCATCCCATGGTGCATGCGTACGCGCATGTGGGTTGGGCGAACCGGGTACCAGGAATCAACCGAAACCGCCATCGTCGCCGCCAGCCCCGTGTTGGCCGCGAACCATGGCACAACGCACCCGCAGGGTGCACGAGAAAGGAGGGCGTCGGCATGGCCGTCGTCACCATCCGCCAGCTGCTCGACAGCGGCGTTCACTTCGGACACCAGACCCGTCGTTGGAACCCGAAGATGAAGCGCTTCATCTTCACCGAGCGCAACGGCATCTACATCATCGACCTGCAGAAGTCGCTGGGCTACATCGACACCGCGTTCGAGTTCGTCAAGGAGACCGTCTCCCACGGCGGCTCCATCCTCTTCGTCGGCACGAAGAAGCAGGCCCAGGAATCGATCGCCGAGCAGGCCAAGCGCGTCGGCCAGCCGTATGTCAACCAGCGTTGGCTCGGCGGCATGCTCACGAACTTCCAGACCATCTCCCTGCGTCTGCGCCGGCTGAAGGAACTCGAAGAGATCGACTTCGACGACGTTGCGGGCTCCTCGCACACGAAGAAGGAACTCCTCATCCTCCGTCGCGAGAAGGACAAGCTCGAGAAGACCCTCGGCGGCATCCGCGACATGCAGCGCACCCCGTCCGCTGTGTGGATCGTCGACACGAAGAAGGAGCACCTCGCCGTCGACGAGGCGAAGAAGCTGGGCATCCCGGTCATCGCGATCCTCGACACCAACTGCGACCCCGACGACGTCACCTACCCGATCCCGGGCAACGACGACGCCATCCGCTCGGTCTCGCTGCTCACCCGCGTGATCGCCGACGCCGTGGCCGAGGGCCTCATCGCCCGCCACTCCGGCGACGACGAGTCCGGTGAGAAGAACGTCTCCGCCGTCGAGCCGATGCCCGAGTGGGAGCGCGAACTCCTCGAGGGCAACGCCGCCGAAGCGAACGCCGACGCCGCTGACGCCTCGACCGAAGCCTCCGCCGCTGCCACCGCAGCCGAGGCCCAGTCCGAGGAGACCACCGCCACCGACGCGACGGACGCCGCCGCCGAAGGTGCCGTCGCCGACGCCGATGCGAAGGCAGCGGACGCCGAGGGCAAGGCCGCAGCCGCCGACGCTGCCGCTGACTCCACCGAGTCCTGATCTCACTCACCTCCACCACCACTAGGAGAAAGAATGGCAAACTACACTGCCGCTGACATCAAGGAACTGCGCGAGAAGACCGGCGCCGGAATGATGGACGTCAAGAAGGCCCTCGATGAGGCCGACGGCGACCAGGCGAAGGCCATCGAGCTCCTCCGTGTGAAGGGCCTCAAGGGCGCCACGAAGCGCGAAGGCCGTGCCACCTCCGACGGTCTCGTCGCCACCTTCGTCGACGGCGGCGTCGGCACCATGATCGAGCTCGACTCGGAGACCGACTTCGTCGCGAAGTCGCAGCGCTTCATCGACCTCGCCGACGAAGTCCTCGCACTCGCCGTGTCGAACAAGTCCGAGTCAGCCGAGTCGCTGCTCTCGGTCGAGGCCGACGGCAAGACCGTCGCCCAGTTCATCACCGAGTCCGGTGCCGCCCTGGGCGAGAAGGTCGACCTCCGCCGCGTCGGTCGTCTCGAAGGCCAGAAGGTGGAGTCCTACCTCCACCGCACGAACAAGGACCTGCCCCCGCAGGTCGGCGTTCTCTTCGCCTACGAAGGCGACGACCAGGCCGTCGCGCACGACGTCGCCGTGCACATCGCCGCCCTCGCGCCGAAGTACTTCTCGCGTGAGGACGTCCCGGCCGAGCTCGTCGAGAACGAGCGCCGCATCGCCGAGGACACCGCGAAGAACGAAGGCAAGCCGGAACAGGCTCTGCCGAAGATCATCGAAGGCCGCGTCAACGGCTTCTTCAAGGAGAACTGCCTGCTCGACCAGGGATTCGCGAAGGATCCCAAGCAGACCGTGGGCAAGGTCCTCGAGGCCGCCGGCCTCAAGGCGACCGGTTTCCTCCGCTACCGCGTGGGAGCCTGATCCGCTTGTGATCGCTGTGGGGGTCCGTGAGGACTCCCACAGGATCCGATGACGGGGTCGGACCGATGGGTCCGGCCCCGTTTTCGCTAGACTGACCCAGACGAACCACCCGGATCGGCGCTGCCTGCGGCGGCGCCGAACGCATGGAAGAAGGACCTCATGACATCCACCCCGGTACACGAATCGAGCCACGCCAGCCGACCGGTGCGCACGCATCGTCGCCGCGTGCTCCTCAAGCTCTCCGGCGAGGTCTTCGGCGGAGGCAGCATCGGCGTCGACCCCGACGTCGTCGCTGCCGTCGCCCGGGAGGTCGCCCCCACCGTCGAGGACGTCGAAGTGAGCATCGTCGTCGGCGGCGGCAACTTCTTCCGCGGCGCCGAGCTCTCCCAGCGCGGCATGGACCGCACGCGCGCCGACTACATGGGAATGCTCGGAACCGTGATGAACTGTCTCGCTCTGCAGGACTTCCTCGAACAGCTCGGCGTCGACACCCGCGTGCAGACCGCGATCCCGATGTCCCAGGTCGCCGAGTCCTACATCCCGCGCCGGGCGATGCGCCACATGGAGAAGAACCGCGTCGTCATCTTCGGCGCCGGCGCCGGTCTGCCCTACTTCTCCACCGACACCGTCGCGGCCCAGCGCGCGCTCGAGATCCACGCCGATGAGGTCCTCATCGCCAAGAACGGCGTCGACGGCGTCTACACCGCCGACCCGAAGCTCGACCCGACTGCTGCGAAGATCGACGAGATCACCTACCAGGAGGCTCTCCAGAAGGGTCTCAAGGTCGTCGACGCCACCGCGTTCTCCCTCTGCATGGACAACCGGCTTCCCATGCACGTCTTCGGCATGCAGGGTGAGGGCAACCTGCGCAAGGCCATCGCCGGTGAGAAGATCGGCACACTGGTCAAGTAGCCCACACCGCACCGGTCCGGGTCAGCAGAAAACCACCTCGGACCCATAGAATGTTCACACAGCTCCAATCGACTGAAAAGAGTGTCTCGTGATTGAAGAAACACTGGCAGAGGCCAGGGAGAAGATGGACAAGGCCGTGGAATTCACGCAAGAGGACTTTGCGTCGATCCGCACCGGCCGGGCCAACCCCGCGCTCTTCGCGAACATCGAGATCGACTACTACGGCGCTCCCACGCCGCTCCAGCAGCTCGCGTCGTTCCAGACGCCCGAGGCCCGCACGATCCTCGTCACTCCCTACGACCGCGGGACCCTGGGCGACATCGAGAACGCCCTGCGCAACTCCGACATCGGCGCCAACCCCGCCAACGACGGCAACGTCATCCGCGTCGTCCTCCCCGAACTCACCGAGGAGCGCCGCAAGGAGTACGTGAAGATCGTCAAGGGCAAGGCCGAGGACGGCAAGGTCTCGATCCGCAACATCCGCCGCCACGCGAAGGACACCCTCGAGCGGATCAAGAAGGACGGCGAAGCCGGCGAGGACGAGGTCACCCGCTCGATCTCCGAACTCGACGACATCACGAAGAAGAAGGTCGACGCCATCGACAAGCTGCTCGGCCAGAAGGAAGCCGAGCTCCTCGAGGTCTGATGATCGCGTTGACCGGGCCCGACCGTCCCACCTCCGATCCGACCCCTGACGAGGGGTCGGATCGGGAGACCGCGGCGACCCCAGAGCCGACACCGTTCCCGAAGCGGCGCGACCTCCGCGGCACCGACACGGTCTTCACGCAGGAGACCGCTGCCGTCGAGGTCGAGGTCGAGACGGCGCCTGCACCCAAGGACTACGGCCGGGCCGGCCGCAACCTCCCGGCGGCGATCGGGATCGGCCTCCTCATCGGCGGGATCGTGCTCGCCTCGCTGATCCTCCTTCCCGAAACCTTCCTCTTCATCATCCTCATCGCGATCGTCGCCGCGATGTGGGAACTCGCCAACGCGCTCTCCCGGTCCGGATCGCTCGTCTCCCGCATCCCGACGATGATCTCCGCGGCCTGCATGGTCGTCGCCACGTACTTCGGCGGCCGGGAGGCCCTGTGGGTGACGTTCGCCGCAAGCGCCGGGGCCGTCATGCTCTTCACGATGGTCGAGCGGCGCAAGAACGCGGTCAAGGACGTCTCCCTCTCCCTCTTCGCGCTCACGTACGTCGGCCTCATGGCGTGCTTCGTCGTCTATCTCCTCACCCTGCCCAACGGCAACTTCTACGTCATCATCTTCCTTGCCAGCGTCGTCGCCTCCGACATCGGCGGCTACGTCTTCGGCGTGCTCTGGGGCAGGCATCCCATCGCCCCGCGGATCTCGCCGAAGAAGTCCTGGGAGGGCTACCTCGGATCCGTCGTCTTCACCACGGCCGTCGCCACGACGCTGGCGATCACCCTCTTCGACGCCCCGTTCTGGACCGGGCTCGTCATCGGCGTCGTCATCCCCGCGTTCGCCACCCTCGGCGACTTCAGCGAATCGATGATCAAACGCGACCTCCACCTCAAGGACATGGGCACCCTGCTGCCCGGTCACGGCGGCGTCATGGACCGCCTCGACTCGATCCTCCCGACCGCGCCCGTCGCCCTCGTCCTCTTCTCCTTCCTCCCCGGCTTCATGTGAGTCCGGGACGGCCGCCCGGTCGTCGCATCCCCTCGCCGAGGCGATCGCGGGCTCCCGTGTCCCCGACCACACAGCGTCGCCGGGACCGGCATGAGACAATGGGGGAGTGATACCTCCAGCCGGAAGCAGACAGGTCAGGCCCGTCGTCGAACACGCCGACGGGACGACGTCGACGACCCCGATGCGCGACGGTCGCCCGCTGCTCAACTTCAAGTCCCCCCGCGTCGCCCAACCCCAGCAGCACCTCGCGGATATGACGATGGACGAGCGCATCGAAGCCGTCACCGAGATGGGTCTTCCCGCCTTCCGCGCCAAGCAGCTCTCCACCCACTACTTCACGCGCTACCACACCGACGTCGAGTCGATGACCGACCTGCCCAAGGATCTGCGCGCGCCCCTTGCAGAGCGCTTCTTCCCTCCGCTGCTCACCGAGGTCAGGCGCCTGACGACAGGCAACGGCGACACGATCAAATTCCTCTGGCGTCTCTTCGACGGTGCGCTCGTCGAATCCGTCCTCATGCGCTACCGCAACCGCATCACGCTGTGCGTCTCGAGCCAGTGCGGGTGCGGGATGAACTGCCCGTTCTGCGCCACCGGCCAGCAGGGTCTGACCCGGAACATGTCGACGGCCGAGATCGTCGAACAGGTCATCCGCGCCAACCAGGCCATCGCCGCCGGTGAACTCGCACCGTCCAAGCCGAGCGCCGACGCCGACGACGAGGTCGCCCTCGGGGCGGAAGCCGACGAAGAGCAGGGCGAGACCCCCGGCGAGTCCGCGACCGACCCGGCGGCCGCCTCGGCGGGAGGACCGGAGAGGGTGACGAACATCGTCTTCATGGGCATGGGCGAACCCCTGGCCAACTACAAGCGGGTGATGAACGCGGTCCGCCGCTTCGTCGCCCCCGCGCCCGAGGGCTTGGGCATGTCGGCGCGACGGATCACCGTCTCCACTGTCGGCCTGGTCCCCGGCATCAACAAGCTCGCCGCCGAGGACATCCCCGTGACCTTCGCGCTCAGCCTCCACGCCCCCGACGACGAGCTGCGCGACGAGATGATCCCGGTCAACACCCGGTGGAAGGCCGACGAGGCGATCGACGCGGCCTTCAACTACTACAAGGTCACCGGTCGCCGGGTGAGCATCGAGTACGCGCTCATCAAGGACATGAACGACCACGCATGGCGGGCGGACCTGCTCGCGAAGAAGCTCAACGCCCGCGGCCGCGGCTGGGTGCACGTCAACCCGATCCCGCTCAACCCGACCCCGGGATCCGTGTGGACGGCCTCGGACCCGGCCGTCGCCGACGAGTTCGTCCGCCGGCTCGTCGACGCCGGCGTGCCGACGACGATCCGCGACACCCGCGGCTCCGACATCGACGGTGCCTGCGGACAGCTCGCCGCCGCCGACTGACGCCTGACCCGACCGAGGCCGGACCCCCGGGCCCGAGCCACCGACACTTCGCGCCGCAGCGACTGCGGCGGACCACCGATGCTCGAACTATCATGGTGGAAACGACACACTCTGTACGGAGGAATCATGGCGGACACGACGTTCCCCCGCATGTCCGGTTGGAAGAACGGCTACGACCCGAAGCAGGTCGACAGCTTCTTCAAGAGGGCACGCGAGTCATTCGAACGACCCACGCCGCAGCCCGGCGACCTCGACTCCCGTGCCGTGCGCACGGTCGGCTTCGACCTCGTCCGCAAGGGCTACCACGTCGCCGTCGTCGACGCCGCCCTCGACCGCCTCGAGGACGCCTTCGCCAAGCAAGCCCGCGACCGTCTCATCGCCCAGTCCGGACAGGACGCCTGGGTGCAGGAGCTCACCCGCGTCGCCGCGTCCCTGCGGGGACGCCTCGTCCGTGAGGCGGGAGAGCGCTTCGACAGCCCGCCCGCCGGCGTCATCGGCTACGACATCGCCCAGGTCGACGACATGTGCGAGAAGGTCAACTCCTACTTCACGCAGGGCGTGGCGATGAGCGTCGACCAGGTCCGCAGGGTCCTGTTCAAGACCGCGAAGGGCAACAAGGCCTACGACGAGGATCAGGTCGATGCCTTCATCGACCGCGTCGTCGAGGTGATGGCCTCCGTTGACTGACTTCCACTGGTTCACCAAGCCCGGTGACGGGACTCCCGGCACCCTCAACCCGGTCTTCGAGATCCTCGACTACCCGATCGTCCTCGGTCGGGCCGACGAAACCGTCATCACCGGGGACGCACCGGACACGCCCCTCATCGACGGGCGCGAGGTCACCGATCCGCGCCTGCTCAAGGCGCTGTCCGTGCCCGTCGAACTCGACCGCGCCGAGGCGCTCGACCGCAGCGCGAAACTCGCCGGAGTCCTCCGGACGATGGGAGTCGACACCGCGACGAGCAGGGTGCGCGTCGACGCCGACGTCCCCGCCGTCGCCCGAGCGCTCAGCGTGCTCGCCGCGATGCGCCTCGGGGTCGTCGTCGACGCCCGCACAGATGGTGGGGAGACCGACCCCGCCGAGGCGGATGCGCAGTCCAAGGCGGACGTGCAGTCCGAGGAGGGCGCGCCGGTCGAGGTGCGCGTCGTCGCGATCGACGCCGACCCGATCGAACCCGGACGGGCCTCGGTCAAGGTCGTGCGTTCGCGCTTCGAGGGCGTCGGTGTGAGCATCGCGGGGGAGACCGCGAACCTCGACCAGGCGATGCGGGACTCCCGCGTCGAATCCGCCGAGGTCGCCCCGCTCGACCCGTCTCAGACCCTTGTTCTCACCGACGACGGTCCCCTCAGCGCGGCTGAGAGCCTGCCCTGGCTCGAGGAGTTCCTCCGCGAACAGAGGTGAATGCCGACCGCCCCGCACCTCGGCGCCGATGGCGGCGCACAAGGGCGGGGCGGATGCGACCGGTCGGATGACCAGGTGCGCCGGTCGGGGACGCCGACCGGCACCGACCTCAGTTCGCGAAGGCGTTGATCCCGGTGAGGGCCCGGCCGAGCGTGAGCTGGTGGACCTCATGGGTGCCCTCGTAGGTGAGCACGGTCTCGAGGTTGACCGCGTGGCGCAGCGGCGGATACTCGCTCGTGATTCCCGATCCGCCGAAGAGCGCGCGCAGGTCCCGGCAGACGTTCATCGCCGTGTCGACGTTGACCATCTTGCCGAGGCTGATCTGCTCGGGGCGCACACCCTTCGCGGAGTCCTTGAGCTCACCGAGGTGAGCGGCGAGCAGCGTGATCTGCGAGTACTGGCCGAAGGCCTTCGCGAGCTTCTGCTGCGAGATCTGGAATGAGGAGATCGGGCGATCGAACTGGATCCGGGTGCCCGTGTACTCGATCGCTGAGAGCAGAGCGTCGCGGGCGGCACCGGTGACTCCGAAGACGATGCCGAAGCGCGCCTCCGACAGGCACGAGAGCGGAGCCTTGAGGCCCTTGGCCTCGGGCAGCATCGCATCCTCGGGCAGGCGGACGTTGTCGAGGACGATCTCACCGGTGATCGAGGCCCGCAGGGAGATCTTGCGGTGGATCTCCGGGGTCTGCACGCCCTCGGTGTCCGACGGCACGACGAAGCCGCGGATGACCGGACGGCCCTTGTCGTCGGTCTCCTCCGTCTTCGCCCACACGACCATGACGTCGGAGACGGGTGAGTTCGTGATCCACATCTTCGAACCGTTGAGGATCCAGTCGGAACCGTCCCTGCGGGCGGTCGTCTTCATGCCCGAGGGGTCGGAGCCGACGTCGGGTTCGGTGAGCCCGAAGCAGCCGAGTGCCTTGCCGGCGGCCATCTTCGGCAGCCACTCCTCCTTCTGCGCCTCGGAGCCGTAGCGATGGATGGCGAACATCGCGAGCGACCCCTGGACGGAGACGAGGGAGCGCAGACCCGAGTCGATGGCCTCGAGCTCACGGCAGGCGAGACCGTACTGGGTGGCGGTCGACCCGCCGCAGCCGTAGCCCTCGAGGTGCATGCCGAGGACGCCGAGCTCCCCGAGGCCCTCAGCGAGCTCGCGGGCGGGAATGGTCGCATCGAGGAAGTAGTCGCCGATCTTCTCGCGGACGTTCTCGTCGAGCCACTTGCGGACGACGTGCGCGAACTCGAGGTCATCGGCGTCGAAGACCGAATCCAGTCCCAGGATCTCGTCGGGGCTCATCGTTGCACTCATCTATACCTCTCTCGCCTTTGATCTGGTGTGCTCCGCCCACGCCGAGAAGTCCCTTGTCGAGTCATTTCCCAGAGAACTTTGGCATCATCGGTAGGCGTGAGCGAACGTAATGTCATTGTAGTCGGGTCGACCGGGTCGGTCGGCACTCAGGCCCTCGACGTACTGGCCGAGAACGCAACGGATTTCGCAGTCGTCGGCCTTGCCGCAGGGTCCCAGGTCGACCTTCTGCTCACCCAGGCGCTCGACTTCTCCGTCCCCGTCATCGGGCTGACCTCCCCTCCCGCCGGCGGCGAGGACGGCGTGCGGAAACGGTTGTCCGAACTCGCCGCAGACCGCGGAATCGATGATCCCGTTCGTGAGATTCTTCTGGGGGAGACCGCCGCCGAGGCGGTCGCGAGCCGCTCGGCCGACATCGTCCTCAATGCCGTGACCGGAGCCGCCGGACTCGGCGCGACGCTCGCGGCGCTCGAGGCCGGCACCGACGTCGCCCTGGCGAACAAGGAGTCGCTCATCATCGGCGGCTCCCTCGTCCTCGACGCCGCCGAGCGGACCGGCGCCCGCCTCATCCCCGTCGACAGCGAGCACTCGGCGATCGCGCAGGCCCTGCGCTCCGGCACGCACGGCGAGGTCGCCAGGCTCGTCATCACCGCCTCGGGCGGGCCCTTCCGCGGCATGACCCGGGAAGCGCTGCGCCGCGTCACCCCGGCCCAGGCGCTCAAGCATCCGACGTGGTCGATGGGATCGATGATCACGATCAACTCGGCGACGCTCGTCAACAAGGGGCTCGAGGTCATCGAAGCCCATCTGCTCTTCGGCATCGACTTCGACGACATCGAGGTCGTCGTCCACCCGCAGAGCCAGATCCACTCGATGGTCGAGTTCACCGATGCCTCGACGATCGCCCAGATCTCCCCTCCGGACATGCGGCTGCCCATCGCCTACGCCCTGGGCACCCAGGATGACGGCACCACCCGCCGGATCCCCTCGGGTGCCGTGCCGAACAACTGGGGTCAGCCCATGCACTGGTCGTTCGAACCGGTCAACCATGTCGCGTTCCCCGCGCTCAGCCTCGCGATCGAGGCGGGGAAGCGGGCCCGGAGCTACCCTGCGGTGTTCAACGCCGCCAACGAGGTCCTCGTCGAGGCATTCATCGCCGGCGACATCCCGTTCACCGGCATCGACTCGGGTCTCGAACGGGCCCTGGCCGCCCATGAGCCCGCACCCGAGCACACCGTGGAGACCGTGCTCGCCGCCGACGCGTGGGCCCGGGGGTTCGCGCGCGATCACGTCGCCGCACAGACCGGTGACGCACAGCCCGACGCTCAGCCCGCGGTCGTCGCCGCCGGGCGCTCGAGCGAGGTGAGGCGATGACGGTCGTCCTCTTCATCCTCGGGATCGTCCTCTTCCTCATCGGCATCTCGATCTCGATCGCGCTCCACGAGCTCGGTCATCTCACCCCGGCGAAGCGGTTCGGGGTCAAGGTCACCCACTACATGGTCGGCTTCGGGCCGACCCTGTTCTCGTTCCGCCGCGGTGAGACCGAGTACGGGATCAAGGCCCTGCCGCTCGGCGGGTTCATCGCGATGCCCGGCATGTACCCGCCGCTCGAGGCGACGAAGCAGCGGGTGGGCGAGCCGGCCGTCGCCGGGCGGACCGACGGCGCTGCCGCACAGTCGGACGACCGCCTCGGCGAGGGGGCGGAGATCGCGCCGGACACGGTGCCGGATGAGGGCCGGGTCACCGATGAGGACATGCTCGGCGATGCCGAGCGGCGCCCAAGGAAGCGGAAGGGCCGGCTGTTCGAGAACACGATGGCCGATGCCCGGGAGATGTCGAACGACGAGATCGCACCGGGGGAGGAGCATCGGACGTTCTACGCGCTCAGCGTGCCCAAGCGCCTCGTCGTCATGTTCGCCGGGCCCTTCGTCAACCTCGTCCTCGGGATCATCATCATGGCGATCTCGCTCATGGGCATCGGGGTGATGACGCCGACGACGACGGTCGCCACCGTCGTCGAGTGCGCGGTGCCCGCCTCGGAGGCGGCAGAGCGACCCGCATCACAGCAGAACTCATGCCAGCCCGGCGATCAGCTCACCCCCGCGTGGGAGGCCGGATTCGAACCCGGCGACGAGATCACCGCGGTGGCAGGTGTCCCGACCGAGAACTGGGATGAGCTCTCCTCGGTCATCAAGGACCACGCCGGCCAGCGCGTCGACGTCGACTTCGTCCGCGACGGGCAGGCGCAGACGGTGTCCGTGCCGATCATCGCCCACGAGCGTCCCCGCGTCGACGACCGGGGGCGTCCGCTGACGAACCCCGACGGCAGCCCGCAGACCGTGACCGAGGGCTTCCTCGGCATCGGGCCGGTCCAGGAGCGTCAGCCCCTGCCGCTGGCGGAGTTCCCGGGCGCCGTGTGGGATCAGGTCACCGGCGTGTTCAAGGCCATCGTCACCCTCCCGGTCAAGCTCGTCGACATCGCGCAGGTCGCCACCGGGGCGAAGGAGCGTGACGCCGAGGGTCTCGTCGGCATGGTCGGCGTCGGCCGCGTCGCCGGCGAGATCGTCTCCACCGATGAGCTCCAGGTCGTCGAGAAGGCCCAGCTCGGCCTCGGGGTCCTCGGCTCCCTCAACATCTTCCTCTTCGCGTTCAACATGATCCCCCTGCTGCCGCTCGACGGCGGGCACATCGCCGTCGCCCTCTACGAAGGGGCGAGGCGGCGGATCAACCGGTGGCGCGGACGCGGGAAGATCGGGCCCTTCGACACGGCGAAGCTGCTGCCGCTCACCTACGTCGTCATCAGCCTCATGCTCGCCATGACGGCACTGCTCGTCTACGTCGACCTCGTCAAGCCGATCACCCTCGACGCGATCTTCCGTTCGGCCGGGTAGGTAGGCCGGCGCTGCCCCAGCGGGCGCGCCGCCGGGCCGCAGTCCCAGCCGGTACGCCGCCGTGCCGCCGCCCCAGCCGTTAGGCTTCCGGCCGCGGTCTCACTCGCTCAGGGTGATCGCTTGGACATCGCCGAGGTGGTCGAGCCGAACGGTGATCGCTGCCCCCTCTGCCACGGTGACGGTTCCGAGCAGTCGGGTCTCCATCGTCAGGTCGTCGACGGTGACTGGTCGGGTCGCATCGACCCGGTGCGACTCGAGCCAGGCTGCGGTGCGCTCCCTCCTCTCCTGTCGTGGCTCGTCGAGGTCCATGTTCACCGCGAAGTGCGCATCGGCGAACGCGTCATCCCACGTCAGGGTCGCGGCCACGGCACCGAGGACGGTGCGTCCGGTGCGCGGACCCGGCGGCAGCGGGTGCGTCGGGGCAGGTGCGGTCTCACGCTCGAGCACGGGTGAGGCCCGTGTCACGGGTTCGTCCCGGCGGAGGCGAGGGTTCTCCTCGGCGCGACCGATGGCGGTCAGCCACGCGGCGTCGACGGCGTCGCGGACGATGCGCTCGGCCGGATAATAGGTCGTGTTGCCGAGGACGACGATGCCGAAGCCGAGGTCGGGGAACCACCGCATGTGCGAGCCGTATCCGGGGTAGCCGCCGGAATGGCAGAGGACACGGCCGAAGCGGGAGTCCTGCCGGTGCATGAGGCCGTAGCCGTAGTGGACCTCCTCGGTGTGCAGCCGGCTCGTCTCGACGGCGATCGGACGGTGCGGCCGCTGGTTCGCGGCGAGCACGTGCGACCACGCACCCGGTGCCGTGTTCGCCTCGGCGTCGAGGGCGTCCATGTGGATGGTCATCCACTGGCAGATGTCGTGGGCTGTCGAGACCATGCCGCCGATCGCCGAGAAGGCGCCCGGCCGCGTCGGGGTCAGTCTGTGCGCTCTGCCGAGCCGGTCGATGCGCAGACCGGGGACGAGGTCGGGGAAGTCGGCGACATCGAAACCGGTGCGGGGCATCTGCAGGGGTCCGGTCACCTCGGTGGTCACCATCTCCGGGAACGTGCGGTCGGTCACCGACTCCGCGGCGAGACCGAGGAGCGCGTAGCCGAGGTTGCAGTACTCGAATCCGGTGCCGGGATGAGCGATGGGCACGAGCGGGCGCTGGAGGAAGGTGAGGAAGTCGAAGCGGCTCATCGACTCCATCCGGTCCGCCCACGGGTCGTCCCTGCCGAATCCCGTGCCCATGGTCAGGCACTCGCGGGCGGTGAGCTCGCCGACGGCGGTGCCCTTGAGGTCGGGGACCAGGAAGTACATCGGATAGTCGTAGTTGAGCCCGCCGTTCTCGAGCGAGCCCATGACCGCTGCGGTGAACGACTTCGTCATCGAGGCGATCCGGAAGGGACGGTACGGGTTGGTCAGCTTCGCCTCGGCGTGACCGGGTCCGTTCCTCACGACGATGCCGAACGCCACCTCCCCGCCCACGGCCGAGAGCTCCCGCTCGGCACGGTGGAGCCGGTCGGCGATGACGTCGAGGTCCGGGCGCACCGGGGCGATCGTCATGCTCTCCGCCTGCGCCTGTTCGTCCATGTGATCAGTGTCTCATCCGGCACTGACGCGACGGGGTCGGGGCCGGTGCGGACCGCGCGGCGCTGACAGGCAACGCCCAGGTCGTGAGGGATCCCACCGGGGGCGACCGGTCGCGGACGCACCGATCGACCTACAATGAGAATGACTCGTACTATCGGGCCGAGGCGGCTGCGATCCAGCCGCCGACAGCCGAAATGAAGGGATCGTCTTCGTGACATCGGTCAACCTCGGAATGCCAGCGCCTCCGCCTCCCGTCCTCGCACCTCGGCGGAAGACCCGGCAGATCCACGTCGGGAAGGTGGGAGTCGGCTCCGACTACCCGATCAGCGTGCAGTCGATGACGACGACGCCGACGACGGACATCAACGCGACCCTCCAGCAGATCGCCGAGCTCACCGCCTCGGGCTGTGACATCGTCCGCGTCGCCTGCCCCTCGGCCGACGACGCCGCCGCTCTGCCCGCGATCGCCCAGAAGTCGCAGATCCCCGTCATCGCCGACATCCATTTCCAGCCGAAGTACGTCTACGCCGCGATCGACGCCGGCTGCGCGGCCGTGCGCGTCAACCCCGGCAACATCCGCAAGTTCGACGACCAGGTCAAGGAGATCGCGGCCGCGGCCAAGGACGCGGGCACCTCGATCCGCATCGGCGTCAACGCCGGATCGCTCGACAAGCGGATCATGGAGAAGTTCGGCAAGGCCACCCCGGAGGCGCTCGTCGAGTCCGCCGTGTGGGAGGCCTCGCTGTTCGAGGAGCACGACTTCCACGACTTCAAGATCTCCGTCAAGCACCACGACCCGGTGATCATGGTCCGGGCCTACGAGATGCTCGCCGAACGCGGCGACTGGCCCCTCCACCTCGGAGTCACCGAGGCCGGCCCCGCCTTCCAGGGCACGATCAAGTCGGCCACGGCCTTCGGCGCCCTGCTCTCGAAGGGCATCGGCGACACGATCCGGGTCTCGCTGTCCGCGCCCCCGGTCGAAGAGGTCAAGGTCGGCAACCAGATCCTCGAGAGCCTCAACCTCAAGCCGCGCAAGCTCGAGATCGTCTCCTGCCCTTCGTGCGGTCGGGCCCAGGTCGACGTCTACACGCTCGCCGAGAAGGTCACCGCCGGACTCGAGGGCATGGAGGTGCCGCTGCGCGTGGCCGTCATGGGCTGCGTCGTCAACGGACCCGGCGAGGCCCGCGAAGCCGACCTCGGAGTCGCCTCCGGCAACGGGAAGGGACAGATCTTCGTCAAGGGCGAGGTC
Organism: Brevibacterium sp. XM4083; assembly: GCF_006489205.2. GTDB lineage: Bacteria > Actinomycetota > Actinomycetes > Actinomycetales > Brevibacteriaceae > Brevibacterium. The sequence goes on along the minus strand of NZ_VFYR02000006.1, from coordinate 121,996 downwards.
ATCAAGACTGTGCCCGAGTCCCTCATCGTCGAAACGCTCATCGAAGAGGCCATGCGCATCGCTGAGGACTCCGACGTTCCCTCCGGTCCGCCGGAAGTCGTCGTCGGCTGAGAGATCCCGATGTGTTGAGAATCGCTCCACTCGGGCATCGGCACACCGCGTGGCTGAAGAGCCAGCTGACCCTCAATCCGTGCGAGAACGTCTACCTGCTCGCGCTCCTCAACGTCACCGGCACCGCGCAGACCGGGTCCCCGGCGGGAGCCCTCTACGGGGTCTTCGACGGTGACCGGCCGGTCGCCGCGTACTGGGTGGGCGGGAACATCATCCCGGTCGCAGCGACGCCGGCGACGAACGAGGTGCTCGCGCGCAAGCTCAACGCCGACGGACGGTCGTCATGCTCCCTCATCGGCCGGCGCGAGGTCATCATGGACCTCGACTCCCGGCTGAACTGGGGGAGGCCGCGCGGGGTGCGGGGACGCCAGCCCCTGCTCGCGATCAGCTCCGATCCGCTCGTCGACCCCGACCCGGACGTCCGCCTCGCGACCGTCGACCAGCTGCCGACGGTGTTCCCCGCCAGCGTCGACATGTTCACCAAGGAAGTCGGCTTCTCGCCCATCGAAGGCGGGGAGTCGAGCTATCTCGCGCGGGTGCGCGGCATCATCCGCGGCGGGAACTCGTTCGTGCGCATCTCCGATTCCCTGCCCTCCGGCCAGCCCGCGCCGAGGTGGCCGGCCACCGACCGTGCCGAACAGGTCCTCTTCAAAGCCGACATCGGCATCCGCTCACCCCGGATCGTCCAGGTCCAAGGCGTGTGGGTCCACCCCGAGGCGCGCAACCAGGGACTCGGTGCCGCAGGCATGGCCGCCGTCGTCGTCCAGACCCGCGCTGCCGGGCACCCGACGGTGAGCCTCTATGCCAACGACTACAACGAGGCGGCGCTGCGGATGTACCGGCGCGTCGGCTTCGACCAGGTCGGCACCTTCGCGACCGTGATGTACTGACGCGCAGCGCCCGGAGGGTTGCTGAGATCAGCGCTCGGGGCGGCGGCCGCGGAGCCGGTCGAGGTCCCGGCGGTCCTTCTTCGTCGGCCGTCCCAGCCCCTTGTCGCGCTTGGGGACGAACCCGCGCAGCGCAGGGTCGGGAGCCGGGGTGAGATCCTCGTAGGCGCCGACGGCGATCGCGGCCCCCGGCCTCGTCGGGAGGAGACCCGTGATCCGCCAGACGAACTCCGTGCCCGCCTTGCGCACCCGCACCTCCTGGCCGATCGTCACCTTCTGCGCGGCCTTGACCCGCTGCCCGTCGACCTGGACGTGGCCGCCCCGGCACGCCTGGGTGGCGAGGCTGCGGGTCTTGAACATCCGCACGGTCCACAGCCACACGTCGATGCGCACTGTCGCGCCCGGTGTCCGGTCAATGTCCACGGCAACCGCCCTCACTGCGCATGGATGCCGACTCCCGGCCCGTCGAGACCGCCCCGGGAGTCCTGCCGCAGGGCGATCTCCGAGCGCCTCGTGAACGTCTGCGCCGGCCGGCCCCGCCCCTGGGTGACCGCGCGACCGGTGGCGTCGAGCAGCGGCAGCATCGTGCGGCGGAACGTATCGGCCTGCAGCTCCTCGCCGGCGACGACCTCGTGGAGGCTGCGCAGCTGACGCAGCGAGAACTCCTCGGGCAGCAGTCCGAAGGGGTCGGGTGTGCGCTCGTGGAGGGCGCGGAGCCGGTGGACGGCGACCCGGACGATCTCCTGGTGCTCGTCGCTGAGCTCGGCGACCGTGTGCACGGGCACGAGTTTGCGGGGCACGCCCTCGTCCCCACCGGCGACGCTTCCGTCGTCGGCGCTCTCACCGAGTCCGACATCGGCGGCCGAGAGGACGTCGAGGTGGGCCACGGAGATCACCCAGCCCCGATCGTCGCGGTCGGGCTGGTCGAAGACGTGGAGCTGGACGGGGGAGCGGTCGACGAGCTGAGCCTTCTCCCGCAGGCACCGGGCGACCGCCTCGGCGAGGCGCTCCTGCGGTCGGAGGATCGACCCGGGAAGCTGCCAGCGTCCGTCGCGGGAGAGAGTGAGGAGCACGTGGAGGCCCCGGTCGGGCACGGGGCAGAGGACGGCAGTGTCGACGGCGACCGAGGGCCGGGGGAACTGGGACAGCTGGGTGGTGTCAGGCATGCTCTTCACGATCGGGTCAACGGAATCGACAGCGCTGACCAGTCTAGTTGGCTCCCGATCCACCGGAGAAAACGGTCCAGCTCACCTGTCGGACTCGCACCGCCGGACGGGGACGGCCAGGCGAATGGACGCACGCGCACGCGGGCGGATAGTCTTCGATCTGTCACCCGAGTCGCCCAAGGAGATACGCCCATGGCCCTGCGCATGTCGTCGCTGTTCGTCCGGACCCAGAAGGAAGACCCGGTCGGCGCCGAAGTCGCCAGCCACAAGCTCCTCCACCGCGCCGGCTACATCCGCCGTTCGGCCCCCGGCATCTACACGTGGCTGCCGCTCGGACTCGCCGTGCTCGGGAAGATCGAGGCGATCGTGCGCGAGGAGATGGCCCGCGCCGGGTCGCAGGAAGTCCACTTCCCCTCCCTCCTGCCCGCCGAGGTGTACAAGCAGTCCGGGCGCTGGGAGGCCTTCGGTCCCGACCTCTTCAGCCTCCAGGACCGGAAGAAGAACGACTACATCCTCGCGCCCACGCACGAGGAGTTCTTCACCCTCCTCGTCAAGGACCTCTACTCCTCCTACAAGGACCTTCCGCTCTCGCTCTACCAGATCCAGACGAAGTACCGCGACGAGGCCCGCCCCCGCGCCGGCCTCCTGCGCGGGCGCGAGTTCATCATGAAGGACGCGTACTCCTTCGATATCGACGACGCCGGACTCGACGCCTCCTACGAGGCGATGCGGGTCGCCTACCTCCGCGCCTTCGCCCGCCTCGGCCTGCCCTGCCTGCCGGTCAAGGCGACCCCGGGTGCGATGGGCGGATCGGGCACCGAGGAGTTCATCTACCCCTCCGAGGTCGGCGAGGACACCTTCGTCCGCTCGGCCGGCGGGTACGCCGCCAACGTCGAGGCCGTGACCTCGGTCGTCCCCGATCCGATCCCGTTCGACGGCATCCCCGCCGCCCATGTCGAGGACACCCCGGACACCCCGACGATCGAGACCCTCGTCGCCGCCGCCAACGCCGACCACCCCCGCGAGGACCGCGAGTGGACCGCCGCGGACACGCTGAAGAACGTCGTCTGCGCGCTCACCCACCCCGACGGCACCCGCGAGGTCATCGTCATCGGCCTGCCCGGCGACCGCGAGGTCGACCTCGACCGCGCCGCCGGCACCGGGATGCTCAGCACCGGCGAGGTCGACCTCGAGGCCGCCACCGCCGAGGACCTCGCGATGCACCCCGAACTCGTCAAGGGCTACATCGGCCCCGGCCTCGACCTCGACCACCCGGTCCTCGGCCTCGAGGGCTCGACGAAGCTGCGCTACTTCCTCGACCCCCGCATCGTCCCCGGCACCCGGTGGATCACCGGGGCCAACGAGCACGGAAAGCACGTCTTCGACCTCGTCGCCGGCCGTGACTTCGTCTCCGACGGCACGATCGAGGCCGCCGAGGTCGTCATCGGCGACCCCGCCCCCGACGGCTCCGGACCGCTCGAACTCGCCCGCGGCGTCGAGATCGGCCAGATCTTCAAGCTCGGCCGCCGCTACGCCGAAGCCCTCGGCCTCACCGTCCTCGACCAGAACGGGAAGACCGCGACCGTGACGATGGGCTCCTACGGCCTCGGCGTCACCCGGGTCATGGCGTGCATCGCCGAGGAGTACCACACCGAGGCGGGCCTCCTCTGGCCCCAGCACCTCGCCCCGGCCGACGTCCACATCATCGCCGCCGGCAAGGGTGAGGACATCGCCGAGGCGGCTGAGGCGCTCACCGCCGAGCTCGAGGCCGAGGGGGTGAGCGTCCTCCTCGACGACCGCACGAAGGTCTCGCCCGGGTTCAAGTTCGCCGACGCCGAGCTCATCGGCATCCCCACGCTCATCGTCGTCGGCCGGGGCCTGGCCGACGGGGTCGTCGAGGTCCGTGACCGCTTCGCCGACGACAAGCGTGAGCTTCCCCTCGCCGAGGTGGTCCCCACGACCGTGGCGAACGTCCGTGCCGCCTACGCCCGGGCTGCCGCCGCCGGGGACGCCGCCGTCGTCGAGGACTCGATCGAGGCCGCGATCGACGACGCCGAGGCCGCCGCCGCGAGCGCCGAGGCCGAGTCCGCGCCGAAGGCGTGACCGGGCGCCGATGAGCGAGGTCCTCACCGGCGGCATCGACGTCACCCTCGTCATGCTCCTGTGGCTGCTCGCCGCGGGAGCCCTGGCCGGGTGGATCGACGCCGTCGTCGGCGGTGGGGGACTCATCCAACTCCCGGCGCTCCTCCTCGTCCCGGGGATGACCCCGGTCCAGGCGGTCGCGACGAACAAGGTCGGGTCGATCGCGGGGACGACCGCCTCGGCGGTGACGTACCTCAGACGGATCACCCCTGACCGGTCCGCGACGATCCCCGCCGCGGCCACGGCCTTCCTCGGCGCCGTCCTCGGGGCCAAGCTCGCGACCCTCGTCCCCGCGGGTCTCTTCACCCCGATCATCCTCGCAGCCCTCATCGGGGTGGGGCTGTTCACCCTGCTCAACCCCAGCCTCGGCGCCGATGTCAGTCTCCGCTACGGGGAGACATCGAAGCGCCACCATGCCCTGTCGTGGCTCATCGGGCTCATCATCGGCGTCTACGACGGGGTGCTCGGCCCCGGCACCGGGTCCTTCCTCGTCATCGCCTTCGTCTCGATCATCGGCTTCTCGTTCCTCCAGGCCTCGGCGACGGCGAAGGTCGTCAACTGGGCGACGAACTTCGGGGCACTCGTCTACTTCGTCCCCGACGGCCAGGTCGTCTGGCTGCTCGGGCTCGTCGTCGCCGCCGGCAACGTCGTCGGAGGGATCATCGGGGCGCGCACCGCGATCGCGAAGGGCTCGGGGTTCGTGCGCATCGTCTTCGTCGTCGTGGTCTCGGCGATGATCCTCAAACTCGGCTCCGACGTCGTCTCCGACCTCATCCGGTAGGGGAGCGCGTCATCCGGTAGGGGAGCGCCGCAGCGGGCAGGAGGCGCGCGTGACTGATGTCCGCCTAGCCGATGGCCTTGAGGGCGTGCGCGTCGACGCCGAGGACGTCGGCACCGGTGAGCGCCCGGGCGACCCACAGGGAGCGGGCGGCATCGGCGAGGGACTCCGCAGTGCCGCCGCGGGCAGAGCGGAGGTACCAGAACATGTTCGTCACCTCACGGGCGACCGCCGCACCGATGCCGTACTGCGGATCGATGCCGGCATGGCGGGCGAGGTCGGCGGCGAAGCCGCGCAGCCAGGCCGCCTGCTCCCGGGGGATGCGGGAGGGGATCTCCGTCAGCCGATTCCACAGGACGGGGGCGATCGTGTACGCCGTCGGCCCCGACAGCGGCTGCGGGTCGATCGCCTTCCACGTCGAGACGCCCGAGGCGTCGGGGTTGCCGGCAAGGATGTTGTAGTAGTGGAGGTCGGCGTGGATGAGCCAGTTCTCCTCCGAGGTCGCCAGCGTGTGCATCCAGGTGCGGGCATGGGCGAGGACGTGGGCGTCCTCGCGCACGGTCTGCGACCATCCGCTCAGCAGCGTCGCATCGGCCTCGAACGTCGACAGCCAGCCCGCGGCCATGTCCTGGACGCGCATGAAGTCGGGCCCGGCGGGGATCTCGAGGGACTTCTGCAGCGCACCCCACACCGGCGGCACCTCGGCGAGGGGGAGCACGGAGAGGTTCGCCTTCGTCCGCAGCCGCTCCTGCAGGGTGACCCGGAAGCTGCGGTCGTCGCGGATCACCCGCACCGCTCCGTGCCCGTTCCACATCTTCAGCGCCCGCAGCGCCTGCGCGTGCGCGGCCGTATGCGCCGAGGTGGGGGCCGCGAACCGAAGCACGCCTTGGTAGTTCTCCTGGGTGAGGACGGGGATGACGAGACTCTCGCATCCGGCCCAGGGGGCGCCGGGGACCTCGTCGAAGCGCAGATTCCACCGCTCACCCAGCTCATGGGCCATGAAGTCGAGGGCTGCGACCCAGGCGTCGGTGCGCGCGGTGCCGATGATGTCGCGCGTCGACCGGTAGAGGACGGGCGGGACCCTCACGTCCCGGCCTTCGGCGACTCCGGCCCGGCGTCATAGGTGTAGCGCAGCGGCTGCGGTGCGGCGAAGGCCTCCCTGGCCCGCGCCGACTCCCACACCCGCAGGGCCGCGGCCGGATCGGTGCGCAGCCACGGCAGCAGCGAGGCGGCGACCGCGTCCTCGAGGGAGAGGGCGAGCTGCGCGGCCGACTCCGCATCCGTCGGGCTCGGATCGAGCTTCCAGGCCGGGGCGTCGGGGCCGGCCGCCTTCTCACCGAGGTTCTCGAGCATCTCTCCGACCAGCGATCCGAGCGATTCGAGCCGGTCGAGGGCGCTCTGCCGCTCTCGGGACTTCCGATCGAAGTGCACGGCGAGGCGCTCGTAGCCGTACGCGGCGGCGCGGGCCTGATCGAGGATCGTGTTCCAGTCCTTCGCCCCGCCGTCCTGACCGGGTGAGGAATCCGGGGCCGCCTCGGCGGGGGTGGCTCGGGCATCGTCGGCGGCACCGGCGAAGGCCTCACGGAGGCGTTGCTCGGCACCCTCACGGATCTCAGCGCGCACCGTTCCCGCGGTGAGCGCGCACCCGGTGGCGACGTCGGTGAGGACGGGGATGAGACCCGAGCCGAGCTGGGAGACGGCGTCGAAGACGGCCGTGGACACCGCCTCGGCGGCATCGAGGTAGGAACGGGGCTGCTCCGTGGGGGGAGGTTCGGTCGCGAGCTCGCTCGGCGGGGCCCAGACGGGACCGATCGCGTCCCGGAGCTTCTGCAGGTCCTCACCGGCGGTCTCGGGATCGCCGTCGGTCACCGACGCCTCGGCGAGGATCCGGGCGATGCGATTGCGCAGCTCCTGGGAGGCATCGAGCGTCGGGATCTCCGGGGGAGTGTCGAGGCGCAGTCCGCACCCGGAGAGGAGGCCGAGCCCTGCCCCCGCCGCGCCGACGATGAGGACGGAACGACGGGTGAGGGGAGAACGCATAGGGCAATCGTAGCGGATGCTTAACCTTCGCCCGGGGTCTCGCATAGGGTGGGATGCACCGGTGACGGGACCGGCTCGGCGGCCCTCGGAAACGAGGGCGGGACGGCTCCCGACCGGTGTGGTCAGCAGTCGTCACGAGAGGAACGGAGAGAGCATGGACGAGGACGTCGCACGGATCGAGGCGCTGCTGAGGGAGCCCCTGGCCGAGGCCGGGTTCCACCTCGAGACCGTCAAGGCCGTCGCCGCGGGACAGCGGCGCACGCTCACGGTCGTCGTCGACCTCGACGAGTCGACCGCGGAGCCGATGTCGATGGACAAGATCGCTGAGTCCACGCGCATCGTCGGCGATGCCCTCGACTCCGTGGAGGTCTTCCGCGACAAGCCCTACCAGCTCGAGGTGACGAGCCCCGGAGCGACCCGGAAGCTCGAACAGCCGCGTCACTTCCGGCGGGTGCTCGGGCGCCGGCTCGAGGTGAGCACGAAGAAGGAGAGCTTCAAGCTCGACCTCGAGGAGGTCGCCGACGACGCGATCAGCGGTACCGACCCCGCCCGGCGGGAGAAGCGGACGGTCGGCCTCGGCGACATCGTCAAGGCCCAGGTGGAGCTGAAGTTCCGGTGAGGGCAACTGCGATACACTGGTTCGCCTGATAAGTGAACACCGACAATTCAATGCGTCAGGCGGTCAGCGGCACGACCGCACCGCCTGGGGCCGGAGAGGATAAGGGCCATGGATATCGATCTCGATGTTCTGCGCGTCATCGAACGTGAGCGCGAGATTCCGTTCGACACTCTGATCGAACTCATCGAGCAGGCGCTCTTCCTTGCCTACCAGAAGACCGAGGGCGCGTGGCCCGATGCCCGTGCCGAACTCGACAAGTCCACCGGAGAGGTGCGCATCTGGGCGGTCGAATTCGACAACGACGACAATCCCATCGGCGAATTCGACGACACCCCCTCAGGCTTCGGACGCATCGCCGCGCAGACCGCGCGCCAGGTCATCCACCAGCGTCTGCGCGATGTCGAGGACGAGACCCTGCTCGGCTCCTTCAAGGGGCGGGAGGGAGAGATCGTCTCCGGCACCATCCAGCAGGGTCGGGACCCGCAGATGGTCCAGGTCGACCTCGGCGAGGTCGAAGCGGTGCTGCCCCCGCACGAGCAGGTGCCCGGCGAGGAGTACAAGCACGGCACCCGTCTGCGGGTCTACATCGCCGACGTCCACAAGGGACCCAAGGGCACCTCGGTGACCGTCTCGCGCACCCACCCGAACCTCGTCCGCCGGCTCTTCGCCCTTGAGGCGCCCGAGATCGCCGACGGCACCGTCGAGATCGTCTCCCTCGCCCGAGAGGCGGGCCACCGCACGAAGCTCGCGGTCCGCGCGACGAAGCCCGGCGTCAACGCGAAGGGCTCGTGCATCGGCGAACTCGGCTCCCGTGTGCGTGCGGTGATGAACGAGCTCGGGCAGGAGAAGATCGACATCGTCGACTACAGCGACGACCCGGCGAAGTTCGTCGCCCACGCGCTCTCCCCGGCGAAGGCCACCCGCGTCGACATCCTCGACGCCGGCAGCCAGGAGTCCCGGGCCGTGGTCCCGCGCGACCAGCTCTCGCTCGCGATCGGCAAGGAGGGCCAGAACGCGCGCCTGGCCGCGAAGCTCACCGGCTGGAAGATCGACATCGTCGCCGAGGACTGAGGGCGACCGCCTCGGCGAGGCGTGCTGCGGTCCCGACAAGGCGCCCGAACACCTCGGCGTGATCCCGACCACGTTCGCCGGTGGCGGAACCGGGAATGGAAGTGCTGTAGAATTGTTGACTGTGAATGCTGGCAGTGCACCTCAACGGACGTGCATCGCCTGCAGGCAGACAGCGGATCGGGACGAGCTCATGCGCTTCGTGCATCGCCCCGACGAGCGGCCGGCCATCGTCCCCGACGTGTCGAAGACACTGCCGGGACGAGGGGCCTGGATGCACCCGGATGCGAAGTGCCTCGAGAAGGCGCGGACATCCGCTCCCTTCGCCCGAGCCTTTCGGACGAAGATCACCGCTTCGGACCTTCCGGAGCTGGACACCGAACCCAGACAGAACGGGTGAGCCAAGAATGGATGACAAGTAGTGAGTGTCGTGCGATGACACCCTCACCGGAATTCGAGAGAGCAGTGTAATGAGACCTGCTCTTCATTGATGAGGTTTCTTCCTGACCGGGAAGGAACCCGGACAGGAGAACTGTGGCAAAGCCCCGTGTCCATGAGCTCGCGAAAGAGCTCGGCACAACCAGCAAGATCGTCCTCGAGAAACTCAAGGACATGGGCGAATTCGTTTCGTCCGCCTCCTCGACGCTCGAAGCCCCCGTCGTGCGACGGGTGAAGGAGGCATTCGCCGATTCCGCGCCTGCCGGCGGCAAGGCCGGAGGCGATTCGACCAAGAAGCCGGCTGCGAAGCCCGGAAAGGCCGCGGCCAAGCCCGGCGCTCCGGCTGCCAAGCCCGCAGCGAAGCCCGGCGCCAAGCCGGCGGCGAAGTCCGAGTCCGCTGCCAAGCCGGCGGCGAAGTCGGCACCCAAGCCTGCCGCGAAGCCTGCGGCCGAGACCCCGGCCTCCCCAGCGGCCGGCGAAGCCCCGGCACGTCCGGCGGCTCCGAAGCCCGCAGCAGCCCCGAAGCCGGGTGCGGCCAAGCCCGGTGCTCCGAAGCCCGGCGGTCGTCAGGGCGGTGCGGGCAGCGCTCGTCCCGGCAACAACCCCTTCGCTCCCTCGCAGGGCATGCCGAAGCCCGGTGGACGCTCAGGTGCCCCGAAGCCCGGCGGCCGTCAGGGCGGTCAGGGCGGTGCGCGTCCCGGCAACAACCCGTTCGCGAACTCGCAGGGCATGCCCAAGCCCGGCCAGCGTCCTCCGCGCCCCAGCGGTGAGGCAGGCGCAGCCGGTCCTCGGCCCGGCGCCCCCCGCCCCAACCCGTCGATGATGAAGAACTCCGCGCTCAACAAGCCCGCTCCGGGCCGGGGACGCGGAGGCGGTCGCGGCAACGCTCCCGCCGGTGGACCCGGCGGTCCCGCCGGCGCACCCGGCGGCGCTCCGGCAGGACGTCGCGGACCGGGCGGAGGCCCGGGCGGCGGTCGCGGTTCGGGTCGCGGTCGCGGCAGCACCCAGGGTGCGTTCGGCCGCGGCGGCGGTCCCCGCCAGAAGGGCCGGAAGTCGAAGCGGGCCAAGCGCGCCGAGCTCGAGCAGATGCAGGCACCGTCGATCGGCGGTGTCACGGTTCCGCGCGGCGACGGCGAGACGCCGCTGCGCCTGCGCCGCGGCTCGTCGCTGGCCGACTTCGCCGAGAAGATCAACACCGACCCGACGAACCTCGTCACGGTGCTCTTCCACCTCGGCGAGATGGCGACGATCACCCAGTCCCTCGACGAGGACACCTTCCAGGTGCTCGGTGAGGAGCTCGGCTACAAGATCGAGATCGTCTCACCCGAGGACGAGGACCGCGAGCTGCTCGAGACCTTCGACATCGACCTCGATGCGGAAGCCGCCGAGGAGGACGACGACGATCTCGTCGCCCGCCCGCCGGTCGTCACCGTCATGGGTCACGTCGACCACGGTAAGACGAAGCTGCTCGACGCGATCCGCTCGGCCAACGTCGTCGCCCGTGAGGCCGGCGGCATCACCCAGCACATCGGTGCCTACCAGGTCGAGGTCGAGCACGAGGGCTCCGAGCGTCGCATCACCTTCCTCGACACCCCGGGTCACGAGGCGTTCACCGCCATGCGTGCCCGCGGTGCGAAGTCGACGGACCTCGCGATCCTCGTGGTCGCCGCCGACGACGGTGTGATGCCGCAGACGATCGAAGCGCTCAACCACGCTCAGGCGGCGGATGTGCCGATCGTCGTGGCGGTGAACAAGATCGACAAGGACGGCGCCAACCCGGCCAAGGTGATGCAGCAGCTCACCGAGTACAACCTCGTGGCCGAGGAGTACGGCGGCGACACGATGTTCGTCCCGATCTCCGCGCTCAAGCGCGAGGGCATCGACGAGCTCCTCGAGTCGGTCCTGCTCACCACGGACGCCGCGCTCGACCTGCGGGCGAACCCGAACAAGGCAGCCCGCGGCATCGCGATCGAAGCGAAGCTCGACAAGGGCCGCGGCGCCGTCGCGACCGTCCTCGTCGAGTCGGGCACGCTGCGCCAGGGCGATGCGATCGTCTGCGGCACCGCGTTCGGCCGTGTGCGTGCGATGTTCGACGAGAACGGCAACTCCGTCTCCGAGGCGGGACCCTCGCGTCCCGTCCAGGTGCTCGGACTCTCCTCGGTCCCGCGCGCCGGCGACTCGTTCATCTCCACCGATGACGACCGCACCGCACGCCAGATCGCGGAGAAGCGCGACGCCATCGAGCGCAACGCCGCCCAGGCCCGCGGCCGCAAGCGGATCAGCCTCGAGGACTTCACCAAGGCACTCGCCGAGGGCAAGGTCGACATGCTCAACCTCATCCTCAAGGGCGATGTCTCCGGTGCCGTCGAAGCGCTCGAGGACTCGCTGCTCAAGATCGACGTCGGCGACGAGGTCGACCTCCGGATCATCCACCGCGGCGTCGGTGCGATCACGGAGAACGACATCAACCTCGCCACCGTCGACAACGCGATCGTCATCGGCTTCAACGTCCGACCCGAGGCCAAGGCCCGCGACCTGGCCGACCGCGAAGGCGTCGACGTGCGCTACTACTCGGTCATCTACCAGGCGATCGACGACATCGAGAACTCGCTCAAGGGCATGCTCAAGCCCGAGTTCGAAGAGGTCCAGACGGGCTCGGCGGAGATCCGCGAGGTCTTCCGGTCCTCGAAGTTCGGCAACATCGCCGGTTCGATCGTCCGCGACGGGGTCATCACGAGGAACTCGGCGGCGCGGGTCACCCGCGACGGCGTGGTCATCGGCGACAACCTCAAGGTCGAATCGCTGCGGCGGTTCAAGGACGATGCGACCGAGGTCCGCGAAGGCTACGAGTGCGGCATCGGACTCGGCAGCTTCAACGACCTCAAGGTCGGCGACATCATCGAGACCTTCGAGATGCGCGAGAAGCCGCGCGACTGACGCTCTCGTGAGCTGATTGGCCAAGCGGCCGGTGCGATCACGCACCGGCCGCTTCGCTCCTTATAGACTTCTTCCCAGCACTCACCGGCACCCGACCGGCCACGACAAAGGACACCACATGGCAGACGCAACCCGCGCACGCAAGATCGCCGACCAGATCAAGGTCATCGTCGCGAGCACGATCGAACGCAGGCTCAAGGACCCCCGGCTCGGCTTCGTCACCGTCACCGATGTCCGCGTCACCGGCGACCTCCAGCACGCGACGATCTTCTACACCGTCTACGGTGACGGCGCCGACCTCGAGTCGACGGCCAAGGCGCTCGAATCCGCGAAGGGCTTCATCCGCTCCGAGGTCGGCAAGGGTCTGACGATCCGGCTGACCCCGAGCCTCGAGTTCATCGCCGACGCCGTCCCCGAGGAGGCGCTGCGCCTCGACAACCTCCTCGCCCGAGCGGCCGCCGACGACGCGCGCATCGCCGATCTCAAGAAGGATGCGAAGCCCGCCGGCGACGCCGACCCGTACAAGCGGTCCGAGGTCGAGTCCGACGAGTCCTGAGACATCCGCCGAGGTGAGGGCGGGCGGTCCCGGCGCCGACCCGTGTGCCGCACCCTCGCCGAGGCGGTACCCGGGTGGGGGAGCGGAAGCGACCTTGCTCACGATGGGCAGAAAAATCCTGCGTAACAGTTTTGTTATCTTTCCGCGATGCCCTAGACTTTTTCGGGTAACGATCTGATTACGACTCTGTTAAGGGATTTCTGCATTGGGTAAGCACTCTTCACCAAAGCCCGGCTTCGCCAAGCAACTGATCCGGGACCTCGCTCCCGCGGCCAAGCGCTCGACCGGTCGGCACTCGGCTGAGGCCCCCTCGACGGCCACGTCCGTGCTCGCCACGGTCAAGCAGCGGCCCGTCGTCGCAGCGATCGCCGTGCCGGCCGCCGCGACGGCCGCCGTCGTCGGTTCGAGCGTCGTCATGGGACCCCCGCAGACCGGGGAAGTGACGACCGAGGCCGCGAGCACCTCGCAGCAGCAGGAGGCGCCCGCCTCCACCGGCGTGAGCCAGGAGGAGATCGACGCACAGCGCGAGAAGGCCGGCAAGGAGTACATCGAAGAGGTCAAGAAGGACCCGAAGTACAAGAACAAGACCTCCTCGAAGACCACCCTCAACGTCAAGACCCCGAAGCCGAAGCCGACCCAGGAGTCGAGCGCGCAGGCCTCGAAGAGCGCGTCGGGCTCGAAGGGCGAGGAGAAGTCGGAGTCGAAGGGCGGCGGCAGCACCCCGTCGGGCGTCGAGACGCCCCCGTGCAAGGTCTCGTCCTCGATCGAGTCGGGTCTCCTGCCCAACGCCGTCAACGGCTACCGTGCCGTGTGCGCGAAGTTCCCCGAGGTCAAGACCTTCGGTGGCCGTCGCCCCGGCACCGGCTCGGACCACAACACCGGCGAAGCCGTCGACATCATGATCGCCGGCTCGACCGGCGACCGCATCTCCGAGTACCTCATCAAGAACGCGAAGGCGCTCAACGTCAAGTACGTCATCTTCGAGAAGCGCATCTGGATGCCCGGCCGCGGCTGGAAGTCGATGGAGGACCGCGGTTCGGCGACGCAGAACCACATGGACCACGTCCACGCCTCGTTCAACTGACCAGGTGAGCGAGACTTCCCCGCAGGGCATCCTCGTCTGCGACAAACCGCAGGGGCTGTCCTCCCACGCCGTCGTCTCCCGCATCCGCCGCGGGTACGGCACCCGCAAGGTCGGCCACGCCGGCACCCTCGACCCGATGGCCACCGGCGTCCTCGTCCTCGGCCTCGGTCGGGGAACGAAGCTGCTCGGCCACATCACCGGGGTGTCGAAGACCTACGCAGCGACGATCCGCCTCGGCGCCGGCACCCCGACCGACGACGCCGACTCCGAACCGGACGTCTTCGCGGACCCCGCGCGCCTGGCTGCGGTCACGGACGCCGACATCGCCTCCGGGGTCACCGCCCTGCGCGGGCCCATCGACCAGGTCCCGAGCGCCGTCTCGGCGATCAAGGTCGACGGCAAGCGCTCGTATGCGCGCGTGAGGGCCGGCGAGGACGTCGTCCTCGAACCCCGCCGAGTCGAGGTGACGCAGTTCGACGTCCTCGAGACCCGGCGGGACAGTGCCGGGGGCGGACACATCGACCTCGACGTCGTCGTCGACTGCTCCTCGGGAACGTACATCCGGGCCCTCGCCCGCGACCTCGGTGCGGGCCTCGGGGTCCACGGTCATCTCACCGCACTGCGCCGCACTCGGGTCGGGCCCTTCGACCTCCAGGGCGCCGTGACGATCCCCGACGACCTCGACACCCCCGCCCCGCCACTCATCCCGCTCGCCGAGGCGGCCTCCCAGCTGCTCCCGACCGTGACCGTCGATGCGGCCGGGGCGAGGGACCTCATGCAGGGCAAGCCCCTGGCCGGACCGTGGACGACGACCGGGGTCGACGGCAGCGACGTCGCCGTGACCAGTGACGGCGAACTCGTCTCCGTCGCCGAGGTCCGCGCAGACGGCAGCCTCAAGTCCCGCACGGCCTTCGCCATCGGCCTCGCCTGAGCCGAGGCGGGGCGTCGCGAACAGACCGATCGGGCGGAAACCGACTCGCTGCGGCCGCTCCGCGCGCATGCAGGGCCCCGCTGAGGACCGGTTCGCACGCGTCATCCCACTGCGATACTCTGAGTCGGTGCACGGAAGGAGCAGCGCTCGAGTGGAGATCTATCACGGGCTGGACGAGGTCCCGCAGGACGGCATCGGCACCGTCATCACCCTGGGCAACTTCGACGGCGTCCACCGTGGCCACCAGACCGTGCTGCGCGCCGTCGCCGCCGAGGCTGACGAGCACTCCCTGCGATCGGTCGCGATGACCTTCGACCCGCACCCGCGCACCGTCCACCAGCCCGAGACGCCGACGCAGATGATCACGAGTGTGCGCCAGAAGTCGCAGCTCATCGCTGAGACCGGCATCGACGCCCTCTTCATCCAGCCCTACGATCTCGACTTCGCCGCTCAGACCCCTGAGGAGTTCGTCTCCCGCTACTTCGTCGACGGCCTCGACTGCCGGTGCGTCGTCGTCGGCGACGACGTCCGCTTCGGCCACGACAACGCCGGGACCATCGAGACCCTGCGCCGCCTCGGCGAGGAGTTCGGGTTCACCACCGTGACGATCGACGAGGTCGGACGCGGGGGACGGTACTCGTCGTCGCGGATCCGTGACCAGATCATCTCAGGCGATGTCGCCGAGGCGGCTGATCAGCTCGGCCGCTACCACCGGGTCGAGGGCACCGTCGTCCACGGCGACGCCCGCGGACGCGATCTCGGCTTCCCCACGGCGAACCTCTCCGCCGACGGCGAGGGCCTCATCCCCGCTGACGGCGTCTACGCGGGCTGGGCGAGCTTCGAGGGGGAGGACCACCCGTTCCCCGCCGCGATCTCGGTCGGCACGAACCCGACCTTCGAGGGCTGCGACCGTCGGGTCGAGGCCTATGTGCTCGACAAGGAGTTCGGGGAGTTCGACGTCTACGACCGGCACATGGTCCTCGAGTTCGTCGCCCGCATCCGCGGTCAGGTCGCCTTCTCCGGCCTCGACGACCTCATCGCGCAGATGCACGAGGACATCGCCGATGTGCGCGAGGTGCTCCACACCTGATAAGCTGATCTCTGCCGTTTTCACCGGCCGCGGTCCCATAGGGCTGGAACAGACAGGTTCCGGCGCCGCGCAACGATACGTCAGGAGAACTCCATGGCTCTCGATACTGCCACCAAGCAGGAGATCATCAAGGAATACGCGACTCACGAGGGCGACACCGGTTCTCCCGAGGTTCAGGTTGCCCTGCTCACCCGCCGGATCACCGATCTCACCGAGCACTTCAAGGACCACAAGCACGACCACCACTCGCGTCGCGGCCTGCTGCTCCTCGTCGGCCAGCGCCGTCGTCTGCTCAAGTACCTGCAGGCGGTCGACATCGAGCGCTACCGCTCGCTCATCAAGCGCCTCGGTCTGCGCCGCTGATCGCATCCGATCTCGTCCAACGCCCCGCCCTCACCGGCGGGGCGTTCGTCGTCTCCGGGCCTGGGAGTCGTCTCCGGGCCTGGGAGCAGGCTCACTGGCCGTCATCGGCGTCTGCTGTAGACTGACCGGCGGACGCCCATGGACGTTTCGGTCCTCGGTAGTGGCCTCCGGAGGGAACCTTCCGTGGGCCCCGATCGATGACCGGCCCTGATTCCATGGCGTCTTCCACACTGTCCGCCGACAGGGCGAGCACCCGTCGCCCGGACTCGGCACCGAACAAGGAGATCACGTGGGAACCACCCCTGAATCCACGGTCGCAACGATCGACAACGGTCGCTTCGGCACGCACACCATCCGCTTCGAGACCGGTCGCCTGGCCAAGCAGGCCGCCGGCTCCGCCGTCGCCTATCTCGACGACGACACCATGCTGCTGTCGGCCACGACGGCCGGTAAGAACCCCCGCGAGGGCTTCGACTTCTTCCCGCTCACCGTCGACGTCGAAGAGCGCATGTACGCCGCCGGCCGCATCCCCGGCTCGTTCTTCCGCCGCGAGGGCCGTCCCTCGACCGATGCGATCCTCACGTGCCGCCTCATCGACCGCCCGCTGCGCCCGTCCTTCGTCAAGGGCCTGCGCAACGAGGTCCAGGTCGTCGTCACCGTGATGTCGATCAACCCCGACCACATCTACGACGCCCTGGCCATCAACGCCGCGTCGATGTCGACCCAGCTCTCGGGTCTGCCGTTCTCCGGCCCCATCGGCGGTGTCCGCATCGCCCTCATCGACGGCCAGTGGGTCGCGTTCCCGAACTTCTCGCAGCTCGACGACGCCGTCTTCGACATGGTCGTCGCCGGTCGCATGGTCGGTGACGACGTCGCCATCATGATGGTCGAGGCCGAGGCCACCGACCAGGCCCTCGACCTCGTCAAGACCGGGGCCAAGGCCCCCACCGAAGAGGTCGTGGCCGAGGGGCTCGAGGCCGCAAAGCCCTTCATCGCCGAACTCTGCCGCGCCCAGCAGGAGCTCGCCGACCTCGCCGCGAAGCCGACCGTCGAGTTCCCCGTCTTCCGCGACTACCAGGACGACGTCTTCGAGGCCGTCAAGGACCTCGCCGAGGCGAAGCAGACCGAGAACTTCCAGATCGCCGACAAGCAGGAGCGCGAAGCCGCGGGCGAAGAGCTCCTCGCTGAGCTCTTCGACAAGCTCGGAGAGCGCTTCGAGGGCCGTGAGAAGGAGATCGCGGCGGCTCTCAACGCGCTGACGAAGCAGATCGTGCGCAAGCGCATCCTCACCGAGCAGATCCGCATCGACGGTCGTGGGCTCAAGGACATCCGTCCGCTCTCGGCCGAGGTCGACGTCATCCCGCGCGTCCACGGCTCCGCTCTCTTCCAGCGCGGTGAGACCCAGATCCTCGGCATCACGACGCTCAACATGCTCAAGCTCGAGCAGCAGATCGACTCGCTGTCCCCGGTGACCTCGAAGCGCTACATGCATCACTACAACTTCCCGCCCTACTCGACCGGTGAGACCGGCCGTGTGGGCAGCCCGAAGCGCCGCGAGATCGGTCACGGCGCCCTCGCCGAGCGCGCGCTGGCTCCGGTCCTGCCCTCCCGTGAGGACTTCCCGTACGCGATCCGTCAGGTCTCCGAGGCCCTCGGCTCGAACGGGTCGACCTCGATGGGCTCGGTCTGCGCCTCGACCCTGTCGATGCTCTCGGCCGGTGTGCCCCTGCGCGCGCCTGTCGCCGGCATCGCCATGGGCCTCGTCTCCGACGTCATCTCCACCGACCAGGGCGAGCAGACCGCGTACGCGGCACTCACCGACATCCTCGGTGCCGAGGACGCCTTCGGCGACATGGACTTCAAGGTCGCCGGCACCCGTGACTTCGTCACCGCGATCCAGCTCGACACGAAGCTCGACGGTCTGCCCTCCTCGGTGCTCACTGCCGCCCTCAAGCAGGCCCGCGAGGCCCGCATGGTCATCCTCGACGTCATGGCCGAGGCCATCGACGCCCCGGGTGAGATGGCGGCGACCGCCCCGCGGATCATCTCGGTCAACATCCCGGTCGACAAGATCGGCGAGGTCATCGGCCCCAAGGGCAAGATGATCAACCAGATCCAGGAGGACACCGGCGCCGACATCAGCATCGAGGACGACGGCACCGTGCTCATCGGCGCGACCGACGGCACCTCCGCCGAGGCGGCCCGGTCGATGATCAACGCGATCGCCAACCCGCAGGTCCCCGAGGTCGGCGAACGCTACCTCGGCACCGTGGTCAAGACGATGAGCTTCGGCGCGTTCGTCTCGCTCACCCCGGGCAAGGACGGCCTCCTGCACATCTCCGAGCTGCGCAAGCTCAACGACGGCAAGCGCGTCGAGGACGTCGAGGACGTCGTCGGCGTGGGCCAGAAGGTCCAGGTCGAGATCACGAAGATCGACGACCGCGGCAAGCTCTCGCTCGCTCCCGTCGTCGACGGTGAGGACGAGGACTCCGAGGGATCGGACGAGGAGTCGGAGAACTGATCTCCCAGTCTGCCCACACCGGGGAGGACGCACCGATCGCTCGGTCCGTCCTCCCCGGTGGTCTCACGGTCATCACCGAGCACATGCCCGGTCTCGCCTCGGAGACCATCGGCATCTGGGTCGCAGCGGGCTCCCGCGACGAATCCGCGGACACCGCCGGATCGACCCACTTCCTCGAGCACATGCTCTTCAAAGGCACCTCGACGAAGGACGCCCTGGCCATCGCCGCCGCCTTCGACCGCACCGGCGGGGACTCGAACGCGATCACGGCGAAGGAATTCACCTGCTACTACTCGCGGTGCCTCGTCACCGACCTGCCCGACATCACCGCGCTCCTGCTCGACATGGTCTCGGACTCCACCCTCGAGAGCGCCGAGTTCGAGCGTGAGCGCGGCGTCATCATCGAAGAGCTCGCCATGGCCGCCGACGATCCCGGCGATGTCCTCTTCGAGGACTTCGACACCCTCGTCTTCGGCGACCACCCCCTCGCCCGCCCGGTGGGCGCGACGAAGGAGCAGATCCGCGTCCTCGGACACCACACCCTCCTCGACCACTACGCGTCGACGTACGTGCCCCGCCGGCTCATCATCGCCGCCGCCGGGGGAGCCGACCACGCCGAGGTCGTCGGAATGGTCGAGCGGGCGCTGGCCGAGACCGGGGCCTTCGCCACGACCGTCGCCCGGGACGCGGAGACGACCGACCGCCTCGGCGGGGCGCAGATCCTCACCCCGGGGACCGTCGGGGGCGGACATCCCCACGCTGCCGCCTCGGCGCGGACCCGGCCGGACTTCCTCACCGGACGCTCTCACACGGCCAAGGACACCGAGCAGCTGGGGATGCTGCTCGGATGCGAGGGGCTGCCCGAGGGCCACCCGGACCGGTTCGTCTATTCGGTCCTGCTCACCCTCCTCGGGGGCGGGATGTCGTCGCGGCTGTTCCAGAGCATCCGCGAGGAGCGGGGGCTGGCCTACGCGGTCAACACCACCGCCAGCCAATTCACCGACACCGGGACGTTCGGGATCTATGCCGGATGCAGCCCCGAGAACGGGCAGGCCGTCCTCGACCTCGCGCTGAGCGAATGGGACCGTCTCGCGCAGCACGCGCCGAGTCGCAGCGAACTCGACGAGATCGTCTCCCAGCTCTCGGGCTCGATGGTCCTCGGACTCGAATCCTCGGCGGCGCGGATGAATCGCCTCGCTCGGGCCGAGATCTTCGGGATCCCCATCGAACCTCCGCTCGACCTCATCGAGCGCATCCGCTCCGTCACCCCGGAGCAGGTGAGCGGCATGGCCGGACAGCTGCTCGGCCAGCCCAAGGCGCTCTCCCTCGTCGGACCTCCCACCGACGTCGCGATCTGAGCAGACCGTCCCGCGCCTGAACGACCGTTGAGTACGATGGACGCTCATGGGGCACTCCGCCCCGCTACCGGACGGCAGCGTCCGGGACTGAGCAAGGATCCGTCGAGGGGATGGCAATGGGCCGGAAGCGGGCATCGGTGCGCCGGGAGGAGATCCTCGCGGCGACCGTCGACGAGATCGAGGCGACCGGACTGCGTGCGCTGCGCGTCGCCGACGTCGCCGGGCGCCTCGGCCTGAGCGCGAGCCTCGTCATCTACCACTTCCAGACGAAGGAGGCCCTCGTCGCGGCCGCCTTCGCCCACGCCGGCGAGTCCGACCTCAACCGCGCCCGCGAGATCGTCGACACCGACGCCCCGGCGACGGCACGACTGTCCGACCTCCTCGCGTGGTACCTGCCCAGCGGGTCGACGCGGGCGTGGACGATCTGGATGGACGCGTGGTCCTCGGCGCTCTTCGATGCGGAGATCCAGAGCACGCTCACCGTCCTCGACCGGGAATGGCAGGACGTCTTCGCCAGAGTCATCGCCGACGGCGTCGCCACCGGGGAGTTCGCCCTGGACGGCGAGGACCCGGGGGAGCCTGCCGCGGTCGCGGCGACCCGGCTGCTCGCCTACCTCGACGGCCTCTCCGTCCGCCTCATGGTCGGCCCGGGAGAGGAGGAGCGGGCGACGATGCTCGCGTGGGTCGAGGAGTTCGCTGACACCCTCCTCGCCCGCGATGCCACGTCCGCGGCACCGGGCGGCAGAGCACCCGGGGAATCACTCCCACCGCACTCTTGACGCACGGTCCTCCGGCGCGTCAGACTGGGTCTCAGACGTTACTGAACCGCGGTTCAGTTAAAGACTCGGAGGCCCCATGTTCTTGGACATCACCTGGCAGGATCCCGTCACCGGCACCCACGGATTCGTCGTCATCGACACGCTCGTGCGGGGAAGCGCGTCCGGCGGGCTGCGGATGCGGGAGGGCTGCACCCTCGAGGAGGTCCGCGGTCTCGCCGAAGGGATGACCCGCAAGGAGGCGATCCACCTCGTGCCCGGCCGACGCTACGTCCCGCTTGGGGGCGCGAAGGGCGGCATCGACTTCGACCCGCGCGCCGAGGGTGCCACGGACGTCCTCGAGCGCTTCCTCGTCGCCGTCAACCCGATCATGCGGGCGTACTGGGCGCTCGGTGAGGACCTCGGGGTGCGCCAGGACGACATCGACGAGATCCTCGAGCGCCGGGCCCTCGGCAGCGGACTCGCCGCCGTCGAGAAGCTCATGGACGATCCCGAGGACTCCGCCAGGCGCTCGCTCGCCGCATTCGACACCGTCGTCGACGGCATGCCCCAGGACGAGCTCGTCGGCGGGCTCGGCGTCGCCACCGCGGCGCTCACCGCACTTGCGGCCGACGGACGCTCCCCGGAGGGGGCGACCGCGGTCATCCAGGGGTTCGGGTCGATGGGCGGGGCCACCGCCCGCTTCCTCGCCGAGGCGGGGGTCCGGGTCGTCGGCATCGCCGATGCCGACGGCTTCGTCTCCAACCCCGAGGGCCTCGACGTCGAGACCCTGCTCGCGACCCGGGACCCCTTCGGCGGGGTCTCCCGAGACGCCCTGCGCCCCGGCGACCAGGTCGGCGACCGCGACGACTGGCTCGCCGCCGACGCCGACATCCTCATCCCTGCCGCCGTGAGCTATGCGATCACCCCGGAGAACGCGGGACGGATCACAGCGAAGTACATCGTCGAGGCCGCGAACATGCCCGTCCTGCCCGAGGCGGAGGAGCTGCTCGCCGCGCGCGGTGTGGTCGTCGTTCCCGACTTCCTCGCGAACTCCGCGACCAACGCGTGGTGGTGGTGGGTCGCATTCGGCGACATCGACGGCAGCTGGGAGCAGAGCCGGGAGATCATCACCGACACCCTCGGGGCGCTGACGAGCGAGGTCCTCTCCACGGCGAAGGACGAGGGCATCAGCCCGCGCGCCGCCGCGCAGCGGAAGGTCGACGCGAACCTCGTCGAGCTCGAGGCTGTCACAGCTTCAGCGGGCGGGAGGTAGGTCCGACGTGGACGTGTTCTTCGATCCGCGCAGCGTCGCCGTCCTCGGGGCCTCGAACGACCCCGCGAAGTGGGGGTTCTGGCTCGCCGCCGGAGCGCTGACCGGAGCGGAACGACGCCGGGTCTTCCTCGTCAATGCGCGCGCAACCTCGATCCAGGGGGAGCGGACGTGGGCACGACTGCGCGACCTGCCCGAAGTGCCCGAACTCCTCGTCGTCTCCATCCCCGGCACCGCCGTGGCGGGCGTCGTCACCGAGGCGCTCGACCTCGGCGTGCGCGCCTTCCTCATCATCTCGACCCGGGTTCCGCAGGCGGAGGAGCTCGCCGAGGCGATCACCGCGGCCGGCGCCCGTCTCATCGGACCCGGGTCGCTCGGGCTCGTCGACTCCGCCAACGAGCTCCTCCTCGCGTGGGGGCACTTCACCCCGGGATCGCTCGCCGTGGTCACCCAGAGCGGACAGCTCGGTTCGGAGATCGCCACGCTCTCGGCGCGCAGCGGACTCGGCATCTCCCGTTTCGCCTCGATCGGCGGACAGTCAGACGTCCGCGCCGCAGAGATCCTCGATTCCCTCGTCGACGATCCGGACACGAGCCAGGTCGCGCTCTACCTCGAATCCTTCACCGGAGGCACGGCCCTCGTGGCGGCGATGCAGCGCCTGCGGGCGGCAGGGAAGCCGACGATGATCCTCACCACCGGGGCGTCGAATGCGGGACAGCGACTCGCGCGCTCGCACACGGGCTCGCTCACCTCGGCGATCGATGCCGTCGACGCCGCGTGCCGGAAGGCCGGCGCGATCCGCCTCGCTTCGCCCTCGGAGATCGTCGAACTCGCCGGCTTCTTCGCCTCGTCGTGGCTGCCCGGCGGGCGTCGGGTCGGCATCGTCTCCGACTCCGGCGGTCAAGGGGCGATCGCCGCGGACATCGCCGAACTTCACGGGCTCACCGTCGACCCCGTAGCCGAGCCCGTGCGCGCCCGCGTCGAGGCGCTCCTACCCGAGGCCGGGCACGTCGAGAACCCCGTCGACCTCGACGGGGCAGGAGAGTCGGACCTCGGCATCTACGTCCGCGTCGTGCGCGAACTCCTCGCCGACGAGCGCGTCGACGCCGTCGTCCTCAGCGGCTACTTCGGGTGCTACGGGGAGAACACCCCCGAGCTCCTCGAGGCGGAGCTGGCCGAGGTCGAGGAGCTCGGCCGGGCGGCGATGGAGCACCGCAAGCCGCTGCTCGTCCATTCGATGAGTGCGGACTCCCAGGCCGTGGCCGACATGTGGGCCCGCGCCGTGCCCTGCTACCGGTCGATCGACACGACGATGCGGGTGCTCTCCCGCGCCGCCTTCTACTCCTCCCATGCGGGGCGGATCGCCGAGGCGTTCGAGCTCTCGGGCACCGTCACCCCGTGGGGCCGCGGGTACTCGGCGGCGCGCGAGACGATCATCTCCGCAGGTGTTGAGGTGCCCCGTGCCGTGACCGTGGCCGAGGGTGATGACCTCGCCGAGGCGGTCGGTGCCGCCGAGCTCACCCCGCCGTTCGTCCTCAAGGCGGGGTGGCCTGCGCACAAGACCGAGGTCGGGGGCATCGCCCTGGGCCTGCGGGATCTCGCCGCACTCGAGGCAGCGCACAAGGACATGGTCTCCCGCCTCGGCGCCGGCGAGTACATCGTCGAGGAGATGGACGGACGCAATCACGTCGTCGAGATCCTCGTCGGCGGGCGGCAGGACGAGAACTTCGGGCCGATCGTCATGGTCGGGGCCGGCGGCACGGAGACCGAGCTCTACAACGACACCCGGCTCGAGCTCGCCCCGGTCTCGCGCGCGGAGGCCCACGACATGCTCACCCAGCTCACGTGCTACCGCCTGCTCCAGGGCTGGCGGGGCCGGCCGGCGGCCGACGTCGAGAGCCTCGTCGACGTCGTCGTCTCCGTCTCCCGGCTCATCGCCGCGAACAACGAGATCGCCGAGGTCGAGATCAACCCCGTCCGCGTCGCCGAATCCGGCGCCATCGCCGTCGATGCCCTCGTCCTCACCGCGACCGGAGACGACGCCGAGGCGACCGGAGAGGACGCCGAGGCGGGCAGCGAGGACGCCGCCTCCACGGCGGCGGCTCCCGTCCACCGCACGAACGACGTTTCAGAGGAGATGCGAGCATGACCGAACTCACCGGCGGCGGCCACCTGGCCAAGGCACTGGCGGCCGAGGGCGTCACCCGCGTCTTCGGCATCCCCGGCACCCACAACCTCGAGGTCTTTGCGCAGCTGAGCGCCGAGGGCATCGACATCGTCTCCCCGCGCCACGAGCAGGGGGCGGGGTACATGGCCGACGGTGCGGCCCGGACCACCGGCGACATCGCGGTCGTCGTCACCACCACGGGCCCAGCCGTGCTCAACGCGCTCACCGCGCTGCTCCAGTCGTTCACCGACTCCGTCCCCGTCCTCCTCATCGGCCCCGGCATGCCGCTGACCCACCCCGGCCGCGGCACCGGACTCCTCCACGAGGTGCGCAACCAGGCGCTCGCGATCGAGGCGATCCTCGGTGACAGCCACCGGGTGACGAGCGTGCCCGAGGTCTCCCTCGCCGTCGGTCAGGCGCTCACCGTGATGCGCTCGGGACGGCCGCGGCCGGCGTTCATCGAGATCCCCCTCGACCTCATCGAGGCGAGCGGCCCCGGCGTCCTCCACCCGTCCGTGACCCGTCCGCTGCCGCAGGTGAGCGTGTCCGCGATCGAGTCCGCCGCCGAGGCGCTCGCCGACTCCCAGCATCCTCTCCTCATCGTCGGGGCCGGGGCCCACGGGGCGGGGGAGGAGGTCATCGACCTCGCCGAGGCGCTCGGGGCGGGGATCGTCCTCTCGTCGAACGCGAAGGGCGCCGTCGCCGATGACCATCCGGTCGTGCTCGGGGCGATCGGGTTCCTCCCGGAGCTGCCGGAGATCCTCGGGCAGGCCGACGCCGTCGTCGCGATCGGCACCGAACTCGCGCCGAGCGACTTCTGGCCCCAGCCACTGCCCCTGCCCGGCACCGTCGTGCGCATCGACATCGACGAGATGCAGATGCTGAGGAACGCCGTCGTCACCCACCCGATCGTCGCCGATGCCAAGGAGGCGACCGCCGCACTGACGGCCCAGGCGGGAAGGGTGCGCGAGGCGGGGTCGACGGACGCAGCACGGTCGTGGCGGGTCGGACTCAGGGACGAGGCGATCGCCGCCGCCCGTGAGGGCGCGCCCTGGGCGCCGCTGTGCGAGGGGCTCAACGCATTCACCGCGCTCTCGGAGTCGCCCGTGGTCATCGCCGCGGATTCGACGATGGCCTGCTACTACGGCGTGCAGACCGGGTGGCGGGCCAGACACGGCGACCGTTTCCTCTATCCCGCCGGTGCCGGCACCCTCGGCTACGGGCTGCCCGCGGGGATCGGGGCGAAGATCGCAGCCCCCGAGTCGCGTGTCATCGCCGTCGAAGGCGACGGCGGGTCGATGTTCACGATCGCCGAGCTCTCCGCCGCAGTCCAGGCGCAGGTTTCGCTCACCCTCGTCATCGTCGACAACGGCGGCTATGGGGAGATCCGCAATGAGATGGCCGACAGGGGCGACGTCCCGTCCGGCGTCGTCCTCACCGCCCCCGACTTCCCGGCGCTCGCGACGGCGATGGGTGCCCACGGCGTCCACGTCGAGAGTGCCGAGGAGCTCGCCGCCGCCCTCGCCGAGGCGGTCGAGCGTCCCGGTCCCACCCTCATCCACCTGTTCGAGGACTCCCGCGCCGCCGCGGACATGCTCGGACCCTGACCCGTACCGGCTGACCCTGACCCGCAACGACCGACCCTGACCCAAGGCGACCCACCCCGGCCGACCCCGACCCCACGATCGACCGCCCGCCGACCGGGCGAGACGAAGGAGAACCATGAGCTACACCCCCTGGCCGCTCAGCGACGAGCAGCGCGACGTCATCGACCTCTGCCGGTCCTTCGCCGCCGAGGAGATCCGACCCGCTGCCCGCGCCGTCGACGAGGCCGACACCGAGTCCCCGGTCGGCATCTTCCGGGCTGCTGCGAAGGTCGGGATCACCGACTTCATGATCCCCGAGGAGTACGGAGGCGGCGGATTCACCGACGTCTTCACCCAGTGCCTCGTCCAGGAGCAGCTGTGCTTCGGGGACCCTGGCATCGGGAACTTCGTATGCTCGAACGGCTTCTTCGCCGACCCGATCCTCGCGCTCGGCACACCCGAGCAGAAGGAGGCGTGGCTGCGGCCGCTGACCGGCGACGACCCGAAATTCACAGCACTGGCGACGACGGAACCGGGGTCGGGGTCGGACTCGGCGTCGATCATCACCCGCGCCGACCGTGCCGACGGCGGCTATGTCCTCAACGGGCAGAAGGCATGGATCTCCAATGCCGGCCTCGCCGACTTCTACGTCGTCTTCGCCAAGACCGACCCCGCCCAGCGCTCCCGCGGCGTCACCGCGTTCCTGCTCGAGAAGGACACCCCGGGCATGGAGTTCGGGGCGCCCATGAAGAAGATGGGGCAGCGGGCTATCGTCTGCCGGGAGATCTTCCTCTCCGACGCCTTCGTTCCCGAGGCCAACCGCCTCGGCGGGGAGGGAGAGGGCTTCTACGGGCTCATGCGCACCTTCGACATCTCCCGCGTCGTCCTCGGGGCGGCGGCACTCGGGACCGCGCGGGCCGCGTACGAGTACGCGCGTGACTATGCGCGGGAGCGCACCCAGTTCGGCAAGGCGATCATCGACCATCAGGCGGTGGCGTTCCGGCTCGCGGATATGTCCGCCCGCATCGACGCGGCGTGGCTGCAGGTGCTCAATGCGGCGCGGATGATCGACGCTGGGTCCGCGGTGCCGCGTCAGCGGGTGACCGCCTCGGCGGCGATGGCGAAGCTCAACGCCTCGGAGACGGCGATGTTCTGCACGTGGGCGGCGGTCCAGACGCTCGGGGGCTGGGGCTACTCGCGCGAGCACCCGGTCGAGCAGTGGATGCGCGATGCCAAGCTCGAGGAGATCGAGGAGGGCACGAGCGACATCATGCGCGTGCTCATCTCCCGCAACCTCGTGTGAGGCGCGGCAGCGGGCCTCACACGGGTGGGGGCCGAGATCCGGCACAGGTGGGGTTGTGCCCGCGCACGAGCGGGGCAGAAGGCGTCGAGCGACGACTCGACGCGCGACGATCATTTCTCGTGAGAACCGGAATAGCGCGGTCGATGGGTGTGTTGTTCGAGATGAGGCCCTGATATAGGGTCGAAAATGAAGCCGCCGGACCAGGCGGGCATCAATTCTCTTCAGGAGGAATCACATGGCTGAGCAGTACACGCTTCCGGAACTGCCCTACGACTACTCCGCTCTCGAGCCGCACATCTCGGCTCGCATCATGGAGCTGCATCACGACAAGCACCACGCGACCTACGTCAAGGGCGCGAACACCGCGGTCGAGCAGATCGCCGAGGCGCGCGAATCCGGCAACCTCGCGAACCTGCCCAAGCTCATCCGTGACCTCTCGTTCAACCTCGGCGGTCACGTCAACCACTCGATCTTCTGGCAGAACATGTCCCCGGACGGCGGCGACAAGCCCGTCGGCGAGCTCGCTGCCGCGATCGACGACCAGTTCGGCTCGTTCGACAAGTTCCGCGAGGTCTTCACGACCGCTGCGACGACGATCCAGGGCTCGGGTTGGGCCGTGCTCGTCTACGATCAGCTCGGCGGCAACCTCTTCGTCGAACAGCTCCACGACCAGCAGTCGGACATCCAGCAGGGCGGAACCCCGATCCTCCAGCTCGACATGTGGGAGCACGCGTTCTACCTCGACTACCAGAACGTCAAGCCGGACTACGTCAAGGCCTGGTGGAACATCGTCAACTGGGAGGACGCCGGTGCCCGCTTCGACCGCGCGGTCAACCAGACCAAGGGTCTGCTCCTCGGCTGAGGCCCTTCTGATCTGAGCGCTCGCCCCGACCGGGTATGAGGTGGGTGGCGATCACGCTCGCGCGACGGCTCGGACTCCATGGCGGAGTCCGAGCCGTCGTCGTGTCTGCGGAGCACCAGCGGCACCATCGCGGTCTGCCCGCACACATTCGAGCAACCCTCCGGGGCGTTCAACAACCCAGCGTGAGGTTGCCGAGTGCCCGGAGGGTGGCTGGAGTCGACACCGCTAGGGTGAGACCATGACCGTGCACGTGAGATCGTGGTCGACGGACGACGCCGAGGCGCTCGTCGACATCTACGCGAACGCCGACGCTGAGCTGCGATCGAATATCCCCGACGACCGCGGAATCTCCGGGGCCCGCGAATGGCTCGACCGCGTGCTCGCTGCGAAAGCCGACGGTACCGGGTGGGCGCTCGCAATCGTCGAAGCCGACGGCGACCTTTTCGGCAATGTCATGGCCTCATGCATCGAACAGCGGCATTCGACGGCGTGGATCTCGTACTGGCTCACCGCCTCGGCGCGCGGTCGCGGGCTTGCATCGTCGGCGTTGCGCACCCTCGTCGATGTCGCCCATGACGAGCTCGACGTCTACCGCCTCGAACTCGGCTACCGGGTGAACAATCCCGCGTCGGCCGCTGTCGCACGGGCTGCCGGGTTCCTCGTCGAAGGCCGGGAACGCGAGAAGCTGCTCTATGACGGCGTCCGCTTCGACACTGAGGTGTGCGCCCGCCTCTCCGGCGATCCGCGGTCACCGGGTCGCCGCCTCCCGGTTCGGCAGTGACGCAACGTCGCGGTTGCTGAGTGTGCTGCTCGTGTCGACCCCGCCATCCGAGCAACCCTCCGGGGCGCTCAGCAACCCAGCGTGAGGTTGCCGAGTGCCCGGAAGGTGGCTGAGCGCGGCTCGATCGCTGACAACGGCACCGAACCCGAGTCGCTAGACTGTCCTGCGGACGAATGCGTCCGGACACAGCAGGTTCTCAGAGGGAGTGAGCGCACATGAAGGTCGCCGTCATCGGAGCACACGGGCGCATGGGTGCGCAGGCCGTCGAGGCAGTCAAGGACGCCGACGGGCTCGACCTCGTCGCCGCGCTCGGCAGCTCCGACTCGCTCGAAACGCTCACCGACCTCGATGTCGACGTCGCCGTCGAGCTCACCGTGCCCAAGGCGACCGAGGACAACGTCCGCTTCCTCGTCGAGCACGACATCGACACCGTCGTCGGCACCACCGGTTGGGACGCGGACCGGCTCGACCGCCTCCGCGACCTCCTCGCCGACCACCCTGACACCGCCGTGCTCATCGCCCCGAACTTCTCGATCGGCGCGGTGCTGGCGATGCGCTTCGCCGAGGTGGCCGCCCCCTACTTCGATTCCGCCGAGGTCGTCGAGATCCACCATCCCCGCAAGCTCGACGCCCCCTCCGGCACGGCCGTGCACACCGCCCAGCGGATCGCCGCTGCCAGGAAGGCCGCCGACCTGCCAGCCGTTCCCGACGCCACCGACTCCGATCCTGACGGTGCGCGCGGAGCGGTCATCGACGGCATCCACGTCCACGCCATCCGCCAGCTCGGCATGACCGCCTCCGAGGAGATCCACTTCGGTGCGGCAGGGGAGGCCCTGACGATCCGCACGGACTCGTTCTCCACCTCGGCGTTCATGCCGGGGATCATCACCGCGGTCCGCGCGATCGGGGACCGCACCGGCATCATCCACGGCCTCGAGAACATGCTCGACCTCTGATGTCGAAGGCGAAGATCGGAGCGATCGTCGTCTCCGT
This sequence comes from Brevibacterium sp. XM4083, assembly GCF_006489205.2. Classification (GTDB taxonomy): domain Bacteria; phylum Actinomycetota; class Actinomycetes; order Actinomycetales; family Brevibacteriaceae; genus Brevibacterium. The sequence continues at coordinate 92,187 of NZ_VFYR02000006.1, read as the reverse complement.
CCTCCTGGCGTTCTACTTCGTCATCATGGGACAGCGGGCGTGGATCCTCATCCGCGAACCCGACCTCGTCCCCAAGCTCATGGGGGTGGCGCTCTTCGTCCTGCCCGTCGTCGGTGCCTGGGCGCTCATCATGGAGCTCCTCTTCGGCGCGCGCATGGAGAAGCTCGCCCGGATCCTCGAAGCCGAGGGCGGCCTGCCCGTCGACGACCTGCCCCGCACACCGGGCGGCCGGATCGTCCAGGAGGCCGCCGACGAAGCCTTCGCCCAGTACCAGTCGGAGGCCGAGGCCGCACCCGAGGACTGGCGTTCATGGTTCCGTCTCTCGTGTGCCTACGACGCGAGCGGCGACCGCAGGCGAGCCCGGTCGACGATGCGCAAGGCGATCACGATGGAGCGGACTGGCCGGGCCTGAAGCCTGCGCGTCGGGACTGACGTCTGCACGGAGGTTTCCGAGGGCTCAGGCCTCGCGGCTCAGACTCCGCCGGACCCCTCGCGGGACTCCTCTCGCTCCGGTCGTTTCGGACTGACCGCTTTGACGAGCGAGGCGATCACCCCTTCGAGCGGTCCGCGCGGGCTGACGAAGAGCTTCCACACGATCGCGAAGACGATGAAGCTCACCGCATGGATGGCGTACTCCGTCGTCAGCTTGACGGGGTCGCCCGACTCGACCATCGGCGCGGGCTGGAAGTACGGGTGCGTGATCTCGACGAGGATGACGTGAGCGGCGTAGACCGTCAGCGGCATCGACCCCGGTGCGCTGAGGGGAGCGAGGAGCCATGACCGCCTACCCAGCAGAATCGCGGCGGCCTGGCAGACGGCGATCGCCGCAAGCGAAGTGCCGGCGGTGGAGATGAGGTCGAAGGGCGTGGCCGAATGCGGTCCCGCGATCGCCAGCCACCACCATGAGTCCGGCGGGGTGACGCCGTAGCTGTTGACGTACAGCGCCGCTGTCAGGTCGGCGCCGCTGGCCGCGGCGACGGCTTCGAGCTCCTGCAGGCCGCCGGCGACGTTGAGGAGCAGCCACGACGCTCCGCGGCCGATGAGGAAGAGCGCGACTCCTGCGACGAACAGCGCAGTGAGGTGCTTGCCGATGTCGATCTTCGCCACCGCCATGCCGAGGAGGATGTACGCCATCCATTGGAGGATCGGATAGTACCCGGTGAGGACGAGTTCGAGTGCCGCGTTCTCCAGGGATCCGAGGTCGGTCCACGACATCGGCAGGTATGAGGGCTCCAGGCCGAAGCTGCTTCGCAGCCACATCGAGACGATCGGGCTGACCACCATCCATACGCCGGCGAGCGTGAACAGCGCCCAGGCCCGCAGGCGGAGGAAGAGGAGGGCGATGCCGAACATCACCCCGTAGTTGACGAGGATGACGGCGAGGTTCGTCGTGATCGCACCGAGGAACAGGCCGATGACGATGATCGAGGCCGCTCGGACGAGCACACCCGGCGCGACGTCGCGCAGACGCCCGGTCGCAGCCAGCGTGCTCCGCGTCGAGAGCACCAGCGAACACCCCGCGAGCACCGCGAAGAGCGCCGAGGCCCGACCGGAGAAGACCGTCGCCCACGTCGGCATCGCCTCATCGGTGAGGGGGAAGATGTGCGTGATCATCATCGTCAGCAGCGCGAGTCCGCGGGCGGCATCGAGGCCGACGAGGCGACCGTGGGGGCTCAGGCGGGCGAGGATCCCCGCCGAGGTGGTCGCCGGTTGAGTGCTCATGGAACGATTCTCACATGGTTGCCCAGATATCAGGGCACGTTGGGTATCTTATTGCCATGACCTTCAACCCGAACGCTGACATCAGCACCAACCGGACGAGCCGCCGCGGCCGGAATACGGCGATCGCCGGAGGCGGTGTCGGTGTGGTCGGCCTCCTCGTCTTCCTCATCGGTCCCCTCCTCGGCGTCGACCTCACAGGGCTCATGGGCAGCACGATGCTCGACAGCGGCGAGCAGCAGGGAACCTCGAACGAAGCGGCGATGCTCCAGTGCGACACCGGCGAGGACGCCAACCGCTCGACCGACTGCCGGATGGCCGGCGCACAGGTCGTCCTCGACGACTACTGGGCGCAGAATGTCGAAGGGTACACCCCGCCGCGCCTGACGATCGTCGACGGTCAGACACCCACCCAGTGCGGCACAGCCTCGAACGCGGTCGGCCCCTTCTACTGCCCACCCGAGCGCGGGGTCTACATCGACCCGTCGTTCTTCGACGTCATGCGCCAGCAGTTCGGCGCCTCCGCCGACGACCTCGCGCAGCTCTACATCGTCGGGCACGAGTGGGGCCACCACATCCAGAACATCACCGGCACGATGGAGAAGTACCCGAACAACGGCACCGGACCGGAGAGCAACGGTGTGCGCACGGAGCTTCAGGCCGACTGCTACGCCGGAGCGTGGCTCGGCGACGTCACCACGCTCACCGACGACAACGGCACTCCGTACCTCGAGCCGCCGACGCAGAAGCAGCTCGACGACGCCCTCAACGCGGCATTCGTCGTCGGCGACGACTACATCCAACAGCAGTCGGGCTTCGTCAACCCCGAAAGCTTCACGCACGGCACGAGCGAGCAGCGTCAGCGCTGGTTCACCAGCGGCTACAACGAGGGCCTCGGCAGCTGCGACGCGTTCGCCGTACCCGGCAGCCAGCTCTGACCGTTTCCCGAAGCAGACCCTGACCGTGCGGCGAGCCCGCCCTGACCGCGCGGCGAGCCCGCCCTGGCCGCGCGGCACACAGAGACGAGACACCTCTTCCGCGGTTATCCATACCGTGATATGAATTACGGGTCAGCACCCGCATGCATCAAGGACGATCCATGTCTCACCTCTTTCCGCACCTCTTCGAGCCGATCACCCTGGGTCCTCGGACCATCCGAAACCGCATCGTCTCATCCGGTCATGACACGGTCCTCGCCGACCATGGGCAGATCGGCCCCGACCTCGTCGCCTACCACGAGGCCCGGGCACAGGGAGGCTGCGGACTCATCGTCCTCCAGGTCTCCGGCGTCCACGAGACCGCCCGCTACACCAACCACGTCCTCATGGCCACCGATGACTCCGCGATCCCCGGCTATCGCGCCGTCGCCGAGGCCGTCCACCGCCACGGCGCGACGATCTTCGCCCAGCTCTTCCACCCCGGCCGCGAGGTCATGGACGGCGACCAGGGCATGGCACCCCGTGCCGTCGCTCCGAGCGACGTCCCGGAGGAGCGGTTCAGAGTCGTCCCCGAAGCCCTGAGCACCGCCACGGTCAAGGACATCATCGCCGGGTACGCGGACTCCGCGGCGCGGATCGCCTCGAGCGGCATCGACGGCGTCGAGATCGTCGCCAGCCACGGCTACCTGCCCATCCAGTTCTTCAACCCGCGCATCAACACCCGCACCGACGACTACGGCGGAACCCCGGAGAACCGACGCCGCTTCCTCACCGAGGTCGTCGAGGGCGTCCGCGCCGCAGTCGGCGACGATGTCGTCGTCGGCCTGCGGATCTCCGGGGAGGAGAAGACCGAGGACGGCCTCGTCGCCGACGAGATCCTCGACCTCATCGGCCACCTCGATGCCCTCGACTGTCTCGACTACTACTCCGTGACCGCCGGGGACTCCTCGACCCTCCAGGGCGCCGTCCACATCGTCCCCTCGATGCAGATCGACCCGGGATACGCGACGACCCTGTCCGCACAGGTGAAGAAGGTCACCGACAGGCCGGTCATGGTCGCCGGCCGGATCAACCAGCCGCACGAGGCCGAAGCGGCGATCGCCGAAGGCCGCACCGATATGGCGATCATGACCCGGGCGATGATCTGCGACCCGGACATCGCAGAGAAGTCCGCGCGCGACGCCGTCGACGAGATCCGCGCGTGCATCGGCTGCAACCAGGCCTGCATCGGCCACTTCCAGATGGGCGTGCCCATCTCGTGCATCCAGCACCCTGAGACCGGCCGCGAGCTCACCTTCCTGCCCCGCCCGCGCGTGCGCCGGGCCGAGCGCGTCCTCGTCATCGGCGGGGGACCGGGCGGTCTCAAGGCAGCCGCCGTCGCCGCCGAAGCAGGACACGACGTCGTCGTCTGTGAAGCGAAGCCCCACCTCGGCGGGGCCGTCCTGCTCGCCCAGACCCTGCCGTACCGGGCGGAGTTCGGTGGGGCCGCGACGAACCTGACCGCCGAGGCGGCCCGCGCCGGAGCCGAGCTGCGCACGTCGACGCCGGTGACCCAGGACGTCCTCGACGATCTCGCCCCCGATCATGTCATCGTCGCCACCGGCGCCGTCGAGCGGATGCCCGCTCTCGAGATCGCCGACGACGCCCTCGTCATCGGGGCCCGCACCTACCTCACCGAGGAGCCGACCCTGCCGACCGGGCGCATCCTCGTCGCCGACTGGAAGGGCGACTGGATCGGGTTGGGAATCGCGCTGCGCCTCGCCGAGGCGGGCCGGCCCGTCACGCTCGCCACCGCCGCGAACTTCGCGGGAGCAGCGATCCAGCAGTACACGCGCACCTTGCTCGTCTCGCAGGCGATGCGGGCCGGGGTCGAGTTCCTGGCCGACGCGCGCCTGGTCGGCATCGACGAGGACACGGGCTACCTCCAGTCGACGCTGTGCGAGATCGTCCACGAGGTCGCGGGGGTGACGGCGACCCTCGTCTCCGCCGCGCCCCGTTCGTCCACCCCGGACCTCGACTTCAGGGGAGCGGACGTCACGGTCATCGGCGATGCCCTGGCCCCGCGCACCGTCGAAGAGGCCGTCTACGAAGGGCTCGTCGCCGCGACAAACCTCTCCCGCACCGAGGCGGTCGGAGCGTGAGCCCGCGACCTCAGCTCGACCCCGCCGAGGTTGCCGCGAGACGCTCGGCGATCCTCGAGGCGACGATCGACGAGATCGTCCGGCGCGGACCCGAGAACGTGCGGATGAAGGACGTCGCCGCCGGTGCCGGAGTCTCCGTCGGCACGGTCCAGTACTACTTCGCCTCCCGCGACGACCTCCTCGTCGAGGCGTTCTCCGCCCACAGCCGAGCCGTCATCGCGGCGATCGCGGACCTCTCCGGCGGATCGGGGACCGCATGGCAGCGGCTCCGGTCGACCTTCGCCGCCGTCCCGACCGTCGGGTCCCACGAGCAGCGGGCGATCGTCTGGGTCGAACTCGTCGCCGCATCCCGCCGCAGTCCCGTTCTCAAGGATTCCGTCGCCGAGGTGTTCGCCGGGTGGCGGACCCACCTCCGTGATCTCATCGCAGGGGGAATCGCCGAGGGCTCCTTCACCCCGCGCATCGGCATCGACCTCATCGTCGACACCCTCATCGCGCAGATCGACGGTTTCGATCTCGCCGTCGCGGCGGGACGGACCGACTTGCGACCCGACCGGATGAGCACGTCGCTCGAAGCGACGGCCGCGTCGCTCCTCGGCGTCGACGCCGCAGCGGCGGCTCACCGGTGACGCGGCTCACCCTGGCATCAGCGCTGCACTGACGCGGCTCGCCCCGGGCCTCAGTCCGGCACTGGCCGAGCCCCGCTGTCAGAGCCTGGCGATGGTCTGGACGTCGTCGCGGAACTCCCGGGCCGTCTCCTCGGACACGGTCGCCCTGGTCGCCCGCAGCGCGTCGAGGTAGTTCTCCGTCGTGAGCACGTCCGTGCGGGCGTCGATGGGCACCCGGTCCTTGCCGAGCGAGGCGGCCAAGGCCTCCTGCGAGGCCCGTCTGGCCGCGTACTCGATGTCGGCCGGGGTGAGCCCGCTGCTGGCATCGACGAGTGCGTCGACGTCGATGTCGCCGATGACGTGGTCGGGGATGTAGCGGGACCAGATGGCGTGCCGGGCGGTCTCGTCGGGCAGGCCGATGGGGATGACGTAGTCGAAGCGGCCATGCCGGAGGAATGCGGCGTCGAGGGCCCGGACGAAGTTCGTCGCACAGATGAGCAGCCGGCCCTCCCGGTCCCGGAACTCCGCGACCTGTTTGAGGAGCTCGTTCGTCACCCCCTGGGTCGGCGACGGCGGTTCGCCGCCGCGCTTCGAGGCGATCTCCTCGACCTCGTCGATGAAGACGACCGCATGCTCGAGCTCGCCGATCTGCTCGAACGAGGTCCGCAGACCCGCGGCCACCCCACCGGGCTCCCCGGACAGGCGGGAGGGGAAGAGCTCGACGAACGGCCAGTCGAGACGGGAGGCCACCGCCTTCGCAAACGTCGTCTTCCCGGTGCCGGGAGGACCGAAGAGCATGACCGCCCGTGGTGGGACGACACCGAAGTGATCGGCGAGGTCGGGTTCGGACAGGGGCACGACGAGACGATCCTCGAGCATGTCCTTCTCCTCCTGCATTCCGCTCACCGCATCCCACAGATGGCGGGGGAGGATGCGGCCGCCGACGCTGCGGAGCAGATCGAGCTCGCGCCGCTGCACCGGCATCTGCCGTTCGAGATAGCGCAGCTGCGAGCGGACCTGGAAGCCGTTGGACTCGAGCCCCGCGAACGCCGGGGACTCCTCAGGCACGAGGATCGAGAGCTTCCCCAGCCCCAGCGGCATGAAATGGCGTTCGAGGGCGTCAAGCAGCCCCGCCTCGGCGTGCTCACCCTGTCCGGACTCATCGGCCACCTCGGCGAGGACATGGAAGAAGACGATCCACCCCTGGGCGTGCGCGGCCCGGCCGACGGCGGCACCGACGATCTCCTCACCGCGGACGGCGACGACGGCATGGTCGTTCTGGCACGACGCGATGACCTCGGGCAGCGAATAGACGGGGGCGGCGGGGGAGGCCTGCGCCGCCTCCCAGAGGCGGACGATCCCGTCGAGGTCGTCGTCGTGGAAATCGCGGATGCGTGTGCGGCTCATCGAACTCTCCTTCGGTGCAGTCGTCACGGGGCGTGAGCACAGCCTATGTGATCTGCGTCTCAGCCGACCACCTCGGCGCGCCTGGACCGGTTCCCCGCAGGTGAGGGCGGCGGCGGTATCCTGGTTCCATGGCGATTCTCGGGGACAGTGCGGCGACCGCCGCGATCGAAGCGTTCGGCACCGTCGGCACGGCAATGGTGACTCCGTTCAACGACGACGGGACCATCGACTGGGCGGGCGTGGAGAAGGTCGCCGACCACCTCGTGAACCTCGGCAACGACATGCTCGTCGTCTCCGGCACCACGGGGGAGTCCCCGACGACGACCGACGACGAGAAGATCGAACTCCTCCGCGTCGTCCGCGGTGCCGTGGGCACCCGCGCGAAGCTCATCGCCGGCACCGGGAACAATGTCACCGCGCACACGGTTGACCTCAGTGAGCGCTCGGCAGCCGCCGGCGCGGACGGCCTCCTCGTCGTCACCCCTTACTACTCGAAGCCGACGCAGCCGGCGATCGCCGCGCACATGCGGGCGGCGGCGGACTCCACGGACCTGCCCGTCATGCTCTACGACATCCCCGGTCGCTCCGGGGTGCCGATCACGACGGAGACGCTCCTCGGACTCGCCGACCACCCGAACATCCTCGCGGTCAAGGACGCCAAGGGCGACCTCTTCGCCTCGCAGACGGTGATGGCCGAATCGTCCCTCGTCTACTACTCGGGGGAGGACGCCCTCAACCTTCCGCTACTGGCCATCGGCGCCCTCGGACTCGTCTCCGTCGCCGGACACGTGTGCTCCGACCGCTTCGCGGCGATGGTCCAGGCCGTCTACGACAACGACCTCGACACAGCGAGGCGGCTGAGCTACGAGACCGCCGGCGTCGTCGACGCCCTCATGAACCACATGCCGGGAGTGATCTCGGCGAAGGCCGCATTGCAGGCCCAGGGAATACTGACCAACCGCGGTACCCGGATGCCGCTGCTCCCAGCAGATGAGGAGCAGACGGCGTTCGTCACCGCCCAACTGACCAGGAGTGGTTACCTCAGTGAATAACGCATTGACCCAAGAGCTCGGTCCACCGCCGAAGATGGACCCGGAAGCGGTCCGCATCGTCGCCCTCGGCGGCCTCGGCGAGGTCGGGCGCAACATGACCGTGTTCGAATACCACGGCAAGATCCTCATCGTCGACGCCGGCGTCCTCTTCCCCGAGGAGGAGCAGCCCGGCGTCGACCTCATCCTCCCCGACTTCTCCTACCTCGACGACCGCCTCGACGACATCGTCGGCCTCGTCCTCACCCACGGCCACGAGGACCACATCGGAGCCGTGCCCTACCTCCTCAAGCGCAAGCCCGACATCCCGATCCTCGGCTCGAAGCTGACGATCGCGCTCATCGAGGCGAAGCTCAAGGAGCACCGGATCAAGCCGATCACCCGCGTCGTCGCGGCCGGTGACACCGACCAGCTCGGGCCCTTCGACCTCGAGTTCGTCGCCGTCAACCACTCGATCCCCGACGCGCTCGCCGTCTTCATCCGCACCGGTGCCGGCAACATCCTCCACACCGGTGACTTCAAGATGGACCAGCTCCCGCTCGACGGCCGGATCACGGACCTGCGCGCCTTCGCCCGCCTCGGCGAGGAGGGCGTCGACCTGTTCATGACGGACTCGACGAACGCCGAGGTCCCCGGCTTCACCGCGCTCGAGAAGGACATCGGCCCGGTGCTCGAGAACCTCTTCGGCCACGCCGAGCGCCGCATCATCGTCGCCTCGTTCTCCTCGCACGTCCACCGCGTGCAGCAGGTGCTCAACGCCGCGAGCGCGCACGGACGCAAGGTCGCCCTCGTCGGCCGGTCGATGGTGCGCAACATGAAGATCGCCGCCGACCTCGGCTACCTCGACGTGCCCAAGGGCGTGCTCATCGACATCAAGGACGTCGACGACCTGCCCGACGACCAGGTCGTGCTCATGTGCACCGGGTCCCAGGGCGAGCCGATGGCAGCGCTCTCCCGCATGGCCAACCGCAACCACCGCATCGAGGTCGGCGACGGCGACACCGTCATCCTCGCCTCCTCGCTCATCCCCGGCAACGAGAACTCCGTGTTCAAGGTCATCAACGGCCTCATGAAGCTCGGCGCGAAGGTGATCTCGAAGGCCGATGCGAAGGTCCACGTCTCCGGTCACGCGTCCGGCGGCGAGCTCCTCTACTGCTACAACATCGTCAAGCCCCGCGGCGTCATGCCCGTCCACGGCGAGTGGCGACACCTGCTCGCCAACGCCCGCCACGCCGAGGCGACCGGGGTCGACCCCGACAACATCGTCCTCGCTGACGACGGTTGGGTCGTCGACCTCAAGGACGGCCACGCCGAGGTGGTCGGTGCCGTCGACTGCAACTACGTCTTCGTCGACGGTTCGTCCGTCGGTGAGATCACCGAGGCGGACCTCAAGGACCGTCTCGTGCTCGCCGGTGAGGGCTTCGTGACGATCTTCCTCGCCGTGAACTCGCAGACGAAGACGCTCATCGCCGGCCCTGAGATCCATGCCCGCGGCGTCGCCGAGAACGACTCCGTCTTCGACTCGATCATCCCCAAGGTGACCAAGGCCGTCGAGGAGGCCCTCGAGTCGGGTACGACGGACCAGTACCAGCTCCAGCAGGTCGTGCGCCGCACGGTCGGGCGCTGGGTGTCCTCGAAGCTGCGGCGCAAGCCGATGATCGTCCCCATGGTCGTCATCGTCTGAGGATCTGCGCGGTCGCCCGCGGCCGGTCGCTTGTCGGCGACCGCTGGGTGCTGCTTGAGCGCGGTGAGCCGACACGCGCGTGGTGATTTCACCGCGTTAGTGTCGGTTCACCGCGCTTTTGCCGTTTCGGGCCGTGTGTGCGGCGGCATGGCGGGCGGATTGCCCGGAGTCGAGGACGCCCAGTGTCGATTCTGGACACCCGAATCGACACTGCGGGTCCTCAAGTCGCGGGGTGAGAGAGGTGCCGGCGCCCGCCGGCGTCAGGCTGAGCGCCCGCTCGCGCCCAGTGCCCACCACGTCAGGCGTTCGCGACGAGCGGCTTTCCTGCCGACTTCCGCGCGAGGACGACGAGGACGATGAGGCCGACGACGACCGCGCTGAGCACCACCGTGCCCGCATTCGCGCCCAGGCCGTTGATGCCAATGAATGCGAGAGCCCCGGCAGTGAGCGCGTAGACGAGCATGGGGATCGACGTGCGCCGGATGAGCTCGCCCTCGCGCCCGATGAGACCGACCGTCGCCGAGGCGGCCACGACGTTGTGGACGGCGACCATGTTTCCCGCCGCCCCGCCGACGGCCTGTGCGGCCACCACCGTCTCCGGCGAGGCCGCACCGATCGCGACGCCGGTGGAGAACTGGAACTGGGAGAACATGATGTTCGAGACCGTGTTCGATCCCGCCACGAATGCGCCGAGCGCCCCGATGAAGGGGGCGAGCAAGGGCCAGGCGTCGCCGACGGTGGAGGCGGCCGCCTCGGCGAGGGTGACCGGCATCGAATCGAGGCCCGCGTTGTTGTAGTCCGACCCGGAGTTGATGAACACGCGCACGAGCGGCAGGGAGCACAGCAGGGCGACGGCGGCCCCGGCGATCTGGCCACCGGCGATCCGCCACGACGACCCGATCTGCTCCTTCGTCATTCGGTGGATGAGGTAGGTCAGTCCGCACGCGAGGGCGAAGATCGCGCCGGGCGACCAGAGCAGATCCATGTTCTGGTTGATGGGGGTGCCGAAGATCCCCTCGATCTTGATCACGGCCGGCCCGTTGAGGAACTCCTTGATCGGGGGCACGTTGCGGGTGATGAGGAGGAGGGCGACGACGATGAGGTAGGGCGCCCAGGCTCGGGCCAGTGACATCTTCTTCTGCAGGTGGGCGGCCTCGTCGGCGGGGTCGACGGTGCCCATCCAGAAGGCCGGCCACATCGACCGGGGCGCGAAGTCCCAGGTCTGCTTCGGCATGAGGAAGCCCATCCGGGAGGTGGTGACGACGATGGCCAGCCCGATGAGGCCGCCGAGCAGGGAGGGGAACTCAGGGCCGAGGAACCTCGCGACGAGGAGGTAGGGCACGATCATCGCCAGAGCCGAGTAGATCGCGAACGGTGCGACGGCGAGCCCGTCGGCGAAGCGGCGCCGCTCCCCGAAGAACCCGGTCATCAGGCATGCGAGCAGCAGCGGGATGAGGATGCCGCACACCGCGTGGATGAGCGCGACCTGGACGGCGGTGTGGGCGACGAACTGCGACTGGTCGAGTCCGAGCTGGGCGGCGCGGGCGGCGACGTCAGGCGACATGCTCCCGTCCTCCTGCGCGAGGCCGGTGCCGATGCCGACGACCATCGGCGTGCCCACGGCACCGAAGCTCACCGGCGTCGACTGGATGATGAGCCCGGCGAGCACAGCGGCGATCGCGGGGAACCCGAGGGCGAGCATGAGCGGAGCGACGACGGCCGCCGGAGTGCCGAAGCCCGCGGCGCCTTCGATGAAGGAGCCGAAGAGCCATGCGACGATGATGACCTGGACCCGCCGGTCGGGGGAGATCGAGACGAATCCTGCGCGGATCGTCTCGATCGCCCCGGACCGGGTGATCGTCGCGAGCAGGAGGAGCGCGCCGAAGACGATCCACAGCAGCCCGATCGCCACGAGCAGGCCCTGGACGACGGAGGCGGCGATCGTCACCCATTCGATCTGCCACGCGAAGTTCGCGACGAGGGCTGCAGCGATGAGTCCGATCGGCATCGCGTACTTCGCCGGCCAGCGGAAGCCGATGAGGAGGACGCCTGCGAGCAGGATCGGGGTGAGCGCGAGGAGCGCGGCCACGGCAAGGTTGTCCATCGTCGTTCCGATCCGTGGCGACGCTGCCACTGGTAGGGGAGCCGCGGTGGGCACGGCCTCTGGTGTCATCTTTGCCCGGACCGATGTCCCTGGTCAAGGGTGCAGTCCGCTCGCCGAGGCGGGGTGAGGTCGATCGGTCGGGTGGCGTCATCGGTCCGCCGAGGTGGCCCGCCGCCCCCCGCCGAGGCGGCCCAGCCGTGTCCGCCGATGCGGCCCGGCCATCCCCGGCGAGGCAACTCACCCACCCGCTCCGAGGCGGCCCCCACCCCCCCCGCCGAGGCGGCCCAGCTGTGCCCGCCCGACCGTCACCGTGGCCGCCAGCCCATCCTCCCAACCGGCCTGGTCCGGACGCCAAGGTCGCCTGTGGGTCTTGAGTCGGCTCGCCAGGGCCGATAATGTCGTCAGTGTCGGGCGTCACACGATCTCCGGCGGGAGAGCTCCACCCGGAGAACTCCGGCTGGGGACCTCCACCAGGGGCGTGGGCCGCTCGCTCGCACACAGCGCACCGCTGGCAGTCGGCTGCCCGCGGCTGACGAAGGAGTCGGAGCTCATGACGTTCATCCCCAGAGAGTCAGACGAGACGATTCCCGGCCTGCCCGAGGTCGTCGACGCCGACACGTGGCGCGACGCCCGGGCCCGGCTGCTCGACCGGGAGAAGGCCCACACCGCCGAGGCGGACGCCATCGCCGCCGCCCGTCGCACCCTGCCGATGGTCGAGATCGACGGTGACGCCGAGGTCCATGGCGAGGACGGCGCCGTCGCCTTCCGCGAGCTCTTCGACGGCCGCGACGAACTCATCGTCTACAAGCACATGTGGTACGACGGCGCACCCCACCAGGGTCAGTGCGAAGGCTGCACCGCCGTGGCATGGAGCCTCCAGGACTCCGTCTACCTCAACGCCCGCGGCGTCTCCTTCGCCGTCCTCACCTCCGGGGCGTGGTCCGAGGTCCGCCCGTACGTCCACTTCATGGGATACGAGCAGCCGTGGTTCTCCGTCCGCGGTCTCGACGAACCGCTCGGTGGGGACATGGGGTCCCTGCTCAGCTTCGTTCGCCGAGGCGACCGGGTGTTCCTCACGTATTCGACGACCGGACGGGGTGTCGAACCGGTGACCGGGTTCCTCGGTCTCCTCGACATGACTCCCTTGGGTCGGCGCGAGGGGTGGGAGGACGTGCCCGAGGACTGGCCTGAGGTCCCCGACGCGGGATCGCCCGTCGGCGGACGCGGGTCGCCGGTCGGATGGTACTGGCGCACCGACGACGCGGGACGGGCCACATGGGGCCCGACATCTCGCCCGGTTCCCCAGTGGACGCGGCACGGCGCGGCGCCGGTGACCTCGCTCGGACGCGACGGCCACAGTCACTGAGAACCGCGCCGCCTCGCCCGACGCGGAGACCGGCGCCCCCGGTCCCCGACGCGGGGTGCAGGCACGCGGCCCCCCGGTGCTGGGCACCCGTCCGGGGTCCCCGACGCCGACGCCGGGAACGGGGCGACTCGGGGTGGTCCCGCCTCGGCGAGGGGGTGTGCGGACACGGCTCCGGCAGAGGTTTGACGAGACGTGGATCACGTCATAGTCTTTTCGGTGTGTGAACAATAAATTTCACGATGTGAAAGTTTCGCCGGTCAAACCCCGTTGCCAGCGATACTCGACGCACCGCAGAGGTGCTGTAGAAGGAGAACCACCGATGACTGCTCATATCGAGAACCTCGACGTTCCCGCAGGGATGGAGATCAGGGGCGAGCTGCCCGACGGGGCGGAGAAGGTGCTCACCCCGCAGGCGCTCGAGCTCATCGCCGAGCTGCACCGGAAATTCAACGGGGACCGCCTCGAGCGTCTCGAGGCCCGACGGGTGCGCCAGCAGGAGATCGCGAACGGCGCCGACCTCGACTTCCTTCCCGAGACCAAGGAGATCCGCGAGGACGAGACCTGGCAGGTCGCCCCGCCTGCGCCCGGCCTCGAGGACCGTCGCGTCGAGGTCACCGGCCCGACGTACAAGAAGATGACGATCAACGCGCTCAACTCGGGCGCGAAGGTGTGGCTGGCCGACCAGGAGGACGCGAACACCCCGCAGTGGGACTCGGTCATCGGCGGTCAGATCAACCTCCTCGACGCCCTCACCCGCGAGATCGACTTCACCTCGCCCGAGGGCAAGGAGTACACGCTCGCCCCCGACGAGGAGCTGCCGACGATCGTCGTCCGCCCCCGCGGGTGGCACATGCCGGAGAAGCACATCCTCGTCGACGGTGAGGAGACCTCGGGGTCGCTCGTCGACTTCGCGCTCTACTTCGCCACCGCCGGGCAGCTCCAGATCGAGAAGGGCAAGGGCCCGTACTTCTACCTTGCGAAGATGGAGTCCCACCTCGAGGCGCGCCTGTGGAACCAGGTCTTCGAGCACGCTGAGGACTCCTTCGGCCTCGCCCGCGGTACGATCCGCGCGACCGTGCTCATCGAGACCTATCCGGCGGCGTTCGAGATGGAGGAGATCCTCTACGAACTCCGCGAGCACTCCGCGGGCCTCAACGCCGGCCGCTGGGACTACATCTTCTCCGTCATCAAGAACTTCCGCTCCCGCGGCTCCGACTACCTCCTGCCCGACCGTTCGGACGTGACGATGACGGTGCCCTTCATGCGCGCCTACACCGAGCTGCTCGTGCGCACGTGCCACAAGCGCGGGGCGCATGCGATCGGCGGCATGAGCGCGTTCGTCCCGGCCAAGGATCCCGAGGCCAACGAGGCGGCGTTCGCCAAGGTCCGCGAGGACAAGTCCCGTGAGGCCGGCAACGGCTTCGACGGCTCGTGGGTCGCTCACCCGGGCATGGTCGCCCTGTGCAAGGAGGTCTTCACCGAGACCCTCGGCGACAAGCCCAACCAGATCGACAACAAGCGCGAGGACGTCTCCGTCACCGCCGCCGAGCTCCTCGACGTCAAGTCCACCCCGGGTGCCATCACCGAGGCGGGGCTGCGGACGAACATCAGCGTCGGCATCCAGTACCTGCGGGCGTGGCTCGAGGGCAACGGTGCGGTCGCCATCCACGGGCTCATGGAGGATGCGGCGACCGCCGAGATCTCCCGCTCCCAGGTGTGGCAGTGGCTCGACGCAGGCGTCGAACTCGACACCGGTGAGAAGGTCACTCGGGAGCTCGTCGAGAAGCTCGTCGCCGAGGAGGTCGCGAAGCTTCCCGGTGACGAATCCGACTGGAAGGACGCCACCGACCTCTTCCTCTCCGTGGCCGTCGCCCCCGACTACGTCGACTTCCTCACCCTGCCCGCGTACGCGAAGATGGCCTGAGGTCCGAGGCCTGAGGCCTGAGGCGCGGGCGTCGTCCGGCGATCAGGCGGCACCGACGCGGTGATCCGACACTCCGCAACCACCGACGCGGTGATCCGACAAAAACGCGGTTAGCAGACCGCGTTTTTGCCGGATCACCGCGTTGTTGTTTCTGGTCGGTTGTGTCACCGCGTTGTTGTCGATGTGGTCCAGTGGTGTTCCCTCGCCGAGGCGGGGCCGGGGTCACGATGTCGTCGTGGAGTCGGCGAGGGCGTCGAGTTCGCGGGGGAGCGTGCGCATCCCGACCAGCGGGGAGATGAGCACCGGCAGGGCGGAGAGCACGGCGAGGCCCGCGAAGATCCACAGTGTGGCAACGATGCCGATCCCCTGCGCGATGGTCCCGCCGAGGAACGCGCCCACGGGCATCGGACCCCACACGAGGAAGCGGATCGAGGCGTTCATCCGCCCGAGCAGCGGCTTCGGGCACAGCCGCTGGCGGAAGCTCACCTGCGTGACGTTGTAGACGACGACGCAGCATGAGAGGACGAGCCACCCGATGAGCAGCGTCGGCAGCGACGGGAGGACGGAGGCGAGGGGGACGGCGAGTGAGGTGAGGCCGGACAGCGTCGCCGAGACCGCGATCGAGCGGCCCTCGCCGATAACCTTCTGCACCCACGACGAACTCAGTGCCCCGACGATGCCGCCGACGGCACCAAGGGACATGACGAGTCCGAGTTGGAACTGGTTGAGGTCGAGGGTGCGCAGCGCGTAGAGGACGAGGAGTGCGAAGATCGCCGAGGAGGCGAAGTTCGACAGGCCCGTGCATGCGACGATCCGGCGCAGCAGCGGGTGTCCGAAGACGAAGGCGAGGCCCTCGCGGATGTCGGCGACGAGCGTCGGTCTGCTGTCGGGCTGTGGCGTGTCTTCGCGGTGGCGGATGCGGCTGACGAAGAGGCTCGAGAGTCCCATGCACACGCTCGTCACCGCGATCGTCAGTGGTCCGCCGATGAGGCCGACAAGTCCTGACGCCGTCGAGGGGCCGACGACGAGGGCGGTCTGCTGGCTCGCCTGAAGTTTGCCGTTGCCGTCGCCGATCTGGTCGCCCGCGACGATCTCGGGCAGATAGGACTGGTTCGCGACGTCGAAGAAGACGGTGACGACGCCGACGCATGCTGCGACGATGCAGAGCTGGACCATGGTGAGCAGGTCGAGCGCCCACGCGAGCGGGATCGTGAGGAGGAACGCGGCGCGGAGCAGATCGCCTGCGACGATGACCTGCTGCTTGCGCATCCGGTCGACCCAAGCGCCGGCCGGGAGGCTGATGAGGAGGAAGGCGGCGTTCTCGAGCGCGGCGAGGACGCCCATCTCGAACGCGTTCGCCTCGAGCAGCTGCACGGCGATGAGAGGGAGGGCGAAGAGGACGAGCTGGTTGCCGAAGACGGAGACAGTGTCGCCCATCCACAGCTGCCGGAAGTCGTGGTGGCGCCACAGAGAGCGTGGTCCGGTCGGAGAGCCAGAGCTCGACGACGAAGTCGGCAGAGCGCTGTCCGCGGGTGAGGACCTTGGCTCGGTCTGTGTCGCAGTGTCGCTCGACGGTGCTGTCGGGGGCATGCTGCTTGACGACGTGCTTGCGTTCGACGGTGAGTCCGGGGGAGTGGTGCTCGGGCACGATTCCGCCGGCTCTGACTGAGAGGCCGGTGCGGGCAGCGGTGAAGGCATCGGGGGCGGTGTCGTCGGCACCGGTGTAGTCGGCGGATCAGTAGCGTCGTCTGTGCTCATGGGCTCTTCTTCGAGTCAGCGGGAATCACAGCAGTGATTGAGTTCTCTCAATCAGTAGTCTGACACCACTGCGCTCGGCGGACAATGCCCCATTACGAAGTGATTGACTTCTCTCAACCGTTGGCTAGCGTTGACGGCATGAATGCGGAGACGCCATGAACGCGAAGCCGGCAATGCCTGGCGAGGGGCGAGAAGGCCCACCGCCAAGCACTGGCCGCGACAGCGAGCCCCTGACCCGCGGCGCCGAGCGCCCCACCCGCGACGCCGAGCGCCCCACCCGCGACGCCGAGCGCCCCACCCGCGACGCCGAGCGTGTCGCCGTGGCGATCGAGCGCCGCGACGCCACCGACGCAGAGGCAAAGGCGCTCGCCTCGAGTGTGCGGCTCCGGATCCTGCGCCTGTGCCTCAATGAGGCGCTGACCAACCGTGAGATCGCCGAGGCGACCGGGCTCAATCCTGCGACCTCCCTCCACCACGTGCGGATGCTCGCCGACACCGGGTTCCTCGCGGCCCAGGAGGTGCGCCGCGGTCGCCGCGGCGCACGGGAGATCCCGTACCTCGCGACCGGCAAGAGCTGGTTCATCGACGCCGGTGACGTGACGAACCCGATGATCGATGCGTTCTCCGCGGAGTTCTCGGCAGCTCCGTATGAGGAGCGGACGATGAGTCGGATGGCCGCGATGCTCACCGCTGAGGAGGTCGACGAGTTCCGGCAGCGACTCGAGGACCTGCTCGAGGACTTCCGCTCCCGGAACTCCGCTGCCCGCAGTGACGGCGCCGAGGCGCGCGAGTGGGCGGTCTTCGTCGCCATGCACCCGAGCGCGCGCACCAGTTCTCCCGGCGACCGCCTCGGCGGCCCCGACGACGAGCAGCCACCGACGCGGTGATCCGACACAAACGCGGTGACGCGACGCCCCTCCGAACACCGACGCGGTGATCCGACAAAAACGCGGTTAGCAGACCGCGTTTTTGTCGGATCACCGCGTCGAAGCAACACGACCCTCAAGGCGCGCCGAGACCTCCGGATTTGCAGGCCCCGCGCGCCGAATCGCCCTAGGATATGGAGCATGGCGACCAGAACGACTTCCCCCGCTTCTGGTACCGGAAAGCGCTCTGCCTCTAAGGCGGCCTCCAAGGCGAAGGGCGGTTCCGGACAAGCGGGGACCGAAGACCCCGGGACAAACGTTGTCACCGGTGCGTGGAGGGGAGTGGCCCACATGGCCGGAAACCGTGCGCGAAAGATCCTCAGTGACGAACCGGACGAGCAGTCACCGACGAAGAGGGACGGCACGGCCTTCTTCCTCGTCGGGCTCTCGATCGTCATCGCCGCCTTCGAATGGTGGAACATCCCCGGCGCGATCAGCGATGTGGTCCGCAACGTCGTCGAAGGCACCTTCGGCCGCGTCGCACTCGCCCTGCCGGTGGTCTTCCTCGCCTATGCGATCCGCCTCTTCCTCCGCGGCGACGACAACCGCGGCAACAACCGGATCCTCATCGGCATCGTCCTGCTGCTCCTCTCGGCGGCCGGACTCGCCCACATCGCCGCGGGCAACCCGAGCTTCGTCAACTCCCGCGAGGCGATGGCCAACGGCGGCGGAGCGCTCGGCTTCGTCATCTCCTCCCCGCTCGTCATCGCCACGACCGTCTACGTCGCCGTCCCCCTGCTCGTCCTCCTCGGACTCTTCTCCCTCCTCGTCGTCACCGCGACCCCGGTCCGCGCGATCCCGACCCGGCTCACCGCGCTTTACCAGCGCCTGACCGGCGGAGCCCGGCCGACCCCGAACGCCGAGGATGCCGACACCGCCGAGGCGAACTCGACCGATCTCGTGGCCGAGAACACCCATACCTCGAGCCTCAAACCGGTCATGGGCGCCAAGCGCCGCAGCCGGAAGAAGAAGACCGAGATCCCCGAGCTCGACACCCCCGTCGACGACGACCTCGCCGACAAGGCCTACGACAAGGCCTACATCCGCGAAGAGGAGGTCTCCGACGAGGAGGCCGCGACCACGGTCATCGAGACCGAACCCCAGTTCAAGCCCGGGGAGCGCCGCCCGACGAAGGCCGAACGCGAGGCCTCGGCGCTCAAGAAGGCCATCGGCATGGAGGACGCGCCGACCGTCGCGCACACCGCGAACTCCGCTGCCGCCTCGGCGCCGGTGCCGACGACAAACACCCCGGCACCGCCCCCGACCGAGCAGCTGCCCGAACGCGTCGAACAGCTCACCCTCGCCGGCGACGTCACCTACACCCTGCCGAACTCGGACTACCTCGTCCCCGGACCGCCCGCGAAGGAGCGCTCCGAGGCCAACGACCGCGTCGTCGAGGCCCTGCGCGACGTCCTCGAGCAGTTCAAGATCGACGCCCAGGTCACCGGGTTCTCCCGCGGACCCACGGTCACCCGGTACGAGGTCGAACTCGGTGCGGGCACGAAGGTCGAGAAGGTCACCGCGCTGTCGAAGAACATCGCCTACGCCGTGGCCAGCGCCGACGTCCGCATCCTCTCGCCGATCCCCGGCAAGAAGGCGATCGGCATCGAGATCCCGAACTCGGACCGCGAGAACGTCGCCCTCGGCGATGTGCTCCGCTCGAAGGCCGCACGCAAGACCGACCACCCGATGGTCATGGGCGTGGGCAAGGACGTCGAAGGCGGATTCGTCGTCGCCGACCTCTCGAAGATGCCCCACCTCCTCGTCGCCGGTGCCACCGGTGCCGGTAAGTCGAGCTTCGTCAACTCGATGATCACCTCGATCATGATGCGCGCGACCCCCGACGAGGTGCGCATGATCCTCGTCGACCCCAAGCGCGTGGAGCTGACGATCTACGAGGGCATCCCGCACCTCATCACGCCGATCATCACGAACCCGAAGAAGGCCGCCGAGGCGCTCGAATGGGTCGTGCGCGAGATGGACGCCCGCTACGACGACCTCGCGAACTTCGGCTTCAAGCACATCAAGGAGTTCAACAAGGCCGTCCGCGAGGGCCGCGTGCAGGTGCCGCCCGGGTCCGAGCGGGTCCTCCAGCCCTACCCGTACCTCCTCGTCGTCGTCGACGAGCTCGCCGACCTCATGATGGTCGCCCCCCGCGACGTCGAGGCCTCGATCCAGCGGATCACGCAGCTCGCCCGCGCCGCCGGCATCCACCTCGTGCTCGCCACCCAGCGTCCCAGCGTCGACGTCGTCACCGGCCTCATCAAGGCCAACGTGCCCTCCCGGCTCGCGTTCGCGACGTCCTCGCTCGCCGACTCCCGTGTCGTCCTCGACCAGCCCGGTGCGGAGAAGCTCATCGGTCAGGGTGACGCCCTGTTCCTGCCGATGGGTGCGGCGAAGCCGATGCGCGTCCAGGGTGCGTGGGTGAACGAATCGGAGATCGAGAAGGTCGTCGAGCACGTCAAGGGCCAGCTCACCCCGAACTACCGCGAGGACGTCGCCGTCGAGGCGCCGAAGAAGCAGATCGACGAGGAGATCGGCGACGACCTCGAACTCCTCCTCCAGGCCGCCGAACAGGTCGTCACCACCCAGTTCGGGTCGACCTCGATGCTCCAGCGCAAGCTCCGTGTCGGCTTCGCGAAGGCCGGTCGCCTCATGGACCTCATGGAGTCCCGCGGCATCGTCGGCCCCTCCGAGGGATCGAAGGCCCGCGACGTCCTCGTCCGCCCCGAGGATCTGCCGGCGACCCTGGCCGTCATCAAGGGGGAGACCCCACCCGCCGAGGCGGCAGGTCCCTCCGCGGGTGCCTCGGCTGCCGATGACTTCGCCGAGGACTTCGACGACGACTACGGTGACTCCGGCGACGAGTACGGTGCGTCCGATGACAGTCGGGGGACCGCCTCGGCGAGGGAGGACCGCTACGGCAACGGCGTCGGCCATGCCGAGGATCTGCGGGTCGGCGACATCGACCCGGAGACGGGACTCGAGGTCGTCGAGGCCTCGGGAGAGGACGCCTGGCAGCTCACCGGCCGCTGAGGCCACGGGCCGCTGTGACGCGGCCGGCATAACGATTGCGGAGTCGATCGCCCACGATGGGCGGTCGGCTCCGTCTCATTGCCAGGGGTCTCCGATAGGGTTGAGGTGTGAACGAACGAGCTGAGACCCCACCCGAGGCCGCCCCGAGCAACTGGAACCTCCCCAACGCGCTGACGGTCGTGCGGATCCTGCTCGTTCCCGTCTTCCTCGTCTTGCTTCTGGGCGATGGCGGGCAGAACATGACGACGCGGTGGTGGGCGCTCGCGGTGTTCCTGCTCGCGATGCTCACCGACAAGATCGACGGCGACCTCGCTCGCAAGTACAACCTCATCACGGACTTCGGCAAGATCGCCGACCCCATCGCCGACAAGTCGCTCATGGCAGCGGCTCTCATCGGCCTCGCCGTCGTCGGCGAGGTCCCGTGGTGGGTGCCCGTGATCATCCTCGTCCGTGAACTCGGCATCACGGTGCTGCGGTTCTTCATGATCCGCATCGCCGTCATGCCCGCCTCCCGCGGCGGCAAGATCAAGACCGTCCTCCAGACCGTGGCGATCGGCCTCCTGCTCCTGTGGAAGCCGCTCGCGTTCCTCGTGCCCGGTGTCGTCGCCGTCGTCCTCCTCGTCATCGCGTGGCTCGTCCTCGTCGCCGCGATCATCGTCACGATCGTCACCGGCGTCGACTACTGCATCCAGGCGGCGAAGCTCGCCCGCGCCGCGCATGCGGGGGAGGCAGGCGCACCTGCCGGCAATGCGGACAGCGGCGGCAACCTCGGCGAACGCAACCCTGGTGGCACTCGCGATGACGGCACTCCGGGCCAGTCACAGTCCGACGATGGCCGCTGACCTTCTCGCGACGTGCCGGGGCATCATCGCCACGTGCACGCGGCTGGGACTCTCGGTCGCCTCGGCGGAATCGCTCACCGCGGGACGCTTCATCTCCACTCTCGTCGACGTCCCCGGCGCCTCCGCGGTCGTCCGCGGGGGACTCGTCACCTATGCCACCGACCTCAAAGCGACCCTTGCCGGGGTCGATGCCGACCGTCTCGAGGAGACCGGACCCGTCGACCCGCACGTCGCCGCGGAGATGGCCGTCGGAGCCGCTCGCGCCTGCATCGCCGACATCGGGGTCTCGTGCACCGGGGTCGCCGGACCCGATCCGCAGGACGGCAAGGAGGTCGGACTCGTCTTCACGGCTGTCGCCTTCGGCTCCCGAGCAGAAGTCCTCGAGCATCACTTCACGGGGGACCGGGAGGCGATCCGGCGGGCCACGGTCGAGACCATGGTCGAGCGCCTCGGCGAGTTCACGACGAAACTCGCCTTCGGTCCCGGCGGTGAATGAGCGCGGAATAAGTTCCCTGTCTCAGCGGTTGTCTCATCAACATGACATACGCACTGAAATGCCACCGTGCCGGTTTCTCCGAAAGGACTGGCAATACCCCGATCTCACCCGCCCAGGTTGGCGCGTCCGCGCGGCCGGGCTGTAAAGTTGAATGCACGATCGCGCGAGCAAAGGGAGGGACGCACAATGTTACTGAGAGTTGAAATCGGCGACGCCCTGCGTTCCGCTCGCCGCCGTCAGGGACGGACGCTGCGCGATGTCTCCACGGGAGCCAGCGTCTCGCTCGGCTACCTCAGCGAGATCGAACGCGGACAGAAGGAAGCCTCTTCCGAACTCCTGTCGGCGATCTGCGAAGCCCTCGATCTCCCCGTCTCGGCGCTGCTCACCGAGGTCTCCGATCGCTTCGCCCTGGCAGAGGGCGTCGAGATCCCGGACACCATCCCGCAGGAGCTCTCGGACAAGATCCTCGGACACCCCGGCGGATATCCGTCTCCGCGGCTGGCAGCCAAGCCGTAATGCGCCACACCCTCTACTGGACCCTCATGAATGAGGAGTTCGGTGAGGCTCGCGCGGCCTCACTCCACACCGACCTCACCCTGAGCAGCATCGGGTCGATCACCGCCGCCGAGGCGTTCCGTCGCGGCATCGAACCCCGCGACATCTGGATCGCCGTGTGCGATTCGATGGGCGTCCCCGATTCCCGTCGCCTCGGCAAGGAGAAGCCCCGGTCGACGCCGTTCTGACCTCATCCGGGGCTGCGGCATGCCTGGTGGTTCGGACAGATCTTCGCCCGACACGCCGACATATATCGAACACCTGTTCCCATATGGGCTATGCTGGTGAGCGAATCACGGGACCTGTGACCACGAGTGGCCGACTGTCCACAGGGGAGAATCCTCCTCTGTCCTCATGTCAGTGCCGTCTTCTAGCGTTGGTCTCACAGGAAACGACACCTTAGGAGAGGTCATGGCGCGTACACCCAAGAACCTGCAGATCCCCACCGGCGGCGACAAGTCGAAGGCCCTCGACGCCGCCCTCGGACAGATCGACCGCAACTACGGCAAGGGCGCGATCATGCGCCTCGGCGAAGGAGTCCGGGAGCCGATCGAGTCGATCCCGACGGGTTCGGTCTCCCTCGACATCGCCCTGGGCATCGGCGGTCTCCCGCGCGGCCGCGTCGTCGAGATCTACGGTCCGGAGTCCTCCGGTAAGACGACCGTGGCCCTCCACGCCGTCGCGAACGCGCAGAAGGCCGGCGGCATCGCTGCGTTCATCGACGCCGAGCACGCCCTCGACCCCGAGTATGCGAAGAAGCTCGGCGTCGACACCGACCAGCTGCTCGTGTCCCAGCCCGACACCGGTGAGCAGGCGCTCGAGATCGCCGACATGCTCATCCGCTCCGGCGCCCTTGACATCATCGTCATCGACTCGGTGGCGGCGCTCGTGCCCAAGGCCGAGATCGAGGGCGAGATGGGCGACAGCCATGTCGGCCTCCAGGCCCGCCTCATGTCGCAGGCCCTGAGGAAGATCACCGGAGCACTCGCCCAGTCGAAGACCACCGCGATCTTCATCAACCAGCTCCGTGAGAAGGTCGGCGTCTTCTTCGGCTCACCCGAGACCACCTCGGGCGGCAAGGCGCTGAAGTTCTACGCCTCCGTGCGCATCGACGTCCGCCGCATCGAGACGCTCAAGGAGGGCCAGGACGCGATCGGCAACCGCACTCGGGCGAAGATCGTCAAGAACAAGGTTGCCCCGCCGTTCAAGCAGGCCGAGTTCGACATCCTCTACGGCCACGGCATCTCCCGCGAAGGCAGCCTCATCGACATGGGCGTCGACAACGGGATCATCCGCAAGTCCGGTTCGTGGTTCACCTACGACGGCGACCAGCTGGGCCAGGGCAAGGAGAACGTCCGCAACTTCCTCCGCGACAACCCCGGCCTCGCCGAGGAGATCGAGCTGAAGATCAAGCACAAGATGGGGCTGATCAAGGTCGACGAGGATCCCGCCGACGCTCCTGCCGCTGAGGAGTCCGACGACGTCGAGGTCTCGTGAGGCCATGAGCGAGGACCCGACGACGCTCACCGACCTTCGCCGGGCCCTGTCGGACCTCGAGTCTCGACAGGCCGCCGGCGGGACGGGCTTCTTCGCGCGACTCGACGCCGGTGACGCCGAGGAGACGTCGGGCACCGGTTCCGAGGGTGCGGTGGGTTCGACCGAATCCGCCGAGGCGGGGCCGGGTTCGGCACGTTCCGCTCAGGGAGTGCCCGGCGCGGGTCCCAGCGCGGGGGAGTCGGCCGGTACCGTGCCCGACGAGCCGTTCGCGGACTCTCCGGAACTCGCCGAGGCGTATGCGAAGGCGAAGAGGACCGCGCTCAACATGCTCGCGATGCGCGACCACTCGTCGACCGAGCTGCGCGAGAAGCTCCTGCGCCGCGACATCGACCCTGCGGTCGCCGACCGCCTCATCACGAAGCTCGAGCGCTCGAACCTCCTCGACGACACCCAGTTCGCCCAGCGGTTCGCCAAAGCCCAGCGGGAGAGCCGGAAGCTCTCCCGTTCGGCCCTGCGCCGACAGCTGGTGAAGAAGGGCATCGACGAGGAGACCATCGCCGTGGTCGTCGAGGAGGTCGACGGCGAGGAGGACCTCGCCCGCGAGGTCGCCGAGAAGAAGGCGCGCTCGACCCGGGGTCTCGCCCATGAGGTCCGCGAGCGTCGCATCCTCGGGATGCTCGCCCGCCGTGGCTTCTCCTCGACGATCTGCCTCAAGGTCACTCGAGAGGTCCTCGCTGAGACCTGAGCCGGAGACAGTGGCGTGCTCGACGGCGGTAGAATGGTGGGGCCATGACTGAACTCATCGACGCCCCGCACGCCACCGACGCTCACCCGCGCAGCTACGAGGTGAAGACCTACGGCTGCCAGATGAACGTCCACGACTCCGAACGCCTGTCCGGACTCCTCGACGACGCCGGATACGTTCCCGCCGATGTCGAATCCCAGGCCGACGTCGTCGTGTTCAACACGTGCGCGGTGCGCGAGAACGCCGACAACCGTCTCTACGGCAACCTCGGCCGCCTCGCCAAGGTCAAGGAGCAGCACCCCGGTCTGCAGATCGCCGTCGGCGGATGCATGGCGCAGAAGGACCGCGACACCATCGTCAAGAAGGCCCCCTGGGTCGACGTCGTCTTCGGCACCCACAACATGGGATCCCTGCCCGCGCTGCTCGAACGCGCACGCCACAACGACGAGGCCCAAGTCGAGATCCTCGAAAGCCTCGACGTCTTCCCTTCGACTCTGCCGAGCCGTCGCGAATCCCAGCACTCCGGCTGGGTCTCGATCTCCGTCGGCTGCAACAACACGTGCACGTTCTGCATCGTCCCGAGCCTGCGCGGCAAGGAGAAGGACCGCCGTCCCGGCGACATCCTCGCCGAGGTCGAAGCCCTCGTCGCCGACGGCGTCGTCGAAGTCACCCTGCTCGGCCAGAACGTCAATTCCTACGGCGCCGAATTCCGGGACAAGGGCGCGTTCGCGAAGCTCCTGCGCGCCGTCGGCAACGTCGAGGGCATCGAACGTGTCCGCTTCACCAGCCCGCACCCGGCCGCGTTCTCCGACGACGTCATCGAAGCGATGGCCGAGACCCCCACCGTCATGCCGCAGCTGCACATGCCGCTGCAATCCGGGTCCGACCGGATCCTCAAAGCCATGCGCCGCTCCTACCGGACGAGCCGGTTCATGCGCATCCTCGACTCCGTGCGCGACCGCATCCCCAACGCCGCGATCACTACCGACATCATCGTCGGCTTCCCCGGCGAGACCGAGGAGGACTTCGCAGGCACAATGGACATCGTCCGCCGGGCCCGCTTCTCCCAGGCCTTCACCTTCCAGTACTCGATCCGCCCGGGAACCCCGGCCGCGACGATGCCCGACCAGCTGCCCAAAGAGGTCGTCCAGGAGCGCTTCGAACGCCTCATCGCCCTCCAGGACGAGATCGCGTGGGAGGAGAACCGGGCCCTCATCGGCACCGAGGTCGACGTCCTCGTCACCGGTCTGCCGAGCGCCGACTCCCCGCGCCTGAGCGGTCGCGCCGCCGACAACCGCCTCGTCCACGTCGGACTTCCCGACGGCACACCGGCACCGCGACCCGGCGACTTCGTCACCGCGACCGTCACCGACGCCAAACCCTACTTCCTCCTCGCCGACACCGGGTACAGCGTGCGCCCCTCCCGCGCCGGCGACGCCTACGACCGCGCCCAGGCCGACTCGTGCGGCGCACCGAGCCCTGGCTCATCGGCCGGCGGTGCCACGGTCCTCGGCATGCCGACGATCCGCCCCCGCAGCTGAGATGGGCCGCCTCGCGCTCATCCCCTCAGCCCCCGTTCTCCTTCCCGACGTCGATCTCTCCGAGACAGAGTCCGTCGCCGAGGTGCGCGCCGGGATCCGTGCGACCCTGACCTCAGCCGACCGGTGGGCCCTGCCCGTCGACATGCTCCCGACACTCCTCGGCCTCGGCGGGTTCGGCATCGACCGCGGCATCGACACCCGCACGGGCAAACGCCTCGACGGGGCGGACTGGGTGGAGGCAGCGACCGAGCTCGACGAAGCCGAGCGCGAGCACTGCGTCACCGCCCACCCGGGACTGAGCGTCGCGTCTCTCCACGCGCATGATGCGGGCGTGACCATCGGACCGCTGGGCTCCAGTGACGACATCCTCATCCCGATCGACCTCTCCGCGGCCGCCTCGGCGGACTCACCGCTGGCACCGGTGGCCGGGGCACGCGAATTCGACACCGCCGTCGTCGACGCCGTGCGAGCCGGTGACCTCGAGCGACTGCGCGACCTCGTCGGCAAGGCCGCGGCAGTCCACGCCGACCTCGACCTCCTCGGTCGCGCGCTCGGTACGACAACGACGACCTCTCGTCACCGCACGACCATCATCGTCGACACGACCGTCCACGACGTCCGCACCCTCTGCGCCGAGATCGAGTACTGAGATGGGCGAGCACGCCGAGACCCACGAGCACCCACCCGTCATTACGGTCGTCGGAGCGACGGCGACGGGGAAGTCCGATCTCGCCCTCGACCTCGCCGCGCACCTCGGCGGGGAGATCGTCAACACGGATGCGATGCAGTTCTACCGCGGGATGGACATCGGCACGGCGAAGCTGCCGCCGGACGAACGCCGCGGAATCCCGCACCACCTCATCGACATCCTTGACGTCACTGATGAGGCGAACGTCCAGACCTTCCAAGAACAGGCGAGGGCCGCGATCACCGACATCCGCGCCCGCGGACACCGGCCCATCCTCGTCGGCGGGTCGGGTCTCTACGCTCGTGCCGCAACCGACCACCTGGACTTCCCCGGCACCGATGCGGAGGTGCGCGCCCGCCTCGAGACCGAGGTCGACGCCGACCGGTGGGCCGCCCACGCGAAGCTCGCCTCCCTCGACCCTGCGGCTGCGGAGAAGATCACCGTCAACGACGTCCGCCGCATCGTCCGGGCACTCGAAGTCATCGAGCTCACGGGGCAGCCCTTCACGGCGTCGCTGCCTGAGTACACGGCGATCGAACCGACGATCCACATCGGCCTCGCCCTCGACCGCAGCACTCTGCACGAGCGCATCGCCGCCCGCGTCGGTCTGATGTGGGACGCGGGGTGGGTCGACGAGGTCCGCACCCTCCTCGACCAGGGGCTCGCCCGCGGGAAGACCGCGTCGCGGGCGATCGGCTACGCGCAGATCCAGGACTACCTCGCAGGTGCCATCGACGCCGAGTCCGCCCGGGAATCGACGATAGTGCGCACCCGCCAGTTCGCCCGCCGCCAGGACACATGGTTCCGGCGCGATCCGCGCGTGACCTGGATCGACTCCGGAGTCGCCGAGGCGGGGGCGAAGCTCGACCGGGCCCTGGACATCGTTAGACTGGAGTCATGAATACCCCGTTCGCCGCACTCGCCGGCACCCGGTTCCACAAGGGCCACGGCACCGAGAACGACTTCGTCCTCCTCGAGGATGACGGCGGCGACCTCACCCTCCATCCCGAGACCGTCGCGCTGCTCGCCGACCGGCGCACGGGCCTCGGCGGCGACGGCGTCATCCGCATCGTCCGCTCCGCCGACAGCGGCATCCCCGGCGCCGACGAGCAGGCCGCTGCCGGCGCCGAATGGTTCATGGACTACTACAACCACGACGGCAGCCTCTCCGAGATGTGCGGCAACGGGGTGCGCGTCTTCGCCCATGCCCTGCTCGAGACCAGCCGGGTCCCCGCCGACAGCGAGGAGATCAAAGTCGGCACCCGGGACGGCGTCAAGACCGTGCGCATCACCCTCAACCCGGCCCTCGGCGAGACCGAGCCGTCGACGGCGTCGGCCCCCGGAGGCCCCGAGGACGCGTGGTACACCGTCGACATGGGCCGTTGGTCGATCGATGAGACCGCCGAGACCCTCGTCACCACCGACGGCATCGACGTCCCCCGACCTGGGCTCTCCGTCGAGACGGGGAATCCGCACACCGTCGTCGCCCTCGCCGAGGCGGCCGAACTTTCCGCAGCCGACCTCCGTGACGCTCCCGTCCTCGACCCCGTGCCCCCGCAAGGGTCGAACGTCGAGTTCATCGTCATGGAACCGGCCCGCAGCGACCTCGCCGGAGGCGAAGGCGCTCTGCGCATGCGGGTGTCCGAACGCGGAGTCGGCGAGACCCGATCCTGCGGCACCGGGGCGTGCGCGGCGGCCATCGCCGCCCACCATTGGGCGGGACCGACCTCACCGTTGCAGTGGCGTGTCGACGTCCCCGGGGGACGCCTGCGCATCGGCATCACCCCTGATGAGGGCGGTGACCAGGGAACCGTCACCCTCGCGGGTCCGGCCGTGCTCGTGGCCACGGGCACGATCGACTGAGCGACCGCCTCGGCGGGGGATGACCTGCTGGAACAGCCCGTGTCGGCGGGGGAAGCTCAGGCGTCCCTGTGGATCGTGAGGATCCGGAAGCCCTTCGACGAGGCGGTGCGCTCGGCGGTGAACCCCTCGCCGAGAATCCCGCGGATCCAGGTCAGCAGCGAATCGGCGCCGAGGTTCTTCGACACGACGAGGTCGGCGCGCCCGCCCGAGGCCAGGCGCGGCAGCCACGTCTCGAGGAGCTCGTGGAGGACGTCCTTGCCGACGCGGATCGGCGGATTCGACCGGATCGTCGTGAACTGCACATCCGCGGGCACCTCGTCGGCGGTGACGGTGCGGATCGAGTCGATCCCCAGCCGGGCCGCATTCGCCGCGGTCGACTCGAGCGACCGGGAGTTGACGTCGAGGGCCCACACCCGCAGATCCACCTCGGCGTCGGAGGCCTGGAGCGCGGAATGGAGGGCGATGGGACCCCAACCGCACCCGAGATCGAGGAGGTCGCCGGGTTCGGGATCGGGAAGATGCTTGAGCAGCACCGCCGTGCCGGGGTCGAGACGGGTGGGGGAGAAGGTCCCGCTCATCGTCTCCAGGGCCACGGTGCGACCGGCGAGATCGAGGGTGATCTCGCGGCGTTTGGCCTGGCTCGAGGGGCTCTCGGTGAAATAGTGGTCCGACACCGTCTCAGTCTAAACGGCTGTGGGAGAATAGATGGACGCACATGTGCGTTGTACTTCGTGTACAGCAGTTGCCACGAACAAAGGAATGAATGACGTCCACTGACAAAGAGCGTCGGGAAGCGATGCTCGATCGTGTCCTCGCCAGAGGTGCCCAGGCGCTGAGCCCGAAGGAAGCCGCCGCTGACGAGGAATCGCAGTTCGACCTCGCCGAGCGTGCCGCCCTGCGCCGCGTCGCGGGCCTCTCGACGGAACTCGAAGATGTCACCGAGGTCGAATACCGACAGATCCGGCTCGAGCGCGTCGTCCTCGCCGGACTGTGGAACACGACCCTCGACGAAGCCGAGAACTCGATCCGCGAACTCGCCGCCCTCGCTGAGACCGCAGGCTCCGAAGTCCTCGACGCGATCGTCCAGCGCCGCGACAAGCCGGACCCGGGAACGTATCTGGGCCGCGGCAAGGCCGCCGAACTCAAGGAGATCGTCGAAGCCGTCGGCGCCGACACCGTGATCATCGACTCCGAACTCGCGCCCAGCCAGCGGCGCGGACTCGAGGATGTCATCAAGGTCAAGGTCGTCGACCGCGTCGCGCTCATCCTCGACATCTTCGCCCAGCACGCGAAGTCCCGTGAGGGCAAGGCGCAGGTCGAACTCGCCCAGCTCGAATACCTCCTCCCGCGTCTGCGCGGTTGGGGTGAATCGCTGTCCCGGCAGGCCGGTGGCCGTGTCGCCGGCGGTGCCGGCATCGGCTCACGTGGTCCCGGTGAGACGAAGATCGAACTCGACCGGCGCCGCATCCGCACCCGGATGGCGAAGCTGCGCCGCCAGATCGCCGGCATGGCGCCCGCCCGGGACACGAAGCGGAAGAACCGCGCACGCAACCATGTGCCCTCCGTGGCGATCGTCGGCTATACGAACGCCGGCAAATCGTCCCTGCTCAACCGGCTCACCGACGCCGAGGTGATGGTCCAGAACGCCCTGTTCGCGACTCTCGACCCGACGGTGCGACAGTCCCGGACCTCCGACGGCATCACGTTCACCTACACCGACACCGTCGGATTCGTCCGCAACCTGCCCCACCAGCTCGTCGAGGCGTTCCGGTCGACGCTCGAAGAGGCCTCGGACTCCGATCTCCTCCTCCACGTCGTCGACGCCTCCCACCCGGACCCGCAGGGGCAGATCCGCGCGGTCCGAGAGGTCCTCGGGGACGTCGACACCGGTGACATCCCGGAACTCCTCGTCTTCAACAAGGTCGACCTCGCCGACGAGACCGTGGTCACGGCTCTGCGCGCCGAATACCCGGGCGCCCGGTTCGTCTCCGCAACGACGGGGGAGGGCATCGCCGACCTCGTCGAGACGATCGAGGAGAAGCTGCCGTCTCCGAACATCGAAGTCTCCGTGCTCATCCCCTACGAGCGCGGCGACCTCGTCTCGAAGATCTATGCGCTGGGCACCGTCGATCACGAAGAGCACGGTGAGGGCGGCACGGGCATGCACGCGAAGGTCCCGGCCGAGCTCGCCGCCGAACTCGAGGAGTTCCGCCGGCCTGACATGGTCATCGGCGAGTGAGCTCGGTCGCCGACCTGCTCTCTGCGACCGTCGGCGCCATCGGCGGGTCGACCCGTGAGGGTCAGACCGAGATGGCGCAGGCGGTCGCCTCGTCGCTCGACAAGGGCATCCACCTCCTCGTCCAGGCCGGCACCGGAACCGGCAAATCGCTCGCCTATCTCGTGCCCGCCGCAGAGTACGCGAGCCGCACCGGTGGGAAGGTCATCGTCTCCACGGCGACGCTCGCCCTGCAGACGCAGATCATCCACCGTGACCTCCCGCGCCTGTTCAAATCCGTGAAGAAGTCCCTCGACCCGCTGCCGAAGGCGGCCCTGCTCAAGGGGCGGCGGAACTATGTGTGCAAGCACAAACTCGCCGGCGGTTACCCCGACGAGGACGAGGGAATGCTCTTCGACCTCGGCGCCGATGCCGCCGCCGGACGGAAGCCCGCCGACCGGTCGGGCCTCGGCGAGGAGATCCAACGCATCCGCACGTGGGAGAAGACCACGGAGACCGGAGACCGGGACGACCTCATCCCAGGCGTCAGCGACAAAGCGTGGGCGCAGGTCTCCGTCAACGCCTTCGACTGCCTCGGCTCGAACTGTCCGCTCTTCACCGAATGCTTCGCTGAACAGGCCCGCAACGCCGCCGCCGAGGCGGACATCGTCGTCACCAACCACGCCCTGCTCGCGATCGACGCGTTCGGGGAGAACGCCGTCCTGCCCGAACACGACGTCATCATCATCGACGAGGCACACGAGCTCAAGGACCGGGTGACCAATGCCCTGTCCGGCCAGATCAACACGGGCATGCTCTCGGCGGCCACCTCGGCGGTGCGCAAGCACACCACGGTCGAGGACGGCGTGACCGCGATGCTCGACACCGCCTCGGCGGCCTTCGAACGCGCGACCGCCGGGGTGAGCGAAGGGCTCATGCTCTCTTTGCCCGAACCCCTCGCCCTCGCGCTCACGCAGATCCGTGACTCCGCCCGCCAGATCATCAACGACATCGGCGGCCGCAGCGAGGACGCCGACGCCGGCCGGCAGATGGCCAAAGCGCGGTGCCAGGAGATCTTCGAACTCGCCGAACGCTTCTGCGACCCCGGCAAGAACGACGTCGTGTGGCTGAGCCGCAGCACCTTCCGCGAGCGGGAGACGACGAACCTCGTCGTCGCGCCCCTGAGCGTGGCCGGAACGATGCGGCACGGGATCTTCGAAGAGTCGACCGTCGTCGCCACCTCGGCGACCCTGTCGCTGGGCGGGAACTTCGACGCCGTCGCCGCCTCGCTCGGTCTCGTCGGCCCCGACTCGCCGAGGTGGGACGGCCTCGACGTGGGATCGCCGTTCGACTACGGCCGGCAGGGCATCATCTACGTCGCCTCCCACCTGCCCAAACCCGGTCGCAGCGGGCTGAGCGAGGAAGCACTGGCCGAACTCGAAGCCCTCGTCACAGCCTCGAAGGGCGGGGCGCTCGGACTCTTCTCCTCGCGTGCGGCTGCGAACGCCGCGGCCGAGCACCTGCGCGACCGGCTCGATCTGCCGATCCTCCTCCAGGGCGACGACGGTCTGCCGTCGCTCGTCTCCCGGTTCGCCGCCGACGACGAGGCGTGCCTGTTCGGGACGATGTCCCTCTGGCAGGGCGTCGACGTGCCGGGCCGGACGAACCGGCTCGTCATCATCGACCGGATCCCGTTCCCGCGCCCCGACGACCCGCTCATGCAGGCCCGAGCGCGGGACGCCGATCGACGCGGGGTCAACGGATTCATGGCGGTGAGCGCGACGCATGCGGCGCTGCGGCTGGCGCAGGGTGCCGGGCGGCTCATCCGCTCGACGGGGGACAAGGGCGTCGTCGCGGTCCTCGACTCGCGTCTGCGCTCGGCCCGCTATGCCGGCTACCTCGTCAGTTCGATGCCGCAGATGTGGCCGACGACGGATCCGGCGGTCGTGCGCACAGCACTCGGGCGCCTGGCCGCGACGAAGGACGAGGACGCCGCGAAGGGGTGATGGCCCGCCGCCGGGTGGTAAAGTTCGCGCCATGGCCCGCAAGCGGAAGAAGAAGCCCTATCGGAAATACTGGCTGCCGTGCTTCCTTTCGGGTGTCGTCCTTCTCGCCGGAGGGGGAATCGGCTTGCTCATGGGTGCCACATATCTCAACGTCTGGCCGATCGTGGCCTTCGTTCTGGGCGGTCTCGCCATGGTGTTCACCCTGGTCGCATTGTTCCATGACGGGGAGTGGACGGAGGGCTATTCGACTGCCGACTCCATGACGGGCATATAGGGGCGGTTCGTGTCATCCCCGAGGCGGCCATTCATCCTTGCAGTGGCACAACCTCCCCTCGGCGGTAAAACCTCCCCGTAGCGACAAAACCTCCGCGCAGTTTCGCACCTCGCACCCGGAGCGCCAAAACCTCCCGGTGCACGGGGATGATTAGTCGCTCGAGGTGCCGGTCGGCAGAGCGCGAGGCCTGCGGCGACACGCACGCCAGCCGTCACCCGCCTGCCGGAGCATGCCGACTCGCCCCAGACACCTTTGCCCCCACCGCCGAGGCGCCCCAGACACGCCGAATGCCCACGACCACCAACGGTCGTGGGCATTCGCGTTTCCGGTCAGCCGCCTCGGCGAGGGGCGAGCCCACCCGCAGAGGCCCGCGAGGAACCCAACCTCAGAGCCGGCGGATGACGGCGACGACGAGGCCCATGATCTGGGCGTACGTACCGTCGATGGGGTCGTAGTCCTTGTTCTGCGGCAGCAGCCACTGGCGCCCGGCCTTGCGCTTGAGGGTCTTCACCGTCGCTTCGCCGTCGAGGAGGGCGGCGACGATCTGCCCGTTGTCAGCGGTGTGCTGCTTGCGCACGACGACCCAGTCGTCGTGGCAGATCGCGGCTTCGATCATCGAATCGCCGACGACCTTGAGGAGGAACATCTCACCGGAGCCGACGACCTGCGTGGGCAGGGAGAAGACGTCGTCGACCTCCTGCTCGGCGAGGATCGGACCACCGGCGGCGATGCGGCCGACGACGGGGACCTGGACAGTGTTGTTCGCGAGCTCCTCGTACTTCGCGCGCTCGGCCTCCTCCTCCTCGAAGGGATTGACGACCTCGATCGCCCGCGGGCGCTTGGGGTCGCGGCGGACGTAGCCGAGCCGCTCGAGCTGGGAGAGCTGATGGGCCACACTCGAGAGCGAGGCGAGACCCGCCGCCTCGCCGATCTCGCGCATGCTCGGCGGATAGCCGTTGGTGACGACGGCGCGCTCGATCGTCTCGAGGACGAGCCGCTGTCGGGGGGAGAGACGGAAGTCCCCGGCCCCGGTCGGACCGTCAGGGATCTCGACCTCGTCCTCTTCGCTGCGGGCCGCGGCGATCTCGCTGGCAACGTCCTCGTTGCGCGGCCTGCCTCTGCCTCGTTTGCTCTGCACCATTGCTCTTTCCCCTTCGTTCTAATCCCGCCGTTTCCCACCGGTTGAACCGCCTCGAGAGACCTCGTGTCAGTGCCGCCTGGGATGGTTGTTCGATATCGATCAACAACGCTGGTTCTCTCTCATTGTCTCATAAATGTTCGAGATGGACTGGACATTTGTTCGAATGATGTGTTGAATAGAACAGACGTTCTACCCATTGCGGGTGGAATCGTACGAAGAAAGAGGTAAATGCGATGTCTGTGATGAATCAGGAACTGCATCTGACCAACCGCGGCCGCCGTGCCGTGCGTCTGCTCCGCACCGCCGTGTGCGCCCTCGCGATCGTCGGCGGCACGCTCTTCTTCTCGACCCAGACGTTCACCGCCGAGGCGGTCGGCGGTGACGAGGTCATCGGCGTGGCCGCGGACTCCGTCGTCGTCGGCGAGGGCGAGTCGCTGTGGACGGTGGCCTCGAACCTCGGCCTCGACCGCGACACCCGCGACGTCGTCGCCGACATCGTCGAGCTCAACCACCTGTCCTCGCCCGTCGTCCACCCCGGCCAGAGCCTCGACGTCCCCCAGCGCTAAAATCGCTGTGTGGGAAACATCGAGTCTCTGCCAGTCCGCTCCGACCTCGTCGGGCGTGAGCCCTACGGCGCCCCGCACCTCGACGTGCCGGTCCAGCTCAACGTCAACGAGAACGCCTATCCGATCCCGGACGTCGTCGTCGAGGCGATGCGCACGGCCGTCGACACTCATCTGGCCGGACTCAACCGCTACCCGGACCGTGAGTTCACGGCACTGCGCAAGCACCTCGTCGACTATCTGACCGGTGTCAACGAGCGCGCGGGCACGGCCGTCGAGCTGCATCCTGAGATGATCTGGGCCGCCAACGGCTCGAATGAGGTCCTCTCCCACATCGTCCAGGCCTTCGGCGGTCCCGGCCGCACCGCACTCGGCTTCACCCCGAGCTACTCGATGCACCCGCTCATCACGACGGGCACCGGTGCCGAATGGATCCATGCCGAGCGCGACGACGACTACGGACTCACCGCCGAGGCGGTCGCCGCCGAAGTCTCCCGCGTCGACCCGGACATCGTCTTCCTCTGCACCCCGAACAACCCGACGGGCACCTCGCTCGGCCTCGATGTCATCGAGGCCGCGTACGAGAACTGCTCGGGCATCGTCATCGTCGACGAGGCGTACGCCGAGTTCTCCCGCCCGGCGCTGCCTTCGGCGATGACCCTGCTGGCAGGCCGCCCTCGTCTCGTCGTCTCCCGGACGATGAGCAAGGCGTTCGCGTGCGCGGGTCTGCGGCTCGGCTACGCGATCGCCGCCCCCGAACTCATCGACACCCTCCGCCTCGTCCGCCTGCCCTACCACCTCTCCGACGTCACCCAGGTGCTCGCGTGCACCGCGCTCGAGCACGCCGATCTCCTCCTCGGCAACGTCGACCGGCTCATCGACTCCCGGAACGCGATCTCGGCCCGTCTGGCCGAACTCGGCTTCACCGTCCATCCGAGTGATTCGAACTTCGTCCTCTTCGGAGGCATCGCGAAACCGGCCGAACTGTGGCAGAAGCTGCTCGACCGTGGGATCCTCATCCGCGACATCGGCATCCCGCACCATGCCCGAGTCAATGCCGGGACAGAAGCTGAGACGACCGCGTTCCTCGCCGCGATGAACGATATTGTCGCTGACGATCCCTCCACCCTGCTCAGCGCCCACTGAGTCGCCGCTGGTCGCCCCGGTTCTCAGCCGGGCGGTGACCCTGGGACAATGGGAAGCGCAGCATCCGCGCCGCACATGACGGCGCGGCACACGACGAAAGGCTCACTATGAGGCAGGCCCAGCGCGAGCGGTCGACATCGGAATCGACCGTGTCCGTCGCCCTCGATCTCGACGGAACCGGCAAGGCGGACATCGCGACGACCGTGCCGTTCTTCGACCACATGCTCACGGCGCTCGCGAAGCACTCGCTCATCGACCTCGACGTCACTGCCAAGGGCGACACCGACATTGACGTCCACCACACCGTCGAGGACACCGCGATCGTCATCGGCCAGACCCTCGCCGAGGCGCTCGGGGACAAAGCCGGCATCCGCCGCTACGGTTCCGCGTTCGTTCCGCTCGACGAATCGCTGGCCCGCTGCGTCGTCGACATCTCCGGCCGCCCCTACTTCGTCCACGAGGGAGAACCCGAAGGGCAGCAGTACCACCTCATCGGCGGACACTTCACCGGGTCGATGACCTCGCACGCCCTCGAATCGATCGCGCTGCACGCGGGGCTGACCGTCCACCTCGACCTCATCCGCGGCCGCGACCCCCACCACATCGTCGAAGCCCAGTTCAAAGCGTTCGCCCGGGCCCTGCGCGAAGCCGTCGAACCCGATGGCCGCACCACCGCGGTCCCGAGCACCAAGGGAGTCCTATGAGCACCACCGTCGTCGTCACCCCGTTCGGGGTTCCCGACCAGCTCGCCGCCGCCTGCGTGCTCTCGAACATCACCGGCACGATCGTGCCCGTTGGCGACTTCACCGGCATCGTCCTCGCCGACACCGGAGTCGCAGCCGGCAACGAGGCGGCCGCGGCGATCTCGAAGCTCGCCGGCAAGCACGAGGTCCTCCTCCTCGTCCGCAGCGACGAGCAGATCGACGCCGGCCACTACCGCAACGGTGCCCGCGAATCCGATGTACCGGCCGGGCTCGCCCTGCGCAACCTTCCCGACGTCGTCGAACAGCTCCTGCTCGAGACGACGACGGCCGACCAGGTCGAAGGCAACATCCCCACCTCGTCGATGTCGAAGCTCCAGGCGAGTGCCGCGACGATGACACCGGGCCGGGCCGCCCTGGCGCGGACAGCGCTGCTGTGGATCATCGTCGCCGTCCTCGCCGGCATCGTCCTCGCCTTCGGCGTGAGCTTCGGGCTCAGCGGCAACGGTGTGGCGTGGGGCGTCGCCGTTCTCGGAGTCGTCGTCCTCGGATTCGCCCTCTGGCGGATCTCCCGGGTCCTGTCCGGAGGCCGGTCACGATGACGACGATCGCCGTTCTCGACTACGGAGCAGGCAACGTCCGCTCTGCCGTCCGCGCAGCTGAGGCCGCCGGCGCCGAGGTGAGACTGACTGCCGACCACGCTGACATCGAGGCCGCAGACGGGCTCCTCGTTCCCGGCGTCGGCGCGTTCTCCGCCGTCATGGCCGGGCTCGAAGGGGTCGATGCGCTCGACCTCATCAGAGCCCGCCACGAGGAGGGACGGCCGCTGCTCGGCATCTGCGTCGGCCTCCAGGTGTTCTTCTCGCAGGGTCGTGAACACGGTGTCGAGACGGCGGGCATCGGTCTGTGGCCCGGCGAGGTCACCGCGCTCGATGCTCCCGTCGTCCCGCACATGGGATGGTCGGACATCACCGCGGCCGAAGGGTCGAGGATGTTCTCTGGCATCGAGGACGAGAAGTTCTACTTCGTCCACTCGTACGCGGCGACCGATCACCCCGCGGGAACGCTTGTGACGACCGCCCGCCACGGTTCGGAGTTCATCGCCGCCGTCGAGGACGGGACCACGTGGGCAGCGCAGTTCCACCCGGAGAAATCCGCTCAGGCGGGTGCCGCCCTGCTGCGCAACTGGATCGCCTCGTTCCCCGACGAGGACCGCGTCTCTGACGGAGGCCGCTCACCTGACAGCCGCTAGCAGCCGTCAGGCCCCAGCGCCCCTCGAGCCGATCCCCGCACCCGTCGACCCCGTCGCAGCGCATGCGCGACAGAAGAAAGGCCACCATGACTGACAAGCTCGTCCTCCTTCCCGCCGTCGACGTCGCCGACGGCAAGGCCGTCCGCCTCGTCCAGGGCGAAGCCGGCACCGAGACCGACTACGGATCGCCCATCGACGCCGCCCACGACTTCGAGGAGCGCGGAGCCGAGTGGATCCACCTCGTCGACCTCGACGCCGCGTTCGGACGCGGATCGAACTCCGATCTCCTCAACCAGGTCGTCAAGGCCGTCGACATCAAGGTCGAGATCTCCGGGGGAATCCGCGACACCGAAAGCCTCGAACGGGCACTCGACACCGGAGCCGAGCGCGTCAACATCGGCACCGCCGCGCTCGAGAACCCGGAGTGGACGGCGGATATGATCGCCCGCTTCGGCGACCAGATCGCCGTCGGCCTCGACGTCCGCGGCCAGACGCTCTCGGCCAGGGGTTGGACGAAGGACGGGGGAGACCTCTTCGAGGTCCTCGCCGGTCTCGAAGCCGCGAACTGCGCCCGCTACGTCGTCACCGACGTCCGCAAGGACGGCACCCTCCAGGGACCCAACCTCGAGCTCCTCGAATCCCTGACGACGCGCACCGACAAGCCCATCACCGCCTCTGGTGGGGTCTCGAGCCTCGACGACCTCCGCAGTCTCCGCGCTCTCGTGCCCGCAGGGGTCGACTCCGCGATCGTCGGCAAGGCGCTCTACGCGGGCAAGTTCACCCTCGAAGAGGCGCTCGACGTCGCGGGACGCTGAACCCGATGCCCACCGATTCCGCCGGCCAGCCCTGGGAGGGCCGGAACCTCGCGCCCAACCCGTTCTCCGGTGACACCGGAGAGGCCGATGCGCCCCTCCTGGCCGCGCTCGAAACGGCCGCGGAGTCACCGCTCGACCCGGCTGCCCACCAGGGCGTCGTCGCCGCCCTGGCCGGCGTCCGCCTCTATGCCCCGATCGTCCCGATCGCCGTCGACCACGGCGTCGGGGAGAACGGCCTCATGGTCGACAACTCCTCGGACATGGCGATGGTCCGCCTCCAGGCCGAGGACGGACGCGAATGCACACCCGGATTCTCCGCGATCCCACCGCTGACGGCGTGGCATCCCGAGGCGAGGCCGGTGCCCATCGAGTCCGAACGCCTGGCGCTCGGGGCTATCGAGGCCGACTCCCAGCTCGTCGTCCTCGACCCCGGCACCGACCGGTCGTTCCTCCTCCGCCGCCCCGCCCTCTTCGCCTTTGCCCAGGGTCGACCGTGGACTCCCGCGTGGGCCGATCCCACCGTCGCCGAGGCGGCCGTGGCCCTGGCCGGACGGTTCCCCTGGCTCGCCCGGATCAGCCTCAGCCCCGGCAGCGCGCGCGTCCATGTCGAGGGACCGGAACTCGGCATCCGCCTCGGCGTCACGGGCCAGGTCCCCGCCGAGGAGGTCGAACGGTTCCAGCAGGCGCTGGCCGCCGATCCGATCGTCGTCGAACGCGCGGACTCGCTCGCCCTTCAGCTCACCGCGGTCTGAGTCCACCCCTCTGAGGCCGCCCCGGGAGACCATCCTCTGTGACGGGTCATGGGTGTGTCTGTGACCGGCGTCTCCTATGCTTGTGAGCCATGAGCGCACCCAGAGACCTCGGCCGTGCCACGGTCCCCGATGAGAGCTACCTCGACCACATCGCCGCGGAGACCCGGGCGCGAGCGGACAACGCCGCCGAGTGGACCTCGGAGTTCACCGGCGCCCCGACCACCAGCACAGATGCCATCGCCACCGCCCTCACCGGTGCTGGCGACGAGATCACCGGGCTCCTCCACCGCATCCACGAGCTCGCCGAGACCGCCTACGAGGAGGTCGAGTCCGTCGCAGCGATCGCCGCGGTGCTCGAATCCCGGGGCATCGCCGTCGAGACCGGGCTCTACGGCGTCGAGACTACGCTCCAGGCGACGACCGGCAACGGGAACGGCCGGACGATCGCGATCCTCGCCGAGTACGACGCCCTGCCGGAGATCGGCCACGCGTGCGGGCACAACCTCATCGCCGCAGCCGGAGTCGGGGCCTTCCTCGCCCTCGACGAGCTCTACCGGCAGAACCCCGAGGCGGTGCCGGGCACGGTCGTCCTCCTCGGCACCCCCGCCGAGGAGGGGCACTCGGGCAAGGAGGTCATGGCCCGGGCCGGTGCCTTCGACAGCATCGACGCGGCGATCATGGTCCACGGGTACGGTTACGACTGCGCCGACCAGGTGTGGTTGGGCAGGCGCCTGCTCGAGGTCACCTACTCCGGGGCCGCCGCGCACGCCTCGGCGCAGCCCTTCATGGGACGCAACGCGCTCGACGCCGCGACCCTCTTCTACCAGGGACTCGGGCTCATGCGCCAGCAGATGCCGCCGATCTCCCGCCTCCACGCCGTCATCGCCGACGGCGGCACCCGGCCGTCGATCATCACGGAGACGGCGACCGTCCAGTGCTATGTGCGCTCGAAGTACCCGGAGACGCTCAAGGAGCTTTCGCAGCGGGTCGAGGATGCGGCGAAGGGGGCGGCGCTCATGACCGGCACCGGCGTCGAGATCACCTGGGACGAACACCCGCCGTCGCTGCCGGTGCGGACGAACTCCGCGCTGACAAAGCGGTGGGCGCTCCACGAGATCGCGCAGGGGAGGACCCCGCTGCCCGGGGGCGTCCTCGACGAGTCGATCGCCGCCTCGACGGACTTCGGCAACGTCTCCTACCGGATCCCGGGCATCCACCCGCTCATCAGGACCGCGGACTCCGAGACCGCCCTGCACACCAGGGAATTCGCGGCCGCGGCGATCACCCCCGAAGCTGAGGCCGCGGCCCACGACGCCGCCTACGGGCTCGCGTGCACGGCGCTGGACTACCTCGTCGACGATGACCTCGCCGCCGAGGTCGACACCGAGTTCGCCCGCGCCGGCGGCGCCATCGACGTCGAGAACTACTTCGCCTAGCCACGAGAGAAAGCAGAGCCATGTCAGCGCAGACACCAGCCAAGGTCGGCTTCGGCCAGCGCCTCCTCGACG
Source organism: Brevibacterium sp. XM4083 (assembly GCF_006489205.2). Taxonomy (GTDB): domain Bacteria; phylum Actinomycetota; class Actinomycetes; order Actinomycetales; family Brevibacteriaceae; genus Brevibacterium. Next base: position 50,927 of record NZ_VFYR02000006.1, on the reverse strand, counting down.
GGATCGAACGCATCGGCAACAAACTGCCCGAACCGTTCACCCTCTTCCTCGGACTCTTCCTCATCACCGGCGCGATCTCGACGGCGATGGCGATCGCAGGAGTCTCCGTCGCCATTCCCGGCAGCGACGAGATCGTCACCATCAAGGGTCTCTTCACCGGTGAGGGCATGGCCTGGCTGACGACGACGATGGGGGAGAACTACATCGGGTTCCCACCACTGGCCACGGTCCTGCCGATCCTGCTCGCCGTCGGGGTCGCCGAGAAGTCGGGTATGCTCGCCGCGGCCGTGCGGGTCGCGTTCGGATCGAGCCCGCGCTGGCTGCTGCCCTACGCTGTCGGGTTCGTCGGCGTCGTCGGGTCGATCATGGCCGACTCGGCGTTCATCATCATCCCGCCGCTCGCCGCCCTCGTCTTCAAGGCCGCCGGCCGGCACCCGATGGCCGGTCTCATCGGAGGGTTCGCAGCCACCGGTGCCGGTTACTCGACATCGATCGTGCCGACCAGCCTCGACGCGCTCTTCGCCGGCATCACCACCTCGGTGATGGAGACCCTGCCGGGCATCGAGTACCAGGCGGTCAACCCGGTCTCGAACTACTACTTCAACATCGTCGCCTCGATCATGCTCGCGATCATCGCCGGGTTCATCATCGACAAGCTCATCGAACCGAACATGGTCCGCAAGGGCGTGCCGCGTGACTACGTCGACGCGACGACGCAGGGCCTGGACAAGAAGTACCAGGCCACGGACGTCGACTACAGCGAGAACTCCGTGAGCGCCGAGGAGATCGAAGCCGCACAGAAGGAAGTCTCCCCGACGCTCGAACCCGCCGAGAAACGCGGCCTGCTCTGGGCGCTGCTCTCCGCGCTCGCCCTGACTGCGGTCATCCTCGTCTCCGTGCTCATCCCGGACTCGCCGTGGCGCAACGAGGAGGGCGGATTCCTCCCGAAGTCGCCGCTGCTGTCCTCGATCGTCTTCATCGTCTTCGCATACTTCATGCTCATGGGCGTCGTCTACGGCATCGTCGTCGGCACGATCCGGTCGATGAACGACGTCGTGCGGATGATGGCCCAGTCGATCATCGACATGATGTCCTTCCTCATCCTCGCGTTCATCCTCGGCCAGTTCATCGCCCTGTTCAACTGGACGGGAATCGGGTCGTGGATCGCCGTCGCCGGTGCCTCCGGACTCGAGGCGATCGGACTGACCGGGTTCGCCGCGATCATCGGCTTCATGCTGCTCGCGAGCGTGCTCAACCTCTTCATCGTCTCCGGCTCATCGATGTGGACGCTCATGGCCGCGGTCTTCGTCCCGCTCTTCGCACTCCTCGGCTACGAACCGGCGTTCATCCAGGCCGCGTTCCGCGTCGGCGACTCCGCGACGCAGGTGATCACCCCGCTCAACCCGTACATGATCGTCCTCCTCGGTCTCGTCCGCCGCTACGAGCCGAACGCGGGCCTCGGCACCGTGATCTCCCGGATGTTCCCGTTCGTCATCCCGTTCTGGCTCGCGTGGGCGGCGCTGCTCGCGCTCTGGTACTTCCTCGACCTGCCGCTCGGTCCCGGCAACGGGATCTTCCTCAACCAGAGCTGAGGACGATCAGGTTCCCTCGCCGAGGTGGGGGGACGGTTCCGTGTGTGCGCCCGCCGAGGTGGGGACGCGGTTCCGTGGGTACATCCGCCGAGGTGGTGGCCCATAACCGGGGCATGCCCGCCGAGGTGGGGCTGCGGTTCCGCGATCACCGGAGCATCGCGTCGATGCCGGCTCGCCAGTCGGCATCAGCGTCTCCTGAATCGATGAGGCACGGGCGGCGCCAGATCGGGGCGAGCTCGGCGAGTTCGAACATCGACCGGTCGAACCAGCCGGCTGCCCGAACGACGGCGTGGGGGAGAGCGATCGGCTTCCGGTAGGTCGAGCCGAGCACGTCATGGGCGTAGGCGGTGACCTCGGCGAGCGTCGGATTCGCGCTCGGGGCGATGACGAGCCGGTGGCTCCCCGCATGGCGCTGTTCGGCCGCGCTGAGATCGGTTGCTGCGTCGATCATCGTCGCCGCCATGTCGTCGATGACCGTGATCCCGTGGGGCACATCGGTGCGTGCCGGAACGACTGCCCAGCGGCCTGCGGTGATGCGACCGGTGATGCAGAGGCGGACCACCGAGCTCGTCGGTGAGGCCGTTGCGCCGATGAGGTCCCCGGCGAGCACACTCACCACCTGCGCGGGATGGGCAGAGCGAGCCACGAGCAGTTGCTGACGAATCCGCCCCTTCTCCTCGACGGGCGCGAACTCCGCATCTGCCGTGATCGGCGTGGTCAGACCGGCGAAGGCATAGACGGACTCGGGGAAGACGACAGCGATGCCGAGCTGGGCGGCAGCGTCGAGGATCGAGGCTTCGAGTCCTGGCAGGATTCTCGCCCAGACTCGCGAGTCATAGGCGGTGTGGACACACGCGAATATCGCCTCCGCGCCGACCTCCTCCGCGGCCTGGCGGACAGCTTCGGCTGATGACGCGTCACCTTGAGACCACGTGATCCCACCGCGGGCGGTCGCCACGGGGTCGGTGCCGGGCACCGTCTCGGAGCCAGCGGCTGGACGGGCGTGCTCGGTGCCATGCTGAGGCGCAAGTGAGTCGATTCCGGCGCGGTGAGCGATCGCTGTGTCGGTGACTGCTAATCCGTCGGGTCGCGACCGAGTCATGACGTGAACGTCGGTGCCGACGGCCGCGAGGTCAAGGGCGATCTGAGTGCCGATCTGACCGAAGCCGAGGACGAGTGCTGAGCGCATGAGTAAACCCCTTCGAGAATGAGCAGAGGAAAAGTGTGAGCACTGCTCTCTGTGTTGGCGCTTCGAGCGTAGCGCGGCCAGACCGCCGAAACAAGAGCAGTGCTCACTTTTACCTCGTATGCTCTCTCGATCTACGATGAGGGCATGAGCGACGAGGCGACGAAGACACCGCGACAGCGGGCGCGCGAGGAGACGGAGGCGCGGATCGTTGAGATCGGCAACCGGATGCTCGACGAATCCGGTGTCGAGGCGTTGTCGCTGCGGGCGGTCGCTCGTGAGCTCGGCATCGTCTCGAGTGCGGTCTACCGGTATGTGAAGACCCGTGACGAGCTGCTCACCATCCTCATCGCCGACGCCTTCAACTCCCTCGCCGATGCTGTCGATAAGGCGATCGCGCGGGACCGTTCAGTCGCAGCGCTTGGGCTGGCGATGCTCGGATGGTCGCGTGAGCATCCGCAGAGGTGGGCGCTCATCTACGGCACACCGGTTGCCGCCTATTCCGCTCCGCGCGAGGTCACCGTCGAACCTGGCACCCGCGTCATGGTCACGCTCATCCGCCTCGTCGCCGATCTGCGGGCGAGGGCGCTGGCTTTCGAAGATCGCGCGGCACAGGAAGAAGTCGACGGTGATGGCCGCAGGGCACCATGGGACGGGGTCTTTCCGCCGACGGCAGGCGATGGTGCGACCGCGCAGCCGGCGCCGCCTGAGGCGCAGGCGAATCCGGGCCTCGCCCGTCTTGCCGAGGAGATCCGCATGCTCAGCATCGACGTCGACCCGGAGGCCACCTCGGCGGCGATCACCGTCTGGGTCGCGATCATCGGTCTCATCAGCTCACTGCGCTTCGGGCAGTTCGGGCCCGGATTCGACGATGTCGAGGATGAGCTCATGACCTCGGTCGTCCGCCAGCTCGGGTGGTGAGGGAACCGTCGCCCTGAATTCTCACCATGAATGCCGAACGGCCCCTGCCGAACTGGCAGGGGCCGCACACACGCTGAGGACGTCAGCCCCCGAGCGACGCTGAGCGATCAGCGGACGGGGCCGGTGAACTTCTCTCCAGGGCCCTGACCGGGCTCGTCGGGGATCGTCGAGGCCTCGCGGAAGGCGAGCTGCAGGCTGCGCAGGCCGTCGCGCAACGGGCGCGCATGGTGGTCGCCGATGACGGTGGCGGCACCGGTGACGAGGCCGGCAAGGGCGGTGATGAGTTTGCGCGCCTCATCGAGGTCGATGAGGTCGGCGGCGGACTGCTCGGGAGTGTCCTCGGCGAGGCCGAGGTTGACGGCGGCGGCGGACATGAGATGGACGGCCGTGGAGGTGATGATCTCGACGGCGGGCACCTCGGCGATGTCGCGCGTGACGTCGGCGACCGCCTCGGCGGTGTTGGGGTCTTCTGAGGTCATGGGACTAGCTTCCCACAACTGCGGAGCCGGGACCGCGGGAAGGGGGCGCGATGTGCGAAGAGTCATGAACCGTAGTACACTGGATACGGTGCGAAGCGGAGTCTGACTCCCACCTGGATCGCGACGAGCGATCGGGTCCGAAGATCTACTGTACGTCTGACCTCGGCGGAAGCTGGGATCGATGGCAGAGGATCGAGGTGTATTCACGGAAGATCTCACGGTCTCGATGACCGCAGTGATCGTGTGTGCAGGCTCCCTTGGCATTCGTGTCGATGGGAGCCTTTTTCATTGCCACGACACCATTTGAGCTAAAAAGGAGTGAACACATCAGCGAGACGCGCATCAATGACCGGATTCGGGTTCCCGAGGTCCGGTTGGTCGGACCCAATGGTGAACAGGTCGGTATCGTTGCCATTCGCAAGGCACTCGATCTCGCCCGAGAGGCAGATCTCGACCTCGTCGAGGTTGCCCCGGAGGCGAAACCCCCCGTGGCCAAGCTCATGGACTACGGGAAGTACAAGTACGAATCTGCCCAGAAGGCCAGGGAAGCCCGGAAGAACCAGGCGAACACTGCGCTCAAGGAGATCCGCTTCCGTCTCAAGATCGACGAACACGATTACGAGACGAAGAAGGGCCACGTGACGCGGTTCCTGTCCGGCGGTGACAAGGTCAAGGTCATGATCATGTTCCGCGGACGCGAACAGTCGCGCCCCGAGATGGGCATCAAGCTGCTCAACCGTCTGGCCGAAGATGTGTCGGACCTCGGCACCGTCGAGTCCGCACCCAGGGTCGACGGACGCAACATGGTGATGGTCATCGCTCCTCACAAGTCCAAATCCGACGCCAAGGCGGAGGCTCGCAAGGCATCGTCCGATGCCAAGGGCCGCGGCGCCGAGGTGAAGTCCCGACGTGATCGAGTCGCTGCGGAGAAGAACGCAGCGCCCGAGGCGTGAGAAACAGGTAACGAATCGCCGGATCCGAGTGGTCCGGCGGGTGAAGTAGTTGTGGGCGCTCCGGCGCCTGCAACGAAATGCAAAGGAGAACGGCACGATGCCGAAGCAGAAGACGAACAGCGGCGCCAAGAAGCGCATGCGCGTGACTGGCAGTGGCAAGATCATGCGTGAAGGCGTGAACAACCAGCACAAGTTCGAGGGCAAGTCCTCGAGCCGCAAGCGTCGAGTTGGTACGGACCAGGTCCTCACCGGCGGCGATCGCGCCAAGGCCCGCAAGCTTCTGGGCAAGCTCAAGGGCAAGTGACCCGCAGGGGCCGCGCGACCGACCTGGTCGCAGCGACCCGCAGGTCCACGGCTCCCACGAGCCGATCCCCACAGCTTGAACCAGACTCCGGCTCAGCCGGACGAAACGAATCAAAGGAGTAACACGTGGCACGTGTGAAGAGGGCAGTCAACGCCCACAAGAAGCGCCGGGTCATCCTCGACCGGGCAAGCGGCTACCGCGGACAGCGCTCGCGCCTGTACCGCAAGGCCAAGGAACAGGTCATCCACTCGCTGGTCTACAGCTACCGTGACCGCCGCGCTCGCAAGGGTGACTTCCGTCGCCTCTGGATCCAGCGCATCAACGCCGGCGCCCGCGCCAACGGCATGACGTACAACCGCTTCATCCAGGGCCTCAAGGCCGCTGGCATCGAGGTCGACCGTCGCATGCTCGCCGAGCTCGCCGTCAACGACGCAGCGACCTTCGCCCACCTCGTCAAGGTGGCCAAGGACGCCCTCCCGACCGACGTCAACGCCGCGAAGACCCCGGCCGCCTGACGTCCGCCTCGGACGGACGCTTTGAAAGCGCCCCGTCGCTTTCGCCACGGCCCCGACCGCGATCGTTCATTCGATCCGTCGGGGCCGTTGGTCTGTCCTCGCGGTCCTGTCGCCGCCTGCCTGACCGCCTGCCTCACTTCCTCTACCCCCGTCAGTGTCACTGTCTCACTGACCGTCCGCCTCCCCGACCCGAAAGCGAGCCATGAAGCTTCCCGACGTCATCTCCTCCCCGCAGTCGAAGCGGATCAAGAACGCTGCGAAGCTGCTGGGCCGCCGAGGTCGTCGTGCCGCCGGCAAGTTCCTCGCCGAAGGTCCCCAGGCCGTCCGTGAGGCCTTGGCTTCCGACGGTGCCGTCGATGAGCTCTACCTCACCGAGGCGGCCGCCGAGTCCCATCCCGAGTTCGTCGCCGCCGCCCAGGACAGCAGGGTCTTCCTCTCGATCGTCACCGAGGAGGTGCTCACCGAGCTCGCCTCGACCGTGAACTCTCAAGGCGTCGTCGCCGTGTGCCGCACCCTCGACGTCGACCTCACCTCGGTCGTGACGAAGGACGCCCGGCTCATCGTCGTCCTCTCCCAAGTCCGCGACCCGGGCAACGCGGGCACGATCATCCGCCTCGCCGATGCCGCCGGTGCCGATGCCGTCGTGCTCACCTCTTCGTCAGTGGACGTGTACAACGACAAGACCGTCCGCTCGACCGCCGGCTCCCTCTTCCACATTCCCGTCGTCATCGGCGTCGGTCTGCCCGAGGTGACCGAACTCGCCCGGGCCCGTGGGCTCCAGGTCCTCGCCGCCGACGGCAACGACGCCGCCCACGACCTCCACCACCCGTGGGAGTCCGGTCTCGACCTCTCCGCCCGCACCGCGTGGGTCTTCGGCAATGAGGCCTGGGGCATGCGGCCCGAGGACCTCGAGGTCACCGATGCGTCCGTGGCCGTGCCGATCTACGGGCAGGCCGAGAGCCTCAACCTCGCCACCGCAGCCGGCATCTGCATCTTCGAATCCGCGCGCAACCAGCGGATGTAGCGGGGGAGCCGGGCCGAAGGGCTAGTCGCGGTGCTCGATCCACGTGGCGACGGTCCTCCGGGGCTGCGTGCGCGCAGCCGACCCGCGGGCCCTCGTCCCACGCAGCGACGGTCGTCCGACGCTCGATCCACGCGCAGCACGAATTCCGCGTCGCGGGCGACGCGGATTTCGAGCCCGGCGTTGATCGAGGAGTGGCTGTGATCGGCGGAGCGTCGATTCTTCGCCGAACCGTTGATCGAGAGGCGCTCACACGCCGCGTCACCGCTCGGCGATAGTGTGCAGACATGACGACCGCCGCACCGAAGCTGCCGACCATCGACCATGCGAACCTCGCGGAGGGCCTCCTCGGCGACATCGGTCCCGACGAGTTCCTCGAAGGGCTCGACTTCACCGACCTCGACCTCGCCGAGGTGGATGCGAGGGGCACGACGTTCCTCGACTCCGCGTTCACCAGGGTGAACTTCGGTGACGCCGAGGCGCACGCCGACTTCACCGGAGTGCGCCTGTCCGGTGTGCGCCTCGTCGACTCCCGCGCGGACACCCTGACGATGCCGCGAGCGAACCTGCTCAACACCGAGATCGCGGAGTGCCGAATCGGTGCCGGCGTCTGCTTCGACAGTGTCTGGGAGAAGGTCATCGTCGAGAACTGCCGGATCTCCTACCTCAACCTGCGCTCGGCGAAGCTCACCGACGTCGAGTTCCGCGGGTGCACGATCGACGAACTCGACCTCGGCATGGGCACCGCGAAGTGCATCGCCTTCCCGGACACGACGATCACCGACCTCCAGCTCGACGGATCGAGCCTCGGCGGCGTCGACCTGCGTGGACTCGCCCCGCGCAGGCTCTCGGGCATCCACTCGCTCAGGGGCACGACGATCGACGACCAGCAGCTCATGGTCTTCGCCGATCTCTTCGCCCGCGAACTCGGCATCACCGTCGAGTGAGGGACGCGACCGACAGCCGACAGCCTCGGCGGGGGACTGTCTGATTCCGGACCGACCCCCGGCGCCCTACCGGTTCTCGAGCTCCTCGATGAGGACGCGGACGTTCTCCGTGTAGTCGATCGGGGCGACGATGAGCTGGACCCCGCCCTCGGTGAAGGCCGACTCGAGCGCGTCGTGGAAGTCGTCGATGTCCTCGACGCGACGCCCCTTGGCACCGTAGGACTCGGCGTAGGTGACGAAGTCGGGGTTGCCGAATGTCATCCCGTAGTCCTCGAGCCCGTCGACGGCCTGCTTCCACCGGATCATCCCGTACGCGTTGTCCTCGAGGATGAGGACGACGAGGTCGAGGCCGAGCCGCACCGCGGTCTCCATCTCCTGGCTGTTCATCATGAACCCGCCGTCACCGCAGATCGCCATGACTCGGCACTCGGGGTGGGTGAGCTTCGCCCCGATCGCCGAGGGCAGGCCCGCCCCCATCGTCGCCAGCGCATTGTCGAGGAGGACGGTGTTTGCCCTGGTGGTGCGGTAGTTGCGGGCGAACCAGATCTTGTACATGCCGTTGTCGAGGGCGAGGATCCCGTCGACCGGCATGACGCGGCGCACCTCGTGGACGATCCGCTGCGGACTGAACCGGTCATCGTTCGACCCCTGTTCGATCTTCGTGAGGATCTCCTCGCGCATCGGCAGCAGCGCGCCTGCGTTGGGGACCTGCCCTTCGAGCATGTCGCCGAGGCGCATGAGCGTGGGTCCGAGATCGCCGACCGCCTCGTACTGGGGGAAGTAGACCTGCTCGACGACTGCGGCACGGAATCCGAGGTGGACGACCGTGGGTCCGTGCTCGTCCATCGTGAACGGCGGCTTCTCCGTCGTGTCGTGGCCGATCGTGACGATGACGTCTGCCTGCTCGATCGCGTCGTGGACGTAGTCACGGTCGGTCAGCGCCGCAGTGCCCATGTAGAGGCCGGTCGAGCCGGAGACCGTGCCCTTGCCCATCTGCGTCGTGAAGTAGGGGATGCCGACGCGGGGGACGAACTCGGCGAGCGGCCAGCTGCAGTCGGCTCGCGACGCATCGGCACCGAGCATGAGCAGGGGGCGCTTCGCATTGCGGATGACCTCGGCCGCGGCGAGGAGGGCCTCATTCGACGGGGTGGGCCGTTGGATCGGGTGCGGGGGAATGAGATCGTAGTGCTCGACGGGGGTGCCGGCGACATCCTCGGGGAGTTCGAGGTGAACGGGACCGGGACGCTCATCGACGGCGACGCGGAACGCCTCTCTCACCATCGTGGGGATCATCCTCGGGGAGATGATCTGGTGGGTCGACTTCGTCAGCGGTCCCATCGCGGCGACGGTGTTGACGATCTGGAAGCGGGCCTGCTCGGCGGTGAGGATGCCCTTCTGCCCGGTGATCATCACCATCGGCATCCCGCCGAGCTGCGCGTACGCGGCACCGGTCGCGAGATTGAGCGCACCCGGCCCCAGGGTCGTCAGACACACGCCGGGCTTGCCGGTGAGCCGACCGTAGGTGGCTGCCATGAACGCGGCGGCCTGTTCGTGGCGGGTGATGACGAGTTCGATGGTCGAGCGTCTGAGCGAATCGAGGAAGTCGAGGTTCTCCTCGCCGGGGATCCCGAAGATCCGCTCGACACCCTCGTTCTCGAGGGCACGGACCATGACATCGGACGCCGTGACTGGGACATCGCTTTCATTCGTCGTCATGTTCCGACAGTAGCGCGTGAAACCGTCAAGGGCACTGACTTCTCGATCACAGGGACTGAGCGGACGAACGCTCCGTACGGTCACCTCGGCGAGGTGGACCCGGAACTCCGCCATCGTCCCCGACCGCCACCCGGACGACCGCCCGACCACGAGTCCCCGAGGCGATAGACTGATCTGCGGCAGAGAGGCATTCGAATGACCAGTCGAATGCCGAGATCACAGCAGTCGACAAAGGACTTCGATGACAGACCAGCTGGACCCCTTGGACGAGTCAGCCGTGCAGGCTGCCGTGGATACGGCGCTGCAGGCGTTCGCGGACGCCCGCACACTTGATGACCTCAAGGCGGCGAAGATCGACTTCATGGGCGACAAGGCCCCGCTGGCACTGGCGAACCGGGCGATCGGCGGACTCGACAAGGCCGACAAGTCCGCCGCCGGCAAGATCGTCGGCAAGTCCCGCGGACTCGTCAAGAAGGCCCACGACGAACGCCTGGCCGAACTCGAAGCCGAACGCGACGCCGCCGTGCTCATCGAGGAGTCCATCGACGTCACCCTCCCGTCGAACCGTCGCGGCCTCGGCGCTCGCCACCCGCTCTCTCTCATCCAGGAGCAGGCGGCGGACTACTTCATCGGCCTCGGCTGGGAGGTCGCCGAAGGACCCGAGATCGAAGCCGAATGGCTCAACTTCGACGCCCTCAACTTCGGCCCCGACCATCCGGCCCGGCAGATGCAGGACACGTTCTTCGTCGACCCGCCCGAGGCCGGCCTCGTCCTGCGCACCCACACCTCGCCGGTGCAGTCGCGGTCCCTGCTCGAACGCGGCGTGCCGCTCTACGTCGTGTGCCCCGGCAAGACCTTCCGCACCGATGAGCTCGACGCCACGCACACCCCCGTCTTCCACCAGATCGAGGGCATCGCCATCGACAAGGGCCTGACGATGGCGAACCTCAAGGGCACCCTCGACGGCTTCGCCCGGGAGATGTTCGGCCCCGAGTCGACGACCCGTCTGCGCCCCAGCTTCTTCCCGTTCACCGAACCGAGCGCGGAGATGGACTTCTGGTTCCCGAACAAGGTCGGCGGCCCCGGCTGGATCGAGTGGGGCGGCTGCGGCATGGTCCACCCCAATGTTCTCCGCTCCGCCGGCATCGACCCCGACGTCTACCAGGGCTTCGCCTTCGGCATGGGCATCGAGCGCACGCTCATGCTCCGCGAGGGCATCAATGACATGCACGACATGGTCGAAGGCGATGTGCGCTTCTCGGCCCGTTTCGGAATGAAGGCTTGATACATGCGCGTCCCACTCTCCTGGCTGGCTGACTACGTCGACTACCCGGCCGACACAGACCCCCATGCCCTCGCCGCCGAGTTCGCTGCGATCGGGCTCGAGGAGGAGGACTACTTCGGCGCCGAGGTGACCGGACCCCTCGTCGTCGGTCGTGTCCTCGACCTCGTCAAGGAGGAGCACTCCAACGGCAAGACCGTCAACTGGTGCCGCGTCGACGTCGGCCCCGAGCACAACGAGGCCGCCGACGACCCGAAGGATCCGCAGCCGGGCGAGGAGCGTCCGAGCCGCGGCATCATCTGCGGTGCCCACAACTTCGAGCCCGACGACCTCGTCGTCGTCTCCCTGCCCGGGGTCGTCCTCCCCGGCGACTTCCGCATCGCCGCCCGCAAGACCTACGGTCACACCTCGGACGGGATGATCTGCTCGACCGCTGAGCTCGGCCTCGGCGACGATCACGGCGGCATCATCGTCCTCTCCGACTTCGGTCTCACGGGCGAGCCCGGCGATGACGCGATCGCCCTCCTCGGCCTCGACGACGTCACCCTCGACGTCAACGTCACCCCCGATCGGGGCTATCAGCTCTCGATGCGGGGCATCGCGCGCGAGTATGCGCAGATGAAGGGGCAGTCCTTCACCGACTTCGGCAGCGAATCCGTCGCCGAGGTGAACGCCCCCACCGCAGACGGGTTCCCTGTCGTGATCGACGACGTCCGCCCCATCGACGGTGTGCCCGGCGCTGATGTGTTCACCGCCCTCCAGGTCACCGGCATCGACCCGACGAGGGCGACGCCGTACTGGATGCGCCAACGCCTCCTCGAGGCCGGGATGCGCCCGATCAGCCTCACCGTCGACATCACGAACTACGTCATGCTCGAACTCGGCCAGCCGCTGCACGCGTACGACACTGCGCTGCTCGGTGAGGAGATCGTCGTCCGCCGCGCCGAGGCGGGAGAGAAGTTCACGACCCTCGACGACATCACACGCACCCTCGACGCCGAGGACCTCCTCATCACCGACCGCAGCGCGGACGGGACGTCGAAGATCATCGGCCTCGCCGGTGTCATGGGCGGTGCCGCCGTCGAGGTCAACGACGAGACGACCGACGTCGTCATCGAGGCCGCACACTTCGATCCGATCTCGATCGCCCGAACCTCGCGTCGCCACAAGCTCTCCTCGGAGGCCTCCCGGCGGTTCGAGCGTGGTGTCGACCCGAAGCTCGGACCGGTCGCGGCCCGGCGCTGCGCCGACCTCCTCGTCGAGCTCGCCGGCGGCACGCTCAGTGCCGCGACGACGCAGATCGGTGAGGCTCCGGCCCCCGTCGTCATCGACCTCGCCGTCGACCGGGTGTCCTCGGTCGTCGGTGTCGACTACAGCCTCGCCGAGGTGGTCAGCCTCCTCGAGGGCATCGGGGCCGGGGTCGAGGACCTCGGTGACGGCGTCCTGCGCGTGACCGTCCCGAGCTGGCGTCCCGACCTCACCGCGGACATCGATCTCGTCGAGGAGGTCGCCCGCACCGGCGGCTACGACCGGATCCCCTCGATCCAGCCCGCCGCCCGGACCGGGACCGGACTGACTGAGGCGCAGCGTGCGCGTAGGCGGATCTCGAACCTGCTCACCGCGGACGGGTACACGGAGGTCCTCAGCTATCCGTTCACCTCGGCGAAGCGGGATGACGAGCTCCGGCTCGAGGCCGACGATCCGCGGCGGAAGCACATCCGGTTGGCCAACCCGATGTCCGAGGATCTCCCGCTCATGCGCACGACCCTGCTCTCGACGCTGCTCGACGTCGCGGTCCGCAACTTCGGTCGCGGGGCCAAGGACGCCGCACTCTTCGAGGCCGGGCTCGTCTCGACCGCGGAGGGTCTGCCGACCAAGCCGGGACCGCGGTACCTGCCGGGCTACCACCCGACGGAGGCCGAGCTTGAGGAGATCTACGCATCGGTGCCGGCCCAGCCGTACCACTTCGCCGGTGTCGTCGCCGGTCACGCCGAGTTCCCCGGGATCTGGGGCAAGGGCCGCCGCGCCGAGGCGACCGACGTCATCGACACAGTCCGCCGGATCGCCGAGGTCAGCGGCGTCGACGTGAGCGTCGAGGCCGAACGGGGTGCCTCGTGGCATCCGGGACGGGCAGCGAAGTTCACGCTCGCCGACGGTCAGGTGCTCGGGTTTGCCGGTGAGCTCCACCCGAAGGTCATCGAGAACCTCGGTCTGCCGGCGCGCACGGTGGCCTTCGAGATCGACCTCGACGCTCTGCTCGCGCAGGATGACCTGCGGACCTGGGACGGTGCGCTCTCGACCTACCCGGTGTCCCGGCAGGACGTCGCGCTCGTCGTCGATGAGGATCTGCCCGCGCAGACGCTCGAGGCGACGCTCGTCGAGGGGGCAGGGGCCGACCTCGAAGGGATCGAGATCTTCGACCTCTACACCGGCGACCAGTTGCCCGAAGGGAAGAAGTCCCTCGCGTTCCGTCTGACCTTCCGGGCCCCGGATCGCACGCTCAAGGCCGATGAGGCCTCGGCGATGCGCGAGGCGGCGACGGCTCTGGCGACCGAACGCCACGGCGCGGTCGTCCGGAGCTGACCTGTCCGAACGCTTACTGACACTGTCCGATTGCTCGCTGACCGATCCGTCTGCTCGCTGTTACTGAGGAGTCCCGACCATGAGTGAGAAGCTGCCCTACGGCACCCGGATGCCCGCCGATTCCGCGAACGCTGAGGCGACCGCGGTGCCGGAGGAGACGATCGCGCTCATCACCGGTGGTGCGCGCGGCATCGGCCGCCACCTTGCCGAGGCGTTCGCCCGCGCCGGCTACCGCGTCGTTGTCACGGCGACCTCGGCGGTCAAGGCCCGTGAGGCCGCCGCTGAGATCGCGGGGGAGACCGGTGGGAAGGCGACCGGTTTCGGACTCACCGTCGACGACTCCGCCTCAGTCGCCGAGCTCAAGGCCGCGGTGACCGGGCTGGAGGCGGAGACCGGGCAACGCCTGCAGGTGCTCGTCAACAATGCCGGGCGCATCGAGTCGACCGAGGGCCCGCTCTGGGACGCCGATCCGGAGAGCCTCGCGGGGGTCGTCGGGGCGAACGTCCTCGGGGTTGCGCTCATGGTCAACGCGTTCGCGCCCGTCCTCATCGCCGCCGCCGAGGCGACCGGTCGTCCCAGCCGCATCATCGACCTCAACTCGGGGTCGGGGGCGAAGGGCACGCCCGCGTACGCGGTGTATTCGGCGTCGAAGGCGTCGCTGTTCCGGATCGCCGATTCCGTCGTCCACTTCGGGCACGACCAGGGTCTGCGGATCTTCGAGATGGCGCCCGGCGTCGTCGAGACGGCGATGACGAAGTCGATGCCCGTCCACGACTTCCGCACCGAGGGCGACTGGACGACCCCGGAGCAGGTCACCGACCTTGCGCTGGCGCTCGCGTCGGGGTCGCTCGATGCGTTCACCGGCCGGTACGTTCGTGCCGGTGCCGACACCGAGGAGTCGCTGCGCGCCGAGGCGGCTGCGGGACTCTCGGACTCGACCCGTCGGCTCGTCCTCGGGTGAGATGATCCGCACCCTGCTCATCGACAACGCGGACTCGTTCACGTTCAATCTCTTCCATCTCCTCGCCGAGGTGAACGGCTGCGAACCGGTCGTCGTGCCCAATGATTGGGCTGAGTATTCGTTGGCGGCACTCGAGGATTTCGACAATGTCGTCATCTCGCCGGGGCCGGGTACGCCGGAGGAACCCGCTGACATCGGGATCTGCGCCGATGTCATCGCCCATGCGGAGATTCCGATCCTCGGCGTGTGCCTCGGGCATCAGGGGATCGCGCACGTCCGCGGTGGCACGATCGCACACGCGCACGAGCCACGGCATGGCCGAGTGTCGGAGATCCGTCATTCAGGTACAGGGCTGTTCGAGGGGCTGCCCTCGCCGTTCGGGGCGGCCCGGTACCACTCGCTCGCGGTGGTTGAGCTGCCGGAGAGCATCGAAGCGACGGCGTGGTCGGATGACGGTGTGCTCATGGGGCTCGCGCACACGACGCGGCCGCAGTGGGGTGTGCAGTTCCATCCGGAGTCGATCGTGACGGAAGGCGCGGTCACGCTGCTGCGGAACTTTCGGCGCCTGACCGAGGAGTGGTGGGCAGAGCAGGGATCGTCGCGGACAACCGGCGTGGATAGCTCGCGTCGTGGCGATGTGGTGGGCTCTGGGGAGCGTTTCATTCGCAACGAAGCGGTCGAGAGCCTCGTCGGCACTGTGCCCCACCATAAACAGTGGACGTATACGCTGCACGTGCGTGAGATGCCGTTAGCGGTGTCGACCGCCGAGATCTTCAGCGCACTGTTCGCCGACGAACCAGAGGCTGTGTGGCTCGACGGCAACATGCCGGGTCATGCTGATTCGCGTTTCTCGATCATGGGTGCACCGACGGGCCCGTTGAGTCGCCGGGTGACTGCAGACGTCCCCGCGGGGACGCTCGAGGTGAGGTCGGTCGACGGGACTGAGACTGTACACTCCGGGTTCTTCGACTGGCTGAACGATGATCTGAAGTCGACAGAGCTCGTGCAGGCGCCTGAGGTCGCCGAACTGCCATTCACTTTCAGTCTCGGATGGGTGGGCTATCTCGGCTACGAGCTCAAGGCCGAAGTCGGCTCGCCGGGAAAGCACGCGTCCGAGCACCCGGACGCGCTGATAATGTTCCTCGACCGTGCGCTTGTCGTCGATCATGAACAGGGCAGTGTCTACCTCCTTGCCCTCAGCGGCGAAGACGTGACGGAGGATGACTGCGGAGCGTGGTTCGATGAGACCACTCACCGGATCGATGCGATCGAGCCAGATCTGGACAGAGTCGAGCCGGGACCCGCAGCGGCAACACATTCTCAACTCAGTCATGGATCGGACTCTCAAACGGATTTTCCTCCAGAGCTAGCGGCTCGGCATTCGCGAACTGAGTATCTTGACCTCATCGGTGAGGCGCAGCGGCTGATCAACGACGGTGAGACGTACGAGGTCTGTCTGACGAACATGCTGGAGATGCCGTGGACGCGGGATGCACTCGAGACGTACGGGGAACTGCGACGGGACAACCCCACACCATTCGGAGCCTTCCTCAAGTCGCCAGAGGTGAATGTTCTGAGCACGTCGCCGGAGCGGTTCGTGAGGATCTCGGCGAGCGGAGTCGCGGAGTCGAAGCCGATCAAGGGCACGCGACCGCGGGGGAGTACCCCAGAAGAGGACGAAGCACTGAAATCTGATCTTCGGACGTCGGTCAAAGATCGGTCGGAAAATCTCATGATCGTCGATCTCGTTCGCCATGATCTCGGAGTCACCGCCGAACTCGGTTCGGTCGAGGTCACGAAACTCTTCGACGTGGAGACCTACGCGACGGTTCACCAGCTGGTCTCGACGGTTCGCTCCCAAGTGCGAGACACTGCGACTCCGGTCGAGTGCATTCGCGCGGCGTTCCCACCGGGATCGATGACGGGTGCCCCCAAGCATCGCACCATGTCGATCATTGACGACCTCGAGGGCGGCCCGCGCGGGGTCTATAGCGCAGCGGTCGGATTCTTCTCACTAGACGGTGCCGTGGACCTCAGCGTTCTCATACGAGCATCGCTAATCGAAAGTGGTCGACTCCGATACGGAGTAGGTGGCGCACTCGTTGCCTTATCGTCCCCAATAGGAGAATACGAAGAGCTGGTGATCAAGGCGCAGGTTCTTTCGAAGTTGATCAAGTCGCGCTCATATTGGTCGATTGACGAATCACCGAGGATCGCAACAAGTGTGCCGGGAACAAGATAGCTCCCGGCACACTCGCGGAATGCTAGACCCTCTGCGAAATGGTTCCGCCTGGGTTTTCGTCACCCCACCGTTTTGTTACGAAGCGGCCCGATGATGTGGACCTAGTGACGGTGCGACGATTGCCGGTGCCACTTCCAACTCGCTCGGTCGTGGTAGTTCGCGGCGACCTCTTCGCGTGGGACTTGGTGACAAATCGTCCAGTGCGTGCACTCCGACTAACAGAGCGGCGACCTCTAGACATGTCTGTTCCTTCCCCCAGCTACAGGCAATTTACCTGATACTCTCTAAGTCACCCCCATTTGGTGACAGCGAGAGTTAGCCGGTATGTGTCCAAGTGATGTCGCACTTGGACACATACCAATTTTACGTCGCGCTGTCGCGCGCAAATCTATATATTGGGGTTGGCTGGGCAATCAACCACAACATATGGGCCCTGGCCAAGATTCTCCAGTGAGCGCTCTTAAGCCCGTGACCAGCGCAAACCCACCTAGTAAGGGGTAGTTTCGACTGACTGCGAGCGGTCTCGAAATTATTCGTACAAGTTTTCCGGCTCGGGTGTGTCCCGCTCTCGGAAGTCAGCGAAAAGCTACCACCGACTGCGTTCTGAGTTGATCGGCATTTTGGGATGGTGGGGTAGCAGAGCTAGTCGGCGTTGGACGTGAGCTAGTGGTCAACGATGCAGGCGATGAAGCGACTTGCCCCCGGGTGTGGAAGTTGCATCTTCCACGGTCCTATTGCCGTATGTTTGAGCCTACCTCGCTCCTTTTCTCGCGAGGCACGTACGCCTCCCGCTTCCCGTAGATCGTCAACGGCAGCACGTCGCGATCCGTGCGCAGGGTGAACGACTTCGTCAGCACTGAGAACACATACCCGAACACCACCGACGCCACGAACGCGACGATCGAGATCGCGAACGGGTTGAGCCCGACGACATTCTGCGCAAACCATGCAAGCCCTGCACCGAAGAGCAGGCCGCACAGTACTCCGAAGGTGTTGGCTCGCTTGGTGAAGATCCCCAGTGCGAAGACGCCGGCGAGCGGAACACCGAAGAGACCGGTGATGCTGAGGAACAGATCCCACGTCTCCGCCTGATCGGTTGCGACCAGGTAGAGCGCGACGGCGACCGACGCCGCGCCGACGGCGATGATGACGAATCGCGAGAAGCCCACGCCCGACCGCGCCTGCCCGTCCCGCGGCGGGAAGAACCGGTCGCGGATGTCGACCGTCACACACGCCGAGATCGAGTTGAGGCTCGACGAGATCGTCGACTGCGCCGCAGCGAAGATCGCAGCGATGAGCAGACCCGAGATCCCCGCCGGGAGCACATTCACCGCGAAGTACGGGACGATCGCCGAGGTGTTGAAATCAGCCGGCAGTGCGTCTGCATGCCGGTAGTAGCTGTAGAGCACCGTGCCGATCCCGTAGAAGAGGGGAATCGTCAGCAGCGCGAGGAACCCGTTGACCATGAGCGACCGTGCGGCACCACCCGGCGCATCGGTGGTCTGGTACCGCTGCACGACGTCCTGGCTGGCCGTGTACTGGTGGAGGTTGTTGAAGACCGACCCGAGGAAGATGATCGGAATCGCCGCCGCCGCTCCGCCGATCGTCCAGTTGTCAGCGGAGATGAGCTTGTCGTCGGCCGCGGCATCAGACGCTACGGTGGCAAAACCACCGTCGATGGCCGCGATGCCGAAGATGAGGATGACTGCCGCACCGACGAGGAGGATGATCGCCTGGGCGACATCCGACCAGATGACGCCTTCCATGCCGCCGAGGAACGTGTAGATCACCGAGAGGACTCCGACAGCACCGGCGATGAGCACCGGGCTGAGGTCGGTGACCGAACTGATCGCCAGCGTCGGCAGGTAGACGACGATAGCCACACGGCCGATGTGGAAGAGGACGAAGAGCACTGACCCGAGGACGCGGATGCTCGGCCCGAATCGCGCCTCAAGGTATTCGTACGCGGTCGTGACATCGAGCTTGCGGAAGAAGGGGATGTAGAACCAGACGAGTATGGGCACGAGGAGGAAGATCGCGATATTGCCCGCCGCATACGACCAGTCGTTGAGGAACGACTGCTCCGGAGTCGACATGAACGTGATCGCCGACAGCGTCGTCGCATAGATACTGAAGCCTGCCGCCCATGACGGGATTCGGCCACTGGCCCTGAAGAACTCCTCGGTGCTCTGTCCCGCTTTGCGGGTGAACCAGACACCGATGGCCAGGGTCGCAAGCAGATAGATGATGATTACGGCCCAGTTGAGCCCGCCAAGTCCTGGAGCGTCCATGCCCCTCCTCGAAAACCGGACGGGATCTCAGCAGACCTTGACCCCGAAACGTACAGACGTTGGTGTTTCCCTAGTCCGAGAAGTTACCGGAAGGTCGCATCGGAGACAACTGTGATTGTCGAATTGATCGATTCCGCGACCCTATCCGCCCCAGATCACAAGGGTGGCCCAACCACGCACGAGAGCGCGGTCGGCTCCACGATCAGACCGCAGCCAGCTCGTCTGCCATCATCCACTCGACGATCGCCGCCACGTGAGCATCGACCGAATCGATCGCCGGCAGGGGAGCGACCTCCGGAGGAACGAGCAGCCCGATTTCGGTGCACGACAGAGCCACAGCGTCGGCGCCTCGGTTGGCCAGTGACTGCATGATCTCGATGTAGCGAGCGCGCGAGGCATCGGTGAACCTGCCCTGGGTGAGCTCGTCCCAGATGATCCGGTCGACCTCGAGACACGTCGCCTCATCGGGGACGAGCGTCGTGATGCCCTGCGCTTCGAGACGCTCAGTGTAGAAGCCGTCGAGCATCGTCCACTTCGTCCCTAGCACGGCCAGCGTCGAATACCCGCGGTCCTTCGCCATCGCAGCGATCGAATCGACGATGTGGATGAGCGGAACGTCAACGGTCGCCTCGACCGTCGGTGCCGTCTTGTGCATGAGGTTCGTCGCGATCGCGACCGCCTCGGCGCCGCCGGCAGCGAGACGCTGACCCGTCGTCGCCAACGCCGCCGAGGCCCCGTCCCAGTCCTCGGCGATCTGGTAGTCACGGATTCCGGAGAAGTCGCACGAGTCGAGGAGGATCTGCGCGGAGTGATGCCCGCCGAGGCGCTCGGCGATCGCCGCATTGATCTTCGTGTAGTACTCGATGCTCGAGTGCCAGCTCATTCCACCCAGCAGTCCGATTCTCCGCACCGTCGTTCTCCTCATCGTTCCCACTGCGACTGCCATCCCGAACCGCAACAGTTCAGCCAGCGACAGTCGCCAATTTCTTATGCCCGTCTAGTCTGAACCACGCAGAACCCCGGCAGTAGACCCAGTTACGACTGACATGACATAAGCTGAACTTATGTCCGAGCACTTCGACCAGGCCCTCGCCACGGGCGACCCGAAACGCCTCCTCCTCTTCGGCGCCGTCGCCGCAGCCGGCAGCCTCGGCGCCGCCGCCCGGGAGATCGGCTGGTCCCAACCCGCGCTCTCTCAGCACATGTCAGCGCTCGAGAAGGATCTCGGCGTCACCCTCTTCGACCGCACCCCACGCGGCATCGTCCTCACGACCGCCGGCCAGCTCGCCCTCATCCGCGCATCCGAGGTCGCCGCCTCGGTGACGGGACTCCGCCGCGACCTTGCGACCGCGTTCGGCCTCGGCGGACGCAATGTCCGCCTCGCCGGCTTCCCGAGCTTCGTCATCGGACCCCTCGCCGCCGCCCTCGGCACGCTCGAGACGAGCGCCGCCGACCACCCGGACACGGCCACCCGGCACTCCTACGAAGTCGTCGAGGCCGAACCGCCCGAAGCACTCACCCTGCTCGACAACGGCGCGATCGACGTCGCCTTCGTCTTCCACCACGAAGACGAAGACCCACCGCGCCTGGAGGGCGCGACGACGATCGACCTCGGCGAGGACCGACTCGACCTCCTCGTCCCCGAACGATGGAACCGGGCCGGGCAGATCCACACGCTCACCGACGTCGCCGAACTGCCGTGGATCATGGGCTGCGAACGGTGCCGGTCGACCGCGGAACGGCTGTGCCGGCGGGCAGGGTTCGAACCGCGGACCCGGCACATCACCGACAATCCCGGGGCGATCCAGGCGTTGGTGTCGAACAGCCTCGGCGTGGCCCTGCTCCCGCAGAGCGCCCGACGCACCACCGCGGTCGACGGGATCGCGGCGATCTCGATCGCCGAAGTCGGCACCCGGCGCATCAGCGCCCTTGTCCCCGCCGAACTCGACACGGCACCGGAGATCACCGACCTCCTCGACGCACTGCGAACTCTGAGTCTTGGTCGCGGTGATCGGCAGGAGTGATCAATTAGGGTGGTGAGAGCGCGCAGCTGAGCCCGACGACCTCCGCAGGCGTCGGCCGGCCACGGACACGGACGACGAAAGGGGGAGTGCGGATGACGATCCTCTACTCCATCGGATTGGGTCTCATCAACGCTGTCATCGTCGGCTTCCTCGTCCGGCGGATGATGATCATCGGCACCGGCGCCGCCCGCAACACCGTCGTCTCCCTCATCATGGGCCTCTCGATCTGGCCCATCACCCTCCAGGCGTACAAGCTCCTCGGCATCTCCGAGGACAACACGTACCCGAGCCTCGACATGAGCTTCCCCGCGATCATGGTCTTCCTCCTCCTCTTCGCGTGGGCCATCGTCCTCCAGATGTTCGTCCTCCTCGCCATCGAACTCGTCCTGCCCACGGGTACCCTGTCCTCCGTGCTGCGCTCGGCGCCGAAGATCCCCACCTGGTACCGCCGCGTCAACCGGCTCGCCCAAGTCCAGAAGATCCTCATCCAGTTCGGACTCGCCCGCTACCTCAAACCCCGCATCCCGACCCTGCGGGTGTCACTGCGGGAGATCGCGGCGACGACCCGTGACGCGCTGGCTGCCGCCGGGGTGACGTTCGTCAAGCTCGGGCAGTTCATCGCGACCCGCGGGGACATGATCCCGCACGAGTTCGTCGAGGAGTTCTCCAAACTCCAGGCCGGCGTTCCGCCGGTTCCCTTCGCCGAGGTGAAGGAACAGTTGGAGAGCCAATGGGGCCGTCCCGTCGCCGAGGTGTTCGAAAGTTTCGACGAAGTGCCCTTCGCGGCCGCATCGGTGGCACAGGTCCATCGAGCGGTGACGTGGGAAGGGCAGGTCGTCGCGGTCAAGGTGCAACGGCCGAAGATCCGCAAGCAGGTGCGCGCGGATTCCGACATCGTCCTCACGCTCGCCGAGCGGCTCGAGCGGTCGACGGACTGGGCGAGGAAGGTCGGGGTCGTCAAGCTCGCGCAGAGCTTCGTCGAATCCCTCCAGGGCGAACTCGACTACCGTGGGGAGCTCGCGCACATCGAAGCGCTGCGCGATGCCGACGAGCAGGGCAAGGCGCGGACGGAGACGACGTCGGTCGTCGAGATCCCCAACGTCTACCCGGAACTGTCGGGGGAGTACGTCATCGTCATGGACCTCGTCGAGGGTGTGCCGCTCTCGCGGGCCGATGACGTGGTCAACGGGCTTTCGCAGATCGCGCGGGGTGAGATCGCGCAGGATCTCTTCCTCATGGTCGTCCGGCAGGTGCTGGGCAAGGGGATCTTCCACGCCGATCTCCACCCGGGCAACATCATCGTCTCCTCGTCGGGGCGTGCCGGGTTGGTCGACTTCGGGGCGATCGGGCTCATCGACAAGCGCGACCGACGGGCGATCGCCCTGCTGCTCATGGCCTTCGATTCGCAGAACTCGCATGCGGCGACCGCGGCGATCCTCGAGCTGCTCGGGACGCCGAGCGATGTCGACCTCCGGGAGCTGCAACGGGAGATCGGGCAGATCATGCTCAAGTACGGGGATGGTCGGCCAGGGTCGACGTCAGCGGCGCTCTTCGGTGAGCTCATCGACTTCGTCGTCGACTTCGGGTTCCCGATGCCGACCTCGGTGGCCACAGCCTTCCGGGCCATCAGCACGCTCGAGGGCTCGATCATGAAGCTCGATCCGAGACTCAATCTGCTCACGTTGGTGACGCGGAACGGGAAGGATCTGCTCCGTGAGGTCGGCGGACTCGGCGTCGACCGCAGTGAGATGACGCTCTACTTTGCAGCGACGGTGCCGCAGATGGCCGAGCTGCCGGCGCAGGTGTCACGCATCGCGGGGCATCTGCAGGACGGGACCTTGGATGTCGGGACGAGCGGGTTGAACATCTCGATGATCAAGAACCTCCTCAAGTCGACGGTCGAGCAGTTCATTCAGGTGATCGTCTCGACGGCGCTCATCCTTGGGGGAGTGATCCTTATGGCGGCGAACTTCGGGCCGCAGTTGGCGCCGGAGCTCAAGCTGTTCACGTACTTCGGGGCGTGGGTGTTGCTGGCGGGGAGTGTGCTGGCGGCGCTGGTGCTGGCGCCGGCACTGCGGCAGCGGATGGCGTGGGACAGTCTGGGGTAGGGGCGCTCAGCCGACACCGCATGTGCGGATGGGGCCGTGATTCGCTCCCCTCAGTCACTGACCACTGCCCCGGTCAGCGTCCAGAGGCGTTGCAGTTCTTCGAGCTTCGCTTCCGAGCGTTCCGGGTCGAGGTTCGCCAGCGCACTCACGACGCACTGGACCACGCTGACAGCACACGTCACCGAAGCCATCGGTCCTGCACCCTCGGACGGCACGAGAATCAGCCGATCAGCAAGCTCGGCGAGCTTCGACCGCTGATCGGCGATGACGACGATCCGAACCCCATGAGCCTTCGCATATTCGCACAGTGGGACGAGGTTCGCGTCGGTTCTCCAGATCGAGAAGGTGAGGAGGCAGTCGCCGGGTCCGAGCGCACGAACGTCGTTGATCATGCTGGTCGCCGAGCCGTCGCTGAGGACAATCCGGTATCCGAGCGCGAGTCCGTTGTGCGCCAGCACTGCTCCCGGAGCGACGTAGGCGCCGGTGGCCAAGACGACTGTCGACTGCGCATCCGAAATCACGGTGGCGACGTCGTCGATCGCCTCCTCGGTCAGTGTTTCCGCGAGGAGATGGATGAGTTCGACGTCCCTGGCCAGTGGTTCAAGTGAGGGCTTCTTCGTTGTTGTCGCGTTTCTGGCGAAGTGTTTGTCCGGATCCAGGGATGACAGGAACCGATTGCGTACCTCTGTCGACAGCTCGGGCCACCCGGAGAAGCCGATGGCTTGGGCCGCTCGGACAACGGTCGCGATATTGACCCCAGCCGCCTCAGCCAGCGCCGCGCCGCTGCAGTACGAGGCCCGTTCGGGATCCGCACCGATCGCGCGGAGCACAGCAACCGAGCCAGGAGACAGCTTTCGGCGGGATATCAGGCCTTCGAGCCACGTCGCGATGATATTCACGCTGTCCCCCCTTGCAACAGATACTGCAGTGATCTATATTCGACGTGTGACCGAGACAACACAGCGTACCGGATTCTGGCCACGGAAGTCGACCAAACTCCAGGACTACGGTCTCTCTGATTCTCAACTCTGTGCAGTGGGATCTGCAACAGTGTTTGCGGTCGCATGGAACCACGTGTCGTGACAGCACGGTCGAGGGAGCCTGCTTGGGAATCATCGCGTCGCCTGGGCGGCCGTATCACGTGGCGGTGATGACGACTGGCCGCAACGTCGAACAGGGCGCCAGTGATGAGGTGGTCGATCACCCTCAGCATGAATACACGCGGTCTCTGCTCGCAGCGGTGCCCACACTCGAACCTCGGCGGGAGAACGCGGAACCGTCGTGATCAGCTGTTCCCTCCGACGCCGAGGAGGGGACGACATCGAAAGGAGCGGCAAGACAGACATGCCGGACACACGTACACAGGACCCGGAGACGACTCGTGGGGCGGAGAAGCCCGTGCCGGTCGACGACTTCGTCGTCACCGACCATGAGCTCGATCTTCCTACGGGAACGCTGAAGTATCGCGCGCAGGCGGGCCGAATGGTCATCGGCTCCGAAGTGGTCGACGACGGCGTCTTCGAGGGACTGACCCCGAAAGCGCAGATCTTCACGACCTCGTACACGGCCGTCCCCGACGAGGGAGACCAGGACCCGAGCCGACCGGTGATCTTCGTGTTCAACGGCGGACCGGGCTCCTCCTCGGCGTGGCTGCACATCGGACTGTTCGGCCCCCGCCGCGTGGTGACCAACGACATCGGGCACCGCACGCCGCCTCCCTACGGTCTCGTCGACAACCTCGAAACCTCCCTGGCATACGCCGACCTCGTCTTCATCGATCCCGTGACGACGGGGTTCTCCCGCACCGCCGAAGGGGAGAAGCCGGCGGACTTCCACAGCTTCAGCGGTGACCGCGACGTCGTCGGCGAGGTGATCAGACTCTGGCTGAGCCGGAACAACCGATGGACCTCTCCGAAGTTCCTCGCCGGGGAGTCCTACGGCACGACCCGTGCGGCCGCGCTGGCCGGTCACCTGGCGACACGTCATGGCATCGCGTTCAACGGCATCATCCTCATCTCCGCGGTGCTCGACTTCGGCACGGTCGTCTTCACCGAGGGCAACGAAGCCCCCTACCTCCACTACCTGCCGACATTCGCCGCCGTCGCGCACTTCCACGGCAGGCATCCGGACCGCACTGTCGAAGACGTTGTCGCCGAAGCCACCGAGTTCGCCTACGGGGACTACGCTCGCGCGCTGGAACGCGGCCACCGCCTCGGCGAGACGGAGAGGAAGCAGGTCGGAAAGAGGCTGGCCCACCTCATCGGTCTCGACGAGGACTTCGTGCAGCTCGCCGATCTGCGCATCGACGAATTCACCTTCTTCAGCGAACTTCTGCGCGATGAACGTCTGCGCATCGGACGGCTCGATGCACGGTTCACCGCGCATCCGGGCAAAGTCGCGGCGGAGACCCTCGGGGACGATCCGTCCTACCCGATCATCCAGTACCCGTACACGGTGGGCATCAACGAGCTGCTGCGGGCGGAGCTGAAGTACGAAACGGATCTCACCTACGAGGTGCTCACCTCCCGCGTGCATCCGTGGTCGTACAAGGAGTTCGAGAACGCGCTCGTCAACACAGCTGAGGACCTCGCGTTCGCGATGCGGGCGAATCCCGACCTCAAGGTCTATGTGGGCTTCGGGTACCACGACTGTGCGACACCGTTCGCGGCGTCGGAGCATGTGCTCGCGCACCTGCGGATCTCCGATGAGGCGCACGAGCAGATCGTGCGCCGCTACTATCCCGCCGGACACATGATGTACGTCAACCAGGAGGTGCGCGTCGACCAACTGCGCGACATCGCCGACTTCGTCGCGTGGTCGACGCGGACAGGTGACAAACCGGAGTCGAACCAGCCCGTGTGAGGGAGGCGACCGAACGTCCGGCGCGGGTCGAAGCCTCGGCTGTGCTGCCGTTCGGTCGAGGCGAGGAGGAGAAAAGAGCCGATGAAGAAGGGACGAGCACAGGTGGGCGCACCAGATGTCGGCGGGGACACCTCGGCGACCGCGGCAGGAACGGCACTGGCGGAGATCATCGACGCCGAATGGGCGTGGCGGGAGGCGGAGTTCGGTTCGCTCTCGCACAAGGCGGCCATCGTCGATTTCCTCCCGGACGTCGGACTCGAGGCGCAGGAGCGCCGGCAGGCGACGTGGGAGGCGACTCTGGCTCGTCTCGACGGAATCGATGCTGCGACGCTGTCGGCGAGCGAGCGGATCGACTTCCAGGTCTACCGTGAGCAGCTGGTCACGCTCATCGCGGCGCAGCGGCATCGGATGTGGGAGCGCCCGGTCACCGCTGATTCCGCGTTCTGGCGGGGTCTGGCCTTCGATGCGTACCGGCTCGTGCTCGAGGACGAGGCGGCCGCGGAGGCGTATCTGCGGATGCTCCGTGACATTCCGCGGTACTTCTCACAGCAGATCGAGAACATGCGTGCCGGAGTCACGCGCGGTTTCGGTCCCGCGCGCATCTGCATGAGCGGTCGTGAGGAGCCGGTGCGGGCGATCGCCGAGGCGAACGAGGTCACAGAGGTTGCGTTCTTCGGTCCGTTTCGTCGGCTGCCGACGGTGATGCCCGCCGAGGTGCGTGATCGTCTGAGGGCCGAGGCCCTCACCGTCCTCACCGAGGAGGTCATCCCGGCGTATCGGAGGCTTCTGACCTTCCTCACCGGGGAGTATCTGCCGCAGCTGCCCGACTCGATCGCGGCCGTCGACCAACCCGGGGGGATGGACTTCTATCGTTCGCAGATCAGGGAGTACGCGACCATCGACCTCTCCCCGCGGGAGATCTTCGACCTCGGCCAATCAGAGGTCAGGAAGATCCGTGCGGAGATGGAGGAGATCGCCGCGGAGGTCGGATTCGCCGGTGATCTGCCGGGGCTGTTCGCGTACATGCGCTCCGATCCGCAGTTCTATGCCACGACGCCGCGTCAGCTCCTCGCCGAGGCGACCTACACGTGCAAGGCCTTCGACAGAGTCGTCCACGAGTACTTCGGACGGCTGCCGCAGCAGCGTTTCGCCGTCATGGAGACGCCAAAGGAACTCGCGGCCTTCGACACCTTCGGGCGCGGAGCACCGGATCGGTACCTGGTCAATACCTACAACCTGCCGGCTCGTCCCCTGTACTCCCTGCCGGCGCTCACACTCCACGAGTCCGCTCCTGGGCATTCCTTCCAGCTCTCGCTCGCGGAGGAACTCGAGGTCAAAGACTTCCGCAAGCGCTACATCTCCGCGTTCGGGGAGGGCTGGGGGCTCTACTGTGAGCGCCTCGGCGACGAGATGGGGATGTACGAGACGCCGTTCGAACGGCTCGGGATGCTCTCCTTCCAGATGTGGCGGGCTGTCCGCCTCGTCGTCGATCCGGGGATGCACGCGCTGGGGTGGAGTCGGGAGAAGGCGCAGGACTTCCTGCGGGAGAACACTGCGATCGCCGAGCATGAGATCGGCACGGAGATCGACCGGTACATCTCCTGGCCGGGGCAGGCGACGGCGTACTACCTCGGGCAGCTGACGATCGAGAAGCTGCGAGCAGAGGTCGAGGAGGCGTTGGGGGAGTCCTTCTCGATCCGGGACTTCCACGACTGTGTGCTGGGGATGGGCAGCGTGCCACTCTCCGTGCTGGAGACCGAAGTGCGGGAGTGGATCGCCGGCCAGGGCCGGTGAGCGTCGGTTGGGTCCGGGGGTCCGGCTGGGTCTGGTGATCCGGCTGGTTTCGCACAAGACTGCGCCGTCGACGCCGCCTAGCTGCGGTGGCGACGCGGTCGAGCTGGAGCTGGCCGCGGCCGGGGCCGACGTCAGCGGCGCTCTTCGGTGAGCTCATCGACTTCGTCGTCGATTTCGGGTTCCCGATGCCGACGTCGGTGGCGACAACCTTCCGGGCCATCAGCACGCTCGAGGGGTCGATCATGAAGCTCGACCCCAGACTCAATCTGCTCACGTTGGTGACGCGGAACGGGAAGGATCTGCTCCGCGAGGTTGGGGGACTCGGTGTCGATCGCAGTGAGATGACTCTCTACTTCGCGGCGACGGTGCCGCAGATGGCCGAGCTCCCGGCGCAGGTGTCGCGCATCGCCGGGCATCTGCAGGACGGGACCTTGGATGTCGGGACGAGTGGGTTGAATATCTCGATGATCAAGAACCTGCTCAAGTCGACGGTTGAGCAGTTCATTCAGGTGATCGTCTCGACGGCGTTGATCCTTGGGGGAGTGATCCTCATGGCGGCGAACTTCGGTCCGCAGTTGGCGCCGGAGCTCAAGCTGTTCACGTATTTCGGGGCGTGGGTTCTGTTGGCGGGGAGTGTGCTGGCGGCGTTGGTGTTGGCGCCGGCGCTGCGGCAATGGATGGCGTGGGACTCGTTGGGGTAGGCGGACCACCGGTCACACTGCACGGTTTGTGAGGGAGAGCCATGACGAAGAACCTCGTGACCTTACTAAAGGACTTTTGCAAGTCCGTGGAACCGTAAGCACTCACACCCGCCCCAAGCGGATCCGCTACATCGTCGCGGTTGTGCTTTTCATCACCGTCGTCATCAACTACATGGACCGGGCGAACCTGTCCATCGCGATGCCGGCACTGTCTCCGAAATTCGACCTCACCACTGACCAGCAAGGGTTGCTGTTGTCTGCCTTCGGATGGACCTACGCCGCGATGCAGCTGCCCGGAGGGTGGCTCGTCGACCGCGTGCGACCGCGCGTGCTCTATGCTTCGTGTCTCGTGCTGTGGTCCCTGGCAACGCTGTTCATGGGAATGTCCGGCGGGCTCGTCGCCCTCATCATCCTCAGGCTTATGGTCGGTGGTTTCGAGGCGCCTGCCTACCCAATCAACGACAAGGTTGCCACCGCGTGGTTCCCGGAACGTGAAAGAGGACGGGTCATCGCCTTCTATACCTCGAGCCAGTTCATCGGTTTGGCGCTGCTCACACCTGTTCTGCCCTGGCTGCAGATGGTACTCACCTGGCACTGGGTCCATACTGGAGTAATGGGCGAGGATTCCGGAACCATTTCCAGCCATACCATCCCCCTATAGCACCCAGACTCTGGCCAGGGGGCTGCGAATTGTCAGTGCCGTGGCACATGGCTCGACCACGCTGAAGTGGCTCGTCGATTCGACGGGAATCGATCGGTCGAGTGCACACAGGATGATCAATTCATCCTCACCGGTGTCGTCGAAATCATCTGGGCCGCGATCTGATGGCTTATCTACCGCGAGCCGCGCGACAAGATGAAAGTCAACCAGGCCGAGATCGATCTCATCGCCTTGGGCGGGGGATCGGTCGACGTTGAGAGTGACGCGAAGAAGGAGTTAAAGCCGAGCCTCAAGTGGTCCGACGTCAAGGTCTTACTAACTAGGCGGAAGCTCTGGGGCATCTGCCTAGTCAGTTCTGCCTGACCTCGACTCTGTGGTCTTTCCACACCTGGTTCCCGACCTACCTCGTCGACTGCCGGGGGATGGACTACATCGAAACCGGTTTAATGGCTTCGCTGCTGCTCATTGCCGCGCTCGTCGGTGAGCTGTTCTCCGGTTGGGTCTCTGACCTTATGGTGAAGAAATGTCTGTCCCTGGGTACAGCACGGAAGCTGCCGATCATCATTGGACTGGCGATGACCGTGTTCATGCTCGGCGCTAACTACACAGACTCGACTGCGTTGGTCATCGTGTTCATGTCGATCGCGTTCTTCGGCAACGTCTTCGCTGCGATCACTTGGTCGCTGGTTTCAGCATTGGCACCGAAACGACTGCTCGGTCTGACCGGAGGCATGTTCAACTTCATCGGAAACCACTCGTTGACCGCCTTGCCCGATCGTCATCGGCTTCCTCGCCACCGGTATCGACTTCGCCCCCGACGTTCGTCTGCACGGCTGCGGTCACCATAGTCGGCGTGCTTTCGTACGTGTTCCTCGTGGGAAAGGTTGAGCAGCTGAGGGACGGTAAAGAGCTGTCAGACTACTCCCATGATACATTGTGCGTAGCGCAAAGCGGAAAAATGAGGAGTGTCATGGCAGATGTAGATTCGCAGCCGAAAACCATTCAGTCGCTCTATACATGGTTCAGCGAAGGTAAGCTTACGGTGAACCGGCGTTACCAGAGGAAACTGGTCTGGACCCTAACTGAAAAACAAAAGTTAGTCGAATCAATTCTGAATCGATATCCAATACCAGCGGTACTGCTAGCCGAGAAAGGCGAAGGCAAGTACGAAATTATCGATGGACTTCAAAGACTTTTCACAATGATGTCCTTTATAGAAGGAAGCTTTCCCACTCTTCAAGGAGCAATTTTCGACATTGCCCAGTTTCCCACAGCGCAGACGCGTGCGAACGAAAATAAGTTCACGGTTCCAAACTCCAGCAATCTTCTTGAGCCTCGAGAAGTTAACGTTTTTCTCGACTACTCTATGGCGGTATCAGTAATGCGGGGTGCGAGCGAAAATGAGATTGATGACGTGTTTGCGCGCATCAATACCTACGGGCATCAATTGAGCAATCAGGAACGTCGGCAGGCTGGGATAAAGGACGAATTCAGCGATATGATTCGCCTGTCGGCCTGTTTTCATCGAGGCGACGTATCGTCGGATCATCTGGATTTGAGTGACATGCCATCCATAAGCGTCGACCTCCCCATGACTAAGCATGGGTATTTAGTTCAAGCCGACGAGATTTTTTGGGTTAAGTCTGGAATCTTACGGTCTACCGACCTTCGGGATAGCTTAGATGAAGAGTGCCTGGCTGATATCGCAGCGTCGATCGTAGGAGGGCAGATTTTGGAACGATCGAAAGGCGCGCTTGATGAGGTTTATGCCCGCGATAGTGAAGAGAATGAAAGAATAACTCGCGCTCTCGACACGTATGGTTCCGACAAACTATCTGATGAAATAAAATTCTCAATCAGCGAAGTAATGAAAGTTGCACAATCCGGGTCGCCGATAAAGCTTCGAGACCTCATCTTTTCATCTCGGACCACGACGAACGCGTTTCCCGCCACGTTTACGCTGTTAGTAATAGCTTTCCATGAAAAGCTCGTTAAGGAATCTAACTCGATTCGCGACTATGAAGCTCTTAAGGGGTCACTGACGGACTTGGCTTCCCGAATCCAAGGTCGAAAGACTAAGAAGGAGGACCGTCGGAAAAATGTCGACATGATCAAGGGTTTGCTGACCCCTTATGTTGTTCCAGCTACTTCGATGGACGCAGTCTATGGCGACCACACGATTATTGACGTCGATGCGGTGTTGCATAGGTCGGAGATTGAGTTGCCAAACTATGAGCTTAAGCAAGGACTTCTTCGACTTGACGGGTCGAGGGGCGTCGACGCGAATATGATCGACAAGGTCGTCAAAACTGTTGCTGCTATCGCGAATAATGGCCCAAATAGTAGCGGGAAAGTTCTCATTGGTGTGACTGACAAGACGTCAGATGCCGATCGCATTAGAGAGCTCGATGGCTTTCAGCCGATTCGGGTGGGACGCCGCCATGTGGTCGGCGTGCGGAGAGAGGCCGATGTCCTTGGCGAAACTGCGGAGGAGTATTTTGGCCGATGGAAGACGGGCATACGAAATTCTAATCTTAGTGATCCTTTAAAGAGTTCTGTACTCTCCAGCATGGATTATAATAACTATTATGGATTAGGAGTAATTATCATCAGCGTTCCAGGGCAAAACTCTCTTTCGACTGTGGGAGAAAAGATCTATTGGCGCGATGGCGATGAAACGCGTGAAGCGACAACTGTGGATCAAGGTATCAATCTTGGATCCAGGTTTTCCTAGTTCTGGTTAGACCTAAATGTGCCGTATCGCGATTTAATTGCCTTCAGGTGTGAACTCATGGCTTTTCTAAATGATTCCAAGAAAATTCTAGATGCATTTATAATAGTGCACGAACACTCTTTCTTAGATTGGAATCACAAATATACACGTAAGTGCCTCTGATTCCGCGAGTTAGTAATACTCTGTAAATGTTCTTCACATACTCGAGCAAGTCCTCGTCGGAGTAGGTGATTCCCAACTTCGGGTTGTTCTCGCGACCCTTCTTGTCGTAGTAGTGAGTTCGGTTGAACACCAGTTTCTTGGCTACTGGATCGAACTGGAGGTCGTTGCCGATGATGACCCCGGAGTAGTTGAGGTCGTATCCCTGAACCGTATGGATTGAACCGACTTCGTCGACGGACTTCGGTGAATTGATCCAGTCGGTCGTGGTCGAGTTCCAGCGCATCCGCTGACCATCGATCTCGATGTCGTACGCCTCGGGGTCGTTCTTGCTGCGCCAGGGCCAAGCGTATCCCGCGACCAATCTCGACAGTCCGTATTCCTCCTCGCGCTTACGGAGCTCTTCCCTCATCTCCCCGAGATCGGTGAATAGCCTGAGGTCGTAGTCGCCGAAATCCTCGGGTTCTAACGGCGGGTTGTCGCTGAGGAGGGCACGGATGTATCCGACGTAGTCCTTGTCTGCCGCGATTCGCATCTGCGTCTGAAGCGGGTAGTGTCGGCCGGCATTCTTGGCCTTACCAGCGAGGTTCCTCGTCAACGAGACCGGAAGATCGGCTGGTCGGACCGTTTGGCCGACGTCGAGCATGAGAATCGAGTGCCTGCTCTGCTTTTGGATCCAGTCGAGTTGCGTGAGCTGAGGATCGTCCCACGCGAACAGGCGTTCGTTGATCTCGCGGAACTTCTTGTTCAGTGGGCCCGCTGCCTGATTTGCGCGCTGGTTGAGTCGGTGGGCCTCGTCGACAATGAGCAGATCGAACGGTTCGAGGCTCTCGCCAACCTGGAACGGCGTGAGCACCTGATTCCTCTGCAAGCCCGGCGTCAACTTGAAGACCTTCGCGATCGAGTCACGCAGCGACTGCTGAGGGACGACGATTGCGAACCGCAGTTTCTTGAGCAGTTCGGCATGTTCCGGCGTGAAGTAGTCGCTGAAAATCGAGTCGATGTCCAGAGGCTCTTCGGGATCGTGATGCCGGATGTCCTCAAGCAGCTTGAGCATATAGATCGCGACCACTGTCTTGCCGGTGCCCGGATTGCCCTCCACCACGACGGTGTTGCTGACACCGCTCGCGAGATCCTCAAAGAAGCCCTCGAGGATGTCGTCGACCGCGATGGCCTGGTCGTGGTTGAGTGCCTTGAACGGTGACAGTTTGAACAGGTCGCTGTTGACGATCTGCGGAACAGTCCGCTGGAACAACTCTTCATGCGTTCGGAGTTCGTCGAAGATCTGGCGGAAAGTCTTGTTATACGCTTCACGGTCGTAGTACTCGGCGTCGGTGATGCCGGCATTGAGATTGAGCACCTCGAGACGTCCGTCGCCGTGGAACATGCGGATGAGGAATGACTCCAGGTCCAAGCACGCCGACTTGTTGAATGTGTCATCGAGAACGACCCGCACTGACTTGAGGCGTTGCTTGTGCTTCGACTCCAAATGTTGGCGCATCCGCCCCTCGACATTGAGGGATTCGCCGACGTAGACCTGCTTGTCGTTGTTCATGACGTAGACGACCGGCCAGTTCCGGTGACGAGGGTCGACTGCTCCCCACGCTCGGACTGCGTCAGGACCGAAAGGGAATCGTTCGAGCTTAAAGCTGGTCATATTTCTCGCTCCGGCCGCGCGATTTCTCGACGGGGTACTTCTCGCGAGTCTTCGCGAGTTTCTCAAGAACGATAGTGTCGGGATCCACGCCCAGACGCTCGGCGAGCAACAGGCAATAGGTCAGCACATCCGCCAGTTCGTCTTTCGCCGACAAGAGGTCGGCGTCACCCCATTGAAAGCACTCGAGCAATTCGCCGGCCTCGATGCTGATGCTCTTCGCCAGATTCTCCGGCGTATGGAACTGCTGCCACTCACGCTCAGCAACGAACTCGCGCAACTCCTCGCGAACCGACTCGTCATACATAGGCCCAAGATACCAACCACTCGGCCGGAATCTTTGGTTCTACCTGCACAGATGTTATCGACGTGACGGCTGGGGGCAACGTTCGTCCAGGAGGGTATGCCGGCCGCTGGGTGGATCTGCGTGTCACACGCAAGCCAACCCAGCGGCCGGCATCTCACCTCACACCGTCAGCACAACCTTCCCGGTCGTCTTCCGCCCCTCCAGAGCCCGGTGCGCCTCGGCGGCCTCTGCCAACGGGAATGTCTCGCCAATCCTGAAGTCGAGCCAGCCCTTCTCAACGCCGCTCGAGACCATCGCCCACCGCTTCGCTAGTGCCTCGGGCGTCGCAACCATCCACACGAGCGACGGGCGCGAGAGGAAGATTCCGCCCGAGGAGTTCAGCCGCTGGATGTCGAACGGCGGCACCTGACCCGACGCCCCACCGAAGAGCACCATCGACCCGAGCGGCTTGAGCGAGGCGAGCGAGGCATCGAACGTGTCCTTCCCAACCCCGTCATAGGCGACTTCGACGCCCTGACCGTCCGTGAGTTCCCGCACGGTCGCTGCGACATCGACGCCCGGTCCGTAGAGGAACACCTCATCGGCGCCAGCCTTCCGGGAGAGCTCTGCCTTCTCCTCGGTGCTCACCGTCGTGATGACATTGCCGCCCAGATGCTTGATGATCTGGGTGAGCACGAGGCCTACGCCGCCAGCCCCAGCGTGGACAAGCGCCGTGTCGCCCGGCTTGATCGCATGCGACGTCGTCGCCAGATATTGGGCCGTCAGCCCCTGCAGCGGCATCGCCGCAGCCACCTCGGCGCTCACCCCCTCGGGAACGGTGAGGAGATTGTCCGCCGACACGACGACCTGCGTCGCATACGACCCCGGACCCTCGTGCCACGCCACCCGATCACCGACCCGGTAGCTCTCGACACCCTCACCGACGGCGGCGATATGACCCGTGCCCTCGACCCCGACGACATGCGGATAATCCATCGGATAGACCCCTGAACGCCGATACGTATCGATGAAGTTCACGCCCGCCGCCTCGACGTCGACGAGCACCTCACCCGGCCCCGGCCTCGGCGTCTCGATCTCCGCGAACTCCAGCACCTCGGGTCCGCCGGCCTGCATTGCTCGAACCGCCTGGGTCATCACGCCTCCTGCATATAATTTAATGATGCTGTATGGTTATTCATATGAACGATCTGACGGTCGCCGTCTCCGGCGCCACCGGCTATGCCGGGGGAGAGGTCCTCCGACTGCTGAGCACCCACCCCCACTTGAACGTCACCACCGTGTGCGGTCATTCCAGCGTGGGCGAGAAGCTCGGCCGACACCAGCCCCACCTTCCCCGGTTCGCGGACTTCGTCATCGAAGACTCCACCGCCGAGGTGCTCGCCGGCCACGATGTCGTCGTCCTCGCCCTGCCCCACGGCAAGTCCGGAGCGATCGCCCGGGAACTGGCCGAAACCAGCCCCGATACCCTGATCGTAGACCTCGCCGCCGACCACCGGCTCATCAGTCCCGAAGCGTGGGAGACCTTCTACGGCTCACCCCACCAGGGCACATGGACCTACGGCCTGCCCGAACTCCTGCTCGCCGACGGGACGAAGCAGCGCAGCCAGCTCACCGACACCACCCGCATCGCCGTGCCCGGGTGCAACGTCACTGCCGTCACCCTCGGCCTCGCACCGCTGCTCGCCGCCGGGCTCATCATTCCCAAGGGCCTCAACGCGGTCCTCGCCAACGGCGTCTCCGGCGCGGGCAAAGCCCTCAAACCCCACCTCACCGCCGCCGAGATCCTCGGCGACGCGTCCCCCTACGGCACCGGCGGCACCCACCGGCACGTCCCCGAGATCGAACAGAACCTCAACGGCGTCCTCGGCGCCGACCCCGCGAACGGTCCCGTCCGGATCTCCTTCACCCCGACACTCGTCCCCATGACCCGCGGCATCCTCGCCACGATCACCGCCGACCCGGGGGAGAACGTCCCGCGCAGCGCCGACGGCACCCTCGACGCCGACGCGCTCACCGAGGCCTTGACCACCGCGCTCACCGAGGCCTACGCCGACGAACCCTTTGTCCGCGTCCTGCCCGAGGGCCAATGGCCGCGCACCTCGGCGACGACCGGATCGAACGTCGCCCAGATCCAAGCCACCTATGACGCCCGGGCTGAGAAGGTCCTCGTCGTCGTGGCGCTGGACAACCTCGTCCGCGGCACCGCCGGCCAAGCCCTCCAATCCATCCACCTCGCCCTCGGTCTCGACGAGACCACGGCGCTGCCGCAGACAGGAGTCGCCCCATGAGCGTGACCTCACCCCTCGGCTTCACCGCCGCCGGAGTCACCGCCGGCCTCAAACCCAGCGGCACAAAGGACCTCGCCCTTGTTATCAACCAGGGCCCTGCCACCGCCGTCGCCGCCGTCTACACGTCGAACCGCTGTAAGGCCAACCCCGTCATCTGGTCCGAACAGGTTTCGGCCACCGGCCACGCTCGCGCCGTCGTCCTCAACTCCGGAGGCGCGAACTGCTACACCGGCGACTATGGGTTCGCGACCACCCAGCTCACCGCCGAGGAGACCGCGACCCTCCTCACCGATGCGGGCACCCCGACGCAGGCCGATGAGATCCTCGTCTGCTCGACCGGGCTCATCGGCGTCGGGGGAGAGGAGTTCCGCGCCGGCATCCTCGACCACCTCCCGCAGCTCGTCGCCGCCGCCGAGGACTCCGTGACCGGAGGACAGGACGCCGCCGAGGCGATCATGACGACCGACACCGTCGCGAAGACCGCGACCCGGGAAGGCTCGGGCTACACGATCGGCGGGATGGCCAAGGGTGCGGGCATGCTCGCCCCGGGCCTGGCGACGATGCTCGTCGTCCTCACCACCGACGCCCCGCTCGACCAGCCCGCCCTCGATGCGGCCCTGCGCACCGCCACGCACGTCAGCTTCGACCGCCTCGACACCGACGGGTGCATGTCGACGAACGACACCGTCATCCTCATGAGCTCCGGTGCCGCGGACACGACCGTCGACACGGCCGAGTTCGGGGGCCTCCTCGGCGAGCTCTGCCTCGACCTCATGCGCCAGCTCCACGTCGACGCCGAAGGCGCCCACCACGACATCGCGATCACCACCCGGGGTGCCGCCTCCACCGACGACGCCGTCACCGTCTCCCGGGCGGTGGGCCGATCGAACCTCTTCAAGGCCGCGATCTTCGGGGAGGACCCCAACTGGGGTCGCGTCGTCGCTCAGGTGGGGACCACCTCGGCGGACTTCGACCCCACCGCCATCGACGTGGCGATCAACGGCACGGAAGTCTGCCGCGCCTCCGGACCCTACGCCGACCCCTCCGAGGTGACCTTCGGCCGTGAGGTCGACGTCGTCATCGACCTCCACGCCGGTGACAGCGAGGCCACCATCTGGACCTCCGACCTCACCCATGACTACGTCGAAGAGAACAGCGCCTACTCCACATGAGCACCCACCCCGACTTCTCCACGAAATCCACCGCCGCCCGGCTCGCCGCCGCCCAGGTCAAGGCCGAGGCGCTCACCGAGGCGCTGCCGTGGATCAAGACCTTCGCCGGGGCGACGATCGTCATCAAGTACGGCGGCAATGCGATGGTCTCCCCGGAGCTCCAGCAGTCCTTCGCCGACGACATCGCCTTCCTCCGCTTCGCCGGGATCCGCCCCGTCGTCGTCCACGGCGGCGGCCCGCAGATCACCTCGATGCTCGCCCGCCTCGGCATCGAGAGCGAGTTCAAGGCCGGGCAGCGGGTGACGAGCGAGGAGGCCGCCGAGGTCATCCGCATGGTGCTCGCCGGCCAGGTCAACCGGGAGATCGTCTCCCGCATCAACATGAACGGCAACGCCGCGATCGGCCTCTCCGGTGAGGACGCCGACCTCCTGCTTGCGCACAAGACCGTCGCCGAGGTGGACGGACAGACCATCGACCTCGGCCGGGTGGGCGAGATCGCCCAGGTCAACACGATCGTGCTCGGGGAACTCCTCGACGCCGGACGGGTGCCCGTCATCTGCTCGATCGCCTCCGAGATCGGGGGAGAGGCCGGCAAGCCGCTCAACATCAACGCCGACCTCGCCGCCTCCTCGGTGGCCAAGGCCCTCGGGGCGGAGAAGCTCATCATGCTCACCGACGTGCCCGGCCTCTACGCGAACTGGCCCGACACGTCGAGTCTGATCTCCCGGATCGGCCCCGACCGGCTCCGGGAGCTGCTGCCGAGCCTCGACGCGGGGATGATCCCGAAGATGAC
The DNA here is from genome assembly GCF_006489205.2 of Brevibacterium sp. XM4083. GTDB lineage: Bacteria > Actinomycetota > Actinomycetes > Actinomycetales > Brevibacteriaceae > Brevibacterium. The sequence goes on along the minus strand of NZ_VFYR02000006.1, from coordinate 12,677 downwards.
CGCCGCCCTCGAGGCGATCGAGCACGGCGTCAAGCAGGCCCACATCATCGACGGGCGGATGGCGCACTCTCTCCTCCTCGAGGTCTTCACCTCCGAAGGCATCGGGACGATGGTCGAAAACGGCGTCGTCGAACCCGCCCCGCTCGGCGACGGGCACCGCGGATTCGCCGGCGACGCTGACGGTGATGGTGCCGGTGACGGCGACGGCGACGGTGACGGTGGGGCCGCTAATGCCGCCGAGGTGGCTGATGACGAAGGAGCGGACGCATGACCGAACCGACAACCGCAGCCGGCACCAGCGACTCCGCCGCCACGTGGCGCGAGGACTTCTCCCGCGTCCTCTCACCCGTCTTCGGAACCCCGCAACTCGACCTCGTCCGCGGGCAGGGCTCCTACGTCTGGGACGCCGCCGGCAAGCAGTACCTCGACCTGCTCGCCGGCATCGCCGTCAACGCCCTCGGCCACTGCCACCCCGCGTGGGTCAAGGCCGTGAGCAAGCAGGCGGCGACGCTCGGCCACATCTCGAACTTCTTCACCTCACCCCCGCAGATCGCGCTCGCTGAGAAGATCCACGAGATCCTCGACCTGCCCGAAGGGTCCGCGGTGTTCCTCTCGAACTCCGGCGCCGAGGCGAACGAAGCGGCCCTGAAGATGGCCCGCCGGGCCGGCGGCGGAGGGCGGCCGATCATCATCGCCGTCGACGGTGCCTTCCACGGTCGGACGATGGGTGCGCTCGCCCTCACCGCGAAGGCCGCCTACCGTGAACCCTTCGCCCCCGGCGTCCCCGGTGTCGTCCACGTGCCCTACGGTGATGTCGACGCGCTCGCCGCCGCAGTCAACGACACGACCGCCGCCGTGTTCATCGAACCGATCCAGGGTGAGGTCGGGGTGCGCCGACACCCCGCCGGATACCTGCGCGCGGCCCGGGACCTGACGACGGCAGCCGGGGCGCTCCTCGTCCTCGACGAAGTCCAGACGGGCGTCGGCCGGACCGGGTCGTGGTTCGCCCACCAGGATCCGGAGATCGGCGAGGGCGTCGTCCCCGACATCATCACCTCGGCGAAGGGCTTGGGAGGCGGCATGCCGATCGGCGCGACGATCACCGTCGGCGAGGCCAACACCTCGCTGCTCAGTGCTGGCCAGCACGGGACGACGTTCGGCGGCAACCCTATCGCGTGCGCCGCCGCGCTCGCCGTTCTCACCACGATCGAGACCGAGGGACTGCTCGACCATGCCCGCCGCCTCGGCGATGAGCTGGCCACGGAACTCGAGGAGATTCCCGGGGTCAGCGCGGTGTCCGGTGCCGGGCTCCTCCTCGGCGTCGAACTCGCCGGCGAGCACCCCGACGCGAAGGCCGTCGCCGCCCGCGCGCTCGAGGCCGGGTTCATCGTCAACCCCGTCACGCCCGAGCGTCTGCGCCTGGCCCCGCCGCTGACGATCACGCACGAGGAGATCGCCCCGTTCCTCGCCGCCCTGCCCGGCCTCCTCCGACCCGAGGACTGAGCAGGCGACACCACCTCGGCGCTCTTGCCACCTGCCCGTCCCACCGACTCTGACTCCCACCGACTCTGACTAGGACCACGATGACCCGCCATTTCCTCAAGGACACCGACCTCAGCCCGGCAGAGCTCACGCAGGTCCTCGACCTCGCCGCCGAGCTCAAGGCCGCACCTTACTCGCGCACCCCGCTGGAAGGCCCCCAGACGGCCGCGGTGATCTTCGACAAGACCTCGACGCGGACCCGAGTGTCGTTCGCCGCCGGCATCGCAGCGCTCGGTGGGCAGCCGCTCATCATCAACCCCGGTGAGGCGCAGCTCGGACACAAGGAGTCGATCGCCGACACCGCGCAGGTCATGGCGCGGATGGTCTCGGCGATCATCTGGCGCACGTACGCCCAGGCCGGGCTCGAAGAGATGGCCGAACACTCGAGCGTGCCGGTCATCAACGCCCTCTCCGACGACTTCCACCCGTGCCAGATCCTCGCCGACCTCCTCACCATCCGCGAACGGCGGGGTCAGCTCGCCGGTCTGACCATGGCCTACTTCGGCGACGGCGCGAACAACATGGCGAACTCGTACGCCCTCGGCGGGGTCAGCGCCGGCATGCACGTGCGCATCGCCGCCCCCACCGGCCACCAGCCCGATGAGGCGATCATCGCCGAGGCGACCGCCCTGGCCGCACAGACCGGCGGATCGATCACCGTCACCGACGACCCCGTCGCCGCCGCCCATGGCACCGATGTCCTCATCACCGACACGTGGGTGTCGATGGGCCAGGATGCTACCGGCCGCGACGACGAGGACTCCCCGTTCGTCAAGTACCAGGTCACGCAGGAGCTCATGAACGCCGGCAACGACGCGCTGTTCCTCCACTGCCTGCCCGCCTACCGGGGCAAGGAGGTCACGGCCGAGGTCATCGACGGCCCCGCCTCGGCAGTCTTCGACGAAGCGGAGAACCGCCTTCACGCGCAGAAGGCCCTGCTGACGTTCCTCCTGGAATCCGGTTCGGAGTCCCGATGAGCGAGAACCCGACCGCGGCGCCGCTGACGAAGACCGCCCGGCAGCAGAAGATCATCGATCTCATCACCCGCCGGTCCGTGCACTCGCAGATCGAGCTCGCCGATGAGCTCGCGACGCAGGGCATCTCCGTGACCCAGGCGACGCTGTCGCGCGACCTCGCCGAGGTGGGGGCCGTGAAGATCCGATCGACCTCGGGATCCGTGTACGCCGTTCCCGGTGAGGGCGGTGACCGCAGCCTCCAGCAGTCAACGGGCGACAGCCTCGACGCGAAGCTGCCGAGGCTGCTCGAGGAGCTGCTCGTGTCTGCTGCGGCGCAGGACAATGCGGTCGTGCTGCGGACCCCGCCCGGGGCCGCGCAGTATCTCGCCTCGGCGATCGACCGGTCGTCGATGACGGGGATCTTCGGCACGATCGCCGGGGACGACACTGTCCTCGTCATCGCCGATGCCGCCGTCGGCGGGCAGGCACTGGCCGAGACGTTCCTCGAACTCGCCGCCGGCAGCGCGGGGGAGTAGAACCGACTGACCGCCTCGGCGGCGGTGAGACAATGACAACGAAGATGTGTCCTGCGGACGTGCGGGACGAAACGCCGTTGGACGGCACAGGACGAGCTGCCGCGACGACGGCATGAAAGGACTGCGAGTGAGTGAACGACTGAGCCTGTGGGGCGGACGGTTCTCCGATGGACCGGCCGATGCGCTGGCGGCGCTGAGCAAGTCGACGGACTTCGACTGGCGCCTGGCGAAGTACGACATCGCCGGGTCGAAGGCGCATGCGGCCGTCCTCCACCGTGCGGGACTGCTCACCGAGGACGAACTGTCCGGGATGCTGGCAGCGCTGGACGAACTCGGTCGCCGCGTCGAGTCGGGCGAGTACGTCGCCGCGGAGTCCGATGAGGACGTCCACTCCTCGCTCGAGCGGGGGCTCATCGAGATCGCTGGACCCGAGCTCGGCGGGAAGCTGCGGGCCGGACGGTCGCGCAATGACCAGATCGCGACGATGGGGCGGATGTACCTGCGCGATCACGCTCGTGAGATCGCCGGCCTCGTTCTCGACACCGTCGACGTCCTCATCGCCCAGGCGGAGGAGCACCCCGAGGCGCCGATGCCCGGGCGCACGCATCTCCAGCATGCGCAGCCGGTGCTCCTGGCCCACCACTTGCTCGCGCATGCGTGGCCGCTGCTGCGCGATGTCGAGCGACTCGTCGACTTCGATGATCGGGCCGGTGTCTCCGCGTACGGGTCGGGTGCCTTGGCCGGGTCGTCGCTGGGGCTCGACCCGCAGGCGGTGGCCGCGGACCTCGGGTTCGCCGATTCGGTGGAGAACTCGATCGACGGCACCGCCTCGCGTGACGTGTTCGCCGAATACCTCTTCATCACCGCGATGATCGGCATCGACCTCTCGCGGCTGAGTGAGGAGGTCATCGCGTGGGCGACGAAGGAGTTCTCGTTCGTCACCCTCCACGACGCGTATTCGACGGGGTCGTCGATCATGCCGCAGAAGAAGAACCCCGACGTCGCCGAGCTCACCCGCGGCAAGGCCGGGCGCCTCATCGGCGACCTCACGGGACTGCTCGCCACGCTCAAGGCGCTGCCGCTCGCGTACAACCGGGATCTGCAGGAGGACAAGGAGCCGGTATTCGATGCCACGGACACGCTCGAGCTCCTGCTGCCGGCGTTCACCGGGATGGTCGCGACGCTGACGTTCGACACCGAACGGATGGCCCACCTCGCTCCACGCGGGTTCGCGCTCGCCACCGACATCGCCGAATGGCTCGTCCGCCGCGGCGTGCCGTTCCGCGTCGCCCATGAGCTCTCCGGTGCGTGCGTGCAGCTCGCCGAATCCCGGGACCTCGAGCTCTGGGATCTCACCGATGAGGACTACGCCGGCATCTCCGAACACCTCACCGCCGAGGTCCGCGAGGTCCTCACGACACTCGGGTCGATCGACTCACGGGATGCGAAGGGCGGGACCGCACGCTCGGCCGTGGCCGCGCAGCTCGAGAACGCCCGCGCCGAGGTGGCCCGACTGCGGACCTTCGCGGACTCGCCCCGGAGCGTGTGAAGGGGCGGGGCTCGTACGGCACGGCGGACCGCCTCGGCGAGGTCATCGCGATCCGGACAGGAACTGAACGAGGTCGCGCACGCCGTAGAATTAACCCTGCCGGTTCGATGCCGGCAAGTCCAAACAGTTGCGAAAGGACCGAAGTGACCGACGTATTCAGTGACCTCAAAGCCCGCGGGCTCGTGGCGGTATCGACCGACGAGACCGTGCTCCAGACAGCTCTGGACCAGGAGTCGCTGACCTATTACGTCGGGTTCGATCCGACCGCGCCGAGCCTGCACATGGGCAACCTCGTCCAGCTCATCACCGCCTCCAGGCTCCAGCAGGCCGGCCACAATCCGCTCGCTCTCGTCGGCGGGGCCACCGGCCTCATCGGCGATCCGCGGATGTCGGGGGAGCGCACCCTCAACCCGCGCGAGATCGTCGAGGAATGGGTCGGCAAGATCCGCGCCCAGGTCGAGCGCTTCCTCGACTTCACCGGACCGAACGCCGCCCAAGTCGTCAACAACTACGACTGGACCTCGGAGATCTCAGCGATCGACTTCCTCCGCGACATCGGCAAGCACTTCCCGGTCAACCGGATGCTCGCCAAGGAGTCCGTGTCCGCGCGCCTGAAGAACGAGAGCGGTCTGTCGTTCACCGAGTTCTCCTACCAGGTCCTCCAGGGCAACGACTACCTCGAGCTCTACCGCCGCTACGGCTGCACCCTGCAGACCGGCGGGTCGGACCAGTGGGGCAACCTCACCTCGGGCGTCGACCTCATCCGACGAGTCGAGGCCGCCAACGTCCACGCGATGGCGACCCCGCTCATCACGAAGGCCGACGGCACGAAGTTCGGGAAGACCGAATCGGGCACGGTGTGGCTCGATGCGTCGCTGACCAGCCCGTACGCGTTCAGCCAGTTCTGGCTCAACGCCGACGACCGCGACGTCATGAAGTACCTCAAGGTGTTCTCGTTCCGTCCCCTCGAGGAGCTCGAAGCCATCGGTGCCGAGTTCGAAGCAGCCCCGCACACCCGTCTGGCGCAGAAGGTCCTCGCCGAGGATGTCACCACCCTCGTCCACGGGCGTGAACAGTACGACCAGGCGATCGCCGCAGCCGCCGCACTCTTCGGTGGGGGAGAGCTCACCGCTCTCGACCCGGCGACCTTGGGTGCGGCGACGGCCGAGCTGCCGCGCGGCGAGGTTCCCGAGGCGGCCCTGGGCGCCGGGCTGCCCGTCGCCGATGCCTTCGTCACCGCCGGCATCGTCAAGTCGAAGGGCGAGGCCCGCCGCGCGATCAAGGACGGCGGCGCCTACGTCAACAACGTCAAGGTGACCGGTGAGGATCAGACGCTGACCTCCGACGACGTCCTCGACACCGCCGGTGGGGGAGTCGTCCTGCTCCGCCGCGGCAAGAAGACCCTGGGAGCCGTCGACATCGTCGGCTGATCGACCGGCAGCCCTGACCGAGCGACAGCGCCGCACCGCGAATCCGTTCGCGGTGCGGCGCTGTCGTACCCCGGGAAGGGAGGCGCGATGCCACCTCGGCGTCGGAGCGGTCAGGTGGCGGTCGCCTCGGCGAGGGTGGGGTTATGCTGAGCCCACGATGACACTGCCGTCAGGGGTGATGTGACTGTGACCGAGGGTTCTGGGACCGGTGGCCCGATCGATGCGCGCGGTCGACCGGTGATGTCGTCGTCATCCGCCGAGGTGTTCGAACTTCGCCTGCGCGTCGAGCGCATCGAGCGCATCATCGTCACCGGCCACTGCCTGATCACCGCTGTGCTGCTCATCGTCGGAACGTTTGTGCCGATGTACCGCGACGACCAGACCAACGGCCCCGACCTCTCGTGGTCCGTGGCCACCACCGTCGGCTACGCGATGTCGCTCCCGTTCACCTCTGAGGGTCCCGTCGAGAACCCATCCGGTGTCGAGGTCGTCCTCCTCGTGGGGTTCATCGGTCTGGGGATCGTCATCGCTCTCATCCTGCTCGTCGTCCTCCCCACAGCGGTGACGGGACAGTCGAGCGCGCGGCTGCTGACCTTCTCGCGGATCGTCGTCATTCTCGGGGTCGTCGGTGCGGTGGTGCCGCTGCTGCTCACCGGGCTGGCGCTCAACGCCGACGGTGATGAAGGAGGGTGGGGTGGCGTGGTGCTCTTCGCCGGGATGCTCGGCGCACTGATCGTCATCCTCCCGTCGTTCCGGGACCTCGCCGGCCTGGGCGACGAACGCCTGTGAACTGACGCGGCGCGACGTGCGCTCCGGCGACGAGGTGCTGGTTCGCCGGCCTGGCGTTCTGAAGGGTTTCGTGCCCGGCGGGGAGCATTGGGGCTAACCGTATTGCGCGGCCGTGCACCGGTGAACGACGATGGAGACTCGCGACCGAGGAGACGTGCACCATGAAGACCCTGCTCAACATCATCTGGCTGATCTTCAGCGGACTGTGGCTGGCCATCGGCTACTACATCGCCGGCATCATCTGCTGCATCCTCATCGTCACGATCCCGTGGGGCATCGCGTCATTCCGGATCGGCAACTACGCGCTGTGGCCGTTCGGTCGTGAGGTCGTCGACACCGGTACGGCCGGCATCGCCGCGACCATCGGCAACATCATCTGGCTCGTCGTCGCCGGCATCTGGCTGGCCATCGGGCACGTCGTCACCTCGATCCCGCTGTTCCTCTCGATCATCGGCATCCCCTTGGGGTGGGCGAACCTCAAGCTCATCCCCGTCTCGCTCATGCCCTTGGGCAAGCAGATCGTCGATAGCAACTCGCTCGTTCCCGTCTACCGGGGAGCACATTCCTAAGCGGCCTGCTCCTGGAGCTCTTCGAGGCTGATCTCGCCCCGCCGGACTGCCCTGAGCACCCGATGCGTCCGCACGACCCTCGGCAGTGCGATGACGAGCAGCCCGCCGAGCATGTTGAAGACGATGACGATGACGAACCACTGCACCAACTGCAGGAGCGAGATGTCCGCGCCGGCGAGCATGGCCGCGACGATGATGATGACATTGATCGCTCCGTGAAGCATGCCCAGACCGATGACGAGGAGACCGGTGACCATGCAGACGATCGCCGTGACCACCTGGTTCGTCGCTCCCTGCTGCATGCGCGTGGCCAGAGTGATCGTCGCTCCCGCGAGCAGTGAGAGTGCGATCATGACGACGAGCGAGGACTGATTGATGTAGCCGAGCGCCGTGTCGACGAGCACAGAGTGGTAGTCGGGCAGGCCGGTGACGATCAGCCAGGCGAAAGCCACGCCGCCCACGAGGTTGGTCGCCAGGCTGACCACCCACAGTCGCACCATCTGAAGCCAGGTCGCCTGCCCGGCGAGGACAGCGTTGAGCGGCAGCAGGAACTCCTCGGTGAACAGTTCGGAATGCGCCAGCTTGAGTGCGAGCAGGCCGATGCCGAAGGCCATGCCGGCGAGGATGTCCGACCCTGTGGCCTGCTTGACGAGGATCATCGCCATGATCCCCAAGCCCACGTCGATACCACCGAAGAGGCCGGTGACGATCAGCTCGGGCAGTTTCCGATTGAGTCGCGCGGCCCCTTCGGTGACGGTGGCAGCCGCTTCTTCGACCAGACCGTCTTCGAGATCGAGGTCGTTATCGCCGAGGCGCTCGCGCTGTTCCTTCTGGGTCATGGCTCAAGTCTATGAGTTGGGATCGCTGCACAGTGGTATTTTGACGGCAAGTTGAATTGATGACTCGTCGACGCTGAGTCGGGTTGCGAGGGCAGGTGATCCTTGTGTGCGCAAGGCCGCCGGTTTGTATGCCGATGCGGCCGGCTCGGTCACATCTGCGCGGTGATCCGTCGGCTCGCTTGGAGAAGAGTGGACGTGTGCTCTTCGAGTTCGGCCCGTCCGACGTCGCCGGAGTTGGCGACGACGTTGATCGTCCCCAGCAGTCGGTCGTCGGGAGACCAGATGGGGGCGGTGGAGCTGAGGCTGTCGCGACTGCGCTCGGACTCCGCGAGGAAGTACCCTGCCTCGCGTACCTGTTCGAGATCGGCACGCAGCGCACCGAGATCCTGCACGCGACCGTTCGCCAAGGTCAAAGGTTCGTAGCTGCCGAGGAGCCGTTCGCGGTCGTCCTCATCGGCATGGGCGAGCATCACCTTCCCGCCGCCGACGAAAAGGCCGAGCACCTGTCCGACGGGAAACTGATAACTCAACGGGTTGGGCGCCTCAACGCGAGATACGAGCACGCGCCGATCGGCGACGCGGACGAACACTGACGACGTCAGCGAGGTGTGGTCGGTCAGCGCCGACAGCACGCTCGGACTGACGAGAGCAAGCCGGTCCTGCAGCACGAAGGAGTGCGACATCGGCAGCACCTGCGGGCCGAGGGTGTAGCCGCGAGGCGTGTTCCGGAGATAGTCGCGCTTGACGAGCTGCCCGATCACACGCTGCGCAGTCGCGAGATGTAGGCCGGTTGCACGCGAGATCTCCGTGAGGGTGATCGGCTCATGCGTGCTCGTCACGCACTCGAGAACATCGAGCGCACGATCAAGCGTGCGCCCCTGATTGTTCGTCGCTGCCATGGTGCGTCCTCCCCTTGTCGATGACGTTCTTCGGATGACCGGCCCTGCCGGATCCATCTTCGCAGAGGGAATCAGAACACTCGCATCGGCCCAAGGGTCTTGACGTGGCGCGTGAGGCCGAGCAGAATGATCATCACCTACTACACAATGATAGATACTATCACCAAATGATAGGAGCGCAAAGATGCGTGTTGCAGTTCTCGGTCTCGGCGAAGCCGGATCCCTGTACGCGAAGGCCTTCGCCCAGGAGGGGAATGACGTCGTCGGGTTCGATCCGCGCACGGTGGACGTCCCCGCGGGCGTGACGACGGCTGGCAGTGTCGCCGAGGCGGTCGCGGAGTCCGATCTCATCCTCAGTCTCACGACAGCGAAGCCATCGGTGGCCGTCGCCGAAGAAGCCGCCGAGGCGATTCGGGACGGCGCGGTCTACCTCGATCTCAATGCGGCATCGCCGCTGAGGAAACGGGACGTCGCCGAGGCAGTCGGCAGCCGGGCTCGATTCGCCGATGGTGCGGTCATCGGCTCAGTCCCGCGCTACGGTGCCCAGGTTCACGTTCTCCTCTCCGGGCCGCACTCCGACGAGGCCGCCGATCTCCTGCGGACGATCGGCGCCCACGCAGAGCCGATTCAGGGACGGATCGGAGACGCCTCCCAGCGGAAGCTCCTCCGCAGTGTCTTCATGAAGGGCCTCGGCGCTCTCATCACCGAAGCGATGCGCGCCGGTGAAGAGACGGGGGAGGTCGAATGGGTGCGTGCCCAGATCGCAGGCGAGCTGGCCCAGGGAGAGGACACGCTCGACCGATTGCTCAAGGGAACTCGGACCCATGCCCTTCGGCGCGCTGCCGAGCTGGGCGACAGCCTCGACCTCCTCGCTGATCGCGAACGGCCGTGGCCGATGGCGGAGGCGGCCCGTTCGGTCCACCTCGAGCTGACGCGGGAGGGAACGGGACACCTGGCGGACGCACTCGCGGCCGTGCCCACCTCGGCGCTCGGAGACGGTGGAGACCGTCTGGGATTCCTCGACTCCGATATCAAGCCGATGTGGACCAGTGCACCCATCGCAGGACCCGCCTTCACCGTCCTTACCCGCCCCGGGGACAACCAGGCCATCCATCGCGCGCTTCCGCTCACGCGTCCCGGGGACATCCTCGTCATTGCCGGTGGGGGAGAGACGAATCGAGCGCTCATCGGTGAGCTCATCGCCGAGCGCGCGCTGCTGCGCGGCATCGCAGGCATGATCATCGACGGAGCGATCCGCGACGTCAACGAGATCGCGCAGCTCGGCTTCCCCGTGTGGGCGAAGGGCGTCTCACCGGCCGGCCCGTTCAAATCGGGGCCCGGTCGCCTGCGCACGACGATCGCCGTCGCCGGTGCCGTTTGTCGACACGGTGACTACATCGTCGCCGATGCTGATGGAGTCCTCGTCGTGCCGGCCGACTCGGCCGAACAGGTGCTTGCGGCCGGCAGGGCTGTCATCGCCGATGAACAGCGCCGGCAGTCGGACATCCGCTCGTCGGCCGTCAGCCGGTCGTAGTCAGCGTCCCGTCATCTGATCAGAAAGGGGAGGACAACGATGCCTCTCGCCCTTATCGCTCTCGCAGTCTTCATCACCGTCATTGTCATCTGGAACGTCGTCGTCAAGCGCAATATGGCCGAAGCGATGCTGCTCGGCTTCATCGTCACACTGCTCTTCGCAGGGGCGAACGCTCCTCAGTACGCAGCCGACGCCTTCGTCGAGGCCTCTGAGAACGAAGTGCTCTTCGCCGCCGTCGCGTTCGTCTTCATGACCTACTTCGTCGAGCGGACCGGGGTGATGAACAAGCTCATCGCCATCCTGTCATCGCTCCTCGGGCGACTGCCCGGAGGCCCGGCCTACGTCGACACTGTCGCCTCAGCTGCCATGGGTGCCCTGGCCGGCGGTTCGAACACCGGCAATGCCGCCGCCTCGGGTTCGATCACCGGCCCTTGGATGGTGCGCACCGGGTGGAGGCGCGAACGAGCCGCCACTGTCATCGCCGGAAACGCCGGCCTCGGTGCCGCCCTGCCGCCCAGCGCATCGATGATCATCATGATCGGCTTCGCGGGGACCCTGGTCACGACCTCCCAGGTCTACCTGGCACTGCTCGTCGCTGGTTCGTACCAAGTGCTCCTGCGCATCGGTCTCACCGCGTGGTTCGTGCATCGCGACGGAATCCGCGCAGAGACCGGAGCGGACCACGTTCCCCTGGCATCATCACTGCGCCGAGGTTGGACCTCGGTGCTCGTCTTCGCGGGCGCGATCATCCCGATCCTCATCACCGTCGGACCACTGGCAGACCTTCTCTCATCCGTCCCCTCGATCGGACAATCCCTGGAGAACATCTCACTCATCATGTGGATTCCCATCCTGATCATCGCCATCAGCGCTGTGATCGCGTGGAAGGAGCTGCCGAAGACTCCACGGCAGTGGTGGGACTTCCTTGCCGGTTCGGTGCCGCGGTTCTACACGATCGGAGCGATTCTCTTCTTCGCCATCATGGCCTCCGAGGTGCTCGCAGCCTTAGGACTCGACTCTGATGTCACCGCGCTGCTCGAGATGCTGAACCTTCCGCTGTGGCTGCTCGTCACCCTCATCGGCGTCCTCGTCGTCGTGGTCGCCGGCCCCCTGTCGTCGTCGGCAACGCTCAGTGCCGTCGGACAGGTCGCGCTCTTCTCGATGGTGGCAGCCGGAATCGATCCGCTCCTCGCCGTCGTGGCGATCCTGGTCTTCGCCTCGACCGAAGGTGCCTCACCCCCGGCCTCGGGATCGATCTTCGTTGCGGCGGGCCTCACGGAAGCACAGCCGGAGAAGACCTTCATTCCGCTTGTCGTCTACTATGTTCTGCCCATCTTCGTCCTCGGTGTGCTCATTGCGTTGGGCATCATCCCCGTCCCCTTAGGAGGCTGACATGCGATCAGCACTGAAACCGATTCTCCTTCCGCTCTTCACGCTGGCGATGGCCGTGTTCCTCACCCTCGCGTTCGCGATCGTCATCCTGCAGATCATCGGGCTGGTAACCGGGCAGGGGGACTGGGTCGACACTGCGTACGCCGGGCTCGCACGGCCGAGCATCATCGCCGCGATTGCCGTCAGCCTCCTCGGCTACGCGTACTTCACGACGACGAGTGCGACAGCAGACGACTGACCCCACCGGTTCCCCCTCGCTGAGGCCCCTGGATCCCGCGTGTTTTCAGCGGTGACGGTTGTCACAGCCCGAATCCGGGCCAACGACTTGCCCGCACCCGCTGGGGTGGTCTAGAGTTATATCTCGTTCGCCTCACCGGGAACACCACGATCAAAGGGTGTTTCTACCGGGTGTGACCAGCACAAACAATAGTTTGATGCGGTGGATCACAATAATGGTTGAGATAGTGAGAGCGGACAACCTGTGGATGCCCCTGGTTGATCACGCGGATGATGGTTCGTGTGATGGTTGGGTGTGTGTTTGTGGTTTGAGAATCCAATAGCGTGTTTGTTTGAACAATGTGATGCCAGAAAATTTTTTCTGGTAAGACAACCACACCATGACCCATTGCCTGGGTTGTGGTG
>NZ_VFYR02000005.1 GCF_006489205.2 Brevibacterium sp. XM4083 | reverse complement strand
GCGGTCACGACAAGCGCGTAAGGGGTCCCGGCCCCGGCCTGGTCCATGCTGATCCGCGAGACCAGAGTCGCGAACCGTTCATAGATCCACGCCCTCGCTGTCGGCTGCTCAGCACTCAGATCCACCCGGGACCCGTCAGCACGCACCCCCACACCCACCACAAATCCACTGTCCTCAGACTCACCGGCCACCTCGCCGAGGTTAGAGCCCTCGGGGTCGACAGCGCCGGTGGTGCCGTTGGGGCTGTCCGAGCCGTCAGGCGCCTGGCCGACGGTCGGCAGTGGTGCGTCGAACCGGTCACCACGGAGCACGGAATCGACAACATCGAAAAGAGACTCCTGACCACCGACAGCACAATCAACACCACCGTCAGCGCCGTCGGCATCGGCGGGTGCATTACAGACGCCACCGTCACCGGGATTCCCGCAGGCACCCGAACCATCGCCGGATGTTCCGAAAGCACTGCCATCACCATCCGTGTGGGTGGCGTGTTGGGGTGTCGTGGTTTCGTTCGCGGATTTGATCCGCGAGGTCAGCAACCCGTTCAGTGCCGCCCCCGCGACAGGGTCGAGGAGACCATTGAGCACCCAGTCCCCATTGCGTTTGGGTCGCATCGTCACCGAATAGTCACTGCGCGGTGTCTCCTCGACCGGTTTCTTCCCATCCGGATCGATATAGCCCAACATGCGATGAAAGATCGCTCGAATATCAGTGACCCGCACTGTCGGGGCATAGGCGACGAGGCGTTTCTCCACATCCGCCCGCTGCCCGGGACTCACCCAGTCGGGCAGGGCGGCCAGGCAGTCATCAATGGTCTTCGCCTGCCCTGCCGACAACGCCCCTGTGTGGAGGGCTTCGGAGACTTCGGGACACAAGGGTTCGAGTGCCTGCCCGGCCAGATCCACCCGCCCACCGAGGTTCTTGGCCATCTCGGCCCGCCGGTGGGCCTCGGTGCGGGTGAGGTTGAGGCGGTCCTGGATGAGGGACTTCGTGTCCTTCGCCCCCGTCTCCGCCGGTGTGCCTACCCTGTCGTAGACGGCCAGGGCGAGAATCGACAGGGCTTCCGAGACCCGGGAGAGGGCCTCGGCGCCATCGACGAGGAGGAGTGCCTCTTCCGGGCCCATGGGTTTGTCGAAGGACCGCAGTTGGGCATCAAGGTGCATGAGGGTGGTGATGCCGGTGGTGACTTCCGGAGCGAACGCCGTCAGGTCGGCCCACGCACTGCCGGTGAAGAGGGGGTGCCTGCTCACCCAGGCGGGCACGTCGGTGTCCCCGTCCAACGCGGCAGCGGCCGCAGCGATCTCAGCGACCTCGTCGTCGACGGAATCCTGTTCTCCACCCGAGGGTGTGGACGGGTCACCGGCGGCATCAGTGGGTTGGAGACCGGCTATGGGACGATCGCGCTGAGGCACGGGACCGTTTACGGCATCGTGGTCACTCCCGGCGGCATCGTCGCTGCCAGAAGTTCCGTCACAGCGGACGGTGGTGCCCGTATGGAGCGAACCGGCGGGACCGGGTTGGCCTGCACTATTGCTTTCGAGGTCATTGCCGTCGCCGGTGCCGCCGTCGAAGACATCGTCGTCGACTGTGTCGAAGTAAGTGCTCTCCGGTTCAGGCCCGGGATCCTCGGCGGGTGGGGTCGGGGTGAGGGTGGTGAAGGTGTCGGCGAGGGGGTGTCCGGTGAGGTCGATGCCGGCGTTGGTGAGCTGATCGAACAGCGACCCGGCGGCCGGTACTTCACCCGAGGGTGGGGAGGACTCCGACGAAGACGACCCGCCCGTGGGCGCACCCGCGGCGTCGTCGCCGGGGGTGGGGTGCTTGCGGTTCGGGGTGAGAGTCATGGTGTCCAGGGGTCCATTCGCCATTGTCCATGTCGTGTGACCTATTATACACCTTTGTGGTGTGTGTCAAGATGTTTGTTTGTTTTTTGTTCGACTATTTTGCGCGAGTTCTAGCGTCTTCGATTTCTAGGCCGAGCTGTGTTGTCCCGGTGCCGTTGCGTGATCCGACTTTGGTGTCAGCAGGGGGTCGTGTGTGTTCCAGGGTGGGTCTACGCTACAGTCCGGCACAGACACGACCCCACGACTGACGCCTGTCCAGCCAGTGACAGCGATACGCGCCGGCCGTCGACGACGGCCGTTCGGACAATGATGACTGGACGAGCAAGGGCTTCTGGTCGAACGATAAACACTTGGCGAACAAGCGTCGCTGGTCAAACAATCACGCCTGGTCGAACGATGGCCGCCGGTCGAGTAACGACCGGTGATCGCACAACGGCCGAAGATCGGGCCCCGGACTCAGCGCTCGGAAGTTTATCCCCGGGCTCAGCGCTCGGGAGTCGAACCGCGAACTCAGCGTTCGGCAGTCGAGCCGCGGCCCTCACTCTCGGCGAGCTGGCGGAGGTAGTCGTTGTAGGCGTCCAACTCCTTGTCGCCGTGCATCGCGACCTCGCGGTCACGGATCTTGTTGTTCTTCGACTCCTGACGGAACCAGGTGATGAGGATGATGAGGAGAATGATGACGGCGGGACCCTCGCCGTAGGCCCACGCGATCCCACCGGCGAGCTTCTGATCTTCCATGGGGTCGATGCCCCACCTCGGCGGGAGTTGGGCGAACCGATCGACCAGAGGCAGCGCCGCCATCATGACGATGACACCGAAGAATGCGTGCAGACCGGCTTCCATGAAGGAGTGGAAGATGCGGACGACGTGCGATTCGGGCACAGGAAGCGGGTCAGCCGGGATGAGCGTCGCATTGAAGACGATTCCTGTGAAGAGGAAGACGAGTTCGAGCGCGATGTGGACTCCGACGCCCTGGTTGAAGACCCAGCTCGCGGCGTCGGAGAGATAGAGGCCGTAGAAGAGAGCGAGGAACAGCGGGATCGAGAACAGCGGGTGGACGATGATCTTGCCCGGCCACGAGCGCAGCCCGAAGATGGCCGTCCTCAGCACCATGCGGCCCGGCAGGTTCCTCGGTGTCGAGCGAAGCAGGAGCGTTCCGGGAGCGCCGAGGAGGAGCAGCGGTGGCACGGCCATCATGAGGGTCATCTGCTGGAACATGAAGACTGAGAACATGACCTGGCCGTAACCCTCGATCGCGAGGCCCATGGTCGCGGCGAGGAGCAGGCAGCCGAGGAGGAAGAGGATCCCTCGCCATGCCGGCCACGGACGCTTCTGGACGGCGAGACGAATCCATCCGATGACATAGGCGAGAGCGACGAGACCCGCGATGACGGGTATGACGGGTATCGGCTGCAGGTCGAAGCCGAGAAAAGCTTTCAGGGACGGCGTTGCGGTCGGAATCCACGCCAGGTCAGTCATGTTGCGTACAGCACCTATCTCACACGGGTCTCGCTGTCTCAGCGAGTAGGTCTGACGACTAGGTTACTCCCCTGTCAGAGCCACCGAGTGAACGGCCGACTCGTGAGCAGGTTATCCACAGATTCAACTGCATCTGTTCTCAATCCATGAGTTCTCGCATAATGTGGGACACCCTGGCGCCTGGCCATCTCAGGTGCCATCGGCACGAACCGCAGTGTCAGCATCACGGACCACAGAGGCGTGGAATGAGAACCGGAATCGCTACACCAGCTCGTCGCACCACCATCCGTCGTCGTCTCCGCACGGTTGCCGCAATTGCGGCTGTAGCCGCCGTCGGGGCGGTCGTCACCGGATGTGAGGACAACTCCCCGGTCGCAGCGCCGACATCGACTCTTCCCGCGGCGGGGCCCTCGGCCGGCGAGTCGACGCCGGCTGTCCCCGAGTACACCACCGACCTCGACCTCACCGATGACGAGAAGAAGGCGGTCGACGGGGCGCTGGTGGCGTTCGAAGGGTTCTGGACTTCGGTCAATGAAGCATACGCGGGTGACTTCGGCGCGGCGGAAGACTTCTCTAAATATGCGAGAGGCGAGGCACTCGAATCGATCGAGGGTGACATCGACGTAATCGAAGACGGGTCATATGTGTTTCAGGGGAACATTGTGCCCACCAAAGTGAATGTCGCTTCATACTCACCACCTGGCGACACTACCTCGCCCGAATCTGTAAGTGTGCAGTTCTGTTTTGACTTGACCGAGTGGTCGCTAGCTCCAAAAGACCAGTCCACTACCCCGAAATCTGATGATGCAACTATGGAACACGTCATCACGCGCGAGGATGGCGCGTGGAAGGTGTCTTCTCAATCGCTGAAGGAACGCCGTTGTTAAAGTCCCGGTGGTCGCTCTCATTCACAAATGCCCTGATAGTACTTGTGTCAGTAGCGCTGATACTTTGGCCTCTTTCGTCGGCCAATGCAAAAGGCCCAAAATGCGACATGCGGGACATAAATAGTTGTGTTGCAGACACTCCGGGCGGAGGGGGTGGTGGAGGGCCCGCCCCTCGTCCACCGGGCGGTGGCGGAGGCGGCGGTTCCGGCGGGGGCGGCGGCTCCGGTGGCGGCGGCTCCGGCGGTGGAGGTGGATCCGGTGGAGGCGGGTCCGGCGATGGAGACGGAGACGGGCGGCCGGACTGCGTCTACGAAGAGCTCGGCTACATCTGCGCTGACCTGCCCGGAGGCGGTGGCGGCGGGGGCGGAGGAGGTCCCGCGCGACCAGCACCGCCGACGGAGATTCCCGAATCCCAGTTCCAGACATTCGACATCCCCGCGCCGACGATTCACGCCTGGCCGAAGGACTGGGCGGTCATCGGCAAACCCGCCGCCTTCTGGACGAACGCCGACGTCAGCTACATCGACATGACCCTCCTCACCTACGCCGTGCAGGTGAAGGTGACTCCGGAGAAGTACAACTGGAACTTCGGCGACGGCACCGGCGCGACGACTACAACCAAAGGCTCGAAACCGCAGCCCGGCGACAAGCCGGAGATCGGCCACGACTTCCAAGAAGTCGGACCGACAACCGTCGAGATGACAACGACGTTCACCGGCGAATTCTCCGTCGACGGCGGACCCTGGATCCCCATCGACGGCTACGCCTATGTCGCCAGCAACGAGCTGACCATCGACGTCTACCGGTTCCACCGCTATCTCGTCGACGAGGACTGCAACGCGAATCCGAATGGTCCCGACTGCAACTGACCCGGCTGAAACTGAACTGACTGCAAATGACCTGCATCGGCAATCAGTTCGTGCTCAACCGCGCACCCGCCACCCACAGAACGCCCAGATCTGAAACCGCAGAACGGTTGAAGTGGACTCGTCCCTGACCCTCCCACGACACCTGCTGACTCAACATCCGTTCGCGCGTGCCTTCAACGTCAATCAATCCGTTCCAGAAACATCCGTCCGTCCGTTCCAGCAACGTCCGCCCACCCGTACCAGCGACGTCCGTCCGCACCTGTCGAATCGTCGCCAATTCACACAGGAAAACCTCAAGGCTCCCTGAGAGACTATCGCCATGGTTTGCCGACTCACCGAGTTGCTCGTCGACTCACACTGGCGCGTTGTCATCATCGGCGCAGGTCAGGCCGGTCTCTCGGCCGCGCACTACCTCTGGCGCGATGGTTTGAAACCTGGTCGGGACTTCATCGTCCTCGACGCCAGCGATGGCCCCGGCGGTGCCTGGCGGCAGCGCTGGGAATCCCTGACGCTCGGTTCGACGAATCACATCGCCGATCTCCCCGGCTTCCCCCTCGGCGCGCCAGACCCGTCCGTGCCCGCATCCGAGATCGTCACCGACTACTACTCCCGTTACGAGAAGGAACTCGAACTCTGCGTCGTCCGTCCCGCCGAGGTTGCGCACGTGACCTCGGACGACACCGGTGCCGGACCGCTCAAGCTCACCGTCATGCTCGACGGCGAACGCCTGCACCTCACGAGCGACTACCTCATCGACGCGACGGGCACGTGGACCCACCCCTACGTCCCCTACGTTCCAGGGATCGCCGAATTCGAGGGCAAACAGCTCCACACCGCCCAGTTCCGCGAGGTCGAGGACTTCCGCGGCCTGCGCACGCTCGTCGTCGGCGGCGGCATCTCCGCCACCCAGTTCCTCCTCGAACTCGCCACCGTCACCGACACCCTGTGGGCCACCCGCCGTCCACCGAACTTCACCGCCCGCGAATTCGACGGCAACTGGGGACTCGAGGTCGAACGCGCGGTGCGCTCCCGCACCCTCGCCGGACTCCCACCGGCCAGCGTCGTCCGCACCACCGGGCTGCCGCTGCGCCGCGAATTCCTCGACGGCGTCGAATCCGGAGTCCTCGTCTCCCGCGGCATGTTCGACGAGATCCTTCCCCACGGCGTGCATTTCCCGGCCCGACCCGCCGAGGAGGCGGTGACCTCCGAAGGCCTCGGCCCCTCCCACAGCGACCGTCTCGCCCTCCCCCAGTCATGGCAGCCGTTCCCCGAGGAGCGCATCGAGGAGGTCGACGTCATCTTCTGGAACACCGGATTCCGTGCCGCCCTCAACCACCTCGCACCCCTCCACCTGCGCACCCGCGAAGGCGGCATCGCCATGGACACCGAGGTGGCCGTCAGGGACGATCACCGCATCTTCCTCGTCGGCTACGGGTCCGCGAGCTCGACGATCGGCGCGACCCGCGCCGGTCGCATCGCCGCCCGCGAGCTCCTCAAACGCCTCGAGACCACTGACACCGCTGAGACGACCGGTCACGAGAACCTCACCACTCAAGCACCCGGCACCGAGGCGGCCGACAGTAACAAGGCGACAAACAGTAGCGAGGCGACAAACAGAGACGCGGCGACCGCCGGCCCGACCAGCGACGCGGCGACCGCCAGCCCGCCCACCGACGATGAGTCCGTCCCCGCTGTCGCGCTCGACGCCGTACCGCAGGCTCAGCGCAGGGCCGGAGCAACTGTCAGTTCAGCCCCGGCGGCGGAGTGAGACTCTCATCGGCAAGCCGCACCGTCGGCAGCATCGTCGCGAAGACGGCAGCGGTGGCCTGATCCCCGCTCTTGACCACCATCTCCAGCGTCACCTTGAACTGTCGGCCCTCCACCTGCACACCGGCCGCCACCCCGTAGATCACTGACTCCGTCGACTCGATCGACCGCATGTCGTCGGGGCCGAGGGTGCCGGTGAACGTCCAGTACTCTCCCCCGGTCACCTGGCCGGTCTTCTCCGTCGACAACTGCGACCCCGCCGAGGCGAACGTCGCATCCTGCGCGGACCTCACGGAGTCGGCCGGGGTGATGTCGTCGTCCTCGTAGCAGTTGACCGTCATGAGCGCGCCGGACCCGCGCTCGAACAGGCGGTACCCGTCGTATCCGGTCGAGTCACTCCACTCATCGTCCATCGCGATCGCGATGGGCACCGGACACGACTGTCCCACGTCGATGGTCTGCTCGGTCATCCCCGGCGGAATCGTCCCGACACCGGACTCCGCGGTCGGCGTCGAGGTCGACCCATCGCCGACGCCCACCTTCACGGGCGCGGAATCGCCCTCGTTCGTGCTCACTCGCATCGCCGAGCAGCCGCTGAGCACCACGGTCAGCGCCAGAAAGCCTGTGGTCAGGGATCGCAGGGTCATCGGCTGGCCTTCCGTCAGAGTCACCACCATCCTACCGGCGGGCGCGGTCTGCAGCGTCGCCTCGGACGCCGCCGGGCAGGGTCGGCAGCTCCTCCTCAGAGGCCGATGCAGAAGACGTCACCGGTCATTTCAGCCCCGGCGGCGGGGTGACCGGTTCGCCCGCGAAGCGCACGGTCGGCAGCATCAGCGCGTAGACGGCAGCCGCCTCGGCGTCGTCCTTCTTCGCTGCCATCTCTACACTGACCCGGTAGAGCCGGCCCTCGTCCCGGAGCCCCGCCACCGCACCGTAGAACACCGACTCCATGCCGCCTATCGAACGCACCGACGAGGCGCCCAACTCGCCCTGCACGGTCCAGTAGACTCCGCCCGGGATCTCGCCGGCCTTCTCGGTGACGACGCGGGATCCCGGGTCGGTGAGGATGACATTCATCGCATCGTCGGTGACCGACTCCGGGTCATCGCCGCCCCAGGCGTAGCAGTTGACACTGACGAGGCGCTCCTCGCCGTTCGCGTACACCTGATAGCCGCTCACGCCGCCGGCGTCGGTCCATCGGGGGTCGACGGCGAATTCGACGGAGATCGGGCACTCGTCTCCGAGATCGGGCACTCGTCTCCGAGAGCGGCCTCGACCTCCTGCCACCCCTCCGGGATCGCGTCGGAGTTCGCCGTCTCCGGCGAGCCGTCACCCACGCCGACAGCCACCGGTCCGGAATCCTGCTCGGACGTGCTCACTCTCAGGGCAGAGCACCCAGTGGTGAGCAGACAGGCAACCAGCATGCCGCCGAGCAGCCGCCGAGGGGTCATCGTCACGCCTTCCGTCGCAGTCATCAACATCGTACGGCACACCGCATGCCCGGACCCTGGTGCGAATCCCGGCCGGGGCATAGCCTTGAGACATGGCTGATCTCCTCCTCCTCGACGACTCCGACATCGACCGCGTCCTCTGCATCGTCGCCCACCCCGATGACATGGAGTACGGCGCCTCAGCGGCAGTGGCGAAGTGGACGGGTCAGGGGAAGACCGTCGCTTATCTCCTCCTCACCCGCGGCGAAGCCGGCATCCGCACGATGCCGCCGGATCAGGTGGCGCCGCTGCGGGCAGAGGAGCAGGCTCACGCATGCGCCGTCGTCGGCGTCGACGACCTCGAGATCCTCGAGTTCCCCGACGGCATGCTCGAAGTCAACCAGGAGCTGCGGCGCGCGATCGCGAAGAAGCTGCGCGAGTTCAGGCCGGACGCCGTCATGGTGACGAACTGGAATCTCGAGACGGCGTGGGGCCTCAACCACGTCGATCATCGGGCGGCCGGCATCGCGACGGTCGACGCGATCCGGGACGCGGACAATCCGTGGCTGTTCACCGACCTCGCCGATTCCGGTCTGGAGGCGTGGAAGGCGAGTCGGCTGCTCGTCACCGGCCCCGATTCACCGACGGATGCGATCGAACTGAGCGCCGAGGATGTCGCCAAGGGCGTGGAATCGCTCGAAGCGCACACGGTCTACCTCGAAGCGCTCGGGGATCATCCCGAGCCGAAGGACATGATCACCGACATCTGCGCGAACACCGGCGCACAGGCGGGCGTCGAATACGCCCTGCCTGTGCGCGTGTACGAGATGTGAGGATCAGGCGCCGAGGGACGCCATCGCCGCATCGTAATCGGGTTCGGTGGTGATCTCGTCGACGAGCTGCGTGTAGATCACCGTTCCCGTGTCATCGAGGACGACGACGGCGCGGGCGAGCAGTCCGGCCAGCGGGCCGTCGACCATCGTCACGCCGTACTCCTTGCCGAAGGCGCTGCGGAACGCCGAGGCGGTGACGACATCGTCGATGCTCTCCGCACCGCAGAAGCGGGCCTGCGCGAACGGCAGGTCGTTCGACACGCACACGACGGTCGTGTTCTCGAGACTCGCGGCGAGTTCGTTGAACCGGCGCACCGAGGCGGCGCACACTCCGGTGTCGACGCTCGGGAAGATGTTGAGCACGACCCGGGAGTCGGCGAACTCCGAGGAGTTGACCTCGCCGAGGTCGTTGCCGACGAGAGTGTAGGCCGGGGCCTGCGTGCCGATGGCCGGGAGGTCTCCGGAGGTGTGGACGGGGTTGCCTTCGAGTGCTGTGGTCGCCATGCTTCGATCGCTCCTTGACGGAAGGTGAATGGGTCGTTCCTCACTCTACGGCAATCGTCGTCGGCCTCAACCGACCGTCCAGCGCCGAGGCGAACCACCACCTCGGCGGGTCGCCTCAGTGGGCGGACGGCTTCGCGGCGAAGCGCTTCTCGACGATGATGAGGATGATGACGACGATCGCCCCGGCGACGGCGAGGAGCACCGGGCCGAGCACGGGGTCGTAGGGGGCGAGCAGGCCGCCGGCACCGTGCGGTTCGCCGTCGGAGCCCACCTCGGCGGCGGACTGCCACGGCCACAGAGCGCGGAGGGATCCGAGCATGAGTCCGGCCATGATGAGCAGCGTCCACCAGCGGTGATTGTGGAGGAAGTAGCGGAGGATGTTGACGAAGACGGCGAGGCCGACAACGGCGCCGAGGCCGAAGACGGCGATGTAGACGAGGTCGCGTTCGTCGACGGCCCGCAGAGTCGTCGTGTACATGCCGACGGCGAGAAGGAAGAACGAGCCGGAGACACCGGGCACGACGAGCGCGCAGATCGCGACCGAGGCGACGAGGAAGACGGCGATGAGCGGCGGGTTCTCCACCTCGGCGCCGCCGGCCAGCCCGGTCATCCAGAACGCCAGCGCGGCCGCGGCGATGAACGCGAGGATGCCGAGCGCGATGGGTTCGCGCCGCGTTCGGGGCGGCAGCATGAGCAGGGGCACGAGGATGCTCGCGGCGACGAGACCGAAGAACAGTCCGCGGGCGAGTTCGGGGTTGTCGGTGACGAATCCGGCCATGAGACCGGCGATGCTGAAGACGGCGGTGGCCATGCCGAGGAGGACGGGGATGATGAGGAACCAGTCGGTGCGCTTGAGCTCCGCGAGAGCCCCAGAGAGCCGATCGGGGCCGGTGACGAGCGTCTTCGCCGCCTTGACGACGTGTGCGGCGGAGTCGATGAGCTGGTCGTAGACACCGGTGACGAGGGCCACCGTGCCGCCGGAGACGCCGGGGACGAGCTCGGCGGAGCCGATGAGGAAACCGCGCACGAGGTCGAGGGGAATCCACGCCTTCGAACGGCGCGGTGCGTCAGTGGGCGTGCTGGTGTGATTGGGGGCAGGAGAAGTCAAGGGTCGCTTTCGTCCGACGACAGGGCATTGGATTCGCCTCTATCGTCTCACAGCGGTCTGCGCCCTCCCTGATCGCGCAGGTGAGCGGCCCGACCCGATCAGTCGCCGACGGCTCCGTCGATGCTCTCTCGGAGGAGGTCGGCGTGGCCGAGATGTCGGGCGTACTCCTCGATCATGTGGATGAGCACCCACCGCACATTCTGCACGCTGCCGTGGGAGCGGCGGCGCAGCGGTGTGCCGAGATCAGCGATGCCGGCGAGCACCTCCCGTGAGCTCTCGACCGCGCGTTCGTGGAGGTCGAGCAGCTCTTCAGGCGAATCGTCGGCGGCGCTCTCGAAATCCCAGTCGCGGTCGCTCCGCCAATCGATCGCCGCGAACGGCTCGGGCAGTGCCTCCCCCGCCGTGCGATCGAGGAACCACGTGTACTCGACGAGGCTGAGATGCTTGACGATGCCGCCGAGCGTGAGACTCGAGACGCCGACGGTGCGCCGCAGCTCCTCCGCGCTCAACCCGGCGACCTTCCGGCGCAACACCTGCCGTTGGTAGTCGAGGAATTCGACGAGTCCCTCACGCTCGTCCGGCTGATCGCGGGGTTCGTCCAGCGGCAGATTCATCGGGGGTCCTCACTCTCTGCCTTGCGGCGACCGATGTCGAAGACGTAGCCCTCGGGATCCGTCAGTGTTGTCCATTCGATGCCGAATTCATCGAACGAGGCGACCTTCGTCGCGCCCAGCGCCACCGCGCGATCGACATCGGCAGGATAGTCGGGATCGTCGAGGTCGATGTGGAGAGGATTCTTCGCCACGACCCTATCTGTGCTCTTCGGTTCGGCACTCCGAGCATCAGCTCGGTCATCGACCTTGAGGAAGAGCATGCCCGGCGTCGGTGACGTCCCATCGTGGATTCCGCCGATGCTCGCGACGAACTCGTTGGCGCCCTCATCGATCTCGGCGTGGAGCAGCTCCGCCCAGAACAGCGACTGGGTTTCGACGTCGGTGCAGTCGAAGGTGATGCTCAGGGAGTTCAGCGAGGCCATGACAGGTGGTCCTTCCTTGTATGGTCGAGCAGTCGATGACGGGTTCCACCCTATGCCGCGGCACTGACGTGACCGCCGCGGACCGAGATCCGCCGTCATGTGACGTCTCACCCGGCCGGCGGGTGCGAGCTCAGGCGCGCGGCTGGCGCGCGAGCTGACGGGACTGGGCGACGAGGCGCCCGGCGGAGTCCCACAGCTCGCAGTCCTCTTCGAACATGCCGCCGGCGATGTTGCGGGTCTGCACCTTCACGCCGATCCACCCCGGTGCCGGGTGCGCCCGCACGTGGGCGGTGAGCTCCATCGTCGGAGCCCAGTTGAAGCGCCCGAGGTCGAACATCACCGGCGGGAAGGCGTCGAGGAAGGCGAGAAGCGCCAGCGGATCGGGATCGGCGCCGTCGCCGAGCCTGATCCATCCCTGGAGGAGACCGCGCCCGCTCGGACGGCCGGCCGCGAATCCCGCGGTGGCAGGGTCGAGACGCATGTCATAGCGGAAGACGACGGGCGCGGAGTCGAGGAACTCCTGCGGACCCTCGGCCATCGGAATGCAGTCATCGGGGTCGGGAAGATCCGGTCGCTGCGCTGAGGTGGCGACATCGTCGGGAAGCGCGCCGAGGCTGCCGAACGTCGCGAGCGCCGTGATCCTCGGCTGCCCCTCCTGGTTGAGATCGGCGCCCAGCGTCGCGCTCGACCGACCGGTGCGGATCGTCCGCACCGCCACCTCGGCGGGCCCGGAGTCGCTGGGACCGAGGTAATAGGCGGAGATGACGAGCGGATCCGGCGTGGCGGGAGTGGTCTGCGCCATCGCTCGACCGATGACGCCGAGGAGGTAGCCCCCGTTGACGGCGCCGCCGACCTTCCAGCGGCCGTCGAGGTCGGCGGAGTAGTGGGCGTCGCCGCGCGGAGTGACTGCGGTCGCGTGGGCGAACTCGCTCTGGGTCTCATCGGTCATGTGACTCACGTTACCAATTACTGATCGGTAGACAAGTCATTGTGAGCGACGACTTCGGCGCTCGTTGCCGCGGCGATAGTTCCCTGTCGCTCGTGCGAGCAGCTGCTGGTCGGCGGCGTCGCTGTGACCGAGCTTGGGTATGAGTGCGGCGGCCTGCCGACCGCCGAGCTCCATGACGGTGCGGCCGCCGCGCCCGATGACGATGACTCCGGACTTCGTGATCCGGTAGTCGAAGGGATCGTCGTCGATGCTCACTGTCACTCCCCTCTCTGCGGTGACGGACTACCGTTGGTGCCATGAGCATATCCTTCGAACCGATCGTTCCCGGCGGCCGCGATCGCACCGCACTCATCGAGTTCTTCTCGACGAACGCCTTTCCGTACCATGCGCGGGCGGGTGTGCGGTCGGTCGGTGAGGCCGCGGAGTTCGTCGACTCCGGTGGCTTCCTCGGCGACGACGGTGTCGCACTGTGGGTCGTCGACGCCGAGCTGGGTCGGATCGGCCTCGTGCGGATCGATGACCTCGGCGATGACACTCCGGAGTTCGATCTGCGCGTGGCGGCGGATCACCGCGGCAGGGGCTTGGGCGAGGAGATCCTGCGGGCGGTGACGGACCATCTGTTCACGACCACCTCGGCGCAGCGCTTCGAAGGAATGACGAGGGCGGACAACGTCGCGATGCGGAAGGTGTTCGTCCGGGCGGGGTGGACGAAGGAGGCTCACCATCGGCGAGCCTGGACCGTCGAGGGCGGTGACCGGCTCGATGCCGTCGCCTATGCGATTCTCCGCGAAGAATGGGAGACCGGCGTGAGGATTCCAGTCGAGTGGGACGACCAACCGGACTGAGCGCAGAGATCAGGATTGGGCACCTCGATCGGGACTGAGCGCAGAGATCAGGATCGAGCACCGCGATCGGGACTGAGCGCAGAGTTCGGGGACGGCGAAGCGCCCCTGGTGATGTCCACCAGGGGCGCTTCTGCTGTGCTCGAGCGATCACTCAGTGATCACAGAGTCTCAGTTCTTCTTGACCCGACGCATCGTCAGCACCACAGCGGCACCGCCGACGAGGAGCAGGCCGGCACCGGCTGCGAGGCCGGTGAGCTCGGCACCGGTGCGGGGCAGGTCGCCGCCGCCGTCACCGCCGTCCTTGCCACCGTCGTCGCTGCCACCGCCGCCGTTGCCCTGGTCATCGGAGACGACCGTGAACGAACCGGTCAGGGGCGACTCGTCGTCGGTGTCGTTGGCACCGGTGACGGACACGTCGTACTTGCCGCGATAGACCGAGGGGTCGGAGGCGCTCGTGCCGTAGATCGAGAATCCGGCGACACCGTCGGCGTTCGCGGTCTCGGTCAGCTCGATGCCCTTGACGTTGTCAGGACCGGCGACGACCTTGAGCGTGACCTTCTCACCCTCGTCGAAGCCCTTGACGGTGATCTTCACGCCCTTGTCCTTCTGGACGAAGTCCGTGTCGACGATCTCCTTCGGGGTGATCGAGATCGCACGCTCGGCCGGGGCCTCGCCGTCCTTCGAATCGTCCGAGTCGGCGTTGGCGTCCTTCGCGTCGGCTGCGGCGTTGGCACCCGCATCCTTCGTGTCGGCACCCGAGTCCGCGTTGGCGTCCTTGGCATCGGCACCGGCATCGGCTTCGGCACCAGCGTCAGCCTCGGCATCGTCACCGTTGGCCGCAGCGTTCGCGTCATCAGCGGACTCGACGGTCACGGTGAACTTCGTGACCTCGGATTCCTGGCCGTCGACGACAGCCTGGGCCGTGTAGTCGTAGGCACCGACAGCTTCGGGGCCCTCAATGGTGAAGTTTCCGTCGGCGTCGGCCTTGACGGTCTCCGCACCGGTCGGAGCGGCCTCAGCCTTGGCACCCGCCGTCTGCTTCGAAGCGGACTGCGTGCCGGCCTTCGGTGCCCAGGTGATCTTCACCTCAGCGTTCGGAGTGGCCTGGCCGGTCACCTGACCGTTGGGCTTGATCGTCTGGTCGCCGGCCTTCGGCGCTTCCGGCTGTTCCGGGTTGCCGTCGTCGGAGGCGTCAGCCTCGGCACCGGCGGCACCGGCATCAGCGTTGGCACCGGTCGAAGCATCAGCCTCGGCACCGTCAGCACCGGCATCAGCGTTGGCACCGGTCGAAGCGTCAGCCTCGGCACCGTCAGCGCCCGCATCAGCATTGGCACCGGTCGAAGCGTCAGCCTCGGCACCGTCAGCGCCCGCATCAGCATTGGCACCGGTCGAAGCGTCAGCCTCGGCACCGTCAGCGCCCGCATCAGCATTGGCACCGGTCGAGGCATCAGCCTCGGCACCAGCGGTGGAGTCGGCGTTCGCATCGTCGCCGCCACCGTTGTCCGGCGGGGTCAGTTTGAAGCTCTGGCCGGACTGTTCGAGGGAGTAGTCGAGGTCGGCAACCCAACCGAACTGGAACGTGGTGCCGTTCGACGTGGTAGGTCCGCCACCCGAGATCACGCCGACGGCAGTGTCTCCCTGGAAGACGGCTCCACCCGAGTCACCGGGCTGCGAGAACGGGTCACTGACTTCCGACCGGACGCCGAATCCGTGGACCCAGTATCCGCCGATGTTCGCGTACTGGAACCGCTCGTTGTATTCCGTCCAGACATCGCCTTCGGTGACTCCGGTAGTGCGACCGGACTTCTTCACTTTGCCAGGCTGCTCAGAGCCGACCTGCTTGATATCAGTCGCGAGACTCGTCGACAGATCGTTGGTCGAGGCACTCGTCCAATCGGTCACGCCGTTCTTGACACCGTACTTGGCCTCGTCGACATTGATGACGGCGAAGTCGATGTCAGTGGACTTCGGCTGCGGCCATCCGTTCGGGTCGTCACCGACCAGGTAGTCGCCACTGCCGTAGCTCGTGAATCCCCAGGTGCCGATGACACCGAGTCCGGATCGAACGAATCCGTCGCCTCCGGCAGCGGGAGCGGTCGCCGGCTGCTCAGTCTGGTCGACCGTGGTCGACCCCGAAATGACACCGGTGTCCGCGTTGTAATCCTTCGCGCAGTGTCCAGCGGTGAGGACGATCGGGTTACCCGCCCCGTCCCAGCCGGAGAAACCGGTCGAACACGCTCCACCACCGGAAGGAGACGTTGCGAGGTAACCCGCTCCACCGACGATGTCGTTGGCCGCATAGGGCTCGAGCTCGCCGACGCCTTCAATGACATCGACATTGTCGAACTTCTTCTCGAGGTCCTCGATTTCGGCGGTCTTCTCCTGAACGCCGAGGTTGAGCTTCCCGTTCTTCACACCATAGGCGTTGACGTTCCCGGGATCGATCTCTGCCAGAGCCTTCTCGACCTGCTTGTCACTCTGCACGTCCAGCTTCTGCGGGCCGGTGGCCATCGCAGGGGACGCGAAGAACGCACTGCCGAGGCCGAGGGCCGCGGCGGCGGTCATAGCGAGCGAGCTCTGCACGAGCTTCTTCTGCATACTTTCCGTCTCTCTTCTTCGGGGAGTTGCCAATGTCACAAAGTGATGACCTTAGTCACAAACAGGTTACGGGCCGCATCCATGGACCACCAAGAAATGGGGTCTGTTCCTGTGAACTAAATGAACGAAACAGAAGACTGCTCCAGCGAGACCGAGCGATGGGACTGTCTTCGTTCCAGTTCAGACCGCTGCTGAGTTGTGAGAACCGCACCAGAACGCCGCTCGGCCCCGGCGCGGCAACATCTCGACTCATCGGGCGCTTGCCGCAGTGCAGCATCACGAAACGGAAAACAAGGGCGCCCCCAGTGTCTCCACCGAGGGCGCCCTGTCAACTGTGCTCACACCGCGACCGACCAGAGTCGGTCACTGTGCGACTCTCAGCGCATTCAGTTCTTCTTCGCGCGACGCATCGTCAGCACCACAGCGGCGCCGCCGACGAGGAGCAGACCTGCACCGGCAGCGAGACCGGTGAGTTCAGCACCGGTGCGGGGCAGGTCGCCGCCGCCGTCACCGCCGTCCTTGCCGTCGTCGCTTCCGCCGCCGTTGCCCTTCTCATCGGCAACAACCTTGAACGACCCGGTCAGAGCCGACTCGTCCTCGGTGTCATTGGCACCGGTGACGGACACGTCGTACTGGCCGACGTAGACCGAGGGGTCGGAGGCGCTCGTCCCGTAGATCGAGAAGGCGGCGACGCCATCGGCGTTGGCCGTCTCGTCGAGTTCGATGCCCTTGACGTTCTCCGGTCCGGACACGAGCTTGAGCGACACCTTCTCGCCCTCGTCGAAGCCCTTGACGGTGATCTGCACGGCCTTGTCCTTCTGGACGAAGTCCGAGGCGGCGATCTCCTTCGGGTCGACCGTGATTCCGCGCTCCACCGGAGCCGGGGTCTCGGTCTTCTCCTCCTCGACTGTCACCGTGAAGGCAGCGGCTTCCGACTCCTGACCGTCGACGACAGCCGTCGCGGTGTAGTCGTAATCGCCGGCGGCCTCGGGGCCTTCGAGGACGAAGTTGCCATCGGCATCGGCCTTGACCGTCTCCGAGCCCTCCGTCGCAGCCTGCGCACTGTTCGTGCCGGCATCGGCTGCCGGCTTCCAGGCGACCTTGACCTCGGCATTCGCCGCTGCCTTGCCCTTGACGTCACCGTTGGGCTTGATCGTCTGATCTTCGACCACGGGAGCGGCTGGGGCCTCAGGCGTCTCCGTGCCCGGCTTCTCGACGTTGAACGACTGGCCGGACTGCTCGAGCGAGTAGTCGAGGTCAGCGACCCAACCGAACTGGGTGCCGTCGTCGGCAGGTCCGCCGCCGGAGATGACGCCGACAGCGGTCTCACCCTGGAAGACGGCTCCACCGGAGTCGCCCGGCTGCGAGAACGGCTTGTCGGCCGGCGAGCTCACGCCGAAGCCGTGCACCCAGTATCCGCCGACGTTGGTGAAGTCGTAGTCGTACTCCTCGCGCGGGATGACTTCGCCCTCGGTCAGACCAGTGGTGCGTCCGGACTTCTGGATCTTGCCTTCGGTATGGGCACCGACCTTCGCGATGTTCGTCGCGAGGCTCGAGGACAGGTCCTCGGTGTCCGCGGTGGTCCAGTCGGTCACGCCGTTCTTGACGTTGTACTTCGATTCGTCGACGTTGATGACGGCGAAGTCGATGTCGCTTTCCTTCGGGAGTGGCGGATTCGGGTCCGTCGGGTCGAGGAGGTCACCGCTGCCGTAGCTCGTGAAGCCCCACTTGCCGGCGATGCCGAGGCCCGACGGATCGAAGCCCTCGCCGCCGTTGGCCTGCGCGGTGCTCGGACGCTCGGTCTGGTCGACGGTCGAGTCACCGTTGATCTCACCGGTGTCGGCGTTGTAGTTCTTCGCGCAGTGACCCGCAGTGAGGACAACCGGCTTGCCCGCGTCGTCCCAGCCGGAGAATCCGGTCGAGCAGACGCCGCCGCCGGCCGGGGTCTGCACGAGGTACCCGGCACCACCGACGAGGTCGTTCTTCGCGTACGGCTGAAGCTCCTTGATGCCTTCGGTGATCGTGATGTTCGAGTACTTCTTCTCGAGATCCTTGATCTCCTGCGTCTTCTTCTCGACGCCGAGGCTGAGCTTGCCGTCGCGCTCACCGTAGGCATTGACGCCTTCGATGTCGGACAGCGCCTTCTGGATCTGGGTGTCACTCTGCACGTCGAGCTTCTGCGGGGCGGCGGTGGCCATCGCAGGCGACGCGAAGAACGCATTGCCGAGACTGAGCGCTGCGACAGCGGACAGGGCGAGCGAACTCTGCACGAGTTTCTTCTGCATACTCTTGGATTCCCTTGGTCGGATTCATTGATGCGATTGTCTGGTGAGTCCGTGAACATGCCGATCCAGCAGTCATCTGCACTGTCACAAACAGGTCACGAAAACAGGTGTCAACCGTGTGCCAGGTTACGGATCGGCAACGGTGCGAAGCAACAAGTTTGCGTGTTGCCGGTGAACAAAACGAACAAAACATGGATTCGTCCGCTTCGTCGGCGATGGGGATCGACCTCTCGGGCGTCCCCGTTATGATCGGTGCATGACGACCCTCAGCGTGCACCGACTGTCTCCCGGCCTCCGGCGCGTCTTCGGCGCGGTCGCCCTTGCGGCGACGCTGCCCCTTGCCGCGTGCAGCACAGGCTCTCCTGCCGAATCACCCACAAGTTCGGCACCCAGCGAGACGGCCTCTCAGACCGGGTCCGCCGCGGCGGAACTCGATCCCACCGGCAGATGGTCCTCACCGGAGGCCGGAGATCCGTTCCTCGAATTCGCCGATGACGGAACGCTGACCGGGTCCGACGGCTGCAACAGAATCCAGACTTCGTGGACGCTCGACGGCGACACCATCGTGATCGAATCGTTCACGAGCACTCAGAAGGCGTGTGCAGGCGTCGACGCGTGGTTGTCGAAGGCGGCGACCGCTACAGTCGAAGGCGATGTCATGACCGTCAAAGACGGGCAGGGATCTGTCATCGGCGGATTGGAGAAGGACAAGTGACTCTCGACGGACAGTGGTCGGCAGGCAAGGATTCGAAGGCGTTCCTCGCACTCGCGGCCGACGGGACTCTCAACGGAAGCGACGGGGCCAATCGCATTGTGACGACCTGGCAGTCTGACGGTGACGCCAGCGCAGTCATCGCCCCGTTCCTCACCACGCAGATGGCCGCGCCGGGAATGAAGACGTGGCTCGGGCGCGTGCGCCGGGTCGAGGCCGACGGTGATGTCCTCGCGGTCTTCGACCAGAGCGGGAACCGCCTCGGCGAGCTGATCCGCGACCACGGCGGGGAGAAGTAGATGGCCGGCGGCCTCTTCGCCCTCCTCGACGATGTCGCCGCACTCGTCAGACTCTCCGCGGCCAGCCTCGACGACGTCGCCGCCGGTGCGTCGCGTGCCGGTGCCAAGACCGTCGGCGTCGTCGTCGACGATGCCGCCGTCACTCCGAAGTTCGTCGAAGGCGTCGATCCCAAGCGCGAGCTGCCGATCATCAAGCGCATCGCATTCGGCTCGCTATTCAACAAGATCGTCATCATCCTGCCGATCATCCTCCTGCTCAGTCAGTTCCTCCCGTGGCTGCTCACTCCCCTGCTCATGGTCGGCGGCACGTACCTGTGCTTCGAGGGGGCCGAGAAGATCTTCGAGAAGCTCGGCTGGGTCGAGGCGCACGACGACAAGGAGGAGGCCGCCGGGCAGGAGCCCGAGGATGAGGCCGGTCGTGAGAAGAAGATCGTGCGCTCGGCGATCACCACGGACTTCGTGCTCAGCTGCGAGATCATGGTCATCGCCCTCAACGAGGTGGCCGACGAGCCGCTGCTGTCCCGGGCGATCATCCTCGTCGTCGTCGCGCTGGCGATCACCGTCGGCGTCTACGGCGTCGTCGCCCTCATCGTCAAGATGGACGACATCGGCCTCAACCTCGCCGGTCGAAAGAATCCGGGTGCGCAGAAGTTCGGGCGCTTCCTCGTCCAGGCGATGCCGAAGCTCCTCGGCGGGCTCTCCGTCATCGGCACCCTGGCGATGCTCTGGGTCGGCGGCCACATCATCCTCGTCGGCACCGACGAACTCGGCTTCACCGCCATCTACGACTTCGTCCACAGCCTCGAGGCACCTGCCGGCGAGGTGGCCGGCATCCTCGGCTGGCTCGTCAACACGTTCTTCTCGCTCATCCTCGGTGCGGTCTGGGGCGCCAACGTCGCGGCGATCGCGATCGGCATCCAGAAGCTCGTGAAGAAGCCGAACCACGACTCATCCGATCACACGGCCGCGAGCGGCGCTCGAGTCGCCGATGCGCGGAGCGCGCAGGGTGCCGCATCGGACGCGTCTGACACCGGCACACAGACCCGTCGGCCCGACACCGACGGGCCTGACGGTGCCCGGCCCACCACCGACGGGACCAACACCGCCCGGCCCACCACCGACGGGGCTGACGGCGACGGGACCGCCAAGCGGTAGGCGGCACCCCCGGATTCAGCTGAGCGGCCGCGCACCCGTCAGGCGCGGGCCTTCTCCGCGCGTTCGGCGAAGGTCTTCTTCGGCGGGCCGGGCACGATCATCGGCGCGCCGGTGACAGGGTCGTCGATGACGCTGCAATCGATGCCGAACACATCGTGGACGAGCTCGGCGGTGACGATCTGCGAGGGGGCGCCCTGGGCGACGATCGCGCCGTCCTTCATCGCGATGATCTCGTCGGCGTAGCGGCACGCCTGATTGAGGTCGTGGAGCACGGCGACGAGGGTGTGCCCGTGCTCGTGATTGAGCTGCGCGAACAGGTCGAGCAGTTCGATCTGGAAGGCGACGTCGAGGAACGTCGTCGGCTCGTCGAGGAGGAGCAGCGGCGTCTCCTGGGCGAGCACCATCGCGACCCACACCCGCTGCCGCTGACCGCCGGAGAGCTCATCGACCTGACGGGCCGACAGCTCCTCGGCGTTCGTCGCTCGCAGCGCGGAGAGCACGGCGATCTCGTCGTCATCCGTCCACTGCTTGAGGAAGGACTGATGCGGGTGGCGGCCGCGTGCGACGAGTTCGCCGACCGTGATGCCCTCCGGGGCGATCGAGCTCTGCGGCAGCAGGCCGAGGCGCTTGGCGATCTGCTTCGTCTTCAGCTTCGTGATGTCGGTGCCGTCGAGGAGGACGGTCCCATTCGCCGGCGGCAGGAGACGCGCGAGGGCCCGCAGCAGCGTCGACTTGCCGCACGCATTCGGCCCGACGATGACGGTGAACTTCCCCTCCGGGATCCGCACATCGAGGTCGGTGACGATCTGGCGCTGGTCATAGGCGAGGTCGAGGTTCTCCGCCATCAGCGGCGCCGGGGCGTCGACCCCTGAGGATGCGAGGTCTGCGGCCATGGTGTGAGCGCTCATTGTGCCCTCCGAGCTTCTTGGACGAGTAGCCAGATGAGGTAGACGCCGCCGATGCACACGGTGACGACTCCGACGGGAAGTTGGATCTCACCCAGAGCGTGCTGGGCGATGAGGTCGGCCCCGACGAGCAGGAGCGCGCCCACGGCGGCGGCCATGAGCAGGCTCGTGCCCTGCGACTTCGCGATGCGCCGTCCGATCTGCGGGGCGGCGAGGGCGACGAAGGCGATCGGACCGGCAGCGGCGGTGACCACGGCGACGAGCGCGACGGCGACGAGGATGAGCGCCGCCCGCACGGGTTCGTTGCGCACCCCGAGAGCCTTCGCGGTGTCGTCGCCGAGCTCAAGCGTGCCGAGGTCGCGGGAGAAGAGTCCGCAGGCGATGCCGAGGACGATCGTGGCGATCGTCGCCGGCAGGATCGTCGACCAGCCCATGCCGTTGAGGGTGCCGGCACCCCACGTGGCGGCGGCCATCGCGAGGTCGAGGTCGGCGCGCATGATCAGCCACGTGTTGAAGGCGCTGAGCATCGCCGTGAGCGCGATGCCGACGATGATGAGTCGGAAGCCCTGGACACCGCCCTTCCACGTGAGGACGTAGACGAGGACGGCGGTGAGGATGCCGCCGACGATCGCGCCGAAGGCGGTGGAGACGAAGCTCGACCCGAAGAAGATGATCGTCACGATGCCGCCGGTGTAGGCGCCGGTGGAGAAGCCGATGATGTCCGGACTGCCGAGCGGATTGCGCGTCAGCGACTGGAAGACGGCACCGGAGACGCCGAGGCCGGCGCCGAGGACGATGCCGGCGACGATCCGCGGGGCCCGCCATTCGCCGACGACGGTGTTGACGATGCGCTTGTCAGCGGCTCCGAAGAGACCTTCGAACACCTCGGTGGGGGTGAGGGAGAACTCCCCGAGGAGAAGGCCGAAGAAGCCGCACACGAGGGCGAGGAGCGCGACGATGCCGGCGGCCACGACGACACGGACGTCGATGCGGTGGCCGAGCACCCGGGCCATCGGCCGACCGAAGTCGATCCGCTCCCCCGCGGCCGCGCCCTTGCCGGGGACGAGTTCGCGGACCGGCCTGGTGTCCGCGCCTGCTGATGTCGGGTTCACAGGCCGCTCGCTTTCTTCCGGCGCACGAGCGCGATGAGGACGGGGGCGCCGACGAACGCGGTGACGACTCCGACCTGCAGCTCACCGGGCTTCATGACGACCCGGCCGATGATGTCGGAGGCGAGCAGGAGGATCGGGGACAGGATGAGCGAATAGCTCAGGATCCACCGCTGGTCGGGACCGACGATCCACCGCGCGATGTGCGGGATCATCAGTCCGATGAAGCCGATCGGACCGGCCGCTGCGGTGGCGGCTCCGGCGAGGAGGGTGACGGCGATGATCGAGAGGATCCGCGTGCGGTTGACCGAGGTGCCGAGGCTCGCGGCGAGATCGTCGCCGAGGGCGACGGCGTTGAGCGAGTGCGAGAGCGCCAGCGCGAGGACGATGCCGATCGCGATGAACGGGACGACCGCGGAGACCGTGTCGAAGCCGCGGCCGGCGATCGCGCCGACGTCCCACGAGCGGAACGCGTCGAACGCGCGTTCGTTGGTCAGCAGGATGCCCTTCGTCAGTCCCGTGAGCACCGCGGCCACCGCGACCCCGGCGAGGGTGAGCCGGATGGGATCGACCGTGCGGGTGCGTCCGGCGGAGCCGATGACGTAGACGCCGGTCGTCGCGAGCAGGGCGCCGAGGAAGGCGAACCAGACGTAGCCGCTGATCGAGGTGATGCCGAAGAAGCCGATGCCGACGGTGACGGCGAACGACGCCCCGGCATTGACGCCGAGGATGCCGGGATCGGCGAGCGGGTTGCGGGTGAGCGCTTGGATGAGCGCCCCGGACAGCCCGAGTCCCATGCCGACGATGATGCCGAGCACGGTCCGCGGGTACCGCAGCTCGAGGACGACGAGCTGATCGTCGCTGCCGGAGGGGGCCACGAACGCGCCGATGACCTCCGAGACCGGCATGTCCCGCGTGCCGATCGCGAGGGAGGCGAGGATGACGACGACGAGCGCGATGAGCGCGATGACGAGGCCGATGGCGCGTCTCGCCCTGAGTGCGGTCGAGGTCGAGGGCTTCGAAGGGGAGTCTGCTGTCGCCGAGGCGGGGGTGGCGAGAGCAGTCATCGGAAGATCCTCGGAGGTCGATTGATTAAGGACAGGCTAACCACAATCTAGCCCACATGCGTCGCTCAGCCAACCGCCTCCGCGCTCATGCGGATGTGATCTTGCCGATCCTCTCAGAAACCTGACGCTGGATGCGCGAGAGCATTCCGCTCATCCCCCGCAGTCGCAGCGGGCTCACCGCGTCGGTCAGCGACAGCCGCAGAGGCAGGTCCGCGGGCACGGAGAGCACCGTCGCCGCGGACTGCCCGTCAAGGCCTTCGGAGAGGATGCCGGCGAACCCGCGGGTCGTCGGCGCCTCGGGCGGGGCGGAGAAGTGGAGGCGCACGGTCGCCTGCTCTCCGCTCTCGGGGTCGTCGACCTCGGTGACGAGGAAGATCGGCGACTGGCATTCGGGCACCGGTTCGAGGAGCTCGGGATGATCGGCGTACTTCGCCGGCAGCTCGGGCAGCTCACTCGAGAACTCGAGGAGCAGCTGGAGCCGCTCGGCCGGCTCGGTCTCGGCGAAGTCGGTGACGATCTCGGCCAGCGAGTCCGGCAGGTCGGAGGTGGTGATGTCGTCGGCCATCAGCGCGCCGGCACCTCGCCCGGTTCGGTGCCCGTGGCGATCGGCACGCGCACCGCGTTGCCCCACTCCGTCCACGATCCGTCGTAGTTGCGGACGTGGTCGTAGCCGAGGAGGTGCTGGAGGACGAACCACGTGTGGCTCGAGCGCTCCCCGATCCGGCAGTACGCGATGACGTCGTCGGAGGTGCCGAGGCCCGCGCCGTCGGTGTAGATGGCGCGCAGCTCGTCCGCGGTCCGGAAGGTGCCGTCCTCGTTCGCGGCCTTCGCCCACGGCACCGACTGCGCCCCGGGGATGTGACCGCCGCGCAGGGCGCCCTCCTCGGGGTAAGCGGGCATGTGGGTGCGTTCGCCGCTGTACTCCTCGGGGCTGCGGACGTCGATGAGCGGACGTGTGCCGAGTCCGTCCCTGACCTCGGGCAGGAAGGCCCGCAGCGTCGCATCGTCGCGCTCGACGACCGGGTAGTCGGTGGTCTCCCGCTGCGGCTTCTCGGTCGTCATCTCCCTGCCCTCGGCCTCCCACTTCGCACGGCCGCCGTCCATCAGGCGGACATCGGCGTGGCCGAAGAGCGAGAACACCCACAGCGCGTAGGCGGCCCACCAGTTGGACTTGTCGCCGTAGAAGACGATGGTGTCGTCACGGGAGATCCCCTTGGCGGCCATGAGCGCCGCGAACCCCGCACCGTCGACATAGTCACGGGAGACGGGGTCGTTGAGCTCGGTGTGCCAATCGACCTTGACGGCGCCGGGGATGTGGCCGGTCTCGTAGAGGAGGACGTCCTCGTCGCTTTCGACGATGACGACGCCGGGATCGCTCGCATGCTCGGCCACCCAGTCGGTGCTCACCAGGCGGGATCCGTCGGCGTAGTCGGCGAACTTGGGAGTCTGGTCGATGGGTGCGCTCACGCGTTCCTCCTGTGGGATCGATGTCAGTTCAGCGTGTCCGAGGCCGCTGCCGTCGCCTCGGCGGTCGAGGCAGCGTCCTCTGTGGCGACAACGCCGTGTTCAGCCAGCATATTCCGGACGGTTGAGGAACGTCCGCAGAGCCGTCACGAACGCCTCGGGCTTCTCCGAATGGACCCAGTGTCCCGACCCCTTGACGGTGACGAGCGTGGTCCGGGGGAAGAAGGAGCGCATGAGCGGCAGCTGTGCACGGTCGATGTAGTCCGATTCCGCGCCGGCGACCCAGAGCACGGGGCGGGGGAACCGGGTCGCACCGGTGGCCGCATCGACGAGGTCGGACTCCTCCGGAAAGCCGCCGATGACCGGGAGGTTCGCCCGCAGCATCGTGAGGTTCGGCTGCCACGCGTAGCCGCCCGAATCCGGTCTGAGGTTCTGCAGGAGGAAGCCGCGCACCGTCGGGTCGGGGATCTTCTCCGCGAGCGCCGCGTCCGCCTCGGTGCGTGAGGCCACGGTGTCGAGGTCGAGCTCGGCGAGGCTCGTCAGCAGGTGGTCGAATGTGCCGACGTCTCCCCCACCGCTCGGGGCGATGTCGACGACGACGAGGCGGTCGACGAGGTCGGGGTGGCGCAGTGCGAGCACCATTGCCGCCTTGCCCCCGAGGGAATGGCCGACGAGGTGGACGGGGCGATCCTCAGGATCGGTCGCCTCGGTGATGGCGGCGGCCACGGCATCCGCGGTCGCGACGTAGCTGAAGGCGTCCGTCCACGCCGATTCCCCGTGATCGGGGAGGTCGATGAGGAGGCTCGAGAACTCCGGGCTCAGGGCCTTCGCGATCGACGCGAAGTTCTTGCCGCGCCCGAACAGTCCGTGGAGGAAGACGATGAGCTTCCCCGTGTCTCCGATGCGTCTGCTGGCGATCTCACTCACGTCACCAGCCTACCCGTCAGCGGCGCCCTGTCACCGTCTTCGCCAGCGCCGCCAGGGAGGCGTCGAGGAAGGCCGGCGGGAAGACCGGGAAGCCCCCGAAATCATCGCGCACCGCCTGCGTCGTCCCCGACCAGTCGTAGGTCAGAGTCACCTCGGTGCCCCCGTCGACGGGGGCGAGGTCATAGCGCCAGCGCCAGCCGCCGACGGCGACGTCGCCCGTGCCGTCGTCCTGGCCGGGATCCCAGCTGATCGCCGTGTCGGGTTCGAAGGCGGTGACGACGTTGTCCATCCGGTAGGCGCCGCCGGCCTGCTCAAGGAACATGTTCATCGAGAAGACCTGTCCGACGCGGGTGATCGGTTCGGCCGAGATCGCCGAGCGCACCCAGTCGCCGGGTTCGGTGTCCTGGTGGCGGCCGGGATCGGCGAGCACGGCGAAGATCTCCGCCGGTGAAGCTGGGATGACGCGGGTGCTCGACATCTTGTCGCCGGGATAGGTCGTCTGGGAGCGTGCTGCGCGCGTGTCGGCCATGGCCTCAGCCTAGGCATGGGGATGGGAATTGGGAAGTCCGCGCCGAGGGTGTTCTCAACTCATGGGTAGGGTGTGGACATGGACTTGCACTTCTCCGAATACGACACGCGCGTCGCCGGCTACGCCGTGATCGTCAACGACAGCGATGAGATCCTGCTCAGCTGGTTCAACGGCGGTGGCGAGCCCAACCGTGCCCTGTGGACGCTGCCGGGCGGAGGCATCGACTACGAGGAGAGCATCGAAGACGGCACCGTGCGGGAGATCCGGGAGGAGACCGGGTTCGACGCCGAACTCCTCCGCCCGCTGACGACGCACAGCTTCACGGAGAAGCACCGCCGCAGCGGGCGCCCCTTCAAGGGTGTGCGGGTCGTCTATCTTGCGCGGATCGTCGGCGGCAGCCTCGGCACCCTCGAGGTCGACGGCACGACCGACAGAGCCGAGTGGATCGCGATTCCCGCACTCGCGCGGATCCGCCACGCCCGCATCATCGACGTCGGACTCGAGGCGTGGCTGGCCGATGAGGCGAAGCGGGCGAGCAGGCGGTGAGGTTCTCGCGCCACCTGCCGCACGCCGCTACTTGACCGCGGGCTTGAGGAGCTCCGGCATCGTCTGCGCGGCGTAGCGCGCCGAGAGCACGGAGTTGAGCGAGAACGCCTTCCGCACTTCGTCGTCGTCCTGGGTGAGCACGACCGAGCGACCGTCGGCGACCGCGGGAATCCGTTGGAATGCGGGATCGTCAGTGACCTCGGAGTCAGGGATGTAGATGGGGAAGACGAGGAGGAGGTCCGCGTCGAGGTCATCGAGCTTCTCCTCCGACACCGGC
Source organism: Brevibacterium sp. XM4083 (assembly GCF_006489205.2). Taxonomy (GTDB): domain Bacteria; phylum Actinomycetota; class Actinomycetes; order Actinomycetales; family Brevibacteriaceae; genus Brevibacterium. The sequence continues at coordinate 325,360 of NZ_VFYR02000005.1, read as the reverse complement.
ACCGTGAAGCCCTCCGGCTTGAGTCCGTCGATCGTCGACGACTGCGTGAAACCGAGGTTCTCCATGAACTGCACGCGCTCGGTGCCCTTGATGTAGGCACCCCAGCCCTCGGACGTCTTCGCCGCCACGGTCACTGACTTGCCCGCGAACTCGGGGTTGGCGTCCCGGGCGGCCGCGAACTCGGCGTCGAGGTCCTCGAGCTGCTTCTTGCCCTTGTCCTCCTCGCCGAGGGCTTCTGCGACCATCGTCACCTGCTGATCCATGGACGTGAGGTAGTTGTCGCCGCCCTCGGGCGGACCGACGGTCGGGGCGATCTCGCTGAGACGGTCGTAGCGCTCCTGCTCGCCCGAGCTCTTCGTGTCGAGGATGAGGTCGGGTTCGAGCGCGGCGATCGCCTCATAGTCGGGTTCGAGGGTCGCGATGATCTCCGGCGGGGTGTCGTAGAGCTGATCCGCCCACGGGCCGACGCCGGAGCCGCCGAATTCGACCCAGTCGGAGGCGCCGACGGGCTGGACGCCGAGCGCCAGCGCCGTCTCCGCGTCACCCCAGCCCAACGCCACGACGCGCTGCGGGTCGGCGGGGACCTCGACGGCACCGAACTTCGTGTCGACGCTGGCCCCGGTCGCGGCCGTCTCCGCATCGTCGGCGCCGCCGCCGGAACAGGCGGTGAGCAGGAGGACGGAGGCGAGGATGGGGGCGAGGATTCTGCGCATGGATCTCTTTCGTCGGAGTTTAGGCAAGCCTAGCTTAATCCATGACGGGGCGTGGGGTGAACGCCACCGGCCACCCGTGCCCGAGCTCAGCGCTCGGGTCTGATCTCGAGTCCGCCGACGTCGACCTTCTCCAGGGGCACGAGTCCGGCAGGGCGACCCTTGACGAGCCGGTAGATGCCCCACACGAGAAGGAAGGCGGGAAGGCCGATGTAGGCGGAGGCGACCTCGAGGACGCGGCCGTCGACGACGGCTTCGATGTTCTGCCCGGCGACGACGACGATGAGCATGATGAGCGCGATGATCGGCCCGATGGGAAAGAGCGGTGCCCGGTAGGGCAGGGCGGCGACGTCATGGCCCTGGCGGACGTAGGCGCGACGGAAGCGGAAATGGCACCAGGCGATGCCGATCCACACGATGAACCCGGAGAGACCGGAGACGTTGATGAGCCAGGTGTACGCCGCCCCGTCGCCCATCACCTCGGTGAGGAATCCGAAGAGCCCGATGAACGCGGTCGCGAAGAGGGCCATGACGGGTACCCCGCGGGCGTTGAGACGGGCGAACAGCCGTGGGGCGGTGCCGTCCTTCGCCATCGCGTAGAGCATGCGGGTCGAGGCGTAGAGTCCGGAGTTGCCGGCGGAGAGGATCGCGGTGAGGATGACGGCGTTCATCACGCTCGCGGCCACGGCGATGCCCGCGCGCTCGAAGACGAGGGTGAACGGCGACGCGGTGATGTCGTCGTTGTCCGCCGCGGCCAGCAGCGACGGATCCGTGTAGGGCAGGAGGAATCCGATGACGACGATCGCCCCGATGTAGAAGAGCATGATCCGCCAGAACACGGTCCGGATCGCCCGCGGCATGTCGCGACGAGGGTCCCGGGATTCGCCCGCGGTGACCCCGACGAGCTCCGTGCCCTGGAAGGAGAAGCCGGCGATCATGAACACGGAGATGATCGAGACCCACCCGCCGACGAACGGCGCCTCCCCGGTCGTCCAGTTGCTCAGTCCCGGTGAGCTGCCGCCGATGATGCCGGCGATCATGAGCACGCCGAGGACGAGGAACGCGAGCACGGCTGTGACCTTGATCGCGGCGAACCAGAACTCCCCTTCGCCGAACGCGCGGGCCGAGAGGAAGTTGAGGCCGGTGAGGAGGGCGAGGAAGACGGCCGCCCACACCCATGACGGCACGTCGGGCAGCCAGAACGACATGATGACACCGGCGGCGACGAGTTCGGCGGCCAGGGTGATCGCCCAGTTGAACCAGTAGTTCCAGCCCATCGCGAAGCCGAAGGAGGGGCTGACGTACTTCGAGCCGTACGTGTGGAAGGACCCGGCGACGGGCAGATGGGTCGACATCTCGCCGAGGGACTGCATGACGAAGAGGACCATGATCCCGATGACGGCGTACGCGAGCAGCGCCCCGCCGGGGCCCGCCTGGGAGATCGTGCCGCCCGATCCGAGGAAGAGGCCGGTGCCGATGGCGCCGCCGATCGCGATCATCTGCAGGTGACGCGACCGCAGTCCCCGCTTGAGTTCCCGGGAGTTCTCGTTCCGGGTGGTCGTCGCCGAGGTGGTCGGCTGTGGCATCGTGTCCCCTGCTCGCGTTCGGTCGGGTCCCGGTTGCGGGCCCCGGCCATTCTTATCACATCACGGTGACGCGAGCGGTTCGTGCAGAATGGTCAGCGCTTCGGGATCCGAGCCCGAGCGGAGATCGGAGTGCCCTCACGTGCGGTCGAGGAAGCGCAGGACGGCTGCGACCCGGCGGCTCGTCGTCTCCCCCGCCTGGAGGTCGAGTTTGTCGAAGATCGCGCTGATCGCCTTCTCCACCGAGCTGATCGAGACATAGAGGCGCTCTGAGATGCCGCGGTTCGACAGGCCCTCGGCCATCGCCTCGAGGACGTCGTGCTCCCGGGGGCTGAGCGCCTCGAGCGTCGACTGCCGCTCCGAGGTGCGCAGGAGCTGCCGGACGACCTCGGGGTCGATGACGGTGCCGCCGGCGGCGATGCGCATGACCGAGTCGAGGAACCTGTCGATGTCGGTGACCCGGTTCTTCAGCAGGTAGCCGACACCGACCGATTCGGAGCTGAGCAGCTCGGTCGCGTACTCGTGGAGGACGTACTGGCTGAGCACGAGCACCCCGATGTCCGGGTGGGTGCGCTTGATCGTCAGCGCCGCCTCGAGGCCCTCCGTCGTGTGCGTCGGCGGCATCCGCACGTCGACGATCGCCAGCTGCGGGGACAGGGCGTCGACGGCGGCGAGCAGCTGGGTACCGTCATCGACGGAGGCGACGACGGAGATCCCCTCGTCCTCGAGGAGACTGCGCACGCCCTCCCGCAGGAGGACGGCGTCGTCGGCGAGGACGACGCGCAGCGCGTCAGGGGTCGCCGGCGTCGGCGCATTCGTGCGGATGGGCTCAGTCATAGGGGATCTCCGCTCTCACTGTCGTGCCCTGACCCACGGGGCTGATGATCTCGAGTCGGCCGTCGAGTGCGCTGACCCGCCGGGAGAGGCCCTGGAGCCCGCCCCCGCGCAGGTCGGCGCCTCCCCGGCCGTCGTCGACCACCTCGGCGACCAGCGCGGACCCGCCGTCGTGGACGCGGATGGTGATCGCCGAGGCGTCGGCGTGCTTGACGACGTTCGTCACGGCTTCGCGGACGACGAAGTACGCGGCCGATTCGACGGCCTGCGGGATGCGCCTGCCCGGCTGCTCGAGGATGGACACCGGCACCGGGCAGTGGTCGGCGATGCGCGTGAGCACCGACGCCAGCCCGTGCTCGTCGAGGGCCGTCGGATAGACCCGCCATGCCACCTCGCGCATCTCGTCGATGAGGTCCTGGGACTGGACGAGCGCACTGTCGAGGAGGGCGGCCGCCTTCTCCGGGTCCTGTGCCCGGCGGGCCCGGGCGATGAGGACGGACAGGGACACGACGTTCTGCTGCACCCCGTCGTGGAGGTCGCGTTCGATGCGGCGGCGTTCGTCGTCGATGGCGACGACGACCCCGCGGCGGGTGGTGATGAGCTCCGTGATGCGGCTGTGGACGGCGGTCGGTCGGCTCACCTGCCCGGCGGAGGCGTCGATGCGCCCGTGCAGCCAGTTGCCGAGTTCGGCGAGGAGGACCGCGCCGATGAGGTTCGCCGCCCCGTAGAGGACGCCGACGAGCAGCAGCGGCTGGCTAATCGTCCACAGTGAGAAGCTGATCGTCACCCCGCCACCGGCGAACAGGCCCTGGATGAGCGCGCCGAGGGTGACGAAGACGAAGCCGGTGAGGAGGTTGACCACGGGCACGGCGATGAGGAGGGCGACGAGGCCGGTCAGGGCGAAGAATCCGCGCCCCGGCCGGGCGTCGGCGAGCACGATGCCCAAGGTCCGCTCCTGCCGGTTCCGCTCCCAGGCCAGGACGCGGCGGGAGAGCGCCGAGGCGGGCGGGAAGCATGCGGCGAGCAGCAGCGGCAGGCAGAGCAGGCCGCCCCACAGCACCCCGAGCACGGAGAGCGACCACCGCTTCAGGAACATGCGGGGTTCGCGCGGGATCGTCGCGGGCCACGGCATGGCTCGATCGTAGCAACGCAGGTCAGGGCGTCTGGAGGGGTCAGACCTCACTTCTCGTTCCGGTTTTCCGCATCATCGGCTCGGGTGAGCCCGCCCGCAGTCTGCGCTCCGCCTCGTACCGGCGGCCACGGCTGCGTCACTAGGGTCGATGACCATGGACTTCGCTCTCGACCTCATCCAGCAGACGCTGACCTCCCCGTGGCTCTATCTCCTCATCGCCGTCGTCGCCGCCCTCGACTCCCTCGTTCCGATCGTGCCCTCGGAGACCGTCGTCATCACCGCCGCCGCGTACGCCGTGACCGGCAGTCCGGCGGCGGCGGGCATCATCGCGGCGGCGACCGTCGGTGCGCTCCTCGGCGATCTCGCCGCCCACCTCGTCGGCCGCGGCGGCAGTCGCGCCACCGACAGGTGGGTCCGGTCGGCCCGGCTGCGCAGACTGCTCGCCTCGACGGCGGAGATGTTCGCCGTTCGGGGCGGCGCGATGCTCGTCGCAGGACGGTTCATCCCCGGCGGGCGGACGGCGACGACGATCGCCTCGGGGATGCTCCGCTATCCCCTGCCCCGGTTCCTCGCCGCAGACGTCCTCGGGGCGCTGGCGTGGGCGGCCTACTCGACGGGCATCGGGCTTCTCGGTGGGGCCGTCTTCGCTGATCAGCCGCTGTGGGGTGTCGTCCTCGGCGTCGGCATCGCGCTCACCCTCACCACCCTCGCCGAGGCGGTCCGCCGTCTCCGTGTGAAGCGGAGGACCGCAGACACCGAGTCCGCGACCGGCCTGACCGTCGGCCCCCGGAGCACGGTCCCCGTCACCGCAGACCCCGAGTCCGCGGTCCCCGCGCCTGCGGTCGGAGCCGCGGTCGCGGTACGACGGTGCGCTCCGGGGCCGCAGCGTTCGAGGCTCACGCGCTCCGGTCGAACTCGCCTGCTCGCAGCTGCACGAGAGTGAGATCGAGCAGCGGGGTGGGCACGCCGAGGTCGCGTGCCGTGGTCTGGAGGTGGCCGAGGATGTGCTCGGTCTCGTTCGGCAGTCCGGCCGTGACGTCGCGGTAGAGCGAGGAGGTGAAGGCGGAGCCCTCGGCGGTGAGCATCGAGAGGGTGGCGGCGCGCGCCCGCGCGGAGACCGGGTGGCCGGCGGCCATGGCGACGGCTTCGAGTTCGTCGATGATCCCCACGACGTGGGGTTCGCCGCCGGCGGCCATGATCGCGCCCACCGGTGCCCGGAAGAGGCACGTGACGACTCCGGCCGCGGCGATGAACACCCATTTCTCCCACAGGGCGTCGTCGATGCCGTCGATGACCTGGAGCCGGAAGCCCGGGACGTCGAGCGCGTCGACGACCGCGGGTGGGACCTCTCCCCCGCCGAGGCGGCCGATCGTCATCGTCGCGAGATCCGTCATCTGGACGATGTCGGCCCCGCGCATCGTGCCGACGATCTTGACGAGGCCGCCGAGCACCTGTCCGGGGAACTCCGCTTCGAGGCGGCCGATCTGCGCCATCCCGTTGAGGAACGGGATGATGAGGGTCTGGGGTCCCACGGCCGGGCGGAGGTCGGCGATGATCGATTCGAGGGCACCGGCCTTGACGGCGACGAGGACGAGGTCGACCGGGGTGGGGTCGGCTGCGAGCTCCTCCGCTGTCGTCACGGTCACCGGGTTCGTCCGGTCCTCGTCGGGGGCGATGAATCGCAGTCCGGTCTCTCTCAGAGCCTCGGCACGGGCGGGCCTGACGAGGAAGGCGACGTCGCGTCCGGCTTCGACGAGGCGGGTGCCGAAGGCGCCGCCGGTCGCCCCGGCTCCGGCGATGAGGATTGTCACAGGGTGCCGTCCTTCGTGGTCGTGCCAGTGGTCGTGCCGGTGGTCGTGTCGGGGTCAGCGGATGCCAGCTGCGCCCGCAGCCGAGCGGCCGCCTCGGCGGGGTCAGGCGCCTCGGTGATCGCGCGGACGACGACGATGCGCGTCGCCCCGGTCTCCTGCACCGCCCGGAGACGGTCACCGGCGGAGATCCCGCCGATCGCGAACCACGGCTTCTCCGTACTCCCGCTCACCTCCGCCAGCGGATCGAGTCCGGCGGCCGGGCGGCCCGGCTTCGTCGGGGTCTCCCACACGGGGCCGACGCAAAAGTAGTCGATCTCCGGGTCGGCGGCTGCGGCGAGCGCCTGCTCGACCGAGTGCGTGGACCGGCCGAGGATGACGTCGTCGCCGAGCACCGTGCGGGCCTGCGCGCTCGTCAGGTCGCCCTGCCCGACATGGAAGACGTCGGCGCCGACGAGGAGGGCGACATCGGCACGGTCGTTGACGGAGAAGAGCTTCCCATGCCGGCGCGCGGCATCGCCGAGGATCTCGAGGGCGGCGATCTCCTCCCGCGCTTCGAGACCCTTGTCGCGGAGCTGGATGATGTCGACGCCCCCGGCGTAGGCGGCGTTGAGGAACTCACCGAGGTCGCCCTGCTGCGTGCGGGCGTCGGTGCAGAGGTAGAGCCGGGCGGAGGCGAGCGCACGGGTCCGCGCGGCATCCGGCCCGGAGGCGTCGCGGTCGACCGGGTGGCCCGCGTGCTCAGCAGGGGCGGTGACAGGGTCTTGCACTGCGGGAGACGTTGGCATCGTGGGAACCATGCTCCTAGAGTAGAGGAGTTCGCGGGAGCCTCGCTGGGAGGCTGAGAGGGCTTCGTGCCGACCGCCTCACCTGATGCGGGTCATGCCGCCGGAGGGAGAATCGCATGGACGTCATCGTCGTCGGCGCCGGGATCATCGGCCTGGCCACGGCGTGGGAGCTGCACCGGCGCGGGGCGGCCGTCACCGTCATCGATCCGCACCCAGGCACGGGTGCCACATCGGCCGCGGCCGGGATGATCGCCCCTGCCGCCGAGATCGCGTGGGGCCAGACTCCGCTGTTTCCGCTCATGCGCGTCTCCGCCGACCTCTACCCCGACTTCACTGCGGCACTGACCCGGGATTCGGGGGCCGACCTCGGGGAGACGACGACCGCCACGCTCGTCTGCGCCGGGGACCGCGCGGATCTCACGGCCCTGTGCGAACTCAGCGCGCTTCAGTCCGCGGCCGGTTCCGACCTCGAACTGCTCACCGGTTCCCGGGCCCGCGACCTCGAACCCGCCCTGGCTCCCGGTGTGTGCGGGGCCGTCCTCATTCCCGGCGATCATGCGATCGATCCCCGGCGGGTGACGCGCGCGCTGCTCACCGTCCTCGGTGACCGCGTCATCGAGGATCGGGTGACGGGGCTGGTCGGCGAGGAGGGGTCACCGGCCGGCGAAGCCCCGGCTCGGACGACCGGAGTCGTGCTCGCCTCGGGGCGCCGAGCCCGCGCCGATCAGGTCGTGCTCGCCGCAGGCATGGCGCACAATGCGATCGCCGGGGCTCCGCCGCTGCCGCTGCGGGCCGTCCACGGCGATGTCATCCGGCTCCGCTCGGACCCCGACGCTCCCCCGCTGCTCACCCGCACGATCCGGGGACTCGTCGCCGGTCGGCCCGTCTACGTCGTGCCGCGCCCCGATGGGGAGCTCGTCCTCGGGGCGACGTCCCGGGAGGACGGTCAGGCGGGCATCCTCGCCGAGGGCGTCCACCGTCTCCTCCACGACGCCGAACGCCTCGTTCCCGGGCTCCTTGGATGTGAGATCACGGAGATCACCGCGCGGGCCCGGCCCGGTTCGCCCGACGACCTCCCTCTGCTCGGCCGCAGCGACCCCGGTCTCGTCGTCTCCACCGGGTACTTCCGCCACGGGGTGCTCCTCGCACCGTTCGGCGCCCGCCTCGGTGCGGATCTCGTCCTCGGCGCCGACTCCGCGTGGCTGCCCGTCGGTGCGCGCGAAGCCGTGGCACCGGGACGGTTCGAGCCCGACCCGCCACCATCACCGCAGCCACCTGCTGCGCCACTACTGACAGCAAGGAAGGGATCATGACCATCACTCTCAACGGCGACCGCCGGGACATCACCGCGGGCACGACCGCCCGCACCCTCGTCGAGGACATCACCGGACGGCAGCTGAGCGAGGACGGCACCCCGGTCGACGGCGGCCGCCTCGGGGTGGCCCTCGCCGTCGACGGCGAAGTCGTGCGCCGCGGCCTGTGGGCCGGCTTCACCATCACCGACGGCCACACCGTCGACATCGTCACCGCAGTCCAGGGAGGCTGACATGAGCTGGACCATCGACACCGTGACCTTCGACTCCCACCTCGTCATGGGCACGGGTGGGGCGAGCACCCTGCGCATCCTCGAGGACGCCCTGACCGCCTCGGCGACAGAGCTGACGACGGTCGCGATCCGCCGCTTCGACGCCGAAGCCAGGGATTCGGTGTTCGCGCTCCTCGAACGGCTGGGCATCCGCTCACTGCCGAACACGGCCGGCTGCTACACGGCCCGCGATGCCGTGCTCACCGCTCAGCTGGCCCGCGAGGCGCTCGAGACGAACTGGGTCAAACTCGAGGTCATCGCCGACGAGGACACCCTTCTGCCCGACCCCGTCGAACTCTTCCGCGCCACCGAGGAGCTCGTCCTCGACGGTTTCACGGTCTTCGCCTACACGAACGACGATCCGGCACTGGCGAAGCGGCTAGAGGACGCCGGGGCCGCCGCGGTCATGCCCGCCGGCGCTCCGATCGGTTCGGGCCTGGGCATCCTCAACCCGCACAACATCGAGACGATCGTCTCCCGCGCCCAGGTGCCCGTCATCCTCGACGCGGGCATCGGCACCGCCTCGGACGCCGCCCTGGCCATGGAGCTCGGGTGCACCGCGGTGCTGCTCGCCTCCGCCGTCACTCGTGCGCACGACGCCCCCGCGATGGCGCAGGCGATGCGGCTCGCCGTCGACGCCGGTCGTCTGGCGGCCGGGGCGGGACGGATCCCCAAACGACCGCTTGCGCTGGCCTCGTCCCCCGACGACGGACGGGTCACCGCGGAGACCGCCCGCACGACCTCGGTCGAGAACCTGGTGATGGGGCCGTGAGACCGCTCGTCGACCCCGGACCCGAGCTCACCCCCGCGGAGATCGCCCGCTACTCTCGGCATCTCAGCCTGCCCGATGTCGGGGTGACCGGTCAGCGCCGCCTGCGCACGGCGAAAGTCCTCGTCATCGGCGCCGGCGGTCTCGGCGCCCCGGTCCTCCAGTACCTCGGAGCGGCTGGGCTCGGGCAGCTGACCGTCATCGACGACGATGTCGTCGACGTCTCGAACCTGCAGCGCCAGATCCTCCATCGGGATGCCGATGTCGGCCGTCCCAAGGTCGAATCCGCACGTGACGCCCTGCTCCGGCTCGATCCCGCCCTCACCGTCGAGACCATCGCCGAGCGGCTGAGCCCGGACAATGCCCTCGAACTCTTCGCCGGCCACGACCTCGTCATCGACGGGGCGGACAACTTCGCGACCCGCTACCTGTCCAACGACGCCGCCGAACTCACCGGCACACCGCTCGTGTGGGGAACGATCTTCCGCTTCGAGGGGCAGGTGAGCACGTTCTTCCCCGGTCACGGTCCGATGCTGCGTGACCTCTTCCCCGACATCCCCGATGCCGATTCCGTGCCGAGCTGTGCCGAAGGCGGGGTGCTCGGGGTGCTCTGCGGTCTCGTCGGGTCGGTCATGGCCGCCGAGGCGATCAAGCTCATCTGCGGTATCGGCGATCCCCTGCTCGGCCGCCTGCTGCGGGTCGATGCGCTGAGCACGACGTTGACGACGCTGCGCTTCTCGCCCGACCCGGACCGGCCCGCAGTCACGGATCTCGCCGAGGTGGCCCTCGCCTGTGCGGCACCGGCGGTGGGAGCCCCGACTCCGGTCGGGGTTGCGGAGGTCACGGTCGACGAGGTCCGCGCGCTCACCCCGGCGCCGGTGATCGTCGATGTCCGGGAGGCGTGGGAGCGGGAGCTCGAGGCGATCCCCGGCAGCGTGCACGTCCCGCTTGCCGACGTCGTCGACCGCGGTTGGCAGTCCCTCGCCGAGGCGGTCGGCCCTGCCGCCGACATCGTCGTCCACTGCAAGTCGGGGGTGCGGTCGGCTCGCGCCGTCTCGGCAATGAGCAGCGAGGTGCCGCCGGACATCCGCATCCGGTCCTTGGCCGGAGGCATCGAGGCGTGGGCTGCGGCGGGGTCTACGCCAGTGCGCTGAGGCGGCGGCGGAGTCCGTCCTCGCCTGCTCGCATGACGAAGCCGTGCATGCCGGCGGAGACCGGTCTGAGGACCCGGACGGAGCGCCGACGCGTCGTCACGCACCAGGTCGAAGAGATCGCGGTGAGCGGCCCGGTGCGCGCGAGGGTCCAGACGCCGAAGCCGCGCAGATCGCCGTCGGCGACGAGGCGCACCTGCCGCGCAGGAGTGAGACCCTCGATGGACAGCGTGATGTCGAACGCGACGCCGAGGGGGCTGCGCACGGTGATCCCCGCGCGACTGCCGGGGTGCACACCGGAGTCGTCTGTGGTGGCCGCGGCGATGCCCGGCCACCACTGCGGCCAGGCCTCGACGTCGGTGAGGACCGACCACACCGCTGCGAGGGGATCGGCCACCCGCCACACCGACTCGAAGTGGAAGGGCGCGGACTCACCGGGGCGGGGCCGGGTGTGCTCGTGGCTCATGGCGGGCCTCCGTTCGACGCGTCGTCCTTCGACGGTAGTCTGGGTGGCGTGCCAGCCGAAAATCGCCGACCCCGCAGACCATCGCCGCTCGGCGGGCGGAAGCCGACGAAGGACGACCTCGCGCAGTTCGCCACCGACGATCCCGACGCCATCGACGATGTTCTCCCGGTCGGGCCCGGAGAACTCTCCCTGCTCATCGTCGGCATCAATCCGGGACTGTGGACGGCGGCGGTCAATGCGCCCTTCGCGCGTCCGGGCAATCGCTTCTGGCCCTCGCTCCATCGGGGCGGGCTGACCGATCACCTCGTCGATGCCTCGCTCGGTCTCTCCGCCGAGGACGAGGAGCATCTGCTCTCCCGGGGCATCGGGATCACCAACCTCGTCGGACGGGCCACTGCCCGGGCCGATGAGCTGACGAACGAGGAGTTGCGCGCCGGCGGTGCCCGGCTCGTCGCGCGCTTGGCCGAGATTCGACCGGCAGCCGTGGCGATCGCCGGGATCACCTCGTTCCGGATCGCGTTCTCCCAGCCGAAGGCGACGCTCGGCGTCCAGGACACCTCGCTCATTCCCGGCTGGCCGGAGGACGTCGCTCTGCGCGTCGTGCCGCAGCCGAGCGGGTTGAACGCGCATTACAACATCGCAGCGCTCGCCGACATCTGGCGGGAGACGTGGGCTGCCATCGAGCAGTGACGCTGCCCGGCTGACGACAGGGCCGCCGCGGGATCAGGGTGAGGAAGGTGCCGGGCTCATGGCCGGTCCGGATCGGTGCACGCCGTTCCCTCACGGAAGTGCACGCGGCAGCGGGCGACATAGGAGTCGAGGCCGCCGACGTGACTGGCGTCGATGTCGGTGGCGGCGCCGGTCGGCTGCGCGGCGATGCGCTCATGGAACACGGCGTCGCGGCCGCAGATCGTGCAGACTGCCGTGAGCTTCGTGACGTCCTCAGCGAGCGCCATGAAGGTCGGCAGCGGTTCGAACGGTGCGCCGTCGAAGGTCACGCAGAGGCCTTCGACGATGACCGTGGCACCCGTGGCCAGGAGGTCGTCGACGACCGGGACGAGGTCGGGACCGAAGAACTGAGCTTCGTCGATGGCGATGAGGTCGAAGTCCTCCGTCGCGGCGACCGCTGCGAGGTCGGTGACGTTGCCGACGGGGATCGCGGGAATGTTGACCCCGATGTGCGAGGTGACGGCCGAGAGTTCGGCGCGGGTGTCGAGAGAATGGCTGATGACGAGCGCGTTGACGCCCGCGATGCGAGCGCGGCGGACACGGCGCATGAGCTCTTCGGATTTGCCGGAGAACATCGGACCGGTGATGACTTCGAGGCGGCCGACCGGAGGCGCAGCGTTGGCGTGCATGGGATCAGCCTAGCCCGAGGCGGTGACACACAGGGGTCGGACCGGGGCACACGGGCGTCGGACCGGGCGCGAGATCACCTCAGTTGTCGACGGTGACCTTCTTCGAGTTCACGTCGACGGTCACCTCGGTGTCCGCGCTGCCGTCCTCGTAGTCGAACTGATACTCGACGCGACCGTCGTCGGATTCGAGCTTCCAGCTCGTCAGCCGCCCTGTGCCCTGCCCGGCGGCGAGGCCGAGCGCCTCGTCGAAGGTCATCGGGGCGCTGAGGTCGATGGCCTGCTCGGAGTCGTCGGTGGTGTCCTCGTCGCGGCCGACGACGTCGCCGGAGTCCGCATCGACCGTGACGTCGTAGTCCGTCGTGCCGGAGAGGATCTTCACCTCGTACTGCCACGCGTCGTCACGGCGGTCGTGGTCGAGTTCGATGGCGTGGACGGTGCCGTCGCCGACGTCGGTCTGCGCTGCGGTGATCGCGTCCTCGGGCGTCACCTGCGGCTGGGCTCTGCTCAGGTCGGCGTCGGCCGACAGCCCGGACTGACCAGTCTGTCCGGACTGACCAGTCTGTCCAGCTTGATCGGACTGGTCAGATTGCCCGGTCTGGCCGGCTTGTTCGCTCTCCTCAGCCGATGCGGAGCCGACCGCTCCGGCCTGCGTCGGCTGGCTCGACGCGGCGTCTGGGCTCTGGGATTTGGCATTCCCGCCGGCGCACCCGGTCAAGGCGAGGCTGAAGGCGAGCGTGACGACAGCGGCGAGGTAGGTCGGCTTCGCAGTCTTCATACCAATCACGGTAGCAACGCGGCCGAGAGCCCGTCAGGAATCTAAGAGAACTATCATCGGATCGGTCCGGGCCGACAAGTCGACCGCGGCAACGTGGTCGATCCGGGCAGCCTGGCCGGTCCAGGCAGCCGGTTCAGTCGAGGCAGAACTCGTTGCCCTCGGGATCGGCCATGACGATGAAACCGGCCTCCATCGGCGGTTTCGGTTCGAACCGCTGCAACCGCGTGGCCCCGAGGGCGACCAGTCGATTGCATTCGGCTTCGAGGGCGTCCATCCGATCGGCGCCCTGCAGTCCTGGAGCGGCACGGACATCGAGGTGGATGCGGTTCTTCACCGTCTTGTCCTCGGGGACTGTCTGGAAGAACACCCGCGGGCCGCGCCCGGCCGGGTCTTCGATCGCAGCACGCATGTCCTCCGGTCTCATCTCGACGCCGAGCCCCTCGAGGAACTCCCTCCACGCATCGAACGGATCCTGCCCGTCGGACAGCGAGGTCCCGGGTGGACCGGGGATGACGTAGCCGAGGACCTCTGCCCAGAACCTCGCGAGGAGGATCGGGTCATGACAGTCAACGGTGATCTGTACGGAACGGCTCATGATGTCTCCTCATTGAGATTCTGGCGCGTGTTGAGAGTCGGTGATTCTGACTGTAGCCGACCCCACGGACACGGCCGCGCCGGCTCGTCCCCCGCATGACGCGTGCGTGACGATCTCGTGTCCTCGATTCCGGCGCCCACGCTCCGAAGCGTCGCACTGCACAATCGGCGCCGCCTCCGAGCGACCTGGTCGGCAGCGCCGCATGTCCGCAGCCCGCAGCGACCACCGGCTGACCTCCACGCGGGCTGAGTCTTCCTGTGAGTCCGCCGCCGTGACCGGTCTCGGATGGCGCGCGCACCGCGGCCCCGCGTAAAATCACAACGGCCCTTTTCCCACTCATCCTCCGGAGGACTGCTTGACCACGCAGGAACACGACCTCATCATGCACATCGGACACGACGAGATCGTCATCCGCCAGCGCTACCAGATGATCAGCATCGCCAACGATGTCCTCATCGGCCTGTGGTTCCTCATCGGCAGCTTCATGTTCTTCTCCGATTCCCTCATGTTCGCCGGCACCTGCCTCTTCGTCCTCGGCAGCATCGAGATGCTCATCCGCCCGGTCATCCGCTTCGCCCGCCACATCCACCTCCAGAAGTTCCGCACCCCGGGCACGCTGACGACCGATTCGTCCTACGACTACTGAGCACGCCCCGCCGCTCACGCACCCCTGAATGGCGATACCGGCCGCGCTCAGACGTCGACGCCCGCCGCGACGAGGCGACCCCCGTCGAGCGTGACGATCCGGTCGGCGGCCGATCGCGCCCACCGTCGGTCATGGGTGACCGCGATGACGGCTCCGCCTCGCTCGCAGAAGTCCGCGACGACTGCGCTCAGCCGTTCCATCGCCGCCGCGTCCCTGCCCTGTGTGGGTTCGTCGAGCAGGAGGACCGCCGGTTCCGTGATGAGCGCTGAGGCGATGACGACGTCCTTCCGCCGCGCAGTCCCGAGGTCGAAGGGATGGGCCTCGGCCGCCTCGGTGAGTCCCACCAATGCCATCGCCGAGGCGACCGCCGCGGTCCGCTCTGCGACGACGGCCTCACGCTCACGCCGCCGATGCCGGGGCAGGGGCGCGGCTCGCCGCAGCTCGTTCGCCACCGTCGCTGCCGAGAGCTGAGTGCCCGGGTCCTGACCGACCCACCCGAGATGCGCGGCTCGCCGGCAGGCGGGCATGCCCGGCAGGGAGATGTCCTCGCCGAGGCGGTGCACGCTCATTGCGCCCGTCACCGTGGCCCTGCGGTCGAGGAGGCCGAGGAGCGCCCGCAGCAGCGTCGACTTCCCGGCGCCGTTCGCCCCGGTGAGTGCGACGAGCTCACCCGGATGCAGTCGCAGGTCGACGCCGTCGAGGACCACCGCCTCACCCCGTTCCACCCGCAGGCCGTCGATCGTGAGCACGGGCGCACCGGATGCGCGTGGGTGAGGGGCCTGCTGTCCTGCGTCAGGTTCGGCGGGCACCCGCTCAGCGGATTCGGAGGCGAGGGCGACTGCGTCTCGGGACCGGCCGGGTGCACGCCCCGGCACCGATGTCCACACCCCGTGCCCCGCGATCGCCGCGTCCCCGAGGGAGGACGGTTCCACGGCGGCGCTCAGTGTGCCCGAGGAGAGGAAGCTGACGGCATCGCAGGCCTCGGCGACGTCGTCGAACTGATGACCGGTGAGGAGGACCGCGCCCCCGGAGTCCGTGTGGGCGCGCAGCCCGGCGATGAGACTGCGGCGCATCCGCGGGTCGAGTGAGAGCGCGGGCTCGTCGAGAACGAGGAGCACGGGGTCGAGGGCGAGCAGACCGGCAAGCGCGACGAGCTGCCGCTGTCCACCGGACAGCGTGTCGAGACGTCGGTCCCACAGGCCGTCGAGACCGAAAGCACTGAGCGCGGCCGCCATCCGCGCGCTGTCGGCGGCCACGCCGTGGAGTCGGCTCGGCAGCTGCACCTCGTCGCCGACGATGCTCGTCATCCCCGACAGCTGCGCCTCGGGATCGTCACCGAGCATGACGGCGCTGTCGGTGACGACCGCGTGGCCGGTCACGGTCGCCTGCTCGCTGAGCAGTCCGACGGTGAGCCGGGCCAGTGTCGAGGTCCCCGCCCCTTGCGGACCGAGCACCGCGTGCATCCGTCCGGGATCGAGTCGCAGGCTGATGTCGGAGAGCGCCGGCATCACCGCCGTCCGGTACGTGACGTCGACCCCGGCGAGGTCGAGCACGGCGCTCATCCCCAACCTCCGAGGAGCGTGTCGGCGCTGGGCAGGGGCAGGAGGCCTGCCACCGAGGCGACGACGAGGATGAGCGTGAGAACGGGGCCGCCTCGGCGGATGAGGGACTGCACCCGACCATCGCGGTGATCCTGCAGGGCGACGGCGTGGTCGGAGCGGGCGAAGCCGCGCTGGTCGAGGACCTCATGGCGTTGGTCGACCCCGACGAGCAGGGAGGTGAAGAGGCCTGCGACGATGCGCGGGAGGAGCCGGATGCGCATTCCCCAGCGGTGCGTCGGCCATCCGCGGGCGGCGAGGGCGTCGAGGACTTCGGTGGTGTGTCGGCGCACATCCGGGATGAGGCTGAGCGCGGAGGCGCAGATGTAGGCCACTGCTGCGGGCAGGCGGAGGGCGATGAGACCGTCGAAGAGCCGCGCGGAGTCGTTGCCGAGCCCGAACAGCGCGCCGAGGGCGATGAGCGCGGTGACCCGCAGCCAGATCTGCGCGGCGATCGCGAGTCCTTCGACGGTGACGCGAACGGCCCCGGACTGCCAGAGCACGGTCACCGCCGGCCCGGGGTAGAAGAGTCCCTGCACGAGTCCGACGACGATGAGCAGCGGCAGACTCAGTGCCGCCACTGTCAGCGCCCATCGGGCCAGAGAGACCCTCCTCGTCGTCACCGCTGCGATGAGCGTGCCGAGGATGACGGCGGCGGGGACGACCGGCGACGGAATCCCGAACACGAGGAAGAGGGCGCAGGCCATGACAATGAGGTCGGTGGCCGGGTGCCAGGGGGTTCGGGATTCCGGGATCGCTGTCGCCATTCAGCTCAGACGCGCGGCGCGCGCCTGCGGGGGACGGCTGTGCTCGGTGAACGGGTACCTGTCGAGGATCCGGCGGGGCAGGGTGCGGAGCACGAGGTAAGCGAGGCCGAAGATCAGCGCCTTGTCGATGATGTCGGAGACGATGCTCTGGGCCAGTGTCGCCGCGAGCATCTCCTGTCCGGCCGCTTGGAGGACCGCGACGATGCCACCGGTGCCGGCCCCGAGTCCGCCGCCGAAGACGTAGGCGGCCACCGGGGCGCCGAGGGCTGCGGCGGGGATTCCCGCGAGCGCTCCGGTGAGAACCGCGAACCAGGGGGTGCGGAAGGCGCCGAGGCGGGCGGCCCATCCGGCGGCGGCGCCGATGAAGGCAGCGCCGGTGGTGAAGGCGATGACGCTGGGGTTGAGGGTCACTCCCCAGATGAGGTTCGAGATGATGCCGGTGAACGCTCCGGCTGCCGGTCCGGCGAGAACGCCGATCATCACGGTGCCGATGGAGTCGAGGTAGAGCGGGATCGGGGTGAGCGTGCCGACGACCTGGCCGATGACGATGTTGAGGGCGATGGCTACGGGGATGAGCGCGATGATGCTGCGCGGAATGAGCGGCAGGGTGCCGGCCGCGAGGAGGATGCCGCCGGCGAGGTACCCGGCCATGACCCACAGGGTGGTGTGGCCGAGGTCGGTGCCGAGGTTGGCGGGCTGCGTGAGGAGGACGACGAGGTAGGTCGCGAGGATGACGGCGGTGCCGAGGACGGTGAGGGTGAGAGTGATGGGGGTTTGTCCGGGACCAGTCGGTGCGGCTGGCCCCTGCCCAGACAGGGTGCGGGTGGTCGTGTCTCTAACCATGGTGTGGTCCCTTCTTCAGTGTGGCGCCGAGGTGGTCGAGGAAGAGGTCGGCAGCGATCGAGCGGATGATCTCTGCGTTGGGTTCTCTCCCCCACCGCCCCAGCCAGTCGGCGACGGTTTCGCCTCGTGTGAGTGTACCGGTGAGTTCGACGTCGACCGGTGCTGTGGCGCTTCGCGCCCAGGGCAGGGTGCTCTCCGGCCGGTCGGGTTCGCGGGCCCACGCGAGGGCGCAGGCGACGACGAAGGGGTCGTGGATGTGGGCGAGGTAGCCGAGTCCGTCCCATTCGTGGAACTCGAAGTAGAAGCGCAGGGCCTCGCCGAGTTCGCGGAGCACGGCGTGCCACCGGTCGTCCGCATCGCCTGAGAGGATGGCCGCCCAGCGTTCGGGGGTCATCGCCACGGCTTCGGTGGCTTCGATCGGGGCGATGACGGGCAGAGCGATGTCGGGGAGCTCGCGACGGGCCCGGTCGAATGCCGCGAGGACGGCGGCGGTCGATTCGGGGTCGAAGGTGACGTTCCATTCCGTCGTCGGGTGCGTGTTGCCGCGGTAGTTGAAGGCCCCGCCCATGATGAAGAGACGGCGGAGCAGGAGAGGCAGCCGGGGTTCGATCTCCAGGGCGAGCGCGAGGTTCGTCGACGGCCCGATGACGATGCCGATGAGCTCGCCGGGGTGCGCGCGGGCGGCGTCGACCCATGCCTGTGCCGCCGAGGTGGGGCTGAGCGGCACCGTCGGTTCCGGCAGGGCGGCGTACCCGGCACCGGTCTGACCGTGGGTGAGGTCCGCGTACTCGATGTCGGCGGTCTCGGGCTCTCCCGCAGTCGGTCCGGGTGGCGTCTGTGCGCCCGCTGATTCCTGGCGAACCAGCGGCAGGGCATGGCCCGGGTGGACGGGGATGTCGTCGCGTCCGGCGAGCGTGAGCCACCCCAGCGTGTTCTCGACGACCTGCGCGGTGGGGACGTTCCCGCCCGAGGCGGCGATGCCGACGACGTCGATGTCGTCCTGGCAGAGGAGGTAGGCGAGCGCGATCGCGTCGTCGATGCCCGGGTCGCAGTCGAGGAAGAGCGGCAGAGTCATACGGTCATTCTGCCGGATCTGCCGACCCGGAGAGCTGTCAGAAGGGACTGGGGCCGCTGGAGTAGTCCGGCGGCATCATCCTCCACTGGTCCGCCCACCGCGAACGTCGTCTCCCCCGTTGCCAATTGCCGCATGCCTGTGTCGAGCCGCGGCGGACGTACTGACAGCAGAGATAGATCGCTGCCGGTGTCGGGGCGTCGACTCGTTCGCGCCCGAACGGGTAGTCGTCCTCCGCGAAACCGAAGATGTCGGTGTATCCGGCGGGACCGTCCATGCCGGGGAATCCGACTCCGTCGTCGTACCCGGCGGTGTCGACGTATTCGCGCCGGTCCGACCAGTCGAACCGATCGACGGTTCGGCCCGTCTTCAGGTGGCCGTATCCGATGCCGCGTCCGTCCCCTCTCGGGTCAGCGAACACTCCGATGTCGGTCAGCTCTTCGGCATCCAACCTGCCGCCGATGGTCGAAGCGAAGATGCCCCGAGCCAGCAGCGGCCGTGGTGCGAAGGTGAAGACTTCGCGGAACAATTGGCAGTCGCAGTGCTCTGCTCCCATTCCTCGCAGTCGCGGGATCAGTGCGGTAGCCCTCGGTGCCGTCTGCTCCCGGAAGCGCTCGGCGAAGCGATGAGTGTCGTCGCACCCGAACTCGGCGAGTTGTCGGTGGACGAAGCAGACGACGCATTCTCCCGGCAGGGGGTTGAGCCGCGACTCTGAATCGTCGTCGAGGTGCCTGATCTCTGGGTTCTCCGTGATGTTGTCCATGACCTCACGGTGCCATCCGGCACTGACATGAGAGAGACTCAGGTCACAGAGAGTTTCGAGTCATCTACGATTCTCCTTCCCCGGTGTGCGATTGCCCGAGCCGTCCACATCGGGTCGCATCCCGGGCTGCGCACCGAGAACCGCTCCCGCGCGATCAGACGATTCAGCATCGACGACCACCGCCGATCCATAGACTGAGCAGATGACCACTCTCGTCATCGGTGAGGCCCTCATCGACATCGTCGCGACTCCCGACGCACCCGACAGGTACGCCCCTGGAGGCGCACCGGCCAACGTCGCACTCGGCCTCGGTCGCCTCGGTGACGAGGTCGCTCTGCTCACGGACCTCGGAAATGACTTCCACGGCGGATTCGTCCTCTCCCACCTGCGGGCCTCGAACGTCACCGTCCACGCGTCCCCTCAGGGTGCGACCTCGACCGCGCGCGCGACGCTCTCCGCCGACGGGTCGGCTGAATACGACTTCCACCTGCGCTGGAATCCCGATCCGACACCGGTCAAAGATGAGCGCTGGGAGGCCCTCCACATCGGGTCGATCGCGGCATTCCTGTCACCCGGGGCAGCGACGATCGACGACCTGCTCGACGACCACCGCGCGTCGACGCGACTGGTGACGTTCGACCCGAACATCCGACCGACGATCATCGGCGGGCACGCGGCGGCGTTGGCCCGCTTCGAAGAACTCGCCGCACGCGTCGACGTCCTCAAGCTCAGCGATGTCGATGCCGATTGGCTCTACCCCGACCTCGCCGAAGAAGCACAGGTCGATCGCCTGCTCGGCCTTGGTCCGGACCTGGTGGCGATGACTCGCGGGGGTGAGGGCGCAATCCTGGCGACCGCCTCGGCGCGGGTGAGGGTGGCTTCGGCTCGGGTCGACGTCGCGGATACGATCGGGGCCGGGGACACGTTCATGGTCTCCCTCATCCACGATCTGCATGCCGCGACGTCGGCGGTGTCCGACCTCGGCATTGCGGAGCTGACGTCATTGGGCGACATGGCATCGGCTCTGGCCGGGATCACCGTCGGCCGTATTGGCGCCGACCTTCCGTGGGCTGCGGATCTCACGAACTGAGGAATGCGCCGAGCTGTCGCAGGCAGATGTCGTGGCCGTTGCGGTGACCGTCGATCATCCCCTGACCGACGAACGAAACGACCTGGTCGACGAGCTCGACTCTGGTGCCTGTCGAGGTGGCCGTCAGGGTCCAGGTGATGATGGCGGTCGAGAGGATCTCGTCGGCTTTGGTAAGCGTCTCGGTGGTCACGATGTGACGCTCCGGCATGAGAGCGCAGTACTGCCCAGTCGATGCGAACTCCAGTGCTCCAGGCGCCCCGCAACGGGCGCGGATCGATCCACCGGGGCGGAATTCGTCGATGTCGCAGACCATCTCCTCCCCTTCGGGGACTCCCCACTGCACGCGCTGATCTGTATCGGCGAAGGCGGTCCACACTGCAGAGACCGGGTGTGCGATATCAGCACCGAGGCTGATCGTCGCGGTCACAGGTGCGCCCTGATCGTCTGCGAACTCACTCACCGAAGAACACCACCTGGTCTCCGTCCGGATCGGTGATCGGGAGAATGCGGCACCCGACCCCAGGGGACGGCGAGTCCTGCTCGCTGCCGACGCTGATGCCGGCCATGAGTCTGCTCTCCATGATCGCTCCTTCGGGATCAGTATTCAGACCAAGGCGATTGCATTCTGCAACTGCTTTTTCCATGGAACCACACCTCGAAGGATCAGACAACAGAATCGTCCAAGCGACCTCAGCACGGCAATCCACCGATCATCGGCGCCGGCCGCAACCAGGTTCGACGATCGACTCAGCTTCCGGCGATCTCCGCTTCGAAGGCAGCCTGCAGCCGTTCTGAAGCGCGCGGTGAATCCGGATCGGGACGCGGAACGCCGAGGTGGGTCTCGCGCAGTTCGTCGATGAGCCCGTCCACGAGATCCGGTGATTCGGCGAGGAGGCGGGAGCGCACGGTGAGTTCGCGCGAGGTCTGCCTGTAGGTCATCCCCCAGGTTCCGAGTGCAACCATGACCGGCAGGGTCTGGATCCCCGCCTCGGTGAGGGAGTAGGTCACCTTCTGACCACGGACCGCCTCCGCCTTGGTCAGGAGCCCTTCGTCCACCAGTTTCCTCAGTCGGCTCGCGAGGATGTTCGAGGCGATGTCCTCGTTGTTCTGCGTGAGCAGCTCCCGGAAGCGGCGGCGACCGCCGAAGACGATGTCGCGGAGGATGATGAGGCTCCACGAATCGCCGAGCACCTCGACGGCGGCATTGATCGCACATCCTGACCGCGGTTGCCCAGCCACGCGCCCTCCCTCAGGTGGTTGTGTTCTGCAAGTGCATCATCCTACGCTGGGGTCCATTGTCGCCGACAATCGACCGGCTCCGGAGGACAACGATGTTCCGCACGCGCATTCACAATCTCTTCGTCTCCCTCGACGGCTTCGCCGCGGGCGACCACGTCACCTTTGATGAGCCCATCGGCAACGCCGCGGCGCTCTTCTCCCGCTTCGACGGTCGAGTCATCATGGGCGTCGATCGCGCTGATGCCCCGATCACCGTCGACCGTGCGCTCTTCAGCACGTGGGGCCAGGGCATCGGCGCCGAGATCATGGGCCGCAAGAAGTTCGGCCCTCAGACCGGACCGTGGCCCGACGACGGCTGGCAGGGGTGGTGGGATGATGCGCCGCCGTTCGGGACTCCGTGCTTGATCCTCACCCACCATCCCCGGCCGCCCATCGAGTTCGCCAACGGCACCGTCTTCCACTTCATCGACGCCGACCCCGCCACGGCCCTGGAGACGGCAAAGGCCGCCGCCGGCGGACTCGATGTCCGGCTCGGCGGCGGCCCGTCGACGATCAGACAGTTCCTCGACGCCGACCTCGTCGACTTCATGCACACGATCACCGTGCCGATCGTCCTCGGCACCGGGGTGCGACTGTGGGACGATCCCGGCGTCATCGACGAGCGCTTCGCTCTCGAATCGGTGAGCACGCCCAGCGGACTGACTCACCGGCTGTGGAATCGGCTCAGCTGAGAGCCTCGGCGAGCGGGGTCGCACCGTCGTAGAAGTTCACGGTCTCTCGCACGTCGGCGTCATTGGCGATGACGTAGGTGATGACATCAGCGACGAGTTCGCGGGAGGTCACCCGCACCACGTCTGCCGGGCGTTCACCATCGAGATCGCCGGCCGCATCGGCGATGAGGACCTTGCCGCTGGAGGGCTCGAGGGTCAGACCGCCGGGTCCGAGAATCGTGTAGTCGAGCGGGCTCTCACGCAGGTAGGCGTCCGCCCCGGCCTTGGCCTCGACGTAGGGGTAGAACGAGCTCTCGGGGTCGACGCGGTCGCGGTCGACGCTCGCACTGGCAAAGGAGACCATGACGAAGCGCTTGACTCCGGCCTGTTCGGCGGCGTCGATCGCGCGTTTGGCGGCCTCGAGGTCGACGGCCTTGGTCCGCTCGGGGCTGCCGCCGCCGGCCCCCGCGGAGAAAACGATCGCCGCGGCACCGGCGAACACCTCGGCGAGGGCATCGGTGTCCGCGGTTTCGATGTCGAGGACGACCGGATGCGCCCCGGCGGCTTCGACGTCGCCGGCCTGGTCGGGGTTGCGGATGACCGAGTCGACGGCGAAGCCGGCGGCCGTGAGCTTCGGGGCCGCCAGCAGGGCGACCTTCCCGTGTCCGCCGAGGATGACGACGCGACCTGAGTCCGACATGTGCTTGCTCCTTCGTTGACGATGGGTGGTGCCCACAACAGCCGCGACCGGCGATCATTTATTCCGCCGAGGCGGCCCGGCGTTTGGTGCCGATCGCGTGCGATCGCCGTCATCCCGGGGAAGGGACGGGCTGAAGAATTCTGTGCGCGGCACCTCTCAAACCGGCCCTGCCGGAGGACAATAGGAGGCATGACGATCACTGAGCTCTTCGCCGATGTCGCCAAGCGTCCCCTCGAGACGATCGCGAACCTCCCGACACTCACCCCCGAGGAGCTCAACGCTCACCCGGGGTCCCATCCCAATTCGGTCGCGTGGCTGCTGTGGCACATCGGACGCGAGGTCGATGTCCAGCTCGCCGGCCTCACCGGTGAGGACCAGGTGTGGGAGCGGTACCGCGACCGCTTCGACCTCGGTCCGATCGGCGACACCATCGGCTACGGGCACACCCCCGAGCAGGCCTCGGAGATCGTCGTCAACGATCAGGGGCTCCTCGTCGACTACGCCACCGCTGCACTCAGCGCCCTCATCGACTACGCGAACCGGCTGAGCGCGGAGGACTTCGACGTCGTCATCGATGAGAACTGGACTCCCCCGGTGACCCGCGGCGTCCGCCTCGTCTCGATCGTCGACGATGCCGCCCAGCACGCCGGGCAGGCGGCCTATGCCGCCGGAGTGCCCCGCTGACCTCGGCTGATCCCGCTACGCCATGCCGAAGAGTGTCGGGATCGCGATCGGGCCGGCGCCGAAGACTGCGATCACCGCGGCGAGGGTGAGGAGGAAGAGGTCGTACTCCCACCCGTTGTCGGCGGCCCAGTACTTGCTGTGCCACCGGAAGTTCTGCATCGAGATCGTGATGAGCATGAGCACGACGACGCCGATGCCGGCGAATTGGGCGAGCACACCGGTGGCGAACGACAGGGCGGCGGCGAACTCCGCGATCGGCACGAACCAGGCCAGCGGCAGCGGCAGGCCGTCGTTCTTCGCGAAGCGGCGCACGTCCTTGAGCTTGAGCAGTGATTCGTGGAAGAACGTGAAGGCGAGCAGACCGCGCACCAGGAACAGGACGACGGCGATGACGAGCGGCGGCGCGGTGAACACGACGGACCCCCTTCTGCGCGGACGGCTGACCCGACGCAGTCTACGCGCCGATCACACTGCCTGCGCCTCGATGATGATGAGCGGTTCGGTTCCGACGAATGCTCGGCGCGACCAGGAACCCCACACCTCGGTGACGGTGAACCCGGCTGCGGTCAGCTGTGCTTCCAGCGTTTCCCTGCTGCGGAAGACGAAGGTCTCGTCCTCAACGAGGACCTCATCGGTGTCGACGAAACGATTCGAGAACCGGACGTGGATGCGACCTTCGCCGAGGTCGTCGACATCGGCCCATTCCTCCAGCGGCCCGTGTTCGGTCATCCGCGTCGTCGCCTCGGGCTGCGACCACGTCTCCCACGCGCGAGCGCTCGGATTGCGGCTCTCGAAAACCAGGACTCCATTTGTGCGCAGTGCAGCGCGGACGTCGAGGAGAGTGCCCTGCCAGTCGGGGTCGCTGATGTGCTGGGCTACGTTTCCCGACATGATGACGAGGTCGAAGCGCTCGGCCGGGACCGCAGTCGAATCGCCGTTGATCCATTCGACGCGCTGTCCTTCATCTCGACTCGCCGCGAAGGCGATCATCGCGGCCGACGGATCGATTCCGACGACTCGGCGTCCGTCCACGGCGAGCGAGCGCGTGAGCAATCCCGTCCCGCAGCCGAGGTCGAGGATCCATCGGGCACCTATTCGGTGAGCGAGCGCACCGAAGTACTCATGGTCGGCGCCACCGGGATTGTCGCTGTCATAGAGCTCGACGATCCACGGATGGTAGTCACCCACCGTTGCCCACCCAAACAATCTCCGCTGTGCCGCCACCATCGGTGACGGTCGCCTGAACATAGCCGAGCAGCGGACGCAGCTCAATCCGGGCCATGGTCCCACTCCCTCCGCAGCAGCCCGTAGACCCAGGAATCGGAGACCACACCGCCCACGATGCAGTCCTCGCGCAGGGTCCCCTCCCGGCGAAAGCCGAGCCTCTCGAGCACGCGGGCCGAACCGATGTTGCGCGTGTCGGCTTCGGCCTGCACACGATTGAGGTCGAGGGCGTCGAACGCCCACGCCAGCGTGGCCCTCGCCGCCTCGGTCGCGTAACCGCGTCCCCAGACCTCCTCGGCGAAGCAGAATCCCAGGGATCCGCTCCGGAAATCGGGGTTCCAGCTGTTGAACGTGACCCAGCCGATGAACGCGGCGTCTGCGCTCCGTTCGACGGCCACCCGTGCGCCGGTCCCGTTCTCTGCCATGTTCCGGCAGCCGGCCATGAAACGTTCCGGCAGCCGGCCATGAAACGCGCGATCATCGTCCGCTCGGTCCACGGCGGCGAATCCCAGTACTCGAGCACCCGCGCATTCGACTGCAGCGCATAGAGCGCCTCGGCGTCGGCCTCCGCGAACGGCCCCAGGCGAAGACGGTCCGTGGTGAGCGTCGGGGTCGGGAGCATCGGTGTCGGCGGTGACATGGGCTCATCGTGTCACATCCGCTGGGCTCACAGCCGATTCCCGGCCCACCGGCGTCGTCGGTCCCTTGTGCGCGCACGCACCGTGAACTATGTTGAAGCCGTACCGAGCAGCAAGATGCCTTGCACATCCGCTGCCAGCCGGGGACTACCTCGGCGACGCTCTTCGGAAGGAACCCCATGGCCGACTCAGCACAGGACCGCCAGCCCACCCCGGACCCGGCGGAGAACAACGCCTTCTTCCCGTCGCCGTACTCGCTGTCGCAGTACACGGCGCCGACGACCGATTTCGACGGCCTCGGCACCGACGAGACGTACACGGGCGGCAAGTGGAAGGTGCTCGTCATCGCCACCGACGAGCGCTACATGCTCATGCAGAACGAGACGTTCTTCTCCACCGGCAACCACCCGGTCGAAACGCTCCTGCCGATGTACCACATCGCCCAGGCCGGCTACGCAATCGACATCGCGACCCTCGACGGCGAACCGGGCAAGTTCGAATGGTGGGCGTACCCGAAGGACGACGAGGCCGTCACCGCGGAGTGGGAGGAGACGAAGGAGGCGTTCAAGGCGCCGAAGAAGCTCACCGAGGTGCTCGAACAGGGTCTCGACGACTACGCGGCGATCTTCATTCCCGGCGGTCACGGTGCGATGAACGGCATCCCCTTCAGCGCTGTCCTCGGCGAGACCCTCGACTACTTCCTCGACAACGACCGACTCATCATCACCCTCTGCCACGGCCCGGCCGCACTGCTGGCCTCCGGTGTCGGCCGCGATGAGAACCCCTTCGCGGGATACCGGATCGTCGCGTTCCCGGATACCCTCGACGAAGGCGCGAACATCGAGATCGGCTACCTGCCGGGCAAGATGCCGTGGGCGCTCGGAAAGGCGCTGACGGAGGCGGGCATCGAGATCGCCAACGAGGACATGACAGGAGCGACGACGCGCGACCGCAACCTCCTCACCGGCGACAGCCCGCTTGCGGCGAACCAACTTGGGAAGGATTCCGCGAAGGCGCTGCTCGAGCAGTTCGGGAACTGACACCGGTCCGGGTCTGCCGTCAGGCCCCGGACACTCAGCCCCGGGCCAATCTCATGTGAAGCAGCGGATACGGCAGACCTGCGGCGTCGACGGGGCTGCGTCCGGTGATGGTGAACCCGCGGCGCAGATAGAACCCGTACGCCTGCTCATTCTGCTCGTTGACGTCGACGGCCGTCACGTCCTCGGCGGCGATGACATGGTCGAGAAGCTTCGTCCCGACTCCCTCGCCTCGGTGATCGGCGTCGATGAAGAGCATCTCGAGGCTGCCATCGACGGTGCCGGCGAAGCCGACGGCGACTCCGTCGCGCTCGGCGACGGTGAGCCTGACATTCGGGAAGTAGTCCGAGGCGAACCGCTCCTCGATGGCGTCACGGTGGTCAGCGGCGAGGAAATCGTGCGTCGCGAGCACCGACGAACGCCAGATGTCGACGAGCCGCGGATAATCGTCGGCGCCTCGTGCCGGGCGGATGTGCAGGGAGCTGGCCATGTCGACAAGCGTAGTCGACCGCTGACGCTCACCCGCGCGCTGCCTCCGACCGGCCCACCCCGGGGACGGTGCTGAGACCGAGTCCGGCGAGCACGATGACGAGGATGATGCTCAGCCCGATCATCGCCGTCGTCGACGGCAGGATCGTGACCGCCAGGCCCAGACCGACGACGGGGACGATGAGACCGAGGTAGGCGACGAGGTAGAGACCGGCCAGGGCCGCTCCGCGACGGTCCGCCGAGGTGGTCGCGAGGATCGTGCCGACCGCGCCCTTGAAGAGGAAGCCGGCCCCGGCACCGGCGACCGCTCCCCCGACGAGGAAGAGCACGAGGCTCGCCGAGACCGAGCCGGCGACGAGGAATCCGAACCCGATGATCTCGGCGAGCACGCCGACCCTCAGCCGCACCAGCGGTGTCATCCGCTGGGTTGCGGTCTGGGCGAACGCGGCGGCGGCGAAGACGACGAACGTCACCGCACCGGCGATGAGTCTGCTGGGTTCGTGGAGCGCCTCGGCGAGGAATTCCGGAGTCACCGAGGTGAAGACACCGAAGACGGAGAACGCGGCGAGCGCCGCGACTCCCGCCTGCCAGAATCCCGACCCCGATCCGGCGCCGCCGGGAAGCTGGGGGCGGTAGCTCGGCCGCGACGGCAGCACGTCGACGGTCTCGGGGGCGAGGCAGACCGCGGCGATCGACGCGAGGAGAAGGACGAGGAAGACGAGGTAGGGCACGACGAGGGGACCCGTGACGTACTGGGCGAGGAATCCGGCGACGAGCGGGCCGAGACCGAGACCGCCGATGTTCGCAGCGATCGAGACGACCTCGGAGCGCGCCGAGGTGGCTGCGTGCGGACGGTGACGGCTGTGGAGTTCGTGCAGGTGCGCCGTCGCCGTGGCGGTGAGCATGCCGACGCCGAGTCCCGAGATCAACCGGGCGGCGATGAGTCCGGGGAGGTCGGGCCAGAGGAGGAAGATGATCGCCGAGGCGGCCTCGAGGGCGAGCGCGGGGATGATGATGCGCTTGCGTCCCACCCAGTCGGAGATGTGGCCGACGAGGATGAGGCTGATGACGACGCCGACGGCATAGACGGAGAAGACGATCGTGACGACGAACGTCGAGAAGCCGTCCCGTTCGGCGTAGAGCGGGTAGAGCGGGGTCGGCAGCGTCGAGTAGGCCATGCCGATGAGGAAGGCGGCGGCGACGAGCCAGAACCCGACGCCGTGTCGGGTGCTCACTGCTCTGCGGTCACGGTCGAGTGTCGTCGTCATTCGGGTCCCTGCCTCTCGGTGCTCGGAGCGCCCTGTCCACCGGACGCCCTTTCCACTGTCCTCCCACCCAGCCATCGTGTCCAACGAATAATTCGGATAGGAGAAATCGCCTCATGCGATAATTGGTGGATGGATCTTCGTCAGCTCGAGTACTTCGTCGCCGTTGCGAACTCCCAGAGCTTCACTCGTGCCGCCGAGTCCCTCCACGTCTCGCAGTCCACGGTGTCGGCCGGGGTCAAGGCCCTCGAGCGCGAGGTGGGCGTGCCGCTCATCATCAGGACGACGCGGCAGTTCCACCTCTCCCCTGCCGGGACGGAGATGCTCATGCGGGGACAGAGCCTGCTCGCCGATGAGCAGGCGGCCCTGGCAGCGGTGCGGCGTGCCGACGGGGTGGTCAGCGGTCGGCTTCGCCTCGGTGCACCGACCTTCGAACCGCCGTTCGACCTGCCGGACCTGCTTGCCCGCTTCCGGCAGCGCTACCCCGCCGTCGAGCTGCAGCTCATCTCCTCACCGACCGGATCGGTGGGCATGCGCCAGGATGTCATCGACAACCAGCTGGACGCGGCGTTCTCCTCGGATCCCACGCCGCATCCGGCGCTGTCGGTGCGCGAGATCGCGCGCACTCCGGTCGTCCTCGTCGTCGCAGATGACCATGAGCTCGCCACGCAGTCGACCGTGACCTTGGCCGACATCACTGAGGATCCGTTCATCGATTTCCCTGCCGGCTTCGGACTCCGCGCGATCGCCGACGATGCCTTCCGCGCGGTGGGCCTGCGCAGATCGGTCATGGTCGAATCCTCGACAGCGGCGATGATCCTCGCGTTCGTCCGCAACGGGCTCGGCATCGCCCTGCTTCCCGAATCGGCTGTCAGACAGGCCCCGGGCGTCGTCACCCTGGGCCTGCGCGACGCAGCACTCCACTGGAGCATCTCGCTCATCTGTCACCAGCGCCGCTGGCAGCCGCCCGCGCTCACCGCCCTCGTCGAGCTTCTCGACGACGCCGAGGCGGAGGACGCCGGCGACGGCGACGGCGACGGCGACAGCGGCAAAACCGCTGGCCACGGGGATCCAAGCAGAGCCGGACGTCGCTGACGTGATCGAACAGTCACCTTGTCAGGTGGAGACGCCTCGGCGACGGGCATAGACTGGCCGCGCGCTCCGGCACAGGAGCGATCCCCATCGGCTGACCGACGGGTCTCATCCACGGTTCGTCGCGTCGGCTCGGGAAGCCGCACGCAGGAAGGACAGACCCCATGACGACCCAGTACGCATTCTCCAGCCCCTCGCACTACGTCCAGGGGAAGAACGTCATCGCCGACCTCGCCGCACATCTCGAACCCCTCGGCACCACTCCACTGCTCATCGCCGACGACACCGTCTGGGGACTCGTCGAAGCACCGATCGAGACGAGCTTCACCGACGCGGGCATCGACGTAGTCCGCGAGTCGTTCAGCGGATTCGCCACCCCCGAGACGATCGACGGACTGGTCGATCGCATCCGGTCGGGCGGTCACGATGTCGTCGTCGGCCTCGGCGGAGGTTCGGCGATCGATTCGGCCAAGGCCGCCGGGCACAAGGCCGGCATCAAGTGGGCATCGATTCCCACCGCAGCGTCCTCGGATGCCCCGACCTCGGGCCTGTCGGTCGTCTACACCGCTGACGGCGAATTCCTCGAGTACCGCTTCTTCCACAAGAACCCCGATCTCGTCCTCATCGACACCCAGCTCGTGGCGAACGCACCGGTGAACTTCCTCATCGCCGGCATCGGCGATGCGCTCGCGACCTGGATCGAAGCGCGGGCCACGGCACGCGGCACCGGCGAGACGATGTCCGGCGGCCGCCCGACCCAGGCCGGCACCGCGCTGGCGCATCTGAGCTGGGAAATCCTCCACGACAACGCAATGGCGGCGATCGACGCGGTCAACGCGAAGACCGTCACCCCGGCCCTCGAGGCCGTCGTCGAGGCGAACACCCTGCTGTCCGGTCTCGGCTTCGAGGCCGGTGGGCTGGCCGCTGCCCATGCGATCCACGACGGGCTGACCGCGGCTCCGCAGACGCATGGTCTCGCCCACGGGCAGAAGGTCAACGTCGGTACTCTCGCCCAGCTGATCATGGAAGGCGCCGATGCCGAGGAGATCGAGGACTTCATCGAGTTCACGACCCTCGTCGGTCTGCCCAACACCCTCACCGAGGTGGGGCTGAGTCCCGATGACACGAAGGAGCTTGAAGCGGTGGCGAAGGCAGCGACCGTGCCCGAGGAGACGATCCACAACATGCCGTTCCCGGTGACCCCGGAGATGGTCGTCGACGCCCTCCGCGCGGTCGAATCCGTCTCGCGCCGAGTGCGGGCTGAGCGCGGCCTGCCCGAGCCGAAGAAGTACGAGGCGAAGGGGCACTGAGGTATCGCCTCCCGCCTGCACTGATCGGACTCCTCGCCTGATCGACGTGATGCGAACCTCGGCGCTGTGACCTCGGGGTTCGTATACGTCGATGGGTTCGTGTGAGACTGAGCGTCGTGGTTCCAGGCACCGTCAACGAGCTCTCCGCGCATGATCGGATGATCCTCGACTTCGAGCGGTCACCGTCATCGGCGGATACCCGCGTGATCCTGTGCCGTCGCATCGAACTGGCCGTCGAGAGATACCCTGCGGTGCTCGACGGACTCGCTGACACCGACGCGGCGTTCAGCTACGCCCCGGATGTCGTCACGCGCATCCGCCGACTGCGCTCAGAGCGCTTCGCCTTCGAGCGGCGAAAGGGCCGCTGGCGTTCGTTCATGCCGTAGGGCGATCGTGGATGGCGCTGGGCGATCAGCCGAAGGTCTTGCGAAGTGTGGCCACCGAGATGTGCGGCCAACCGACGATGCCCTGGTCCGGCATGAGCAGGATGCGGAAGTTGAGGACGCACATCTGTGCGTATTGGATCTGCATGATCGTCGGCTGGTCCGGATGGGTGAGCCTCTCAACCCACATGGTCGCGTAGACGAGGGTGGTCTGCGCGTTCGGCCCTTTGTCTCCCGTCGGCACGCCCCCGAGCAGAAAGGGCGAGTTCGTCAGACCGCCCTCGGCGAGCTGCGGTTCGACGGTGACGTGCGGGCCATACGGGTCGTTCCGGTGTTTGCGGAAGCCGACCTTGGCCTGCGTCATCACGTTGATCGCGACTCCGTCGATCGAGTAACCGGCCTCGACTTTGTCATGAATATCGGCTTGGAGAAGGCGAATGGGATCGTTGACGACGTCCTGCATCGGCACGCCGAGGATGTGGTCGGGCAGCGGTGGCTCCGCAGGGTGCGTGTCATAGGGAGTGCGGGGGTTCTCCGGGCCTTCGGGGACGCTGAGGTCGAACTGCTGGAACGGTTTGAGGTGGTCGGTGCGTGAAGTTCCGGCCTCCGAACTGCCTGCCGCGTTCATGATCGCTTCCTCAGGCGGTGTCACGCCGGTGATCGGGGTGCTGTTGAACGAGAGGAAGTCCGAGTAGCCGTACGGCTGGTCGCCGATCGGAAGCACCGGTGGCACACCGGAGAACGGCACGACCGTTCCTTGGGCGATGAGGGTGTTGCCGTGCGGGATCGACGACATGCGGTAGACGATCTGCCCGTTCGAGGGGTTGCGCAGGGGCGGATATTCGGCCGGTGGTTGGATCATCCACATGCCGGGTTCGATCTGCAGCGCGCTGTGGGTGTCCTTGTCGCTGACCTTGTGCAGGTAGGTGAGGCCGTGGAGATCGACGCCGTCTCCGCCGCAGGCACGGTTGGGCACCGGTGAGCCGATCGGTGTGACGTCGTAGGTTTCCTCGGTCTGGTTGAGCTGGAGATAGAGATTCGCGTGCCCGGAGTAGTCGGGTCGGGAGATCAGGTTGAATCCGTGTCCGCGCCAAGAGCCCGCGAGTTCCTGCAGACCGCCCAGACACGAGAGCACATTGCTGTTGTCCGGGCTGAAGCGAACCGTTGACTCTGACATCGCGCACTCTCCTTCGAGGAATCCGGAAAACTCAGATCGAGCGGGCACGGCGTTCAGCCGCCGTCCGGGTCACCGCACTCTTCGACCCCGTTGCCTCATCTGAGGAAAGCCATCTTGCCACATCCGTGCATGGCCTGAACAGGTCTGCTCAGGAGCACTCGGGCACCGACCCGTGCTCTTCCCGGCGAGAGCCCATCGCCGGGAAGAGCACTGTGCAATGCTGTCAGCCAACCACCGAGCGAACGATCTCCGCGATTCGCTTCTCCGCGTCGGCATCCACGGTCTCGAAGTACCAGGCCGCAGGCATGAGCGAGCCGTCCTCACCACCTGCAGCTCGGAAGGGAGCCTTCTCGGTGAGCGCGAGGTTCAGCCGTTCGTCGTTGCGCAGGGTGATCAGTGCCGGAGTGCTCGCGGAGGCGGCGTAGGCGGGCATCCCGTACCAGATCCTGGGTTTGAGCTCCGGTGCGGTCGCCACGATGAGGTCGTGCACCTGCTGCATAGTCGAGCGTCTCGGCTCATCCATGGCTGCGATCTTGTCGATGACCTGCGTGAGGTTCTTCTCATCTTTCGATGACATGTCATGTCCTTTCATCGGCCGATGTCGAACATCGGCGGGCAGAAGTCGGCGCGTTGGAGCGCCGCACCCCATCCGGACTTGTCCTGAGGAACTCAAGTCTCTCCGCGATGATTCACGTGATCCTCACGTGGAAGTGCAGGAGGTGACGCTGAGCGCCACCGAGTTCAGTCTAAACGACACTCATCATCTGGTGCCCATTGGTCGCAGGACAGTCAGCGTCTGTCCGGGCAGGTCTCGCCGGCCTCGGCTCAGCAGACCCGGGCGCTTCCGGTCGGGCATCGCTCCGGTCAACGATGACCGTCATGTGCTTCGGGCGACCGATTCACGTCTCGGTTCACTCGGGGCGAAGTCGGGCTCGATGCCACAGCAGTCCTCCGGTGACGGTTGCCACGACAGCGAGAAGCACAGCCGTGATGGCAAGAACGATGTAGTACGTCTCAACCCAGGGTGCATACGGCTGCGAATCTGACCAGTCCAACCCCACGCGGACGACGAGGAGTGCGATCGCCCACCCCGAAATGGCGATGCCGACGGCGACGAG
This sequence comes from Brevibacterium sp. XM4083, assembly GCF_006489205.2. Classification (GTDB taxonomy): domain Bacteria; phylum Actinomycetota; class Actinomycetes; order Actinomycetales; family Brevibacteriaceae; genus Brevibacterium. Next base: position 291,961 of record NZ_VFYR02000005.1, on the reverse strand, counting down.
TCGGCGCACAAACCTCCCACGGTCGGATGTCATCGTCATTCGATCCCTTCGCAGTGATGGTTGGGCGGGCCGAACATCGGCTCCTCATCATCGCATTCATAGGCGTGCTTGAGGGATGTGCTGGTGCCGACGAATCCGCGCTCGTCCGCATGCGAACATGTTGCCCGATTACCACTGCAAAAGCCGGCAAAGTGTGAGTGTCAGAGCCTGCGTAGGACCACTCCGTCATACACGTTGGTTCGGGGCATCGTCGATTCTCTTCGGCATTGGGCAGTCTCGCCGTGCCATCGGCATGGCCCTCAGACTTGATGGTCTTCGAACTGAGATTCGTCGGATACCGAGGTACCCGAGTACGTCCGTTGCTGTTCTGTCGGCACAAGGTCCTCGTAGTAACCGAGCTGATTGCCCCACGGATCGGCGAAGTTGAGAAAGGCGACCACATCCGGCAACCGAGCGGGAACTGAATGCGCAATGCCGCACTCGTCCAAGAACGCCACAGCTGCCGCAAGATCGCGCACACGGAACCGCACTCGGCTTCCCAGAGCGAGTGCGGGCGACCGGCCAGCCACCTGGAAAAAGCATTCCTGCCCGGCGATCGGTGCCCACTCAAGGAAGTCATCGTGAGGTTCGAAGTCGGGTTCTCGCCCGAAGAGACGGGCATAGAACTGCCGCGCCGAAGCGACTTGATCAGTAGGCACGTAGACCTGCAGGGTAAAGCCAGACGTGTCGGGTGCCGCGCTCTGGATAGCTTCGCCCATTACGCGATACGCGACGCTCAGCGGGGTGATCGACGCGATCTGCTCCCCCGCGTGTTCTTCCGCACGGTCGAGCTCGTAGTGACTCTGCAGATTGATCCAGAACTCCGCAGACGTACCGAAGTACCTCGCGAGGCGCAGTGCCGTGTCTGCGCTGATCCCGCGCTTGCCGTGCACGATCTCATTGATCCGCCGCGGGGGCACACCGATCGACACGGCGAGTTTGTTCTGGGTCACACCGAATCCCTCGATGAAGTCCTCAATGAGGACCTCCCCTGGGTGGATCGGCTCGATCTTGCCAACGCGAGTCAACGACCCCAGCCCTTACGTGCGACGTCCGTCAGTGTGAAACAGATCCGTTTTTGGTCATTAGAACAAATATTGCGCTGTCACGCTAGAACTCCGTTGACACCTTCGAGCTAATCGGTATGGCGAACATTAGTCACAGATCATCCTTCACGGACAGGCTCTCGGTCGACACCCAGTCGCTGGGTGCCTCTCCCAGATGCTGGGGACCATACTTTGATGGCGCGCCAGAGTGTCGTTTCGCACCGGAATTCGGGGACATTGCTGCACGGACGATCCTCACTGCAACCGAAGCAGTCCCGCCTGCGTCGGATAGAACCTGTTCGCTTTCAGATAGAAGTCTGCGAGGCGAGGCTCGAAATCGACGTGCATCCACTCACATCCTCGGTCGCGGGCTTCGGCAACTGCCATGTCGATGAGCTTGGAGCCAAGACCCTGACCTTGGTATGCCGGCAGTACAGCGGTATCGAGGATGAAGGCGTGGGCACCGCCGTCCCCAACGACATTGACGAATCCGACAAGATGCTGTTCGACCTCTGCCGTCACCCAGAAGATGCTGTGCCGTTCGAGACGAGCTGACCACGGGAAAACTGCCGTCGACTCTGTTCCGAATGCCTGATGGTGCAGGTCCGACAGCTTCCGGTCATCGAGGTCGGGCGAAATCTGAAACTCAACAGTCATCGGAACTCAGCCTGACATGGGACGCGGCAGAAGACGTCAGCAATGGCGTGCGAATCATAGACCGTCGTTAGAGTACGCGCCAAAAGACGATCAGCGAAGCCCCCCGATCCGACGCCAGACGCAGAGGTGAACGTTTCCATCGTGATCCTCCTTAAACAAGCTCAATTGCCCTCGCGATAAGTTGCGGAAGATTCCTGGGAAAGTACGTTACGGTCGTGCTTTTCAGCTCAGCCTGCGACCACCATCGCCACCGTGTCATCGCTACACGTTCCAGCTCCGTCCATCCCTCGCACTTGAGTGCTGAGGCAGCGGTGACTCGCGCGGCGAAGAAATGTTCGGTCTGAAGGACGCGTTCGCCGTGGTTGAGGAAGTTCGCAACTCGGCGATGGAACGGGCCCACTATCGACAATCCAGTCAGTCCGGTTTCTTCACGCAGCTCACGCGCGGCAGCGTCGGTGAGAGACTCATCATGTTCTACGCCGCCGCCCACCGTGAACCAGAATCGCACGATATCGTCACCATCTGAAAGATCGCGTCCCTCGAAAAGCAACACGCGTGACGAGGGATCGAGCAAAATTACCCGCGCTGCGGTACGAGTTGAAAGGGCCATCGGACAACAGCCTATTGTGTTCGCGCATCGACTGAACAGAACCGATCAAATTAGACACCAGACAGTCGCCGGCTCGAGTGAGTACAAGCACGACGAGATCTCAGTCGCCCTGCCCGCGGGGTGCGCCACTGACGATTTACATTGAATTGGTACTTCACAACAATCCCAAACGTCGAGCACGCTGGTCAACGACAATGTTCATCGTTATTTCGGACACGCGTCACGCAACCTGCAGCGGCGTGATCGCGGCGACCTTGTCCCGCAGTGTCCGACGTTCGATCCGCAGCTCGTAGTTTGACTGCAGGTTCATCCAGAATTCCTCCGAGGTCCCGAAGTACCGTGCCAGCCGAATCGCCGTATCTGCGGTGATCCCCCTCTTGCCGTGCACGATCTCGTTGATTCGGCGCGGCGGCACTCCGATGGACACTGCAAGCTTGTTCTGGGTGATCCCGAAACCCTCGATAAAATCCTCCATCAGGATTTCTCCCGGATGGACAGGCTCGATCAGGTCACTCTCAGTGGTAGTCGACGAGTTCGACATCGTCCGCTCCTCCCTCTCTCCAGACAAAGCAGATGCGCCATTGCGCGTTGACCCGGATGCTGTGCTGACCCGCACGATCTCCGACGAGTCGCTCCAGACGATTCCCTGGCGGAATCCTCAGATCCTCGACATCGTTCGCCGCGTGGATCAATTCGAGCTTTCGCAGAGCCGCTCGTTGGACCATCCGGTCTACGTGTTTGACGTATTGCTCATGCCAGATGCGCTCGGTTTCCTTACTGCCGAACGATCTGATCATGGAACAACTATATAACGGAATTCGTCAATACCGCTAAGCGTTAAACCAAAACTCCACCGGGTTCCGGCACGACCAGCCATCAGATTGTCACCCGGCAACACCATCCCCTTTCGGTCGCCGCCACAGGGCCAGCTCGCCCACGACGACCTGCGCTGCAGGGCGACGTACTTCTGATCGACCGACTGTACGCATCGTCACGACTTCGCTCGGCAACGACGAGATCGATGCGTACAATGGTTGACCGAGGTGATCTCCGTCAGGAGGACGCGCGATGACAGGACCCGACACACTGTTCCCGGGCTCTCTTCGAGCTCACTATGAAGCCTTCGCCTCATCGATCGCAGCGGCCGGAGGGGCAGAGGAGCAATTCGCCCGCACCCAGGTGGCATACCGCGTGAAGCGCCAGTTCGCCTGGCTCACACCCGTCACTCGGACGCGGTCGCTTCTGACGCTCGACATGTACGAACCACACGAGGATCCGGTCGTAGACGAGATCATCCCGTTCCGCGCGGACAAGTTCACTCACCAGATCACCGTCGACTCCGCCGAGACGATCACCTTGGTCGCGAACCGGAACTGGTTCGAACTGGCCAGGGCGTGGGGCGGCAAAGAAGGCCCCACAGCTGCACAGTGAACCGGAACTCCACCAGGCTCCGGCACGACCAACCTCCAGCAGCGGCATCGGAGGTGAGCGCGAGACCGCTCCCGCTGATCCACTAAGATGATGACGATGATGACCAGCCAGGCCGCTGTCGGCCGCTCCCGGAACGGCAATCTGGTCGTTCCCTGATCCGCGCACCTCCTTGCGTGAGTGAAGCCACTTTCACCCACGAGACAACAAGGAGAACCATGACAGCACACTTCAACCACACGATCATCGCGTCCACGGACCCGACCGAAATGGCCCGGTTCTATCGCGATCTTCTCGAGGCCGACGACGCCCCCGCATGGGGCCCGTTCCTCAACCTCCAGATCGGCGACGGCGTACTGCTTCAGTTCGCGACCCCGCCGATCGATTTCCCACCACAGCACTACGCCTACCGACTCGATGATGCACATTTCGATCGCGCCTACACGCAGATCACGGCGAGCGGACGCGACCACTGGGCAGATCCTCAGCGCACCCGTGCAGGCGAGATCAACCACGAGCACGGTGGACGAGGCGTCTACCTGCTCGACCCCTCAGGGCATTACCTCGAATTGATCACGCAGCCCTACCTGTGATTCCCGACAACAGGGCCCCGGTTCCATCACGGAACCGGGGCCCTGGATCATCGAACTCACCCTCACAGATCAGCAGCAAGACTGAGGGTGAACCGGAACGCGACTACACGTTGAACCGGAACTCCACCACATTCCAGCCTCTACAGCTTGGCTGACGCGCGTCAGCCGTCAGCGCGTCGTCGGGTGCGCTCCCTCGCTTGGAGCCGCCAAGGTCGACAGCAGCTTCAAGCTTTCCTCGTGCGGCGAGCCGGGTTCAGCCGTGTAGATCGACAGGTCATGCCGGGTGCGCTTGCCCGTGGGGAGACCGACTGACTGGTATGTCAATTCGATCTCGCCAACCTCGGGGTGCTGCAGGAGCTTAGTGCCTTCGTGGCGGATGCGGATGTCATGGGAGGCCCAGTATGCGGAGAACGCCTCACTTGCCGTGGACAGCTCGCCGATGAGCTCTCGCAGGATCTTATCGTAAGGATCGCGTCCGGCCTCGGCCCGTAGGAGCGCCACGGTCGCGGCGGCTCCTGACTCCCAGTCGATGAAGAAGTCCTTGGATCCTTCGTCGAGGAAGTGGTAGCGGGCGAAGTTCGCTGTCCCATCCACAGAGGTAGGGCTGGCGAACATCGGTGAGTGCAGAGCGCGACCGAGGGCATTGGAGCCGATGACGTCGAGGCGTCCATTGCGCACGAAAGCGGCGGAGCCGGTGATCGAGTCGAGCATCCACTGTACCTGTGGCGCGATCGGGACGTCGCGGCGACGGACAGACCTCCGGTGGGTGGGCTTGGCGGCGCGAGCGAGGTCGTTCAGGTAAGTGCGTTCGTCGTCATCGAGTCGCAGCGCTGCGGCGACCGCGTCGAGGACCTCGGCAGACACTTCGCCGATGTGGCCCTTCTCCAGGCGGGTGTACCACTCGGTGCTCACCCCGGCGAGAACAGCGACCTCTTCGCGGCGCAGTCCCGGCACACGCCGGCGAGTGCCGGTAGGAAGCCCGACCATATCGGGCGTCAGCTTCGCGCGGCGGCTGGCGAGGAAGCCTTTGATGTCGTCGCGATTGTCCATGGTTCAAGAGTAGAAGGGTTCCCATGCGCGAAGGGGGTCGATCTTCTACCCCCTATGAACTCGACCTTCCCCGCCTGCGCGAACGGATGCCAAATGGATATCGAGCAAACATAGTCCAACCGTCAACGAGGTATCCATGCACAACGAAGCCGCCACGGCTTTCATCCCGACGCAAACCGCACCCAGTGACGACACGCCAAAACTCCGCCTTCCGCTCGTCGTCTACGTCCTGGCGCTGGGCACGTTCCTGATGCTCACGACCGAGTTCGTGATCGCGGGCATCCTGCCCGAGATCGCCGGCGACCTGGACATCTCGCTCGGCCAAGCCGGGTCATTGATCACAGTGTTCGCAACCGGCATGGTCATCGGCGCACCGCTGCTGACTATGGTGACATTGCGGCTGTCGAAGAAGCTCACGCTCCTCATCGCACTGATCGTGTTCGTCGCCGGGCATCTGGTCGTCGCGCTCGCCGAGGACCTCACAGTCCTCACCGGCGCGCGCTTCGTCACCGCACTCGCCACCGGCGCCTTCTGGGCCGTCTCCGCAGTCGTGGCCTCGAACGTCGTCGGCTCGTCGTTGAAGTCCTCCGCGGTGGGAGTGGTCGCCGCCGGAGGTTCGCTGGCCACAGTGCTTGGAGTTCCGATCGGAGCGTACCTCGCCCAACATGTGGGCTGGCGGGGCACCTTCTGGGCGCTCGGGATCGCCGCGGCGGTCGCCGTGGTATTCGTCGCCCGACTGGTCCCGGCGGACGAGGCACAGCCCGAGGAGTCTTCCATGCTGTCCGGGCTCGCGGATCTGCGAACACCGCGCCTCTGGCTCGTGTTGGCCGCCTGCCTGACCACCACGGGCGGCGTGCTCGCCGCGTACTCGTTCATCGCACCGATTCTCACCATCCAGGCCGGAGTTTCTGCTGGTCTCGTGCCGCTGGTGCTGGCAGGTTTCGGCATCTGCTCCTTCCTCGGCACCCTGCTCGGCGGACTACTGGGCGACAAGCATGCCCACGCCGTGACGATCGCGGCCCCCGCGCTGACGACGCTCGTGCTGCTGGCGATGGCCCTGCTGCCTGGGTCGACCTGGACCACCGTCGTGCTCGTCGTGCTGCTGGGGGCATTCGGACTCAGCGCCAACAGTGTGCTCATCCACCTCGCCGTCGGCTACGCCGGCCGCGCGGCCACTCTCGGCTCAGGACTCGCTGTCGCAGCATTCAACGCCGGTACCGCCATCGGCACCACCATCGCCGGAGCCACCCTGACCACTTCGCTGGGCCTGTCCGGTCCCCCGGTCGTGGGCACGGTGATCGTCGCGCTGTCCCTGATTCCGGCATTCGTCCTCGCGGTCATGACACGCAGAAGCATCGCCGAGCCAACCCGGTCCGTCTGACCACTCAACATCACCCCACGAAGGAGAACACACCATGCGCGCAACGCTCATGTACAAAGCAGGCGACGTCCGGATCGAGGATGTCCCCGACTCGATCATCAAGCATCCGACAGACGCTCTGGTGCGTGTCACCGCGTCCTGCATCTGCGGCTCAGACCTGCACCCCTACCACCAGATGACCCATGAGAACGGCCCTGCCCGCATGGGCCACGAGCTCATCGGCGTAATCGAAGATCTCGGCAGCGAGGTCACCACTCTGAAGAAGGGCGATCTGGTCGTCTCCCCGTTCGCTATCTCGGACAACGTGTGCGAGTTCTGCCGTGAGAGTCTCCAGACCTCCTGCATCCACCACGAGGCGACTTTCCTCGACGGCATCGCCGACGAGGGCGGCCAGGCCGAAGCCATCCGCATTCCGCTCGCGGACGGCACCCTGGTGAAGTTGCCCGTCGCCGAAGACTCAGCGCTCGTCCCCTCGCTGCTGACCCTGGCCGACGTGCTCGGCACCGGTCACCACGCCGCGAAGATGGCCGGAGTCACGCCCGGTCAGCGCGTGACGGTGATCGGCGACGGCGCGGTCGGCCTCATGGCAGTCCTGTCCGCCAAGCGACTCGGCGCAGAACAGATCATCCTGATGGGTCGTCACACTGGCCGCACCAGCCTCGGACGCGAGTTCGGGGCCACCGACATCGTCGCCGAGCGCGGCGAGGAGGGCATCGCGAAGGTCCGAGACCTCACCGCCGGCCACGGCGCCCACGCCGTGCTCGAGGCCGTCGGCCATTTGCCGGCTTACGAGCAGGCGCTCGGCGTCGTCCGCCCAGGCGATGTGATCAGCCGAGTCGGTGTCCCGCAGTACGAAGACGCCCCGATCGGATTCGGCAGCCTGTTCCGGCACAACATCCGCCTCGCCGGCGGACCCGCTCCGGTCCGCGCTTACATCGAGGAACTCATGCCTGACATCCTCGACGGCACCATCAACCCCGGCAAGGTCTTCGATGTCGATACGGATCTCGACGGCGTCCCGGGCGGATACCGAGACATGGACGAGCGACGGAGTCTGAAGGTCCTTATCCGTCCGTAACCCTGTGAGCGGCGGCGGAGTTGCACTGCCCGCCGTTGCGACGACAAACGGCCTCGCCATCCGCGCACTCGTCCGCTGCGAGGACCGGGAGTTCCTGTCCTCCCGCGTCGCGCTGTTCGCTGCCGACGCCACCGACCCGGCTTTCATCGAAGCGGCGGCCCCGGGCATCGACCGTGTCGTGCTCGCCCACGCCGCTCACAGCTCCCCGCGAGGAGTTGGAGAAAGTCGACTTCGGCGAGGTGATGACGGTGCTCGAGGTGATCAAGGGCCATGACATCGCGATCGTGCTGTTGACACACTTCGAGTCACCGCGCCGACGCAGCTCCACAACCAGGAACTGGGCATCCTCGAACTCAGGCGCCGCAGCGAACAGTTCGTCCGTCGGAATCAGAAGAAGCGAACTAGACGTTGAACCGGAACTCCACGACGTCCCCGTCGACCATGACGTAGTCCTTGCCTTCCATCCGCACCTTGCCGGCGGACTTGGCGGCCGCCATCGAGCCGGTGGCGTCGAGATCGTCGAAGGAGACGACCTCAGCCTTGATGAAGCCCTTCTGGAAGTCAGTGTGGATGACTCCGGCCGCCTCGGGGGCCGTCGCCCCCTTCGGGATCGTCCACGCGCGCGATTCCTTCGGCCCCGCGGTCAGATAGGTCTGGAGACCGAGCGTGTCGAACCCGACGCGAGCGAGCTGATCGAGTCCGCTCTCCTCCTGACCCGTCGACTCGAGCATCTCCCGCGCCTCGTCCTCGTCGAGCTCAGCGAGCTCGGACTCGAACTTCGCATCGAGGAAGATCGCCTCGACCGGGGCCACCAGCGCCCGCATCTCGTCCTTCTTCGCCTCATCGCCGAGCACCTCGTCGTCGACATTGAAGACGTAGAGGAACGGCTTCGTCGTCATCAGCTGCAGCTCCCGCAGCGGCGAGACGTCGAACTTGTCCGTATGCATCGCCTGGTAGAGCGTCCGCCCGCTCTCGAGGATCTCCGTGGCCGCATCCATCGCCGTGAGCAACTCGGCCGGCGCCCGCTTGCCCTTGACGTCCTTCTCGATCCGCGGGCGCGCCTTCTCCAGGGTCTGGAGATCGGCGAGGATGAGCTCGGTGTTGATCGTGTCGATGTCATCGGCCGGACTGATCTTGCCGTCGACGTGGACGACATCGTCATCGACGAAACCGCGGATGACCTGGCAGATCGCGTCGGCTTCGCGGATGTTCGCGAGGAACTGATTGCCCAGCCCCTCACCCTCGGAGGCACCGCGCACGATTCCGGCGATGTCGACGAAGTCGACGGTCGCGTTGAGGATCCGCTCCGACCCGAAGATCTCGGCCAGGCGCGTCAGCCGCGCATCCGGCAGGGGCACAACGCCCACATTCGGCTCGATCGTCGCAAACGGATAGTTCGCCGCGAGAACCTGGTTCTTGGTCAGTGCATTAAACATGGTCGACTTGCCGACATTGGGCAGTCCCACGATTCCGATTGTCAGTGCCACGGTAGTCAAGTCTATCCCGGCGCCGAGGCGGTCCCGAATCCTCGTGTCCGTGCCGTCTGTCACCCTGAAGTCATGAATGCATTTCCCGCCGCCGGCGTCATCGTCGCCTTCTTCCTGGCGATCGTCCTCAGCGCTGCCCTCGGGTTCCTCCTCGGTCGCGCCCTCACCCGCTCCCGCTACGTCGAACGCCTGACCCGCGCGGAGACGACCTCCCAGCTCCTCTCCACCCGGACCGAGGACCTCGAAGCCGACGCCCAGATGGCCAGCGAGATCACCGCGGCCATCGGGCCCCTCGCCGCCAGTGTCCGACAGCTGCATGAGAGCGTCCGCACTCAGGACAGGGCTCAGGTCGAGCAGATCACCCGGCTCAACGCCCAGATCTCGCACCTGAGCCAGCAGAATCTGCGGCTGCAGGAATCGACCGGGTCACTCGCGAATGCCCTGAACTCCACAACTCAGCGCGGCGATTGGGGCGAGGTGCAGCTGCGGCGCATCGTCGAATACGCGGGGCTCCTCCCCCACGTCGACTTCGATGCGCAGGTCAGCGTCGAACGCGATGGACAGCGCCACCGTCCCGACATGATCGTGCACCTGCCCGGCGGAGGCACCATCGTCATCGATGCGAAGACCCCGCTGTCGGCGCGGATCGGCGAGGGAGAGGAGGCCGACGGCAGCCATGCTCGCGCGCTCCTGCGCCATGTCGATGCGCTCGCGTCGAAGGAGTACTGGAAGGCGTTCGAGACCGCACCGGATTTCGTCGTGTGCTTCGTTCCCACCGACGGCCTGCTCTCCGCCGCGGCCGCGACCTATCCGAAGATGATCGATCATGCCCTGGGCAAGAACGTCGTCCTCACCTCTCCTGCCACGCTCCTCGTCCTGCTCAAGACCATCGCGCTCAATTGGCGTCAGGCGGAGATGAGCACGTCGGCGGCTGAGGTCCTGCGTCTCGGCACGGAACTCTACGAACGCGTCGGCACGCTCGTCTCGCATGTGTCGAAGATGGGGTCGAGCCTCGACCGCTCCGTGGAGGACTACAACCGGTTCGTCTCCTCGTTCGAGTCGCGCTTCCTCGTCACGGCGCGCAAGTTCCCGTCGACGGGCATCGTCAGCGAGGAACTCGACGCGGTCGCCGAACTCGACTCCCGAACGCGGGGGGTCAGTGCTGCGGAGCTCTCACGCCCGAGCTTCGGCGCAGACGATCCGACACTGCTGAGGAGGCGACATACCGGCACCGACTGAGACGAGCACACAGATGCGCGATTCGTCCGATCAGCGCGTCCGGTGAGGGGTCGAACGGCTCACGCGTCCGGTGAAGGGTCGAACAGTTCAGATGATGTCGTGCTGACGGTCAGCGCCGTCGCGCTTGTTCGACGTCTTCTTGCCTGCCGCCTTGAGGTCCTTGCGCAGTTCCCGCGGCAGCGAGAACATGAGATCCTCTTCGGCGGTGACGACTTCCTCGACCGAGGAGAAGCCGTAGTCGGCGAGGAGTCCGAGCAGCTCCTGCACGAGGCCGTCGGGGACACTCGCCCCCGAGGTGACGCCGACGGTCGCGACGTCGTGGAACCAGGTCTCGTCGACTTCACGGGCGAAGTCGATGCGGTGGGCCGCCTTCGCACCGTGCTCAAGGGCGACCTCGACGAGGCGCACCGAGTTCGATGAGTTCGCCGACCCGACGACGAGCACGAGATCGGCCTGCGGGGCGATCTTCTTCACCGCAACCTGACGGTTCTGGGTGGCGTAGCAGATGTCATCGCTCGGCGGATCCTGCAGTTGCGGGAAGCGCTGACGGAGGATGTCGACGGTCGCCATGGTCTCATCGACGCTCAGCGTCGTCTGCGAGATCCACACGAGGTTCTCGGTGTCCTCGACCTCGACGGTCTTCGCTTCCTCCGGGTTCTGGATGAGCGTGATGTGATCCGGAGCCTCGCCCATCGTGCCTTCGACCTCTTCGTGACCGGCATGGCCGACGAGGAGGATGCGGTAGCCGTCGCGGGCGAACCGGACAGCCTCCCGGTGGACCTTCGTCACCAGCGGGCACGTCGCGTCGATCGTCGCGAGATCGCGGGCGGCCGCCTCGGCGTGAACGGCCGGGGAGACACCGTGAGCGGAGAACACGACCCGGGCGCCCTCGGGAACCTCATCGGTCTCATTGACGAAGACCGCACCGCGCTCCGAAAGCGTTTCGACGACGTGCCGGTTGTGGACGATCTCCTTGCGCACATAGACGGGAGCACCGTAGTGCTCGAGCGCGCGTTCGACCGCGATCACGGCGCGATCGACGCCAGCGCAGTAACCGCGCGGAGCGGCGAGCAGCACCTTCTGCTCGCTGCCGGCCGGGGTCCGAATAGCGTCCGGGGCGATGCGCTTGCGCGGGATCGTGGGCATGGGAACAGAAACGGCAGTCACAGGGACAGTCTAAGTGTCGGGGCTGTGCGTGGGCCACAAAGGTGAACCATTCCACAGGCAGTTGCCTTGCCCGACGGCTGCCCGGGACCCGCCCGGCAGCGCTGACCGTCCATGTCCGAGGCGTTCGTTAGGCTGGGTCGGGACAAGGAGATGACATGGCGCAACGAATATCCGGCACCCCCGGGACGCTCGGCGAGTCCGTCGACCCGCAGGAGCTGCCGGCGACGGCGGCGGAGACCACAGCGGAGAACCCGTGGCCGCTCAGTGTTCTGTCGAACAAGATGAAGTCCTACATCGACCGCATGTCGAGCGTGTGGATCGAAGGCCAGGTCGTTGAGCTCAACCACCGCGGCAAGGCCAGTTACCTCACGCTGCGCGACACCGACGTCGAGATGTCCCTGCCCGTCCAGATCTGGAAGAACGTCCTCGACCGCACGGGAGCACAGCTGTCCGAAGGCAGCCATGTGGTCGCGAACCTCAAAGCCGACTTCTGGACGAAGACCGGCCGTCTGACGATGCGCGCCAACGACATCCGCGCCGTCGGCCTCGGCGAGCTGCTCGCTCGTCTCGAACGACTGAAGAAGCAGCTCGCCGCCGAAGGCCTGTTCGATCCCAACCGCAAGAAGCGTCTGCCGTTCCTCCCGAACCGCATCGGGCTGATCACCGGACGCGACTCCGACGCCCAGAAGGACGTCGTGCGCAATGTCCACCTCCGCTGGCCCGCCGCCGAATTCGAGATCCGCAACACCGCGGTGCAGGGGCCTGACGCCGTGCCCGGAGTGATGAAGAACCTCGCCGAGCTCGACGCGGACCCGTCGATCGACGTCATCGTCATCGCCCGCGGCGGCGGCAGCATGGAGGACCTCCTCCCGTTCTCCAACGAAGCGCTGGTCCGCGCCGTGTCCAATGCTCAGACACCGGTCGTCTCGGCGATCGGCCATGAAGCCGACCGTCCCATCCTCGACGAGGTCGCTGATCTCCGCGCCTCGACACCGACCGATGCCGCCAAGCGCATCGTCCCCGACGTCGCCGAGGAAGCCATGGGCATCCTCAATGCCCGGGCCATGCTCGATTCCGCAGTCAATCGCATCATCGACCGCGAGCAGGAGATGCTCACCGCCGTGCGCTCGCGACCCGTCCTCGCCGAACCCCAGACGATCGTCGACGCCCGGGAGGACGAACTCCTCATGCTCCGGCGCCGCAGCCTGCAGGCGATGTTCGGTCAGCTCAACCAGGGACAGAACGAGATCAACCACCTGCGGTCGCAGGCCCGGTCGCTCTCGCCGCTGCGCACGCTCGAACGCGGCTACGCCGTTGTGCAGACGGACAGCGGCCAGGCCGTGCGCGATGCCGACGAAGTCCACACCGGATCGACCGTCCATATCAGAGTCGCCCGCGGACGCTTCGACGCCGAGGTGACGACCATCGACGATGCCACAGAAGAGACAAGGAGCTGACCATGACCGAACCCGCCACCCAGCAGAGCGAACCCGACATCAGCACACTGAGCTACGAACAGGCGCGCGAGGAACTCGTCACCACGGTCAAGCGCCTCGAGGCCGGCAACCTGCCCCTCGAGGAGTCGCTGCGGCTGTGGGAACGCGGCGAGGCACTGGCCGACCGGTGCCAGGCGTGGCTCGACGGTGCGCGCGAACGCCTCGACAAGGCCCACGAGGACAGCACCGACGACGAATGACGGTTCAGCCGTCCCCGGTGCCCGGCGACGGCTTGGATCCGACCGCGGGCCGCGGTCACGCGCGGCCCATGCAAGCGCAGGCAGTCAGGGCACCGTACGCAACAGTGGCGCGGTGCCCACTCAGGCGATCTGTCGGCTCAGGCGAGGTCGGCTGACACCTGATCGGCGAAGTAGTTGACCGTGTCCGGAGTGGCGATGGCCGTGATGACGACGAAGACGTCGCCCTTCGACGTCACCCACTGCACCTTCGCATCATCGGTCCGGTACACCTGGTAGGTGTAGCCGCTGACATCGACGGTCTCGGCGGCGGTCGCATCTTTGACCCTCCCGTCGGCCCACGCCTGCGACGCCTGCGCCTGCTCGATGCTCACCCACTGATCGTCGGGCCCGAGGAACGAGACGTACCACGAGGTGACGCCGGTGTCGCCGATGCGATCGAGGTTGGCTTCGTTCGACGTCCACCCCGACGGCACGTCGGGAACGACGAGTGGATAGTCCGTGTTCGACTGGGACACCTCGGCGATCGCGCGATAGTCGACGACCCGCTCGGAGTTGACCTCCGGCTGCGGAGCAAGGAGGAGTACACCGCCGACGAGCGCCAGGCACGCCATGATCGCCACGGTCATGTTCACCCAGTTCGAGTTCTTCCGCAGCAGACGCATCTCTTCCCGCGACCCGGGAAGGACGACTCCGGACTGGTCGGACATGGAAACTCCCTCACGGCCGGTCCCCTGCTGCTGCCGGGAACCCGTTTCGTCGGTGGTGGAACGGACATTCACCCCTCCATTGTCCCCGCGCGGCCCACCAGGAGCCAATCGGCAGCGCCGCTGACGCCCGGCGCGGTGGTGCCACTGACGCCTGGCGCACGGGCTCACCGTTCGGCGACCGGCACTCGGCCACGTGCCGGGCCCCGCTGTCGGCGCACACCCGAGGAGGTGCCAGTACTCATCAATGAGGTGTCAGTACTCATCAATTGGGTGTCAGCACTCACCGAGGAGGTGTCGGAGACCACCTGAGGAGGGTGGCACAATTGGAGGCATGAGTGACCCACAGGATTCAGTTGACGTGAAATCGCATCATGATCGGGGCCGAGTGGACGCGGAAGCGCCACCCGTCGCAGTCACCGACGCATGGTCCCAGCAGGCCCAGGTCGGAGCCGACGCTCCCGACCGCAACCTCGCCCTCGAACTCGTGCGCGTCACCGAAGCCGCCGCCATCGCCGCCGCCCCCTGGGTGGGCCGCGGGGACAAGAACGCCGCCGACGGCGCAGCCGTGGCCGCGATGCGCAATGTCATCTCCAGCGTCCGGATGGCCGGAACCGTCGTCATCGGCGAAGGCGAGAAGGACGAAGCGCCGATGCTCTTCAACGGCGAGCAGGTCGGCGACGGCGGCGGAGCCCGCTGCGATGTCGCCGTCGACCCGATCGACGGCACCCGACTGACCGCGCTCGGCATGCCCAACGCGATCTCCGTCATGGCCGTGACCGAAGACGGCGCGATGTACGACCCGTCGGCCGTGTTCTACATGGAGAAGCTCGTCACCGGGCCCGCCGCCGCTGACGCCGTCGACCTGCGCCTGCCGATCGCGGAGAACATCCGCCGCGTCGCCAAGGCCAAGGGTACGAAGGATCCCGCCTCGGTGACGGTGATGATCCTCGACCGCCCCCGCCACGAGAAGACGATCGCGGAGATCCGCGCCGCCGGCGCCCGCATCCGCCTCATCACCGACGGCGACGTCGCCGGCGCCATCGCCGCCTGCCGCCCCGACACGGGCGTCGACATGCTCATGGGCATCGGCGGCACCCCGGAGGGCATCATCACCGCGTGTGCGATCAAGGCCCTCGGCGGCGTCATCCAGGGCCGCCTGTGGCCGCAGGACGACAGTGAGCGCGAAGCCGCGGCGAAGGCCGGCCTCGACATCGACCAGGTGCTCGGCACCGATGACCTCGTGACCGGGGACAACTGCTACTTCGTCGCCACCGGCATCACCCAGGGCGATCTGCTCGACGGCGTGAAGTTCCACGGCAGCCACGTCTCGACGCATTCGCTCGTCATGCGGTCGAAGTCCGGCACCGTGCGCTCGGTCTTCGCCGAACACCAGTCGGCGAAGACCCACTCCTACGTCGAGGCCGCCGAAGAGGCCGCCCGCCGCGGACTCGTCTGACCCGGACTCCATCACCGGCGTCGGCATCCCCGGCGCCGGACCCAGACACAGCGAGTGCGATTCCGCTCGCTCCACCATCACCGGCCCAGGGAAGCAGGTTCAGGACGCAATGCCCAATCAGGCTTGGAAGCGCTTGCAGGAAGGCAACCGCCGGTTCGTCAACGACGAGCCCGAACATCCCAACCAGGACACGGCGCGCCGCGAGGCGGTGACGGCCGACCAGAAGCCGTTCGTCACCCTCTTCGGCTGCGCCGACTCCCGAGTGGCCGCGGAGATGATCTTCGACGTCGGGATCGGTGACATGTTCGTCGTGCGCAACGCCGGACAGGTCATCGACCCCGTCACCCTCGGTTCGCTCGAGTACGGGGTCGAAATGCTCGGCACTCCGCTGCTCGTCGTCCTCGGCCACGACAGCTGCGGGGCCGTGACGGCGGCCTACAACGCCTACGACACCGGGGAGACCCCGCCCGGGTTCATCTCCGACGTCGTCGCCCGCATTCTCCCGACCGTGGCCCGGGCGCGGAAGAACCACCGCACCACCGTCAATGAGACGGTCGTGCAGAACACCATCGACACCGTCGAGAAGATCATGCAGCTCTCCACGCTGATCTCCCGCGCCGTCGAGGAGGGCCGACTCATCATCGTCGGCATGACCTACCAGCTCCACGACGGTCACACGACCGTCGTCGCCCAGTACGGAGGCGACGAGGCCGCGGTCTCGACCTACGCCTCCTGACCCGTGGCCGGAACGTGAGGGCGCCGCGGCGTCCGCACGTCGCGGCCACACCACCATCACGAAAGGACAGTGCCCAAGCATGAGCGAAGAGTTCCGCATCGAACACGACACCATGGGTGAAGTGAAGGTTCCCAAGGACGCCCTCTACAGCGCGCAGACCCAGCGCGCCGTCGAGAACTTCCCGATCTCCGGCAAGACCCTCGAATCCGCGCACATCGCCGCCCTCGCGCAGGTGAAGAAGGCCGCAGCCAAGGCCAACCGCGAACTCGGCGTCCTCGACGCCGACCGTGCCGAGGCGATCGAGAACGCCGCCGACGAGGTCATCGCCGGCAAGCACGATGCGCAGTTCCCCATCGACGTCTTCCAGACCGGATCCGGCACCTCGTCGAACATGAACACCAACGAGGTGCTCGCGACGCTGGCGACGAAGGCCCTGGCCGACAAGGGCATCGACGTCCACCCCAACGACCACGTCAACGCCTCGCAGTCGTCGAACGACGTCTTCCCCACCTCGGTCCACGTCGCCGTGACGAAGGCCCTGGTGACCACGCTCATCCCGGCCATGGACACGCTGGCGACGTCGCTGGAGAAGAAGGCCGAGGAGTTCGCCTCGGTCGTCAAGTCCGGGCGCACCCACCTCATGGACGCCACCCCGGTCACCCTCGGCCAGGAGTTCGGCGGCTACGCCGCGCAGGTCCGCTACGGCATCGAGCGCATCGAATCGGCGCTCCCCCGCGTCGCCGAGGTGCCGCAGGGCGGCACCGCCGTGGGCACCGGCATCAACACCCCTGACGGGTTCTCCTCGCGCGTCGTCGAGATACTCGCCGAGGAGACCGGCCTGCCGATCACCGAGGCCCGCAACCACTTCGAGGCTCAGGCCAACCGCGACGGCCTCATCGAGGCCTCGGGTCAGCTGCGCACGATCGCCTACGGCTACATGAAGATCTGCAACGATCTGCGGTGGATGGGCTCGGGACCGAACACCGGCCTCGGCGAGATCGCCATCCCCGACCTCCAGCCCGGGTCCTCGATCATGCCCGGCAAGGTCAACCCGGTCATCTGCGAAGCGACGATCCAGGTCGCAGCCCAGGTCATCGGCAACGACACGACCGTGGCCCTGTCGTCGACGAACGGTGCCTTC
The DNA here is from genome assembly GCF_006489205.2 of Brevibacterium sp. XM4083. Lineage (GTDB taxonomy): Bacteria > Actinomycetota > Actinomycetes > Actinomycetales > Brevibacteriaceae > Brevibacterium. Next base: position 274,450 of record NZ_VFYR02000005.1, on the reverse strand, counting down.
GAGCTCAACGTCGGCATCCCCGTCATGGCCTCGAACCTCCTCGAGTCGATCCGCCTGCTCGCCAACGCCTCGACGGTGATGGCGGAGAAGATGATCGACGGGCTCACCGCCAACGTCGAACGGGCGCGCTTCCTCGCCGAGGCGTCCCCGTCGATCGTCACCCCGCTCAACAAGGTCATCGGCTACGAGAACGCCGCGAAGATCGCCAAGCACGCGGTCGCGAACAAGATGACCGTCAAGGAGGCGACGATCGACCTCGGCTTCGTCGAGAACGGCTCGATCACCGAGGCCGACCTCGACAAGGCGCTCGATGTCATGACGATGATCGGCACCTACAAGTGAGCTGACCCGATCTCCGCACAGCGCCCGCCGCCGGTCCCCTCCGACCGCCGGCGGGCGCTGTCGCGTCTGAGCACACCCTAGGATCGAAACGGGTCGAACTCCTCGAGAACGTCGGTGACGAGGGCGGCGATGTCCGAGCGCTCCGATCGGGTGAGCGTGACGTGGGAGAAGAGGTCGTGGCCTTTGAGCTTCTCGATGACCGCGGCGATCCCGTCATGGCGCCCCACCCGCAGATTGTCCCGCTGCGCGACATCATGGGTGAGCACGACCTTCGAGTTCATGCCGATGCGCGAGAGCACCGTGAGCAGCACATTGCGTTCGAGCGACTGCGCCTCATCGACGATGACGAACGCATCATGGAGCGACCGCCCGCGGATATGCGTGAGCGGCAGCACCTCGAGGATCCCCCGGTTGACGACCTCGTCGATGACGTTCTTGCTCACCAGTGCGCTGAGCGTGTCGAAGACCGCCTCGGCCCAGGGGTTCATCTTCTCCCCCTCGCTGCCGGGCAGATAGCCGAGGTTCTGGCCGCCGACCGCGTAGAGCGGGCGGAAGACCATGATCTTCGAGTGCTTGTTCTCCTCGAGCACCTTCTGCAGCCCCGCCATGAGAGCGAGCGCGGACTTCCCCGTTCCGGCTCGCCCTCCCAGCGACACGATGCCCAGCTCGTCGTCGAGCAGCATGTCGATGGCCACCCGCTGCTCGGCCGAACGCCCGTGGACGCCGAAGATGTCCCGATCCCCGCGCACGAGGCTGACCGTGTTGTTCGCCCGCACCCGGCCGAGAGCCGATCCTCGCGGTGAGGTGATGACGACCCCGGTGTTGACGACCTCGTCGGCCACCGCAGCGGTCTGGATCGACCCCGAGTCGTAGAACTCCGACATCTCCTCATCGCCGAGCGCGAGTTCGCTCATCCCCGTGAATCCCGAATCCGTGGCGAGCTCGGCCAGGTACTCCTCGGCCTGGAGGCCGAGCGCCGAGGCCTTGACGCGCATCGGCACATCCTTCGTCACGACGACGACGTCGTGGCCCTCCGCGGCGAGGTTGCGGGCGACCGCGAGGATCCGCGTGTCGTTCTCCGACCGGTCGAAGCCGACGGGCATCGTCGAGGCGTCGATGTGGTTGAGTTCGACGCGCACCGTGCCCCCGGCGTCGCCGACGGGGATCGGCTCGTCGAGGCGATCGTAGTCGGAGCGGAAGTCGTCGAGGATGTGGAGGGCCTTGCGGGCAGTGAAACCGAGTTCAGGATGGTGCCGTTTCGCCTCGAGCTCCGAGACCACGACGAGAGGGATGACGATGTGATGCTCTGCGAATCTCAGCAGTGCTCCCGGATCCGAGAGAAGCACCGAGGTGTCGAGAACGTATGTGTGGACCTTTTCGGCCATGGGGACCCCTGTTGCGTGCGTAGCGCCGAGGTCCAAGTCCTGACATCCCCCGAACCCCGGGTTGGTGTCGACCAACTACAGCCAACCTAACCCCGGTCTCGGGCGTGTCCCGGTACCGGCACGCGCATCCGCGTCATGAACTTCGCATGAATGGGATGGGTGATAGTTTCGGCCCATGGCCGATGCGATCTTCGAGAACCCGCAGCTCGTCGCCGTCTACGATGCCTTCGAGGGCTCCCGCGACGATCTCGACCTCTACACCTCCCTCGCCGAGGAGGTCGCGGCGTCGGCGGTCATCGACCTCGGGTGCGGCACCGGAGTGCTCGCCCGCAGGCTCGCCCGCACCGGCCGCGACGTCCTCGGCATCGATCCGGCCCGGGCCTCGATCGAGCTGGCGACGGCGCACGCCGCCGCGGAGGGGCTCAGCATCGATCTCCGCGTCGGCACCGCAGCGGACATCCCCACAGCTGTCGCCGATCTCGTGACGATGACCGGCAACGTCGCTCAGGTCTTCCTCGGCCTCGACGACCTGCGAGTCGCGTTCGCCGGCTGTGCCCGGGGTCTGCGCCGCGGTGGTCACCTCGTCGTCGAGACCCGCGACCCCGCTCTCCGGGCCTGGGAGGCGTGGGGACGGCGCCAGCCGCGCACCCTCGACGTCGACGGCATCGGCGAGGTCACGGAGACCCTGGCACTGGGCCAGGTCGACCTGCCGTTCGTCTCGTTCTCCCACCTCTACCGGTTCGCGGCCACCGGGGACGTCATCGGTTCGCGCTCCCGGCTGCGGTTCCACACGCAGGGAGAGGTCAACGCGGCGCTCGAGGCGACCGGTTTCGCCGTCCGCGATATCCGGGACGCACCGGACCGTCCCGGAGCCGAATGGGTGTTCGTCGCGCAGAAGCGCTGAGCCCGGCGGCCACAGATGCGGCGGTTGGTCCGACGGCCTCCGCCGAGGCCGTGGGCCCGTCTACCGGCCGAAGCGGCGCTGGCGCAGCCCGTAGTCGCGGACGGCGCGGAGGAAGTCGGTGCGCCGGAAGTCGGGCCAGTACGTCTCACAGAAGTAGAACTCCGAGTATGCGCTCTGCCACATGAGGAACCCGGAGAGCCGCTGTTCGCCCGAGGAGCGGATGATGAGGTCAGGGTCGGGCTGACCCTTCGTGTAGAGGTGGGCCCCGATCTGCTCGGGTGAGAGTTCGGCGATGATCGTCTCGAGGTCGATGCCGTCGTCGGTTCGGGTCCGCAGCAGGGACTTCACGGCGTTGACGATCTCCTGCCGACCCCCGTAGCCGACGGCGACGTTGACCCGCATCCCGCGTCCGTCCGAGGAGGCCGCGGCTTCGAGGCGGGCGCGCAGATCGGGAGGCAGGATGTCGAGGTCGCCGACGAGTTGGACCCACACCCCGTCGAGCTTCGCGATCCGCTCGACCATGTCGGAGATGATCTCGATGAGCACGGCCACCTCGTCGGCCGAGCGTGCGAGGTTCTCCTTCGAGAGCACGTAGAGGGTGACGATCTCGACGTCGACCTCCGTGCACCAGCCGAGGAACTCGACGATCTTGTCGGCTCCCGCGCGGTGGCCGTCGGCGGTCGTCGCCCCGAATTCCTTCGCCCAGCGGCGGTTGCCGTCGGTGATGACCCCGACGTGCCGGGGCACGGGCACCGAGGTGTCGAGCTCGCGCAGGAGTCTCCGCTCGTAGAGGCGGTAGAGCAAGCTCAGCGGTCGTGCCACGTCGCCTTCTTTCTCCTGCGGTCCCGGTCGGTCGAACATCATCCAGAGTACTATCCTCCGACCGCCTCACCTGCGGTCGGTCTCAGCCGGTGACTCTCCGAGGTCAGCGCACACCCCGGGATGGGACTGGCACACCCGGGATGGGACTGCCACGACCGGCACATGAGCCGCTGGGGATCCTGCCAGGAGAAGCCAGTAGATTGAACCCATGAACGCTCCCGTCACGGATCCGCCAGCGCTCGACCGTCTTGAATCGCCGGACCGGCAGCCCCGCTCCGGCGGCGCGTATCCCGTGCGCATCGCCCGGCGCCGCACGGCCCTGCGCTCGGAGCTCGGCAAACTCGCCGGACAGGTCAAGCCGAAGCTGCGCGGCTGGTTCCATGCCGGAGCGTTCCCTCTGGCGATGATCGGCGGGTTCGCCCTCGTCATCATCTCCCCGACGATCGAATCGCGGCTGGCGGCCTCGGTCTTCGCGGTGACCGGCATGCTCCTCTTCGGCACCTCCGCGGTCTATCACCGCGGCCGCTGGCGGACCCGCGCCCGCCTCATCCTCCGCCGCCTCGACCACGCGAACATCTTCCTCATCACCGCCGGCACCTACACCCCCCTCGCCGTTCTCATGCTCCGACCGGATCAGGCGATCCTCCTGCTCTCGGTGCTCTGGGGCGCCGCGGCCCTCGGGGTGGCGTTCCGGACGATCTTCACGACCGCGCCGAGGTGGCTCTTCGTTCCCGTCTACGTCTTCTTCGGCATCGCCGGAGTCGGCTACATCCCGCAGATCTGGGCGACGATCCCAGCGGTCGGCATCCTCATCGTCGTCGGCGGCGTCTGCTACATCGCCGGTGCCGTCATCTACGGCATCAAGCGGCCCAACCCGGCACCGCGGTGGCTCGGGTTCCATGAGATCTTCCACATCCTCACGATCGCCGGCTACGGCTGCCACCTCGCCGCGCTCCTCGTCGCGGCCGTCGCCGCGTACTGAGCACGGGCGGCCGCGCCGCACCGGCCGCGCCGCACCGGCCGCGCCGCACCGGCCGAGCACACAGCACACAAAACAGCGCCGGACCCGGCGACCGCCTCGGCGATCAGCGGATCCGGCGCTGTGGGCTGCCGGTGGGGTCGGGACGGCGCCCGCCCCACCCCCTCAGATGTTCAGCCGTCCTGCTTCCGGGACTCCTCGGCCCCACCATCAGCATCGGCCTGGTCGGTCTCGGAGGCGTCACCGGTGGCCTCGGGGGCGTTGGCCCCGGAGAGCTTCGACTGGTTGGGCACCGCGTACTTGCGCAGCGGGATCGGGTAGGCGTCGCTGGCTCGGGACCGCGCCCGCACCCGGCGCACGCGCTTGAGGGCGTCGCGGATGAGGAAGATCGCGACGACGACGATCGCAAACGTCGTGAGGAAGCCGATCGTGCCGGGCGTGACGAGGTCGGGATCGGGCCCACCCGACGGGGTCGCCGTTCCGGTCGCCGCGAGCACCGCGACCGCTGACAGGCTCGACTCGGTTGCCATGATGCTCATGCGCGCTCTCCCTGGTATTCGTCGACGGAGGGTGAGGCCGGGAGCATGCCCTCGGCCGGGACCGTGCTGCCGTCGTCGCGTCGGACGCCGGCGAAGAGATCGGACTCCTGGAAGTCGACGCCCGGAGTCAGCGGCGGCCGGTCGGTGCGGTCGACGGCGAGCTCGAACTCCTCGGTCGGCCAGTACTTCCGGGCCGCCACCCGCGAGGCGGAGAAGAACCCGCCTTCGGGATCGATCTGGGTGGCGTGGGAGAGCAGGGCGCGATCACGGGCGTCGAAGTACTCGCTGCAGTCGATGCGCGTCGACAGCCAGTTGACGCGTTCGGCATCGCGCTTCCTGAAGTCCTCGATATGGTCGGCGAACGGCGACTCGAGACCGGCCTCGGTCATCTTCTCGTGGATCGTGATCCACTTCTTCGCCGAGAGGTCCTGGTTGTAGTAGACCTTCTGCACCTGCCACGGCTCGCCGAGCTCCGGGTGCGCCTGCGGATCGGCGGCAGCGGCGACGGCGGCCATCGTCACCGCGTGGTTCTTGATGTGATCGGGGTGCGGGTAGCCGCCGAGCTCGTCGTACGTCGTGACGACCTGGGGCCGGAACTGCCGGATGATGTGGACGAGGGGCAGCATCGCGATCTCGTCGGGCACCCGGTAGAAGCAGCCGGTGGGGGTCTCCTCGTCGATGTCGCCGTCGGGCAGTCCCGAATCGACATGACCGACCCACACGTGCTCGGCGCCGAGCGCGGCAGCGGCGGCCGCCATCTCCTCACGGCGCAGCCCCGCGATGTCGCGGACGGCCTTGGGCGACTGGAGGAGCGCCGGATTGAGGATGTCGCCGGCCTCTCCCCCGGTCATCGAGGCGATGAGGACGCGCGCGCCGAGGTCCGCGTACTTCGCGCTCGTCGCAGCCCCCTTCGACGATTCGTCGTCGGGGTGGGCGTGGACTGCCAGCAGACGCAGACCCTCATATGGAAGCGCAGTCATTTCTCGGAAGATCCCTTTCGATTCGCCGTGAGCCGTTCCTCACTCCACGTGCCCGTGAACATGATCGCAGAACTCGGATCGACTACTCTAGGTTAGTGCGCGAGACTGACAGATGAGGAATTCAATGACTGAGGTTACAGCCGCCGACCCCCAGAGCGACCGCTACGGCCGCAGCCGCACTCCGCAGCGGCGCCTCAGCCGCCGGGCCACGATCATCGCCGCAGCGGTCATCGCCGTCGCCGTCGTCGTCATCGGCGTCATCAACTTCCAGCCGTCGCAGGAGCCCACTGACCCCCGGACGCTCAATTATGAGATCGTAGATTCCGCGACGACTCAGGTCAGCGTCGCCATCTACCCTGATGAGACCCGCAGCGTGCACTGCATCGTGCAGGCGACGAACGACCGCGAGGCGATCGTCGGCTTCACCGAGGTCAGTCTCGAGGCCGACCCGCAGGCCGATCCCACCTCGCCCAAGCAGATCGACGTCACCGTCGCGACGACGCAGCTCGCGGCCTCGGGCCACGCCGACGCCTGCTGGTTCGAGTGAGCCGGCCGACCCCGAGGCCGAACGACCGGGATGCGTCCGCCGTGCGCTGGAGCCGCAAGGCCACCTGTTCCCACTGGTTCCTCGCCGAGGCGGTCTGACGTGGACGATTTCTGCGTCCGGATGGTGATCCAGATCATCGTATTTCGCCGCAGATGCGTTAGACTGTAGTTTCATTCACCACCCGGGCGTACCCCACGCCCGGTTTTTCGTTGCCTGACGTGCCGTCAGTGCACCGAACCGAAGAAGGAGAAGTCATGACCGAGGATGTCACCCAGGAAGAGACATGGTTGACACAGGAAGCCTTCGACCGTCTGTCGAAGGAACTGGAACACCTCTCCGGACCGGGACGTGCAGAGATTGCTGAGAAAATCGAAGCCGCCCGCGACGAGGGTGACTTGAAGGAGAACGGCGGCTATCACGCGGCACGCGAAGAGCAGGGCAAGCAGGAGGCCCGCATTCGCCAGCTCGAACAGCTACTCCGGTCCGCGAAGGTCGGAGAGAGCGAGAGCGACGGCAAGACGGTGTCCCCCGGATCCGTCGTGACCGCGAAGGTCGCCGGCAACGAGATGCGCTTCCTGCTCGGCAGCCGCGAGATCGCCGGCGATTCCGACATCGACGTGTTCTCGGAGAAATCGCCGCTCGGTGCGGCCGTGCTCGGCGTCGCCGTCGGCGACAAGACGAGCTACGAGGCCCCCAACGGCAAGGAGATCTCCGTCGAGGTCGTCGACATCGAGGCCTTCTCCGGCTGAGACCGGCTGCGATGCAGCGAAGACCGGTGGGCGGGTGCATCATGCACCCGCCCACCGGTCTTCTCTTCTCCGCGTGCGGACGACGCCCCACGACACGGTGCTGAGCGGTCGAGGCCGCTCAGCACCGGGCGGACTCAGCGCTGCGGATCGTCGCGGCCGGCGCCGCTGCGACCGCTCGGGGTCTCCGATCCGGGGAGGTCCTCGGGTTCGGCCGAATCGCGGCCCTCTGCGGCGCTCCTGGCCTCCGCCGCGTCGACCTTGGCCTGCGCGGAGTCGAGCACGGCATCCGCCTCGGCGGTGTCCGGTCTCTCCTCCGGGGGTGCCGCACCTCCCCGTGGACCGTTGGCGTGGACGATGTAGCTGACGACGGTGTTGAGCACGGCGACGAGCGGCACCGCGAAGAGGGCGCCGACGATGCCGAAGAGGAAGCCTCCGGCGGCCACGGCGAGGACGACGGCGAGCGGGTGGACGGACACGGCCTTGCCCATGAGGAACGGCTGGAGGACATGGCCTTCGAGCTGCTGGACGCCGATGACGACGGCGAGCATGATGATCGCCGAGACGAGGCCGTTCGACACGAGCGCGACGACGACGGCGACGATGCCCGAGGCGACGGCACCGACGATCGGCACGAACGAGGAGAGGAAGACGAGCAGGGTCATCGGGATGACGAGCGGCACGCCGAGGATCGCGGCACCGATGCCGATGCCGATCGCATCGACGGCGGCGACGAGGATCTGCACCCGCACGTACTGGGTCAGTGTGGTCCACCCGCGACGGGCGGCGCCGATCGCGACCGGCTGGGCGGGGATCGGGAGGAGGTTCGCGACCCACCCGAAGATGCGCTTGCCGTCGTAGAGGAAGAAGAACGTCGCGAAGAGGGTCATGAGGAGACCGGCGAGGAACGAACCCACCGAGGTGGTCGCCTGGAGCGCTCCGCCGAGCAGCTGCGAGCCGTTGTTCTGGAGGAACTGGGTCGCCGACTGGATCGCGTCGTCGATGTAGGTCGAGATCGTTCCCGAATCGATGCCGAACGGGTTGTGCGCGAGCCAGTCGCTGATGCTCGAGAATCCGGTGATCACCTGATCGATGAGATCGGGCATCCCGGAGTAGATCTGCTGCCCGACGAGGGTGAAGAGTCCGACGACGACGACGATGAAGCCGACGAAGGCGATGGCGGCGGCAAGACCGCGCGGCATCCGCTTCGCGAGCCAGTCGGTGAGCGGACCGAGCAGCGCGGCCAGCAGCAGCGCGATGAGCACGGGCAGGAGCACGTCCCAGACCTTCGACAGCAGCCAGAAGGCCACGCCGATGCCGACGAGGACGACGATCGAGCGCCACGACCATGCGGCGGCGACTCTGAGGCCCGGGGACACGTACGGTTCGGAACCGGCGTCGAGGCGGGCGTGCGCGACCTCGGTGGAGCTGACGTCTCCGGCGCGCACCGCCTCGTCGTCATTGCGCCGGCGCGAGCGGCTGCGGTCTCCGCGGGAGGAGTTCCATGCCCCCTTCAGCCGGAATCGGGATTCAGTGTTCTCGTTCTCTGACATGCTCCAACAATAGTTGTTGCGCATGGCTGTGAGGTGGAATGATGACAGCACAGGAAGGGATTCTTTGTGAGAAAGCGCATCTTCTACGCAGCCGCCACCATGACAGGGGCGGCTGTCGGCATCGGCGCATCGGCCGCCGGGCTGCTCCGCCGCCAGGCCTCGTCCCTGCGTCGGGGGTTCGACGCCGACGCCGACCGCCGCCACCTCACCATCGCCGAGGATGTTCCTCCACCGGGCGCCGATGACGGGGAGGTGGCCGCTCTCGCCGTCATCGGCGATTCGTGGCTGTGCGGCGTCGACATCGACGATCCCGCCCAGACCCCTGCCATGCTCATCGGCCGCGGCCTGGCCCGACTGCTCGGGACCACGGTCCGGGTCGAAGCGACCGCCCGCCCCTCAGCGCTGTCGGATCGGCTCTCGGCACAGGTCGATGAGATCCTCCGCTCGTCGCGCCTCGCCCGGCAGGGCGCGGAGTCGTGGACCCAGGACCGCCGCTTCGCGATCATCTCGATCGGCACCGGTGACGTCATCCACCCCATCCACGGTCCGATCGGCGTGCCGGCGCTCACCCAGGCGATCAACCGGCTCCAGCGCGAAGGCCGGTACACGGTGTTCGTCCTCGTCTGCCCCAACCTCGGCGGGCTTCCGGGGCTGCGCGATCCGCTGAAGACGACACTGCGGCGCTCGTCCCGCGTCCTCGCCGGCTCGCAGTGGCTGGCGGCGCTGTCGGCCCGCGCGGTGCCGCTGCTCGCCACCGGGTCGCTGACGGGCACGACCCGGAAATCGCTGCTCAACGAGTCCGGCCGGTTCCCCAGTGCCCTCGGATACGCCCAGCTCGCCTCGACGGTGCTCGCCGCGATCGCCGAGCGCATCGCCGCCCCCATCGCCGTCGACCGCTCGCAGGACATCCCCGACGACACGCGCGAGGAGTCTGCCGACGCCGGCCCAGGCCAGGGCAGCGTCGCCGACGAGGACGCGTCTGCGACCGCACCCGCCGACACCACGACGCCGACATCCGAGGGCAGAGCCCCGTGATCCCGGTCGTCCTCGCCTCCCAGTCCCCCTCCCGTCGGCAGATCCTCGCCGCCTCGGGCATCGACCCCACCGTCATCGTCTCCGACGTCGACGAACGGGCGATCGAGGAGTCCTTCACCGGGTCCGTCGGGGACCTGACGACGGAGCTCTCCGCGGCGAAGGCCCAGGCGGTCGTCACCCGACTCGAGGCGATGCCTGCCGCCGACCTGCCCGAATCACTGCGCGGGGCCCTCACCTGCGTCGTCATCGCCGGCGATTCCCTCCTCGAACACGACGGCGCGGCGATCGGGAAGCCGGGCACGCCGGAGCGCACACGCGAGATCTGGGCGTCGATGGCCGGCTCCTGGACGACGCTGCACAGCGGTCACTCGCTCGCGGTGCTCGAGCGCACCGACCTCGCGCAGCCCTTCCGGCTCCGGGACCTCCGCTCGCAGCGGTCGGCCACCGCGGTGCTCATCGGCACTCCCACCCCGGAGGAGCTCGAGGCCTACATCGCCACCGAGGAGCCCTTCCACGTCGCCGGCGCCCTGACGATCGACGGCTTCGGCGGCGCCTTCGTCGACCGGCTCGACGGGGACCATCTCACGGTGCTCGGGCTCAGCCTGCCGGTTGTGAGGGATCTCGCGCGTGACATGGGCCTGTTCTGGCCCGATTTCTGGTCCGTCCGGGGCTAGACTCGAAGCGGTCGAGCGGACACGCCCGGCGCCTTTGAAGTTTTCTCATGAGGTTTTTATCGCTGGCCTACAAACGGTTTGCGGCGATCCCTAAATTGATCTGAGATCATACAAAAGGAGCGCCATGACCTCAGTTCTCCCCGACGAGACGACCGATTCGCTGTCGACCCACGTCCCCACGGCCCCCGTGCGCCGCGTCCTCATCGCCAACCGCGGTGAGATCGCCCTGCGCATCATCCGGGCGGCACACGACCTGGGCATCAAAGCGGTCGCCGTCTACACCCGAGCCGATGCGGACGCCGAGTTCGTGTCGCTCGCCGACGACGCCTGGCTGCTCGAGGGCACCGGCGCCGGGGAGACCTACCTCGACATCGACAAGATCCTCGCCCTCGCCACACGCTCCGGTGCCGATGCCATCCATCCCGGCTACGGCTACCTCGCCGAGAACGCGCTGTTCGCGCAGGCCGTCATCGATGCCGGTCTGACCTGGGTCGGCCCTCCCCCGGCCGCCATCGAGCTCCTCGGCGACAAGTCCGGTGCCCGTGAGGTCGCCGAGGCGGTCTCCGCTCCCGTCGCACCGGGATCCGACGGCGCCGTCGCCGATCTCGCCGAGGCCGCCGCGGTCGCCGAGCGCATCGGCTATCCCGTCGTCATCAAGGCCGTCCACGGCGGCGGCGGCCGCGGCTTCCGCGCCTGCCCGACCGCCGACGACCTCGAAGCCGCATACACCGCGGCCACCCGCGAGGCCCTGGCGGCGTTCGGGCGCGGCGAATGCCTCATCGAGAAGCAGATCGTCCACCCCCGGCACATCGAGACCCAGTGCCTCGCCGACTCCTTCGGCGAAGTCCGCGTCCTCTCGACCCGCGACTGCACGCTGCAGCGCCGGAACCAGAAGATCGTCGAAGAGGCGCCTGCCCCGTTCCTCACCGCGGAGCAGGAGCGCATCGTCACCGAGGCCTCGATCCGCGTGCTCGCCCACGTCGGCTACGTCGGCGCCGCCACGTGCGAGTTCCTCCTCGGCACGGACGGGACGATCATCTTCATGGAGGCCAACGCGCGCATCCAGGTCGAGCACACCGTCACCGAGGAGGTCACCGGCGTCGATCTCGTCGGCTGGCAGCTGCGCATCGCCTCGGGTGAGCGCCTCCCCGAGACGTTCCCCGCCGTGCGCGGACACGCGATCCAGTTCCGCATCAACGCCGAGGATCCCACGACGTTCTTCCCCGCCACCGGCACCGTGAAGAACTACCGGGCACCGGCCGGGCCCGGGGTGCGCCTCGACTCCGGCATCGGCGAGGGCAGCGTCGTCGGCACCGACTTCGACCCGATGCTCGCCAAGCTCATCATCACCGGCGCCGACCGCGACCAGGCGCTGGCCCGCTCGCGTCGCGCCCTGAGCGAATACCGCATCGACGGAGTCTCCACTCTGCTGCCCCTCCACCGCATCCTCGCCTCGGAACCGGCCTTCGCCGGAGACTTCGCGGTGTGGACCAACTGGCTCGAAACCGCGTTCGTCAACCCGCTCGCCGCACCGACCACAGGAGATCACATGAGCACCACCGCTGACAGCTTCAGTGTCGTCGTCGAGGTCGACGGCCGCCGAATGACCGTGTCGGTTCCCAAGGACGTCATCTCCGACCTCGGTCACGTCCCGAGCCCGAGCGTGCCCCGCCGCAAGCGCAACCTGCGCCGCAAGGGCGCGCAGCTGACCGACGAGTCCAACGCGCTCAACGCCCCGATGCAGGGCACGATCGTCTCCGTCGCCGTGGCCGCCGGGGACACCGTCGAGGCCGGGGACACGCTCGCCGTCATCGAGGCGATGAAGATGGAGCAGCCGCTCAAGGCGGGTCACTCGGGCACGGTCTCCGAGGTCCTCGTCGATGCCGGCACCGCCGTGAAGTCGGGAGAGCCGATCATCCGGTTCGCCGCCTGAGTCCACCGCGCTCACCCACTGCCCGGATCACCCGTCGTCGGTGATCCGGGCAGTGAGGTAGTCGGACTCGGCATCATTGCCCGGACACGCCAGTGCGCTGCGCAGCGCCGCCTCGGCGTCGTCCTCGCGTCCCAGCTCACGCAGCGTGATCGCCCGCGCGATGTGATAGGGACGATGGCGCTGCAGCTGCGCGTCACCGGCGAGCGCATCGAGGGACGCCAGCCCCGTCGCCGGACCGCTGACCTTCCCCCGCACCACCGCGATGTTGAGGGCGACGACCGGGGTCGGCTCGAACCGCTCGAGCAGCCGGTAGAGGACGAGGATCTGCGGCCAGTCAGTCTCGGCGAACTTCGGCATGGACGGCCGCGATCGCCGACTGCACCGTGTACGCCCCCGCACCCTGTTCACCGGCGGCCGCCTGCGCCAGCCCGAGGCCTTCGGCGATGAGCCGCGAATCCCAGCGCCGCCGGTCCTGGTGCTCGAGCGGGATCGGACGCCCGTGCTCATCGACCCGCGCCTCCGCCCGCGCCCGGGTGAGCAGGAGCAGGGCGAGCAGACCGCGGGGCTCCGTCCGGTCCGGCAGCAGCCGCACGAGCAGGCGGGCCAACCGGATCGCCTCCTCCTGGAGGTCGGCGCGCGCATGGACCGGTCCGGCTGTCGCGGCGAACCCCTGCGTGAAGATGAGGTAGACGACGCGCAGCACTCCGGACAGTCGGTCACCGAGGACCTCCGAGGTGGGGGTGCCGAACGGAATCCCCGTCACCGTGATCCGCTTCTTCGCCCGCACGATCCGCTGCTGCATCGTCGTCGTGTCGACGAGGAAGGCGGCAGCCACCTCGGCGGTGCTCAGTCCGGCGAGGAAGCGGAGGATGAGGGCGATCCGCTCGGGCTCTTTCAAGGTCGGATGCGCGCAGGTGAAGAAGAGACCGAGCCGGTCATCGGGGATACGGGCGGAATCGAGGTCCGCGCCGAGGCGGTCGGCGTGGTCCTCGTGATCGCCGGGGCGCCGTTCGTCCTCGATCCGCAGTCGTGCGAGGTGCCGTGCTCTGCGGGCATCGGCACGGATGAGGTCGATCGCGCGGTTCTTCGCCGTCGTCATCAGCCACGCCTGGGGGTTGGCGGGCACTCCCCTGCCCGGCCAGGTCTCGACCGCGCGGACGATCGCGTCGGCGAGTGCCTCCTCGGCGAGATCGAGGTCGTGGAAGGTCCGGGCCAGAGCCGCGAGCAGGCGCCCGTGGTCCTCCTCGCCGATCACGGTGAGGGCCCGGGCGGCTGCCGCGGACTCGGTGGCCATGGCCGGACTCAGTAGTCGGCGAGGGGCCGGATCTCGATGTGCCCGAACCGCGCGCCGGGGCTGCGCTTCGCCCAGCCGATCGCATCGTCGATCGTCGGCACCTCGATGACGTAGCTGCCGCCGACGAACTCGCTCGATTCGGCGAACGGCCCCGAGGTGACCAGCGCCTGCCCCTCCGCTTCGCTCACTCTCACCCCGTGCTCGGGGCCTTCGAGGGCGAATCCGCCGACGACGATGCCGGCGGCGCTGATCTCCTCGTCGAAGCGCATGAACTCGCTCGGGTCGGGTCCGCCGTCCTCACCGCAGTCGGCGTCGGCGGTCCTGCCCATGAGCAGCAGTGCGTATTTCATCTCTGACTTCCCTTCGCGTGCGGATGCGCCTCGCGCACCCGGTGGCGCCGGACGGGATCGTCCGACACCACTGTGACGTCCCTGAGGTCAGGATATCGACACCGGGAGGCGAAAAGATCTCTAGAGGTGCCGGTGGAGGCGCCGCGAGGCCTCGGTCAGCGATCCGCTCAGCGAGGGGTAGACGACGAACGACGCCGAGAGCTGATCGACGGTCAGGCGGTTCTCCACGGCCATCGTGATGGGGAGGATGAGCTCGCTGGCGCGGGGCCCGACGACGACTCCGCCGAGGATGGAGCCCGAACCGCGACGCGCGAAGATCTTGACGAAGCCGTCTTCGATGCCGAGCATCTTCGCCCGCGGGTTGGTGTCGAGCGGCAGCATGACGGTGTCGATGTCGGTGGGGTTCTCGCGGTAGTTCTGCTGGGTGAATCCGACGGTCGCGATCTCCGGGGCGGTGAAGACGTTCGAGGCGACGTTGCGCAGCTTGAGCGGCTGGACGGCATCGCCGAGGGCGTGGGACATCGCGATGCGCCCCTGCATCGCCGCCACCGAGGCAAGCGGCAGGACGCCGGTGCAGTCACCGGCGGCGTAGATGCCGGGGCGGTTGGTCCGGGAGACGCCGTCGACGACGATGTGCCCGGAGTCGTTGACCTTGACGCCGGCCGCGTCGAGTCCGAGGTCGGCGGTGTTGGGAATCGACCCGACGGCCATGAGGCAGTGCGATCCCTGGACCCGGCGGCCGTCGGCGAGGGTGACCTCGACGCCGTCGTCGGTCCGCTCGACCGACTGGGCGCGGGAGCGGGAGAGCACGTTCATGCCCTTGTTGCGGAAGACGAACTCGAGGACGTCGGCGGCGTCCTCGTCCTGCCCGGGCAGGACCTTCTCGCGGGAGGACACGAGGGTGACGTCGGCGCCGAGGGCGCGGTACGCCGAGGCGAACTCGGCACCGGTGACGCCCGACCCGACGACGATGAGATGCTCGGGCAGCTCCTCGAGTTCGTAGAGCTGGGTCCATGACAGGATCCGCTCGCCGTCGGGCTTGGCGGTGTCGAGTTCGCGCGGGTGGGCGCCGACGGCCAGCAGGATCGTCGAGGCCCGCAGGGTGTATTCGGTGCCGCTCTCCTCGACGACCTCGACCCGATCGCGGTCGACGAGCGTCGCGCTGCCCTTGATGATCTTCACCCCGGCGCGGATGAGACCGTCGTAGATGTCGTCGGACTGGGCGGTGGCGAGCGAGAGGATGCGGTCGTTGACCGCTTTGAGGTCCGCAGTCACCCGGTCGTGGTCCGGGTGCTCCTCGGTCGTCTCGTCCTTGCCGGTGATCCTGATGCCGAGACTCGACGAGCGCGTGATCTCGTCCATCATCTCCGCTGTCGCGATGAGCGACTTCGAGGGCACGACGTCGGTGACGACAGCGGCGCCGCCGGTGCGGTGGCGCTCGATGAGCATGACGTCGGCGCCCAGCTGTGCGGCGGCGAGAGCGGCTTCGTAGCCTCCCGGACCACCGCCGATGACGACGACTCGATCTGCTGCGGATTCAAATTCTTCGTTCACGGCTCAATCCTCTCAAATCGCCACCCCGGGAGCGAATGAACTCTCGGGGCGGAAAGTGCGTCGTCAGGCGGGCGGCGCCGGTCAGGAATCGGCGGCGTCGGCAGGGTCGACCACCTCGGCGGTGTCGCGGTGGAGCGCGGAGAGGGAGACATAGGCCTGCGCATTGGCCCTGACCTTCTCGACGCCGTCGTCGGTCATCTCGCGTCGCACTTTGCCGGGGACGCCTGCGACGAGGGAGCGCGGCGGGATGTCGGTGCCCTCGAGGACGACCGTGCCGGCCGCGATGAGCGATTCGGAGCCGATGTGCGCGTCGTTGAGGACCGTCGCATGCATCCCGATGAGCACATCGTCGTCGACGGCGGCGCCGTGGACGAGGGCCTGGTGGCCGATCGAGACCCGCCGGCCGACGACGACGGGTTTGCCCTCGTCGGTGTGCATCACCGTGTTGTCCTGGACGTTGGAGTCCTCGCCTATGGTGATCGGGGCCTTCTCCGCTCGGAGCACACAGCCGTAGAAGATGCCGGCGCCGCGTTCGACGCGCACGTCGCCGACGAGGGTGGCGCCGGCGGCGACGAAGGCCTCGGGATCGATCTGCGGGGTGTGCCCGCCGACAGAGATGATGCGTGCCTGCGATTCCGTCATGAGTCCTCCATCGGCTCTCGGTGCTGGTTCAGGTGCCTGCCAGTCTACCCACGGCCGAGGTCCCTGCGGCAGGCGTCTCACGTGCAGTTCTCCTCGCAGTGATAGTCTCCGCCCACCACGAGGGGCGGCTGTCCGCCTGCCGCGTGACATCCTCCTCCGAGGACGGGCGACTTCACGGTCCCTCCCCTTTCCGTTCACCCCGGCGACACCGTGCTTCTGCAGAGTGAGACGCGTTTTGGACGGATTTGCAACGAGCACGCCTTAGCAGGAAAATGGACAGAATATTTGTCAGAAACTTCACACTGCCAGACTCTTGTGTGCCTTTTGCGGTTATGTGAACCTTGACTGTGAGAGTTGCGCGCCGCTGCTGTCGTGCGCGCACACCGCTTTCACTTATCACCGTCGAAAGGCCACCATGGATTGGCGTCATCGCGCTGCATGCCTCAATGAGGACCCCGAACTGTTCTTCCCCATCGGAAACACGGGTCCGGCATTGCTTCAGATCGAAGAGGCCAAGACTGTGTGCCGTCGCTGCGAAGTGGCGGAGACCTGCCTCCAGTGGGCACTCGAATCCGGACAGGACGCCGGCGTCTGGGGCGGCCTCAGCGAAGACGAGCGCCGCGCCCTCAAGCGTCGCGCCGCCCGCGCCCGCCGCGCCGGCTGACTCCCGCTCCACCGAACTCGCACAGTCCGAACCTCGTCAGAGTCCCCTGCTCGAACCACGATCTTCGCGATCCGAGCTGGGGACTTTGTCGTGCCCGGACCCGTCGCACCACCGCGGCGCGCATCGCAGCACCGAGGCGGACCGTCAGTCGTAGGAGTCGGGGCGCAGCGGGACGTCGAGGATCGCCTCGGTGCCCCCGCCCTCCCGCTCCCGCCACTGGATCGACCCGGCGAGATCCGCCGAGACGAGGGTGCGCACGATCTGGGTGCCCAGGCCGTTGCCCGGGCTCTGCTGGTCGCCCAGCCCGACGCCGTCGTCGGCGATCGTGACGTGGAGGTGGTCGCCGTTGCGCTCGGGCACGACCCAGACATGGCCGGTGAGCGTCTCCCCCGGCGCGAGCCCCTCCTGCTCCTCGAGCGGGAAGCCGTGCTCGATCGCGTTCGTGATGAGCTCGGTGATCGCCAGCGCCAGGGACGTCGCGTCGGCGGACGAGATCGTCCCGAAGCTGCCCTGGCGCTGCAGGGAGATCTGGACGAGCGGACTCGTCAGCTCCGGGGTCAGTCGCAGGCCCTTGTCGACGACCTCGTCGAAGTCGACCTCGGACTCGACTCCCTGGCTGAGCACATCGTGGACGACGGCGATGATCGACACCCTCCGCATCGCCTCCGACAGCGCCGCCTTGGCCGCGGGATTGTCGATCCGCCGCGTCTGCAGGCGCAGCAGTGCGGAGACGGTCTGCAGATTGTTCTTCACCCGGTGGTGCATCTCCTTGATCATCGCATCGCGGGAGAGCAGCTCCCGCTTGCGCCGCCGGATCTCCGAGACGTCCCTGGCCAGCACGATCGCCCCGGTGCGCTCACCGTCGTCGGTGAGCGGAATCGCGCGCAGGGAGACACTCGTGCGCCCCACCTCGAGTTCGGTCCGCCACGGCGCGCGTCCGGTGAGCACGAGCGGCAGGGTCTCATCGACCTGCCGCAACTCCGTGCTCAGGCTCGACACCACCTCGGAGAGGTAGGCGCCTTCGATCTCCCCACCGTGGCCGAGGCGATTCATCAGCGACACGGCGTTCGGGGAGGCGTACTGGACCCGGGAGTCACGGTCGAGGACGAAGATGCCGTCACCGACCCGCGGCTCACCGTGGCGCACTCCGCTCGGCGCCTCCCGATCGGGGAACGCGCCCTGGGCGATCATCGTCAGCAGCGCCTTCGCCGCGTCCCGGTAGTGCTTCTCGAGCCGCGAGGTCCCGCGCCGGCGCATCTCCTCGGAGTACCTGACCATGACGGCGAGCGTCTCCCCGTGGCGGACGAGCGGCACCGCCTCGGCGCTCACCTCGGTCTCCTCGGTGCCCGCGTTGACGCCGAGCTCCTTGGCCGGAGCCACCTCGGTGACGATGGTCCGGGTCTCCACCGCCGCCTCGAGGAGCTCGCGTTCGAGCCCGGTCGCCCGCGCGCCGAGGAGGTCCCGATTGAACAGCGTCGCCCCCGTCGTCGGCCTCGCGTGCGCGACGACCGTGAACGCCCCGCTCGCCGACGGCACCCAGAGAACGAGGTCGGCGAACGAGAGATCGGCGATGAGCTGCCAGTCCCCGACGAGGAGGTGAAGGTATTCGGCATCCGCCTCATCGGTGATGCCTTCGGCTGCCAGTTGTTCGTTGAGCACGGGTCCCTCTTCCGGGTGGGGAGTGTTCAGCGGGCCCGAAGGTCGTCTTCGAGCCCGCTGAGGTTGACGCTATCACCGATGACGCTCGGCCAGACGGTGGGGATCAGGCGCTGTGCTCGGACTCCCAGGCCGAGGACCGCACGACACCGCGCATCATGCGCAGCAGCACCGACAGCGGAGCCTGCGTGACGGTGTCGAGGGCGATGACCGTCTCGATCGTCTCGAGCACCCGCGCGGCGACCGTCTCGTTGCGCTCGAGCCATTCGGTCAGCCGCTGCTTGGCGCGTTCGTCCGGGGTCCCGGAGATCGGCGAGTCCGTGGCGGCGATGACGGAGCCGGCGACCGAGAGGATCGCGGAGTAGAAGTCATCGCGCAGGGAGCCGCGGGCCAGTGCCGACCAGCGATCGGACCGGTCGAGGTCGCCGATGAGGGCGAGCACCTGCGACCCGGAGAACTTGTCGTTGACGGCGTAGTAGACCTCGGCGACGTCCTCGGCGGACTCGTTGGTGCGCGCCGCGAGCTGGGTGATGTCGAGGAGGGCGAACTCGTCGAGCAGCGCCGCAGCCCGCCATGCGAGCTCCTCGGGGACCCCGTCGTCGATGTACTCCTGCGCCTTGGCGGCCATCGCCTCGGCGTCGAAGCCGTCGACGAGGGCGGGCACGCGCTCGCGCAGAGCGGCGACGACCTTGCCGTAGAGTTCGATGCCCGAATCGACGTCGAGGGTGTCGGGGGCCTGCTGGACGAGCCAGCGCGAGGACCGGTCGAGCAGGCGCACGTAGTCGTGCTGGAGCTTGACCTGGACCTCCGTGGGCACCTTGTTGTCGAGCGCGGTGACCGCGTCGAAGAAGTCGTCGAGCCCGAAGATCTCGGAGACGACGACGAAGACACGGGCGATCTGCGGCACCGAGGCCGGAGTCTCCTCGAGCATCCGGTAGACGTAGGTGAGTCCGCCGCGGTCGACCATCCGGTTGACGAGCTTCGCCGTGGCGATCTCCCGGTGCAGCGGATGCTCGGCGATGTAGTCCCCGTACTGCTCGCGCAGGGCGTCCGGGAAGTATCCGGCGAGCTCCCGCTTCATCCACGGCTCATCGGGCACGACGCTGTCGAGGATCTCGTCGACGGCGTGCATCTTCGCATAAGCGAGGAGCACTGCGAGCTCCGGGGAGACGTACGAGCTGAACTCGCGCTTGGCCAGTTCCTCGGCGTTCGGCAGGAACTCGACGTGGCGGTCGAGGTCCGCGTGCTTCTCGAGGTAGGCGAGCATCCGGCCGTAGGTGCCCGACATCGCCTCGGTCTGCGAGCGCGCCTCACCGAGGACGACGTTCTGCGCGTAGTTGTTCGCCAGCACCCGATCGGCGACGTCGTCGGTGAAGGAGAGCAGCACCTTCTCCCGATCCTCGGCCGCGAACGCCCCCTTGTGCAGCAGGGTGCGCAGGAGGAGCTTGATGTTGACCTCGTGGTCGGAGCTGTCGACGCCGGCGGAGTTGTCGACGGCGTCGGTGTTGATCGCGACCCCGTTCAGCGCCGCTTCGACACGTCCCAGCTGGGTGACGCCGAGGTTGCCGCCCTCCCCGATGACCCGTGCCCTGACGTCGTCGCCGTCGATCCGGATCGCATCGTTGGCCTTGTCGCCGACGTCGGCGTGGCTCTCCCCGGAGGACTTGATGTACGTGCCGATGCCGCCGTTGTAGAGGAGGTCGACGGGAGCGGCGAGGATCTCCGACATCAGTTCGGCGGGACTGCGCCGGCCGGGATCGACGCCGAGGGCCGCGGCGGCCTCCGGGCTGAGGTCGATCGACTTCGCCGTCCGCGGGAAGACTCCCCCGCCCTGCGAGATGAGGTCCCGGTCGTAGTCCTGCCACGACGAGCGCGGCAGGTCGAAGAGGCGCTGCCGTTCGGTGAAGCTCCTCGCCGCATCCGGGTTGGGATCGAGGAAGATGTCGCGGTGGTCGAAGGCGGCGACGAGGCGGATGTGCTCGCTGCGGAGCATGCCGTTGCCGAAGACGTCACCGCTCATGTCGCCGATGCCGACGACGGTGAAGTCCTCCTCGGCGGTGTTGAGGTCGAGCTCGCGGAAGTGGCGTTCGACGGACTTCCACGCCCCGCGGGAGGTGATCGCCATCTTCTTGTGGTCGTAGCCGACCGAGCCGCCGGAGGCGAAGGCGTCGCCGAGCCAGAATCCGCGGCGCTCGGAGATCGCATTCGCGACGTCGGAGAAGCGCGCGGTGCCCTTGTCGGCGGCGACGACGAGGTAGTAGTCGTCGCCGTCGTGGCGGACGACGCGGTCGGGGTGGACGACCTTCTGGCTGCCGTCCTCGGTGTAGACGAGGTTGTCGGCGACTTCGAGGAGGCTTTCGATGAACACTTCGTAGGCGGCCTGACCGGCGGCCATCCACGCATCCCTGTCGCTCATCGGCGGCAGCTGCTTGGGGAAGAACCCGCCCTTGGCGCCGGTGGGCACGATGAGCGCGTTCTTGACCATCTGCGCCTTGACGAGACCGAGGACTTCGGTGCGGAAGTCGTCACGGCGATCCGACCAGCGCAGGCCGCCGCGGGCGACGGTGCCGAAGCGCAGGTGGACGCCCTCGACCTGCGGGGAGTACACCCACATCTCGAGTGCGGGCCGGGGCTTGGGCACGAAGCTGAGCTCGGTGGGGCGGATCTTCAGGGCCAGTGCCGTCGGGAGTTCGCCGTCGGGGTTGATGAAGTAGTTCGTCCGCAGGGTCGCGCGCAGCAGTTCGAGCGAGGAGCGCAGCACGCGGTCGGCGTCGAGGCTGGCGACGTCGCCGAGGGCGGTCTCGATTCGCTCGTCGATCGCCGCGGTGGCGGTCTCGCGTCCGGCGTCGTCGGCCGCGGGGTCGAACTTCGCGAAGAAGTAGTCGACGAGGAGGCGGGAGATCTCCGGGTTGTCGCTGTAGACCTCCCCGACGTAGGCGTCGGAGTAGGTGAACCCGGCCTGGCGCAGGTACTTCCCGAGCGCCCGGATGATCGTCACCTGCTGCCAGTCGAGACCGGAGACGACGAGGCGGTCGAAGACGCCTGCCTCCTTGCGACCGTCCCAGCCGGCGATGAACGCCTCGGCGATGCGCTCGCTGGCCGCCTCGTCGAGGTCGGTGTCGAAGCGGACGCCGAAGTCGTAGATGTAGCGGTGGGTGCCGTCGGCGAGGTCGAGTTCGTAGGGTCGCTCGTCGAGCACCGTGGCGCCGAACGCGGTGAGGTACGGCAGGACCTCGGAGAGGCCGACCCGACCGTCGCGGTAGAGGGCGAGCCGCGTCGGCGCATCGTCGGCGTCGTCGGGAGTGTAGAGGCGCACGGCCGATCCCTCACCGGAGCTCAGCGCTTCGAAGCGCTCGACATCGGCGACGGCGTCGGCGGGCGTGTGGTACTCGCCGTAGCCGGGAGGGAACGCCTTCGACCACAGGTCGGCGCGTTCGATGGCGCGGCCGCTGTCGCCGCGCTCGGTCGGGGCGAGGAAGGCGTGGACGTCCTCGTTCCACGAGCGCACGGCGGCGACGATGCGCTTCTCGACGACCGCCGGATCGATCTCCGGCAGCTCCGCGTCGCGGGCGACACGGGCGACGAAGTGGATGCGGGCCAGCGCGGACTCGGTGAGGAGGACGTCGAAGTCGACGCTCTCGGCGTTGTAGAACTCGCGCAGCACGTCCTGGACGCGTTGGCGGGCCGCAGTGTCGTAGAGGTCGCGGGGCAGGTAGAGGATGACGGAGACGTAGCGCTGGTAGGGGTCCTCGCGGACGAAGACCCGCGACTGGCGGCGCTCCTGCATGTCGACGATCTGCATGACGACGTCGAAGATCGACTGGGTGTCATCGTGCATGAGGTCATCGCGCGGATACGTCTCGAGGATGCCGAGGAGCTCGTTGGCCGAGTGGGATCCGGCGGGGAACCCGCTCGAGGCGAGGATCTTGCGCACCTTGCGGTTGATGACCGGGATGCTCAGCACGCTGTCGTTGTAGAACTCGGGCTTGAAGACGCCGACGAAGCGTCGCTCACCGACGATCTCGCCGTTCTCATCGAAGGTCTTCACCCCGATGTAGTCCATGAACGAGCCCCGGATGACCCGGGACCGGGAGTTCGCCTTCGTGAGGACGAGCACGTGCGGTTCGGCCGCCTTCGCCGCCACGGCGCTCGACAGCGGCGACTTCGCGAGCGGGCGCAGCGCGGAGATGCCCAGCGAGGTGTGCTCGATCGGTTCGAGGCTGCTCGACTCCGCGTCGTGGGAGTAGTCGTACTCGCGGTAGCCGAGGAACGTGAAATGACCGTCGAGCCAGGTCAGCAGTTCGGCGGCGGCCTCCGCCTCGGAGGCGAGCTCGGGGCGGGGCGGACGCGCCTGGAGCTCACCGGCGATCTCCTTGGCCTTCGCCGACATCGCATCGGCATCGCGCGCGGCGGCAGCGACGTAGTCGAGGACGCTGCGCAGCTGCTTCTCGAGTCCGTCGTGGTCCTCCGGCGGCACCCGGTCGACCTCGATGCGGATCCACGACTGCTGGTCGGGGGCGTCACCGGTCGGCTCCGCGGCCTCGGTGACCACAGGAATGCCCGCGGTGTCGGCGGACACGGCGGGCGCTTCGGCGGGAGAGAGGACGGTGAGATCGGAGCCGTGCCCCTCGACGGCGAGGATGGGATGGTGGACGAGGCGGATGGCCCGTCCGCTCGTTGCGAGGTCGGAGACGATCGAGGACACGAGGTGAGGCATGTCGGGGAGGACCATCGCGATGACGGTGTGGTTGTCGAGGTACTCCGGGGAGTCGACCGACGGGTTGTAGATGTTGAGGACCGGGGCGGTGCCGTCATACTCGAGGCCTAGAGCGTAGTGGGTGGCCGCCGCTGCGGCGAGACCTTCGGCGCCCGCCTCGGCGGTGCCCGGTTCGAATCGGGGGTAGTACGCTTCGATGAAATTCTCCGGAGCGGCCTGCCCCTTCTGCTTCCTCCACTCTCCAGCAATGTCCGAATATGAGACCTGAGACACCTTTACACCTCTACGATCAGCGCACAAATAATGTTGCCGGCTCGACTCGGAGCCGCCATCCCCCACACTATGCTCAATCGGCGAGAAAGGCACGCCGGTCGGCCTGCCGCGGCACGGCGTCGATCGGCTGGCAGACTGAGGGCATGAGAACACTGACACTCAGCCATGACTATGCGATCGGACTCACCGATTTCCTCGCCCTGCTCGCCGACGCCGCGACGTGGGAGAAGCTCGGCTCCGCGGCGACGACGGAGCGGGTCGATCCCGACACCGAGGTGACCGTGCGCACCGCTGTGCCGGCCAGTGAGCTGCCGGCGACCCTGGCCTCGCGCCTGCCCTCGGGTGCCGAGCTCGTCGAGGTCTACATGGTTCCCGGGGACGTCATCGGCGATCGTGCCGAGGTCCGGATGACCGCCCACGCCGCCGGCGTGCCCGTGGAGATCGACTCTCTCCTCACCCTCGTCTCCGAGGGCAGCGGCACAGCGGCCACCGTGCGGTCCGAGATCAGCTCCTCGGTGCCGATGTTCGGGTCGATGATCGAACAGGCGCTCGTGCCCATCCTCGAGACCCAGCTGCGCGAGCGACTCGACCGGCTCGCCGAGGTCTGACCCGCAGGCTCAGGTGCGATCGCGGAGCAGATCGCGCAGTTCGGTCCGGTCGTACCAGAGCAGATCGGACTCGCCGAGGCGGTCGCCGGCCGCCTCTGCCCCGTGCGCTGCGGCCAGCTCGATCGCCGCCTCCCAGTCGGAGGCCTCGTCGAGGTGGACGCTGACGATGCGGTCCTCGTCGACCCTGGTGAGGGTGAGCGCATCGAATCCCGGCGCGAGCGGCTCCCGACCGGTTGTCGACGGCGCGTCGTAGGCGACGACGACGCGCGGGGACGCTGATTCCGCGCCGGACCCCAGCGCCTCGTCGGCGGCGAGGGCCGCGGCGATGCTCATGGCGGTGAACTCGGCCTCGTCGAGGTCGTCACCGCGGAGCTGGGCGGCAGCGGCGTCCGGGGCGACCGCGGTCACGGACTGGAGGCCGGCGGCGAGGGCGGCGAGGGTGGTCGGGATGTAGCAGCGAACAGCCATGCCTCCATCCTAGGGCGAGGATCCCCGGATGAGGCGCAGACGATCCCCGCCGGGGCCGACCCGCGGGGCTCAGCGCGACCGGAGGCGGGCCGCGACTCCGCGCCCGCTCGCACCCCGGGCACTGCCGGACCGGTGTCGGATCCGCCTGCGCGTAGGCAGGAGCCCGGCAGCGACCTCGGCGAACTGCCGGCTCAGCACCGATTTCGGCCTGACCTCGGCCACAGTGCGTCCCGACAGCAGCGCGGCGTCGACGGTCGCCCGGTCGTCGCTGAGGACGAAGTCGGGTTCGCGCCCGGCGAAGCGTCCGAGCGCCTCCCTGATCCGCGTCTCCGCCGGATGCCCGACCGCCGAGGCCCTCACCTTCGTGATCCCGATCCGCAGCGTGTCGCGCATCTGCTCGCAGCGTTCGGTGCCGAAGAGCCGCACGAGCTTCTGCAGGCCGATCGGATCCCCGGTCGCGAGCACGAGGACATCGTCGGCCGCGTCGAGGGCCGCACGGGTCGCGCAGTGACGGTCGTAGAACGGATCGGCGAAGTCGTCGTCGGGATCGAGGCGGTCGGAGACGTCGACGACGACGAGATCGTAGAGTCCTGCGAGGTCGCGCAGCGCCGAGCGGAGCACGGCTCCCCGCACCTCCGGCCACCGTTCGGGCCGGGTCAGCCCGGTGATGACGTGGAAGTCGTCGCGGATCGCCGCGTGCGGCACCCCGCTGATGTCGGTGGGCGGGGACTTCTCCGCCTCGAGCCGGCACAGGCTCGCCAGGTGGGAGGACTCCTCCGTCAGCCCGAGCGTCGTGGCGACCATCGCCCCCACGGTGTCGGCGTCGACGACGACGGTGCGATGTCCGAGACGGGAGGACTGATCGCCGAGGTTGACCGCGGTGAGGGTGCGCCCCGGGGACGATCCCGTCCCCCACACCGTGACGATCCGCCCGGCCGGTTTGGTGCGTCCCGGCGGGGACGCCGGGCGGGGCGGCACGACGGCGCTGCGGGTGACGTCGTCGAGGGCGCGGGCGACCCGGAGGGCGTCGGCGGTGGCGGGCACGGCCGTCGTGATGCCGAGACGGGCCAGGGCCGCCTCATCGGCTCCGACCCCGAGCACCTTCGTCCCGGTGGCGAGCACGGCCGCGATGACGTCGGCGTCGAGGCCGGGGAAGTACTCGCCGACGATCGCGATGTCGGCGCTGCCGGTCCGGCACAGGGCGAGGAGTTCGACGTCGTCGGCGGGACGGGCGATGACGTCGACGTCGTCGAGGTCGCTGAGCAGTTCGAAGAGGATGAGGTCGTACTCGAAGTCGACGGCGAGCAGCACCTGGGGCATCGCGATCAGCTCCCGCCGGGAGCGCCGACGACGGAGAGGACGCTGCGGCCGTCGAGAGCGGACAGCACCCCGGACAGCGCGGTGGCCGGGACGAAGACTTCGATCCGGGCGCCGTCGCCGACCCCGAAGCTGCCGACGTCACGGGTGATGTGCGCGACCGGGGCGCCGCTGACGATCTGCTCGGGGTCGCCGGCCTCATCATCGAGTCCCGTCGACTCCGGTTGGGCCCACACGTCGACGAGGCTGCCCCGGTCGACGACCGAGGGCACCGATCCGGGGACGTCGATCGCGACGATCCGGCCCTCGAGTTCGGCCATCGGGGTCACCGCCGAGGCGGGCACGAGCTCGCCTTCGGCGATGACGGAGCGCACGCTCGAGTCCTGGGGCAGGGGCGCATCGGCGGAGAGGTACTTGTCCCCGACGTCGGCGAGGTTGACCTCGGCGACGACGAGGTCGTCGGGTCCGAGCGCCTGACCGGGCACGAGGGATGCCGCGCTGGCCCAGACCCGCGTCGTCGCCGTGGCGGCGCTGACGAGGAGATAGGTGGCGACGATGGCCGCGATGACGAGGACTGCGCCGACGAGCAGTCTGGCATCGGTCCAGCGGGGTGGGCGGAAACGTCTCGAGAGCTCCATTGCATCTCCGATTCGGGGGATTTTCCCATGACAGGAATTGCCTGTGAGTGATAGTATCGAGTATCAAATGGGGTCAAAGCAATGATTTCAGGCAAAACTGTTGTCGCTTGAAACCCTGTCATCGCTGGGAACAATGCCGTCGCTTGGAATTGGGGAGAACCGTCATGGTCGTCGAAAACCGCTTCCTGCCACTCACCGACGTGGCCGAACTGCTCAATGTCTCGATCGCTCAGGCGCGTGCCCTCGTGCGCACGGGCGACCTGCGCGCCATCAAGGTCGGCGGCCGCGGGCAGTGGCGCGTCGAGAAGGCCGAGATCGAGGCGTACATCCAGCGGATGTACGAGCGCACCGAGCACGAGATCAAGGCCGGCCTCCTCGACGACTGATCTCCTGCGCCGCTCCCGCAGAGGTCTCCCGCGCCCCTCACGCAAAGGGATTCACCCGCGCCTGCACGGTGGCGATCCGCGAGAGCGGGATGATCCGTCCCGCGATCTCGACGTAGTCGGCGGCGACCATGTCGGTGCGGCCGCGGATCGTCCTGCCCGTCGCCCGCAGCTCGATGACGATCTCCTCATGCCAGGCGGCCAGACGCCGCAGCGCCGATCCCATGCCGAGCTTCTCCAGCGCCCCCGCCCCGTGGTCGTGCCGGCGGGATCCGGTCCGCAGCTCGTAGAGACAGGCCAGTGACACGATCGTCACCTCCGCCCCGGCGATGACGCAGATCCCGGCGCCGAGGAAGGCCGCCGTCCCCGTGATCTCCCGACTCTCGGTCGTCACCCTGACCTCCTCCCCGAGGCTGCCGCGCAGGCGTTCGAGGAGGGTCCGCTCGGCGGCCTGCATCGCCAGCTCATCGGAGAACTCGCCGCGTCGGGCATGACGCTCCCGCCATGTGTGCATGGCTTCGAGGTCATCGAGGAAGGCGTCGATCCGCTCGTCCATATCGTGAAGCTTGCCCGAGTCCCGCGACGTCCGCAAGAGACTGAACTAACTACACTGTCGTAGTTCGACGGATACTATTGACATGAAACAGTATCAAACTGCATCCTGAGTGAACATTCACGCTTAAGGATGTCCACAATGTATCTCATCGGTCTCTGCGCCATCTCCTGGCTGTCTCTGCTCGGCGGTTTCGCCACGCTGTGGGTGGTCCTCGCCCAGCCGTGGACGGTCAGCGACCTCGTCGTCCTCACACTCGCCGGGGCCGCGGTCCTCGCGTTCGCCCGCCTCGGCGTCACCGCCCTCCTCGCCCTCGGCGTGGCCGTGCTCCCGACCGGTCGTCTGCGGACCCGGCTCAGTGCGGCAGCGGTGCGGTTGGCGCCCCGGATGCTCGCGTCGAGCGTGCTCACCGCCGTCGCCGTCGGCTGCGCGGCGCAGAGCGCCCTCGCCTTCAGCGGCACTATCGCCGGAGATGCCGGCACGGGCATCGCCGGTGATCCGAGGGCGGCGAGTGTCACGGGGAGTTCGAGTATCGACGACAGGCCTGTCAGTGCCGCGGCCCTGCCCGACCCGGGATGGCCGACGACTCCCGGTGCGCCGCTCGACCCGGGATGGCCGACGACCGACCCTGCCGATCCGCCGAGCAACACTGATCCACCGACCAGCACCGATCCACCCAGCAGCACGGATCCACCCGATGACGGTGTTCCACCCGATGACGGTGTTCCGCCCGACGATTCGCCCGACGGCTCGTCCGACGGTTCGTCCGACGCCTTCGAGCCGACGGTGCACGTCGTCAGCCGTGGGGAGAGTCTGTGGTCGATCGCCTCCGAGCTCACCGATTCCGATGACGCGCGCGGGACGCTCGTGGCCGCCATCCACTCGGCCAACCGCGACATCATCGGCGCCGACCCCGATCTCATCATGCCCGGACAGCGATTGGAGATCCCCTCATGAGCGCACCCCTCGTTCTCACGCGCCCGGCCCGGACGACAGCCCCGGCCACGCGGCTGACCCGCAGCGCCACCGGTGCGTCTCCCCCGCGATCGCTGCCGCCGGACGATGACGGCGAACGGATCGCCGAGACGGCGACGTCGCTGGCCATCGCGTGCCTCGAGATCTTCTCCGGGGTGCGGCGCAGCGACACGATCGCCCGCTGGGTCGACCAGGAGCTGCTCGAGAAGATCGATCGGCGCGCTCAGCTGCGGGCGGAGATCGCCCCGACGAGACCGGTCCGCGACCATGGCGCCGAACGCACCCTCACGGCGGGGCGCTCCCGCGTGTGCCGCGTCGCCGAGACCGTCGCCGAGGTCACGGTCATGGTCCGCACGCCCGCGCGCTACCGAGCCGTGGCGATCCGCCTCGAGCTGCTGACGAACCGGTGGACGATGACGGCGCTGCAGACCATGTGAGCCCCGCCCGGGCCGCACCGTCTCATGTCTCAGCGCCGGTTCAGCGCTTCGCCTTCTTCTTCGCCCGGCGCTGGGCGCGGTTGGCCGGTGCCGGGTCGTCCGCACCGTCGGCGTCGTCCTCGGTCACCGAGGTGCCGCCGTCCTCCGAGGGCGCCGAGAGCTGCATCTTCGGGGTGGTGTGGCGCAGCTCCGCCGCGTCGACCTCGACCTCCGAGTCGTCTCCGGATTCGCCCTGCGGCCGGTTGACGGTGACCTCGAGGGTGTCGGTGAGACGCACGACGTCCTCTTTGATCCCGTCCTGCATCGTCGTGAACATCTCGAAGCCCTCGCGCTGGTACTCCACGAGGGGGTCGCGCTGGGCCATCGCGCGCAGGCCGATGCCGTTCTTGAGGTAGTCCATCTCGTAGAGGTGCTCACGCCACCGCTTGTCGATGACGGAGAGGACGACACGACGCTCGAGCTCACGCGTCGCCTCCTCCCCGAGATCCTCTTCGCGCTGGGCGTAGAAGACGTCGATGTCGGACTGGATCTCCGCGTTGAGGCGGTTCTTC
Organism: Brevibacterium sp. XM4083; assembly: GCF_006489205.2. Classification (GTDB taxonomy): domain Bacteria; phylum Actinomycetota; class Actinomycetes; order Actinomycetales; family Brevibacteriaceae; genus Brevibacterium. The sequence continues at coordinate 244,931 of NZ_VFYR02000005.1, read as the reverse complement.
GTGAGGTTGCTCAGCCCGCCGACCTCCTCGGCGAGGTCTTCCTCGGTGATCGAGGGGGTGTAGATCTTGCCGAGCGCCTCGAAGAGCTCATCGACCTTCCACTCCTCGACCGGGCCGGTCGTCGCGGCCTGGACGTACGCGTCGATGACCTGTTCGCGGAAGCTCGCGACCTGATCGGCGAGGTCCTCGCCGTCGAGGACCTTGCGGCGCTCGTCGTAGATCACCGTGCGCTGGCGGTTGAGGACATCGTCGTACTTGAGCACGTTCTTGCGCTGCTCGGCGTTGCGCTGCTCGATCTGCGTCTGCGCCGAGAGGATCGCCCGGGTGACCATCTTCGACTCGAGCGGGACATCGTCGGGCACATTGGCCGTGGCCATGATCCGCTCGGCGGCACCGGAGCCGAAGAGGCGCATGAGGTCGTCGGTGAGCGAGAGGTAGAAGCGGCTCTCCCCCGGGTCGCCCTGACGTCCCGAGCGTCCGCGCAGCTGGTTGTCGATGCGTCGGGACTCGTGGCGTTCGGTGCCGAGGACGTAGAGACCGCCGAGCTCGATGACCTCCTCGGCCTCCGACTCGACCTTCGCCTCCGCCTCGGCGAGGACGTCCTGCCACTGCTTCTCGTACTCCTCGGCGTCGTCGACGGGGTCGAGTCCGCGCTTCTCCATCTCGGCGACGGCGATGAACTCCGCATTGCCGCCGAGCATGATGTCGGTGCCGCGTCCGGCCATGTTCGTGGCCACAGTGACCGCGCCCTTGCGTCCGGCCAGGGCGACGATCGCGGCCTCACGGGCGTGGTTCTTCGCGTTGAGGACCTCGTGGCGGACTCCGCGCTTGGCGAGGTGCTTCGAGAGGTATTCGCTCTTCTCGACGCTCGTCGTGCCGACGAGGACCGGCTGTCCGGTCTCGTGGCGCTCGACGATGTCGTCGACGACGGCATCGAACTTCGCGACTTCGTTCTTGTAGACGAAGTCCGACTGGTCGACGCGCTGCATCGGCTTGTTCGTCGGGATCGGCACGACGCCGAGCTTGTACGTCGACATGAACTCGGCGGCCTCGGTCTCGGCCGTGCCGGTCATGCCCGAGAGCTTGTCGTAGAGGCGGAAGTAGTTCTGCAGGGTGATCGTCGCCAGCGTCTGGTTCTCCGCCTGGACCTTGACGTTCTCCTTGGCCTCGATGGCCTGGTGGAGGCCCTCGTTGTAACGGCGGCCCTTGAGGACGCGACCGGTGTGCTCGTCGACGATGAGCACTTCCCCATCGAGGAGGACGTAGTCCTTGTCCTTCTTGAACAGCTCCTTCGCCCGGATCGCGTTGTTGAGGAAGCTGATGAGCGGGGTGTTCTCGGCATCGTAGAGGTTGCCGATGCCGAGGTAGTCCTCGACGCGCTCGATGCCGGGTTCGAGCACGCCGACAGTGCGCTTCTTCTCGTCGACCTCGTAGTCGCGGTCGACCTTGAGGCGCTTGACGACCTTCGCGAACTCGTCGTACCAGCGGTTGGCATCGCCCTCGGCGGGGCCGGAGATGATGAGCGGGGTGCGGGCCTCATCGATGAGGATCGAGTCGACCTCGTCGACGATCGCGAACGAATGGCCCCGCTGAACGAGCTCCTCGGACGACCACGCCATGTTGTCGCGCAGATAGTCGAAGCCGAATTCGTTGTTCGTGCCGTACGTGATGTCCGCCGCGTACTGCTTCCGGCGCTCGTCCGAGGGCATGTTCGCCTGGATGCAGCCGGTCTCCATGCCGAGGAACCGGAACACCCGGCCCATGAGCTCGGACTGGTAGGTCGCGAGGTAGTCGTTGACGGTGATGACGTGGACGCCGTTGCCGGTGAGCGCGTTGAGGTACGCGGGCGCGGTGGCCACGAGCGTCTTGCCCTCACCGGTCTTCATCTCCGCGATGTTGCCGAGGTGGAGGGCGGCACCGCCCATGAGCTGGACGTCGAAGTGGCGCATGCCCAGCGTGCGGCCGGAGGCCTCGCGCACCGCGGCGAAGGCTTCGGGCAGCAGCGAGTCGAGCGACTCCCCGTCGGCCACGCGCTTCTTGAACCGGTCGGTCTCCTCGCGCAGCTCGGCGTCGGACATCTCGCTGAACTCATCGGACAGCTGATTGATGGCGTCGGTGTACCGGCGGAGCTTCTTCAGCGTCCGACCCTCGCCGGTGCGCAGAAGCTTCTCGAGGATGTTAGCCACTTCTCTCCTATTCGGCGCTGGGCGCCTGACGACAACTCGAATGACTGTATAGTCCCTAGCTTAATGGCAGGTGAGTCCCGCACATATCCACCGACTCCGCCCCCAGCCACCGCGCCATGTCGGCGAGTTCAGCGCTCAGCTGCTCCCAGTGCTCCTCCCCCGGCTCCCATGTCACCTTGAGTGCGCGCAGCACCCCGGCCCGACCGTCGCGGTGGACGTCGACGCGGGCGACGAGGCGGTCGCCGAGGAGGAACGGCATGACGTAGTACCCGTGCTGCCGCTGGGGCGCCGGGGTGTAGATCTCGATCCGGAAGCGGAAGTCGAAGAGCCATTCGATGCGGGGGCGGTGGAAGACGAGTGGGTCGAAGGGGGCGAGCAGCGCCCTCGCCGCCGTCGTCCGCGGGGTCCTCGCCGCGTGCCAGCGCAGGGCAGGAGTGCCCGCGACCTCGACCTCGACGAGTTCGCCCGTGGTGAGCAGCGTCTCGATCGCGGCGTCGGTCGGGGCGCGCAGCTGACGGAAGTAGTCGGCGAGGCAGTCGGGGCGCGCGACGCCGAGCGCTCGAGCGGCGATGCGGGTGAGGGCGAGCACATCGTTGGCGGTCCCGGACACGCCCCGCGGGGGCTTGCCCGCACCGCTGCGCAGTCCGAGATCCGGATCCTCCGGGGTGCCGTAGGTGAGGACCGGTTCGCCGAGGAGGGGGCTGACATCGCGCGGCAGCGCATAGATGCGCTCGAAGTGGTCGTTGCGCCCCGCTGAGCTCACCGCCCCGGAGACGAAGAGCGCCTCGAGCGCCGTCTTCACCTGGCTCGGGTTCCAGCCCCAGTGCCCGCGGTGGCGTTCGGGGATGTCGTGGTCGACGAGCTCGGAGGCCGATCTGGCGGTCTGCGGTCCGTCCTCGAGCGCGTCGAGGAGCGACCGCTGCAGGGCGCGGAACGCAGCCCCGGTCTCCGGGTGCCGCTGTCCGTGATCCTGGCGCCACCACTCCGCACGGCTGCGGTCGAAGTGGCGCCACGTCTCCGGGGGCACGAAGGCCGCCGCGTGCGCCCAGTACTCGACGCCCATCCGCGGGGCGGAGTAGAGGAGACGGTCGAGCCGGCTGCGGTCATAGGGGCCCAACCGCGAGTAGAAGGGCAGGTAGTGGGAGCGCACGACCCGGGCGACCGAGTCGATCTGCGCCAGTCCCATCCTCTCGAACGTCGACTTGAGGTGGCACGCGGTGACCTGCTGCGGGCGCGCACGGTCGAGACCGGTCGCCGCGATCGCGGTTCGTCGCGCCGCTGCCAGTGACATCGTCTGCATGGCCCCACGATAGGCCACGCCACTGACGCGGCCCCGCAGCGACAGCTCCGCCCGTTCGGCCGAGGCGGATCGGCCGAACGGCTGAGTTCGCGACCCCCTGCCGGGCGACAGGATGGACATCACAAGCCGGAACACCCTCCGGTCGGCACACGAAGATCGAAAGGACCTGCCATGAAGAAGGTCATCATCACCCTCACCTCCATCCTCTCCGTCCTCGCCGTCGGCGTCGGCGCGCTCTTCTACTGGGAGTACCGGTCGAAGGCGCAGCTCGAAGCCCAGGTCGAGGACTACCTCGGCACCTGCGACGTCAAGCCGTCCCATCTCGAAGTCCACGGGCGGCCGTTCATCCTCTCGGCGATGGCCGAGCGGGCCGAGCTCACCTACGTCGACGTCGCCCCGCAGCCGGGCATGAACAAGGATCAGCTCCTCGTCCGCGAACTCGCCGACGGCAAGGCCGACCGGGTCACCCGCTTCGTCACCTTCGACTACCCGAAGGCCGGCGCTCAGCCGGTCGAGGACGCCGACGGCGCCTACACCGACAAGGCGACGATCGACGGGAAGACCGTGAAGTTCTCCGGCACCGCCGGCGACGGCAGGCTCGAGGTCTTCGCCGACGGCCGCAGCTTCGGTGAGCTCCCCCTGCGGAAGAACGTGACGCTGACCTCCGTGTTCGCCAACCAGTCCGGCGTCGCCGCAGAGCTCGAGTACGCGGGCCCGACGTGCGCCCTGGCCTGATCCTCGCCCTCCGACTCAGTCATGGCCGCGCGAGAGCGCGGTCATGACTAGACTCCGAGGCATGAAGACCGTCCTGACCTGGCTGTGGCTCGTCCCGATCCCGCTCTGCCTGGGACTCGACCTCCTCGCCTCGCTCGGTCCGTTCACCGCTCTCGTCACGGTGGTCGCCACCGTGGTCTGCACCGCGATCCTCATCCGGACGCGGATGCCCAGCCGCACCGCCGCCGGGGTCGACTCGGCGACCGCTCGCCTGCTCCTCGTCGCCGTCGCCGTCCTCACGGCCGCACAGATCGCGCTCGTCTTCGGCGAGGGCATCGGCGTGACCGTGCTGTGGCTGAGCTTCGTCGTCCTCGCCGTCCTCGGTCGGGTCGCCGCCTCGGCGCAGCAGATCATCGGCCTCGTCGTCCTCGCCGTCATCACCGTGCTCGCACCGGGGCTCGTGGCCGGTTTCGCCGCCGGCGACGGCTTCACCTTCGCCTTCGGCGCGTCCACGGGAGTCATCGCCGCCCTCGCCCTGGGGCTGCTGCTGCGCATGGTCGATCGCTCCCTCGTCGAACGCCACGCCACCGCCGTGGCCGACGAGCGCCGCCGCATCGCCACCGAACTCCACGACATGGTCGCCCACGAGATCACCGGCATCGTCGTGCTCTCCCAGGCTGCCGGCCGCAGCAGCGACGTCGGCATCCTCCACACCGCGCTGGGAAAGATCGAGGACTCGAGCACGCGCGCTCTCGAGGAGATCCGCGCGCTCGTCTCCTCCACCGCCGAGGACACGTCGGCCGCCGCCCGCCTCCCGGTGGCCACGGGACCGCAGAGCCTGACCGACCGGGTCGAGTCCTTCCGCGCCTCCGGCGGCACCGATGTCCGCGCCGACATCGACCGGTCCCTCGCCGAGGCGGTCCCCGCACCGGTCTGGGCCGTGCTCGACCGCGTCCTCGTCGAAGCGCTGACGAACATCCGCCGGCACGCCGGCACGACGGTGCCGGTCACGGTCACGCTCACCGCCGACGACCCGCTCACCGCCGACGACCCGCTGACAGGCGGTGCCCCGCAGACGGCCGCCGGTCCGGACTCCGCGCGCAGACCGAGTGCCCTCACCCTGACGATCGCCAACGGTCCGGGCACCGCGGGAATCGGCCGCGGCAGCGGCACGGGTCTCATCGGGATGCGGCACCGCGTCGTCAGCGCCGGCGGCACCCTGCAGACCGGCCCGGCGCCGGGAGGAGGCTGGCAGGTGTGCGCGCACCTGCCCGTGCGTGCCGCGGCACCGACAGACTCACAGGAGATCGACCCCGCAAAAGGCGGAGAGGAGAGAGCATGATCCGCGTCGCGCTCGTCGACGATCAGGAGATGGTGCGGATGGGGTTCGCGCTCATCCTCGACGCCGACCCCGACATCACCGTCGTCGCCCAGGGCGCCGACGGGGTCGATGCGATCGACCTGACAAAGCGGGAGAAGCCCGACGTCGTCCTCCTCGACATCCGCATGCCCCGCCTCGACGGCCTCTCCGCACTCCCGCGCCTGACTCCCCTGACGAAGGTCATCATGGTCACGACGTTCGACGATGAGGAGTACGTCGACTCAGCCCTCGACCAGGGGGCGAGCGGATTCCTCCTCAAGGACGCCGGACCCGACCTCCTCATCGCCGGGGTCAAGGCCGCCGTCGACGGTGAGGCCCTCATCTCCCCTGCCCTGACGCTCGACCTGCTCAAGCGTCGGTCACCGGCGGCGCGGGCGCAGGCCGGTCCCGGCAGCGCCCGGGTCGAGAGTCTGAGCGAACGCGAACGCGACGTCGCCGCCCTCGTCGCCACGGGCCTGACGAACCAGGAGATCTGCGCCGAGCTCTACATCTCCCTGGGCACCGTGAAGACGCATCTCGGGAACATCCAGACCCGCCTCGGCGCCCGCAACCGCGTCGAGATCGCCGCGCGCATGTGGGAGTCGGGGGCGATGAATCAGCCGAACGGCTGAGGGCGGGGCCGGCGAACCGGTCACCCGGCCGATGTCTCAGGCCGCTTCCCCGACGAGGATGGAAGCCATGAACTCACACGCACTCATCCCGCCGGTGCCCGCTCCCGCGCAGCCGACCGGCGACCAGCTCACCCGCCCCCGCCGGATCGCCGCCCTCGACGTCCTGCGCGGCGTCGCCCTGTGCGGCATCATCGTCGTCAACCTGCCCCCGATGTTCGGGCTCAACTCGGTCGACGGCAGCGGCGACACCCTCGGGTTCTATGCCGCGAGCCAGGACTTCGTCCAGGGCCGGTTCTTCCCGATCTTCTCGATCCTCTTCGGCATCGGCTTCGGCATCATGTGGCACTCCGCCCGCCGCCGCAGCCCCCGTCCGCGGCTGGCCCTGCTGCGCCGGTTCCTCTTCCTCGGCGTCCTCGGCGCCCTCCACATGCTGCTCCAGCCCGGCGAGGCGCTCCTGCCGTACGCGATCGCCGCGCTCGTCGTCCTGCTGCCCTCGACGTGGCTGCCCGCCCGCGTGCTTCCGGCGATCACCTCGGGTCTCGGCGCGCTCCTCCTCATCGCCGGAGTCGCCACCGGCGGCGGGATGGCGATCATCCCCGGACTCTTCCTCCTCGGCTTCGCGATCGGGTACACGGGCTTCGTCCGCACGGCCCTTGCCCATCCGGGCCGTCTCGCCCTCGTCGGTGTGCTCGCCGCCGCAGTCACCGTCACCGGGTTCCTCACCACGGACTACCTCACCCGCCAGCTCGATCAGTGGATCACCGCGGGGCTGGGGATCACGATGGCGCTGTGCTATGTCATCGTCGTCATGCTCCTCATGCGCACCCCCGCCGAGGCGGTCCTCCGGGCCGTGTTCGCCCCGCTCGGGCGGATGGCGCTGACGAACTACATCGGCGCCACGCTCCTCCTCGTCGGCGTCCGCGCCCTCGTCCCCGACCTCGCGGCCCTCGACAGCGAGGGCGGCTACGTCGCGGCTGCGGTGGTGTGCGCGGCGATCCTCATCGTCCAGATCATCGCCTCCGCCCTGTGGCTGCGGTTCTTCTCCCAGGGCCCGCTCGAGCGCCTCTGGCGCATCGTCACGTGGGGTCCCTCCCGCGCCGAGCGCTGAGGAGCTCCGCGCCGAGCGCGGGGCCGCCCACCTCCCGGACATGCACCGAGGCGGCACTCCCCTCTCGTCGGGGTGTGCCGCCTCGGTCGCGTCGTCAGGTCCGCCCAGAGGTTATTCGGCGACCGTCTCCGGCAGCGCCTCCTCGCTCACGAGGTCCTCGTCGAGGGCGATGACACCGTAGCTCCAGCCCTTCCGGCGGTAGACGACGGAGGGCTTCGACGACTCCTCGTCGATGAAGAGGTAGAAGTCGTGGCCGACGAGCTCCATGCGGTTGAGCGCCTCCTCGATGCCGATCGGCGCCGCGGCGAACGACTTCTCCCGCAGCACCACCGGCGAATCGCCCTCGGCTTTGATCCGGCCGTTCGTCTGATCGGGCGCCGAGGCAGTCGCCTCGGCGTCGGCATCCGCCGCGGTCCCACCGAGCGGCTCGGCGACGGGCATCTTCGCCAGCGCCTCGGCGGTGGACTCCTTGCGATGACGGCCGACGCGGGACACCTTGTTCCTGTCCCTGGCCCGCCTCAAGCGCTCGACGAGCTTCGCCCACGCGAGGTCGAGGGCGGCGTACTTGTCGCTCGCCATCGCCTCGGCGCGGATGACCGGACCCTTCGCCACCACCGTGAGTTCGACCCGCTCGCTCGTCTCGGGCTGCTTCGTGTTCTTATCGTGAGCGACGTGGACCTCGACACGCTGCGCGCGAGGCGCGAGCTGCTCGACTTTGGCGATCTTGTCTTCGATGTGCGCGCGGAAGCTGTCGGAGATGGTCAGTTGGCGTCCGGTGACAACAATGTCCATGATGGGTCCTTTGGCGACTCGTTCTTCGGATGAATCCGATCCCATTCCCTTGGATGGGTAAACACCGTTATACAGTAAAGGGAGAGACAAATCGAGTGCCCCCGCGACCGAGTCCGATGACTGCGGCAACAGCGGGTCTGACCTGCACCGATGTTAATACTCTTGCGCTTTCGGCCAAGGTCGCGCCGGTGGTCGAGAAATCATCGACGAGAATGACCGTGGCAGTCTCCTCAGCGATGTTCCGCACCCGCTCGGCGGACAGATCCGGAATGAGGAATTGCGAGTTCTCCGCATTGTGCGCCCGCTCGTGCGCCCCGAGCCCGACCTGGTCGTGGCGCCTGCGCGCGGCGAGGACGTCGATGACCTCGAGCGACAGGTCCGGAGCGAGCTGTCCGGCGCGCCGGGCGAGGGCCGCGGTGTGCGATCCTCCGCGGCGGCGGAGAGCCGCCTGCGAACTCGGTGCGGGCACGACGCCCACCGGTCCGCCCGGATGACCGACGAGGTCGAGAGCGGCGACGATCGCCCGCGCGAGAGCGAGAGCGAGCGGGTCGAGGACGTCCCGGCGGCCGTTGTCCTTGAAATTGACCACCATATGGGACACTCGCGAATTGTATTCCGAGACCCCGACGACGGGCAGCGTTCCGTACCGCGGCTCCATCGCGCGAGGAATGCCGCCGAGGAGCATGAGGCACGTCGTGCACAGCGAGACGGTCTCCCGCCCGCAGCCCGCGCACCGCCGCGGCAGGAAGAGATCGGAGAACTCGCTCAGCAGCCCCATCGCAGCGACTCAGCCCGGATACGCGGGATCCTTCGCGGTGACGTCGATGAGCTTCTGCCACGCATTCGAGTTGTACGAGTAGATCTCGCCGGCGCTGCCGGTCACGAGGATCGAGCGACCGTCCTCGCCCGCGGCGATCCGATCGCCGCCGCCGGGCAGCTGGCCGAGCTGCTCGGGCGGACCCGCGACATGGACCCGGTAGGGCTGGACGGTCTCCCCCGGCAGCTGCGCGAGCACCGCGAGCGAGGTCGACCCGCCCCACGAGATGTCCTGGATCCCGGAGAAGTACGATCCGACTTGCAGCGGGGCGTCGGAGAGGGAGGCGGCGGGATTGCCCGCCCGGTCGCGCGGGATGCCGACGACGTCGATGCGCTCGGGCTGATCGCCCTGCCGGCTGAGCACCGCCAGCCGCGTGCCGTCCCGGGAGACCTCGAGGTCGAGCAGGGTGCGACCGGAGAGGAAGTCCGCGGCGACGGTGTAGACCTGATCGTCGCGGCCGACCGCTGTGATCTCGCCCTTGTTGTCGCGCTCACCCGTCCAGATCGAGTTGAACCGGTCGATGCTCGGCCCGACGAGGGACGACCCGTTGAGCACGGTGCGCGACTCCGAGGAGTCCGCGCGCAGCTGCTTGAGGTGCTGCCCGTCGTCCTCGAGGTACGCGTAGATCGAATCGTCGAAGGACACGGCCGGGTCGCTGGCCTTGGCATCGCTGAGGTCGGGGCTGTTCTCCGCCCGCGCCACGGTGGTGCCGGAGATCCGGGAGATCCGATTGTTGGCGATGACGACCGGCGGCCCATCGACCTGGACCGAGGAGTCCGTCTTCGGCTGCAGGCTCTCGGACACGACCTGACCGCCGATCGTCAGCTCGACGCTCGAGACCGAGGGGATCGCGCGCAGCGTCGAGGCGATCTGCTGCCGGATGAGGCCCTTCTCCCGGTCCGTCGGCGCCGGGGTGAGGTTGCCGAGGGAGACGCTGGCGACGCCGTTCTCGATCGTCACGACGTTCGAGTCGTTGAGCTTCGCCCCGTCGGGGGCCGCTGTGATGACGGCCCCGGCGAGGTAGGGCGCGGGCCCGGTGAGGAGTTCGTTGATGATCGCCGTCGGGGTCGACGACGATCGGAGGAACCACCGGGAGTCGGGCACGAGATAGGAGAAGTCCGAGGTGAAGAACTCGAGCGAGTAGCTGAGGAAGATCGTGCGGAACGTCGTCGGGGTGACGAGCAGGCCGTCGGGGGCCGAGGAGATCCGCCATTCGCCGTTCTCCTGGCGCAGCGAGAACTCGAGGTTCGAGCGGGTGTCCGGAGTCGCCGAGGAGAAGATCCCCGAGGAGTCGACGATGCCGACGACGGGGGCCGACATCGTCAGCGTCTTCTGGTCCGAGGTGACCTCGTAGTTGAGCGAGTCGAGGTCCGTGTCCCCGGGCAGGACCGACACCGAGGCGAGCGGGTTCCACTCCTGAGCCTCCGCCTCGGTGAGGAACGACTTCGCGACGGCGAAGTTGTTGCCGGTCCCGGCACCGGCGGCGAGGAACCCGCGGACGATCTCCCCGACGCTGTCACCGGGCTTCGGCCCGTCGGGGGTCCGCGCGCTGCCGGCCGCGGCCTCGTTCGAGGCGGCCGGGAGGTGTCCGACCGGTGAGCTCGTGGGAATCGAGGAGCATGCGGTCAGGGCGAGGCTCGCGCAGACGGCGAACACGATCGTGACCACGCGCATCCGGGCTGTCGACGGTCTCATGAGCTTCCCTTCTGCAGTTCGCTCTCCTCGGCCTCGGCGGGTTCGCTGCGGTCGGAGGCCGCCTCGGCGAGATCGGCTTCGACGACGATGGGGATCGACCCGGTCTGGATCCGCACCGAGCCGTCGGAGGACATCGGGCCGGCGACGAGGGCGGAGCCGCGGATCTGCGCGTCCCGCGGCGGCAGCGGCAGCGGCGAGGAGGTGATCTCCTGATCGGGACGGCGCGGCAGCGTCAGCCGGAAGCACGAGCCCTCCCCGGGATTGCCCCACACCTGGAGCCAGCCGTTGTGGAGGTGGGCGTCCTCGAGCGAGATCGCCAGGCCGAGCCCGGAGCCGCCGAGGGTGCGCTTGCGGGCGGGGTCGGCGCGCCAGAACCGGTCGAAGACGTGCTCGACCTGCTCCTCATTCATGCCCACGCCGTGGTCGCGCACGCTCACCGCCACCGCCTCGGCGTTCGAGGCGACGTAGACGTCGATCGGCCTGCCCTCGCCGTGCTCGATGGCGTTGACGACGAGGTTGCGGATGATCCGCGTGATCCGCACCCGGTCGACCTCGGCCATGACCGGTGAGGACGGGGCATGGACGACGATGTGCGTCGACATCTGGTCGGCGATCATCGAGACGGTCTCGACGACGGAGGTGACGATCGCGCCGACGTCGACGGGTTTGGCGACGAGCGCTGCGGCCCCGGCGTCGTAGCGGGAGATCTCGAGGAGGTCGGAGAGGAGGGCGTCGAAGCGCTCGGCCTGCGAGTTGAGCAGCTCGGCGCTGCGGGCGGTCACCGGATCGAGATCGTCGCGCGCATCGTAGATGAGGTCGGCGGCGGCGCGGATCGTCGCGAGCGGGGTCCGCAGCTCATGGGAGACATCGGAGACGAACTGCCGCTGCAGCACCGAGAGCCGCTCCATCTGCTGGATCTGGTGCTGGAGGGTGTCGGCCATGTCGTTGAAGCTCTCGCCGAGCACCGCGATCTCATCGTTGCCGTGGACGGGCATGCGCTCGTCGAGGTCGCCGTCGGCGATGAGGCGGGCCACCTCGGCGCCGGTGCGCACCGGGGTGACGACGAGGCGGGTGACGATCCACGCGACCGCACCGACGAGGACGACGAGGACGAGGGCGGCGACGAGCATCGACCGCTGGACGAAGTCGAGGGTGTTCTGCTGTTCGGACAGATCGCCGAGGTAGTAGAGCTGGAACTGCCCGGCCCCAGGCACTGTGAGCTCCTGCGTGATGAGCAGGCCCGGCCCCTGCCCGCCCGGCAGGCTCACCGACTGGTAGAGCATGTCATCGGTCGGCGCCTGACCGATCGCCTCCCGCAGATCCGCGCTCACCGGCATCTCCGCCGCCGACTCGGCCGAGGAGTCCATGCCGACGCTGATCGTCGAGAACGACGAGTTCGGGTCCCGCGGCTGGAGGGTGAGCGCGTAGACCGAGCCGGTCGAGCGGTTGAAGATCGATGAGAGCTGGGAGGACAGGTTCTCCTGGGTCACGGCCTGCCCGTCGGCCGGGGCGACGCTGCGCAGTTCGGCGACGATCGTCGCCGCCTGCTTCGACAGGGAGTCGAGCCGGTTGTCGAAGAGCCCGCGGGAGATCTGCTGGGACATGTACGTGCCGACACCGAAGATCGCCACCGAGGTGAGGATCACGGTGAGGACGACGATCCGCACCTGCAGGGAGTAGCTGAACGACCGGCGGATGAACGCCCAGAGGCTCGTGAGTCCGTTCGCTGTGGTGCGGAGGGCTCCGCGCACGGCGGAGGTGGGGTTCACGCCGCTCGGCCCGCCTTGTACCCGACCCCGCGGACGGTGACGATGATGTCCGGCTTCTCCGGATCGCGTTCGATCTTCGAGCGCAGGCGCTGGACGTGGACGTTGACGAGCCGGGTGTCGGCAGCATGCCGGTAGCCCCACACCTCTTCGAGCAGGGTCTCACGCGAGAACACCTGCCAGGGCTTGCGGGCCAGGGCGACGAGGAGGTCGAATTCGAGGGGGGTCAGCGAGATCGGCGCCCCGCCCTTCGTCACGGTGTGCCCGGCGACGTCGACGACGACATCGCCGACGGTGAGCAGTTCGGGAGCCTGCGGCTCGGAGATGCGCAGACGCGCCCGCACCCGGGCGATGAGCTCCTTGGGCTTGAACGGCTTCGGCACGTAGTCGTCGGCGCCGGATTCGAGACCGAGGACGACGTCGACGGTGTCCGACTTCGCCGTGAGCATGATGATCGGCACCGCGGAGACGTCGCGGATCTCCCGGCAGACCTCGAGCCCGTCCTTGCCGGGCAGCATGAGGTCGAGGAGCACGAGGTCGGGTCCCACCTTCTGGAACTCGTCGAAGGCCTGGTCGCCGGTCGCGGCGAAGAAGGGTTCGAAGCCCTCACTTTTGAGCACGATTCCGATCATCTCGGCCAGAGCCGTGTCATCATCAACTACGAGGATACGAGCGTTCATACCTCCATTGTCGCTTAAAGTCATGTGAAGTTTCGACCGGGACACCCGGTGACGGCCATCCGTGGCAGGATTGTCTGCAATGGGACGAGAGAACGCATGGACTTCGCAGGTCGACTGGCGAACCGGCCGGTGGCAGCCTCGCAGTCCGTCTCCGGGGCATTCGCCGTGGCGACCGCCGCTTCCCCGCGGCATCCTCCCCAAGCGTCCCCTGACGTTCTTCGAGGTCCTCGACGCCGGCTTCCGCCTGCTCCGCTTCATCCCATCCCTGGCCATCGGCGCCCCGCTCATCGTCTTCACCCTCGGCACGCTGGCGCTCACCGCTGCCGGCACGGCGCTGACGCTGACCTTCCTGCCGTTCCTCTCAGACGTCATGGCCGACGACGAGGCGATGTCGGGCCTCGCGCTCCTCGCGCAGCTCGGATCGTTCGTCCTCGGCCTGCTCAGCCTCGGGCTCGTCCACTTCCTCGCCGGACTGCTCGCCCCCGGGGCCGAGAACTCCTTCGGGGCACGGCGGACGACGCTGACGCAGGCCTGGCGCGCCCTGGCCGGACGCCGCTGGCGGCTCATCGGGGCGGCCGTGCTCATCACCGGCATCGACACCGTGCTGCTGGCGCTGGTCGCGGGCCCCGCCGTGGCCGCCGGCCTCCTCGGCGCTCCCATCATCGGCGGTGTCATCGGACTCATCCTCCTCGGTGTCTGGGTGCTCGCCGTCGTCTGGCTCAACCTGCGCCTGGCCTTCACCGGTGCGGTGATCGCCGCCGAGGGCCTCGGCATCGGCGCGGCCCTCGCCCGCTCGTGGCGGCTGACCGGCAGCGGCTTCTGGCGGACCCTCGGCCAGCTCGGACTCGGGTACCTGCTGGCCAATCAGCTCATCCAGCTCGTCATCGCTCCCTTCATCTTCGTCCTCACCATCGTCCTCACCGCGCTCCTCTCGACCTCCGGCGGGGACACCGCGGTGATGACGGCGATCGCGGTCACCGCAGGCGCCCTCGTCCTCGCCCTCACCGCAGTCTCCTCCGCCGTCCTCTACGGCTACTTCTCGTGCCTCGTGTGCGCGAGCTATTTCGATGCCCGGATGCGCAGCGAGGGCTTCGACCTCGTCGTCATCCGCACCGAGGAGGCGGCCGCGTCATGATCCCGCCCGTCATCGCCTCCGCCGCCTCCGGGGTCATCGACCGTGACACCGGTCGCGAGTGGATCAACCGCGAACTCAGCCGCAGCGAGTACGCGGAGAACGACCTCACACCGCTCGAACAGCTCGGGCGCTGGCTCGGCGATGTCTGGGCCACGCTCCTCTCCGCGGCGCTGAAGGGGAACTCGCCGTGGCTGCTCCTCCTCGTCGTTGCGGGCGTCGCGGTGCTCATCGGGCTCATCGTCTGGCGGGTGCGGCGCCTGGGACTGCGGCGGGCCCGGATGCCGTTGGCGGCCTTCGACGCCGTCGTCGCCACCCCGCGCCCCGAACCCTGGCGGGAGAGCGCCCGAGCCGCCCACGAACGCGGCGATCATCGCACCGCGGTCATCGACGAGGCCCGGGCGATCTTCGCCGTCCTCGGCCTCAGACACGTCATCGACCTCGAAGCCGCGCAGACCGCGAACGAGATCACCCGCGTCGCCGGCACCGCCCTGCCCGCTCACGCGACCGCGCTGGCGCAGGTCTCGCGCGTCTTCAACGACCTCATGTTCGGGCCCGACGACGAGCTCGGGCTGACCGATCTCGCGGGCGTCTACGCCGAGTTCCTCGCCCTCGACGCCGAGCTCGACGCCCTGTCCGCTCACCGTGACGTCGCCGCCCGGAGCGGCGGCGTCTCGCGGACCGTGACCGCCGAGGCGGGACGATGAGCGCGGCCATCGATGTCGCCACCCGCGGCACCCGGAGCACCGCGGCGGTGCCGCTGAGCGCCCGGCTGCGCTCGGCCGGGGTGTGGATCGTCGGCGCCGTCGTCGTCCTCATCACCGTCATCGCCACGATGCTCATGACCAGCGACCGCGCCCCGGAGGACCCGCTCCACTACGACGGGGTGGGCCGGGAGGGGATGAAGGCCCTCGTCGAGACCCTGCGCGACCACGGCACCGAGGTGGTGACGACGGAGAGCCTCGATGCGGCCCGGGAGGCGAGTGCCCGGCCCGACACAACGCTGCTCATTCCCGCCGGTGCCGACGTCCTCAGTCCCGGGGACGTCGACGGGCTGACCGCGGCCCTGCGCGAGGAGCGCAACCGGCTCGTCCTCGTCGACCCCGGCGTCAGCCTCGGCGCGTTCACCGATCGGCTCACCACCGCGGTCTCCGATTCCCCGCTGGCCGACCCCGATCCGGTGTCCGCGCCCGCGTGCCGGCTTCCCGCAGCCGTGGCGGCCGGTGACGTGAGCACTGGTGAGAACCTCTACTCTGCCGTCGAGCCCGGTGACCGGCAGATCAGCATCTGCTATCCGCAGACCGGACCCGGAATCATCGCGGACCCGAGCGACCCCGCCGGGCAGCTCGTCGTCGACGACGGCGGTGACGTCCCGCTGACGGTCCTCGGCAACGGCAGCTGGCTGAGCAACGGCGAGATCGACGAGGACGGCAACGCGGCGCTGTCCCTCTCGACGCTGTCGCAGACTCCGAACCTCGTCGTCTACTACCCGCGGGAGGGCACCGATGTCGCTCCTCCCCCGTCGACGATCGACTTCGTGCCCAGCTGGTTCCTCGCCGGCGCGGGCTGGCTCGTCCCCTGCCTCCTCGTTCTCCTCCTCGTCCTCGGGCGCCGCTTCGGACCGCTGGCCGTCGAACGCCTGCCCGTCGTCGTGCCCGCCGTCGAGACCGTCTTCGGCCGGGCGGCACTGGCTGAGCGCAGTCGCGACCGCGCCGGGGCCCTCCACGCGCTGCGCACCGCGGCGCTGCTGCGCATCGCCGGGCGTCTCGCGCTCGGTCCCGAGGTCGGCCGCGATGTCCTCCTCACTCGGATCGCCGGCGCGACAGGCCGCGACCCCACGCAGGTGACCTGGGCGTTCGTCACCGCCGCCCCCGCCACCGACCGCGAACTCACCGAGGTCGTCGACCTCATCGATGTCATCGAAAGCGAGATCCCATGACCAGCAGCCACCCCGCTCGCCCCTCGACTCCCCCGCAGGCACCGGCCGTCCCACCGGCCGAGTCTCCCGCCGACCCGCTCGCGGCGGCCTTCGCCGCGGTGCGCGGTGAGATCGGCAAGGCCGTCGTCGGCCAGGACGATGCGGTCACCGGCCTGCTGCTCGCCCTGCTGTGCCAGGGCCATGTGCTCCTCGAGGGCGTGCCCGGGGTGGCGAAGACCCTGCTCGTGCGCAGCTTCGCCACGGCCGTCGACCTCGATCACACGCGCATCCAGTTCACCCCCGACCTCATGCCCTCCGACGTCACCGGGTCGCTCGTCTTCGACGCTGCCACCTCGGACTTCGAGTTCCGCAGCGGGCCCGTCTTCACGAACGTCCTCATCGCCGATGAGATCAACCGGACGCCGCCGAAGACGCAGTCGGCGCTGCTCGAGGCGATGGAGGAGCATCAGGTCTCCGTCGGCGGCCGCTCCCGGGCTCTGCCCGAGCCCTTCATCGTCGCCGCCACGCAGAACCCCCTCGAGTACGAGGGAACCTACCCGCTGCCGGAGGCCCAGCTCGACCGGTTCCTCTTCAAGCTCGTCCTCACCCTGCCCGATCGCGACCGCGAGTTCGAGATCCTCGACCGGCACGCCCACGGCTTCGACGCCGGCCGCCTCGACGACGCGGGGCTGCGCCCCGTGCTCGACCGCGACATGATCGCCCGGGCCCGGCAGGCGGTGGCGACCGTCCACATCGCACCGGAGATCATCACGTACATCGTCGATCTCGCCCGCGCCACCCGGCAGGCGCCGTCCCTGGCACTCGGCGTCTCACCCCGCGGGGCGACGCGGATGCTCGCCGCCGCTCGCGCCCTGGCCTGGCTGGCCGGTCGTGACTACGTCACCCCCGACGATGTCAAGTTCCTCGTGCCGATGACCCTGGGCCACCGGGTCATCCTCCGTCCGGAGGCGCAGATGGACGGGCTGAACGTCGGCCAGGTCCTCGACTCGATCGTCGCGACCACCGAGGTCCCCCGCTGAATGACCTCTCGTCTGCTTCTCCTCACCCTCCTCGGGATCGTGCCGGTGATGCTCGTCCCGGGGTGGCCGAGCGCGCTCATCGTCGCCGGGGTCATCGCCGTCGTCGCCGTCGTCGACTGGCGGCTCGCCCCCGCCCCGCGCCTCATCGGCCTCCAGCGCACGCCGGGGCCGATGGTCCGCCTCGGCGAGGACACCACGGCCACACTCACCCTCGTCAACGATTCGCCCCGGCGGATCCGGCTGCACGTGCGCGACGCGTGGGCCCCGAGCGCCGGAGCCCACAGCACCCGGACCGCGCTCACCCTCGATCCCGGTGAGACGCGGGAGATCACGACCGTGTTCACTCCCCGCAGACGCGGTGCCCTCGCCGCCGATCAGGTGACGCTGCGCACGGCGACTGCCCTCGGCCTCGTCCGGCGGCAGAAGAGCGTCGACGTCCCCGCGGCGATCCGGGTCCTGCCGCCCTTCGTCTCCCGCCGGGAGCTGCCGTCGAAGGTGCAGAAGCTGCGGGAGCTCGAAGGGCGGTCGGCGGTGATGATCCGCGGCATGGGCACCGAGTTCGATTCCCTGCGCGACTACGTCGACGGCGACGACGTCCGGTCGATCGACTGGCGGGCCAGTGCCCGCGCCCAGGACCTCATCGTCAAGACATGGCGCCCGGAGCGCGATCGCCGGGTCGTCATCGTCGTCGACTCCTCCCGGCTCGCCGCCCGCCGCAGCGGTGCGGGCACGGTCTTCGACGCCGCCCTCGAATCCGCTCTCCTGCTCACGGCCCTCGCCGCCGGGGCCGGCGACCGCGTCGACGTCATCGTCGCCGATGCCCGGGTGCGCGCGACCGCCTCGAGCCACCGCTCCTCCGACCCGGTCCACGACCTCTCCGTCGCGCTCACCCCCGTCCACCCCGAGCTCTACGACGCCGACTGGGAGCAGATCGCTGCCAGCGTGCTCGCGACCTCGCGGCAGCACGCCCTCGTCGTCGTCATCACTGCCCTCGACGAGGCGACCGTGGCCGAGGAGATCCTCCCCGTCCTCCCGACGCTGATGAGCCGCCACCGCGTCGTCGTCGCCTCCGTCGCCGACCCCGACCTCGACGACCTCGCCGCCCGCCGCGGCGACGCCACCGAGGTCTACACCGCAGCCGCGGCAGCCGCCGAGCTCCTCACGGTGGAGGCCCTGCGTGCCCGGCTGCGCGGGATCGGCGTCGATTCGGTCGCAGCGACCCCCGAGCGCCTGCCCGGAGCGCTCGCCGACCTCTACATCGGGCTCAAGGCCACCGGCCGACTCTGAGCCGCACGGGCACTGCCGACCACCGCCTCGGCGCGGGACCGTCCTCTCGGCGCGGTCACCGGTCGGTGGCGACGATCGCGTAACCCGCCTCGTGGTCCTCGAGGTCCGCCGACAGCCCCGCCCGGGCTGCTCGCCTTCCGAGCGTTCCCGCGTAGACGACGATGGCGGCCGTGTAGGCGACGCCGATCGCGATCTTCAGGGCCGGCGGCAGCGGATTGGGCGTGACGAAGCCCTCGATGAGACCCGAGAGGAAGAGCATGATGACGAGTCCCCCGGCGACGACGAGGAGAGAGCGCGCCTCCCGGGCGAGCTTCGTGCGGCGCAGCTGCGGGCCGGGGATCACCCAGGCGAAGAAGAGCCGCAGGCCGGCGGCCGCGGCGAGCAGGATGCAGCTGATCTCCGGGATGCCGTGGGGAAGGATGTAGAGGAAGAAGTCGGCACCGCGGTCGAACTCGAACATCATCGCCCCGGAGAAGCCGACGTTGACGGCGTTGAGGAGCAGTCCCTGGAGGACGAAGACACCGGTGACGCCGAGGAGGACGAACTGCACGGCGATCCACGCGTTGTTCGTCCACACGCCGATGGCGAAGAAGCCGTTGGGGTTCTCCTTGTAGTACTCGACGAAGTCCTGTTCGGCGAACTGCCGCCGGTACTCGTAGTCGCCGAACGTGTCGAGGACCTCCGGGTGGGTGCCCGCCCACACCCCGGCGAGCACCGAGGCGGCGAGGAACGCGAGGGCGATGACGACGAAGTCCCAGCGCAGCCGGTAGATCGACAGCGGCAGTGCGATGGCGAAGTAGCGGGCGATGCCGGACAGACCGCCGGCCGGCACCGACGAGAGGTGGTTCCGCGCCCGGTGGACGATCGCCGAGAGCCGCGCCGCCTCGAGGGAGTCCGGGGCAACCGTCATGATCTGGGAGAGGTCCTTCGACGCCGCCCGGTAGAGGTCGAGGAAGCGCTGCGACTGCGCCGGATCGAGCCGATTGCGCTTCGCGAGATCCGCGAGCTCCCGCCAGTTCTCGCCGTGCATCTCGGCCAGCAGGTTCGGATCCATGCCTCCACCCTAGACGATCGGGAACCGGTCCGAGTCTGTGCCGCAGGCGGGCGACCGCCTCGGTGTGCCAGGATGGTGGGGTGAGCACTCTCGTGACCGGTGAAGCCGTCGAACTCAGCGTCCAGCCGGCAGCGCTGGCCGCCCGGGCGCTCAGCTGCGCCATCGACTGGCTCATCTACAGCCTCGTCAACATCGGTCTGCTCATCGGCATGTTCTGGCTGCTTCTGCGGATCGTCGAGGTCAACACCCTCATCCTCGGGTCGGTGATGACGATCATGAGCATCAGCGTCTTCGTCCTCCTGCCGATGCTCGTCGAGGTGCTCACGAAGGGCCGGTCGGTCGGCAAGCTCATCCTCGGTCTGCGCATCGTCCGCGACGACGGCGGGGCGATCCGGGTGCGGCACTCCGTCATCCGCGCGCTCCTGTGGCCCTTCGAGGTGCTCGCGACCGGCGGCGGGCTCGCCGCGCTCTCCGGTCTCGTCTCACCGCAGACCAAGCGCCTCGGCGACTATCTGGCCGGGACGCTTGCGGTGAGCGAACGCACGAGCCCGCCCCCGCCGGTCACCACCCACGTCGCCCCGCAGCTCGTCCAGTGGCTGAGCGAGACCGATGTCTCCGCGGTGCCGACGGGACTGCACCGGCGCATCGTCGCGTTCCTCGCGATCGCCCCGAACCTCAGCCACGAGTCCCGGTGGCAGCGGGCCATCGAACTCGCCACGGAGCTCAATCCCCATGTCGCCCCCGCCCCGCCGGAGGGCACCCTGCCCGAGCAGTTCCTCTCCGCGATCGCCCACCGGCAGCGGGTGACCGAGGCCGCGAAGCAGCAGCGCCGAGATGCGCAGGCACGCCGGTTCCGCGCCGGCATCGACCATCTGCCGCACGGCCTGCGGATGCGTGCCGAGACCACGCCGGGCGAGCACCGCCGCTGACGAGGCTGCGCCCGCCTCAGTACCGGTAGTGATCGGGTTTGAAGGGACCGGCGACGTCGACGCCGATGTACTCGGCCTGCTCCTTCGTCAGCTCGCTCAGGCGCGCTCCGAGGGCGGGCAGATGGAGGCGGGCGACCTTCTCGTCGAGCTCCTTCGCCAGCCGGTGCACCGAGTTGTCGTAGTCGGAGTGCGCGGCCCACAGTTCGATCTGGGCGAGCACCTGGTTGCTGAACGAGGCGCTCATGACGAACGACGGGTGGCCCGTGGCATTGCCGAGGTTGAGCAGGCGGCCTTCGGAGAGGACGAGGATCTCCGTGGTCTCCCGATCGAGTCCGAGCTCGGCGGGCACGGGAACCGTCCACTGGTGGACCTGCGGTTTGATCTCGATCGTCGACACCCCGGGCAGGCGGCGCAGACCGGCGAGGTCAATCTCGTCGTCGAAGTGCCCGACGTTGCCGACGATCGCCCCGGACTTGAGCCGCTGGAGCGTCTCGACGCCGACGACCCGGGTGTTGCCGGTCGTCGTGATGACGATGTCGGCCTCGGCGGCGACATCGTCGAGGAGGGCGACCTGGTAGCCGTCCATCGTCGCCTGGAGGGCGCAGATGGGGTCGATCTCCGTGACGACGACCCGTGCCCCCTGACCGCGCAGCGCCTCGGCGGCGCCCTTGCCGACGTCGCCGTAGCCGACGATGACGGCGATCTTGCCGCCGATGAGGACGTCGGTGGCGCGGTTGAGCCCATCGGGCAGGGAATGGCGGATGCCGTAGCGGTTGTCGAACTTCGACTTCGTCACGGAGTCGTTGACGTTGATCGCGGGGAACGGCAGCTCCCCCGCCTCGGCGAGGCGGTAGAGCCGGTTGACTCCGGTCGTCGTCTCCTCGCTCACTCCGCGGATGCCGGCGGCCAGCGCGGTGAAGCGCCCGGGTGCCGCGGTCATCGCGGATTCGAGCTGGGCGAGGAACGCCTGGTACTCCTCGGGATCGTCCTCGGCTGCGCTCGGCACGCGTCCGGCCGCTTCGGCGGCCGCACCCTGAAGGACGTACATCGTCGCGTCCCCGCCGTCGTCGAGGATGAGATTGGGTCCGTCGGCGAAGTCGAAGATCCGGTCGGCGGCCCACCAGTACTCGGGCAGGGACTCGCCCTTCCACGCGAAGACGGGCACGCCCTCGGGGGCCTCGGGGGTGCCGCGACCGACGACGACGGCCGCCGCGGCCTCGTCCTGGGTCGAGAAGATGTTGCAGCTCGCCCAGCGCACCTGCGCGCCGAGGGCGACGAGCGTTTCGATGAGCACGGCCGTCTGCACCGTCATGTGGAGGCTGCCGGCGATGCGGGCACCGGCCAGCGGAGCCTGTTCCGCGTACTCCTCGCGCAGAGCCATGAGACCGGGCATCTCGCGTTCGGCGAGTCGGATCTGATGGCGACCCGCCTCGGCGAGACTGAGATCGGCGACCTGGAAGTCAGTGGGTTCGAGCACGGTGCCTCCTTGTGCGGTGGGGTGTCGGTGCGGCTGAGAGTCAGTGCGGCTGAGTGTCGGTGCGGCAGGCTCAGGCGGCCCGGCCGGAGACGATGACGGTGGCGAGGTCGGTGAGTTCGCGCACGCGCGCCTCGTCGGGCGCTTCGACGTTGAGCCGCACGAGCGGCTCGGTGTTCGACTTGCGCAGGTTGACCCACCAGTCCTCGCCCTGCACGCTGATCCCGTCGAGTTCCTCGATGCGCCCGGGACCGAAGTCGGCGGCGGCCGCGGCGAACGCGGCGAGGACGGCATCGGGATCGGCGACGGTGAAGTTGATCTCCCCCGACTGGCGGTAGGTGTCGTAGGCGGCGACGAGGCTCGAGGCCAGGCCGCCGGCGGTGGCGAGAGCGGTGATGAGGTGGCAGGCGGCGAGCATGCCCGAATCCGCGCCGTAGAACTCCTCGAAGTAGAAGTGCGCGGAGTGCTCGCACGCGAAGACCGCGTGCTCCTCGCGCATCAGGGTCTTGATCCCGGAGTGGCCGACCTTCGAGCGGATCGCGCGACCGCCGGCGGCGGCGATCGCCTCGGGGACGCTGCGGGAGGTGATGAGGTTGTGGATGACCGCGGGCGTCTGGGCGCCGGCGGCCCGGGCGCGGGTGATCTCGCGTTCGGCGACGAGAGCGCCGACGGCCGAGGCCGACAGCGTCGCTCCGGTCTCGTCGATGAAGAAGCACCGGTCGGCGTCGCCGTCGAAGGCGAGCCCGAGATCGGCGCCATACTCGACGACCGCCCTCTGCACGTCGACGAGGTTCTCGGGTTTGAGGGGGTTGGCCTCATGGTTGGGAAACGTCCCGTCGAGTTCGGTGTAGAGGCCGATGACGTCGAGGTCGAGCTCGGGCAGCCCCGCGGCGGTGCCGAAGACCTCGTCGAGGAGCCGTCCGGCCATGCCGTTGCCGCAGTCGACGACGACGCGCAGACCGCGCACGCCGTCGACGTGGGTGAGCTGACGGATGCGCTGGGCATAGCTGCCCCGCATCGTCGCCGCCGCGCGCTCGTCGACGGGCACCGGGGCGGCCTCCGGCTCAGGCGCCGGGGCGTCGGGGGCGAGGTCGCGGATCCGTCCGAGTCCGGAGTCGAGGCTGACGCCGCCGGCACGGGGGCCGCAGATCTTGATCCCGTTGTAGTCGGCGGGATTGTGGCTCGCGGTGATCATCGCCCCGGGCAGG
The DNA here is from genome assembly GCF_006489205.2 of Brevibacterium sp. XM4083. GTDB lineage: Bacteria > Actinomycetota > Actinomycetes > Actinomycetales > Brevibacteriaceae > Brevibacterium. The sequence continues at coordinate 221,839 of NZ_VFYR02000005.1, read as the reverse complement.
TCGAAGATCCCGGAGGCGAAGTAGAGCTGGTCGGTCGAGCAGAGGCCGAGGAGGACCGGGCGCCGACCCGCGGCGGCGACGCCCGCGGCGAAGGCCCCGGCGAATCCCGGGGAGCTCGGGCGCATGTCATGGCCGACGACGACCTCGGTGCTGCCGTGGATCTCCGCCATCGCGGTGGCCGTGGCCCAGCCGAGGGCGAAGAGGATGTCGTCGTCGAGTTCGTCGGGGATCCTCCCGCGGATGTCGTAGGCGCCGACGGCGGTGGCCAGGGCGCGGGCACGGGAGGCGGGGAGGGTCATGGGGTGTCCTTCGTGGAGATCGTCGGAGGCGCTCACGGGCCGATGATGCGCAGGTGACCGTGCTTGCGGCCCTGCCCGGAATCGGCGTCGGAGTCGGTGTCGGCGTCGACGGCGCGCGGTCCGCTCGCGCGGCCAGGTGCGGGGGTCGCCGCGGCCTCGCGCACCGCGTCGGCGATCGCGAGGAGATCGTCATGGGTGCGCTCGGGCGGTTCCTCGGACGCGCCGATGCGGATGAGCTCCCAGCCCACCGGCGGGGTGAGCCGGGCGGCGTGATCGGCGCAGAGGTCGTGGGCGCCGGGTTCGGCGCGGCGGGCGAGGGGACCGACGACGACACACGCGTCCGCATGCACATAGGTCATGGTCGCGGAGGCGCTGCGCGAGCAGCTGACTTTCGAGCACGTTCGCAAGGCTGACACAGTCGTTCACTTTACACGCTGTCACTGGCCGTTCCCCGGTGGCCGGGCCGAGCGGCCGACGAGTTCTGCGGGTTTCCTCCGCGGACGGGCAGGGGTCTCGGTAGAATCATCGACCATGAGCTTCAGACGCCGCCGGGACCGGCACGGACGGGGCCTGAGGTCCCCCCTCTTCCGCGCGAATGTCCCCGCGCGCGCGACCCGGGCGGAGTCCTTCGCGCGGGTCGCCGCCGAGGAGTTCGCCCGGCACCGTGAGCAGGAGCCCGATCTCCTCGCCGAGGTGGTCCTCGCCATCGATGTCGTCCCCCCGCCGGGGTCGACGGAGCCGAGCTTCGGTCGGGTGTTCCCCGCGACCCCGCAGCGCCGCACGCACATCGTGCTCTATCGTCGGCCCATCGAATACCACAGCCTCGGCGGGACACGGGAGACCCTCATCGCCGAGGTGATCGCCGACCAGGTCGCGCTGCTGCGCGGCGCGCAGGGCTGAACGACACAGCCGGCCTGCGGCCGAGCCGGCTCCTCAGTCGAGTCGGATGTCGCGGTAGGCGACGCCGGCCGGGGCCGGCGCGGGCATGACTGCCGACAGCCCGCTGTCCGAGGTCACGACGAGGCTCGCATGGACGCCGTCGGCCTGTGACCCGGCAGCGCCCTGTCCGCTGATGACGAGGGCGCGCACCGCTTCGGAGGAGATCTCGGCCGGAGCCAGGGTCGTCGTCGCGGTCGGGTTGAGGTCGACGGTGCGCGGGTCGGTCAGGGAGCCGTCGTCGAGCATGCCGCTGACCTGCACCTGCCCCTGCCCCGGGGAGAGGAAGAGCTGTGCGGTCCCGGTCCGCGGCAGGGCCATGAGCTGTGCGTCGGCGAGGCCTTCGGTGGCGGTGATCGTCGCGAAGTCGCCGGCTCCCCCGTCGGGATTCGTCGCCACGGATGCCGAGGCCTGGACGGGCTGGTCGGACTGGAGGACGAGGCTCGTGGCCGTGAGCTCGCCGAGGTCGGCCTCGGCGACGCCCCCGGCGACGACGGTGAGCGCCGAACGGGGGATGTCGACCTCCCCGTCGGGACCGTAGGCCTTGAGGGCCACCTCGGCGAGATCGTCACCGGGGTTGGCCACGCGCACGCGCACGCTCCTGCCGTCGAGTCCCGTGAGGACCTGCTGGTTCGCGGCCGGTGCCCCCGGCGCGGCGAGGTCGATGCCCTGCGGGGTGAGCCCGTCGAGCTTCGTCTCCTGGATCGAGCCGGCGAGGACTCCCCCGTCGACGGAGACGTCGACGGCGAGTTCGGGGGCGCCCGCGGCGAGTCCGGCCAGGCGGACGGCCCGCTGGGAGCCGGCCCGGATGCTCAGCTCGGTCGGTTCACCCCGCGATCCCGAGGGGGTCATCACCTGGACCTGGGCCTGGACGGGCACGCTGCCGGGGTTGCTCAGCAGCAGCTGCGAGTTCGATCCCGCCTCACCCGATCCGGCGACGATCCGGAAGTTCGCCGCGGGTGCCGCGCATGTGAGGGTGGCGAGCCCCGTGAGGTCCCCGGAGGTGCCTTCGACGGTCTGGAGCGCCGTGGTCAGGGCGGGGGCTCCGGGACGGGCGAAGCCGGTGACGATCTTCGTGTTCTCGACCGCATCGTCGCCGGAGACGAAACCTCCTGAAGCGGGGTTGTCGAAGTCCGGGGACCCGCCGAGGGTGGCGACCTGGAGACGCGAGGCGCTCACGGAGCCGTCGGCGGCACTGATCGGGGCGGTCGCGGAGACGACGCGGGTGCTGACGTTCGAATCGTCGACGAACTCGGCGTCGGTGCCCTCGGCGGCCTGATCGGTGAGCAGCGGTCCCGGGCAGATCACCTGGGTGTCTGCGGTCGGCATGCGCACCTGTTCGGGGCTGCGACTGAGCGTGCCCGCCGGCAGCGGGGTGAGGAACGACGTCGTGGCGATGAGGATGCCGGGAACGGCAATCGCTGCGAATGTCACGGTGCTGCGGCCGAGCCTCATGCTCTCTCCTCCGACTTGTCCGTTGCGGCACCGTCAGCCGACGAGCCGTCCAGTGGTGCCCTGTCGTCAGCGGGGGTGCCTTCAGTGGCGGTGTCGTCAGGGGCGGTGCGCTGCGCCGCGGTCTCGGATTCCCCTCGTGGGGTCGCCGGCTCGGCCCGCCGCATGGCACGGTTCGGGCCGGGGCGGCGGCTGCCGATGGGCAGGGCGACGATGAGGCAGAGGAGACCGAGCACCCAGCCGGCGATGACCCCGGCCGCCATCAGCGGTGACGCATCGTCGAGTTCGACGGTGCCGCCCGCGGCCGGCAGGGTGAACTGCTCATCCCACGCCTGATCCGGTTCGGCCGGGCGCGGGAGGTCCTCTCCGTCGATGCTCGCGGTCGTCCCGTGTGCGGCCTCGGCGACGACGAGCGTGCGCCCGTCCGCGCCGGGCGCGATGTCGATCGTCTCCCCGGAGCGCGGTGCCGTCGACAGCGTGCCGTCGGGTTCGCGGACGAGGAAGCGGCCGCTGTAGGGCTTGTCGACGTTCCAGAGCACACCCGCATCCGTCGGTCCGACCTCGACGAGGCCGGTCGCTGCGGCCACGGAGGAGCGCAGCGCGGCGTCGTCCTCGTCGACGAGGACGAAATCGACGCCGAGGCGGCCGAGCAGCTCGCGGACGTCGCCGGCGTCGTCGGCCGACAGCGCGGCCGCGGCCTGGGCGACGAGGACCTCGTCCTCGCCGATGGGCAGCGGTCGCCGCTGCCACGGCGGACCGCCGACCGCCTCGGCGGAGGCCACGGTCGAGGTGCCGATGACGGTGCCGTCAGCGGTCGAGAGCAGGGTGGCGAGCACGTCGCCGTCGACGGCGTCGAGGCGCAGCGTGCGGGCCTCCGTGGGTCCGGCGGCCCGGTCGGCGGCGAGGGCGGGAACAGTGCCGTCCTCCGTCGTCGACACCGCCTCGGAGGCAGGACCGGTGCCGAGCACGGCGAGGCCGACGGCGGCGACGGCGACGAGGCCGGTGAGCACGCGCAGGGGAACCCGGGAGACTCTGCGCGGGGCCGCGGTGAGGCGGTCGGCGCCGAGGACGAGGAGCGCGATCGCACCGATGCTCGTCAGCGTCACTCCGGCCGCCGGGTACGACCCGATGAGCGCGAACGGGCCGACCTGGGCGGGCAGGTGCGCCTGGATGATCGAGACGACGAGGCCGGTGAGGTAGAGCCCGACCGCCCAGGTGAGCACCGTGAGCGGGATCCTGGCCTCGATGAGGGTGAGGAAGGCGAGCAGGAGCATCGGCAGGACGATGACGAGCGCCCACAGCTGGCTGACGCCGGTCACCCCGAGCGGTTCGAGCAGTCCTGTCAGCCACGTGGGATCGAGCGGGGCGGGGAACCCGACAGCGAGGAGATACGTCGGAGCGGTGCCCGGCGACAGCGTCTGACCGGGCATGACGAACAGGGTGCCGGGGTGGGTGACGACCCCGGCGAGCCACGGCCACGTGAGCACAAGGGTCGGGGCGAGCAGCCAGAGATGACGCAGACCCCGCCGGCGGACCACGAGGGCGATCGTGAGGACGAGGCCGACCACGAGCATGAGCGGGACGCCGGCGATGATGACGACGAGGAGCAGCCCGGCCGCCGCGGCCGCCGAGACCGAGCCGGTGCGGAGGCTGCGGGTGAGCGCGATGATGAACAGCGGTGCGGCGATCCACACGAGGATGACGCCGAGGCGGCCGGTCGAGAGCCCCATGACGAAGAGCGGGGCGACGAGCCACAGGAGACCGGCGAAACCGCGGACCCACTTGCCGGACACGAGGATGCCGGCGCACGCGTACGCGGCGATCGCCGCCGCGATCGGGGCGGCGAGGATGAGGACGCGGACCGCGACGTCGAGGTTGCCGAGGAACGGCAGACCGAGCACCGCGAGGACGAGCTGGAGCGGATCGGCCGGGGCGTCGATGCCCGTGCCGGCGTCGAGGAAGCCGCCGAGGAGCCGCGTGACGAGCTCCCCGTAGCCGATGTCGGTCGACCCCAGCGCACCCCCGACGAGGTGTCCGGGACCGACGAGCCGGTGCGAGACGAGGCCGCTGAGCAGACCGGAGGCGAGGATGAGGAGGAAGAGCGGGTGCGTGAAGATGCCGGCGCCGCCGCTGACCTCGAGGCGGGAGAACGAGTCGATGGCCTCCTCGGTGTCACCGACCTGATTGAGGTCGGCCTCGTCGAGGGAGTCGTGGTCGCCGTCGCCGGAGCCGGTCCCGGCGCCGCGCGCGGCCATGCTGCGCCGGTGGACGGCGAGTTCCTCGGGGTCGGCGAAGAGCGAGTCGAGGTGCGCGGTGTTCGCGCGCTTCGCGAGCCGGCCGCGTTTCGCGTTGGCCCGGCGCAGGCGGGCGGTCGCGCGGACGTCGGCGGGCAGGCCGACAAGCGCGGCGAAGCGCCAGCCGGCGGTGCGGACGTCATTGCCGAGCAGGGAGAGCAGCCCGGAACCGAGCTGGGTCGCGGCCAGGGTGATGAGCAGTGGGACGAGGCCGGGCCGGGCGAGGCTGAGCCGGTAGCGCTGTTCGGTGCGCACCTGGCCGCGCGAGGACGGGGGCTTGGCCGAGGTGCCGAGCTGAGCCGCCTCGGCCGACGAGATGTCGAGTCGAGCGCCGGGGGCGAGTGCCACCCGCCGTCCGAGGTCGCGGAGGCGACGGGAGTATTCGATGCCGCGGTAGGCCGGGCCGAGTCCGCGGCTGGGAGCGCCGATGCGATCGAGGTCGCCGGTGGCGATGAGCATGCCGGGCAGGTCGAGCGCGAGCGTCTCGGATTCCCCGTCCCGCTGTCCCTGGTCGAGCTCTCCCGACCCCACAGGATTGACGCGCACCCCCGCCGAGGTGGTCGTCACCCCGGCGGAGACGATCCGCTCGCCGCTGAAGAGCTTCGGCCCGACCGCGGCGACCGAGTCCGCGGCGCTCATCGCATCGAGGAGCTCGTCGAGGCACCCGGGCGCGGGACGGGAGTCGGGTGTGAGGAACCACAGGTAGTCGCTGCCGGCGACGGCCGGCAGGGCCAGCGCCTCGGAGACGGCAAGGCCCCCGAGATCGACGACGGGGATCTCGGGGTGGATCCTGCCCAGGGTGGTTTCGAGCTCGGCCTTGCGGGAGTCGTCGCCGGAGATGACGACGACCGTGACGGCAGGTCTCACACGACTCGCTTCTTGAGTCGACGGCGTTCGCGCTCGGACATGCCGCCCCAGATCCCGAACCGCTCGTCGTTGGCCAGCGCGTAGTCGAGGCATTCGGAGCGCACCTCGCAGGACTCGCAGACGCGTTTGGCCTCGCGGGTCGATCCGCCCTTCTCCGGGAAGAACGCCTCAGGGTCGGTCTGGGCGCACAGCGCCTGGTCCTGCCACGACAGTTCGCCGTCTTCGGCGGCGCCGAGGAGGAGCGAGAGCGGCGACACTGCCGCATCGTCGACGGGCAGCGGTGTGAGGTCGTTCGGATCGATCGCCAATGGGTCCGGCAGCGTGTCCGGTGTGCGGGCGCCGGGTTCGACGAACCAGTCGCCGGCGCTGCGGGAGGTCACCCCCGGTACGGAGACGAACTCCTCGTCTTCCAGTCTCTTGCTCTGTGCGCTCTGCACGGTTCTCCCCTTTCTCACGCTCAGCGTGTTGTGCCATGCGAATCCGAGAATTCGTGCTAAGCGCGTTCCCCTTAGGTATAAATTACACGCGTGTCATTACCGCTGAGTCAAGCCCTCGTGCAGTATCCAAGCGGGGAGAAACCGCGTATTCGAACACACCTTCACATACACACGCGCCGCGAACACAAGATATGGTGACCGGCATGCGCACCTGCCACAATCCATGGTGCCCACCTGATGGGATCGTGAGAATTTCGGATTCGTTCGGCTGTGATGGGAATATGGAGGAATGAGCCAGGGTGACGGTCCGCGAGCAGGCATGAACGACAGACTGCTGACCGTCTACGCGCCTCCCCTCGATGAGGACATCCGGCCCGGTTCGGACCTCGCGGGCATCCTCATCACCAGTCTGCGGCGCAACCGCATCGATCTCAAGGACGGCGACATCCTCGTCATCGCCTCGAAGGTCGTGTCGAAGGCCGACGGACGCCTGACCTCGGTGGCCGATCGGGCCGAGTTCGAAGACCTCGTCCGAGCGTCCTCGACCCACCTCGTGGCCGAACGCAGCTATGCCTCGGGAACGACGGTCCAGGTCGTGCGGACTCAGGCCGGCACGGTGCAGGCCGCGGCCGGTCTCGACCAGTCGAACTCCGGAGGCGACGTCGTCCTCCACCCCACCGACGCCGACCGGTCCGCCGCCCGGCTGCGCGCCCGGGTCGAGGAGGCCTTCGCAGTGCGCATCGGCGTCGTCGTCTCCGATACGACCTCGCGGCCGTGGCGGGTCGGGGTCGGCGACATCGCGCTCGGCCTCTCCGGGTTCTCCGGCCTCGACGATCAGCGCGGACTGCCCGACGACGACGGGCGCGTGCAGACGGTGACCGTGCGGGCCGTCGGCGATGAGATCGCCGCCGCCGCCGACCTCGTCAAGGGGGCCGCCCGCGGTCTGCCGATGGCGCTGATCCGCGGTGCCGGCGGTTACCTCGACAACGGTGGCGATGGAGCGAAGGCGCTGTGCCGGGACCTCGGTGAGGACTGGTTCCGCTTCGGACACGTCGAGGCGATCCAGCGCGGGCTCGGCGTCGACTCCGTGCCCGGCCGTGCTCCTGCCGGGGACGGGGGCGACGACATCCTCGAGCGCGTCTCCCGAGCGATCCGCGTCGTCCGCGGCGGCAACGCGCGCACCCCCGGTCATGCGGCCTGGCGGATGCGCATCGAGGGGTCCGGCTCGCGGATCATCATGAGCCCCTCGACCTCCCCGGCGACGACCCAGGCCGACGGACCGCCGATCCTCGAGGCGATGGTCGGCCTCGGCTCCCTCGTCGAGCGCATGCACACCGCGCTCTTCGCCGAGGATCTCTCCGCGACGACGAAGTGGCACTGGGCCGAGGGGGATCTCGGCAGCTTCCCGCGCGGAGTGACGATCGACATCGGTCTCCTCTCCCCCGACAGCACGCACTGATCCCCCGACAGCACACGCTGAGAAAGCAGGACCCATGGATCTCACCCGCCTCGCTCGCACCGGCGGCCCGGTGCTCTTCTGGCGCGGGCCCAACTTCGACACCCTCGACCTCACCGGCCCGGTCATCGCGAACTGGGTGAATAAGGGAGTCGGTCTCTTCGGCGACTACGATCTCGGCCCCGACTTCACCCTCTTCGTCCCGCTGCCCGGCGGTCTCCACTGGCGCGAGCTCGTCGCGATCCTCAGCGTCCTCCTCGCCGGTGGCCGTGTCGTCCTCGGCGCGCAGGGTGGTGCCGGGGGCGAGCAGTCGGCCGTTCCGGACGGGGACTTCCACGCGCTCGTCCCGCTCGGGTTCGAATCGGACCCGGCGATCGCCTCGGCGGAGGAGATCTTCGTCTTCAATCCCCCCGCCCTGGCGCTGAGCACTCCGGTCGATGCCGATTTCATCGACGTCAACTCCGCGATCCGCGCGTATCCCGACGTCACCCCGCGCCGCCTCGACGGCTCGGGCACCCTCGCGGTCCTCGGGCCCGCGGGGACGACGGAGATCCCGTGGACTGCGGAGATGCCTGCTGGTCGCCCGGCGGGGATCCTCGTCTCCCACTCGACCCCGCACGAGGACCAGTGGCCGGACCTGCTCGGCCACCTCCTCGGCGGCGGTGAGACCGTGCTCGGCACGGGAGTCGATGAGGCTCGCATCGCGGACCTCGCACGGGAGCTCGGTGAGGTCCGTGGCAGACTGGGGACATGGACAAAGTAGTTGATACGCCCGCAGAAGCGGTGGCCGATATTGCCAATGGATCGTCGATCGCCGTGGGCGGATTCGGGGTCGTCGGAGTCCCCGAATTCCTCATCCGCGCGATCAGGGAACAGGGGACGACAGACCTCGAGGTGATCTCGAACAACGCGGGCGTCGACGGCCGCGGGCTCGGGGTGCTGCTCGCCGACCATCGGATCCGGCGGATCATCGCGTCCTATGTCGGGGAGAACAAGGAGTTCGCCCGGCAGTACCTCTCCGGTGAGCTCGAGGTCGAGCTCACCCCGCAGGGCACGCTCGCAGAGAAGCTGCGCGCCGGCGGTGCGGGCATTCCCGCGTTCTACACGATCACCGGCGCGGGCACCCAGGTCGCCGAGGGCGGCATGCCGTGGAAGTACGACGCGGACGGCAATGTCATCAAGGAGTCCCCGGCGAAGGACACCCGGGTCTTCGACACCTTCGGCGAGGAGAAGACCTACGTCCTCGAGGAGTCGCTCGCCCCCGACTACGCCCTCGTCCGCGCCGCCGTCGGCGACCGCGACGGCAATCTCGTCTTCCACTCCTCGGCCCGCAACTTCAATCCCCCGGCCGCGCAGGCCGGTCGGATCACGATCGCCGAGGTCGAGAAGCTCGTCGAACCCGGTGACATCGATCCCGACGAGGTGCACCTGCCCGGTGTCTTCGTCCACCGTGTCGTCCCGCTGACGGCGGAGCAGATCGCCGACAAGCCGATCGAGAAGCGCACCCTCCGCCCGACCCCGACCGCCGCGAACGCCTGAGGAGAGCCGACCATGGCACTGACACGCAACCAGATGGCCGCGCGCGCGGCGCAGGAGCTCGCCGACGGCAGCTACGTCAATCTCGGCATCGGCATGCCGACCCTCGTCCCGAACTACGTGCCCGACGGGGTGCGGCTCGTCCTCCAGTCGGAGAACGGCCTCCTCGGCGTCGGGCCGTACCCGACTGAGGACGAGCTCGACCCCGACCTCATCAACGCGGGCAAGGAGACCGTGACGATGCTGCCGGGCGCCTCGTACTTCGATTCGGCGGCGAGCTTCGGCATGATCCGCGGTGGCAAGATCGATGCCGCGATCCTCGGCGCGATGCAGGTCGGGGTCAACGGCGACATCGCGAACTGGATGATCCCCGGCAAGATGGTCAAGGGCATGGGCGGTGCGATGGACCTCGTCCACGGCGCCAAGCGCGTCATCGTCGTCATGGACCACGTCGCGAAGGACGGCACGCACAAGCTGCTCGGCGCCTGCGACCTGCCGCTGACGGGCAAGGGCGTCGTCGAACGCGTCATCACCGACCTCGCCGTCCTCGATGTCTCCGGTGACGCCTTCACCCTCGTCGAGCTCGCACCGGGAGTCACCGTCGAGGAGGTCAAGGAGAAGACCGGCGCCGAGGTGATCGTCCCCGACGACGTCACGACCATCACCGTCCCCGACGTCTGAGACCCGCGCGGCTCGCTGCCGGCGGTACGCACTGCCGGCAGCGCGGACGCACGTGCGCGACACGAGGCCGCTGCCCGCTGACGCTCCATCGGAGTGTCGGTGGGCAGCGGCCTCGTGCGCTGTCCGGCCCGCAGACCCTTCCGGACTCCTCTCAGGGGAAGAGCGATCCGCTCAGGCGAAGGGCAGCGCGCGATCGAGTCCGGTGGTCGCGACGAAGAGGTCGCCGTGGCCGTCGGCCGTGACGGCGGGTTCGTTGGCGCCGATGAAGACGCTCTGTCCCCGCGTCAGCGTCGTCGAGTTCCCGACCGACGTCAGTGTGATCGTCCCCGAGGTGCACAGCACGATGGCCGCCCCGCGCCGGTCGATGCGTGTCAGGCGCGGGCACCGCAGGGCCTGGAGTGCGAAGTCCTCGGTCGCACCGGTGAGGACGCCGTCGCGGTCGGGCTCGAGGAGCTGCGGAGGCGCGGCCGCGAACGTCGCGATCCGGGTGAGTTCGGGGATGTCGACGTGCTTGCTCGTCAGGCCCCCGCGCAGGACGTTGTCGCTCGAGGCCATGATCTCGATCCCCGTCCCGCCGAGGTAGGCGTGGAGGATCCCCGATTCCATCGCGAGCGCCTCGCCCGGCTGGAGGTGGACGCGGCAGAGCATGAGCGCGACGAGGACTCCGGGATCGTCCGAATAGTCGGTGACGAGCTCGACGAAGGTCTGCATCGGATCGACGGCCGTGCCGAGCTGGGAGGCGTGCCCGCGCGGCGGGGTCGCGAAGTCCTGGCCGGCGATCTCCGCGACGAGTCCCGGCGCGCGGTCGTCGCCGAGGATGAGCTCGACGGTCCGCGCGAACGCCTTGGCATCGCTGAGCGCCTTGAGCGACGCGAGGATCTCACCGAGGAAGTCGAGCGCGGACGCCGACAGTGACAGGGAGAGGAACCGCTCGAAGGTCGCCCGCACCGCCTTGCGCGGGCGGAATCCGGAGAGGGCGTGGAACTCCGTGAGGGCGTAGATGAGCTCGGGCTTCGCCGAGGCGTCCTTGTAGTTGCGGTCGGGAGCGTCGAGCTCCGGTCCCGTCTCCTCCTCCCGGGCGTATCCGGCGGCGGCCTGCTCCGGGGTGGGATGGACCTGGATCGACAGCGCCTTCTCCGCGGAGAGGATCTTGAGGAGGAAGGGCAGGCGGGGCCCGAAGACCTCGAGCGAGTCGCGTCCGAGAAGCCCCTCGGGATCACCGGCGATGTACTCGATGAGGTTGGGTCCGAGGTCGAGTCGGCCGGAGGTGCGGACGTCGACGGACGAGGACGAGCCGACGTGTCCGTAGCCGACCGCCCCGTGCGAGCCCTGGGCGGCGGAGAGTTCGAGTCGTGAGGGGCTGAGCGGATGCGCTCCCAGCCAGAGTTCGGCGCACGGCGTGCCGTCCGGGACGGTGCCGAGGATCGCGGGGATCGCGTCCGGGGTGCCCCAGTCGAAGTTCTTCACGGTGTTGTGCAGCCGCCGCACCGGCATCACCTCTCCTGCGTATCGTCCGTGCGCTCTCGCGCGTCCATCCCTCAACCGTAGCGCGTGCGTCTGCCGGATTCCCGCGATGATGCCGTGACTTCACTTTCTGTTCAGGCCCGGTCACACAGTGTTCACCGCACACACGGCAGCGGCCCCCGAGACGCGAGTGCGTCTCGGGGGCCGCTGGTGAAGTGGTCACTCCCCAGTGATCACTGCACGATGATCAGCCGATGACCCGGATGACCTTGGCGCCGCGGCTGAGCATCCACTCGTAGCTGCGCTTCGTCGTGTTCGTCCGCGTCGAGCCCGCATCGTACATCTGGCCCTTGGTCTCGGAGATGATTCCGATGTGACCGGGGATCCAGATGAGGTCGCCGGGCTTGGCGTCCTTGATCGAGATCTCCTTGCCGGCATTGCGCTGCTGGCTCGTCGTGCGCGGCAGATCGATGCCCGCCTTGCCGTAGACGTACTGCGTGTAGCCCGAGCAGTCCCAGCCGTTCGGCGTGGTGCCGCCCCAGACGTACTTGGTCCCGACGTACTTCTTCGCCTGTTCGATGACCTTGTCCCGCTGCGCCTGGATCTGCTCCTCCTTCGAGGGCTTGTCCTCCTTGGGCGGCTCAGTGGGCTTCGGCTCCTCCTTCGGAGGCTCGGTCGGCTTGGGCTCTTCCTTCGGAGGATCCGAAGGGGTGGGCTCCTGCGTCGGTTCGTCGGTCGAACCGCCGTTGTCGGAGCCGTTGTCAGATCCGTCGGCGTTTCCCTCGGCTGCAGCACCTTCCCCGGAGTCTGCACCCGAACCGCCGTCGGCGGCGCTGTCCCCCGGCGGGGGTGCGTCGCCCGGCGCGTTCTCATCGATCGCGGTGCCCGAGATCGTGCCCTTGGCGGAGAACTCGGTCGTGCCGTAGCCCTCGGCCCACACGAGCTTCGCTCCTTCGAAGAGCTGCTCGGCGCGGCCGTCCTTGATCACGGGGTTGGACTTCGGGTAGCCGAGGTGACCGCGCTCGTAGCCTTTGTCCTTCCAGTAGCCGAGGAGGACGCCGGTGGTGTAGGCCGCCCCGGTCTGGGGCGACCAGTGGAACGAGCCCTTCGAGAACGTCTGGTAGACGCCCCCGTTCTTCAGGCCGCCCTTCTCCGTGCTCACGGGCAGCCCGAGCTGGGTGATCGCATCACCCTTGTATGCCGAGGCGATCGCCCCGGTGACATGGTAGGCGCCGGTCTTCTGCGACCAGTAGACGACACCCTTCTCGTAGTTGCGGGCCTTGGCGCCGTCAACGCCCTTGACGTCGTACTCGTTGCCGGTGGCCTTGCCGAGGTTGTTGTCCGCGGCGTACTTCTCGATCGCGGTCTGCGGAGCCGGCTTCGGGGTCTCCGTCTTGTCGTCATCGCTGCTGTCCGAGGGCAGGTCGCCGGACTTGAGGATGTTGTTGACGGTGTCGCGGACCTCGCCGAGCTTCGCGTAGAACGCGTCACCCGGGCAGTCGGTGCTGCCGAGATCGCGGTGTCCGACGAGCGTCGACTTGCTCGCGGTGAGGCCGTACATCGAGAACTTCCACGCGATCGCCGAGGCGACGGCGTCGCGGGTGACCTTCGGCGGAGCCGAGCTGTTGTACGTGCCGAGCACCGAGATGCCGAACGTGCCGGTGTTGTGACCGGAGGTGTGCGCACCGATCACGGCCTTCGAGATGTCGCCGTCACGGGCCTGCCACAGGCGACCGTACTTGTCGGCGACGACGTTGTATCCGATGTCGGACCATCCGCGACCCTGCTGGTGGAAGGTCTGGATGCCGCGGATGATGCCGGGAACGTCCTCGGCCGAGTAGCTGTTCGATCCCGAGGTGTGGTGGACGACGGCCTGCTTGATGCTGCTCGCGTAGTCCGGGCTGCCCTTGTACGACTTCGCTCCCCACGACTTCCGCGAGGCGATGTCGGGCTTGGGGACCTTCGCGGAGTTCGCGACCGTGTTGACCTGCGCGTCACCGGGCACGTAGTTCTGCGTCGTCACCGTGGCAGTACCGGTCGCCGACACCGTCGTGGCCTCGGTCGCACCGGTGTCGGTGGTGCCGGATTCGTCGACAGCCGGTGCCGTCGTTCCGGAGTCCGCCGCCGAGGCGGCCGGGTCGATCTGGACGGGCGCATTGTCCGCGACCGCCTGCGCATCGGCTTCGGAGAACTTCGGGTCGACGAGAACGAGTTCGGCGTCCGAGGGAGCCTTGTCGCCGAGGATGCGCAGCTGCACTCCGCTGGCCTCGTTGACGGTGAACGGCTCGGAGCCCTCGTTCTTCGCCTCCTCCTGCTTGTCCTCATCGAGGTCCTGCCAGTTTCCCCAGCCGGAATCGCTCTTGACGCGGACCTGGATGCGGATCGTGCTCGGCGCATCGGAGAAGGTGACGCCGACGAGGCTCGGGTTCTTCGTGGGCACATCGAGGACGTCGGAGATGAGCGCGATGTTGACGCCGTCCTCGGTCTGCTGGCGCACCGAGCCCGCGATGTCCTCGCTGTCCTGCGAGTCATCGGCGGCAGCGTCCTCGCCCTCTCCGGAGTCGCCGGTCTCGGCCGGAGCCGTGCTCTCCGCGGGTGCGGGAGTCTCAGCCGGGGCCTCAGACCCCTCGGGAGAGGTCAGGCCCGCCGAGGTGGGGGCGACGGTCGCAGCGACCGGCTGAGCACTGACGTTGACCGTCTCAGGGATCTCCGCGGCCGCCAGCGCCGACTGCGACTTGAAGACGTCGGGCAGATTGGTCGCGCTCTGGTTGGAGACGCTGGCTCCGGCACTGCTCGCATCGCGCGCGCCGGGGACGTCGAGTCCGTCTTCGCTCACATTGAGCGCTTCTTGGGTCACTTCCGGTTCGACGGTTGCAGCAAAGGCGTCCGTAGCCGTGACCGCTAAGGTGCCGACGAGCGCGACAGACGCGCAGCCCGCGACAGTGGGCAGTATGTATTTCATCGTTACAGCCTTTTCGAGGAAGTCAGGGAAGTTCAGGCCCGGGAGTCCACTTCACCGTCGGCATACGGTGGGCGACCCCAACATCTCAAAATTGTTACACATTTCCGGCGTGTCAGAGTGGAAAAATAACGAACGAGGAAAGTTACACCGGTGTGGTTCCCAGTGTTGACAGGCGACACACCGTGCGAAAGTTTTTTCGCCGAGGCGTTCTCAGGTCGTCATCGACCGGGTCGCCGGAGCCTCACGGGACGTAGCAGATCGCCCGTGCGTCGGACTCTTCACCCTCGTCAGGAGTGGTGTCGCCGGTGCCGGATGCCGTCACCGCGGCACCGGTGCCGATGTCCGCGGACACGCCCGCCCCGACGCCTGCCGGCATCGCGAGCGCCTGGGTCTGCTTCTCAGCGTCCTTGGAGGCAGCGTCGATCTTCTCGGCAACCAGGCGCCGCGCCTCGGCGAAGTCCGGTTGTGATGGTGTCACGCGCGGCGGAGTGAGGTCAAGCGACTCGATCTTCTGGCTCTTGACCTTGAGCGCGAGGTCGACGAAGGTGTCGACCTGCGTCGACGGGATGTCCGTCGACAGGGCGCCGGGAGTCGCCTTCGCGATGTCCTGGTAGCGGGTGAGCACGGTGGCCGGGTCGAGCTGCTTGACCATCGCCTCCTGGACGCACCGCTGCCGGATCATCCTCTCGTAGTCGCTCGAGAACTCGCGGGACCGGGCGTACCAGAGCGCGTGATACCCGTCGAGCTTCTGCTCTCCGGGTTCGATCCACCCCTTGACCGGTCCGTGCTTGCCCGTCGTCGGGTCGACCTTCGAGGAGATCGGGACGCGTTTGCCCGAGACGATGGTGATGCCGCCGAGGGAGTCGATGAGGTTCTCGAAGCCCTTGAGGTTGATCATCGCGTAGTACTGGACCTCAAGGCCGGTCACGGCGGACACGGCGTCCATCGTCGCCTGCTCGCCGGCCCGCTGCGGGTCCTCGAACTTGTCCTTGTACTTCTCACCCTGCTGGAACACGGCGTTGAGCAGGCATTCGCTGCCGCAGTTGAAGCCCTGCGGGTAGACCGAGGCCAGCGGTGAGCCCTCGGCGAAGGGAACGTTCTGCATGTTGCGCGGCAGGCCGATGATGACGGTCTTGCCGGTCTCCGCGTCGATCGAGACGAGTGACAGGGAGTCGGGGCGGATGCCGGTCCTGCCCTTGCCGGCGTCCGAGCCGAGGAGCAGGATGTTGTAGCGTCCGTCGACGGGCTTGGCGACCTTGCCCGAGGCGAAGAGGTCGCTGACGAGCCCGCGCTGGCTGTTGAGCATGTTCGTCCCCCAGGCCAGCGGCCCGACGACGATGAGCATGAGCGCGCAGAACGCGGCGAGGAAGCGCGGACGGGCCTTCTTCGACAGTGTGACCAGCCGGATGCGGCGGATTGTGTCGATGAGGCAGACGAACCAGTTGAGCCCGACGATGGGCACCCAGATCGTGAGGAACGTGAGGATGATCGGGTTCGTGCCGATCGTGAACGCGAACGTGCGATTGATGAGGATCGCGATGACAGCGACGATGAGGAGCAGCCAGCTGAGCGCGGTGATCGACAGGGAGACCCGCGCCCAGCGCCGGCTGCGGAAGAGCAGCTGGACCCCACCGGGCAGGAGGATGGTGACGAGAAGCAGCAACCACGCCCGGACGTCCCTCGTCGGCTGCGAGGCGTACGACGGATAGTGAATGGGGTCGATGTACTTCGTCTCGGCCACTGCCTCACCTTCGTCTCACGCGCTTCTCGCAGCAGCCGTTCGCGGCCGCGCCAGTGACCACTCTGCCAAAGCTTCGTCAGAGTCCACTGTGTTCATCCATTGTGTCGCGTGGACGCCGTGGATTCCCGCACCTGGGATCTGCGCATGTCGCGGCGCCTCAGTGTTTCTCCTCACACTGCCTCAGCGGGAGGCAGACCACGTGTCCGCCTCCCGCTGCGGTCCCGCGTCGGTCGCGCTGCCGGGTGCGCGACTGCCGGCGGCGCGGCCGGGCAGCTCGCGCTAGCCGAGCAGCTGGCGACCCATGACGAGGCGCTGGATCTGGTTCGTGCCCTCGTAGATCTGGGTGATCTTCGCGTCGCGCATCATCCGCTCGACGGGGTGGTCGACGACGTAGCCGGCCCCGCCGAGGAGCTGGACGGCGTCGGTCGTGATCTCCATCGCGGCATCCGAGGCGAACGCCTTCGCGGCGGCCCCGAAGTACGTGAGGTCGGCGTCGCCGCGTTCGCTCTTCGCCGCCGCGGTGTAGGTGAGCTGACGCGCGGCCTCGAGCTTCATGCCCATGTCGGCGAGCATGAACTGGATGGCCTGGAAGTCGGCGATGCGCTTGCCGAACTGCTGGCGCTCCTTGACGTAGCCCAGCGCGTAGTCGAGTGCGCCCTGGGCGATGCCGACGGCCTGGGCGGCGATCGTCACGCGCGTGTGGTCGAGGGTGCGCAGTGCGATCTTCAGGCCCTCCCCCGGGGCGCCGACGATGCGGTCGCCGGGCAGCCGGACGTTGTCGAAGAGCAGCTCTCGGGTCGGCGAGCCCTTGATGCCAAGCTTGCGCTCCTTCTCACCGAACGTGAAGCCCTCGTCGGACTTCTCGACGACGAACGCGGAGATGTTGCGTCCGCGGGCGCCGTCGGGATCGGTCACGGCCATGACCGTGTAGTACTCGGAGACGCCGGCGTTGGTGATCCACGTCTTCACGCCGTTGAGCACCCAGTCATCGCCGTCGCGGGTCGCCCGCGTCGTCATCGAGGCGGTGTCGGAGCCGGCCTCGCGTTCGGACAGCCCGTAGGAGAATCCGGCCTCGCCGCGGGCGACGGGGGTGAGGTACTTCTCCTTGATCGCGTCGTCTCCGCCGAGCTGGACGGGCATGCTGCCGAGCTTGTTGACCGCGGGGATGAGCGAGGACGAGGCGCAGGCGCGCGCGACCTCTTCGATGATGATCGCCACCGCCAGGGCATCGGCTCCGACTCCCCCGTACTCTTCGGGGATGTGGGCGGCGAAGAAGTCGGTCTCGACGAGCGCGTCGTGGGCTTCCTGCGGGTACCGGGACTCGGCGTCGACCTCGGCCGCGAAGGGCGCGATCCGCTTCTCGACGACGTCGCGCACCGCCGCGCGGATCTCTTCGTGCTCGTCACTGGGCTGGTAGAGGTCGAACATCGTGCTCCTTTGACTGATCGATCGTTCAGTCAACAATTATTGCCCGAGTGCCGCCCCTTTGTCGAGGGCGACCTGGCGGAGGGTGGCCCGGTAGTCGTCGAGTCGGCCGCGGAGGGCGAGCGCCTCGGCGTCGGTGCCGGCGGCGAGGATCCGTGCCGCAAGCAGTCCTGCGTTCTTCGCTCCTCCGATCGAGACCGTCGCGACGGGCACGCCGCCGGGCATCTGGACGATCGAGAGGAGGGAGTCCATGCCGTCGAGGTGCTTCAGCGGCACGGGCACCCCGATGACCGGCAGGGACGTCATCGATGCGATCATCCCCGGCAGGTGCGCCGCGCCCCCGGCCCCGGCGATGATGACGCGCAGTCCGCGGTCGGCCGCAGTCCGCGCCCACTCGATCATGTCCTCGGGCATGCGGTGGGCCGAGACCACCTCGGCGGTCGAGGCGATGCCGAGTTCGGTGAGCGCCTCAGCGGCGGCCCGCATCGTCGGCCAGTCCGAGTCCGATCCCATGACGATCCCGACGGGGACGCTCGCCGAGGCGGTCGCCTCGTCGGTCTGCTGCGTGGAGGTGGTCATGTCAGTCCCTTTCCTCGGCTGAGGTCGCGCGGGGCGCGCTGTCGTCCGCGCCCTCCGGAGTGAGATCGGTCGGTGTCGGCAGGCTCGGGTGCGGGTCGACGTCGACGCCGGCGATGAAGTCCGCGGCGTGCCGGGCTCGGGCGAGGACGAGCGCGCGATCGGCGCCGTACGCGTTGACGTGTCCGACCTTCCGCCCCGGGCGCACGCCCTTGCCGTAG
The DNA here is from genome assembly GCF_006489205.2 of Brevibacterium sp. XM4083. Taxonomy (GTDB): domain Bacteria; phylum Actinomycetota; class Actinomycetes; order Actinomycetales; family Brevibacteriaceae; genus Brevibacterium. Next base: position 203,492 of record NZ_VFYR02000005.1, on the reverse strand, counting down.
AGGTGGACCTTGACGTCGGGGTCGTGGGCCATGACGTGGAGGTAGGGATGGTAGAGGTCCTCGTGGTCGGCGCCGAGGATGTTGACCATGACCGAGACCTCGTCGCGGGCCGCGGGGCTGCCGAGCGGCAGGTCGAGAACGGCGCGCAGGTGCTGTTCGAACTGGCTCGTCACCGAGCCGTCCTGGGTCCAGTGCCCGGTGTTGTGGGGGCGCATCGCGAATTCGTTGATGAGGAAGCCGTCCGGGGTCTCGAACATCTCCATCGCCATCACCCCGGTGACGTCGAGGGCACCGGCGACGGTGAGGACCGCCTCGGTGATCGCGGTCGCCTTCTGCCCGGGCAGACCGGGGGCCGGAGCGATCGCCTCTTTGCACACGCCGTCCTGCTGCCAGGTCTCGACGACCGGCCACACGGCCGTCTGACCCATCGGGGACCGACCGACCATGACGGCGAGCTCCCGGGTGAAGTCGACCTTCTCCTCGGCGAGGAGGACGGGGACCTCGGCGAGCCATTCGGTGACCTCGGCGAGGTCGGAGATGACGCGCACGCCCTTGCCGTCATAGCCCCCGCGCGGGGTCTTGAGGATGAAGGGCAGACCCGCCTCGGCGGCGAAGGCCTCGGCATCGGCGAGGCTGCCGATCTCCGCCCACCGGGGGTTGGGCAGGCCGAGTTCGTCCATCTTCCGGCGCATGAGGATCTTGTCCTGGGCGAAGATGAGCGCCTGCGGTCCCGGGCGGACGGCGTGCCCGGCGGCGACGAGGGCCTCGAGGTGCTCCGGCGGGACGTGCTCGTGGTCGAAGGTGATGACGTCGACGGTCTCGGCGAAGGCCTTGAGCGTCGCAAGATCCGTGTAGTCGCCGACCGTGACGTCGTGGATGACCTGCGCGGCGGGGGCGTCAGCGGACTCGGAGAGGACGGCGAATCTCACGCCGAGGGCTTCGGCGGCGGGGGCGAGCATGCGGGCGAGCTGACCGCCGCCGATGACGCCGATGGTAGGAAAAGTCACGCCTGCCATCCTATCGCGGGGCCGCTCCGAACGGTGCGCGAGGGCAGTCCTCCGGCTCCCGTCGGCTCCCCTGTCCGCTGCGGACGCCCCTGTCCGCAGGGAACGCCGATCCGGCTGTCGTACGATGACCTCGGGTCTCCGCCCACGAGCCAGGAGACCACGAGCCGCGAGATGAGGAGGGACATGGGACGCACCCGGTCCGAGCTCTCCCGTCTGGCGAAGTTCACCGCCGTCGGGACGATCGCGTTCCTCGTCGACCTCGGCGTCTTCAACCTCATCCTCTTCACCACCGACATCGGTCCGCTCATCCCCAAGGTCGTGTCCGTGGCGGCGGCGACGACGGTGAGCTGGCTCGGCTCCCGGCACTGGACGTTCCGCGACGGCCGCACGAGCCGGCCCTGGCGCGAGGCGATCGGCTTCTTCCTCGTCAACCTCGCCGGGCTCGGCATCGCCGGCCTCTGCCTCATCGTCAGCCATTACGTCATGGGCTGGACCTCGCCCCTGGCCGACAACATCTCCGCCAACGTCGTCGGCGTGCTGCTGGGCAACATCTTCCGCTACATCATGTACAGCCGCGTCCTCTACCGCGTTCCCGGCACGACCTCGCCGAGGCGGGCCATCGTCGCGACCGACGACAGCGACGCGAGCGCCGACGACGACTGCGACAGCGTCGCGAGCGCCGACGACGCCGCGAGCGGCACCGCTGAAGACATCGCGACCGACGACGGCACTGACGCCAGTGCTGCAGTCCCGCGGACCGGCGTCAGACGACGAGGAGCGGGATCTCGAGTTCGCGTGCCGTAGTCGCCCCGTGATGGCCGATGAGCGCGAGGGCCGAGGCTGACTCCGTCTCCGAATCGACGACGGCGAAGCCGTCGGTGCAGATGACGACGACGTCCCCGATGCGCCCGCGGACCCGGGGATCGACGGGACCGAAGTAGTTCCGCCGCACCGCGTCGGCCTGCGGCAGGACGAGCGCCCGCTCCCCCAGCGTCTCCGTCCACGCCGCCGCGACATCGCCGGCGGCGCCGGGCTGCGCATAGAGGTGGAGGGCCCGCGGCTCCCCGCCGAGGTGGCGCAGACCGGCCTTGAGCTCGGGAGCGTCGACGAGGTCGAGGCGGGTGTCGTGGTCGACGTCGACCATCCCGTGGTCGGCGGTGACGATCATCGCCGCATCGCCCGGCAGGTCCTGGGCGAGCCGGGACAGGGCGAGGTCGATGCGTTCGAGCTCCTCGGTCCACTGCGCCGAGTTCGAGCCGTGGACGTGCCCGGTCTTGTCGAGTCCGCCCCAGTAGAGGTAGACGAGCCGGGTGCCCGGGGCCCGCACCTCGGCGAGTGCCTGCGCGCACCGCTCCTCGAGCGTCTTCGACGCCCGGAACCGGCCCCCGCGCAGGGAGGCGCGGTTGAGTCCGCGACCGGCGAACTTCGCCTCCCCGAGGCTGACGACGTCGACTCCGGCGGTCTCCAGGCGCTCGAAGAGCGTGGCGTCGGGCACCCAGCTCACGGGATCGACGTCGAGATCCCACGTCAGCTGGTTGAACACCGCGTCCTTCGCGGGGTCGAGCAGCCGGTAGCCGACGACGCCGTGGGCCCCGGGCAGCCTGCCGGTGGCGAATGAGGACAGGGAGTTCGCCGTCGTCGACGGGAATCCCGTCGACACGGTCCGCCGCTGGCCGGCCAGGGACCGGAAGAACGGGGTGTAGCCGCTGTCGCGGGCGAGCAGCTGCTCGCCGAGGCCGTCGATGAGGACGACGATCGCGGTGCGCACCTCGCGGTCGAGTCCGAGGCGCTGCGCGCGCCGGGCCGCGGTGTCATCGAGGACGCCGCCGGCGCCGAGGCTGAGCGCCGCAGCCGGGACGACATCGGAGAGAAGGGGACTGCCGTAGTCGGGAGGAGCGAGCAGGCTCGCGGTGGGGACCTGGTGCGAGGGGAGGTCGGCCATCAGCGCCGCGACCGGAGGCGGGCGTGGAAGACGGCGGCGCGCAGGCGGTCGGCGAAGTCGGCGATGCGGTCGACGGCGGCCTGTCCTTCGGCTTCGGCGGAGACGCGGAGGAGGACGTCCTCGGCGAAGATCGACCCCCCGTACCCGTGGTCGCCCATGCAGTCCGGGTCACCGCAGGTCTCCGGGAACGCCTCGATGCGCCGGGCAGCACCCCACGACAGCGTCAGCGAGACCTCGACCGGGGCGTCGCCCGGGGCATACGAGGCGGGGTCGGCGAAGGTGCGCCCGACCATGACGGTGCCGAGGCGCTCGAGTTCGATGTCCTCGCTGCTCGTCACCGCCCGCGCCTTGCCGCCGGGAGCCACGGCGGGGTCATCGTCGACGTGGGCGAGGAGGAGACGGGTCTCGGTGAGGACGAACGCCGTGACGTGCCGGTGGATCGATTCGATGTCGACGTGGGTGTCGATGTGGACGAAGTGGCTGAGCACCGGTTCGTCGTAGAGGGAGTCGGCGAGGATCCCCTCGGTGAGCTGCGGGTAGTAGCCGGCCGATTGGAGATCGCGGACGAGGACGTCGGGTAGAGACATGCCCACCATTGTGCCGTACTCGCACACCCGTTCCCAGCCGCGAACGCACCGGTCGGGCACCTATGCTTGGGGTATGGAAGACTATCCTGCCGCGTGGGAGGCCGACGTCGTGCTGCGCGACGGCGGCACCGCGCACCTGCGTCCGATCGTTCCCGACGACGCCGAGGCGCTGTCCCGGATGCACGAGTCGCAGTCGCCGGAGTCGATCTACCTCCGCTTCTTCGCGCCCCTGCCCAAACTGCCCAAACGCGACCTCGACCGCTTCGTCAACGTCGACCACCACGACCGGGTGGCGCTCGTGATGACGATCGGCGACGACATCATCGGGGTCGGCCGCTACGACAAGATCTCCCCGGGCACCGCGGAGGTCGCATTCAACATCGCCGACGCCCACCAGGGCCGCGGGATCGGCTCGATCCTCCTCGAGCACCTCGCCGCGGCCGCCCGGGAATCGGGGCTGCGCAAATTCACCGCCGAGGTGCTCCCCCAGAACCGCTCGATGCTCCAGGTCTTCCAGGCCGCCGGCTACGAGGTCAGCCGCGGCTTCGACGACGGGGTCGTGGCCGTGAGCTTCGACATCGACCCCACCGCCCGCTCGCTCGAGGTCCAGGCCACCCGCGAGCACCGTGCTGAGGCCAAGAGCGTGCGCACCGTCCTCCATCCCGCCTCGGTGGTCGTCATCGGCGCCAGCCGCAAGCGCAACTCCACGGGCAACCTCCTCATCCGCAACATCGTCTCCGCGGACTTCAAGGGCGAGCTCTGGGTCGTCCACCCCGAGGCCGACCAGGTCGCCGGCGTCCCGGCGTACCCGAGCCTCGCCGAGCTGCCGGGCACCGCCGACCTCGCCGTCATCGCCGTGCCCGCGGAATCCGTCACCGAGGTCGTCCAGGAGTGCGCCGCCCACGGCGCCAAGGGCGTGCTCGTCATCTCCTCGGGCTTCGCCGAGACCGGCCGCGCCGGTGCCGAGCTCCAGCGCCAGGTCGTCGCGACCTCGCGGGCGTACGGCATGCGGCTCATCGGGCCGAACTCCTTCGGCATCGTCAACGAGGCCGAGGACGTCTCCCTCAACGCCTCACTCGCCCCGTTCCTCCCCGAACCGGGCACCCTCGGCCTGTTCAGCCAGTCCGGGGCGCTCGGCACGGCCCTGCTCGCGGCGGCGAAGACGCGGGGCTTGGGCATCTCGACGTTCGTCTCGGCCGGCAACCGCGCCGACATGTCCGGCAACGACGTCCTCCAGTACTGGGAGGAGGATCCGGCGACGAAGACCGTCGGCCTCTACCTCGAATCGATCGGCAACCCGCGGAAGTTCTCCCGCATCGCCCGGCGCGTCTCCCGCGTCAAACCCGTCATCGTCGTCAAGTCCGATGTCACCGGGCGTGAGCTGCCGCCCGGCCACGTCGTGCGCACGTCCTCACTCGCCCCGCACACCCTCGACCAGGTGCTCGGCCAGGCCGGGGTGGTCAGGGCCGACACCGTCCACCAGCTCTTCGACCTCGCTCAGGTGTTCTCGACCCAGCCGCTGCCGGCGGGGCGCCGGGTCGGTGTCATCGGGAACTCCGCCGCGCTGTCGACCCTCATCGTCCAACGGGCCCGGGCAGAAGGGCTGAGCGTCGAATCCGCGACCGTCTCCCTCCACCCCGAGGTCGATGCCGAGACCTTCGGCGAGAGGCTCACCGCGATGTACGACCGGGACGACATCGATTCCGTCATCGTCAACTTCACGCCCTCGGCCGGAGCCGAGGAGAGCGAGATCGCCGCGGTGCTCGCCGAGACCGCCGCCCGGTCGTCGAAGACGACGGTGGCCTGCTTCCTCGGCATCCTCGGCGTCCAGGACGAGCTCACGAGCTTCCTCACCGACTCCGACGGCAAGCGCGTGACCCACACCGTCCCGAGCTACGTGGGTCCCGAGGATGCCGTGTGGGCGCTCGCGCGGGCGACGGACTACGCCCGGTGGCGCTCGGCCGATCACGGCAACTTCCTCGAGATCGAGGACCTCGACGACAAGGGCGTGCGCGACATCGTCGACGCCGCGCTCACCGATGCGCGGCCCGGCTGCCCCGTCGTCCTCGAGCGCGATCAGGCCAGGGCGCTCCTCGACTGCTACGGAATCGAGACGATGCCCTACATCACGGCCGCCTCGGTGGACGAGGGGCTCAAGGCGGCCGAGACGCTCGGCTACCCGGTCGCGCTCAAGGCGGTGACGAAGGCCCTGCGCCACCGCATGGAGCTCGGCGGGGTGCGGCTCAACATCGACACCCCCGACGAACTCGTCGAGGACTTCACGGCCCTCCAGGCCCTCATCGAATCGCTCGGGGCCGACGAGGAGCCCCTCGTCGACGTCCAGGCGATGGCCCCGCCCGGGGTGCCGTGCGTGATCCGCGCCGGCGAGGACCGGCTGCTCGGGCCGATGCTCTCGTTCTCTCTGGCCGGGGACACGACCGAGCTCCTCGGCGATGTCGAGCACCGCGTCTCCCCGCTCACCGACAAGGACGCGGGTGAGATGATCCGCGCGATCAAATCCTCGCCGAGGCTGTTCGGCTACCGAGGTCTGCCCCCGGTCAACATCGATCCGCTCATCGACGTCCTCGAGCGCCTCTCCGTCCTCGTCGAACGCCATCCGCAGATCCTCGACGTCGAGATGCACCCGATCGTCGCGACCGAGACCGACAGCTACATCCTCAGCGTGCGGATCTCGCTGCTCGCGGACGCGACCCGGATCGACACGACAAGGCGACTGCTCAGCTGACCTTGCTGACATGGACCTTTATCGGGTGAGATCGCGCCGGACCTGCGAATTCGACCCGATAAGTGGGAACCGACTGTCAGTTTGGCGCGTCTTATACCAATTCCGGCACCGAACCTGTAGTGTCTGATTCCGTTCCTCCATGAATAATTATCGTTTTGTGCCATTCAACGAGAAGGTGAAAACGTGACATGGCAGTGAGCAGTGTTCGTCCTTCACCGTCAGCAGGCACCCTTGATCGGGAACAGCCGCATGAGAGCGAGGCTGAGAGTATTGATTTCGCGTAAAGATGTCGTCACGGATTCCGCGATCGCCGTCGTCGCCGAACAGGGAGTCCGCGGACTCACCCATCGGGCCGTCGATGCGATGGCGGAGCTGCCGGTCGGTTCGACGTCCAACGTCTACCGCACCCGCGACGCCCTCATCACCGGGATCATGGAGAGGATCGGCGAACTCAACGCCCGTCGCCTCGAGCGACTCCTCGACACTGCAGGAAACGACGAGACCACCCAGCTCGATGCCGCGGTCGGCCTGTGCATGGAGCTGCTGACCACCGACCGCAGCCGCTTCTACACCTCGGTGATGCTCGGCCTCGATCCCGCGCTGCCGACCGAGGCCGTCGCCGCGAAGCAGGCGAACATGGACCAGGTCGACGCCTTCGTCGCCCGACTCAGCGGCGTCGAGCCCGACCTGGCGAAGCGGATCTCGAGTTCGGTGCTCGGGATGATGATCACCGAGCTGATCTCGGGCACCGCGAGCCGCGAGCGGGTCGAGAAGTACATCAGCGAGCTCGACAAGTGGCTGCGCGCCGAATTCGCCTCCGCCTGAGCTGAGGTGCGCCCCGCCGGTCTCGGCCTGACTGCCCCGCGCATCGGGGCTGAGCGTCCGGTCGGCGTGAGCTCTGCGCGGAATCCGACACGAACCGGCGCAGTTGAGCCGGGGAACCCTGCCAGAACGCTAGAATCGACGGGTGCCGTCGTCAGTGCTCGACGGCGCTGCAGTGTTCCACGTGTCGAAGGAGTTCCATGACCGAAGGCAGAGTCATCGATGTCGACGTCTCGGCGGAGATGGAGAGTTCGTACCTCGAGTACGCCTACTCGGTCATCTACTCACGCGCGCTTCCCGATGCCCGCGACGGCCTCAAACCCGTGCAGCGGCGCATCGTCTACCAGATGGGCGACATGGGGCTGCGCCCCGACCGCGGCCATGTGAAGTCCTCGCGCATCGTCGGCGATGTCATGGGCAAGCTCCATCCCCACGGTGACACTGCGATCTACGACGCCCTCGTCCGGCTCAGCCAGGACTTCATCATGCGCGTGCCCCTCGTCGACGGCCACGGCAACTTCGGCACCCTCGACGACGGCCCCGCGGCCCCCCGCTACACCGAGGCCAGGCTGACGACGGCGTCGATGCAGATGATCGCCGGCCTCGACGAAGAGGTCGTCGACTTCGTCCCCAACTACGACAACACGCTCACCCAGCCCGAAGTCCTGCCGAGCGCGTTCCCCAACCTCCTCATCAACGGCGCCTCGGGCATCGCGGTGGGCATGGCGACGAACATGGCCCCGCACAATCCCGGCGAGGTCATCGCCGCGTGCTGCCACCTCATCCGCAACCCCGAGGCCGATCTCGCCGAGCTCATGCGCTTCATTCCGGGTCCCGACCTGCCCACGGGCGGGCGGATCATCGGACTCGACGGCGTGCGGGAGGCGTACGAGACGGGGCGCGGGACGTTCCGCACCCGTGCGACGGTCTCGATCGAGAACATCAACGCCCGGCGCAAGGGCATCGTCGTCACCGAGCTGCCCTACCTCGTCGGCCCGGAGAAGGTCGTCGCGAAGGTCAAGGACGCGGTCGGGGCGAAGAAGCTCACCGGCATCGCCTCGATCGACGACTACTCGGACCGGAAGAACGGTCTGCGGCTCGTCATCGGGATCAAGAACGGGTTCAACCCCGAAGCCGTGCTCGCCGAGCTCTACCGGCAGACGCCGCTCGAGGAGTCCTTCGGCATCAACAACGTGTGCCTCGTCGAGGGCCAGCCGCGCACCCTCGGACTCCGCGACCTCCTCACTGTCTACCTCTCCCACCGCATCGACGTCGTGCGTCGGCGCACGGTGTTCCAGCTGCGCAAGGCCAAGGACCGCCTCCACCTCGTCGAGGGTCTGCTCATCGCGATCCTCGACATCGACGAGGTCATCCAGCTCATCCGCTCCTCCGACGACGCCGCGACCGCACGGACCCGGCTCATGGACGTCTTCGATCTCTCGGAGCTCCAGGCCACGTACATCCTCGATCTGCAGCTGCGGCGCCTGACGAAGTTCTCCCGCCTCGAACTCGAAGCCGAACGCGATGAGCTCAAGAACCGCATCGAGTACCTCGAGGGTCTGCTCGCCGATGAGGCGAAGCTGCGTGAGCTCGTCGCCACCGAACTCGATGCCACCGCCGAGATCATCGGCACCCCGCGCCGGACCGTGCTCATCGAAGGGGCGATGAAGGAGCTCACGGCCAAGGGCAAGAAGGCCCCGGAGAACCTCAAGATCGCCGACGCCCCGACCCGGGTGCTCCTCTCGACGTCGGGACGCATCGCGCGGACCTCCGACGCCGCCGTGCTCGCCCGGTCGGGCAAGCGCGCCAGCCACGATGCGCTCGTCTCGGAGATCGTGACGACGACGCAAGGCCGGATCGGTGCGGTGACGTCGACCGGCCGGCTCCACATGGTCGATGTCGTCGACCTCCCGGCGCTGCCCCCGGGAGCGGCGCGACCCAACGTCGCCGGCGGGGTGAAGATCGCCGAGTACATGGCGCTGGAGAAGTCCGAGAAGGTCATCGGGCTCATCGACCTCGACCGCGAGTTCCTCCTCGGCACCGCCGAGGGCGTCGTCAAGCGGGTGTCGGTGGCCGGACGGCCGAACAAGTCCGAGTGGGATGCGATCGCCCTCAAGGGCAAGGACGCCGTCATCGGCATCGCCCAGCCGCGGGAGATCGATGCGTCGCGGGCCGTGTTCGTCACCTCGAACGCCCAGCTGCTCGCCTTCGACGCCTCGGGACTGCGGGCGCAGGGCTGGAACGCCTCCGGCGTCGCCGGCATCAAGCTCGCCGCCGAGGCGACGGCGATCTTCTTCGGCGCCGTCCCCGCCGAACCCGATGAGGAGATGGCGCTGTCGGTCGTGACGATCGCCAGCGGAGAGAACTTCTACGGCGCCCCGTCGTCGTCGATCAAGGTCAGCGAGTTCGTCGAGTTCCCGACGAAGGGCCGGGCGACCGCCGGTGTGCGGGCCCACAAGTTCCTCAAGGGCGAGACCGAGCTCTCGCTCGCGTGGGTCGGCGACTCACCGCAGGCGGCAGCCTCGGCCGGCGGTGCGCGGACCCTGCCGACCGAGATGTCGAAGCGCGACGGCTCGGGCTCCCCGCTCGAGTCGAAGATCGATGTCATCGGCACGCTCCCCCGCCTCGGCGGTCCGGATGATGTCGCAGCCGCAGGTGATGGTGCGGACTTCGGTGACGCAGGCTCCGGGGACACCGGGGCCGATGCCGTGGCGGCGCAGGCACCGGGGACGGGAGGCTTGGCGACGAGCCTCGACGGCTTCGACCTCGACGTCGACGACGCGCGCGAGGCGATCGCCCGCGCCCGCATCGACACCGACAACGGCGTCATCGTCTCCCACGACGAAGACGACGACTCCGCGCTCTTCTGAGTCGCGGGGCGCCCTTGTGAAAGCCGGGGCGCCCGTCTGAGTTCCGAGCGCGCGACGCGCTCACACCTGTGGACTCAGGCCTCGAGACTCAGGCCTCGGAACTCAGCCCACGGGGCTCAGCTCTCGTCGTCGAGGTCGAGCTTCATCCGCGCCGCCGTGCCGCGCAGCATCTGGCAGATGCCCGTCTCCCCGAGACCCTGGAGGGTCAGCGATCCCCGAGGTTCGAAGACGTAGGCGTCGGAGGTCGACAGCACACGCGCGGTCTCCTCGTCGGTGAAGATCGTTCCGGGCTCGGCGACGGCCGTGAGCCGGGCGGCGAGGTTGACGCTCGAGCCGAAGATGTCGCCGAGGCGGGAGAGCACCCTCCCCCACACGAACCCGACCCGCGCCTGGGGCAGATCGGCGGCCGCGGACACGCGCTCCATGAGGGTCATCGCGATCTCGGCGCCGGCCATCGGCGTCTCGGCGGCGAAGAACACCTCGTCGCCGACGGTCTTGATGATCCGCCCGCCCCCGGTGGCAACGATGTTGTAGCAGATGCCCTGGAACTCCTGGACCATGTTCGCCAGCTGCCTCGGCTCGAGCTTCTGCGACAAGCGCGTGTAGGAGACGAGGTCGATGAACCCGACCGCCCGCGCCAGCGGCATCGACGAGTCGTACCAGCCCTGCCGGTTGTCCATCGCGAGACCGTCGGACACGTTGACGTTGAGGCGGCCCATCACCTCGGCGAGGTTGCGCCGCCACGAATACACGAGCATCTTCTGCATCGGATCGATGAGGTCCTCGATGACCTCGAGCGCCTCCCGCCGGGCCTCGGGCTCGCTCATGCCCTTCTCCTCGGTGAGGTACTCAACGAGCGTCTCCATCTGCCACACGACGAGCCGGTCCGTCGTCTGCCCGATCGCGCGCGCCAGCGACAGCGCCGTCTCCTGGTCGATGAGCCCGTCGGCCACCGGCTTCGCCCACATCCGCAGCGCATGCGCATCGCTGACCGTGTACGCCTTGTCGTGCTCATCGGTCTGCGACATCCCGAGCGCCCGCCACATCTTCCGCGCCGAGACCGTCGAGATGCCGCCGAGCTTCGCCGCTTCGCGACGATCGAGCACGCGCTTGCCGTCGAGGAGGATCTCCTCGAGGCGTTCGGCAGCACTCCGGGTCTCGTAGATCGGATCGTCGTCGGTGTCCTCGTCGACGATGCTCAGCGCCGAGGTGCGCGGGTCCTCGTGCAGGCCGCCGAAGAAGTCGGACGACATCGGCTTCCCGGTCTGCTGTGCGGTCGTGTTCGGCTCGGAGGCGTCGTCGTCTTCGCCTGCCTCCTCCGACCCGGACTCCGCTGACTGGATGACCGGCATCACCGAGGTGGCCGGCAGTTCGGCATCGCCTGTGGCCTGGGGTGCCTGCCCGTGATCGTCGTCTTCTGCCGTGGCGTGTGACGCGGAATCGTCATCGTCGCCGGTCTGTGCGGGCTCGACTCGGGCCGGCGTCGAGCGCGCCGGTGCGGATGGAGCGGCCTGAGCGACCGGTTCCGGCGCACCCACGGGTTTCGGCGGTGCCGATGCGGCCGGGGTCGCAGCCTCCGGCGTCGTCTGCGCGCGATCTTCGCTCACGGCATCGTGTGACGCGTCGCCGTCCCCGCGCAGGTGCGCGCCGCTGCTCGCCCGCACCACGGGACGCGACTGCGGGTCGCGTTCGACGATGCCGCCCGTCCGGTCCCGACGGGCCGAGCCGTCACCGGTCATCGCTGCGTCGTCCCACTGCTGCATTCGCCGCACCAGTCCCGGCCTCCGGTCCGGTCCCGTCGGCCGGAGCCGCCGGGCGCAGATGGTGGACGTCGCCGGCACTGACCGAGACCCGATCGTCGATGACGAGGTCACCCGTCGCGTCGAGGCCCGTGGCCTCACCGACGAGGAAGCTGCCGTCGGGGCGTTCGACCTTGACCCGCGTCCCGAGCGTCACCATTCCCGCCCGCACTCTCGCGGCGAACGGGCTGCGACCGAAGTCCTCTCCATACTCTGCCAACTCCCTCAGGCCGGGAACAAGTGTGCTGAGAATCGACAGTAGCAACCGTTCATGATCGATCTCTGAACCCGCGACGCCGAGCTCGATCGCCAGTGAGCTCGCGTCCTCCCGCGGCAGGTCCGCAGGTTCGAGACGCGTGTTCGTCCCCATCCCGAGGACGATGCGCGGACCCTCCGGCGTCGTCTCGATGCGGGCGAGGATCCCGCACAGCTTCCTGCCGTCTGCGGTGAGCACATCGTTGGGCCATTTGAGCACGGCGGGCACCCCCGCCTCGGCGATCGCCGCACGCACTGCCTCACCGGTGATGAGCGGGATCCAGCCCCACGTGCGCACGGGTGTCGTCGGGGTGAGCAGGATCGAGAACGTCAGCGAGCGGCGCGGCGGCACGGTCCATGTGCGCCCGAGTCGGCCGTGGCCCGCACTCTGGAAATCGGTGCCGAGGATCGTCAGCTCCGCCAGCCCCGCAGCGGGGGCGTCACCGGCGAGGTCACGGACGACCTGCGGGGAGGCGGTCACCTCGGCGGGATGGTGGACCAGGGCCGCGAGCGCATCGTTCGTCGACGGACTCGACTCGTCCCAGATGACGAGCGGAAGGTCGATTCCGATGGCCTCCGCACGGGCGCGGAGCGATTCGACATCGACGAGGAAGGGCGCGTGTTGGCTGGTCACCAGACCACTCTAGATTCTTTTGGTGGGAGTGCACAATGAACTCGGCTCCCCTCGATAGGGTGGGAGCATGACGGAAACCCCACGCACCACCGCCGATCGCATCGACGCCTTCCTGACGCGTCGGGACGCGGCCCACACCGGCAACGAGAAGTCGGTGGAGAACCAGCACAAGCGCGGCAAGCAGACAGCCAGGGAGCGCATCGACCAGCTCCTCGACGAGGGCTCGTTCCAGGAGATCGACGAATTCGCCCGGCACCACAACACCCAGTTCGGGATGGAGAAGAACCGTCCCGACGGTGACGGCGTGGTGTGCGGTCTGGGCACGATCGACGGAAAGACCGTGGCCGTGTTCGCGCACGACTTCACCGTGCTCGGCGGGTCACTCGCCGAGGCGAACGGCCGGAAGATCGTCAAGGTCCAGAAGCTCGCGCTCAAGCTCGGCTGCCCGATCATCGGCATCAACGACTCCGGCGGCGCCCGCATCCAGGAGGGTGTGGGATCGATCGCGCTGTTCGCCGAGATCTTCCGCCTCAACGTCGCCTCCTCCGGCGTCATCCCCCAGATCTCGCTCATCATGGGCCCCTCGGCCGGCGGCGCGGTCTACTCCCCCGCCCTCACCGACGTCACGATCATGGTCGACAAGATCAGCCACATGTATATCACCGGTCCCGACGTCATCAAGACCGTCACCGGTGAGGAGGTCGGCCATGAGGAGCTCGGCGGCGGCCGGACGAACAACACCGTCTCCGGCAACGCCCACTACCTCGCCAGCGACGAGGAGGACGCCCTCAACTACGTCCGCGACCTGCTCTCCTTCCTCCCGCAGAACAACCTCGATCCCGCCGACGCCGACGTCTTCGAGTCCGACCTCGAGCTCACGCCTGAGGACGAGGCGCTCGACACCCTTATGCCGGACTCGCCCTCGCAGCCCTACGACATCCTCGACGTCGTCACCACGGTGCTCGACGACGGTGAGTTCCTCCAGGTCTCCGAGCTCTTCGCACCGAATGTCGTCACCGGCTTCGGCCGTGTCGAAGGGGTGAGCGTCGGCGTCATCGCCAACCAGCCCATGCAGCTGGCCGGCACCCTCGACATCGACGCTTCGGAGAAGGCGGCCCGGTTCGTCCGCCTCTGCGACGCGTTCAACCTGCCGATCCTCACCTTCGTCGACGTGCCGGGCTTCCTCCCGGGCACCGACCAGGAGCTCGGGGGCATCATCCGCCGCGGGGCCAAGCTCATCTACGCCTACGGCGAGGCGACGGTTCCGCTCATCACGCTCATCACCCGCAAGGCCTACGGCGGCGCGTACTGCGTCATGGGGTCGAAGCAGCTCGGCGCCGACATCAACCTCGCGTGGCCGTCGGCGCAGATCGCAGTCATGGGCGCCCAGGGGGCGGCGAACATCGTCTACCGGCGCAGGCTCAAGGCCGCCGAGGAGGCCGGAGAGGACGTCGATGCGCTCCGCGCCGACCTCATCCAGGACTACGAGGACGCCCTGCTCAACCCGTACCTCGCGGCCGAGGAGGGCTACATCGACGCCGTCATCAAGCCGAGCGAGACCCGCAACCGGATCGTCCGCGCGCTGCGTGCCCTGAAGAACAAGCACGTCGACGCGCCGGCGCGCAAGCACGGTAACATCCCCCTATGAGCACGGATGCGCAGTCAGATCCCCGAAGCGCCGAGGCGGTCGGGGCCGACCAGGCCCCGGCGGGCGCGGCGCCTGCGACGGTGCCCTCGGTCGAGGACCGCGCGCAGGTGCGCGCCGACGACGGCCAGCCGGTGAGCGACGAGATGGCCAGTGCCGCCGCGGTGGCCGCCGTCGTCGCGATCCGCCAGGTCGCCCTCGCCTATGCCGCGCACCAGGCCGAAGCCCTCGCCGAGGTGGAGACGAAGAAGCACGACCGCGCGGGCTTCAATGCTCCGCGCCGCAACGTCCGCAGGCGGCTCCCACAGACGTGGACGCAGCCGCTCGGCCGCTGAGCACTCGCTGACGCCGCCCTGCTGTTCGGCACGGAGGGCGTCGTCAGCCCTCGCCGAAGATCGTGCGCAGCTCGTCGAAGAGGTCGTGGATGATCGGCGCCGGGTCGCCTTCGACGCGGCGCAGCCGCACGAAGGTCGCTTTGATCGCCATCATCGCCAGCGCCGCGAGGACCTCGGCCTTCGGTGAGACCGGCGGTCCGTCGTCGACCGTGCAGCGGCCGACGGCACCCGGGTCCTCCCCGCGGGCGGTCCCCTCGGCGGCACCGAGCGTGTCGAGCCGTCGCTGGATCATCTCGCGGAAGAGGCGTTCGTTCTCGCCCATCCGCGACATCTGCGCCTGCATGAGCGCGGGCTCCTGTTTGAGGATCTGATGGTACTGATGGCGCTCCTCGCGGTGACTGAGCCGGGTGCGCACGACCCCGGCGAGCAGCCGCTCGAGGTCCTCGAGCAGCCGGCCCGTCGGTCCCCCGGCTTCGAACACGGCGATCGCCGGTTCGTCCTCGTCGTCGAAGACCGTGTCCGCCCGCCCGAGGAGTGCCTCCTCCTTGCTCGAGAAGTAGTTGAAGAAGGTGCGCCGGGAGACCCCGCAGCGCTCGCAGATGTCCTCGATCGTGACGTTGGCGAACCCCTTCTCCAGGGTCAGTTCGATCGCGGCCCGGCGCAGTGCGCGCTGGCGTTCGCGCTTCTTCCGCTCACGCAGGCCCTCCTTCGGGGCTGTCTCCTCCGGCGGAACTGCTCTCTCCTGCGGAGCTGTCCCCTCGTGCGGGGAGACGGAGTCCTCTCCGGAGTCGACGTGCGCAGGGCTGTCGGTGATCGCCATGCCCTCATTCTCCCACTCTGCCCGGGTGCGCGAGTCCGCGATGGGGTCTAGTACCCGAGCTTCGCATTCGCGAGGACGGGCAGCGCTTCGGCGGCCTCATCGGCGAGTCCGAGGTCGAGGTCGACGATCTCGAGGGCCTCCTCTCCGCCGAGGGCGACGATGACGTGCCCGAACGGATCGGAGACGAGACTGTGACCGACTCCCGTCGGCCCCTTCGGAGGCACGGCCACGCCGCTGACCTGCGGATCGGCCTGTCCGACGGCGACGACGAACATGTTCGAGTCGACCGCCCGCGCCCGGGCCAGCAGCTCCCACTGCTCGACCTTCCCCGGCCCCGCACCCCACGATGCGGAGACGATCGCCAGGCGCGCGCCTCGGCGACTGAGTTCGGCGAAGAGCTTGGGGAAGCGGATGTCGTAGCAGATGGCGATGCCGACGTCCTCGCCGCCGAGGGCGACGAGGGCCGGGTCCTCCCCCGCCTCGACGGTGTCGGACTCCTTGAACCCGAACGCGTCGTAGAGGTGGATCTTCGCGTATTCGGAGCGCGTGCCGTCCGGGGCGTAGACGGCGAGGAGATTGACGACCTTGCCGGCGGAGACGGCGAACTCCCCGACGACGATCGCCGTGTCGGTGTCGGCGGCGAGCAGGGTGAGAGCCTCACGCCAGCCTGCGGATTCGCGTTCGGCGATCTCGGCCAGACCCGACCCGAACGCCGACATCGTCGCCTCGGGGAAGATGACGACCTCGGCACCGTCAGCAGCGGCCCGCCCCGCATAGTCGCGCACCTTCTCGAGGTTGCCGGCGACATCGGTGGTCGTGTTGATCTGGGCGAGTCCGAGCTTCATCCTCATCCTCCGTGGGCAGTCGGTGACGTGCTCTCAGGCTACTCGGATCACCAGCCTGCGTCA
The DNA here is from genome assembly GCF_006489205.2 of Brevibacterium sp. XM4083. Lineage (GTDB taxonomy): Bacteria > Actinomycetota > Actinomycetes > Actinomycetales > Brevibacteriaceae > Brevibacterium. The sequence continues at coordinate 187,122 of NZ_VFYR02000005.1, read as the reverse complement.
TCCGACGAACTCGCGTCCGGGCCGGCCGCCGCGTCCGCGGCCGTGGACGACTGAATAGACGAGCATTGAGACGACGACGAGTCCGGCGCAGAGGAGGAACATCCCGCTGCCCCCGGTGAGCGGCATGAGCGCGCCGAGGATGATCGGGCCGATTCCCGAGCCCGCATCGAGGAGGAGGAAGAACGAGGCGGTGGCCACCGGGACCCGGGACATCGGCACGGACTTCACGGTGATCGTCTGGGCGCTCGGCATGAGGGAGCCGAAGCCGAAGCCGATGAGGATGCCGGCGCTGACGATGCCCGCCGTCGTCGGCCACAGGGCGAGGAGGACGTTGCCGAGGGCGTTGAGGATGAGCACTGGGTAGATGACGACGTTGTCGCCGTAGGCGTCCTGGATCCGCCCGACGAAGAGGCGGGCGATGAGGGAGGCCGCGGCGTAGGCGATGAAGAAGAGCGACGCGGCGCCGGGCACGCCGTTGTCGGCCGCGTAGCCGGCGAGGAAGACGAGGGCCGCGGCGAACGCGACACCGGCGATGAGCATGATGAGCCCGATGCGCAGACCGTCCCGGTCGACCATCGTGCGGGGATGGAGATGCCATTTCGTGTCCCGCTGGGCCTGACTGAGCTCCTGCTTCGGCAGGTCGAGGAAGAAGCAGAGGACGAGGGAGATGAGCGACATGATCGCCGAGGCGATGAAGAGGACGGTGAAGTCGAACTCGGCGGGCAGGAGCACGCCGAGGTAGGGCCCGAGCGCCGTCGACAGCGTCGTCGCGGTGCCGAAGTAGCCGGTGCCCTCCCCGCGCCGCGAGGCGGGGATGACCGACTGGATGGCCGTCATGATCGCCGTGTTCCCCGCCCCGAAGGCGACGCCGTGGATGAGGCGGATGACGATGAGGAGGGTGAGGGTGTCGGCGGCGATGTAGGCGAGGGACGCGAGGACGAAGACGCCCATCGAGATGACGAGCAGCTTGCGGCGGCCGATGAAGTCGAGATACTTGCCGGTGAGGATGCGGGCGACGACGGCGCCGACGATGAAGCTCGAGGAGGCGAAACCGGCTGCGGCCTGACCGGCGGAGAAGCGCGCGACCGCGTAACCGGCCATCGAGGTCATGAGCAGGTAGAAGACCATGGACATCGTGAGATTGAGGCCGATGCCCACGATGAAGTCCTTGGTCCACAGCTGTGCTCGTGCCACGTTCTCTACTCTCGATTCACGGTTGTCCGGGGGGGCGGGCTCAACCAGGCTATAGCTTCAGCGAATTCCCAGACGCCGCATTCCAGCCCGTGGCCGTGTGCCTCTCCTCATAGACTGTCGGCCCGGTCACGGGGTGTGTCCGGCCTCATATATGGTGAGGTCATGACTGAGAAGAGAACCCCGTCGGCCGTTGACGCCGTCGCCGAAGAGTACGTCGATCGCTCCCTCGCCCTCTCCCCCTCCCTCGCCCTCTACCTGGGGATCGACGGCGCGAAGGGCTTCGACGACTTCTCCCCCGCCGGACTCGCCGCCCACCACGACCTCACCGTGGAGACGCTTGCCAAGCTCGACGAGGTCGAGGCGAGCGCCGACCTCGACGACATCGATCGGGTGACGATCGACGCGATGCGCGACCGCCTCGGCGTCGACCGGGACCTCTACGAGGCCGGCTTCACGCATGCCAGCCTCAATGTCATCGCCTCCCCCGTCCAGGACATGCGCGACATCTTCGACCTCATGCCCACCGCCACCGTCGCCGACTGGGAGACCGTCGATGAGACGCTCGCGGCCATTCCCGCCTCCGTGGCCGGGTACGAGGAGTCGCTGGCCCTGGCCAAGGACCGCGGGCAGGTCGCCGCACGCATCCAGATCGAGAAGGTCATCGACCAGGTGCAGGCGATCGCCGGGGACGAGTCCCCGTATCTCGCCGTCATCGCCGGAGCCGACGACGTCGCCGAGGTGCCCCAGACGCTGCGCGATGACCTCGCCTCCCACGCCGAGGCGGCCCGCACCGCGTTCGCCGGACTCGCCGACTTCCTCGCCGCCGAGCTGCTCCCGATCGCCCCGGAGAACGAGGCGGCGGGCCGGGCCGCGTATGCCCTGCATTCGCGGGACTTCCTCGGCGCCGAGATCGACTTCGACGAGACGTATGCGTGGGGTCTGGCCGAACTCGAGCGCATCGACGCCGAGCAGCGGCGCGTCGCCGAGCAGATCATGCCCGGCGTCGACCTCTTCGACGTCATGAAGGCGCTCGACAAGGACCCCGAGCGCATGCTCGTCGGCAAGGAGGCCCTGCGCGAGTGGATGCAGGGAGTCGCCGACGAGGCGATCGCCGAACTCGGGAAGACCCATTTCGACATCCCCGAGCCCGTGCGCACGATCGAGTGCATGATCGCGCCCTCGTCGACCGGCGGAATCTACTACACGGGCCCGACCGACGACTTCTCCCGGCCGGGGCGGATGTGGTGGTCGGTGCCCGAGGGGGTCACCGAGTTCGCGACGTGGCAGGAGAAGACCACCGTCTACCACGAGGGCGTGCCCGGTCATCATCTCCAGGTGGGGCAGGCGACGTACGTCTCCGACACCCTCAACCGCTGGCGCCGGCTCATGTGCTGGGTCTCCGGGCACGGCGAGGGCTGGGCGCTCTACGCGGAGAAGCTCATGGCCGACCTCGGCTACCTCGACGACCCGGCCGACTACCTCGGGATGCTCGACTCGCAGCGCCTGCGGGCGGCTCGCGTCGTCCTCGACATCGGCTTCCACCTCGGCCTCGAGGCTCCCGAGAGCCTCGGCGGGGGCACGTGGGATCGGGAGAAGGCCTGGCAGTTCCTCACCGACAACGTCGCGATGGATCGCAGCTTCCTCGCATTCGAACTCGACCGCTACCTCGGCTGGCCGGGGCAGGCACCGAGCTACAAGATCGGTCAGCGCCTGTGGGAGCAGTTCCGCGATGAGGCGGCCGCCGAGGCGGGCGAGGACTTCGATCTCAAGGCGTTCCATTCGAAGGCGCTGGGTCTCGGGTCCGTCGGCCTCGACACCCTCGGCCGGGCGATGCGGCGCTGAGGCCGCGGACCTGCGTTCCGGCGCCGGCGCCCACCGTCCGCACGGCGGTGGGCGCCCGCGTCCGTGCCCGGCGAAGTGAGAGAATGAGCGCGTGAAGAACAACGACACCCCCCGATCGGAGACGCTGCGGGTCACCGAGGTGCTGCGCGGTGAGATCATCGACGGTCAGCGGGCGCCCGGCAGCCGCCTCGTCGAACGCAACCTCGCCTCCGAGCTCGGGGTGAGTCGGGTCCCGATCCGGGAGGCCCTCAAGCAGCTCGCGTCCGAGGGGCTCGTGACGCACCGGCCGAACACGTGGGCGACCGTGCGCGAGTTCTCCCCCAGCGATATCGCCGACCTCGCCGAGGTGCGTCAGGCCTTCGATCTCCTCTCCTTCGAACTCGCCGCCCAGCGTCACACCCGCGAGGGGCTGGAGCGGCTCGAGGCGACGATGACGGCCGGTCGCCGCCAGGCCGAGGCCGGTGACGCCGTGGGGGCGCACCGGTCCGCCGCGGACTTCCATGCCATCGTCACCGAGCTCTCGGGCAATCGGCTCCTCGTCGAGGTCGGCGAGCTCCTCGATTCCCGGATGCGGTGGCAGCTGAGCCAGCATGACGAGCTCGACGTCGTCGCCACCGAACACGCCGAGCTCTTCGATGCCATCGCCCACCGCGACATCGAACGGGTGCGCGCGCTGGCCTCCCACCATCTCGACACGAGCCGGCAGCAGCACGACAAGCACCGCGAACGTCTCGCCCATGAGCCGCGGGAGGGCTCCGACCCCGGCGGGGCCGCGGATTCGGACTGACGCCGCGGATTCGGGCTGCCCCGGCCTCAGGAGGCCCGGACGGCGGAGTCGTGCCTCGTCACGGTCTCCGGAGTCGCCGGGGACGCTCCGGCTCGTGCCGCGAAGGGCCAGCCGTCGAGGCGCTTGGGGCGGGCCGGGGCGTATGTGCGCACCTTCGATGTCGTCAGACCCAAGCCGACGAGCGCCTCGGCGAGTCTGACCGCGGCGGCCACGCCGTCGACGACGGGCACCGCGCAATGCTGTTCGATGACCTCAGCGAGGTCGGCCATTCCTCCGCAGCCGAGGACGATGGCCTCGGCGCGATCGGTCCCGACCGCGTCGGCGGCCGCCTCGGCGATCGCGGTCACCGCCCGATCGGGGTGGGCCTCGAGGTCGAGCACCGGCATCCCCGACGCCCGCACGGACGCGCAGTGCCGGTCGAGTCCGGCGAGCAGCAGGCGGTCCTCGATGAGGGGAACGGTGCGGTCGAGGGTGGTGACGACGGAGTACCGGCGCCCGAGCATCATCGCCAGCTGCGCCCCCGCCTCGGTGATGTCGACGACGGGGACGTCGAGGAGCTCCTGGAGAGCCTCACGGCCGTGCTCGCCGTATCCGGCCTGGATGACGGCGTCGTACTCTCCGGCGTAGCCGAGCACGGCATCCATGACGCCGAGCGCGGCGAGATGGCTCTCGACGTTGCCTTCGCAGGATTCGGCGCCGAAGGTCGGGGTGAGGCCGATGATCTCGGTGCCCGCCGAGGCGGCGTCACGGGCCGCGCGGGCGATGCCGGCGGTCATCGCCGCAGTGGTGTTGACGTTGACGACGAGGATTCTCATGGGCGCTGTCCTTCGCGGGGTCCGGTGGGTCTTTGGATTAGCGTCAGTGTGCGGTGGGCACGGCGATCTCCTCGCCGTCGACCTCGCGGAACGTGAAGTCCCGGCGGGCGATGACGAAGTAGATGACTGCGGCGATTCCTGCGCCGAGGAACCAGGAGAACTGGGAGACGCCGGAGAACGCGGGGACGAGGGCGAGGATGAGCGAGAGGATCGCGGCGGGGATGAACGCCCCGATCGCCCGCCAGTTGACGCCGTGGTGGTAGAAGTACTCGCCGTCGTGGGCCTCGGTGTAAAGCTGCGGGACGTTGACCTTCGTCTTCCGCACGAGCCAGTAGTCGACCATGATGACGCCGAACAGCGGCCCGAGCAGCGCGCCGAGGCCGCCGAGGAAGTAGACGATGACGACGGGTGAGTCGTAGAGGTTCCACGGGAGGATGGCGAACCCGATGATCGCGGAGATGATGGCGGCCCGGCGGAAGTCGAGATGGCGCGGGAAGAGGTTCGTCAGGGCGTAGGTCGGGGCGACGAAGTTCGCCATGAGGTTGACGGCGATCGTGAGCACGAGCAGCGAGAGCGAGGCGGCGGCGAGGAGGACCGGGTTGCCGATGGCCTGGACGATGTCGGCGGGCGAGCTGATGACCGTGCCGTCGATCGAGTACTGGGCGCCGGCGAGTGAGATGACGACGAGGCCGAAGACGAGCATGTTGATGGGGATGCCCCAGAAGTTGCCGACGACGATCGAGCCCTTCTTCTTCGCCGACCGGGTGAAGTCGGAGAAGTTGAGGACGAAGGTGCCGTAGATCGCCACCCACAGGGCCCCTCCGCCGAGGATGTTCGTCCACATCTGCCACCCGGTGAGCGGGTCGTCGATCGACCAGGCGATGCGGAAGTCGACGCGGACGAGCATCCAGATCGCCAGGGCGAGGAAGGTGGCGAGGATGATCGGGCCGGCGATCGCCTCGTAACGGCGGATCATCTCCATCCCGTAGCTGACGATGACGACCTGGACGATCCACAGCAGAGTGAAGGAGAACCAGCCGAGGCCGCTCAGCCCGAGGAACTCGACCTCCGTCCACGCCTGGAGGCCGGGGATGAGGGTGATGAGGAGAACGTTGAGGACGTTCGCGGCGAGGTAGGTCTGGATCCCGAACCAGGCGATCGCGACGATCCCGCGCACCGAGGCGGCCAGCTGGGCGCCGTGGATGCCGAAGGCGATGCGGCACATCACCGGATAGGGCACGCCGGTCTTGTGGCCCATGAACCCGGAGAGGGTGAGGAGGACGAAGAGCAGGACGGCACCGACGAGGAGGGCGACGAGGATCTGCCACGCCCCGAGGCCGAGGGCGAAGAGGCCGAGGGCGAATCCGTAGTTGCCGAGCGAGTGGACGTCGTTGGCCCAGAGCGAGAAGACGCTGTACGCCGTCCAGCTGCGACCCTCCTTCTTACTCGGTGCGAGATCGGCGTTGTAGAAGCGCGGGCTGATCCGGTGCGCGGCGAGCTGTTCCGGGCTCGGTCCGAGCCGGTGCGGCACGGTGCTCGACTGAGGGTCGGGCACGGGCTGGTCGGACGTCACGGTGTGGGCCATGGGAGTTCTCGAATCAGACGGGCGCGGTGCTGGAATACCAAAGGAGGTCTTCGCGGCCTCGCGGCAGTGAGAGCTGACCCCGTGAGCGTAACCTGGGTCACACTGCTTCCGCAATGGGCTCATCTCCGTCAGTCCAGTACTGACAACGCCTGGAGTGCGCGAGGCGCGCCTCCGGACCTGGGGCGATGGCCGCAGATCGATGATGCCCGAGCCTGGACTATTTGGCATACCATTTGTTTGAATCGTGGCCTGCTGCCGGAACAGACACCCGCACCCCTCTTGACTTCGACTCGAACACGTGTTCGAATACCGGTGTGAGATGGAATGACGCGGAACCGACAGCCGGGCTCTTCGGGGTCACCGGACTCATCCGCACCGTGCGGGCCCCGGAGTTCGCGGGGATGACGTTTCACGAGGTCCTCGCGAAGTCGGCGCTCAACCGGATCCCGCGATCGAGTGCGATGCCGTTCGCGTGGACGATCAACCCGTATCGGGGCTGCTCCCACGCGTGCGTCTACTGCTTCGCCCGGAGCACCCACCGGTATCTCGACCTCGACTCCGGCGACGACTTCGACCGGCAGGTCATCGTCAAGGTCAACACCCCTGAGGTGCTCGCCGCCGAGGTGGCCAAGCCCCGCTGGTCACGCGAGCTCGTCGCCCTCGGGACGAACACCGACCCCTATCAGCGCGCCGAGGGACGCTACCGCCTCATGCCCGGAATCATCACCGCCCTCGCCGAACACGGCACCCCGCTGTCGATCCTCACGAAGGGCACCCTGCTGCGGCGCGACCTCCCGCTGCTCGCCGACGCCGCCCGGGACGTCCCCGTGGAGATCAGCATGTCGATCGCCGTCTACGACGACGAGCTCCAGCAGGCGATCGAACCCGGGACGCCGACGACCGCGGCGCGGTTGGCGACGGTGCGCGCGGCAGCGGAGCTGGGATTCCGGGTCACCGTGTTCATCATGCCGGTGCTGCCCAAGCTCACCGATTCGCGCGAGCATCTCGACACGGCGCTCGCGGCGATCAAGGACGCCGGCGCGAGCAGAGTCGTCTACGGCGCCCTTCACCTGCGCCCGGGCGCTCGCGAGTGGTTCTTCGCCTGGCTCGACCGCGAGCACCCCGAGCTCCTCCCCCGCTACCGCCGCATGTATGCGACTTCGGCCTATGCCTCGAAGGAGTACCGGACCTGGCTGGCGGCGCGGATCAACCCGCTCATCGACCGCTACGACCTGCGCGGGACCAGCGACGATGACTATCCCGCGACGAGGCGGACGAGGCATGGGCCCCGGCGCGGCGCCACCGGAGTCGGACCGGCAACGCCGAGTGCCGCCGTCGAGTCCGCCCTGCCTGACCCTCAGGCGGCGCTGTTCTGACGGTGCTCTTCTGACCACACTGCTCTGATGCCGTTGTCCCCGCGTTTTACCACCGATCGCGGACGTAGGCGGCGGGCGTCGTCCCGAATTCCCGTGCGAAGGCGGAGATGAACCCGCCTACGCTGCCGTATCCGCTCTGCGCGGCGGCTTCGTGTACGGCGCTGCCGTCGATGAGCAGCGGAAGAGCGGAGAGCAGGCGCACCTGCGTCCGCCAGGCGGAGAAGCTCAAACCGGTCTCGGAGGCGAAGGCCCGGGCGATCGTCCGAGCGCTCACCCCGGTGCGCTGCGCCCAGTCGGTGAGTTCGGTGCGGTCGGCGGGATCGGCGAGCACCGCCTCGGCGACGGTGCGCGCGGCCGGATGGCGCGGCGTGGGCACGGTCATCTCCCGGTCTTCGGCCTCGGCGAGGAGATCGATGAGGAGCCGGCAGCAGTGCTCTCGCCGGACCGGGGACAGGCGTCGCCCGGGAAGATGGCGCATGAGCGCGCCGAGAAGGGGGTCGAGGGCGAGGGCCCGCGGCAGCGACCAGCGGTCCCCCGGTGGCCGCAGCGACGGACTGAGATAGACGCTCAGCGTCGTTCCTTCCCGCAGGAGACGGTTCGAGTGGACGATGCCGGCGGGAATCCAGACGACGGTGTCGGCGTGGACGAGCCAGCGCCGGTCGTCGATGAGGACATCCATGCCGCCGTCGGGAAACCAGAAGAGCTGGTCGCCGTCGTGGCTGTGGGCGGCGTAGGAGACGTCCCGATGCTCGGCGCCGGAGAAAGTCGCCGATGTCAGCTCAGAGGCATGGATCGGCGGCACAGGACCCTCACCCCTCGCCGCTGCTGGCTCGAGCGCATCGCGATTCATCACAGACGACACTTTAGCGTCTGCCCAGGCCCATCTCTGTCCGCTGAGAAGAGTGGAATGCCGTTTCTCCTGAGGATAGCCTTACCTGAGACAGGGCGATGAGACGGCTTCAGCCCCCTCCCCTGCCGAAGCACTCCGACACCGATGAGAGATGAGTTCGATGACCCTGACCCGCCGCGCCCGCTCCCGGGCGAGACTGTCCATGATCGCGTGCGCCTCCGCCCTGGCCCTGGCGCTCTCGGCCTGTGCGCCCTCGGCCTCACCGGAGGCGGCGAGCGATGGCGCGGCCTCCTCGGCGCAGGGGTCGTTCCCGGTCACCGTCGATCACGCGTACGGGTCGACGACGATCACCGCACAGCCGCAGAGGGTCGTCACCCTCGGCCTCTCCGATCAGGATCCGCTGCTCGCCCTCGGCGTCGCGCCGATCGCCGTCGCCCCCTGGTGGGGTGACTACGAGTTCGCGACGTGGCCCTGGGCCCAGGACGAACTCGGTGACGCGGAGCCGACGGTGCTCAACGGCGGGGTCCGAGACGAGGCGAATCCGCCCGTCGAGGAGATCGCGTCGCTCGAACCCGATCTCATCATCTCCCTCTACAACGGCACCACCGAGGAGCAGTACGAGCAGCTCAGTGAAATCGCGCCCGTCGTCGTCCCCGACGAGGAGTACACGAACTTCAGGATCACGTGGCAGGAGGCGACGCGAGCCACCGGAGAGGCCCTGGGACGGGAGGACGAGGCACTCGCCCTCGTCGCCGATCTCGAAGCCTCCTTCACCGCAGCCCGCGAGGACAATCCCGACTTCGCCGGCCGGGAGGCCGTCGTCGCCGAGCGCTTCCAGGAGGGCGAGACAGTCGTGCGCACGGGCAATGACGTCAGGGCCCAGTTCTTCAGCCAGCTCGGGTTCGCGGTTCCGAGTCGGATCGCCGAATTCGCACCGAATGAGGCCGGTGAGGTCTACGTCCCCGACGAGCGGATGGACGAGCTCTCGACGGACCTGCTCGTGTGGAACGTCGGCTTCTCCCCCGATGCGAAGGCGACCGTCGAGGCCATGTCGCTCTACTCCGACCTCCCCGTGGTCCGGGACGGCCGCGTGCTCTGGGTCGAGGACGAGGTCGTGTCCGGGGCCTTCAGCTGGGGCACGATCCTCAGCCTCGACTACGCGCTCGGGGAGATGGTGCCCCAGATCAGGGAGACGGTGTCGCGCTGACCCTCCATCGGATCGGGAGCCTCCGGAGCGGGACGACCGCCTCGGCGGAATGCCCCTCCGGGCCGGATGTGACAAGGGTCGCACCCGGCCCGGCGGCGGGAATATCCTCCACGGGCAGGTAGTTGAAATGTCTATGAAAATCGAGATCTGGTCGGACATCGCCTGTCCGTGGTGCTATATCGGCAAACGTCGCTTCGAAACCGCCCTCGAGGGTTTCCCGCACAAGGACGACGTGGAGGTCGAGTGGCGCAGCTTCCAGCTCGATCCCACCCTTCCCGCACATGTCGAGGAGTCGGAGGCGGACTATCTCAGCCGCTCGAAGGGCATGCCCGCCGAGCAGGTGCGGCAGATGTTCGCCCAGGTGAGCGACCAGGCAGCGCGCGAGGGCCTCAACTACGACTTCGATTCCGTCGTCGTCGCGAACAGCTTCACCGCCCACCGCTTCCTCCACTTCGCCAAGAGCCACGGTGTTATGGCGGCCGCTGAGGAGGCGCTGATGTCCGGGCATTTCGAGTCCGGTCGTGACATCGGAAGCATCGACTACCTCGCCGAGGTGGGTCAGTCCCTCGGTCTCGATCCCACCGAGACCCGTCGGGTCCTCGAATCCGACGAGTACACCGACGCTGTCAAGGCTGATGTCGCCCAGGCTCGGATGCTCGGCGCCAACGGGGTGCCGTTCTTCGTCATCGACCGCAAGTACGGGATCTCCGGCGCGCAGAAGCCGCCGGTCTTCACTCAGGCGCTCGAGACCGCATGGGACGAGAGTCAGAAGCTCACCGTGCTCGCCGGCACCGGTTCGACGGCCGAGGGCGGGGACGACTATCCCGACGGTGCCGTGTGCGGCCCCGAGGGCTGCAGCTGACTCCCTCATATCCACGCCACCCCAGTTCTCCACCTCACTTCAGATCCACAGACGTCGAAAGGACCACCACCCATGACTGAGACCCCGACCGCCCCGCTCATCCGCATCATCGTCGGCAGCGTCCGCCCGGTGCGGGTCGGCGATCAGATCGCCGCCGCCGTTGCCGAGATCATCTCCGATGCGGCCGCTGCCCGCACCGAGATCATCGACCTCGCCGACCTCGACCTGCCGCTGCTCGACGAGCCGCGCATGCCGGCACTCGGTGACTACCAGAACGAGCACACGAAGGAATGGGCGCGGATCGTCGACGAGTCCGACGCCGTCGTCTTCGTCACCCCGCAGTACAACGCCGGCTACCCCGCCTCGCTGAAGAACGCCATCGACTACCTCTTCGCCGAATGGAAGGACAAGCCGTCGCTGATCATCAGCTACGGCGGCCACGGCGGCGGAATGTCCGGCGCGCAGCTGCGGGCCGTGCTCGAGTTCATCGGACTCGACCTCGTCGGCGACAACGTCGAGATCACCCTGCCGCGCGACTCCTACGGCCCGGACTGGCGACTCACCGACGCGAAGGAGGTCGTGGCCGGATACGCCGACGAGCTCCGCACCGCTGCGAAGGCTCTCGACCGCAGCCTCGTCCCCCAGGCCTGAAAGGGCTCGCCAGCACTGTCCGAACTCCGTGGATCCGCCGAGGCGGGTCCGCGGAGTTCTGCTGTTCCAGGCGTGCTCTGCTCCTGCCTTGAGCACAGTGCGGGGCGCTCGGTCGAACCGTTCTCAGCGCGCGGCAACACGACTAAGGTGCCCACTATGGGCTCATTCGGCGACATCTTCGGATCGAACATCCTCCTCGAGGGCACGCTGCTGCTGGCGAGCTTCGTGCTCTGTTCGCTCATCGGCTTCGAACGGCAGTTCCGGCAGAAGAGCGCCGGTTACCGCACGCACGTCCTCGTCGGCATCGGCACGTGCGCGTTCACCCTCGTCTCCGCCTACGGGTTCGCCGGGGTCCTCGACAGCGACGTCCAGCTCGATCCCTCGCGGATCGCCGCGCAGATCGTCTCCGGCATCGGCTTCCTCGGTGCCGGGGTCATCTTCAAGGGACGGAACATGGTCCGGGGGCTCACGACGGCAGCATCGATCTGGGTGTGCGCGGCCGTCGGCATGGCCTGCGGAGCGGGAATGCTCGCCCTGGCGACGATGCTCACGGGGCTCCACCTGCTCACGCTCTTCGTCGTGGCGCCGCTCGTGCGGAAGATCCCCGACCGCAATCGCGGCAAGCTCGTGCACATCGTCTACCGCGATGGCGGCGGAGTGCTCCGGGAGATCCTCGGGGTGGCGAGCACGATGGGGTTCTCGAACACGATCCTCGATTCCCAGCGCTTCGAGGCCGAGGACGGGGCGAAGATGGTCCGCATCGAGGTGAGGTTCGAGGGCAAGCGCCCACTCGACATGCTCGTGCCGCCGCTCATGGAACTCGACGGCGTCGACAAAGTGGCCCTGCGCGAGGATCGCGTCCACTCCGTCGACGCCGACGGCGACTCGGTCTGAGGAATCAGTCTGATTCCTCAGCGTGATTCCTCAGTCTGACTGCTCAGTCGCGCAGCGACCGCTTCCACGCGAGAGTGGCCAGGGCTGCGGCCTGGTCGGCGAGGTGAGCGTCGTCGAAGAGGACCTCGGGCGAGTGATTGACCGCAGCGGTGTCGGGATCGACGCCCTGAGGGGTAACAAAGAGGAACATGAACGCTCCCGGCACCTCCTCGAGGACGTAGGAGAAGTCCTCGGAGCCCATGACCGGGTCGGGGGCGTTGACGACGCGGTCAGCGCCGAAGGCCTCGGTGAGCGTCTCAAGGGTGAACGCGGCCTCTGCGGCGTCGTTGACCGTCACGGGGTACTGCTCGTTCCACACCACCTCGGCGGTGCAGCGATGGGCGGCGGCGATCGACTCGGCCAAGCGGGTCGCGAGTTCGGGGAACCGCTGCGTCGTCTCCGGGGACAGGGTGCGCACGGACATGCCCAGCGTCGCCGTCGACGGGATGATGTTGACCGCGCTGCCGGCGTCGAGGAGGGTCACCTCGGCGACGATGGGATCGAAGACGCTGAAGGACCCGGTGATCATCGCGTACACCGCCTGCCCGAACTCGAGGAGGGGACGGACGGGGTCGATCGCGTCCTGCGGTCGGGAGCTGTGTCCGCCCTTGCCGTGCATCGTGAGGTGGAAGGTGTTGGCTCCGGCCATGATTGAGCCGGGGCGGGTGACGAACGTGCCGGGGGCTCCGGGGGCAACGTGGATTGCGTAGGCGGCGTCGGGAATCTGGCCGGCGAGGTCGAACATGCCCTCGTCGATCATGAGCTTCGCGCCGCCCTGGCCCTCTTCGCCGGGCTGGAACATGAAGACGATCGTGCCGGCGAGTTCGTCCTGGTGCGCGGCGAGGAGCTTGGCGGCGCCGACGAGGCCGGAGACGTGGAGGTCGTGGCCGCACGCGTGCATGTTCCCGTTCGTCGAGGCGAAGTCGAGGCCGGTGGCCTCGACGACCGGCAGGGCGTCCATGTCGCCGCGCAGGAGGATCGTCGGTCCGGGCCGACCGCCGCGGAGCACCGCGACGACCGAGCTGAGCTCGCGACCCAGGGTGATCTCGAGCGGCAGGCCCTCGAGGGCGTCGAGGATGGCCTGCTGTGTGTACGGCAGGTCGAGTCCGAGTTCGGGATTCCGGTGGAGGTCGCGGCGGAGGGCGGTGAGTTCAGCGCCGATCGCGGCGGCCTCGGCGGTGAAGTCGATCGTCATGGTGGAGTTGTTCCTTTCGCGGTGGATGGTCGGTGGTGGGTGGTCAGCGGTGGGACCTGGTCGCGGCCCCGTCGACGTTGTGGGTCTCAGTCCTCCGCGCCGACGAGTGATCTCGCCAGGGCGCGGTATCTGTCCGTGAGCGCGGCATCGTCCGGCGGTGGACTCTCGGGTCGGAGTGTCATCGTGAAGAGCGTGAGTCCGGCGAGTGTGTCGAGGATGAGATCGTGGTCGAGCGCGGCACTCATCTGTCCGCGGTCGACGGCGCGGGCGAGGATCGCCCGGCCCCTGGCGTGGCGCTCGTCCATGTAGTCGGCGGAGATGAGCGGGATGACGTCCATGTCGAACATCGCGAGCAGGAGGCCGTTTCCGTGCGTGCGGACGTCGAGTGAGCGGCGGAAGTTCTCGATGTTCTGCCACGCATGCGCGACGAGATCGTCGACGACGTCGCCGGTGTCGGGCACCTCGCCGAGTTCGAAGGTGTCGAGGATGGCGGCGGCGACGAGTTCGGGCTTGGTGGGCCACCGGCGGTAGATCGCGGTCTTCCCGCAGCCGACGGTGGTGGCGATGCTCTCGATGCGCAGGTTCAGAAAGCCGTGCTCCGCAACCTCGGCGCGCACAGCGGCGAGCACGCGCTCAGTGAGCTCAGGGTCGAGCGGTCGACCCTTCGGGGTGGCCTGCGTCATAGGCCGAGCCTTTCACGCAGACAGCTTTTTCCGCAACACTGCGTATCGTTTGTCTCGGATCGTGGTGTCCGCCAGATCAGCTCTCGAGCTCGGCGAGGAGCGCGGCCATCGATCCAGCGACGCGCGGTCGGACCGCCGGGCCGAGCACGGCGGTCTGGACGATGCCGCCCTGGACCATCGCGAGTGCCGCCGGAGACGTCTCGCGTGCCCGGGTCTGAGCCTCCGCTTCGTCGAGACCGGCAGTGCGGTGGAAGTAGGCGGCGAGGTAGGCCTCGAAGCGAGCCTGGACCTCGCCGAAGATCTTCTCCGCGATCGCCGCGAATTCGGGCACATGGGCGGCCTCGCCCCAGACCTGAACGACAAGAGAGGGGAACGGGTTGCCGTCGAGGACCGCATCGAGCAGGCGTGGGAAGACAATGCTGGGCGGGGGCACCGCCTCGGCGTCATCGAGGTCGCCGAGCGCGGTGATGCGCTCCTCCATGATCCGCCGACCGGCGGCGACCATGAGTTCGGACTTCGAGGAGTAGTAGAGGTAGACGGCTCCCGCCGACAGGTCAGCCTCTTTGACGATGTCGGCCATCGACGCCGCCGCGAAGCCCTTGCGCGCGAAGCAGACGAGCGCGGCATCCTGGATGCGCGTGCGCATCGCGGCCCTGTGTTCTTCTGTGACCTTCGGCACCGCTCCTCCAAAAACGAATGATCATTCTTGATTAATTGTAGACCACGGCGTAAAAATGAACGTGCATTCGTTTTCAATGATTGGACGACCATGACCACGAGACTTCTCAGGACCTCTGCCGCCTCCGCTCCGGGCACCGGCGACGACCACCTCGGTGCCGACTCCCCGGGCGGAGCCGCCGATCAGGACGGGGATCAGGGCAGAGCCGCTGGTGCGAGCGGGCGCCGGGGCAAGGCCGCCGAGACGAGCAGGGACCAGGAGTCAGACCCCGCCCCCGACGAGATCGGCGATGAGCTGCCGAAGCACAGTGTCGGACGCGCGATCCTCGTCGCCCTGTTCGCGGCGGCGATCGTCAGCATCGTCCTTCTGGCATTCAGCTGGCCGACGGTGACTGCTGACCCGAAGGACCTGCCCATGGCCGCTGTCGGAGACAGCGCTCAGCTCGAGCAGATCACGAGCAGTGCGCCGGAGGGAATGCTCGATCTCGAGCGCGTGGACACCCGCGCCGAGGCGGAGCAGATGATCCGGGAGCGCGAGGTCTACGGGGCGTTCGTCCTCGGTGGTGAGGATCCGGAAATCCTCGTCTCCTCGGCGGCGTCGCCGGCGGTGGCACAGCAGCTGAGAGGCATCGCCGCGCAGATGCAGCAGTCCATCGACACTCAGGCGATCTCGGGGATGCAGGACGGCATGGAGCAGATGCAGGCGGCGCTCGAGGCGGCTGCGCGGGCGGCAGAGAACCCGCAGGCAGCCGGCCAGGCTCCCGGCAACGCAGGTGGAGGCGAGGGTGCGGGCGCGCTCCCGGATGCCGCGGCGATGGACGTCCCGCAGGTCACGGTCACCGATGTCGTGCCGCTCTCCGATGATGATGCGACGGGAGCAGGACTGGCGATCGCGGGCCTGCCGCTGTCGATCGGCGGCATCGTCGGCGGTGTGCTCACCAGCACTCTTGTGCATTCGCGGAGGATGAGGGCCGTTGCGGTCGTCGCTTATGGGGCCTTCGGCGGTCTTGCGCTCTCGCTCATCCTCCAGACATGGTTCGGCATCCTGCAGGGAGAGTTCTGGCTGAATGTGCTCGCGGCGGGGCTGGCGGTGGCGTCGACGGCGGCGATCATCAACGGCTTCGTGTCGCTCATGGGTCCGGGCGGCATCGCGATCGGTGCGGTGCTCACGATGTTCATCGGCAATCCGATCTCCTCGCTCACTCAGCCCAAGGAGTTCCTCGCCGGGTCCTGGGGCGACATCGGCCAGTTCTTCGTGCCGGGAGCGGCGGGCACACTGCTCCGTGACATCTCGTACTTCCCCGATGCGCCGATGGCGATGTCGTGGTGGGTGCTCATCGCATGGTTCGTCCTCGGCATCGCCCTCATTCTCATCGGCCACCTGCGTGCGCATGCGAAGCTCGTCGCCGCGCATGCCGGACAGGGCTGAGCGCTCACGGCTTGGGGGACAGACACTCGTCGGCCCGGATGCGGTGACACACCGCATCCGTGGACGACAGTCCACGTCGACGGGTGACATACCGCGTCCGGCGTCGACTCACGGCATTCTGCGTCGGCTCACGGGGTCCGGGGTCGACTCACGGCATTCAGGCAGGCTGGGGGTAGGAGGATCAGGCGCTGACAGCATAGGCTCGAATGGATGACGAGGCCGTCGGCTTGCGAACCTCGGTCCGCGGACGGCGCCGGCGCAGGAACCGACAGCGGCGCCGGCACCGGAGCGAACCGGCTCCGCAGCGACCTGGCTCCACAGCAGACCGAGACGTCAGACGCTCAGCGAGGAGGGTGAGACGGTGACCGATTCCGCGTCGGAGAACGTCCGTGATCCACGTGACGAGGCAGCAGGTCGAGGCTCACCCGCGCCCGGAAGGGCCGGTGAACCTGGTGACCCCGGTGGCTCCGGTGAACCCGGCGATCCGGGTGGCGCGGTTGACCCGGGTGGCTCCGGTGAACCCGGCGATCCGGGTGGCGCAGTTGACCCGGGTGGCGCAGTTGCCCCGGGTGACCTGGGTAGCCCCGGTGAACCCGGTGAACCCGGCGCGATGATCTGCCGCAACTGTGGAGTGGAGACCAGTTCCCCTCCCCCGGCGGTGTGCCCGATCTGCGCCGATGAACGCCAGTGGGTGCCGGCATCGGGCCAGGAGTGGGTGAGCCGAGATGCCCTCGAGGCCGAGGGCCACCGCGTCGTCATCGACGAGCGCGAACCGGGGCTTCATGCTCTGCGCGTCGAACCGCGGCTCGGCATCGGGCAGACGTGCTATCTCGCCCGGACGTCGGAGGGCAATCTCCTCTTCGACGTGCCGCCGTACATCGACGCCGAAGCCGTGGCGACCGTGGCCGCGCTCGGTGGAGTCGCAGCGATCGTCCCGAGTCATCCGCACATGTTCGGCATGCAGCTCGCGTGGAGCGCCGCGTTCGATGATGCCCCGGTTCACGTCTGCGCGCGAGATCGCGAATGGCTGCAGAAACAGGGGCGCGCCATCAGATTTTTCGACGACGGCATCGAGCCGCTCCCTCAGATCTCGGTGCACAGAGTCGGCGGTCATTTCCCCGGCAGTGTGCTTGCCCTGTGGGAGGGGCGAGACGGCAGCGGAGTCATGCTCGCCGGTGATTCGATCGGCCCGGTCGTCCGCGAAGGATGGGTGACGTTCATGCGCAGCTTCCCCAACTACCTGCCGCTCTCCGCCGCGGTCGTGCAGCGCATCGCCGCCTCGGTGTCGGATCTCGATTTCGACCGCATGTACGGCAACTTCGGGCAGACGATCACCGGTGGAGCCCACGCCGCAGTGCAGTCCTCTGCCGAGCGCTATGCGCGGTGGGTCTCCGGCGAGTACGACGATCTCACCTGACTTTGCAGAGCACGACGGCCTCGGAGCACTCTTCATAAGGTCACTCTGTTCCGGACGCGACGACGCCGGAGCGCTCTTCACGACGTCACGATGGTCAGAACGGCGGAGGATCATCGCGGTTGTCCTGATGCCATGTGATCGGCACGCTCCAGAACTGGTCGAGCGGCTCCACCCAGGTGTCTCCGGCGTCTTGTCGACGCCGTTGGGCTTCCCTCACCGACAATCGGCGGCCGGGCATCAGTCTCTTCATCGTCACCGGATCGGATCCTCGCGGCAGGCACGGCGGGAACTCCTCGTTGCGCCAGTTGAGCAGCTGAGCAAGCCGCTTCCGTCGGGCGAAGTCACGGGCCCGCTCGTATGTCTCCTGGATCCTGCGCCTGCGTTCGGTCTCCTCGGCGGATTTCCGCATCGCTTCGCGGCGCTGCCTGACGAGTTGTTCGTTCGGTTCGAGTTCGATGATGTACTTCGGCGGTGGGACCGGATGCTTCGGCTTCCACACCACGTGGGGTCTCATCCCGCTGATCGCAGCGAGCTCCATCGCCTGGGCCACCTCGATCGGCTGGTCAGGAGCGCGTGAGGTCGCCGTCACTCCGTGTCTGAACTCGTACTCGACACAGCCCGGTTCCTTCATCCGCACCCGCAGCAGGCAAGCGGTCTTGAGTGCGTGGTGCTTCCTGCACAGCGGATGGAGATTGCCGAACCGAGTGAGACCGCCTTTGAGCGGATCGAGCTTGAAGAACGGGACGATATGGTCGATCTCGGCTTTCACGGCAGCGCGAGCGCACCCCGGCACGCTGCAGCACTCCCACTGGGCGATGAGCGTCTTACGCACCTCATTGGGGATTCGATACGTCGTGGCCTTGGCATCGATCGGAGTGCCCGTCGCCGGGTCGGTGAGGATCCTCGTCACGGTGGAGCAGTGTCCGGCGATGCGCCGCGCGGTGTCGGCGGGGATCGGAGAACCGTCAGGCAGTGTGCCCGGCAGGTTCGATTCGCCGAGGAGGGACATCACGGGAACGGTGGTGACCATCGTCGCCTGAAGCGCGATCCACCACGAATGCATCGGCATCTCCGCGGCGATCCAACTCTCAGCGGTCTCCGTCTGATCGGCCCCGGCTCTGCAGAACGCGCTTCCCCGGTCAGCCGCCTCGGTGTCGACGGGGCCGTGTCCGGGAAGGGGCAGTCCCTCCACGCCGACACTGTTCGTCGCGGCGCCGTTAGCTGATGCGTTGCTCGCTGCGGTGCCGTCCCCTGAAGCGTTGTTCGTCGCGGTGCCGCCCCCTGAGGCATTGTTCGCTGCGGCGCTGTTCTTCATGATGATGGCGCCGTCGGGCCCGAGGTCGAAGAGCAGGTTTCCGTCGTCGTCGAGCAGCGGCTCCTCCTCGACCGACTGGATCCCGGTCACGGGGTCGATGCGGCGCACCTTGATGCTCAGCTTCGGCTGCGGTCGGGTGACGATGTCGTACATGAGGTTGTCGAAGGCACGATCGTCGATGATCTCGACCCCCGGCGGCAGATCGAATGCGGCGCCTCTGCGCGAATGGATGGCGCGAGCCATCGCCTCGACCCGCAGGTAGCACGCATGGAGTTCCTCGGCCGGCCCTGTCAGGGACATGCAGGCCGAACCGTTCTTGTACGTGTGCAGATCGACGCGGCGGCGCTCCTTGGCTGTCTGCGATCGGTCGTCGGCCGGTTCGAGCACGGCGATGAACTTCCGCAGAGCGGTCCGGAGACGGTCACTCGTGACATCGGCCCGGCGCTCGGCGAGATGGTCGTCGATCTCCGGGAGATAGCGGAGGGCCACTGATCGGCAGAGATCGCCGACGACCTGGACGTGAGCAATCGTGAACTCGCCGGCACGGACACGGTCGGCGAAACGCGGCAGCCCGTGGATGATCGTCATCGCCGTGCGCAGATGCCGATAGGTCCGGGCGATCGATTGACCGAGGATGGTCGCGGTCTCGATGACATCCTCATCGGCGACGTTGTCCTGCACCCAATCGGAGACTGTGGTGTCGAGGCGGAAGCCGGGGAAATCAGGGGTTTCCGCCGCGCCGTCGGATTCCGTGGTCTCGGCCGAGACGAGTGCCGTCGACGGCGGAGCGAGGTCCGCTTCGCACCACTGCCGCCACGCCAGCAGTGCAGGGTCGCGGAGAGCCACGGTCGTCGACGTGCGCGGCACCCACACGAGTTCGGTCGATGCGCTCACGTCGACATCGTCCGCCATTGCGTCGAATGCCGCGGCGAAGGGAGTCGTGGGCGCCGGCTTCCCTCGCGTCCCGGTGGTCGTCTTCGCGGCGGTGCCGTTCGCTGCGGTTCCCTGTGCTGCGGTTGGATCCGCGCCGGTCTCGTCGGCCGACGCAGCGGGATCGGGGTCCATGGCCGCCTCGGCGACTTCGTGCCGAAGCACGGATGCGGCGATCGTGGCGAAGCGATACGGCGCGTCGCCGTCGGGCAGGGGGACGTCGAGACGCCGGACGACGCGCTCCAACGTGATGCCTGCAGTGACGTCGAACGTGCGGAGCTGGATCTGGTCGGATTGCGCGGAGATCTCCGCGAGTTCGCTGATCCTCGACCCGAGTCGAATCGTCGGTCGAGCGGATTCACTGCGAGCAGCACCGTCGCAACCGCATCCCTCACCGGGATCGCGCCCGGTGGTTGCACCCGGATCACGCGCAGCGCCCCGTTCGCGACGACCAGCGCCAGCGCGAACACCAGCACCGTCGCAACCATCTGCGTTGCCCCGACCGCCGGCACCCGTATGACCCACAGCACCGTAACGAACACCGGCATCGTCGCAGACGTCGGGCTGTCGAGGGGCAGAGCCTGCACCAGCTGCGTCGAACGGCGCGTCGGTGGCACGACCGGGGCGCGGTCCGTCTCCACCGGGGAGGTCTTTCACGCTGGCTCACCTGCCTCTGACAACAGCGTCGGGGAAGCGATCTGCGAATCGTAATACGTAGTACGTCAATGCTAGACTATTCGAACATCAAATGGAATAGTGCGAGTCATATTCATGAGAAAAAGATTGTGATCTCTTTCTGACTGATGTCTCCTTGTGAGCTCTATTGTTGCACTCGTCACTGACACGACTTCGGATGTCACTGATGACCTGCGATGATTCCCGTTTCACCACAACTGCCCGCTTCCGGTACCCTCTCGACCCCACCGCGGACCGTCGCACGATTCGGCAATGATGCCGGACACGACTGCCGCGAGCATGCGAGGTTCTTCGCGAGCATGTGGTGGAGGGGGGCACGACTGCACGCGTCAGCGATGCCGAGCGCGACCGCGCGACCGCGCGGTGCCAGGCGCCACTGCGCGACCGTGCGATGCCGGGCGCCACTGCGCGACCGCGCGATGCTGGGCGATGCCGGCGCTGCTGTGCGATGCTGGGCGCTGCTGCACGAGCATGCGAAGCCGAGCACGACCGAACGAGCATGCGATGTCAAGCGCGACGGCAAGAGCATGCGACGTCACGCGGAGATGCGCGACCCCGCGAGGCAGATCATCCCCGGTCAGCCATACGTCCGGTCAGCCATGTTTCCGTCACCCATGCGTCCGGTCTGACCGGACGCACCTTCGTCATCCACACAAACCCCTACGACGGCACCCTCACTGGTCAGCCAGGTGCCCTCGCGGACCGGACGAACCGCGCCGTCCGCCGATCGCGTCGTCCCGACCGCCCACGGAACCGCGGGATGATGCGTCACGCAGAGCCGCCTCGGCGAAGCGGTGCCGCGTCGACCACGACAGGGCCAGGTACAGGAGGAACGAGATGACGAACGACGGAATCGTCGCACCCACGGGGCTTGCCCACACATAGGTGAGCAAGTAGGAGGCGAAGGCCCCGACGATCCACACGATGACCGCCGCCCAGTTCACCCCGCGGATGTAGGCGTACATCCCGCCCTCGTCACGGAGGATGTCCTTCGAGTAGAACCCGCGTTTGACGATGTAGTAGTCGGCGATGACGATCGCGAAGACGGGCACGAAGAACGCCCCGATGACGGTGAGGAACGCGGTGTACTGGTCGAGCAGCGCCAGCCACGTCGACCCGATGATCGAGATCGCCCCGAGGACGAGCGCCACCGGCAGGAAGCGCAGCCGAGACTGCTTCCTGGCGCCGATGACGGAGTTGACCATGCCGTAGACGACCATCGTGTTCGTCGCCATGACGGAGAGGAAGATGACGATCGCGAGCGGCCAGCCGAAGTGGTCGGCGAGCGCGGTGGGGTCGAAGGGTTCGGCCGCTCCCCCGTCGAGGAGGATGAAGCTGAAGGCGGTGAGCCCGAGCAGCATCGCCAGCACCGTCGACGTGATGTACCCCAGCCCCGAGCCGACGATGCCGGCGCGCTGGCTTCCGGCGAGTCGATTGAGATCCGCGGAGAGCACAGTCCACGAGATCGCCGTCGCAATGACGATGTCGAGTGCGAGGACCGGAGTGAAGCCGAGGCTCTCATCTGCGGGAATGCTGAGGTATTCGCTCGGTGCGTGGCCGATGAATGCGGTGACGAAGATGTAGGCCATGACGACGAGGATGAGCAGTGCGAACCATGGCTCGGCCTTCTCGATGCCTTCGTGGCCGAGGATCGCCAGTCCGACGACGAGCGCCTGGCAGAGCACGGAGAAGAGGACCGGGTTGGAGAAGCCCGTGGTCTGCTCGACGACGTAGTTGACGCTGATGCCGGCGAGCATCGCCTGCACCCAGCTCCAGCCCATGAGGATGATGATGTTGGCCGCGACCGGCAGGAAGCTGCCCTTCGCCCCGAATGCTCCCCGTGTCACCGCCATCGTCGCGAGTCCCGTCCGGGTGCCGATGTTGCCGATGAGCACGAGGACGATCGTGCCGATCACCGTGCCCGCCACGATCATCAGCGCCGCCGTGCCGTAGTCGATGCCCGGCACGAAGAGAGTTCCCGTGAGCATCGTCGTCACGACGAGGTTGGCCGCGAGCCAGATCATGAACATCCGTCCGGTGCCCAGTCTGCCCCGCACGACTCCCGAATCGTCCGAATCCGCAGCCAACCGGGCTTCGAGTCGGCGGTACCAGTTCACGGTGCGACCTCCGCGGCGGGGGTGGTGTCCGCCTCGGCGGTGTCCGGGACCGGGGACAGATGTTCGTGGATCGCGATGAGATCACCATCGCCGAGGCGGCGGAACACGATGCTCTCGCGTTCCCGATACGATTCCCGGCCCTCCCCGGTCTCGACGGTCGTGTCGACTGTGTGCGAGAAGACGGCGCCGCCCGGGAACGTCTGGATGAGCGGATCGCTGGAGACGCAGTCGATGACGGACCAGCCGTCGTCGAGCCAGCCGTTCCACGTCGCCTCGTACTCGGCACGCGAGTTCAGCCGGTGGCTCTCCGGGTGGAAGACGAACGAGGCGTCCGCGGCGAATCCGGCGAAGTACGCGGCGGTGTCGGTGGCGGCGAAGGCGTCCACGATGGCTGCGGCGGCTCGTTCGACGGCCTCGGCGCTCGGCGCGGAGGGGGCTGAGGGCACAGGGATCGACTTCTCTGTCATGATGCTCGGCAACTTCCTGTTGATGGTTGTTGAGCAACTCTAATGACGGAGATTCAGGACGCACTATCCGCCCTGGACAAGTTTTCCTGGCCACGCGCCAACGTGGATACGTGCGGGGACGGCGGGCGAGCTCGCGCAAGGGGAAGCGAACCCGGGAAGCGGGCGACCTCGCACCGGGGTCAGTGGGCCCGAACAGCGTCGGCAGCGCCGGCGTCCCCACGTCTCCACGGTCTCGACAGGTGGTTCGGCCCTCGACGCCGAGGCGCTTCCAGGCCCACCCTGGAATGGAACACCAGTCACGACCCACCGCGGAGGAGACATGGGCACAGACGACGCGACGGACCGGATCAGAGCGGCCGTCGACGCCAACTTCGCCGAGCAGCTGGCGGTGACGGCCGAACTCGTCGGGCTGCCGACCACGCGCGGTG
This sequence comes from Brevibacterium sp. XM4083, assembly GCF_006489205.2. Classification (GTDB taxonomy): domain Bacteria; phylum Actinomycetota; class Actinomycetes; order Actinomycetales; family Brevibacteriaceae; genus Brevibacterium. Next base: position 163,665 of record NZ_VFYR02000005.1, on the reverse strand, counting down.
ACGAGGAACCCGGACAGGATCTCATCGAACGCAGCCTCCGCGGCCTCCGACTCGACGTCGACCGCTGGACGATCGACTCGGCCGAGCTGCGCGGCCATCGCGGATTCAGTCCGGCCACGGTCGATTACACGCGGATGACGAATGTCGTCGGGACCCATCGCCCCGAGCGCGACCTTGGCCGCTCCCTCATCCTCAACGGTCATATCGACGTCGTCCCTGCAGGACCGACCGGCCGTTGGTCGCGGTCACCGTGGGACGCCGAGGTCCGCGATGGGTGGATGTACGGACGCGGAGCGGGCGACATGAAGGCCGGGCTCGTGGCGAATCTCTTCGCGTTCACCGCTGTCCGAGATGCAGGGTTCGACCTCACCGGACGGGTGCACATCGAATCCGTCGTCGAGGAGGAGTGCACCGGCAACGGCTCGCTGGCGGCACTGCTGCGCGGATACACCGCCGATGCCGTCATCATTCCCGAACCGGAGGAGGACGCACTCGTCCGGGCGAATGTCGGCGTCATCTGGTTCACGGTCCTCGTCAGCGGAGAACCCACTCACCCGCGGGAGATGGCCAGCGGCTTCAACGCCCTCGACGCCGCCTACCACGTGATCGGTGCGCTGCGCGGACTCGAGGAGAGGTGGAACGAGCGGAAGGCCGACCACCCGCACTTCGCGGACCTCGACCATCCCATCAACGTCAACTTCGGCGGCATCCGCGGCGGCGACTGGCCATCCAGCGTCCCGGCCTGGTGCGAACTCCAGGTCCGCGTCGCCATCTACCCCGGCACTGAACCCGATGACGCGTGGGCGGAGATCGTCGACTGCGTCACCGAGGCGGCCCGCGGCACCGACCGACCGCTGAGCGGCCCGCCGGTGCCCCCATTCACCGCGGGGCTCACGCCGAACGGGTTCTATGCGCGGGGCTACGTGCTCGAGCCCGGAAGCGATGCGGAGACTCTGCTCGCCTCCGCGCACGCCTCGGTCGCCGGCAAGGAGCTGACCGCGTTCACCACCCCCGGCTACCTCGACGCTCAGGTGTTCGCGAACTTCGCCGACATGCCGGCGCTCGTCTACGGCCCGGTGACGAAGAACATCCACGGCTTCGACGAACGGGTGAGCGTGGAGTCGATCCGCCGCTGCACGACGACGATCGCCCTGTTCCTCGCGCAGTGGTGCGGAATCGACGATCGTCGACAGTCCTAGGAGCTCACCGGGTTGACGCCCTGCACCAGGAGCGCGGCGGCCGGATCGCTGCCATGGCGCCCGTCGAACTCCGCGAACGCGGTTTCGACCTCGGCATGCACAGCGCGCACGAGCGGCAGCCATTCCCCGTGGGTGACGATGAGGAACTGGCCCGCCCTCATCGCCTCGACGACCTGCGCCCCGACGGCGTCGGGGTCCGCGCCTTCGGCGAGCATCGCCGAATTCGCCGCGACCGCCTCGGCGTTCGTCTCCTCCCCGAGGAGCTCCGCCTGCCCCGCCGCCGCAGTCTCGGCGATCCGGGTCGATACGCTTCCCGGTGCGAGCACGGAGACGCCGATGCCGCTGCCGGCGAGTTCGCTGCGCAGCACCATTGAGAAGCCGACGCTCGCGAACTTCGAGGAGGCATAGGCGGCGACGTCGGCCATCGGAATGATGCCCGCCAGCGACGCGGTGTTGAGGATGTGCGCGGGCCTGCCCAGGCGGCGGAACCGCGGCAGGAACGTCGAGACGCCGAGGTACTGGGCGTCGAGATTGATCGAGTGCACCCAGCGCCACACCTCCCACGGGGTGGTCTCTGCTGAGCTCCCGCCGTTGACGCCGGCGTTGCTGCAGAGGATCGACACCGGGCCGAGTTCGGCCTCGACGGCATCCGCGGCAGCTTCCCAGGCGTCGGGGTCGCCGACGTCGAGGCGCACCGTGGTCACGGTGCCTCCGGCCGCCCGCAGCTCCTCTGCAGCCTGGGCGAGGCGGGCTTCGTCGATGTCGACGAGTCCGACCCGCGCCCCGGCAGCGACGAAGGCGCGGGAGAGTCCGAGTCCGATGCCGGAGGCCGCACCGGTGACGAAGGCGACCTCGCCGCGCGGCCATTGCTCAGTGTGGGCACTCGGTGCCGCACTCGAGGTGTCCGGGGTCGAGGTGCTGCTGGTGTTTTCGGGCATGACTTCTTCTGCTTTCTCTCGGTGATCTCTCTTCGTGACGGCGACCGTGGAACGGCCGCCGGTGCGGGCACCGCTGGATCAGCCGGTGTCTGCTGGTGCGGCCGCCGCTCAGCGCGTGCCGGCCAGCCCGGCCGCCGTTGGGTCAGCGCGTGCCGGCCAGCCCGGCCGCCGTTGGGTTAACGCGTGCCGGCCGGCGCGACCGGTTACCCGCCAAGGCGGCGCAGGAACTCCGCGCTCATGTAGCGCAGTCGGCCGACGGTCGTGCGCGGGTCGTAGCCGAGCCGCGTCGTGATCGACTCGTGCCGGGCCTGCAGGGTCGAATGGTGCATCGCCAGCCGCGCCGCGGCCGCGCGCAGGCTGTCGGCGTCGACGAGTTCGCGCAGGATCTCTGCGGTCACCGCGTCGAGGGATTCCAGGGCTGTGACGTCCGGGTGAGGGGAGGTGGGATCGTAGGCGCGGGCGAGGATGAGCATCGAACCCAGATCCGCTGCGTCGAGCACGGTTCCCGGTCCCTCGCCGAGGAGGCGGTGGGCGACGAGCGCAGCCTCCCACGAGTCCGGGGCCGAGTCCGCTCGGGTCCACGTGCCGATGCCGACGCGGGAGTGACCGTCCCACGCGTGATCAGCTGCTGCGACTCCGCCGGGGCGCACCTCGAGGGTCGTGTGGAGGACGCCGAGCGGAGTCGGGACCGGGGCGGTCTTCGTCCAGCGCGCTCCCGGGTCGTCGTCGCTGAGGATGACCCGCACCGAGGCGCCGAGATCGATCCCGAGCCGCACGAGCGCCGTCCGCCTCTCGGCCACCGCCCGTTCGGCGTCGACGACCACTTCGATCTCCCGCGTCGCGGAGTGCTGGGACGCCAGTCCCTCGACGGCCACGCCGAGGCGATCGGTGATCATCGCATCGTTGGCGTGCGGGCTGCCCTCGCGGACCAGCCACACCGCACCGGAGCGGAAGGCGACGACGGATCCGCGGGGACGGTCGGCCGCCTCGGCGAGGCGCCTGCCGGCGGGATCGTACGCGGTCACCCTGCCGTCCACCTCGGCGACCGCCGGACAGCCGGCGAGCGCCGCAGCGGCACGCAGCAGGCTCCCGAGCCCCGCCCCACGGGAGGTCAGGGCGTCGAAGTACCCGACGACCTTGAGCGTTTCGCTCGCCTCCGGGTCGAGGGCGGTGAGTTTTCCGAGGAGATCGCGCATATCAGCTCCGCTGTCCGATGACCCCATGGTAGGGCGCGCACCGCTGGGACCTCAACGGTCTCCGATCGTCCTCGCCACCCAGGAATCCCGTGCGGCAAGCGACGCCTGACTCACCGCGGCATGCGGGGCGAGCATCTCGAAACCGTGGAACCCGCCGGCCCACACGTGGAGTTCGGCATCGACGCCCGCCTCCCACAGCCCCAGCGCATAGGCGACGTCCTCATCACGGAAGACCTCCGCGCTGCCGCAGTCGATGTACGTCGGCGGCAGGCCCGACAGGTCCGTCGCCCGCGCGGGTGCGGCATAGATCGAGACGTCCTCGGTGCCGACCCGATCGCCGAGGAGGCTCGACCAGCCGTAGCGGTTGCTGTCCCTCGTCCACGTCGTCCGCTCCGTGACCTGCGCCGCCGACGCTGTGGCGTCACGGTCGTCGATCATCGGGCAGATGAGCACCTGCCCGGCCAGCCGCGGCCCCGATCGATCGCGGGCCAGCAGCGCGGTGCCCGCGGCGATGCCGCCGCCCGCGCTCGCGCCGACGATGATCATGCGGTCGGGATCGACGCCGAGGTCAGCGGCGTGCTCGGCCATCCACACGAGACCCGCATACGAGTCCTCGACGGGGTAGGGGTCGGGATGCTCAGGGGCGAGCCGGTAGTCGACGGTGAGGACGACGGCATCGTGCTCGACGATCCACGGCAGAGTCTGCTGCACGCCGAGGAGGCGGTGGCCGGTGACCATCCCGCCGCCGTGGACGTGGTAGATCCCCGGACCGGTGCCGGTGTGGTCGGCACGGGAGAAGATCGTCCCGGCGAGCTCGGCGCCATCGGCGACGGGGATGACGACGTCGCGGCTGATGACGCCGAGGGCCGCAAGGTCTTCGGGGTCGAGGCCGGGCAGCTGTGCCCCGTCCGCATCGCGCATCGCGGCGGCGGTCTCGGCATTCATCGTCCCCGCGGGCAGGGATTCGAGCATCACCTCGAGTGCCGCATCGAGTTCGGGGTCGTGAGGTGGTCGGGTCACGGTCATGGTTCCTCCTCGCTGAGTGAGTGGTCGGTTCCATCCTCACCGCGGCAGGGAGCGGGCCGGAACCGCCGGATGCGGCAGATCAGGCAGGCCCTCCCCGCCGATCGCGCGGTTCCCGCGCTGGGCGCGCGGCTCCCCCGCCGCTTGCGCAGTCACTCTCACCCCCGGCGGCAGAGCCTCACATCTGCCCGGTCGTCTGGAACCTCTCGTGCCACGACAGCGCCTCGGCGAGCAGGTGCGGGGTGTGCCGACCGTGCGGGTTCGCAGCGATCGCCCGGTCGAGGTAGTCGGTGAGTCGGTCGCGGAAGTCCGGGTGGGCGCAGTCGGCGATGATCCGGCGGGCCCGGGCCACGGGTGAGAGTCCGCGCAGGTCGGCCAGTCCCTGCTCGGTGACGAGGACCTGGGTGTCGTGCTCGGTGTGGTCGATGTGGCTGGCGAAGGGCACGATCGAGGAGATCGCACCGCCCTTGGCCAGCGAGTTCGAGACGAAGAAGTTGAGGTAGGCGTTGCGGGCGAAGTCCCCGGACCCGCCGATGCCGTTGATGATCGAGGACCCCATGACATGGGTCGAGTTGACGTTGCCGTAGATGTCGGCCTCGACCATCCCGTTGATCGCGACGACGCCGAGGCGGCGGACGGCTTCGGGATGGTTCGACATCTCCTGCGTCCGCAGGAGGATCCGCCCCTTGTACGACTCGATGTTCGCGTTGAACTCCTCGGCCCGCTCGGCCGAGAGCGAGAACGCCGTCGCCGACACCGAGGTGAGCTTGCCCGAGTCGATGAGGTCGAGCATGCCGTCCTGGATCACCTCGGTGTAGGCGCGCAGTCCCTCGAACTCGCTGTCGGCGAGGTTGGCCATGACCGCATTGGCGACGTTGCCGACGCCCGACTGCAGCGGCAGCAGGGACGGCGGGAGCCGATCGGCGCGGATCTCGTGACGGAGGAAGTCGACGAGGTGGGCGGCGATCGCCTGCGAATCCGCATCGGCCGGTTTGAACGGCAGGTTCCGGTCCGGGTGGTTCGTCTCGACGATCGCGACGACCTTCTCCGGGTCGACCCGCAGGTACGGATCGCCGATGCGCTGCATCGACTCGAGGAGCTGGATCGGGAGCCGCTCGGGCGGGCGCCTCGTCCCGTAGTAGACGTCGTGGAAGCCCTCGTACGCCCGCGGATGCCACTCATTGACCTCGAGGATGACTCTGTCGGCGAGGTCGAGCCACGTCTTCGAGTTCCCCACCGAGCTGCCGGGCACCAGCAGGCCGTTGGGCAGGACCGCGGCGACCTCGACGACCGCGACGTCGAGGTTCCCGTAGAAGCCGAACCACGCCTGCTGCGCCGAATGGCTGAGATGCGTGTCGATGTACTCCGTCTGCCCGTCGTTGATCGACTGCCGCATGCGGGGATCGGACTGGAACGGCAGGCGCTTGCTCACCGCTCCCGACTCGGCGAGGACTCCGTCGAGCTCCGGCGCCGTCGAGGCACCCGTCCACAGTTCGACGGCGAAGTCGCGGCCCGCGGCGTGTTCGTCCTTCGCCCTGGCAGCCAGCGCCGGCGGCACGAGCTTCGGGTACCCGGATCCGGTGAAGCCGCTCGTGGCGACCCGGTCGCCGTTCCTGATGTGCGCGGCCGCCTCAGCGGCGGTGACGACTCGGGGACGCAGGGTGGGGCAGGTGATCCTCGACATGTCCCGCAGTCTATCGAGGCGCACTACGGCCGCGGTGAGCGGGTGGCCCGCCGCCTCTCACTCCCGTTCGAGACCGGCGAGGAACTCCGGGGCGTCGAGGGCGATCCGTGCCTCGGCTGCGACTCCGACGGCGAGCATGTCCTCGTCGACGTCGAACCGCTCCGTGTGGTGGCCCCACGAGGTCTCCATCCCGATCTGGAGGTACGTCGCCAGTCCCCCGCGCTCCGTGACCCGCCTCATCATCGCCGTCGCGTCCTCGGAGCCGCCGAGCCCGCCGGTGTCGCGGATCTCGGCGACCCCGGGCACACCGGTGAAGGATGCGCGGATGAACGGCAGCAGCTCCGGGCTCGGGGACGCCGTGTCCGCGCGGCCGACGACGGTCACCTCATGGTCGACGCCGTGCATGAGGGCAGCCCCGGCGACGACCTCGGCGGCGCGGTCGACCATGAAGTCGTTGATCTCGCTCGTCTCCCCGCGCGTTTCGACGGCGAGGAGGGCAGCGCGCGGGACGACGTTGCGCCCCTCGCCTGCGGTGAGGGTGCCGACGTTGATCCGGCTCGCGCCCTCCGAATGGCGTGGGATCGCATGGAGGCCCAGGGTCGCCGAGGCGGCCGCCAGCAGCGCGTTCCGCCCCTTCTCCGGGTCGCCTCCGGCATGCGCGCCGACACCGGTGAATCTGACGTCGAACTTCGTCGAGGCGAGGTATCCGTCGACGCCGGTGAGGACGTTGCCCTTGTCGTCGTCGGACTTCAGGTGTGTCGCGACGAAGAGGTCGACGTCATCGAACCACCCGGCCGCGACGATCGAATGCGCACCCCGCACCCCCTCCTCGGCGGGTTGGAAGATGATCTTCACGGTGCCCGTCAGGTCCGCGGCGATGTCGGTGAGCACGCTCGCCAGCCCCAGCCCCATCGCCGCATGCCCGTCGTGCCCGCAGCCGTGCATGGCGCCGTCGTTGATCGAGGCGAAGCCCTCGGCGAACGGCCGGTGGCTGTCGTCGGCGAGTTCGTTGAGGTCGTTGGCGTCGATGTCGAAGCGGAAGCACACGACCGGCCCGGGCCGTCCCGTCTCGAGGACGCCGAGGACCCCGGTGAAGCCCTCGCCCATCGCCTCGACGAGTTCCGGATCCGCTCCCTGGTCGACGGCCCGTGCACGGGCAGCGGCGAGGACCTCGGCATCGGGCACCCCGAGGCGGGCGGAGGCCTCGTGGAGTTCGGGACCGTAGATCGTCGCCCAGCCGAGGTCCCGGAGTGCTCCGATGACCGCCGAGGTGGTCCGGAACTCCGTCCACGCCGTCTCCGCATGCCGGTGGAAGTCCCGGCGCCAGCGGGTGAGATTCGACCGCAGCTGCGCGGAGAGCGTCGGGGCGGGTGTCATCAGGCCGGTCTCCTTCGGGTCAGGGCTGTCTGCTGTGGGCTGCTGGGTTGGGTCCGTGGACAGCGGACGTCAGTGCATACTGTGGGCGCGTATGAGCTCGGCGGCTCGGTCGTGGTCGCGGGCTTCGATCGCCGCGACGATGTCGACATGCAATTGCAACCGCTCGTCGATGTAGTCCGACAGCGGCACGTGCGGGCCGGGCAGCACATTGACCGTGTGATCGTCCATGATCCCCATGATGTTGAGGTAGACCTGGCGCAGCAGCTGGTTCGGCGTGATCTCGGCGATGCGCCGGTGCAGGCACCAGTTGGCCTCGAGGAACTGATCGGGGTCACGGGCGGCAACGGCGGCGCGCATGTCCTCGATGAGCGCCCAGAGCTCGCGGATGTCAGTGAGCGATCCATGGTCGACCGCCTCGGCGGCAAGCAGGGGTTCGAGCGAATCCCGCACCTGCATGGCATCCTCGACCGTCGTCGAGTCCGCATCGAGCGCGAGCAGCGAGCTGCCGAGCTTCGCCATCGGCGTCGGTGAGGCCGCGAACAGTCCGCCGCCGGGCCCCGGACGCAGGGTGATGACGCCGCGCGCCTGGAGCAGGCGCAGCGCCTCGTTGAAGGTGCCCTTCGAGACCCCGCACTCGGCTTGGATCGCGCCCTTGGTCCCCAACCGCTGTCCCGGGTCGAGCCCTTCGGCGAGGGCGGCGACGATGTCGACGGCACGATCGACCGACGAGGATGCTCCCCGCGACGTCGTGGCCATGTCATCCTCCCCTTCACCGGTGTGCGCCTGCCAGTCCCGAGGGTACCCGACCGTGGTGGTTGACATCATGACGATCCGCGCGGCATTCTGGTTCCCAACAATTCATCATGATTAATTATGCTGAATTGGTCGACGGTCCTCGCCCGCCTCGGCGATCAGACGATCATGATCGACATTCTCGTCCGAAGGAGAACGACGAATGAGCACACCAACCACGCCTCCCGTCCGCACCGACGTCCTCGTCGTCGGCGCCGGCCCCACCGGCCTGACACTCTCAGCGATCCTCGCCCGCGACGGCGTCGACGCGATGACGATCACTCGCTACCCCACGACGGCACACTCGCCGCGGGCCCACATCACGAACCAGCGCACGATGGAGGTCTTCCGCGACCTCGGATTCGAAGACGCCATCATCGCCGCGGCGACGCCGAATCCCTACATGCGCAACAACGTGTGGGCGACGAGCTTCGCCGGGCAGGAGATCGCGCGGCTCGAGACGTGGGGCACCGGCACCGCGCGCTCCGGCGACTACGAGGTCGCCAGCCCCAGCGCGATGTGCAACATCCCCCAGCACATCCTCGAACCCGTCATCGCCGAGGCGGCTCGCGACTTCGGTGCCGACATCCGCTTCTCCACGGAGCTCGTCTCCGCCGTCGAGACCCCTGACGGCGTCGAGGCGACGGTGCGCAACCGGGACACCGGGGAGGAGTCGACGATCCTGGCGACGTACATCGTCGGCGCCGACGGCGGCCGGTCGACCGTGGCCGAGGAGTTCGGGTTCACCTTCAGCGGCGAGTCCAACCTCGGGGCGGCCCTCAACGTCTGGCTCGAGGCCGATCTGACGAAGTACTGCGACTACCGCCCCGGCACCCTCTACTGGATGGCACAGCCGGGCAATGACTACTGGGTGGGGTCGGGGACGTGGATCTGCGTCAAGCCGTTCACCGAATGGGTGCTGCTGGCGATGTACGACCCGGCCGAGGGCGAACCGGACACCGACACCGAGGCGCTCGTCGCCCGGGCACAGGCGACGATCGGGGACCCTGACGTCGAGGTGAGGATCAAGCAGGTGTCGAAGTGGCAGATCAACCACGTCGTCGCCGACGCCTACCGGCGCGGGCCGGCGTTCCTCGCCGGTGACGCCGCGCACCGGCATCCGCCGGCCAACGGGTTGGGCACGAACACCTCGATCCAGGACGCCTTCAACCTCGGCTGGAAGCTCTGCGCCGTCCTCAAGGGCGAAGCCCCTGACGCGCTCCTCGACACGTACAGCCAGGAGCGGCAGCCGGTGGGCAGGCGCGTCGTCGACCGGGCGATGAAGAGCGTCGTCGACATGGGTCCGATCTCCAAGGCGCTCGGCTTCGCGCCCGGGCAGTCGGCCGAGGACGGCTGGGCGAGTCTCGACTCGCTCTTCAATGATCCGGACCGCCGTCGAGAGCTCATCGAGGCGATCGAGCTGCAGAACTACCAGTTCAACGCCCACGGCATCGAGCTCGGTCAGCTCTACGAGTCCGACGCCATCGTCCCGGCGGCAGAACCGGCGGCAGGTCCTGACGTCGACGTCGATCTCGACCATGTGCCGTCGACGCGACCGGGTGCCCCGCTGCCCCACGCCTGGGTCGACCATGACCGTCAGCGGCTGTCCACCCTCGATCTCGTCGGGCGCACCGGATGGACGCTCATCACCGGCCAGGCCGATGAGGGCTGGGCTGAGGCCGCGGCGGCGGTCTCCCGCGACCTCGGCGTCGAAGTGAGGACGGCGCAGGTGAGCATGGGCGGGGACTTCAACGATGTCCTGCATCGGTGGATCGAGATCAGCGATGTCGACGATTCGGGAGCGCTGCTCGTCCGGCCCGACCGGATCATCGCGTGGAACGCTCCCACCCGGCCATCGGACCCGGAAGCCGCGCTGCGGACGGCGATGGCGACGGCGCTGGGGCGGGGGTCGTCGGAGTCGGGTTCGGAGGAACACCGCACCGCCGGTCAGGAGTCCCTCGCCGAGGCGGGGGCCTGACCTCTGCGGACCGCGGCGGGACTCGGGTTGGTCCGCCGCCTCGGTGGGGTCCGCCTCCTCGGTGCGGAACGAGGGATGCGTGCGGGAATCTGACGAAGCGTCATGACGCAGCAGCGCCCCGATCCGAGTGCGGATCGGGGCGCCGTGCGGCGGAGGTCGGCGCGCTAGGCGAAGATGCTCACGCCTCCGGGGCCGACGAGGAGGCCGACGACGATGAGGATGACTCCCCAGAGGATCTGCTTGCGGAAGATCGCGAAGATGCCGGAGATGACGAGGATCGCGGCGATGATCCAGAGGATGGTGGCGAGCATGATGTGTCCTTTCCTAGGTGTGGAGCATGGGGTTGGGGTTTGCTGTGGTCTCAGTGCCTCGGTGAAGCTCAGTGCCTCGGCGTCCCGGTGCGCGAGTCAGGGCCGTCGGTGAGATCCGTGCGAGGGTCGACGCGGTTGCGGTCGCCGCCTCCGCGGTTGCGGGAGAGACGGTACTGGTCGGGGTCGACTCCGTTCGGGTTTCCGCGGCGCTGGTCGGCTCCATCGACTCCCCTGCCGTCAGTGGTGTCGACCCCCGCCTCGTCGGTGGTGTCGAACGTCCGCTGTTCCGTGACCTCGTAGCCGACGCCATCGGCACCGTCGTAGGCACGGGTGTCGGATTCGGCATAACCGCGTCCGTCGGCCGTGTCGAAGGCGCGGCGTTCCGTGGTCTCGTAGCCGACACCATCGGCACCCTCGTAGGCACGGGTGTCGGATTCGGCGTATCCGCGTCCGTCGGCGGTGTCGAATGTCCGCTGCTCGGTACCGGCGTAGCCGCGGCCGTCGGCGGTTTCAAACGTCCGCTGTTCGGTGCCGGCGTAACCGCGGCCGTCCGCGGTCTCGAACCCACGGACGTCTGACGATTCCGAGGCGACGCCATCGGCGGTGTCATAGGTGCGGCTCTCGGACGCCGCATAACCGGTTCCCGCTGCCGCAGCGTAGCCGCTGTCACGATCGCGGCCGTCACGATCGCGGCCGTCGCGGCCGTCGCGATCCGTGCGGTCCCACTCCCCATCGCGGCGAGAATCGACGTCCCCATCGCGGCGACGATCGGCGTCGCCATCGGCGCGGCGATCAGCGTCGGTGTTCGTGTCCGGATCGAGCTCATCGGCACGCTGGAGGAAGCGCTCCTGCTCGAGCCGGGACTTCTCAGCCGAGTCCTCGAGTTGGTTGGCCGCGGTGTCGTATTCGTCGGCACGAGCTGCGGCCTTGAGGGATTCGACTTCCGCCTGGCGGGCAGCCTCGGCCTTCGCGTCGGCTTCGGCCTGGGCGTCGCGGGCACGTGCTCGTGCCGCCTCTGCCTCCGTTTCGTAGGCCGCCGTCGTCGGAGCGGCAGCGGCGACCTCCTCGCGGATCTGGGCGGCCTGCTGGCGGCGCTCTTCCATCTTCTTGGCCCGGGCTCGCCGAGCGAGCGCGACGATGACGATGATGGCGATGATGACGACGACGGCTGCGACGACGATCCAGATGATGGTGGTGCCGTTCATGTCTCTATTCCCTTTCAGCCCGCTCGATCGACATCGATCGAGGTGAGGTAAACACCAGCGTGGTCTCATCGTGGCACGGATGCCGTTTGCCAGCAAGCATTATTGCGCATATGTCTTGCCGAATGACACAAGTTCGTCACAAGCTGGACGACGGGCCCGAGTCGGCTGTACTTCGCTCCCCTGCTGGGCAACAGTGGAGGGATGGACCAGTCACCCCGCAGTCCCCTCGCCATCAGCGAACTGGCCGCCGAGCACGGCCTCGCGCTCGTTCCCGAGTCGGTCTCCATCGATGAGATCGGCCTGGACTTCCGTGTCGCCTTCGCCGAGGCAGCCGACGGTTCAGCGTGGGTGCTGCGCATTCCGCGCCGCCCGGATGTCACCGAGCGTGCCGACATCGAGGGACGGTTCCTTGGCAGCGTCGCCCGGCACCTGAGCGTCGACGTCCCCGACTGGCAGATCCACACCGACCGCCTCATCGCCTATCCTCTGCTGCCGGGCAGTCCTGGCCTCACCCTCGACGACGATGCGCAGCCTCGGTGGCATTTCGATGTCGAAGCGCTCGACTATGCGCACTCGCTCGGTGATGTCCTCGCGGAACTCCATGCTGTCGATCCGGCGGTGGTGCGCGATTCGGGGATTCCCGTCCTCTCCCCCGCCGAGGTGAGGCAGCAGAAGCGCGAGGACATCGCTGCCGTGGTCAGGGAGTTCGAGGTCGCAGAGGATCTGCGGGAGCGCTGGGCGGCGTGGCTCGACGACGATCGGTACTGGCCGACGTGGTCGACGGTGACGCACGGGGAGATCTACCCTGCGCATCAGCTCATGGAGGGAACCCGCATCGTCGGCCTGCTCGACTGGACGACGGCGGCGGTCGGCGATCCTGCGCGGGATTTCATGTTCCACCAGATGAGCGTGTCTCCCGAGGCGTTCGACAGGACGGTCGCGCGCTATGTCGAGCACGGCGGGAGGGTGTGGCCCAAACTCGCCGAGCACTGTGCGGAGATGTTCTCGACCGCGGCGGTCGACCTGGGGCTCTATGCCCTCGACACCGGCGACGTCGACCACCTCGAGGCCGCACGCGAACAGCTCAATCCCGTCGCGGGGTGAGGGTAGGCGGAGTCAGGACCGAGTCGGACTCAGAGCCTCGACTCGCTCGGGAGCCAGATCCATCCTTCCCGACTGACGCGGTCCTGCAGTTGCACGGGCGGCGGAGTGGCCTCGCCTCGTGCAACGGCGCGCGCCAGCAGAGCCGAGACGACTGCGTCCAAAGCGTTATCGTCATCGGTGCAGAGGGCTTCGCTCCCATTCCAGTCGATGCCATCGAAGATCCGTGAGAGTGCCTCCACAAGTGACACCCGCTCGGCGGAGCGGTCACGGCCCTTGTATCCACTGCTCGGCAATGACCAGCAGTGCAGTGCTGCGCCGGGATACACCTCGCAGATTCGGCCAGAACCATCCCGAGACACGTCGACCCCGTCCGCTCTGAGTCGCGCGTCGATGCCTGCCCACCGCAACGCAGGGTAAGCGATGCGATCGGTGGAAACGCTGAGCGGAACTTTCCCCGTGCGCTCGCGGACAGCCAGGTCCGTTGCTCGCATCGCCATGGTGCGTCGCCAATCAGGTCCCGTTGTCTGCGGCGCTCTGAGTGTGCGGTGGGCATGGTCGCTGACCAGTTGAACAAAGGGATCAGGCCACCCCAAGGGAACATCGAGACCGACCTTCTCCGTCGACACGATCACATCGACCACGGCATCATCGTCGATTCCCACCTCAAGGTCGTCGATGACGAGGCCGTTGTCGTCACTGATGATGGCGAGAGCGGTGCGTTTGGGATCGGCCGCCAGATCGACTCCGCCATACTTCATGGTGTCAGGCTAGCAAGCGACTGCGGCAGGCTCCGGCTCCCCGATAGCCTGGTGGCATGGGTGATTTCATCAAGCAGCGTTACGGTGCCCCACGGGGATTCTTCGCGGCTGAGGCGGCCGGGCTCGAATGGCTTGCCGCACCGGGAGTCGTGCCCGTCGTCGGCGTTCGCGGGGTCGACGAGGACTCCCTGCGACTTACCCGGCTTGAGACGATCAGCCCGAATGCCGGTGATGCAGCCGAGTTCGGTCGCAGGCTCGCGCGACTGCACGACTCGGGCGCTGCGGCATTCGGATGGGCACCAGCCGGCACGGCGTGGTTCGGTCCTCTCGATTCGCCCTTCGAGGTGCCCGTGTCCGCTGACTCGTCCTTCTCCGACTTCTGGGTGCGCACTCGTCTGGCGCCCACGGCCTCGACCATCGCCGGAGAGCTGACGGCCGAGGAGAACTCAGCGATCACCTCGGCGATCGAGGCCATCGAGTCCGGAGCCTTCGACGGAATCTCCGGCACCGGCACCGAGCCGCCGTCGCGCGTGCACGGCGACCTGTGGTCAGGCAATCTCATGTGGACTCCCGACGGCGGCACACTCATCGATCCTGCCGCGCACGGCGGCCACCGTCTCGAGGACCTTGCCCTCCTCGCGCTCTTCGGCACACCGTACCTCGAGGAGATCTTCTCCGGCTACGAGGCCGAGCACCCGCTGCCCCGCGGATGGCGCGGCGACCTGCCGGCGCATTCGCTCTTCGCCCTGCTTGCCCACGTCCGCCTGTTCGGCAGGGGTTTCCTCGGACAGACGCTCGCAGCCGCGCGGGCCGTCGTCGCACGCAGAGACGAACTCGACGGCTGAGCATCGGCGGCCCATCACTCTCCACACCGGCTCGAGCAGCCGGCACCGGTCCGGCCCGAGGACCGGACCGGACCGGTGCCGGCTGGGGAGCGGTCACCTCGGCGAGGGCATCACTTCAGGGAGATCTCCACGGGATCGGAGAAGATTCCGCCTGCGAACGTGAGCCGGTCGGGGCTGACGTCCTTGGGCACATCGAAGACGAGGACGCCTTCAGCGGTGTTGCCGGGGTTGATCTCCTCGAGGAAGAGAATCGAGTCCTCATCGGCGTAGAGCCCGGCCTCCGAATCGGAGGAGTACGCGTTGCCCTTGTCATCGCCGAGCTTGATGTTGTCCTCGTAGAAGAACGCCGGCTCTGACGTCGTGTTCTTCACGGAAACCGACACCTTGACGAACTGCCCCTGAGCCTTCGTGTTGAGGTATTCGCTGCCGACCGTCGAGACGCCGTCCTCGACCTTGTCGACGGTGATCTCCCACCCGTCGGCGGCGACGGCGTCACCCATGCCGTACTCGGCGGGCGCGGCGGCTTTGTCCTCGGCGGGCTGGCCTTCCGTGCCGTTCTCCTCGGCGGGCTGCTCCTCGGCGTTGTTCTCCTCGGCGGAGCCCGCCTCGCTGCCTTCCTGCGACGTCGTCGACCCGGTGTCCTCGGTGGTGTCGCCGCCTCCGCCGTTGATGGCGTTGATGAGCATGATGACGACGACGATGACGATGAGCCAGAACCACCAGCGCTTGAGGAGCGGCTTCTTCTGCTTCGCGGGCTTCTGGCCGTTCGGCGGCCCGGGCTGTCCGAACGCCGGGGCGTAAGCAGGCTGGCCGTGGGGCGCCGACTGCTGGGGTCCGGTGCCCGCGGGAGCGTAGCCGCCCTGGACGTTCGGGTACGGAGAGACATACTGCGGCTGCATCGGCTGCCCCGCCTGCGGATGCCCCTGGTGGGATGGCTGGCCGGGCTGCTGGGGACGCGGCTGCTGGGGTCCGGGCTGCTGAGGGTTCTGCGGGTTCGACATGGCGCTCCTTGATCGGCTGAGGTGGCCTGGACCGGTGTCGTTCGACACCGGAGGCTCAGTGGGAGCTTCGCCGCCCGAGGCGACCGGCGAAGCGGGTGATTGTGACCCACCCAGCTTCGATCAGCACCGAACCGGCCGCGTCCGCCCATCGGCTCGATCGGGTTAGCCGATCGGTGGAGGCCGCGCGACCCGATCGGTGGACTACGCGTGTCAGACCGTCCCGTTACGATTCTTCTGTGTCAGGTCATCCACTCCCGCCGCAGCGCGGGCCACAGCCGCCTCAGCGCGACGGGCAGCCGACTGCCGGCGGGTCGCAGCCGCCGCAGCACGGTGCCCTCCCGCCTGAGCGCGGTGCCCTCCCGCCCCAGCGCGGACGGTCGCCGCACCCCGGTCCGATGTCGGCCGGCCACGGGTCGACCCCGACGCCGCATCCGGAGGCGCCGAGGCGTCCCGGCCTCAGCGTCCCACCGCGGCCGGGCCAGCAGCCGAGCATGCCGCCGGCGCACACACCCGAGACCGGGCCGGCATTCACCCCGCCCCAACGGACACGCATGCCCCGCTGGCTGTCGGTAACCCTGAGCATCCTCGTCAGCATCGTGCTCTTCGCCATCGGCTATCTGCAGTCGGTGATGGCGCTCGTCGCGAACACGTGGGCGTTCGAGGCCGGCGTGGTCAGTGTCATCGGCGTGCTCGTCGTCCTCTTCCTGCTCCCCCTGTGGGGCACGGTGTTCGTGCGCCGGAAATGGCCGTGGGTGCCGTTCGCCGTCGGGCTCGGACTGGCTTTGGCCTGGGGCGACTGCCTGCTCATGCTCATCGGCATGTTCCACCTCATCATCCGCGGCACCCGCCGCTCGGCAGCGACCGCTGCGATCGTCGGATCCGGCGTGACTGTCCTCGCGATCGTGCGCATGTGCCTGCTGCCGACCGCGCTCAACCCGTTCAGCTTCCTCTTCATCACCTCCGGCTCCACCCCCGGCAATGTCACGACGCCTGCTCCGCCGCGCGATCTGGGACTGGCCGTCGACGGGGTGACGATCGCCATCGGTCTGCTCGCTCTCGGCATCAGCCTCGGGGTCGGCTTCCTCCTCCGCCGCACCCGGCGGATGAAGTCCGTTGAGGCGTTCGCCTCGCACGAGGCGCAGCGCAATGAAGCGCTGAGCGCCGAGCTCGCCCGGCAGTCCGAGCGTGAGCTGCTCGCCCGCGAGCTCCACGACACGCTCTCCCATCGGCTCTCGGTGATCTCCCTGCACAGTGGTGCCCTCGAGGTCGGCGGGAAGGGCGATTCGGATGTCGCCTCGACCGCCTCGGCGCTGCGTCAGGAGGCCCACGCCTCTCTCGAAGACCTGCGTCATCTGGTCGGCGGGGTGCGGGAGGGAACGCTGACGGGCACCGGTCCGAAGAAGGAGCAGTCCACTCCCCCGAGCCTGGCGTCCATGCAGTCGATTCCGCAGCTCATCGCCTCCGTGCAGGCGACTGGAACCGTCATTCGGCCCTCGATCATCATCCAGGACGTCGAGGCGGCGTCGACGGTCTTCGACCGGGCGGTCTATCGGATCGTCCAGGAGTCCCTGACGAACGCGATCAAGCATGCCCCGGGCGCTCCTGTCACCGTCGACGTCGGTGTGTCGGCCGACAGCGGGGCCCGAATCGTCATCGCCAATCCCGCCCCGCAGGCCGGTCGGCCGGGTGAGCCCCGTGATGCCCGCGCCGAGGTGATTCCGCCCCGACCGTCGACCCTGCCGTTCACGCCCGGTGATCCCTCGCCGGCGGTGGGCCGGCACGGCCTGTCCTCAACGGGCTCGGGGGCCGGGCTCGAAGGGATTCGGGAGCGGGCGGCGATGCTCGACGGCACCGCGGACATCGGCGTCCGGGACGGCCAGTTCGTCGTCGACGTGTCGCTGCCGCCGTTCCCCCGCCGGGGGTGAGTCCGGGTCGACCGGAGGCCCTGCGGCACCGGACTCGCGGTGTCGTGGGCCTCCGGTAGTGTTGCGCTCATGACCGAGACCGCCGCACCCATCCGCGTCATCGTCGTCGACGACGATCAGATGGTCGTCACCGGGATCAGGGGAATCCTCGACGCGGCCCCGGACATCGACGTCGTCGGATCGGCCCACAGCGGAGAAGAAGCGCTGGAGAAGGTTGCGCTCCACTTCCCCGATCTCGTCCTCATGGACATCCGCATGCCCGGCATCGGCGGCATCGAGGCCATGGAGCGCCTCACAAACGGCGTGCGTCCGCCGAAGGTCGTGGCGCTGACGAGCTTCGACACCGACGACTATCTCTTCCGTGCCCTCGATGCCGGCGCCGTCGGGTACATCCTCAAGGACATCGGTCCCACTGCCCTCGCCGAGGCGATCCGCCGTATCCATGACGGAGAGTCCTTCCTCTCCCCGCAGGCGACGAAGCGGATGATCAAGAAGGTCACGGCGAATCCCGACCAGCGCAGCCAGCGCGCGGCCGAGGAGCAGCTCGCCGCCCTCACCGAACGAGAGCTTCAGATCGCCGTGCTCGTCGCCGATGGATTGTCGAACCAGGAGATCGCCGAGGCGACGTTCATGAGTCCGGCGACGGTGAAGACCCATCTCAACCGGATCAACATCAAACTCGACACGAACAACCGCGTGCGCATCGCCGTGCTCGTCGAGCGGGCCCGGGTGACACGGCCCATGCCGCCCCACCTCGGCGACCGGCCGCACTGACCGACCAACGAGGCGGCCGCCCGGCACGGACGGCCGCCTCGGCGAGGTCAGCGGCGGCGCCACACTCCGGTCGCCTGCTCCTCTTCGTTGCCCACGGACAGGTCGATGCCGCGGCGGTCGCGGACGACGGAGACGGCGAGCAGCGAGATCGCCGCCATGATGACGAGGTAGAGCGAGACCGAAGCCGTCGTTCCGGTCGCCTGCAGCAGCGCCTGCGCGATCGTCGGAGCGAAGGCCCCGCCGAGCACGGCGCCGAGCGCATAGGAGATCGCCACGCCGCTGAAGCGGATCGAGGCGGGGAAGAGCTCGACGTAGAGCGCGGCCTGCGGACCGTAGGAGAGGCCGAGCCCGATGGAGAACACCCCGAGGGCGAGGTAGAGCAGGCCGAGGTTGCCGGTGTCGATGAGCCAGAACAGCGGGAACGCCGTGACGATGAGGACGATGAACCCGATGACATACGTGCGCACGCGCCCGATCCGATCGGCCAGGACGCCGGAGACTGCGGTGGAGATGAGCCAGACGAACGACCCGAAGGTGATCGCCAGCAGCACCTGAGTCGGTGCGAAGCCGACGGGATCGGTCGCGTACTTCGTGACGAATCCGCCAGTGGTCATGTAGCCGCTGGCATTGTTGCCGGCGAAGATCAGGGCGGCGACGATGACGAGCAGCCAGTGCTTGCGGAACAGGTCGATGATCGGCGCCTTGCGCTTGGCCGCTTCGACCTGGATCTCCTTGAACACGGGAGTGTCCTCGACCGAGCGGCGCACCCAGTAGCCGATGCCGATGAGCACGACGGACAGCAGGAACGGAATCCTCCAGCCCCATTCCATGAACGCGTCACCGGGCGAGATGACACCGGTCATGATCGCGATGACGCCCGAGGACAGCAGCATGCCCAGCGGCACCCCGAGCTGCGGGTAGCATCCGGCCCGTCCCCGCTTGTCGGCGTCGGCGTGTTCGACGGCCAGCAGCGCCGCCCCGCCCCATTCGCCGCCGGCGGACAGACCCTGGATGATGCGCAGGAGGATGAGGAGGATCGGTGCGGTCACGCCGATCGTCTCGTACGTGGGGATGAGTCCGATGAGCGCGGTCGCCACACCCATCGTCACGAGCGTGACGACGAGGATGAAGCGGCGCCCCAGCTTGTCGCCGAAGTGCCCGGAGAGGAACGCCCCGAGCGGGCGGAAGAGGAAGGAGATGCCGATCGTCGCGAAGGCGAGCATCTGTCCGATCGCCTCCCCGGCGGGGGCGAAGTAGAGCTGGGCGAAGACGAGCGCGGCCGCCGTCGAGTACGTGAAGTAGTCGTACCACTCGATCGTCGTGCCGATGACCGCGGCGAACGCGACCTTCCGCTGGTTTCGCTTCTGGGCAGGGGTGGTGAGTGCAGGTGTCGCAGTCATGTGAACGTCCTTGTTCAGGTGAGGGTCGGGGAATGCCCGCCCCTGGTGCGGGGGCGGGCTCGCAGCGGGGCTGGGCTGTGCGGCAGATCAGGCCGGGGAGAGTTCTGTCGTGAGGTTCGTCAGCACTCCTTCCGCCCATTCGCAGGCCGCCTCGGCCGCCGGCACGGTGCCGCCGGCATCGTGGCGTCCGTACTCGCCGACCCGGACCGCGCCCGTGGCCTCGAGGGCTTCGGTGAGGCGTTCGCTGCCCCGCGAATACGTCTTCGTGTAGCTGGCATCGCCCATCCCGAAGACCGCGAAGCGCATCCCGGCGCAGTCAACGTCGTCATCGTGGAGGCGGGCGAAGAAGTCCGCCGCCGAGCTCGGGACGTCTCCGTCGCCGTAGGTCGAGCACACGATGAGGTGGAACCGTGTGGGGTCGAGTTCAGTCGGATCGACCGCGGCGAGATCGGAGATGACGAGGTCGTCGCGTTCGCCGAGGAACATTCCGAGCTCCTCGGCGACGAGTTCGGCATTGCCCGATTCCGTTCCGAAGAGGATCGTCAGCGGCACATCGGGGGCCAGATCACTGCTCGTACTCGCCGAGGCGACCGTCAGCTGCGCGTCGAGGCTGGCGTCCCGGGCCGCCTCGAGCAACTCGTGTCGCGCGGTGATCTTCGACCGACACCGTCCGAGGCCGGCGCCGAGGCGCTCGCGCAGGTCGATGCGACGCCATCCGTCGAAGTCGGTGGCCCCGTCCCGGGGGTCGAGGCCGGTGGCGCCGACGGTGATCGTCCCGGCGTCGACCTCGGCGGAGATGAGCGCGGCGAGGGCCTTCGCCTCGGTGCGCTGGTCGGGGATCGTCCCCCGACCGTTGCCCTTGAGCCAGCCGATCGCGAAGAGCCGGTCATCGATCCTGCCGTCACCGGGGATCGGGGAGACCGGACAGATCCCGAGCTGCCCGATCGTCGGGATGTCACGGACGAATCCGATCGCCGAGATCACCGAGTCGACGTCGAGGCGGACGGCGGACCCGGAGATATCGACGTCGATGCCGGCCACGGCAGTGTCTCCGGTGATCGCCTGCGGGGTCGCACCGAACCACCAGTGGACCTCGATCGCCGCCGGGCCGCCGTTGGCGGCGCCGAGATCGCGGAGGGCGTCGAGCTTCGCATCCTTGCCCGGTGCCGTGGAGTCGAGATCGACGCCGTGGAGGACATGGCGGAGGCCGGGGGTCCGGGCGAGTTCGCGGATCATCACGGGATCGAACTTCGCCGCCGTCGCGCCCGAGCGGCCGATGACATCGATGCGGGAGACATCGTTGCGCAGCCGGGAATGGATGCGGTCGTCGATGTCGCTGCCCTCGAGTGCTGAGGACTCGCAGGTGAGCAGGCGGATGATGTCGACGGCGACGTTGCCCTGACCGACGACGGCGATCCGCGCCCCGAGCCGTGGGAGGACCTCGTCAGCGAACTCCTCGTCGGGATGCCCGTTGAGCAGGCGCGTGATCCGGCCGGCCCCGTAGACGCCGTCGAGCTCGGCACCGGGGACCTCGAGTGCCCGATCGTGGGAGAGTCCGCTGGCGAGCACGACGGAGTCGTAGTTCGCCTTGAGTTCGTCGAGGCTGACGTCCCGACCGAGTTCGGTGTTGCCGATGAACCGGGCCCGCGGGTCGGCGAAGAGCTTGTCGAACTGCGTCTCGACGGACTTCGTGCCCTGATGGTCGGCAGCGACCCCGTAGCGGAGGAGGCCGTAGGGCACGGGGAGCCGGTCGTAGACGTCGACCGCGGAGCCGGGCACCCGGCGGAGGATCTCCTTCGCACTGAAGCACCCGGAGGGTCCCGAGCCGACGATCGCGATCCGCGGGCCCGGCCCCTTGTCCTTCTCCGTCGCCGAGGCGGTGGCGCCGGTGTGGGCGGCACCGTAGTCGGGGGTGCGGCTGGCGGAGGTCCACGTGATCGGCAGGGAGAGCATTCCGCGGAACACCCAGCCGCCGATGCGGGTCTCCCGGCTCTCGTCGATGTCGAGTCCTCCCAGGCTGTTGAAGAGCAGGGGCAGCGCCACCTCGGCGATCTCCGACCGGGCCGCCCAGTTGCCCAGGCACACGTGCACGCCCTTGCTGAAGGCGAGGTGCGGCTTGACCTCCCGGTGGATGTTGAAGGTGTGGGCATCGGTCCAGATGCTCTCGTCCCGGTTCGCCGACAGCACGCAGATGCCCAGCTGGGCACCGGCGGGCAGCGGGGTGCCGGCGAGGACGGTGTCGTGGGTGACCTGGCGCGAGTACATGCCGATGGGGGCGATCCACCGAATGGTCTCCTCGAACACCGTCGGCCACAGTGACGGATCGGCCATCGCCGCGGCCCGCTGTTCGGGGTGGGTGAACATCGCGTAGGCGGCGACCCCGAGGGCGTCGCGCGGTTCGTTGAGCCCACCGCCGATGGTCATCTTGATGTTCGCGCGGATCTTCTCGATCGGCATCGTCTCCCCCGGCATCGAGAGCAGACCCGACAGCAGGGAGTCGTCCCGATGCGTGAGATGGTAGTCGAGCATCTCATCGAGCGCGTCATCGACCTCGGTGAAGGAACGTTCGCACTTCGCCCACACCTCAGGATCGTCGGCGTAGTTGCCGACCCCGTCGATGAGGGTCTGCGACCACCGCTGCATATCGGCCTGGTCGACGTTGTAGAGACCGAGCATCCGACGCAGCGTCTCTGCGGCATAGGGGGCAGCGAAGTCCCAGATGAGATCTGCCCCGTCTCCTTTGTCCCTGAGACCGGCGAGGAGGTCTTCGGCGACCTCGCGGTACATCTGCGTCCACACCCGCTTGACGTAGCCGGGTTTGAGGACGGTCTGCCAGGCACGGCGCTCGGGGTAGTGCTCGGGATCGTCGCGGCGGAGCATCGAGTGGCCCATCGCGCGGATCTGCAGCGAGCCCTTCTCGTTGGCGGAGTAAGTCTCCTGGTCGTGTTCGGTCTCACTGACGGCTTCGTAGCTCGTGATGAGGTAGCGGTTGACCGAGGGCACCCAGTGGACTCCGCCTTCGGCCCGCAGACGGTCGTAGATGGGGAACGGATCGGCGTAGAGCTCCGGGATCGTCACCCAATCGGCAACCGGTGCGGCCTCGATTCCGGTCGGCGAACCGGTGTGGATCTGAGAAGTCATCGTCGTCTTCCCCCTCGACTGTGAGCTGTGGTGGTGTTCACAGACCAGTCTGTGGAGAATGAGAACAAAGGAAAAGCGGAATTAATCGCACATCAAATTCAGGAAAAACGGATATGCAGTCTGATCAGCCTCCTCGCTTCAGCCTTCGGCAGCTCTCCTACCTCGTCACGGCAGCGAGGCTGGGAACGATCTCCGCCGCTGCGGCCGAGCTCCATGTGTCCTCCTCGGCGATCTCCGATGCGATCACCGCGCTCGAACATCAGCTCGACGCCCACCTGTGCATCCGGAAGAAGGCCCACGGTCTCGTCCTCACGGCCGCCGGTCGCCAGGTCGCCGCGCGCGCTCAGACACTCCTCGCTGAGGCGAACGAACTCGAACGCGAGCTCACCCCTGTCGACGGCGAGCTCGTCGGTCCCATCACGATCGGGTGCTATCCGACGCTGGCCCCGATGATCCTGCCCGTCCTCCTCGCCGACTTCGGCCAGCAGCATCCTCGGGTGAGTCTCGAGATCGTCGAGACGCCGCAGGACCGGCTGGCGGGAAAGCTCGAGTCGGGAGAGATCGACGTCGCCTTCGTCTACGAGACGCTGATCCCGGGCGCTCCGAAGCGTGCGCGGCTCGTCGCTCTGCCGGCGCACGTCATCCTCTCCCCCGACGATCCGTTCGCCGCGGCGGAGACGGTGCGTCTCGAGGATCTCGTCGACCGGGACATGATCCTGCTCGACTCCCCTCCCTCGAGCCAGCACACGCTGACGATGTTCCACGAGCGCGGCCTGCATCCTCATGTCCGCCACCGGACGACGAGCTACGAGGTCGTGCGCACGCTCGTGGCACGCGGCCTCGGATACGGCGTGCTCGTCCAGCGGCAGAACAACCCGGCCAGCTACGAGGGCTACCCGCTGCTGGTCAAGGAGATCGAACCGGCCGTCGCACCCGTCGCCGTCGAGGTGATCTGGCCCTCCGACATCGCGGTGTCGGCGCACGTGCAGGCCCTCATCGACTTCGCACTCGACGTCGACTGGGGTCGACGGCAGAACGGCGACAGACCTCTGCCTCAGGTGCGCGGAAACGACACCTGAGGCAGAGGTCTGTCGCGGCTGCGACTTCGTCAGATCGCAGTGCGCCGGGTCACCGCCCGGCGGGCCGGAGCGAGACGGTTCGATGCCGCGGCTGACGCCGGGCGGGACGCGACCTCGGCGCCGTGACGACGGTCGTCGGCGGCCTCAGCCTCCCGAGGCTGGTCGCCGAGGTCATTCGTCGGTCGGCTCGTCACCACTGCAATGAGTCCGAGGACCGCACACAGCGCCCAGAATGCGGCGATGAGATACGGCCCGGAGGCGGGAACGAGCATGAGCGCCGAGGCGATCATCGGTGAGAGACCTGCCCCGAGAGCCGATGCGAGCTGGTAGGCGAAGGACGCACCCGAATACCGCACGTCGGCGGTGAACAGCTCGGAGATGTACGCCGCGATCGGCCCGGCGAGCAGCCCTTGGACGAGTCCGTTGCCGAGAAGGATGGCCATCGCGAAGCCGCCGATATTGCCGCTGACGATGAGCATGACGATCGGCAGAGCGCACACGGCGGCGATGAGATGGGCGCCGATGAGTGTGCGCTTGCGCCCGAGCCGGTCGCTGAGGCGCGCGACGATGAGAGTGACGACGAAGGTCGTCAGTGCACCGAGCGCCTTCCAGTTGAGCACTGTCGGCTGGTCCTCGCCCGCTGCCACGGCGACGGAGACGCCCCACACCGTCGTCAGTCCCTGTGTGACATAGAGGGTCATCGCCGCGAGCGTGCCGATGAGCATCTGCTTCTTGTACTTCGCGAACACCGTGACGACCGGCATCTTCCGGCGATCGCTCTCCGCCTCCAGCTTCTGGAAGGCAGGCGTCTCGCTCACCTTGAGGCGGATGACGAGACCGATGACGATGAGCGCGGCCGAGAAGAGGAACGGTATCCTCCAGCCCCACGTGACGAAGCCGCTCCCGGTCAGTGTGGCAGCGAGCGAGAGCGCGAGCGTCGCGAGCATCGCGCCGAACGGTCCGCCGGCGTTGGCGAAGGCAGCGGCGAGTCCCCGCCGGTTCTTCGGGGCATGTTCGAGGGCCATGAGCGCAGCGCCTCCCCACTCCCCTCCGACCGCGAGTCCCTGGATGATCCGCAGGATGAGAAGCAGCGTCGGTGCGATCATGCCGATCGTCGCCGTCGGCGGCATGAGACCGATGAGCACCGTCACCGTGCCCATCATGACCATGGCGACGACGAGGGATTTCTTCCGTCCCACACGATCGCCGAAGTGTCCGAAGATCAGCCCGCCCAATGGCCGCGACAGGTAGCCGACAGCCAGGGTGGTGAACGAGGCGAACAGCGCGAGCCCTGGCCCCAGGTCCGCAAAGTACAGCTGGGCGAACACGATCGACGAGGCCGTCGCGTAGAGGAGGAAGTCGTAGACCTCGATCGCCGAGCCGATGAAGCTCGAGGCGAGGATCCGCTTCATCTCCGGAGTGCGCAGCGAGGTCTGCAGGCCGTCAGCGTCAACAACGTCTTTGTTGTTCTCCATCGCGGTCAGCTCCTGACAGCAGCATCGACGGCCGCACCGACCGTCAGGACATCGAGGTCGTCGGGGACGAGGAACGTCCCGGTGAACTCCTCACGACCGCGCGTCCACACCGCGTCGTCGGCGATGCTCGGCACAAGATGGTGAAGCGCGAGCGTCTTCGCTCCCGCGGCATTGGCCACGCGAATCGCGCCGGCCACGGACGTGTGCGACTTGTAGTGATGATCCCGCACAGCCCGTCCGTTGTCGTCCTGCCGCTGAGCGTACATGCCGTCGACCCATTCGAAGTCGATCGCCTCATGCAGCAGCAGGTCCGTGTCCTGTGCCAAACGGACCAGGTTCGCGGATTCGCAGGTATCGCCGGAGATCGTCACCGACCCGTGCTCGCTGTCGAACCGGAACGCGAAGGCCGGTGCGAGAGGCGGATGGTCGACGAGAGTCGCCGTCACGGTGATGAGGTCGTCCTTGAAGATGACGAAGGGCTCCATCTCCGGGTGCGAGTCAGTGTTCGGGTGGTAGCCGATCCCCTCCGGCACGACGATGTCACGCGGATCGAAGAGAACCTCCGGCGACGGACGCAGGGCATCGAGGACGCGGTCGTTGATATCGGTGGCGTACGCAGCGACGATGCCGGCGAACAGGCCGGAGACGCCGGGGGTCGGATTCGCCGGAGCGACCGGTCGCGGTGGGACGAGCGCCCGCGGGGACACCGGAGGAAGCGCACCGCGCTGACCGGGGCCGACGATCGGCACCGGGTCATCGGCGCGATTGTGCAGCGCCTGCATGCCGAAGACGATGAGCGAAGGAAGATCGATCGTGTGATCCGAATGCATGTGGGTGATGAAGATCCCCCCGAGGTCGTCGAGATCGAGGCCGGCCTGCCGGATCCGGCGGCCCACACCATGGCCGGCGTCGACGAGGTAGAACCTCTCTCCGACGACGATCGCCGTGGCGATGCCGGTCCGGTCCTTCGTGTCTCCGGCGAACCAGCGCGGTCCGCCCGCAGTTCCCAGGGTGACGACTTTCATCATTGAACTGTCCATAGTCCGGTGTTCCCCTCAGCTTCTTCGGTGTGGGTTGACTCATTCAGTCTTTCCCATCAGGATCAAAAGCAAAATCAAAATAAACCCGTGGAAAACATAGGTGTTTTCAATGAAGGACATCACGCTCAGGCAGATCGAATACTTCCTGGCCGTCCTCGATCGAGGTTCGGTGAGCGCTGCCGCCCTCTACAGCAACGTCTCCCAAGCGACGGTGTCGGCGGCGCTCAGTCAGCTCGAGAAGCAGCTGGGGGTCACCCTGCTCTCCCGCGGACCCGCGCGCAAAGCCAGCCCGACAAGCGCGGGACGTGAGTTCGGCTTCCATGCCAGAGCAATCGTCTCCTCGGTCGCCGAGGCGGTCGAATCCGTGGATGAGGACGCCACAGCGCTGCGAGGACCACTGCGAGTCGGGTGCATTCCCCCGGTGGCACCGCGGATGCTGCCCGGAGTGGCAGCCGCGTTCGGACAGCGCCACCCGGACGTCGACGTCGAACTCATCGAGGCGCGCCCGATGTCGATTCAGCGCATGGTCCTCGGCGGTGAGATCGACATCGCCGTGATGTATCGCAAGCAGGTGCAGATCGACGGGCTCCGGCGCCACACCCTCTGCGAGGTGCAGCTGTACGCGCTCTTCGCCCACGATCATCCCTTGGCAGGACGCACCGAGGTCGAGATCGGCGAGTTCATCGACGAGCCTCTCATCCTCCTCGACGCACCCCCGACGGCCGAGATCCTGCTGAGCATGGTCCGCGACATCGGATTGGAACCTCGAGTCCGCTGGCTCATCCCCAACGTCGAGACGATTCGGTCAATGGTGTCGATGGGATTGGGGTATTCGCTCACCTACGCCGTTCCGCACCCCACCGTCCGCGCCTTCCAAGGGCTGTCGCTCGACTATGTGCCGGTGACCGATGCAGGACTGTCGAACACCCTCGTCGGCGTGGCGTTGGCGGAGGCGAGGATGTCGAAGAAGCTCAGCACGGTCCTCAGTGTGCTGAGGGCGGTCGCCGACGAGACCGACCCGGCGAACTGGGACACCCGTCCAGGATGATCCGGCCCAGCAGCCTGGCGGGCGCGACGACCGACAGCAGTCCTCCGGCGGAATGCCACCCGAACTCCCCACTACCGCAGTCGTGACATCCGGCGTCCAGCCGGTAGGCTCACGACATGGTGACGTTGATCCCGGAGGAACCGGATTTCGGAAAGTCGAGCGCCGAGGCAGCGGTGTGGAAGGCGCTGAAACGGCAGCTTCCCGACACTGCCACTCTCATCCACGGCCAACGCGTGACGACCGCGACGAAGGACGTCGAAATCGACGTCCTCGTCCTCTGGCCCGGACTCGGCATTGCCGTCGTCGAGGTCAAGGGCGGACGGATCGACGTCGTCGACGGCACCTGGTACACCCACGACAGGCGGAAGCAGCGCCACCGGCTCAAGCAGTCTCCGATCGACCAGGCGATGGTCGCCAAACACGGACTCATCCGCTACCTGCGACCCCGCCTCTCCCGCCTGCCCGGTCCCGTCATCCACTTCGCCGTTCTCCCCTACACCCAGCTGCCTGCGGACTGGGACCTGCCCGACGCACCACGGCACTTCCTCGGAGACTCCACCGATATGCCCCGACTGGCCGAGGCGATCGCCGCGGCCTTCCGTCACGCCCGCATCCCCGACCGGGATGACCCGAGCCTTCCGATGGAACCGGTGACGAAGAATCTGCGACGGACTCATCTGGCGATCGCCAACCTCCGCGTGCGCGCCCAGGCCATCGAAGATCGGGCCAACCAGCTCTCCCAGGAGCAGGCGCGGCTCATCCGCGTCCTTCGCCATCAGACCCGCGCCGAGATCAGCGGGGGCGCCGGCTCCGGCAAGACCTACCTCGCACTCCGGAAGGCGCAGGCCCTGACTCAGGAGGGCAAGTCGGTCGCGCTCATGTGCTATTCGCGGGGCCTGGGCAGATTCCTCCAGCTCGTCACCTCGGCGTGGCCCGAGGCGGACCGACCCGCCTACGTCGGCCTCTTCCACGACCTGCCGATCAGCTGGGGCGCCGAGGAGGGCAGCGACGACGACTCCGCCTACTGGGAGGAGGAGCTGCCTCGCCGCCTCCGGGAGCTCGCCGACGACCGTCCCCGCCGCCAGCTCTTCGACGCGATCATCATCGACGAGGGCCAGGACTTCAGTCCGCTGTGGTGGGAGGCCGTGGCGTCGTGCCTGCGCAACCAGGCCGAAGGCACCCTCTACGTGTTCACCGACGAGCGCCAGCGCGTCTTCGGCAGGCACGGCTCCTCCCCGATCACGATGAACCCCATCCAGCTCGACGAGAACCTCCGGAACTCCGAACAGATCGTCACCGCGTTCTCCGGCTTCGCCACCGACCCTCCGATCAGCCGCAACGGCCCCGCGGAGGACATCGATGTCATCCCCGTCCCGGCAGATCAGGCCCTCGCCGAGGCGGACGGACAGGTCGAAGCCCTCATGGACGCCGGATGGCAGCCCGGTGACATCGCCCTGCTCACCACCGGCAGCAGGCATCCGGTGCAGCGGGAGATCGTCGAGGAGGAGGGCTACCAGGCGTACTGGGATCAGTTCTTCTCCGCCGAGGCGGTCTTCTACGGGCACGTCCTCGGCTTCAAGGGGCTCGAACGTCCCGCCGTCGTCCTCTGCCTCAACGGGTTCCGCGACGAGTCCCGCGCCGCGGACATGATCTACGTCGGAATGTCGCGCGCGACGACCAAGCTCGTCATCGTCGGCGAGACCGGCCGGATCGACGAACTTCGGCGCTGAGTTCGCCCGCGGCCGGACTCCTCGACTGCCGGTTGAGGAGTCCGGTCGCGTGTCGCCTCAGTAGTTCTCCGGCGGGTCGCTGGCCGGGAACGATTCGTCGCCCCACTCCTCGACGAGCTGATCATCATGCTCGCGAGCCGCGTCGCGGGCGTCCTTCTGCGCGGACGACTCCTCGGTCGCCTCGGTGGGTTCCGGTGTCTCGGACATGATCAGTGACCTCCAATGCCAGCGAACGGATCTGCTATCTCCATCTTGCCCGGTCAGAGAGGATCTGGGTACCGGGACCGCCGCGACCCCGCTCAGTCCTGGGCTGCGGTCGTCGGCGAGCCCGCATCGCCGTGGGCGGCGAGGATCCGGTAATGCCGGTTGCGCAGCCCCAGAAGCATGGCTCCGAGCAGAGCGGCGAGCAGCGAGCCGAACAGCACACCGACCTTGACGACCTGCGCCCGCGCATCCTCGGCACCGAAGCTGAGGTCGCCGATGAGCAGGGAGACGGTGAAGCCGACACCGGCGAGGCACGAGACTCCGACCAGATCGATCCACTGCATCGTCCGGTCGAGGGAGAATCCGCGGACGCGGGTGATGAGGAAAGTCGCGAGGCTGATGCCCAGCGGCTTGCCGACGACGAGGCCGAGCATGATTCCCAGGGCGACCGGACTGCTCAGCGACTCGGCGAGGCCGGACAGTCCCCCGACGTTGACGCCGGCGGCGAAGAACGCGAAGATCGGCACCGCGATCACCGCCGAGGGGATGCTCCACGTGTCGGCGAACTGCGCAGCCGGACCGTGGCCTTCGGAACCGTGGATGCCGTCGTGCGCGTGGAAGCCCCGCTGGTCTCCGGTCCGTCTTTCGCCGCGGCGCTTCGCCGCCACCGGCACCATGAACCCGAGGAGGACACCGGCGATCGTCGCGTGGATCCCCGAGGCGTGGACGAGCGTCCAGGTGGCGAACGCCAGCGGGAAGAGCAGCCACCAGGCGTGGATGCCCCGCTGCACGGCGACGGCGAACGCGAGCAGGGGCAGCAGCGCCAAGCCCAGCGGCAGCCAGGAGAGATCGTCCGTGTAGAAGATCGCGATGATGGCGATCGCCAGCAGATCGTCGACGACGGCGAGGGTGAGCAGGAACGTCCGCAGCGACGGCGGCAGGAACTTGCCGACCATCGCGATGATCGCCACGGCGAAGGCGATGTCGGTCGCGGCGGGGATCGCCCAGCCGCCCAACGCACTGCCGCCGGAGTTGAGGTTGACGAAGACGTAGAGGAGGGAGGGGACCGCGACGCCGCCCACGGCCGCCGCGACGGGCACCGCGGCTGTCTTCGGGTTGCGCAGCTTGCCGGCGACGAACTCCTCCTTGAGCTCGAGGCCGACGACGAAGAAGAAGATCGCGAGGAGACCGTCGGAGGCCCAGCTGCTCGCCGAGAGGTTGAGCTTGAGCGCTTCAGGGCCGAACTTCGTCGACCGCACGGTCTCATACCAGTCGGCGGCCGGCGAGTTCGCGATGATGAGAGCCGCAGCCGTCGCCGCGAGCAGGAGGATGCCGCCGACGGCATCGTGCTTGAGGAGGCGGGCAAGGCGCTCCCGCGCAGGCGGTGCGGTGAGGTTGGAGGTGGACGAATCAGTGGGGTTCGGAACAGCCGAAGACATCGGTGGGATCGCTTTCGCAGAGGTGAGCAGAGAACGCGAGTGCGCGACGATCCGGTGCGTGGTCGGCCCTGCCGCCCGGATGGGATGCGGATGCGCGCGATCAGCGCCGTGGCGGCGGGCAGCCGGCGATCTCACCGTGGGCGTTCGTGCCCCACGAGCTCATCCACCCGTTCGTGCCGTTCGACAGCGTCGTCACGATCTTCGCCTTCGGGAAATCGGCAGCACGAGCCGCTTCGAGACGAGAGACGACGGAAGAAGGCACCGTACCACCCTAGCGAGTCGCTCGACCCGGTTCCAAACGGTTCGGCATCTGGACTCGTCCTCGTGCTAGCGTGCTGGCATACCTCCAGCGCCCACGAGAACAGGGAGAATCGATGACGGTCTCAACCGCCGACCTCTGGGATGAACGCGGTCCCGAGCTCTACTCGATCGCACTGGACTTCACCGATTTCGGGGACAAGGTCGCGTTCTCCGGACCGGCGCGGACCGTGCGGTGCTTCGAGGACAACGCCCTCGTCAAGACGGTGCTCTCCCAACCCGGAGACGGTGCGGTCCTCGTCATCGACGGCGGCGGCTCGATCGCCACCGCGCTCATGGGCGACATGATCGCCGGGCTCGCGATCGACAACGGCTGGGCCGGTGTCGTCATCAACGGCGCCGTGCGCGATCGCGAGGTCCTGTCGACCCTTGACATCGGCATCAAGGCGCTCGCGAGCAATCCGCGCAAGAGCGGCAAGACGGGCGAGGGCGACCACGACGTCACCGTCGAGTTCGGCGGCGCGACGATCCGCCCCGGCGCCATGGTCTTCGCCGACGCCGACGGAGTCGTCGTCGACCGTTGAGCGTCGACTGCTGACGACCAGACATCCGATCTCAGCCCCCGCGCCGCTCTCCCAACTCTCCGTCGCGTCGCGCCTCACGCACTCCCACCTCGGCGACTCATTCCGCACAGCACACCCTTGACCGCTTAAACATCCTATGTTTAGACTCGGGTCAGCGAAACGATTCCCTGAACCGACCGATCGCTTCGCGGACCGGCCGTTCAGACATCCGATCACAACGCTGCTGTTGTGCGAAAGGACGAAATGTCTCAGATCTCTGCGATCGACGTCGTCGACCTGCGATTCCCCACCTCGGCGAGTCTCGACGGTTCGGATGCGATGAACCCCGACCCCGACTACTCCGCCGCGTATCTCATCGTCTCCACCGACGCCGACGACTCCGGTCACGGATTCGTCTTCACGATCGGCCGCGGCAACGACATCCAGACCGAGGCGGTGCGGGTCATCGCCGAGACCCTCATCGGCCGCGAGGTCGAACCGATCCTCACCGACATGGGCGCATTCTGGCGTGAGCTCGTCCACGATTCCCAGCTGCGCTGGCTCGGCCCGGAGAAGGGCGTGAGCCATATGGCCATCGGCGCGATCGTCAACGCCCTGTGGGATCTCAAGGCCAAACGCGCGGGCCTGCCCCTGTGGGAGCTGCTGGCCGGGATGAGCCCCGAGGAGATCCTCGACCTCCTCGACTTCCGCTACCTCAGCGACTTCATGACCCGCGACGACGCCCGCGCCATCCTCGCCGCCGCCGAGCCCGGGAAGGCCGAGCGGATCGCCGAACTCCGGGACACCGGCTACATGGCCTACACGACGACGCCCGGCTGGCTGGGATACTCCGATGAGAAGCTCGCCCGACTGTGCCGGGAGGCCATCGACGAGGGTTTCACCCAGATCAAGCTCAAGGTCGGAGCCGACCGCGACGATGACATCCGGCGCCTCGGCATCGCCCGTGAGATCTGCGGTCCCGGGTTCCCCATCGCCATCGACGCCAACCAGCACTGGGACACCGCCGAGGCGATCGACTGGATCGGCGACCTCGCGCGCTTCGATCTGCGCTGGGTCGAGGAGCCGACCTCCCCCGATGACATCCTCGCCCACGCGGCGATCCAGCAGGGCATCGCCCCGGTGCCCGTGGCCACCGGCGAGCACTGCCAGAACCGCATCGTCTTCAAGCAGATGCTCGAGGCCGACGCCCTGCGGGTCATGCAGATCGACGCCACCCGGGTCGCCGGGGTCAACGAGAACATCACCAACCTGCTCCTCGCCGCGCACGCTGGAGTCCCGGTATGCCCGCACGCCGGCGGGGTGGGACTGTGCGAACTCGTCCAGCACCTCTCGCTCTTCGACTTCGTCGCGGTCTCCGCGACCATGGACGACCGCTGCATCGAATTCGTCGACCACCTCCACGAGCACTTCGTCACCCCCGTCGACGTCCACGACGGCAGGTACTGGCCGCCCTCGGCTCCCGGTGCGGGAGCCGAGATCCTCTCCCAGACGCTCTCCGACTTCGCCTACCCGACCGGACCGCAATGGCGGGCACGAGCCGCCTCAGCGACCACCTCGGCGACACCCGTCCCCGAATCCGCCTGAGCCGGCCCCACACCCGCACTCCACGGACACCGAACGGCGCCGCACCCCGCAGAACCTCCCCGACACAAGCACCACACCACCTCGTGAGAAACCAGGTACACCGTTGTGACTGACCACTCGACCACGGACACCGGGCTCGCGCGCAGCCATGCGCACGAACCCATCCCGACGAAGATCATCTTCATCGCCATCCTCGCCGGCTTCTCCGGCCTCCTCTACGGCTACGATTCCGGAGCGATCTCCGGAGCGCTGCCCCTGCTCACCGAGCAGATGGGCCTCGATGCCGGGCAGCAGGGACTCATCACCTCCCTCCTGCTCTGGGGAGCACTCCCCTCGATCATCGGCGCCACCCTCGCCGCCCGCCGCTTCGACCGCCGTCACCTCCTCATCGTCGCCGCGGTGATCTTCTTCGTCGGCTCCCTCGCCTGCGCCTTCGCGCCCACCCCGGAAGTCCTCGGCGCCGCCCGCTTCTTCCTCGGCCTCGGCGTCGGCATCGCCAACATGTTCGGGCTCATCTACCTCTCCGAACTCTCCCCCACCCGCATCCGCGGACTGCTCACCGGCCTCTACCAGCTCGCCGTCAACTTCGGCATCCTCGCCGCCTACATCGTCGGCGACGCATTCCAGGCCTCGGGTCTGTGGGAGTGGATCCTCGGCATCGGCGCGATCCCCGCCGCCGTGTTCTTCGTCGGCATGATCCTCTCCCCCGCCAGCCCGCGCTGGCTCATCACCCGCGGACGCGACGACGACGCACTCGCCGTCCTCACCTCGCTGCGCGGGACACCGGAGATCGCACGGCTCGAATTCGACGACATCAAGTCGAGCCTCGCCCAGCAGGACAGCGGACTGCAGGCGCTCACCCACTCGGCGAGGCGGCCGATGACCGTTCTCCTCATCCTCACGTTCTTCCAGGTCTTCACCGGCATCAACGCCGTCGTCTACTACGCCCCGATCATCTTCGCCCAGTCGGGCATGGGCGACCGGGCCGGCAGCTACGCCAACTACGGGGTCGGCATCGCCCTCGTCGTCTCCACCGCGATCGCCCTGCCGATCATCGACCGGCTCGGTCGCGTCCGACTGCTGGCGATCTCCATGCTCGGACAGACCGTGGCGATGGTCGTCCTGTGGCTGCTGCCCGACGCCGGATGGCTGAGCATCGCCGCCGTCTTCGCCTACACCTTCGCGTTCGGCATCGGCATGGGCCCGGTGTTCTGGCTCCTCGTTCCCGAGGTGCTGCCGCTGTCGGTGCGCGCGATCGGCACCGGCGTCATCACCTTCGCCCAGTACCTCTTCAACGCCACCTTCGCGTGGGCGTTCCCCGTCGCCCTCGACACGATCGGACCGGTCGTCTTCCTCATCTTCGCCCTGCTCTCGGCCGCGGCCCTGTGGTTCGTCCTCACCCGCGTCCCGGAGACCTCGGGGCGCTCGCTCGAGGAGATCGAAGCATACTGGAGGTCGTCGGCCGCCTCGGCGAAGCAGCAGGACTGACCCCAGCGCACACGAGAGGAGCGCTCATGCTCACCACCCCGATCACCCATCCCGAACTGCTCGCCGCACTCGCCCGATGCGGTCACGGCACGAAGATCCTCATCGCCGACGGCAACTACCCCCACCTCACCGGAGTCCCGGCCGGCACGACCCGCATCGCCCTCAACGTCACCCCGGGCCTGCTCACCGTCGACCAGGTCCTCGAGCCTCTTGCCAGCACGCTCCCCATCGAAGCGTGCGAGTACATGCTCACGGCGGACTCCGGGACGGCACCGGCGGTCGACGGGTACGCCGCGCTGCTGTCCGACGTCCCCTTCACCGGACACGAGCGCTTCGCTTTCTACGACACCGCGCGCCAGCCCGACGTCGGTCTCGTCATCGCCACCGGTGACCAGCGCCAGTACGCGAACCTCCTGATCACCGTCGGAGTCGTGACCCCGTGACCGCACCCCCGCAGATCCTCGACTCCCACCTCCACCTGTGGGACCGTCGCCGCTTCTCCTACCCGTGGATGGCGGAGCTGCCCGCCCTGCCGGAGACGAGCCTGCCTGCTGGGAGAGGTGCGACCGCGACCGCGGCGATCGTCGTCGAGGCCGGCATCAGCACTGATCAGCGAGCCGATGAGGTCGACTGGCTGACCGCCCTCGCGGCGGAGGATCCGCTCATCCGCGGCATCGTCGCCGCCGTCGACTTCACCGACCCCCACTTCGCCGAGGTGGTCGCCCGGCTCGCCGACCGCCCGCTCGTCGTCGGGGTGCGGGACAACTTCGAGTCCCGCCCAGCCGGTGACCTCGACCCTGGCCCGAGCGCCACCGCCCGGGAGCTGCTGCGCGGAATCGAGACTGTGCGCTCTGCGGGACTGACCGTCGATCTCTGCGTCCGTGCCGACCAGCTGATCGAACTCGATGCCCTGCTCGCAGGACGCGGGTCGGCTGAGGGCTTCGTCCTCGACCATCTCGGCAAGCCGCTGCCCTTCGATCCGGACTTCTCCCACGAGGAGTGGGCGGAGGCGATGACGGTCCTGGCGTCCCGTTCCGGACTCCACGTCAAGTTCTCCGGGCTGCCCGGCCAGGCACCCGACGCCGTCGACGCCGACGTGGCGCTGGCCCTTGCGAACAGCTTCGCCGGCGATGTGATCACCGCCTTCGGCCCGGAGCGGACGATGTACGGCTCCGATCATCCCGTCTCGACGACCGGCCACGGCCTGCCCGACCACCAGTGGGAGCAGGCCGCGGCCGCGGGGCTGCGCCGCGTCGTCGACGACACGGACTTCGCCGCCGTCATGGCCGCGACTGCGGCGGACTTCTATCTGACGAGGAGGAACCAGTGACACTCAGGAATCCCGTCGTGCAGCGCCTGCACGACCTGCGCACGCTCGGCTTCGGCGGCGCCCCGATCGGCAATCTCTACCGGCAGATCGACGACGCGACGGCGGCAGCGGCGGTCGCCGAGGCATGGGAGAAGGGCATCCGGTACTTCGACACCGCGCCTCACTACGGTCTCGGGCTCAGTGAGCGCCGCCTCGGCGAGGGCCTCTCCGACCGCCCCCGTGAGGACTTCCTCGTCTCAACGAAGGTCGGCCGGCTCATCCGCCCCGCCGACGCACCCCGGGACTGGGACGACGAGGGCTTCGCCGTCCCCGGTGACCTCCACCGGGTGCGCGACTACTCTGCCTCCGGGGTGCGCCAGTCGATCGAGGAATCACTGACGCGCCTGCGCCTCGACCGGGTCGACATCGTCTACATCCACGACCCCGACGACTACTGGCAGGAAGCCCTCGAGGGTGCGGTCCCCGAGCTCAACCGTCTGCGCGACGAAGGCGTCATCGGGGCGTGGGGCGCGGGGATGAATCAGGCGGAGATGCTCACTCGCTTCGTCCGCGACACCGACATCGACGTCGTCATGCAGGCCGGCCGCTACACCCTCCTCGAACAGGGCGGGCGGGACGAGCTCATCCCCGCAGCCGCGAGTCGTGGGGTCGGCGTCGTCAACGTCGGTGTCTTCAACTCGGGCATCCTCGCCAACGCCGACCCACGGCAGCAGGCGAAGTACAACTACGAGGACGCGCCGCGGGAGGTCCTCGACAAGGCGGAGAAGCTCGCGGCACTGGCGACCGCGCACGGCACGAGCCTGCCGGCCGCCGCCGTCCAATTCAGCCTCCGCGACCCTGCGATCACCAACGTCACCCTGGGCATGCGCACGGCTGAGCAGGTCGAACGCAACGTCGCCCTCGCCCACGCCGAGGTCCCCGAAGCATTCTGGGCCGCCGCCGTGGCCGACGGTCTGCTCGCCGTCGACCCGCGCACCTACGCCCTGAGCGCAGGCGAGCACGGCACAGGCGACCGGTAGAGCACGAGCCCGTGCCCCGCCCTCACCGCACCACCCCGACCGGAAGGAACCGTCACCACCATGACCACCGCTGAAGAATTCGCCGGCCTCACCGCCATCGTCACCGGAGGCGCCTCGGGCATCGGCGCCGCCGTGGCCGAGCAGCTCCTGGCGGCCGGCGCGAACGTCGCCGTCCTCGACCTCAACCCCGCGGGCTCCCCCGCGGGTGCCCTGCCCCTGGAGTGCGACGTCTCCGACCGCGCCTCGGTCGACGCCGCCGTCGCCGCGGCCGCGGCCGAGTACGGCGGCATCGACATCGTCATCAACAACGCCGGCATCGGAGCGCAGGGACAGGTCGATGCCAATGACGACGCCGAATGGAATCGCGTGCTCGGCGTCAATGTCGTCTCCGTCGCCCGGGTCACCGCAGCCGCGCTGCCCCATCTGCGCCGGTCCGAGCATGCCGCGGTCGTCAACACCTCGTCGATCGCCGCGACCGCGGGTCTGCCCGACCGCGTCCTCTACTCCGCCTCGAAGGGGGCGATCCACTCGATGACGCTCGCGATGGCCGCCGACCACGTCCGCGAAGGCATCCGCGTCAACGCCGTGTGCCCGGGCACCGCGAACACCCCATGGGTGATGAAGGGCCTGATGGCGAAGGCGGAGAATCCCGAGGAGGAGCTGCGCCAGCTCAATGCGCGCCAACCCCACGGCCGTCTCGTCGAACCCGCCGAGGTGGCCCGGACGATCCTCTTCCTCGCCAGTCCTCTCCAGGGCTCGACGACCGGTTCGGCGATCGCCGTCGACGGCGGCATGCAGGGGCTGCGTCTGCGCGCGGAGTGAGCCTCAGCCCGCGCCCGGTCCGGGGTCGTCGTCGGCGACGACGTCGACCTCGTCGACCCAGCGCTGCACACCGGTGACGTGGAGGATCATCATCGACTGCGCCAGTCGTGCGTCTCCGGCGGCGAGGGCGTCGATGATCGCCCGGTGCTCATCGAGAGTGCGCTCGATGGCGCCGGGATCGGTCATGCCCCGCCAGGTCCGCGCTCGGGTCGTCTTCATCGACACGGCTTCGAGCATCGCGGCGAGGTAGTCGTTGCCTGCGTGCTTGGCGATCGTCGCATGGAAGTCGAAGTCGTGGGAGACGAGGGATTCGACCGAGTCAGCGTCGGTGTCTCTGATCGTCTGCCGCAGGTCCTCGAGCCCGGCCGCGTCGATGCGGGTCGCCGCGCGGTACGCGGTCTCGGCTTCGAAGATGCGCCTGACCTCGAGGATCTCCCGCAGCGACCCCGAGGCATGGACGTCGACGAGGAACGACACCGCCTCGGTGAGATCCTCGGCCGAGAGCGAGGTGACGTAGGTTCCCGAACCGCGTCGCACGTCGAGGACGTTGATGAAGTCGAGGGCCTTGACCGCCTCCCGAAGGGAGTTGCGGGAGAGGCCGAGCCGCTCGGAGAGCTCGGCCTCAGGGGGCAGCCGGTCCCCCGGTCTGAGCTCACCGGTGACGATGAGATCCTTGATCTTGTCGAGCGCGTCGTCCGTCAGTGCCATGGCTCCAACCTTATGTCCTCACCGGGCATGATCGTCGGCAGCGCCGCGGCCGGCGGCTGCCCAGTCCTCGTCGGCGACGACCGGTTCGTCCGCCTCGGCGACGGCCGGCAGAGACCTCGCCGAGGCGGCCGATGCTCATTCGTAGAGGAGTTCGGCGATCTTCGGATCGTCGATGTTGGTCTTGTCGTACCAGTAGAACGCGGTCGGGATCTGCTTCTCGAGCTCCTTGCCGTCGATGGCGTCGACGGCGGCCTGCACGGTCTGCGATCCGATGTCGAGCGGACTCTGCGTGACTGCGCCGAGCATCGACCCGTCCCGGATCGCGTCGAGCTGGGCCTTGCCCGAGTCGAAGCCGACGATCGTCGCGTCAGTGTTGCCGAGCTCCTTGGCTCCTTGGACGACGCCGATCGCCGCGCCTTCGTTCGTGCCGTAGAGACCGGCGAGGTCGGGGTTGGCCTGGAGCATCGCCTTCGTCGCGTCCGCCGACTTCGCCTGATCGCCGTCGGCGTTCTGCTCGGCGACGATCTCGATGTTCGGTTCGTTCTGCTCGAGGTACTCGACGAAGCCGTCCCGGCGTTCGACCCCGGTCTGGGCCGTCTCCGAATGGGTGACGATGCCGACCTTGCCCGTGCCGCCGAGTGCCTCGGCGAGCTTCTTCGCGTCCTCGGCGGCTGCCGCCTTGTTGTCCGTGGCCACCGTGGTCAGCGGGATGTCGCTGTCGACTCCGGAGTCGAAGGCGATGACGGGGATGTCGTTCGACTGCGCCTGCTGGAGCAGCGGGATGACGGCCTTGCTGTCGAGTGCCGCGATCGCGACGGCGTCGGGCTGCTTGTCGAGCGCCGTCTGCAGCTGGGTGACCTGCTGTTCGACGTCGGTCTCGCTGTCGGGCCCTTCGAAGGTGACGGTGACGCCGAGTTCCTTCGCCTTCTCCTCCGCACCCTTCTTCACGGTCTGCCAGAACTGGTGCTGATAGCCCTTCGAGATGATCGCGATCGTCCTCTCCCCGTCCCCTCCGCTCGATCCGGTGTCGGCCGAACCGCAGCCGGTGGCGATGAGGGCGATGGACGACAGTGCCGCGAGCGAGGTGAGCAGCTTTCCTATCCTCATGGTGATCTCCTTCGATTCTTCGTGAGGGCGATGGTGGGTCAGAGCGGTGCGGATCCGGTGGAGGAGTTCTTCTTGCGCACGATGTCGAGGTAGACGGCGAGCAGCACGACGATGCCGATGGCCACCTGCTGCCATTCCTGGGCGACGCCGGCCATGCGCAGACCGTTGTCGAGGACGGCCATGATGAGGGCGCCGATGACGGTGCCGACCATCGACCCGCGACCTCCGGCGAGCGACGTGCCGCCGATGATCACCGCGGCGATCGCCTGCAGCTCGATGCCGGCGCCGCCCGTCGGCTGCGCCGAACTGAGCCGGGAGGCCGAGAGCACCCCGGCGAGGCCGACGAAGAGCCCGCAGAGGACGTAGACGGAGATCAGCCAGCCGCGGACATTGACGCCCGAGAGCCTCGTGGCTTTCTCGTTCGAGCCGATCGCGAACGCCGTGCGGCCGATGAGGGTGCGCTGGAGGACGACGACCGAGACGACGATGAGGATGAGGAAGAGCACGGTGCCCAGCGGCAGCCGCATCCCGGGGATGAGCGAGACATTCATGATCGCCCCGAAGCCGGGGCTGTCGGTGAAGTAGATCGGCTTGGTCCCGCTGACGACGAGCGACAGCCCCTGCGTGATCATCATCATGCCGAGCGTGGCGATGAACGGCGGCAGCCCGAGGACGGCGACATTGACGCCGTTGACGAGGCCGATAAGGCCGCCGAAGGCGATCGTCAGGGCGATCCCGACGATGAGCGGCAGACCCATGTTCGTGATGAAGACGCCGGCCATGACACCGCAGAGGATCATCCCCGTGCCCACGGACAGGTCGATGCCGCCGGTGATGATGATGAACGTGACGCCGAGGGCGAGCAGCCCGACGGTCGTCACGGTCGTGAGGATCGTCGAGAGGTTCGTGACGGTGAGGAACGAATCGGGGTTGATGATCGCGAAGACGATGATGATGACGATGAGGCTCGCCACAGCGAGGAGCTGCTGCAGCGAGTTGCGCCAGAAGCTGCGCGTCCCGGCGGGACGACTGGTGTCGGTCGCCGGGGCATCAGCGGTCTGCGGGCGGGCGGCGGAAGCGGTTTCGGCATTCATTCAGGCGACGATTCCCATCGATTCGGTGTGCTGCGTGGCCAGGGCCATGACGGAGTCCTGCGTGGCATCGGCGGCGGCGAGGATGCCGGTGAGGCGGCCCTCGCTGAGCACGGCGATGCGGTGGGAGAGCAGGAGGACCTCGGGCAGTTCGGAGGAGATGACGATGATCGACTTGCCCTGCGCGCTGAGCTCCCGCAGCAGGGCGTAGATCTCGGCCTTCGCGCCGACGTCGATGCCCCGGGTGGGCTCGTCGAAGATGAAGACATCACAGTCCTTGACGAGCCATTTCGCGATGGCGACCTTCTGCTGGTTGCCGCCGGAGAGCTTCTCGAGCACCTGCGTGATCGACGGCGTGCGGATCCGCAGCCGTGACACGAGGTCACGGGCGGTGGAGTCGATGGCCGTCTCGTCGGTGAACCCGAAGCGACTGAAGCGCCGCAGACTCGGCAGGGCGATGTTGTCGCGGACGCTCTGGCCCACGAGCACGCCGAGCTGTTTGCGGTCCTCGGACAGATAGCAGATCCCCAGTCGCGCAGCCGCCGCCGGACTGCCGATCGTCACCGCTCGGCCGTCGACGCTGACCGTCCCGGCTGTCAGGGGGTCGGCGCCGATGATCGCGCGGGCGGTCTCCGTGCGACCGGCTCCCATGAGACCGGCGAGACCGAGGATCTCGCCACGGCGAAGATCGAAGCTGATGCCCCGCAGCTTCGCCTTCGTCTGCAGGTCCGTCACGGAGAGGACCACCTCGGCGGAGTCGTCGTGGGCGGGTGCGTCGGCGACGGCGGCGAGTTCGCGCCCGACCATCATGCGGATGACCTCGGGCATCTCGGTCGTTGCGGTCGGCACGGTGCCGATCTTCTCTCCGTCGCGGATGACGGTGATCCGCTCCGTGATCGCCTTGAGCTCGGGCATCCGGTGCGAGATGTAGATGACGCCGGTCTCCGGGGTGATGAAGCGGCGGATGAGCCCGTGGAGGACTTCGACCTCCTCATCGTTGAGGGCGGCGGTGGGTTCGTCCATGATGAGGATCCGCGCGTCCTGGTTGAGCGCTTTCGCGATCTCGACCATCTGCTGCGCGGCGACGGTGAGCCGCCCGACGACGGCGCGCGGGTCGAGTGCGAGGCCGAGCCGGGTGAAGAGGGTCTGCGCATCCCGGTTGAGCTGACGTTCGCTGATGAAGGGACCGATCCGCGGTTCGCGACCGAGATAGATGTTCTGGGCCACCGTGAGATCCTCGACGAGGTTGAACTCCTGGTGGATGATGGCGATGCCGAGGCGTTCGGCGTCGGTCGTCGACCCGATCGTCACCGGGGTGCCGTCGATCCGGAACACGCCGGCATCCGGGGTGTAGACGCCCGAGAGCAGCTTCATCAGCGTCGACTTCCCGGCTCCGTTCTCCCCGACGAGGCCGAGGACCTCGCCGGGAAACAGGTCGAGGTCGACGTTCGCCAGGGCTCTCACGCCCGGGAAGGATTTGGCGGCGCCGCGGATGTCGAGCAGCGGAATGCTCGTCGTCTCTGACATGTGGCGGTGACTCCTCGTTGAATACCGTGTCCCACGTCATCACGCGAGACATCCTATGTCTGTTGCTCAGACTAGGGGCACAGTCGAGCAAAGACAAGATCCCGACGGGATTATTTGTCGAAACGCAACTGAGGGACCGTCAATACATTGGATGACTGACCGGGGTTTCACCGTGCCGGCTCGGGTCCTGGGCGAGCGCGAGAATGCTCTCCAGCCCCACCGGACATGGCCACCGCGCCTCACTGCAGATATACTTCAATATTCAATCATCTTGATCTGGAGCGCCCGATGACCTCTGCCCCCAGCACCGTCCTCCCACCCGATGCCGGAATGGACGCCGTGACCCTGCGTGTCGGCGACCTCGACCTCATGACCGACTACTACCGGAATGCGCTCGCCCTCGAACCGCTCGAGGAGGCCGCCCGGGGGCGCGAGGTCCATCGCGTCCTCGGGCGCGGCGCGACGCCGATGGTGAAGTTCGTCTCCACCCCGGACCTGCCGGTCGGCAGCCGCCGGAGCGCCGGACTCTTCCACACCGCGTTCCTCTTCGAGACCCCCGAATCCCTGGCCGCAACCGTCGCACACGCCGCGGCGAACACCCGCAGCCGGTTCCTCGCCGCCCAGGACCACCTCGTCTCGCAGGCGTTCTACTTCTCCGACCCCGAGGGCAACGGCATCGAACTCTACGTCGATCGGGACCGCGCGCAGTGGGGCCACTCCCCCGCCGGTGAGATCGAGATGGACTCGATCGGCTTCGATCCCAACGCCTTCCTCCGCGAGCATCTCGACAGCGGCGCACTGACGAGCGCATCGGAGCTGCCCGGCACCGTCGGCCATGTCCATCTCCAGGTCGGCGATCTCGACCGGGCCCGCGAGTTCTACGTCGGCGCGCTCGGTTTCGAACCGACGAACTCGACGATGCCCGGGGCCGTCTTCGCCTCGGCCGGCGGCTACCACCATCACGTCGCGATGAACACATGGAACAGCCTCGGCGCGGGACCCCGGGCCGCGAGCCTCGGCCTCGGCGATCTCGCGATCACGGTGCCGGCCCGCGAGGACCTCGACGCCCTCGTCGAGAGACTGACGGCACGATCGTTGCCATTCGCCGACGACGAGCGCTCGGTGCGGCTCACCGACCCGTGGGGCACGCAGGTGACCGTCGGGGTCGGTGGCAGCACGCTCGAGGAGACCCTCGAGCGCTGAGGTCTCAGCGCTCGGCCGGATGCCGGCCGGCCGGGTGCCTCTCGGCCGCGGCGACGACAGCCGCGGGGCGCAGGTCGAGGCGACGCAGGAGCTGCGCATTGAGGGCGACGACGACCGTCGAGGCCGACATGAGGATCGCGCCGACGCTCATCGGCAGGACGAACCCGATCGGCGCGAGGATGCCCGCGGCCAGGGGGACGGCGAGGAGGTTGTAGCCGGCGGCCCACCAGAGGTTCTGCTTCATCTTCCGGTAGCTGGCCCGCGAGAGCTCGAGGACGGAGAGCACCGAGCGCGGATCGTCGGAGGCGAGGATGACTCCCGCCGAGCCGATCGCGACATCGGTGCCCGCACCGATCGCGATGCCGACATCGGCCTGTGCCAGGGCGGGGGCGTCGTTGACGCCGTCGCCGACCATCGCGACCGTCTTTCCCTCGGCCTGGAGTTCGGCGACCTTCGCCGCCTTGTCCGCCGGTCGCACACCGGCGAAGACCCGGTCGATGCCGAGGTCAGCGGCCACGGATCGGGCGACCGCCTCGGCGTCGCCGGTGATCATGACGACCTCGATGTCCTGGGCGTGGAGGGCCTCGACGGCCTGCCGGGACTCTGCCCTGATCTCATCGGCCAGGCGCAGGGCGCCGACGACCTGCCCGGCGACGAGGACGTGGAGGATGATCGCCCCCTCCGCCCGCCAGGTCTCGGCGATCGTGGCCTCGGCGGCACCGCGGGCGCTGAGCAGGTGGGGTCCGCCGACCTCGACCTCGGTGCCGTCGACCTCGGCACGCACCCCGACGGCCGGTGAGGACGAGAAGTTCTGCGCTGCCGGCACGGTCAGTCCCCGCTGCTCGGCGGCGCGGACGATCGCTCGGGCCAGCG
This sequence comes from Brevibacterium sp. XM4083, assembly GCF_006489205.2. Taxonomy (GTDB): domain Bacteria; phylum Actinomycetota; class Actinomycetes; order Actinomycetales; family Brevibacteriaceae; genus Brevibacterium. The sequence goes on along the minus strand of NZ_VFYR02000005.1, from coordinate 119,405 downwards.
GGTGCTCGCTGTCGGTCTCGGCGGCAGCGGCGAGAGCGAGCACCTCGTCGTCGCTGCGGGTCCCGGTCGTCTCGACGGCGGTGACGGTCGGCTCGCCCTTCGTCAGGGTTCCCGTCTTGTCGAAGAGCACAGCGTCGACGGTGCGCATCGTCTCAAGCGCGAGACGGTCTTTGATGAGGACCCCGGCGCGTGCGGCGCGTTCCGTGGCGATCGAGACGACGAGCGGGATCGCCAGTCCCAGGGCATGGGGGCAGGCGATGACGAGGACGGTGATCGTGCGCACGACCGCCGTGTCGGGCATGCCGACGAGAGTCCAGACGATCGCGGTGATGACGGCGGCGCCGAGGGCGAACCAGAACAGCCAGGCCGCGGCGCGGTCGGCGAGTCGCTGGGCGCGCGAGGAGGAGTTCTGGGCGTCGGCGACGAGTTTGCGGATGCCGGCCAGCGCGGTGTCGTCACCGGTTGCGGTGATCTCGATCCGCAGGCCCGAGTCCGTGGCGACGGTGCCTGCGACGACGGTGTCGCCGACACTGCGGCGCACCGGCCGGGACTCCCCGGTGATCATCGACTCGTCCATCTCCGCAGTGCCGTCGACGATGCGCCCGTCCGCCGGAACCGCGGATCCGGGACGGACGAGGACGACATCGCCGACGACGAGGTCGCCCGGTGCGACCGTCACGGTAGCGCCGTCGACGATCTTCACCGCCTCATCGGGCAGGAGGGCGGCGAGGCTGTCGAGCGCCGAGGTGGTCTGCGCGAGCGAGCGCATCTCCAGCCAATGGCCGGCGAGCATGATGACGATGAGGAGTGCGAGCTCCCACCAGAAGTCGAGTTGGGCGTCGAGGATCCCCAGCGAGGCGCCCCACGAGGCGACGAAGGCGACGGTGATCGCGAGCGCGATGAGGAGCATCATCCCCGGCTTGCGGGCCCTGAGCTCGCTCCATCCGCCGGTGAGGAACGGCTTGCCGCCCCACACGTACATGACCGTGCCGAGCACCGGTGCGATCCAGCGCACCCAGCCCCACGGCCCGGATTCGGGCACCATGTAGCCGACGAGGTGGCCGAACATCGGGCTGAAGGCGATGACCGGCACCGCGATGACCGCCATGATCCCGAAGAGCCGGCCGAACACCGCGGCATGTCCACCGTGGCCTCCGTGCCCGGAGTGGTCCATGCCCGAGTGGTCCATCGCCCCGTGCCCGGAGTGATCGTGGCCCGAATGTTGGTGGCCGGAGTGATCATGGCCCGCGTGATCGGCCCCGGACTGCTGGTGTCCGGAGTGATCAGCGTCCGAGTGGTGGCGGCCGACCGGGTCCGCACCCGCTGCGTCCGCATGGCTCATATGGTCGTGACTCGCATGGCCCTGCTCGAGTTCCGTCGCTCTCTGGTGATCCCGTTCCGTGTCCATATCGTCAACCTATACCCCCTAGGGGTATGAATCAAGGGCGATCCGCACGAATCTGCGAGAAATCTTCTTTGCACTTCTGTGCAGTTCTGGCGCATACTTGCTCAAGCTGTGCATATTGATGCGTTGCTGACACCGCACCTCTGACCGGACCGACCGGTCAGCCTCAACGTGGAGGACCCATGGACCTGCAGCTCATCCTCGCCCTCGTCGCCGGGATCGCGACGATCGTCGTCATCGTCCTGGCCACCCGCCTCGACGCCTTCATCGCACTCCTCCTCGCAGCGATCGTCACCGGCATCGTCGCCGGTGAAGATCTGCTCTCGATCGTCGACGCCGTGACCACCGGGTTCGGCAACACCCTCGCGAGCATCGGCATCGTCATCGGCCTCGGCGTGGGCATCGGCAAGATCCTCGAGGTCTCCGGCGCCGCCGACTCGCTCGCCCGCGCCTTCCTCCGCGCCTTCGGCAGGGGCCGTGAGCCCTGGGCGATGGGCACCGTCGGATCCCTCGTCTCGATTCCCGTGTTCTGCGACTCCGGGTACGTCATCATGAACCCCCTCGCCCGCTCGATCGCCCGCGTCAAGCGCGGCGGCTACATCACGCTCGCCCTCGCCCTCGGGGCCGGCATGACGCTGACCCACCACATGGTCCCGCCGACCCCTGGCCCGCTCGCGGCGACCGGCATCCTCGGCGCGGATCTCGGAGCCGTCATCCTCACCGGTCTCATCTTCACCGTCATCCTCCTGCCGGTCGTCGTCATCTACGCCCGCTGGATCGGACCGAAGCTCGAACCCTTCCTCAACGTCAAGGTCAAGCACGACGTCTACGCGACGGTGACCGCGGGAGCCCCGGAGTCTGCAGGACCAACGGCGACCGCGGCTACGGGCACGCCCGCCGCTGATGCGACGGCCGCCGGATCCGCAGCGCCGGACACCGGTGACGGCATCGCGGGCCCGCGGATCTCGGGAGCCAAGCAGCCGGGTGCGTTCCTCGGCTTCCTCCCGCTCATCATCCCGCTGCTCCTCATCGTCGCGAACACGGTGTCGACGGCGATCGACCGCAACGCTCAGGGGATGCTCGCCGGCGATGACTATGAGCCGTCTGCCTGGGTCGCTCCCATCGCGTTCCTCGGCAACCCTGTCGTCGCCCTCATCATCGGCCTCGTCCTCGCCGTCTACACCCTCCTGCCGCGTCTGACCCCGCGCACCCAGGTCCAGAGCTGGCTCGCCGACGCCGCGGCGTCGGCCGGGCTCATCCTCCTCATCACCGGCGCCGGCGGCAGCTTTGGCATGGTGCTGCGTGAATCCGGGGTCGGAGACGCCCTCGCCGAGGCGATCGCCTCGATCAGCCTGCCCGCTCTCCTCGTCCCGTTCATCATCGCCTCCCTCGTGCGCATCGCACAGGGTTCGGGCACGGTCGCCATGATCACCGCCGCCTCGGTGACGGCCCCGCTCATCGCCCCGCTCGGACTCAGCCCGCTCGTCGCGGTCATGGCGTGCACCGCGGGATCGATGGTCTTCTCCTACTTCAACGACTCGTACTTCTGGGTCGTCACCCGCTTCGCCGGCCTCGACGGGGTGCAGGCGATCAAGGGCTGGTCGGGAATCACGACCGCCGTGTGGCTGGGTTCCATCCCGCTCCTCTTCGTCCTCGACGCGGTCGCATGAGCAGTGCAGACGGCGACGCTGAGACGTCGCGCATCCTCATCATCGCCGACGACCTCACCGGCGGGAACGCGTGCGGGGCCCTCTTCGCCGAGGCGGGTCTGCGGACGATCACCGTGACCGGGACGAGTGCGACGGAGACGGTCGACCTCGACGTCCTCCTCGACGACTACGACGCCGTCGTCCTCAACGCCGACTCCCGGCACCTGCCCGCGGCCACCGCGGCCGAGCTCATCGCAGAGCTCGTGGCGAGCGCGGGCGACGTCGACCTCGTCGCCTGCCGGATCGACACGACGCTGCGGGGCAATGTCGGGGTGAGCGCCGAGGCGGCGCTGACTGCCCGCCGGCAGCTCGCCGCCGGCGCGGACGGCCCGGCCAGCAGGGTCATCGGCCTCTGCATTCCCGCCTTCCCTGCCGCCGGCCGCACGACGGTCGAGGGGCTGCAGCTGCTCGACGGACGCCTGCTCGAACACACGGAGTTGCGCCGCGACGTCCGCTCCCCCATGTACACCTCCGATGTCGCGCAGATCCTGCGCGACGGCACCGACCTCGACTGCCATCTCATCGACATCTCCCAGGTGCTCGCCGGTCGCCACGCCGTCCGGGAGGCGGTGTTCGCCGGCATCGCCTCAGGTGCCGACGTCATCATCGTCGATGCGCTCACCACCGAGCACATCGAACTCGTCGGCTCCGTCGTCGCCGCCGTGACCCGCGAGATCGCCGCCGGTGGGGCGACCCGCCTGCCGGCGAATCCGGGCACGGGCGAGCTCCTCGACTGGGTGACGATCGATCCCGGCCCCGGCAGTCTCGCCCTCGCCCTGCCGCTGCTGCCGACCCGCCCCAACGGTGTCATCCTCGGGATCTCCGGGTCGGCCACCGAGGTCACCCGTGCCCAGCTCGCGACGCTGAACGAGGACCCGCTCATCTCCGTCCTCCGCGTCGTCCTCGACGACGAGGGGCTGCCCGATGTCGAGGCCACGATCGCACGGGTCGACAGCGTCACCTCGGCGAAGGCGATCATCATCGCCACCGTCGTCGACGCCTCCGACCTGCGCGAGCTCAGCAGCGCCGCGTCCGAGGAGACGACCCGCAGGCTCGCTGCCATCGCCGAGCTCATCATGACCTCTCCGGCCGTCACCGGCCTCTACACCACCGGCGGCGATGTCACTGCCGCGGTGATGCGCGCCGTGGGCGCCGTCGGGATGGAACTCGAGCGGGAGATCATCCCGCTCGCCGTCGGCGGTCGCCTCGTCGGCGGACGCGCCGACGGTCTGCCCATCGTCACCAAGGGCGGGCTCATCGGCGATGCCGACACGGCAGCCCTCTGCCTCGACTACCTCATGGCGACCTCCCGGGTCGGGCAGGGATGAGCCCGATGCCGACCATTGACCGCACCACCGAAGGAGCATGACATGACCGCACCCGTCCTCGCCGTGACCGTGGGAGATCCCGTCGGGATCGGCCCGGAGATCACCGCCCAGGTGCTCGCGGAGTTCTCCGCCCGCGACGACCAGCACGGCGTCGCCGTCGCCGATCTCGCTGTGATGAGACGCGCCGTCGACGTCCTCGGACTCGACGTCGAACTCCGCCCGATCACCGACTTCGCGACCGCCTCGGCGGGAGAGGGCGTCATCGACGTCTTCGACATCGGCGTGCTCGGTGACGACCTGCCCGACTGGGGCGTCGTCGACGCGCGCGCCGGCCGGGCCGCGGTCACGGCCATCGAAGTCGCGACCAAGGCGGCGATGGATGAGGAGATCGCCGGCATCGTCACCGGACCGATCAACAAGGAGGCCGTGTGGCAGTCCGGCTCTGAGCACCTCGGGCACACGGAGATGCTCGGTGAGCTCACCGGGGTGACGAAGCAGGACACGATGTTCGTCGTCGAGAACGCGAAGGTCCCCGACCACAAGCTCCAGATCTTCTTCGCCACGCGGCACATGTCGCTGCGGAAGGCGATCGACGCGCTGTCCGTCGAGACGCAGATCGATTCGATCGAACGCGCCCATCGGGCCCTGCAGCTCTACGGGGTCACCGCTCCGCGCCTCGCCGTCGCCGCCCTCAATCCGCACGGCGGGGAGAACGGGGCGTTCGGGGACGAGGAGATCGAGATCCTCCGACCCGCCGTCGATGCCGTCAACGCCGCCGGCCGGTTCGACGTCGCCGGCCCCATCCCCGCCGACTCGGTCTTCCACCAGGGGCTGACCGGCCGCTTCGACGGGGTCCTCTCGCAGTACCACGACCAGGGGCACATCGCCTCGAAGACGTACGACTTCGACGGCACGATCTCCGTGACCGTGGGCCTGCCGATCCTGCGCACCTCCGTCGACCACGGCACGGCCTTCGACATCGCCGGACGGGGACTCGCCGATGCCGGCACGATGCGCTCGGCCTACCGTGCGGCGATCGGCTATGCGCCCTTCGTCGACGGCATCCGCGCGGAGTACCTGCCGCGGTGATGGCCGTGCGCAGCGGCACGGCCAAACGCCGCGACGACATCCGGTCCCGGCTGAAGTCGGGGGCGTGGTCGATCCCGCGCCTGGCCGCTGAACTCGGGACCTCGGAGTCGACGATCCGGCGGGATCTGCGGGAGCTGGCCGAGGCCGGCGAGGTCATCCGCACGATCGGCGGGGCGACTGCCGCCGGGTACGTCGAACCCCCGCTCGGTCAGCGGATGGAGCACCAGGCCGAGGCGAAGGACGCGATCGCCGCCCACGCCGTGAGCCACCTGAGCGGGCAGGTCCGCACGATCTTCCTCGACGCCGGATCGACGACCGTGCGGGTGGCCGAGCGCCTCCGTGACCGCGATGACCTCATCGTCATCACGCGAGGTCTCGAGATCGCCCTGACGCTCGCACACCCGAACGGTCCGCGTGTGACCATGGTCGGCGGTGAGGTCTCGACGCTCTCACACGGGACGACGGGAGCGCTGAGCGATCACGCACTCGCACGCCTCCACGTCGACGTCGCGTTCCTCGGCGCCGACGCCGTCGACCCGGACGTCGGGATCGGAGAGCCGACGCTCGCCGAGGCGCGGACGAAGGAGCTCATCGCCGAGCGCGCCCGCAGCGTCATCGTCCTCGCCGACTCCTCGAAGTCCGTTCGCGAGGTCGCGGCGTGGGCGCCGCTGCCCGACGGGTGGATCTGGATCGACGAGACCGGCGCACGAGCCACCGGGTGACCTGCGGCAGCACCCGTCGTCAGACGCCTGCGGGAGCGAGCACGATATCGAAGCGCGTGCGCGACCACGGCACGTCACCGAGGTCCCGGCCGTCGGGAGTGGGGGTGCCCGCCGGCTGCTGCGCGAAGTCCTTGATGAGGGAGTCCTTGACACCGAAGACCGAATCGCTGGTCAGCAGTTCGTCACCGGAGACGAAGATGTGGGTGACGAGCGTGCGCAAGCCTGAGGCCGTGACCATGAAGTGCAGGTGGCTCGCCCGCATCGGCGAGCGCCCCGTCGCCGCCAGCAGCCGCCCCACCGGGCCGTCGTCGGGAATCGGGTACGGGGTGGGGGTGAGCGCCCAGAACCGGAACGACCCGTCGTCGTCGGAGAACAGATGCGCCCGCCCGTAGACGCGGTCGTCATCGTGCTGGACGTCGTAGAGACCGTCCTCGTCGGCTTCCCAGACCTCGATGCGGGCACCGGACACGGGATTGCCGTCGGTGTCGCGGACGACGCCTTCGACCCAGCAGGGCTCTCCGACACCGCCCCCGGCGATGTCCCCTCCGGCGGGGATGAGCGGGGCGTCGTCGACGAAGAACGGTCCGAACACCGTCGCCTCGGTGGCATCACGGTACGGCTGGTTGCTCACGTTGATCGTCTGCATCGATGCGCCGAGGACGTCGGAGAGGAGGATGAATTCCTGCCGGCGGTCGTCGGTGATGTGTCCGACGTCGGTGAGGAATCCGATCGCCTGATTCCATTCGTCCTCGGTCAGCCGCACGTCGCGGATGAGTCCGTGGAGGTGGGTGACGACCGCGGTCATCAGCTGCCGGAGGCGGTCGTCGGGGGTGCCTGAGAACGAGGAGATGACGGTGTCGATGAGCCTCTCCTCGACCGCGGCCGGGGTGAGCCCGGCATCGTCCCCGGCCGCCTCGGCGGTCCCGGCTGTCGGGCCCTGCGCAGCGATGGTCTGCGGGTCGTCGCCGCGCCAGGCGGCGGTGAGCAGCGCGGTGAGGTTTTCCCGCGTCACCGGCTGGGGGTTGTCACCTGGGATCGCTTCGAGGGCGAGGTCGACCGCCTCGGCGATGTCCCCGGAGGCGAACCCCAGCTCCGACAGTGCCCGCGGGGCGCCGACGGCCTCGCGCAGCCGCTGGAGTCCGGCGACCGCGGTCTCGGCTCCGAACGCCTCCGCCATCCGCGCTTCGGCCTCGGGCACGGCGGGGGCGTTGAAGGCGAGCACATAGGGCAGGACGATCGCGTGGGTCTGGGCGTGCGGGAGGTTGAAGGTGCCGCCGAGGACGTGGGCGATCTTGTGGTGCATGCCCGATCCCGCCGAGGCGAAGGCGACGGCGGCGAGGTAGGCGCCGTAGAGCGTGGACTCGAGCCCGGCCAGTGCGGAGGATTCCGCGCCGAGCTGCGGCAGCCCCTCGCTCAGCACCCGGATGCCTTCGACGGCGAGCGCCCGGTTGATCGGGTCGGCGGCCGGGGCCCACAGCGAGTCGATGCAGTGGGCGAGGGCGTTGAGGCCCGAGGCGACGGCGAGGTCGTGAGGCAGGCCGCGCAGCAGTTCGGCGTCGTAGATGACCGTGCGCGGCAGGACCGCATCATCGACCCCGGTGCGCTTGCGGCCGTTCTCGGTGCGCCCCCACACGTTCGTCGCCTCCGAGCCGGAGAACGTCGTGGGCACGGCGATGACGGGGATCCGCGTCTGCAGTGCGACGGCCTTCGCCAGCCCCGTCGCCGAACCGCCGCCGACGCTGACGACGAGGTCGATGTCGCCGATTTCGGCGGCGGCCACGGCACGGTCAGCCACCTCGGCGGGCACGTGCATGACGACCTCACGGTGCCACAGGGCGACCGGGAAGTGCTCGGTGAAGTCGGTGACCTTGTCCGCGGCGGACCCGGAGACGATGACCATGACCCGTTCGGCCCCGATGCGCTCGACCTCCGCGGCGACTGAGGCAGCGACCTGCCCGGTGCCGAAGACGACGCGCTGGCCGAGGGTGGTGTGCGTGAAATCGAGGGTCATGCGATGTCACCGAGCCTTTCGTCGGAGTCTGCCGGTCTCGTCGCCAGGATAGCGGCGAGAGCTGAGGTGAGCTGGTCGGCGGCGTCGTCGGGCAGGGAGGGCACCCGCCACGCGACGTGTTTGTCGGGACGGACGAGGATCGCACCGTCCTCGGCGACGTCGCGGAGGCGATCCCAGTCGAAGTAGAGGTCGGTGACGTCGCGGTCGGGGCCGATGACGACGGTGCCGATGTCGACGCCGAGGCGCTGCCCGGCCGTCTGCGCCGCCTCCTCCCAGCCGGCGCCGGTCGTCCCGGTGAGGAGGGTGAACCGGGTGTACGGGGCGAGGTCGTGAGTGGAGAGCTTCTCCCGCGAGTTGCCGACCCAGGCATGGGGCAGGCGCACACCGGGATCCGTGCCTGCCTGGTAGTAGAGTTCGGGATCGCGCGGGTTCTCCGCAGGCTCCCGGTCGTCGGCGACGACGGCCGTGGAGACGTAGCGCTGTCCGAGTTCGACACCGTGGGCGTTGAACTCGTAGTTCTTCACCTCCATCGCCTCCCTCACCTTCGCTCGCATCGCTGCGCCGTCGGCGGTGGCATCCTTGCGGGCGGCGATCGCCTCGTTCATCTCCTCCTCGGTCTGGTCGGGAGTGAGCCCGAGGGCGTCGAAGAGCTGGGCGAACTCACGACCGGACTTGTTGGCCCGGGTGACGATCTGCTCGGCGACCGGGGCGCGCTCGGCGCTGTAGGTCTCGAGCAGGTCCTCTCCGGCCTCGCCGCGGAGGACGGCTGCGATCTTCCACGCGAGGTTGTAGGAGTCCTGGATCGAGGTGTTCGATCCCAGTCCGTTCGACGGCGGGTGCTTGTGCACGGCATCCCCCGCGCAGAACACCCGGCCCGACTGGAGGCGGCTCGCATACTGTTCGTTGTTGCCCCACAGCGAGATCCCGGTGATCGTCGCGTCGAGGTCCGGGTCGCCGATGAGGTTGCGCACGATCTGCAGCGCGTCGGCCTCGGTGACCTCCGGCGGCCCCTGCGCGATGTCGAAGCCCCACACGATGAGCCACTCGTTCCACGGTCTGACCATGCGGACGAGTCCCGCGCCGATGCCGCCGATGTTCGATCCCGGCTGGATGACCCAGTAGAGGACCGAGGGCCGGTGCCCGACGAGCTTCTCGAGGTCGGCGGTGAAGGTGATGTTCATCGACCCGGCGATGTCCATGTCCCCGACCATGGGCAGGTCGATGTCGGCGGCGACTTTCGACCGGGCGCCGTCGGCGCCGATGAGATACTTCGCGCGGATCGTCAGCACCCGGCCGGTCAGGCGGTCGAGGACCTCGACGTCGACGTGGTCGGGATGCTGGGTGTGGGAGAGGTATTCGGCGGAGAAGCGGGCCTGCGTGCCCCGCATCGTCGCATTCTTCACGAGGATCGGCTCGAGGTAGGTCTGCGGGATGTCGCAGTTGAGCGACGGCGAGGCGAGTTCGTAGTCGGCGTGCCGGGCCGGGTGGTTTCCCCAGGTGAGGATCCGGCCGATCTCCTCGCCGGCGATGGACGTGCAGAAGACGGTGTCGCCGATCATCTCGTGCGGGGTCGCCTCGGCGAGGACCTGATCCTCGATGCCGACGTCGCGGAAGATCTCCATCGTCCGCTGGTTCGTGATGTGGGCACGCGGGGTGTTCGCCGTCCACCGGTACTTCGTGATCATGATGTTGGGGATCCCGAGGGTCGAGAGGAACAGCGCCGCTGAGGCGCCTGCCGGCCCCGAACCGACGATGAGGACGTCGGTGTCGACGATGTCCCCGTCCGGGGTGGCTGTCTCTGCGACTCCGTCGTCGAAGATGACCATGGTGACTCTCCTTGTCGTGTGGTGCGGTGGTTTCCGCTTGGCCTCGAGGGTGGCACGGGCCGGTGCGCGGGGTCATCTCGCCGAGGTGATCGTGGCCGAAATCGTCAAAAAGCTGAGATCTGGGTCACGCGGGCACGGCTACGATGAGAGGCATGATCGCGAGTGCGGGAGACCCACCGGTGCGAGCGCGGTTCTCCACCGACGCCGCGCCTCCCGCGCGCCGTGTCGAGGACTGGGAGGCCTACCACGCCGCGGCCCTCGTGGGGCTGCGCACCGTCTCCGCCGGCGGCGCCGCCTTCCGCGCGGTGACCTCGACCCTCGACCTCCCGCAGGTGCGCATCGCCAAGGTCACGGGCACTCCGCACTCCGTGCGGCGCGGGCCTGCCGAGATCGCCGGCCACCCGGCGTCAGGGGCACTCGTCTATCTGCCGCTGCGGGGAGCGAGCACGTTCGCCCATCGGGGAGGACAGCTCACGCTGGGGCCCGGCCGGGGCATCGTCGTCGACGGTGACACCGCGTTCGCGCGCAGCCTCGGAGCCGGAGTCGATGAGCTCGTCGTCCGACTGCCCCGCCCCACTCTCACCGATCTCACCGGCGGGTCCTCGTGGCCGACCCCGACCGTTCTCGACCTCGACGACTCCGCGAGTCCGACCGCCCCGGGCCGGGCCTTCGCCGAGGTGGCCGAGGGCCTCATCGACCGTGGCCTCGGCGGGGGCGCGCCTCTTGAGGGCCGCCTCCTCGACCTGCTCGGCAGCGTGCTCGGCGCGGCCGCGCCCGGCGGGGGCATCGTCGAGGAGGCGCTCACCGTCATCGCCGACCATCACCGGGAGCCCGATCTGAGTGCCGCGCGCATCGCCGGTCACCTCGGGGTCTCGGAGCGGCAGCTGACCCGCATCCTCGCCGAGGCGGGGCTGAGCGTGCCCCGCGCCGTGCTCGGTGCCCGCCTCGACACGGCGGCCGGGCTGCTCGCCGATCCGCACGCCGCGGGCCTGAGCATGGCTGAGGTCGCCGCGAGCAGCGGCTTCCGGTCGGCAGCGCAGTTCTCCCGCACCTACCGCGACCGCTTCGGCATCCCTCCCCTGCGTCACCGCCGACAGCTCTCAGCCGAACTCCCCGGCAGCTGAGCTGGTGGGCGAACTGGCCAGATGAGCGGCGTGTCAGCCGTTGAGGTTGTGGAGGGCGATGAGCTCGCGGGCGCGCTCCCCGCTGCGCGCTTCGATCGCGTCGACGATCTCGACGTGGAGGTCGAAGCGGGACCGCACGTACTCCGGCAGCGGGGCGTCCGCGCTGCCGGCGATGCTCACGGCGTGGTCCTCGAGCAGCCCGAGGACGCCGAGGTAGACGGATCGGAGCATCTGGCTCGGCGACGCCTCGGCGATGACGCGGTGGAGCGCCCAGTTCGCCCGGGCGAACTCGAGGTGCTCGCCGGCGTCGAGGGCAGCGCGCATTCTCTCCAGCTGTCCGCGCATCCCGGCGATGTCGGCCGCCTGTGCGGAGGCCACGGCGTCGTCGATGAGCAGCGGGTCGAGGGCGTCACGGATGCGGATGGCGTCGGGGACCGACGGTTCGGCGGTGTCGAGGGCGAGCATCGCATTGCCGAGTCTGGCGATGGCGGACTGCTCGTCGACGAAGATGCCGCCTCCGGGTCCGGGCTTCATCGTCACGTATCCGCGCGCTTGGGCCAGGGCGAGCGCCTCGTTGAAGGTGCCGACGGACACTCCGCATTCGGTGCGCAGGGTCTCCTTCGTCCCCAATCGAGTGCCCGCAGCATGGCGCTGGGCGATCGCGATGATCATCGCTGTCGCGGTCTCCGTGCGGCTCGCCGCGGTTCCGGCGGACGTCGCCGCCGCCTCGGCGATCTGCTTCGTTGCAGTCATCGCCACCTCCTTGTCACGTCACTCTTGATTATCCACGATTCGCTGATATCGTAATCATCATAATCATTATATCGATTAGCTCAATGAGGAGTACGGCATGACCGCACAAGGATCCATCTCGGAAATCGGCTACGTCTCCCTGCTCACCAGGGATCTCCACGCCTCCATCTCCAATGCCGTCGACGTCTTCGGTCTCGTCGAGACGGAGTCGACGGCGAAGAAGGCGTTCCTCACCGCGCAGAACAAGCACCACGAGCTCGTCTACACACAGTCCGACCAGGACGCCGTCGACCATCAGGGACTCGTCGTCGAGAACTCCGCGGAGCTCGAGGCGATCCGTGCCAAGGTCGATCGCGGCGGATACCGGATCGTCTCCGAGCAGCCGATCGAGGACCACATCGAGGAGGGCTTCGCCTTCGTCGGTCCCGAGGGCTTCACGTGGCAGATCTACACCGAGAAGCTCGACTACAGCATGCTCAAGCGGGGCACGACGGCGCCGGACCGTCTCGGCCACACGAACATCCAGGTCCTCGACGCCCCGGCGCAGACGGAATTCTTCAAGGACGTCTTCAACTTCGCCGTCTCCGACCAGATCGGCAACGAGCACTTCTTCATGCGGTGCAACAACGACCATCACGGGGTCGCGATCTTCACCTCGAACAAGACGGGCATCCATCACCACGCCTGGCAGGCCGGGAATGTCTACGACCTCGTCCGCCTCGGCGACCGCCTGGCCCGGCGGGGTGCGCGACTGGCCTGGGGGCCGGTGCGACACGGGGCCGGCGACAACGTCGCCGTCTACTACGTGGAGCCGACCGGCGCGGTCATCGAGTACTACTGCGACATGGAGACGATCCGCGACAAGGATCGCCCGGCCCGCCATTGGGATCCCGACGATCTCTACTGGATCAACCAGTGGGACGGTCAGGTGCCGGCAGAGATCCTCGATCACGGAATTCCCAATCGTCAGCGCTGAGCTTCGCGCCTGACCGCCATCACGATCACGCCACCGAGACAGAAGGACACCCATGAAACTCGCCAACCACAACTCCCGCGCCGTCATCGTCACCGCCGACAACCAGGGCATCGATGTCGCCACTGCCAGTGACGGTCGATTCGGACCCGAGATCCAGAACGTCTACGACCAGTGGGAGGATTTCCTCGCCTGGGCACCGGAGGCGACCGGAGAGACCGTGACCATCGACCCCGCGCAGCTCGGAGCGGTCTCCCCGCGACCGCTGCAGTCGATGGGAGTGGGCCTCAACTACGCAGAGCACGTCACGGAGAGCGGCTTCGACACCCCGGACAAGCTGCCGCCCGTGTTCCCGAAGTTCCAGTCCTCGATCACCGGGCCCTACACGACCGTCAAGCTCGTCGCCGAGGGGGACAACGACTGGGAGGCCGAGCTCGTCATCGTCATCGGCCGCGAAGCCCACGACATCGCCACGGGCACCGGCTGGGACTACGTCGCCGGCGTCACGATCGGCCAGGACATCTCGGAGCGCGTGATCCAGCTCGACGGCCCGGCTCCGCAGTTCGGGCTCGGCAAGTCCTTCCCCGGCTACTCCCCCACGGGTCCGTGGCTCGTGACTCCCGATGAGCTGCCCAACCGCGACGATCTCGCGATCTCGGGCACCCTCGACGGAGAGGTCGTCCAGGACGGACGCACGAGTCAGATGCTCTTCGACGTGCCCTCTCTCGTCGAAAAGCTCGCCGAGATCATCACCCTTCACCCCGGGGACATCATCTTCTCCGGAACCCCGTCGGGAGTCGGCTTCACCCGCGAACCGCCGAAGCTCCTCCAGCCGGGGCAGGTCCTCGAGACGACGATCGAGGGCATCGGCACGATCCGCCAGGAGTTCGTCGGCTGATCACCAAGCCAGGCCGCTGAGGTCGGGTCGGCACAGAGGGGCGGAGGCGCAGGCCTCCGCCCCTCTGTACGTCTCTCTCGAAAAACCGGAACGCTGCGCGGAGAAACTCCACAGAATTCGAAACCAAGTTGCCTTTGCTCATCTCTCATGCCGAACGAGGTTGTGATCGATTCGCCCTCGCCCCTATAGTGGCGAGCATCGGCGCGAACACCGACGTTCTCAATGCCGACTCGTTTCGACCTGCCGGAGGGTGAGCCATGCGCTATGTAGTCGGACTGACGAAGGACAGCAGGGGCCGCGACGCGATCTCCTTGGCGACGACTCTGGCGCAGTCACTCGATGACCCCGGCGCGGTAGAGATCGATCTCGTCCACGTCATCAGCGGCGCGCGCCCGGATGATGCCGCCACCCCTCAGGAGCGGGAGTACCAGCGCCTCAAGGCGGACGAAGCGGAGGAGTGGATGGCGAAGTCCCTCTTCCTCATCCCGAAGACCCTGCGAGCGCGCGCGACGATCCACTTCGCCGACTCGATGGCGGAGGGGATCCTCGAGGTGGCCGCCGCCGGGCGCACCGATCTCATCATCGTCGGAGCGGCCAGCCACGGACCGTTCCGCCGTTTCACCGTGGGATCCGTCGCCAACGCGCTTCTCCACACCGCCACCGCCCCGGTGGCCCTCGCTCCGGCAGGCTACCTGCCGCCCAGCGATCTCACCCGCATCACGTGTGCGCTGGGCACTCGGACCGGCGCCGAGGCGGTGCTCCAGGTGGCCGTCGACTCGGCCGTCCTCCATCGCGTCCCGCTGCGGATCATCTCACTCGTCTCCCTCGACGCCCGCGCCGCCGTTCCCGCGGCGAACGCCCCCGACAAACACGCCGAGCGCGTGCTCGAGGAGGCATCGGCCAGCGTCGACGGCGCCGTCGACGTCTCCGTCGACATCGCTCGCGGACGCTCGACGGAAGCTGCGATCGAGAGCCTCGACTGGAGCGAGGGAGAGATCGTCCTCATCGGGTCGAGCCGACTGGCTCAGCGCCACACGATCTTCCTCGGAACGACAGCCAACAAGATGCTGCGCAGTCTGCCCGTGCCCATGGTCGTCATCCCCCGGTACCATCCCCTCGACGGTGCGGACAGTCCGTCCCAGCCGATCTGAGATGAGCGCGAAATCCGACGATCAGCACGACCGTCGCCGGACCGAGATCCGATCGCCGATCGAGATCAGCGCCGCTGCCGATGAACCCCTGTACCGGCAGTTGCGGAAAGCCCTCGAGCATCAGATCATGTCCGGAGCGTTCAACCTCGACACCCCCCTGCCGTCCTCCCGGACGCTGGCTCGCGAGATCGGAGTCTCACGCAACACCGTCAACGCGGCGATCCAGGAACTCGTCGCCAGCGGACTCGTCGAAGCCCGCTCGCGCAGCGGCCACTTCGTCAATCGCGAGCTCGTCGAGGGAGAGACGGAGACGACTGAGCGAGTGCCGGATCGAGCGGAGACGATCGACTGGGCCGCAAAGGTGCGCGTGGGGGCGGACGCCGCACTGCCGGAGATCGTCAAGCCCAAAGACTGGCGCTCCCGTCCGTACCCCTTCGTGGCGGGCCAGATCGATCCCGAGGAGTTTCCCCGCCTCGCCTGGGCGAAGGTGCTGCGCACCGCGATGGACCCCGAACATCTCTGGCACTCCGTGCGCGACGCCGTCGACGAGGACGATCCGATGCTCGTCGACATGCTGTGTCAGCGAATCCTGCCGGCGCGCGGCATTCACGTCGGCGCGGAGAACGTCCTCATCACCGCCGGCTCGCAACAGGGTCTCGACCTTCTCGCGCAGATGCTCGTCCGCCCCGGAATGCGCGTCGGAGTCGAAGATCCCGGATACCCAGATGCCAAGCACTCCTTCGCCCGGATGGGAGGGAGCCTCGAGGGCATCCCCGTCGACCGCCGTGGAATGGTCGTTCCCGACAGCCCGCCCGATCTCCTCTACGTCACACCCAGCCATCACTGCCCGAGCAATGTCACCCTCGACTCAGCACGGCGGCGACAGCTCCTCGCGCAGACACGCGCCGCCGACTCGCTCATCATCGAGGACGACTACGATTCGGAGTTCCGCTACCGTGGCAAGCCCACCCCTGCACTCAAAGCACTGTCGGGGTCCGATCATGTCATCTACCTCGGGTCGTTCTCCAAGTTCCTCGCCCCCGGTCTGCGGCTGGGATACATCGTCGCCGATGCCGGGCTCATTCGACGGCTGCGCACCCACCGCCGCTATTCCATCCGCCACGTCTCCGGGCACACGCAGCGCGCCATGGGTCTGCTCATCGAATCCGGGCAGTATCAGCGCACCGTCGTTCGCCGCCGCAATCATCTGCGGCAGAAATGGCTGTGCCTCACCGAGGCGCTGACAGCCGAACTGCGGTGGACGATCCCCTTCCCGGCCGGCGGGGTGAGCGTATGGATCGCCGGTCCGCCCGAACTCGACGCCCGCGAGCTGACCGCCGAATGCCTGCGGCGAGGGGTCGTCATCGAAGGCGGTGACGCATACTTCCTCGAACCGCAACGCTCGCGCAACCATTTCCGCCTCGGCTTCTCCGTCATCGGACTCGACGCAATCCCCTCCGGTGTCAAGGAGTTGAGAATCGCGCTCGAATCCCTGCTCGGCAGTCCTCTGACCAGCTGAGATGCTTCCTCCCAGCTGGTACCAAAGAAATGCCACCGGATTGGGACTTCAGCCGCGCGCCCGTCGGAACCAGAGTGAGACCAGGATCACTTCCATCGGTGATCTCGGCCGTGCACAACGTCGTGACGGCCACGACTGCAGGATTGGAGAGTCGCGTGACGAACTCGGATATGAGAAGCCGTGCACAGAAGCACCTGTTCCCTCACTTCACCACCGGGAAGGTGTGGAACGACGACAGTCTGCCGATCATCGTCGGCGGTGAGGGAAGCTATCTCACCGACGAGAACGGCGACCGCTACCTCGACGGCCTGGCCGGCCTATTCTGCGTCAACATCGGACACGGGCGCGCGGACATCCCACAGGCCGCTTTCGAGCAGATGAGCCGACTCGCCTACTGGACGAACTGGGGCTCAGCCCACCCAGCAGCCATCGACGCGGCGACCTTCATCGCCGAGCACGCACCGGGCGACCTGGAGACCGTGTTCTTCGTCAACTCCGGGTCCGAAGCCGTCGAATCCGCCGTGAAGTTCGCACGCCAGTACCACGTCGCGCAGGGCGAACCGCAGCGCACGAAGATCATCGCCCGCGACATGGCGTACCACGGGACCACTCTCGGGGCCCTCGCCGTGACGGGGATTCCGGCCTACAAGGCACCCTTCGGCGATCTCATGCCGGGCGTCTTCCACGTCCCCAACACCCTCGGGGAGACGATCCCCGAAGGCGGCACGGCTGCGGATCTTCCCTCGATCCGCGCCATCCGCGAGCTCATCGCCGCCGAGGGCGGGGACACCTTCGCAGCGCTCTTCGCCGAGCCTGTGCAGAACTCCCGCGGTGCTCTCGTTCCTCCTGACGGCTACTGGCAGGAGCTTCGCAGGATCTGTGACGAGCACGGGATCCTTCTCGTCGCCGACGAAGTGATCACCGGATTCGGACGCCTCGGCGAGTGGTTCGGTTCGATCAAGTTCGACGTCGTCCCCGATCTCATCACCTTCGCCAAGGGCTCCACCTCCGGCTATGCGCCCTTGGGCGGCGTCATCATCCGCAAACCGCTGGCAGAAGAAGTGCTGGCCTCACCGCAGGCGGGCCTGTTCACGCACGGCGCCACCTGGGGCGGGCATCCGGTGAGCACCGCGGTCGCCGTGGCGAATCTGACGGCCGTCGAGAACGAGAACGTGCTCGGCAACGTCCGCAGCCTCGAACCCTACTTCCAGAACGGCCTCGACCGGATCGTCGACGATCATCGCAGCATCAGGGAGTATCGGGGGGCCGGATTCTTCTATGCCATCGAGATGATGGGTGATCGGGAGACCGGTCGCGAACTCACCCCGGAGGAGTCGAAGACCGTTCTCACCGAGGTGATCCCCGCGGCGATGAGAGAGGTTCAGCTCATCACGCGGCCCGACAACCGCGGGGCGACGATGCTCGTGCTCTCACCGCCGCTGACCGCCGACCAGGACGTCCTCGACGACCTGCTCACGAAGGTCGATCACGTCATGAGCTCAGTCGACGCCCACCTCGGCGCCTCGCTGCTCACCACCGTCTGAGGCAGCGATGAGCAGCTCACCGGTCGCAGACGCCGCGCCCGACCTCGCCGGGAAGCCGACTGCGACGCCGGACGGCATCGACGATCTGCTCGTCTCACGAGTGTGCGAGGAGGGCGCGGGGCTACCTGCACCCCGGATCATCCTCCCCGAGGGAGACGATGAACGGGTGGTGCGTGCGGCCGGTGTGCTCGCTGACCTCGGTTTGGCTCCCATGCTCGTCGGCGATGCGAGCACGGTCTGCTCACTCAGCGCGGAGGGCGGCCGGAGTCGGCGGGACCTCCCGTCGATCGATGCGGCCGACCTCGCCCACGGCGCGGCCGGCGGCATCATCCGAGCGAAGGCGGTGGGACGACATGCGGAAGCGGCCGACACCTGGTTGAGCGATCCCGTCCACCTGGGAATGGCCGCCGTCGAGGCCGGCATCGGGGACGTCGTCGTCGCCGGTGCGACTCGCCCCACTGCCGACGTCATCCGCGCTGCGCTGCGGATCCTCGGTCTGGCTCCGGGCACCGCACTGCTCAGCTCGTCGTTTCTCATGAAGCTCGCTGACGGCCGGTATCTCGGGTTCGGCGACTGCGCCGTGGTGCCGAACCCGGATGCCGCCGAGCTCGCCGCGATCGCCCGCGCCACCGCGGACACCTTCACCTCGATCACCGGGGAGTCGCCGGCGGTGGCGATGCTCTCGTTCTCCACCGCCGGCTCAGCCGATCACCCCGACCTCGAGATCATCCGCTCGGCGACAGCCGCCCTGAGCGCAGATCACCCCGAGCTCGAAGTCGACGGGGAGCTCCAGTTCGACGCTGCCCTGATCGACTCCGTGGCGCGCGCCAAGGCACCCGATTCGACCGTGGCGGGGCACGCCAATGTGCTCATCTTCCCCAATCTCGCCGCCGGCAACATCGGCTACAAGATCGCTGAGCGCCTCGCCCATGCACAGGCCTTCGGGCCACTGCTCCAGGGCCTGTCTTCGCCTGTCAACGACCTTTCGCGCGGGGCCAGCGCAGCCGACATCGTCAATGTCGCCCTCATCACCGCCCTCCAGCATCTGACGACGCAGAGCCGCAACCGGCACTCCGGCGCAGATCCCACTCAACGTGCGGCCGCGCGGCGCACCGGCGCCACGGGCACCCGCCCTCAGCGCCCCCATTCACCGCGCCGAACGATCACACGTTCGTGATTGAAGAAGAGGTTCCATGTCCGAGTCAACAGAGCATTCGACCCCACAGACAGCCCCAGCCATGACCGCACACCACGACCACAATCAGCCTGAAAGACTTGCGAAGACGCTCAAACCGCAATGGGTCTTCGCCATCGCCCTCGGCTCGGCGGTCGGGTGGGGAGCATTCATCCTTCCCACGGACTGGCTCGCCACGGGCGGACCACTGGGCGTGCTCACGGGTTTCGGCATCGGCGCAGCACTGATGATCGTCATCGCGGTCAGCTACGGCTTCCTCATCCGCACCTTTCCTGTGTCCGGTGGTGAGCTCGCCTACGCGCTCATCGGCTTCGGTCGCGTGCAGGCGTTCTTCGCAGGGTGGTTCCTCACCTTGGGCTACATCTGCATCGTCGCCCTCAATGCCTCGGCGCTCGCGCTCCTCTTCCGCACGCTCATGCCCTCGATCATCGAAACCGGATATCTCTACACGGTCGCCGGATGGGACGTCTACCTGCCGGAGGTCCTCATCTCAATCACCGCGCTCATCGTGTTCGCCCTGCTCAACATCCGCGGCAGTGCGATCTCCGGCCGCATCCAGTTCTGGGCCTGCGTGATCATGATGGTCGCCGTCGCCGCGATCCTCATCGCCGTGCTCGCGAGTCCGATCTCCGTCATGGCGAACATGTCGCCGAGTCTGCCCGACGGCGTCGACCCGTCGGCGGCGATCTTCGCCATCGTCGCCATCGCCCCGTGGGCCTTCATCGGATTCGACAATGTCCCCCAAGCCGCAGAGGAGTTCGACTTCTCCCCGAGCAAGGCGATGCGGCTGATCATCCTCGCCATCCTCGCCGCCGCGGCCCTCTACATGGCGATGGTCTTCGCCGTGGCGGTCGCCGAACCGTGGCAGGAGCTCGCGACGTCCGGATCGGCGTGGGGCACCGCCGAGGCGGTCACCGGAATCATGGGCGGCTCCGGCCTGTTCCTGCTGGCCGTGGCCATCACGATGGGGGTGAGCACCGGCCTCAACGGCTTCTACGTCTCCGCCAGTCGCATCCTGCTCGCCATGGGCCGGGCACAGATGATTCCGCCGGTCTTCGCCCGTCTCCACCCGAAGTACAAGACCCCGCACATCGGGATCCTCGCCGTCATGCTCATCTGCCTCATCAGCCCATGGTTCGGCCGTGCCGCACTGACGTGGGTCGTCGACATGTCCTCGATCGGCGTGACGATCGCCTACCTCTACACCTGCCTGTGCGCCTTCCGCATCTTCCGTCCCAGCAGTGAAACTCCGGCCGCGGATGCCCTGCCGGGCACCTATTCGACGGTGAAGAAGGTCCTCAGCGGTCTCGGTGCCGTCATTGCAATCTTCTTCATGTGCCTGCTCCTCATTCCGGGTTCGCCCGGAGCACTGGGCAAAGAGTCCCTCATCGCTCTGGCCGTCTGGATCGTCATCGGCATCGTCTTCTTCGTCTCCCGGATCAGGCACAACCGCCGCCTCACGGACGCTCAGGTCGACATGCTCGTCCTCGGAAGCGAGCGTCCGGCGCCGACCCGCTTCAGAGAACGCGCGGAGCTGCGCCGTGAGGGCGCACTGCCGCAGGCCGATGACAGGACGTCACGCGAGGGATGAGAATGCTCGCGGGCTGAAAGTCCGAGCGCCACGGCGATGATGTCTGAGCAACCGGTCACGCTCAGACATGACCGCCGTGACGTCCCAGCGCGGTTCGCAGAGCCTCGACGACCGCGCGGGTCGAGGCGCGATCGCCCAGCGTCTCCGGGTCGAGAGCGATCGCCGACTGGTAGAAATCGGAGACGTCGCATCCGAGGCCGACTCCGATGAGGTGACGGTCCGGACGCGCTTCGGCCGTGATCGTCGCAACGAGGTCCCGCGCCAGATAGTCCTCGTCGTTGGCCTCCGCGGTCGCCCCGTCTGCCGGACTGCCGTCGCTGACGACGACGAGCACGGTGCGCGCGGCACCGACCCGGTCGAGGCGCGTGAGCGCCCAGCGCACCGCTTCCCCGTCGACGCCCTCCCGGTACAGCGAGAGCTTGAGCACGCCGGCCAGATCGAAGCGAGCCCGGCGGGCGGTGGTGGCGGAATCCTTGAAGACGAGGTGGTCGATCTCATTGAGTCGACCGATGCCTGGCGGCGAACCGGACCTCTGCCAGGACGTCTTCGGTCGTCCGCCGTTCCACGCACCGGTGGTGAAGCCGAGGACTTCGGTGACGACGTCGAGACGATCGAGGGCGGTGACGAGACCATCGAGAAGTGCGGCGATTCCGGCGGCGTGGGGCTTCATCGACCCCGAGCAGTCGAGCAGGAACGCCACCGCAGTGTCCGGCTGACCTGTCGTCGTCACATCCCTGAAGACACGGCGCTCCCCCGGTGAGGTGATGAGACGGGAGAGTCGGCGCGGATCGAGGACGCCGGATTCTCCGTCCTCCAGATCGCAGACCTCGACCGGAGCGGCGACGACGGGCTGGAGTCGACTGATGATCGGCGCCACCGGAGCTCGCCGGTCCTGCGTCTGCTCATCGAGCTGCCGACGCAGATCACGCAGCTGAGCCGGGCGGACGACCTCGGCGATGTGACGCGTGGTGTCGAAGCTCGCGTCCCAGATCGCGTAGCCGCGACCGGCCGTTCCCGGCGACTCCGACGACCCGCCGGGGGCGGCGAAGGGGCTCTCGGAGACATCGAGAACGAGCGAGAACGCCGACGCGGTGACCCCGCGGCGCGGTCGGACGCCCTGGCCCCACTGCTCCTCGTTCTCGGCCATGCGCGCCGCCACGAAGGCGGCGAAGTCGAGTGCGGCGGGAAGGAACGCCGATTGGGACGTCCGAGTCCGTCGCAGGCGGACCAGGAGCCCACCCATGTCGGCGGCGAGATCCGCTCGCGTCGCCTCGACGAGGTCGACGCAGTCCTCGCTGATCGGCTCTCCGGTGAGCGTCGAGCGCGCGACCACCGTGATCGTGAGCAGGAGGATCCCCTGGTGGGTCTCGTGCAGCCGCGAACCGAGGAACTCCCGGCACCACTCGGTGTGGCGCTGCGCGAGATTCTGTCGCACCCCGGGCAGGTCCGCCAGGGCCTCGCACCGGAACTGCTCGAGGACCTCGACGACGAGCCGTTCTGCCGTCGAGTCAGGAAGGGCTGACCTGTGCTCGCCGAGGTCGCTGTGCCGCATCCGCAGCGCCATCGCATCGGCGGCTCCGCGCAGGGACGAGAGGCCGGCATCGGCCACCGAGGGATAGAGATGCGGCGCGTTGAGAGGAAGTCTCCCGTGGGCGCCGATGGGACGGGCGCCCCAGCGGTCGAGGTCGGGGTCTCCCGACAGTGCCCGCATCACACCTGCCAGTGTCCGGTCGATGCGTCGCTGCTCGTCGGCGCTCCGCGAACGGGATCGGGCGGCGTCGTCGCGGTTTCCCGACGCGACTCGCGGTCGGGTCGACGGGTCCACCTCAGTCCACCGACAGCGAGGTCAGCACGGCGGGATCGGTGCCGAAGCCGCGTTGGAGGAATTCGCCGAGCAGGACGTGTTCAGACGGGTCGCAGCGGTTGGCGAAGGAGAACTTGAAGGCGAGTTCGACGTCATTGAAGATCAGCGCATTCTGCGCCCAGGAGATGACGGTGCGCGGAGACATGAGAGCGGAGAGATCCCCGGCGGCGAAGCCCGTGCGGGTCATGTTCGCCACCGAGACCATGGTCTCCGCCGTTTCCCTCCCGAACCGCTCGACGAATCCCGGCACCTGGCCGGTGACGACGTCGAACTCACGCTGCGGCGTCAGATAGTCGAGCTTCGCGACGATGCCCCATCTGTCCAGCTGGGCCTGGTTGAGTCGCTTGACCCCGCTGTAGAGACCGTTGAGGTTGCCCAATCCGACGGTGTTCGCCGTCGCGAAGAGACGGAACTGGGGGTGCGGACGGATGACGCGGTTCTGTTCGGTGAGCGTGAAGAGGCCCTCCCGCTCGAGCAGCCGCTGGATGATGAACATGACCTCGGGCCGGCCTGCGTCGTACTCGTCGAAGATCAGCGCCATCGGTCGGCCGAGGGCGAACGGAACGATTCCGTCTTCGAAGCGGGTGCGCGGATGGCCGTCTTCGATGACGACCTGGTCCTTGCCGACGAGATCGGTGCGGGAGATCTGACCGTCGAGGTTGATCCGCATGACCGGCCAGTTGAGGCGTGCCGCGACCTGCTCGATGTGCGTGGACTTTCCCGTGCCGTGCAGACCCTGGATGAGGACGCGCGAATTGTGGGTGAACCCCGCGAGAATGGCTCTGGTCACCTCCGGGTCGAAGCGGTAGTTCGGATCGATGTCCGGGACGAGGCTGTCCTCGCCGGCCAGCCTCGGCACCTGCAGGTCGCCGTCGAGACCGAAGAGCTGACGTGCGGATTCCCAGGTGGTCGTGGCCGCGGCCGGTGGTGGGTCGGACATGGCGCTGCGCGGATCCGTGGCGGTGTGCATGGTCGGCGCTCCCTTCGTCTGGTGTTCCCCGAAGCGAGAGGCGATCCGCTCCGGCGACGCACTCGTGGTCAGATCAGGCGATCTCGGTGCTGCGGTCGATGTCGTCGATACGGGAGATCTTCTCGGCCGCAGCCTGCACCAGCGGCAGGAGAGCGACGAGATCCTCCTCGGACTTCCGGAGCACCGGAGCCTGAATGGCCACACACTGATTCGACCGCCCCGCTTCCCCGGGGACGAGCACGGCCAGGCACACGAGCCCGTCGAGGTACTCCTGGCGGTCGACGGCGAATCCCTGCTCCCTGATCTCGGTGAGCTCCGCGTCGATGCGGTCCGGATCGGTCATCGTGTGAGGGGTGAAGGCCGGCAGCTGCGAACCGGCCAGCAGACGGCGGCGCTGAGTCTCACCGTACTGGGACATGATCATCTTCCCGCTGGCCGATGCGTGGATCGGCACTCGGGCTCCCGCTTCGAGGTGGACCCGCAGGGGATGCTGCGTCTCGACACGATCGAGATAGATGACGTCGCTGCCCGCGACCGTCGTGAGATTGCAGCTCTCCTCGACATCCTCGGCGAGCTGAGCCAGGATCGCACGACGAGCCCCGTGCCGAGTGTCGTTGAGCAGAATGTCCTCGGCCATCCGCCGCAGTCGCGCACCCGTTCCGTAATGGCGGCCGTCGCTGTGCCGCGTGATGAGACCGGCGCTCTCGAGCTGCTGAAGCATTCGGTGAAGCGTGGGCTTGGGCAGTCCGGTCTGCACGACGAGGGACTGCAGGGTGAAGATCTCGTCGCGCGTCGAGATCAGCTCAAGCAGCGAGATGAGGCGCAGCGCCGGCGTCTCCCCGACGAGCGAGAGTTCGGTGCCGAGGCCCGGTTCCGCAAGATTGTCCATGAGCACGCCCTCCTTGGTGTCTCGGAAAATCATACCAAACGGATTAATAACCGGAACACGTATTGACGCGGTCGCCCGCCTCCGCCTAGTGTTCTAGGTGTTCAACTTTTTTAGCTGAATTGAACGAATAAACGAGACCTCAAAGATGTGGTCTTCCCAACCTCAAGGAGGAGTTGGCATGACAGAACTCGCTGATCGGACTGAGGTCGAAGCACCCGAACAAGCTCCGAAACCGCAGAAGATCACCTCCTCGGAGGCATTCGTCGAAACCATGGTGGCCAACGGCGTCACCGATGTGTTCGGCATCATGGGATCGGCGTTCATGGACGCGATGGACATCTTCGCGCCGGCCGGCATCGACTTCGTTCCGGTCGTCCACGAACAGGGTGCAGCCCATATGGCCGACGGTTACGCTCGCGCATCCGGCCGTCACGGAGTGGTCATCGGGCAGAACGGCCCGGGCATCTCGAACTGCGTGACTGCGATTGCGGCGGCCTTCTGGGCGCACTCCCCGGTCGTCATCGTCACTCCCGAAGCCGGGACGAACTCGATCGGGCTCGGTGGATTCCAGGAGGCCAACCAGCTGCCGATGTTCCAGGAGTTCACGAAGTACCAGGGCCACGTGACGAACCCTGCTCGCATGGCCGAGTTCACCGCCCGCTGCTTCGATCGGGCCCAGTCGGAGATCGGGCCCACGCAGCTCAACATTCCCCGCGACTACTTCTACGGCGAGGCGACCCCCGACATCCCGCAGCCCCAGCGCATCGATCGCGGTGCAGGCGGCGAAAAGAGCCTCAACGATGCCGCAGAACTGCTGGCCCGGGCGAAGAACCCGGTGATCATCTCCGGAGGCGGAGTCGTGATGGCCGACGGAGTCGAGGAGTGCATCGCCCTGGCCGAGCGCCTCGGCGCCCCCGTGGTCAACAGCTACCAGCACAACGATTCGTTCCCCGCCAGCCATCCGCTGTGGGCAGGCCCTCTGGGGTACCAGGGGTCGAAGGCGGGAATGACCCTGCTCAATCAGGCCGATGTCGTCCTCGCACTCGGCACCCGCCTCGGCCCGTTCGGCACGCTCCCGCAGTACCAGTTCGAGTACTGGCCCACGGATGCGAAGATCATCCAGGTCGATGCCGACCACAAGATGCTCGGGCTGGTGAAGAAGATCGACGTCGGCATCTGCGGCGATGCCAAGGCAGTGGCCACAGAGCTGCTCGCACGCCTCAACGACAAAACGGTCGTCAGCGACGCCACCAAGGACGAACGGGCGAATCTCATCCGTGCGGAGAAGGAGGCCTGGGAGGCCGAGCTCGACTCCTGGACACACGAGAAGGACGAGTTCTCCCTCGATGTCATCGACGAAGCAGAGAAGGAGGAGGGCAACTGGCTCCATCCGCGTCAGGTTCTGCGTGAACTCGAGAAGGCGATGCCCGCCGACGTCATGGTCTCCACGGACATCGGCAACATCAATTCGGTGGCGCACAGCTACCTGCGGTTCGAGCGACCGCGCAGCTTCTTCGCCCCGATGAGCTTCGGCAACTGCGGCTATGCGCTGCCGACGATCATCGGCGCGAAGCGGGCCGCTCCGGAGCGCCCGGCCATCGCGTATGCCGGTGACGGCGCATGGGCGATGAGCATGGTCGAAGTCCTCACTGCCGTCCGCCATGACATCCCCGTCACTGCAGTCGTCTTCCGCAACCGCCAGTGGGGTGCGGAGAAGAAGAACCAGGTCGAGTTCTACGGTCGCCGCTTCATCGCCGGCGAGCTCGACAACGGGGAGAGCTTCGCGGCGATGGCCGAGAGCATGGGCGCCGATGGGATCGTCGTCGACAGGCTCGAGGACGTCGGCCCTGCGCTGCAGCGAGCCGTCGATGCGCAGATGAACGAGGGCAGGACCACGGTCATCGAGATCATGTGCACGAAGGAGCTCGGCGATCCGTTCCGGCGCGACGCACTGCGGATGCCGGTCCGCACACTCGACAAGTACAAGGACTACGTCTGAGGATGAGGACCAGGGGCGCGCGGCAGCAGGCCGTGCGCCCCTTCGCCGTAGGGAGACTCCATTGAATTGGTACATCGTCTGGATACTCGCGTTCCTCGCCCTGCTCTTCGCCGTCAGCCTCCGCTCGTCGAAGACCGTCAAGACGGCCGACAACTACGTCATGGGCGATTTCAGTCTCGGCTTCTTCCCCATCTGCGGATCGGTGATCGCCACCGTCACCGGTTCCGCGGCCCTCATCGGCGCCGCCGGCAAGGGGTTCACCCTCGGTGTCTCCTACCTCATCACCAGCCTCGCCTTCGTCGGCTTCACCATCGCCACCGTCATCGTCCTCGGCCCGACGATCCGCAGGCTCCGGCTCTATACGCTGCCGGAGCTCTTCGCCCGCAGGTTCGGCAAAGCCGCAGCCCTCATCCCTGCCCTCATCACCGGACTGCTCTACATGACTCCGACATTCGGGATGCAGCTGGTCGGTATGGCAGCCCTGCTGTCGTCGGTGACGCCGATCTCGACGTTCTGGGGAGTGCTCCTCGGCTTCCTCGTCACGCTCGCGTTCACCATGATCGGCGGACTGCCAAGTGTGGCCTGGACGGACGCGATCCAGACTGTTGTCATCCTCGTCGGGGTGGTCCTCGCTCTCGTCGTCGGCATCGCCGCGCTCGGCGGTCCGGCGGAGGTCGTGGCAGCCACTCCCCCGCAGCTGCTCGAGTTCGACAGCATCGGCGGCATGGAACTCCTCAATTGGTTCCTCATCTTCGGGCCCTTCTACATCGTCTGGCAGACCACCTGGCAGCGGCTGACCGCCGCCAGGACGCCGAGGATCGGATACTCGGCCGTGACGATCGGTTTCATCGTGTCCGGCCTCGTCAGCGTCGTCGCCGTCCTCATCGGCATCGCCGCCCTCCAGCGGTTTCCCGCCGACACCAAACCTGACCTCGTCTACACGAGCTTCATCTCCGAGATCTTCCCGCCGTGGCTCGGAGGCCTGCTCATGGTCTCGCTCGTCGCTGCGCTGCTCACCGGCGCCACCTCGTTTCTCCTCAGCGGGGCCATCAACATCTCCAAGGACATCTATCAGGGGTGGGTCAACCCCGGTGCCGGGGACCGGAAGATCCTCTTCGTCTCGCGGATGTCGGTCGGCGCGATGGCGGTGCTCGGGCTGGTCATTGCCCTGCTCATCGACGACATCATCGCAATCTACGAGCTGGCGCTGACGTTCACCGCGTCGACGCTCGTCATGCCCGTCCTCGCGGCGATGTTCTGGCGCCGGGCCACGTCGACCGGGGTCATCGTCAGCATGGTGGCGGCTGCCGCCGCGGCGGTGGTGTGGAGGCTGTCGGGCACTCCCTTCGGTCTGCACGAGATCGCGCCAGGACTTCTCGTCTCAGCGATTACCCTGGTGACCGTCAGCCTGGTGTCTCGGCACTCTGCCAACGAGTCCGTCACCGCCTACGCGCTGGAGGGACGCGAGACACCGACCGACGAATCGGCCGCCGACCACGAATCGAGGACACTGAGCAATGAATCCTGAGGACACCATCGTCTACCCCGCGCGGCGGATCCACACCGGCGATCCGTCGTACCCCACCGCTGAGGCCGTGGCCGTGCGCGGAGAGCGGATCCGTGCGGTGGGCACCGTCGAGGAGCTGCTCACCTACCCGGGGGCTGTCCTCGACGAGCGCTACGCGGATGCTGTCATCCTCCCGGGATTCGTCGAAGCGCACACCCATGCCGGCACGGGCAATGTGTGGAAGCAGACGTATGTCGGCTACCTCGACCGTACAGAGCCCAGCGGACACCACTGGCCCGGCTGCACAAGCATCGACGAAGTCGTCGAACGGCTCAGGGTCGCCGAGGCTGAGCTCGACGATCCGCAGCAGCCGCTGCTCGCGTGGGGATTCGACCCCATCTACTTCCCTGGGCAGGCATTCACCGCAGCCGACCTCGACGCCGTGTCGCTGCACCGGCCGATCCATGTCATCCACACGAGCGTGCATGCATGCGTGGTCAACTCCGCGGTCATGTCGCGTTACGACATCAGCGCAGAGACGATGGTGCCGGGCGTGGTCAAGGACTCGTCTGGAGCACCGACGGGCGAACTGCGGGAGTTCACCGCGATGGCGCTGGTCAGTGACCTGACCGAGGGCACCGGTCCGCTGAGCATCGACGCGGCGGCGCTGCGGGCCTTCGGACAGGAGGGAGTGAACACCGGGACGACGACGCTGACCGACCTCGGGTCACTGACGCTGATGGATGATGCCGGCGTCGACCTCTATCGCAGCGTCGTCGACGAGACCTTCCCGGCTCGGCTCAATGTCTTCCATTTCGGTGCGGGCGTTGGAGCGCCGAGGCCGTCACTGAGCGATGATGCCGAGCGCCTCGTCGACCTTGCGGGACAGTCATCGGCGCACTTGCGTCTGGGCAATGTCAAACTCATGCTCGATGGCTCGATCCAGGGATTCACCGCGCGTCTTGAAGCGCCGGGCTATTTCGGGGATGAGCCCAATGGGCTGTGGAACGTCACCCCCGAGGAGTTCTACGCGGCGTTCAGCGTCTTCCACCGCGCAGGACTGCTCATCCACGTGCACTGCAACGGCGACCAGGCCACCGAGCTGTTCCTCCAGACTCTGCAGCGCGTCCTCACCGAATCCCCCCGGCCGGACCACCGGCACACGTGCACGCACTCCCAGCTGACGACGGCCGCACAGTACCGGCGCCTGGCAGCGCTGGGCGCCTGCGCGAACATCTTCGCCAATCACATCTTCGCGTGGGGCGATCAGCACATGGACATCACTCTCGGTCCCGATCGCGCCCGACGCATGGACGCTGCCGCCACCGCACTGCGGGCGGGAGTCCCGATCTCCCTGCATTCGGACTCGCCGGTCACCCCGTTGGGACCGCTGCGCACCATGACTCACGCCGTGACGCGGAAGAGCCAGACCGGACGGGTGATCGGCGGCGGCGAGGCGATCAGCGTCGACGAGGCCGTGCGGGCAATCACGCTGGGAGCGGCCCATATGCTCCACATGGACCACGAGGTGGGTTCGCTCGAGGCGGGCAAGTACGCCGACTTCGCCATCCTCGCTGCCGACCCGTACGAGGTCGCCCCCGACCGGATCGGCGATATTCACGTCCGCGGCACCGTCGTCGGCGGCCGCCATTTCGACTCCCGCATCGCCGACCCTGCAGACAGCTGATGAGCGCACGTCTGGGCATCATCGGCGGCTATCTCGGCTCAGGCAAGACGACGCTCATCAACGCTCTGCTGGCGGCGGGGACCCTCGGACGCACAGCTGTGCTCGTCAATGATTTCGGAGAGATCAGCATCGATGCCTCCCTCGTGGCGTCACAGACCGAGGACACCGTCGAACTGACAAACGGCTGCATCTGCTGTCAGATCACCGATGACCTCAGTCGCGTGATGCGCGCCTTCTCCGACCGCGACGATGTCGACCAGGTCCTCGTCGAGGTCAGTGGGGTCGGCGATCCCACTGTGCTCGGAGCCTGGCGGCGCTTTCCCGGTTTCTCGCCGGGTCCGATCATCGTCTGCGCCGATGCGACGAATCTCCGCAGACTGCTGTCCGACCGGTTCGTCTCCGATCTCGTCGAACGCCAGATCGGCGGGGCCGACATCGTCCTCGTGACCAAATCGGACCGTGCCTCCGCCGCGGACATCGCATGGACCCGACAGGCGAGTCTGCGGTTGGCCCCGAACGCCGAGATCCTCGACGACATTCCCCCGGATTTCCCTGTTCGGCTCCGCGGAACCGAGGACCGCCCCATGGCGGGCACGGTCCCCCGCTCCTCTGCGTCGGCACCCGATGCAGGTGGTATCCACAGCTCACGCACGGTTGACGGACTCGATGCTGTGGATCCGGCCGAGATCCTCGCCATCCTCTCCCACAACCGAGCGCTGCTCGCTCGCGCCAAGGGGTTCATCAGAGACACGCACGGATGCTGGCACGAAGTGCATCTGGCGTCCGGGCACGCTGAGTCACGCCCCCTGCCGCGATCATGTGCGCCGCCGGACATGGCACTCGGCACCATCGTGCTCATCGCCGCCGGAGACGACGCGCAGAGGACCGTGGACACGGTCGCGTCCGCGCTGGCGGCGGTGCGCTGACTGATTCAGCCTTCCGACGGTGCGTCTCTGCTTGACCGTCCTCACCGCGGGTGCCAAACTGAACGAACGATCAGTGACTGGAGTCACGAGCTCCGCGACGAGGCGGAGGCGGCCCGCTCACGGCACCAACGGAGGACGAACCCGGTGAAGCGCAACCTGTACGACGATGACCATGAAGCCTTCCGCGACACCGTGGGCGCCTTCCTCGACCGGGAGGTCGTGCCGCACGTCGAGGAGTGGGAGGAGAACCACCTCGTCGACAGGAACATGTGGGAGAAGGCCGCGGCGGCCGGCATCATCGGGCTCGCCATTCCCGAAGAGTTCGGCGGCGCCGGCGTCGAGGACTTCCGCTTCGAGATGGTCCGGTCGGAGGAGATCGCCCGTCGAGGCGTCGGTGGCGTCACCGCCGGCTGGGGCGTGTCCGACGGCATCGTCCCCGGCTACCTCATGGCCTTCGGAACGCAGGCGCAGAAGGAGAAGTACCTCACCGGTCTCGCGACCGGTGAGATGATCGGCGCGATCGCGATGACCGAGCCGAATGCCGGCTCGGACCTCCAGGGCATCACGACGAAGGCCGTGCGCGACGGCGACGACTGGATCCTCAACGGGGCGAAGACCTTCATCACCAACGGCATCCACGCCGACTTCGTCATCGTCGTCGCCCGCACGAACCCCGAGGCCAAGGCCGCGCGCGGCACGTCGCTCTTCATCGTCGACGCCGACACTCCGGGCTTCGAGCGCGGGCGCAAGCTCAGGAAGCTCGGGATGGACGCGCAGGACACCGCGGAGCTCTCGTTCACCGATGTCCGCGTTCGGGCCGACGCCCTCCTCGGCGAACTCGACAACGGCTTCATCCACCTCATGGTCAACCTCCCCACCGAGCGCCTCCTCATCGGCTCGGGCACCCTGGCTGCAGCGCGCGCCGCCCTGACATGGACGGCGGACTACGTCTTCGACCGACCGGCGTTCGGCCAAACGATCGGGGACTTCCAGAACACCCGCTTCGAACTCGCCGAGCTCGAGACCCGGGTCGACGCTCTCGAGGCGTTCATCGACCGGTGCGCGCTGGCCCTCAACGCCGGCGAACTCACCGCAGTCGACGCCGCCAAGGCGAAATACCTCGGCTCCGACCTCGAGATCGAAGTCGTCAACCGCTGCCTCCAGCTCTTCGGCGGCTACGGCTACATGCTCGAATACCCCATCGCGCGCGTATTCAAAGACAACCGGATCCAGGCGATCTTCGGCGGAGCCAATGAGGTGATGAAGGAACTCATCGGCCGCGACATCGCGCAGCGCCACCGCACACGCTGAGGCCGTGGCACCAGAGCCCGATCAACCTGTGATGCCGATCACAGAAAATCATTGACGCACCCGGCTTCTCCTCAATAGGGTGAATGGCACTGAACGAATGTTCACTCGGAGGGTCGGCGCGGACTTCATCACCGACGATGCGCGTGCGCGACCGCCGACGACGCTGGAGGCGATGACGCGATGAGCTCTTGGTTCGATACTCGACCGTGGATGACGACGTGGGGCGACATCGCCCCGACCCCGCACGTCCTCGATACGTCGACGACGCTGCGGGACCTCGCGGCAACCGTCGCGGCGCACGGCGACGAGGTGGCGCTGACGTACTTCGGGTTCGCACCGACCTGGGCGGAGTTCGACCGGTATTCGACAGCGTTCGCCGCCTACCTCAGCGACCAGGGCATCGCACCCGGGGACCGGGTGGGCATCTACGACCAGAACACCCCGGCCTTCATGATCGCGACCTATGGGATCTGGAAGGCCGGCGGTGTCGTCGTTCCCCTCAATCCGATGTACCGCGGGGAACTCGAGCACGTGTTCTCCGACGCCGAGGTCAGAGCGCTCGTCGTGTCGAAGGCGGCCTATCTCGATCGCGTCCGGCCCTTTGCCGCGGACATTCCCACCATCGTGCTCGCCGATGACCGCAGCTACCAGGTCGACGGTCCCGAGAAGCTCTTCGGGATGTTCGACGCCCTTCCCGGAACCCCCGGGGTCAGTCCGGAACCGGGTGCGCCGGACCACCTCGGCGGGCCGGACTTCCAAGCCGTCGTCGGCGCCTACCTCGATTCGGACTTCACACCCGTCGACGTCGCGCCCGAGGACGAAGCACTCGTCGTCTACACCTCAGGAACCTCGGGTCGGTCGAAGGGAGCATCGGGCACGCACGCGGCGGTCTCGAGCAACTCCCGCTACAACATGCGCAATTCGTGGTTCGAACCCGGCGACGGCTACCTCACACTCGCCCCGATCTTCCACATCACCGGGTTCATCTGCCAGTTCATCGCCGCGGTCTCCGGTGGCGCGCGCCTCATCCTCAACTACCGGTTCGAACCGGAGTCGTTCCTCGGACTCATCGTCAGGGAGCGGCCGACGTACATGGCGGGACCGGCCACCGTCTACACGGCGATGCTCGCCCACCCCGCCGTCACCGCTGACCATTTCTCCTCATTCAAGCGCGTCATGTCCGGAGGCGCGCCACTGCCCGAGGGACTCGTCACGAAGTTCAAGGAGAAGCTCGGCATCGACATCGGCCAGGGGTACGGGCTGACGGAGACGATGGGGCAGGCGGTCAGCGTGCCGTACGGATTGCAGGCCCCGGTCGATCCCGACAGCGGCAACCTCTCATGCGGACTCCCCCAGCCGGACACGATGGTGCGGATCCTCGACGACTCCGGTGAGCCGGTGGGCCCGGGCGAACTCGGCGAGGTCGCGATCTCGGGCCCCGAGGTGGCCTCGGAGTACATCAACAACCCCACGGCCACGTCCGATCAGATCCCGGCCGGAGAGCTGCGCACCGGGGATGTCGGCTACATGAACGAGGACGGGTGGCTGTTCATCGTCGACCGGAAGAAGGACATGATCAACGCCTCCGGCTACAAGGTGTGGCCGCGTGAGGTCGAGGACGTCCTCTACACCCATCCGGCGATTCAGGAGGCTGCCGTCGTCGGTGTTCCCGACGAGTACCGCGGTGAGGACGTCGCCGCGTTCGTCACCCTGCAGCCCGGCGCCGAGGCGACGCGTGAGGAGATCATCGCCTACTGCCGTGACCGTCTCGCCTCGTTCAAGGCTCCGCACCAGGTAACGTTCGTCGACGAGCTGCCGAAGACGAGTTCGGGCAAGATCCTGCGCCGCACGATCCGCGCCGATGCCGCCGAGGCGGCGCAGGCGGCCACGGAGGCAGCCTCAGGCGACCGTGGAGCCGCAGCCGGCTGATCCCATGTCCGGGCCGACCCCCAGATCGCACCGACCCGGCCCCACCGACCTACCCCAGGCTCACCCGGGACGCCCCGCCGACACGGGCGAACCGGTCGGGCTGGCAGGTGAGCAGCACGACCTGCGCGGTCTCGCCGATCCGGCCGAGGATGACGTTGAGGGCGGAAAGCCTCTCGGGGTCGGCGAACCCGAACGCATCGTCGAGGATGACCGGGGCACCGGTCCGCGGATCGACGAGGGCGGCCACAGCGAGGCGCCCGATGAGGGAGAGCTGCTCCTTCGTTCCGCCCGAGAGCGAGTCGAAGGGCACGGTCGTGCCGTCGAGCGTCCGTGAGGCGATCTCGAGGTCCTCGGAGACCTCGACAGCGAAGGTCGGTCCGAAGACCATCCGGCCCAGCCGCTCGATCTGCTCCTTGAACGGCGCCACATACTTCCGCTGGGCTTCGGCCTTGTGCGCATAGACCGTCGAGCGCAGCAGCGCGATCGCCTGCGCACTCCGCTCGACCCTGGCAAGTCTCGCCTCCGCCGTCTCGAGCGACTCCCGTGCCGCCTCGACCTTCTCGAAGATGCCCTCACTGAGGCGATCGTCGATGAGCGCCGTGAGCTGGTCGACCTCCTGCCGATCCGCAGTCTGCTGCGCCTCGTTGTCGGCGACGACCTTGCGGGCGTTGTCGCGCCGGGCCTCAAGCGTCTCAGGATCGGCCGCCTCATAGGCCGCTCTCGCCTCGCCGAACGCCGCCTCGGCCTCCTCAGCCCGTGTCCCAGCCGCATTCCGGGCAGCGTCGAGACTCTCATCGGAGTGGTCGGCCTGCGCGGCGGCCACCGCCGCCTGCAACCGCTCAGACTGCGTCCGAGCCTCCTGCAGCGTCGTCTGCGCACGCACCGTGTCGACCCGCGAATCGTCACGGACGGCGCGGGTGCGCTCGAGGTCGGCTTCGGCCTCGGCGACCGCTGTCTGCGCCGCGTCCGCCGCTGCTTCGGCCTCCGCCACGATCTCCTCGAGCTCGTCGACGGACGCGACACCGTCGGCGCTCCGGTCGTCACGGGCGGCCTTGTCGTGGGCGTCCTCCGTGCTGCCGTTATCACCGGCGATGAGCGCCTCGGCGCGCGCGAGCTTCGCATCGAGGTCGTCACGTTTGTCCCGCCCGAGCACCGCCGTCAGCGTCGCCGTCGTCTCGGTGACGATCGCCTCGGCATCCGCTCGGCGATTCGCCTGCGCCCGCGCCTGGTCGAGTGACTCGACACCGAGGCGCTCCATCTCGGCGGTGAGCGCACGTTCGGCAGTCGTCACGGCACGATCGAGGTCGACCGGGGAGGCTCCCGGGCTCACGGTGATATCGGCGACGCCCTCGATGGCGATGCGCACATCGTCGACGACGGCGGCCTCGCCCGTCTCCTCGGCGGCGATGTCGACGCCGTCGACGGCGATGGGGATCTCTCCGAGGCGGGTGACTCGCACCTGTGCGGCCGCCGACCGCTTCGCGCCGGTCGCGATGCGCACCTCGGTGCCGAGCCCGACCAGACGGTCGACATCGGCGGTGGTGACAGCGATCGACCCGACGACCGCCCGTGCCCGGCTCCGCTTGTCCTCGAGCGTCCGGATCTCGTCGAGTCGAGTCCTCAGCGCGGTGACCTCGCCGCGGGCCCTCGCGCGTGCCACATCGCGGGCGGCATTCTTCGTCTGCTCCCGGGCGTCGACCAGCGCAGACCGCTTCTCCCCGAGGAGCTGCTTGGCGTCCTCGAACGCAGCTTCCCTCTCCGCGTGCGAGGATTCGAGATCGGCC
This sequence comes from Brevibacterium sp. XM4083, assembly GCF_006489205.2. Classification (GTDB taxonomy): domain Bacteria; phylum Actinomycetota; class Actinomycetes; order Actinomycetales; family Brevibacteriaceae; genus Brevibacterium. Next base: position 83,701 of record NZ_VFYR02000005.1, on the reverse strand, counting down.
GCAGCGGTCTGCGCTGTCCGGACCGCTGTCTCGGCGGCAGTGGCTTCGGCGAGGAGGGTCGTGCGCCGCTCCACCGCATCGGCGGCGAGCGCGGACTCCCGTCGGGCCGCCTCGGCGCGATCCTCGGCCGCGTCGACCGCGGTGCGCAGCTCGGCGACGGCGGCGAACGCAGCGTCGGCGTCCTCGCGTTCGCTCAGCGCCCGGGCCAGCCCATCCCGGACGGACTCGAGTCGGGCCGTTGCCCGCGCATGCCGGTCGACGAGCGCATCGAGGCTCTCGCTGCGGTCGACGAGGGACGCGAGTGCTTCACGCGCCTGGGGCACGGCTTTCTGCAGCTCACCGTACTCCCCCGTCGGCCGGCCCGACTTCGTGAAGTGCTTCGCGTATTCGGCGTCGACCCTCTCGAGGAACGCATCGTGGTCGGCGACCTCGACGCCCGTCTCCCCGAGCGCCGACTGCAGGGCGCTGATCTGGGCCATCGGCGCCTGTGCGAGGCTCTCTCCCTGCGCGACGTCGAGGGCGACGAGGAGGTCGACGTCGACGGTGTCGGCGAGGATCGCTGCGAAGCGCTCATGGGCCTCATCGCCGGAGAGCTGCTCGGGGTGCGGACGGAGGATCGACAGTGTCGTCGACTGGCTGCGCAGCCACCGTTTCGCGTACGTCATCTCGACGTCGCCGCTGGTCAGGTGGAGTTCGACCTCGGGGCCCGCGTCGACGCCGATGGGCTGGAGGTCCTTGATGCTCGCCTTCTTCGAACTTGCCTTGTCCTCCCTCAGGTGGGTGATCGCCTCATGGATCGAGGACTTGCCCACTTCGTTGGGGCCCTCGACGATCGTCACGCCGTTGGAGAACTCCACCCTCGCGTCGGTGATGCCGCGATAGTTCCGCAGTCGGATCGAGTGCAGTCTCATGCTCCGCTCCTCGCAAATCGGTAGAGGAGGCCCAGAGCGTCCTGCGCCGTGAGGGCCGCGGCGTCGTCCGCGGTGGCGCGTGCGGCGAGCTCATCGAGTGAATCCTCAAGGTACCCGCTCAGCCCGAGCCCGGCGAAGTCCTCATCGGCGGCGACCACGGCGATGTCCGAATGCCGCTCCCACACGGACACGAGTGCGAAGAGATCCCCGGCATGGTCGAGCACTTCGTCGAGGCGGGCCTTCGCTGCCGTCGACAGGGTGCCGCGGAGGATGAGCCACACCGCGGTCCGATCCTTCTCCGGGATCTGCCCGAGGCGGGTCTCCAGGGCAGCGACATCGTCGTCGGAGTCGACATCGGCCTCGATGACCGTGAACGTCCACTGCCCGACGGGGATCTTCTCGACGTCGACGGCGTGGGTCTCCTTGTCGATGTCGACGAGGAGGACGTTGCCGGGATCATCCTCGCGCCGCGAGGTCACTTCGGGTGACCCGGGGTACCAGATCCGCTCGGCCGCAGAGTAGGTGGCGTGCCGGTCGCCGAGGGCGACGAACTGCGCACGGTCCTCCCTCAGCAGTTTCTCCAGCCCCGCCTCGTCGATGGTCGCCAGCGAATCGCGGTCGGGGTCGAGCGAGCTCACGGCACCATGGCCGGCGATGATGCGCACCTGCCCGGCGGGCACCTCGGCGAGGTTCTTCGTGGCCGCGGCGACGAGATCGGTCAGCGGTCGCTTCGAGAACCACGGAGCCCCGACGACCTCGACGCCGGGGACCACCTCGGTGGGGGTGGAGTCCCGGAGGACCCGGACCCCGGCCGGCTGCCGGGAGACGAACGACGGGGAGTCGTAGATCGAGGACGCATCGAGGGGATCGTGGTTGCCGGGGAGGAGGACGACGGGCACCGTGAAGTCGGCGAGGACGTCGAAGGTGCGGGAGACGATGGCCCGGTCGAGCTGATTGGATTCGAAGACGTCCCCGCAGACGAGGACGAAGTCGACCTCGCGCGCGGTCGCGAGCTCACCGATCCGGCGGATCGCGTCGAGCCGGGCGCGCTGGTAGCGGGGGCGCGCCTCGGCGCTGAGGAAGTGGGCCGTCATGCCCAGCTGCCAGTCCCCGGTGGCGATGAATCTCATCGGTCTCCCTCCTCACGTCTGCCTCAATCCTATGTACGCTCCCGAGGCTACGGGACGGGCCTGACACGGACAGTGACGCACGTCATGACCGGGCGCGGCTCCCGTCCCGCCACCTCGGCGATTGCCGGCGCAATGGCCGAGGTGGCGGGAAATGAGGCGGCGGGACGGGAGGAGGGGCCCGACCGTTCGGTCGGACCCCTCCGGGCCGCTGCGCCGTCCCAGGGGATCAGCACGGGCAGTGCGATGCCAGGTGACGGCGGCGTCTGCGCGTCACATGATGCCGGTGACGACGAGGAGCAGCCACGTGAGCAGCGGGGCAAGGGCGACGACGATCGCCCCGTAGATGATGAGGTCGCGCCAGATCGTCCTCGCCGCCGTGCCCTTGGCATTGGCGATGATGAGAGCGCCGTTGGTCGAGAACGGGGAGACGTCGACGATCGTCGCCGAGATCGCCAGCGCCGCCATCACCGCGGTCGCGCTGAGATCGCTCTGCTCGAGCAGCGGGATCGACAGCGGGATGAACGCGGTGAGCAGGGCCGTCGAGGAGGCGAAGGCCGAGCTGATGCCGATGACGTAGCAGAGGACGACGGCGACGAGCAGGGGCACGCCGAGCGCCACCGCCATCGTCGAGAGCGAATCGATGACTCCGGCCTTGGTCAGGAGGCTGATGTAGACGATCATTCCCGACACGAGGAGCACCGTCGACCATGAGATCCCGGAGACGAACGTGTCCGCATGGCGCATCGAGGTGAAGGCGAGGACGAGACCGCACGTGAGGCCGAGGAAGCCGATGGGCAGTTCGAAGCCGACCGCGCCGATGACCATGACCCCGATGAGTCCGAGCGTCAGCCACACCTGCGGGGTCAGGGTCGACGTCCGCACCTGCTCCGGTGCCTTGAGGGCGAGACCGCCGCCCCCGTCCGTCTGACCGGGACCCGCACTGCCGTCGCGTCCCGTGCCGGGTCCGCTGCTGCCCGCGCCGAGGTTGTCGTCCGTGCCGTCAGTGACGGCCTCGGGTTCGGGGGTGGTGCGCAGCCGGCCGAGGGCCTTCATGACGATGACGGTGAGGATCGTGACGATGACGTTGATGACATAGGAGGCGAGGAAGAGCGCGCCCGTGTGGATCTCGAACCCGTTCTCCTTCGCGATGTCGCGGACGATGATGCCCGAGACCGAGATCGGGGAGAAGGCCCCGGCGTGGGCGCCGTTGATGATCATCGCGCCCATGACGACTCCGCTGTAGCCCGAGGCCGCGCTGAAGCCCATGGCGGCGGGGGCGAGCAGGGCGACGGCGGCCGGGGAGAAGGTGCCGAGCGAGGTGAGGATCGAGGCGATGCCGAAGAAGATCCACGGCACGATGCCGAGTCTCCCGCGCACCGCCCTGACCGCGAGGTCGACGAGGATCTTGATGGTCCCGTTGCGCTGGGCCATGCTGAAGAAGAAGGTCACGCCGACGATCGTGAGCACGATGCTCGCCGGGAACTCTTCGAGGATCTCCTTGTCATCCATCCCGAAGACAAAGGTGCCGAAGACGAAGGCGCCGACGAACCCCATGATCCCGATGTTGATCGGCCATTTCGTGGCAGCGATGAACATCACCACCAGTACGACGAGGATGAGAATCTGCACGAGGGTCATGAGGTGTCCTCCAACTTCATTGTCAGTGTGATCGTGCCTGAACTTGCTGGGCGCTGTCCGGTCGGTCCGGGCTCTGGGCGCCGAGGTGGCCGCGTCGGTCACCGTGTGTGCGACGGGTGTCGCTGGTGCTGGGGCGGCGGTATCGTGCGGGTGCGGGCCCACCTCCGGTGCTGGCCTCAGCCGACGAGCGGCAGGGCGATGTCGACGTCGGGGAGGTCGATGGCTGCGTTGGCGATCCGGCGGGCCACCCGCCGCACGCCGAGGCGCATGACCCGGCCGGCGGCGTCGAGCTGGACGCGGCAGGCGACGACACCGGCGGGGGTGCCGATGCGGATGCTCACCTCCCGGTCGTCGTCGGTGGGAGTGTCCCGCATGGGGTGGTCGGCGCCGAGGATGTCGTGGACGAGGCTGCCTTCGACGAAGGCGTCGCGGGCGACGGCGATCGCCGAGGTGATGCCGATCGCCGGGTGCGGATCGAACATCGAGACCATCCGGACGAGGATGTCGCAGTCGCCGGCGGCGATCCGCTCCCCCGTCGACGTCACGTAGTCCTGCGGGGCGGCGACGATGCCGATCTTCGGCACGGCGGGGCTGACCTCCTCCCCCTCGACGCTCAGCCCCATCGCCGGGGAGGCCGCGGTGCGCACGGCGAGCAGCTCCGGCACCCGCAGACGCACCTCGGGCAGGGTCTCCGTGCCGGTCATGCCCAGGGAATCTGCTGCGACGAAGCAGGCCGGCGCCCCGGCGTCGATCGCACTGACCGTCACCGTGCGGGTGCCGACGTCGAGCGCCGTCGTCGCCTGACCGAGCGGCAGGAGCTCCCCGGTCGAGACGCCGTCGACGTTGTCGAAGAAGACGTTGACGGGCACGCCGGGCATCGCGCTGCCGGGAATGGTCTCGACGCCGTCGGTCGGGATCCGGCGGTCAGGGGTGGCCACCTCGGCGACGAGCACCGAGCGGGTGTTCTCATTGATCATGCGCACGCTCGTGCGGTCCCCGGTGGGGCGGACGAGTCCGTTCTGGATCGCGTAGAGAGCGACGGCCGAGGCGCAGTTGCCGCAGTTCGAGGTGAATTCGACGGCGGTCGCCCCGATGCCCACCTGGGCGAAGAGGTAGCTGATGTCGATGCCGGGGATCGCCGAGGGCGAGATGATCGCCGCCTTCGACGTCGTCGACGACGCCCCGCCGATGCCGTTGAGCTGGCGGTCGTCACCGGAGCCGAAGGCCGCGGTGAGGGCGAGTGCGATCTGCGCGCGGTCGGCCGGCATCTCGTCGCCGGAGAAGAGCCAGCACTTCGATGTGCCGCCTCGGTACCACTGTCCGTGGAGTTGGCTGTCCACCTGGATGTCCTCGATTCGTCTCGACCCGGCTGCGGTGCCGGCAACTGTTTGTTCGGCTGTTCGTCTGCAGTGCGGGGACTGCAGCGATGCATGGGAATCAAGGTGTCACGGGTGCTGATTAAGTTCAATCAATACTTAGTTGACTTGATCTAAGCTATTCTTAAACCATGAGTTCAGCGCCGTATAACGTCGACCGGCTTCTCCTCCTGCTTCTCGTCTATCGGACAGGCAGCCTCTCCGCGGCGGCCGACGAACTGGCCCTGTCGACCTCGGCGGTCTCCCAGCAGATGAGCAAACTCGAACGCGAGGTCGGGCTTCCGCTCGTCGTTCGGCATCCCAAGGGCATGCGGCTCACCGATGCCGGCATCAAGCTCTGCGCGCATGCGATGACGATCGACAATGCGCTTGCCGCGGCGAAGAACGATATGGCGGCGTTCGCGCAGCTCGATCGCGGTGAGGTGAGAATCGCGACGTTCCCGACGTTCGCCGCCTCGATCATGCCGAAGGTCCTCCTCCACTTCCATGACCTCCATCCCGACATCGAGGTGACCGTCAAGAGCTATCGACTCGACCGGATCGCCGAGGCGCTCGAGCGACGGGAGGTCGACCTCGCGACGCTGTGGGACTATCCATGGGCGCCGATCAGCGCCGACATCCCCGTCCAGACGACGCTGGTCCGGGAGCCGACGATGCTGCTGCTGCCGGCCACCCACCGGCTCGCCCGCCGCCGCATCGTCGAGCTCGAGGAGGTGGCGAGCGATCCGTGGATCACCCGCTCGTCGCATCCGGTCGCCTCGGTGCTCAGCCGGATCTGCCGGGACGCCGGGTTCGACCCGCGCGTCGTCTTCGAGGCCTATGACTACCCCGAACTCCTCGGGATGGTCGCCGCCGGGCTCGGCGTCGCGATCGCACCGCGCCTGGCGGTGCGATCGCATGGGCCCGACGTCAAGGTCGTCGCCCTGCGCGGCAATCCCGCCCCGCGGCGGATCGTGCTCGCCAAGCTCGCTGAACGCGTTCAGTCCCCGGCGACGCTCGCTCTCGTCCGCTCGTTCCGTGCAGTGAGCGGGTCGAAGGAGTGGCGCAGCTAGGAGGGCCGGCGGATCCCGTCGGCGACCGTCCACTCCCCTGCGCGGTCGACGATGAAGTCGTGGAGACGTTGGACGACCCGGCTGGGTCGGCGCACCGCGGTGACGAGGGCGACCTCGCGCACATAGCCCGAACCGCGAAGGGCCACCTCGGCGAGGCCGTCGACGGGGCGGACGCTGCGCGGCAGGAGAGCCACGCCCATGCCCCGGCTGACGAACTCGCGGATCGTCGAGAACTCGGTGACCTCGGTCTTCACCTGGGGCGCGAAACCGGCCTGCAGGCACCACGCATCGGTGAGGGTGCGGAGGTTGTAGGACTCGGGATTCGCGATGAAGCGCTCCTCGGCGAGTTCGGTCAGCGACACGGTTCTCCGGTTCGCCAGGCGGTGTCCGGTGGGGACGACAGCGACGATGAGCTGGCTCGCAAGCACTTCGTGGGGCAGCTGCCGCGGCGGCGGAATGATGATCGCCGCGTCGAGCAGACCACTGCGCAGGTCGTCGACGAGCACGGCGCCGTGGGCCTGCTTGAGGTCGAGGCGGATGCCGGGATGCTCGGCACTGAAGGCCGCGAGCAGGTCGGGGATGACCCCGGCACCCATCGTCAGCGGGAAGCCGAACCGGATGACGCCGCGGTCGGGATCGGCCGCCTCGGCGAGGTCGGTGACAGCCCCGCCGATCTCCGCCAGGGGCCTGCGGATCTCTGCGACGAGGGTCCGCGCCTGCGCGGTGAGGACGACCGCGCGCCCCGCGGGCACGATGAGCGGCACGCCGAGGTGACGCTCGAGACCGTGGATGCGTCGGCTCATCGTCGACTGGGGAACCCCGAGCGCGGCAGCGGCATCGGTCATATGGCCGTCCTGATCGGCGAGTTCGACGAGGGCCCGCAGCTGCGGGAAGAGCGCATCGACCAATTCATCCATATTCGGATCATACCCATCGATCTGCTCATTGGACGGATGATTCTGCACGGGCGCATCGTGGAGGAGAACCCACCGCCCGTTCTCACGCTCGACCACGAGGAGCCCACGATGACCACCCGCACTCGGTCGGACTCGACCGCCGATCTCGTCGCCGCCGACGTCGTCCTCATCGGCGGCGGCATCATGTCGGCGACGCTCGGCTCGATGCTCGCCGTCCTCGAACCGACATGGCGCATCGTCATGCTCGAGAAGGCCTCCGCCATCGCCGCGGAGAGCAGCGATCCGTGGAACAACGCCGGGACCGGGCACTCGGGGTTCTGCGAGCTCAACTACATGCCCGATCCGCAGGACGGACGGAAGCCCGCGGCGATCGCCGAGCAGTTCCAGCTCAGCCGCCAGTGGTGGTCCTTCCTCGCCGAGGCGGGTCTCATCGACCCATCCGACTTCATCCACTCCGCGGCCCACGTCAATCTCGTCTTCGGTGACCGTGACGTCGACTATCTGCGCACGCGCGTGGCGACGCTGCGCACCGATCCGCTCTTCGCCGACATGGAGTTCACCGAGGACCCCGAGGTCATCGCCGAGTGGGCGCCGCTGACCATGGACGGCAGAGAATCCGGGGACGAGCCGATGGCCGCTGCCCGGTCACCGCGGGGCACCGACATCGACTTCGGAGCATTGACGACAGCGCTGACGGCAGTGTTCACCGGGACCGATGGGAACACGCGGGACCGGCACGACGCGGCCGGCGAGGTGCTCACCGGGCACGAGGTCACCGGGCTGCGCCGCGACGGCGAAGGCTGGGTCGTCACCGGCACTGCGCACCCCACGGACTCCGGTGGAGGGTCGCGTCGCTTCTCGCTGCGCGCCGGCACGGTGTTCGTCGGGGCTGGCGGCTATGCCCTGCGCCTGCTGCAGAAAGGGAGAATCCCTGAGGTCAGAGGGTATGCGGTGCTGCCGGTCGGGGCGGCGTTCTACCGGTGTTCGACGCCGTCGGTCGTCCGCCGCCACGACGCGAAGGTCTACGGCCAGGCCGAGGTCGGCGCTCCGCCGATGTCCGTGCCGCACCTCGACAAGCGCATCATCGACGGCGAGGAGCACCTGCTGTTCGGACCGTTCGCGACCTTCAGCACGAAGCTGCTCAAGAACGGCCGGCTCAGTGACTTCTTCACGACGCTGCGTCCCGACAACCTCCATGTCATCGCCGCTGCCGGTCTGCAGAATCTCGGCCTCGTCCGGTACCTCATCGGCCAGCTTGCCGCGAGCCCGGCGCGGAAGTTCGCGCAGGTGCGCCGCTACTATCCGCGGGCGAGGCAGAACGAATGGGAGCTCATCCCCGCCGGCCAGCGCGCCCAGCTCGTCACCCCGGATCCGCAGCGGATCGGTGTGCTCCAGCAGGGCACCGAGCTCGTCGTGACCGCCGATGGGTCGATCGCCGGACTCCTCGGTGCCTCGCCCGGTGCGTCGACGGCGGTGCCGATCATGGTCGATCTGCTGCGCCGCGCGTTCCCGGCGCCGTGGCGCCGCCGGTGGAAGGCGACGCTGGGACGGGCGATTCCCGATCTCGAGCGAGATTCCTGGGACGCCGAGGCCGTGGCGTCGAGCACCGCCGCCACGAACCGGGCGCTCGGGCTGGGGTCACCGTCGCGGACGCTCGAATCAGGGCTCTGAGCTCACAGACGGACCTCCTCTCCGCGGCCGGCCCCAGTCTGTGGTGCCTGACGCGTCGATGCCGCCGCGTACTCGGCGGGCCGGTAACCGGTGTGGCGGAGGAAGTCGGTGGTGAAGTGCGACTGGTCGAACCAGCCCAACTCGTTCGCCAAGTCACCGAGCGGGCCGTCCCACCCGCGATCGAGTGCGGCCACCGCGTCGCTCACCCGCGCTTTGATGAGGATCCGCTTGACGCCGACCCCGCAGTGGTCGAGGAAGAGACGCTGCAGACTGCGCTCGCTCATCGCCATGCCCGCGGCGAGCCTGCCGAGGTTCGTCATTGCGGGATCGGCCATGAGGGCGAGCGCGCGACGGACCCGGGCGTACCCGTCCGTGACCACGGGACCGCGCGCGAGCAGCCAACGGTCGAGCACCTCGGCGGCGGCGGGCAGAGCCTGCGGCACCTCGAGATCCTCATCGATGCCGGGAAACCACTGCGCCGCAGGGACCGTTGTATCGCGGATGCTCGCCGGTCGCTCCCGGGCGAAGGCGAGCGTCCCACCGAGGCGGAACTTCACCCCGACGACCCCGCCGCGGCCGGACAGTCCGACGTCGAAGCACGTCCGCGTCACCGGACCGGTCACCCACATCCCCGGCCCCGGTGTATCGGCGCGCCGCAGCCGACCCCACTCGGAGGTGAGGTTGACCGCCGGCTCCGACACCGTCGTCGCCCGGTACCGCTCCCCCGGCCCGAGATCCCATGTCACCGACCAGTAGCGCTCCACCCACGGGCTGAGCGCCTCATCGGGCACCGCGGTGGCGTAGCGCGCGTGATCGAGGAGTTCCCTCGGGCGCAGCACCCGCCCGAGCCAGTGATCCGGCGGTCGGTTCGCAGGCCCGAAGGCGAGCGCGCCGGACGCCGCACTTGGCGGATTTTTCCTAGCGACGTCGTCGTCCATGACACCAGAATGGCAGACATGACTGACACAGAGACGAACTCGACCCCGACCGACACCTCCCAGGCCCCCGTCGCGGCGCTCGCGATGGTCACCCTCGACGCTCCGGACGCCGCGTCACTCGGCGAATTCTGGTCGGCGGTCCTCGGTTGGCCGATCTCCTATTCCGACGAGAACTATGCGATGCTCACCGGGCCGTCGAATGCGCTCGGCATCGGGACGATCCCCGACTACCAGCGACCCGACTGGCCCGACGATGGACGCAAGCAGTTCCACTTCGACCTCGCCGCCGACGACGTCGAGGCTGCGGCCGCGAAGATCGTCGAGCTCGGCGCCACCCGGGCCGATCCGCAGCCCGGGGACACGTGGGTCGTCCTCCTCGACCCCGCCGGTCATCCGTTCTGCGTCACGGACGCCAAGGCCTGGGGCTGAGTGCCGACCGCCTCGGTGTCGGGGCGCCCACCTGGAGCCCTGGTGCCCGCACCGACCCGCCCGTCGCGGGCACTGACGGTCAGCTGTCCCCGGTGCGGTCGCGCACGTACTCCCGGAAGTGCGGAATGACGATGCGCACGATCCCGTGCGCCGGCGCCTCGATGACCCCGTGGGCGAGGAGCATGCGGCGGTAGTCGTTGGCGGTCTGCTTCTTCGCGCCGAGGCGGTCGGCGATCTCCCCGGTGTGCGAGACGTCCTCGTCGTCGGCCATCGCTGACAGGTACTTCCGCGCCCCGGGGGTGAGTGCGGCGAGCGTCGGTTCGTAGATCTGCTGGATGAGGATCTGCTTGGCCTCGTCGACGACCGATTCGACGTCGGCGCGGGTGATGCGGTCGGCCTCTCCGGCCGCCCGCCAGGCCAGATCGCCGATGATCTGGACCATGTACGGGTAGCCGAGCGAGACCTGCGTGCCGAGGTCGAGGGCCTCCTCGTCGAAGTCCTTCCCTGCCTCCTCCGCGGGAAGCCGGAGGGCGAGTGTCGTGTCCTCAGCGGAGAAGCTGCCGAGGTTGATCCGGTCGGCCCGGCGGAGGAAGGTCGAGACCTCGTCGTTGACGATCGTGTCGATGCTCGCCGGCAGGCCCGCGGCGACGAACGCGAGCGGGGCCTCCTGGGACATCGCATACGCCACGGCGTCGGTGACGGCCCGGAACTCGTCGAGGTTCGACCGGTGCACCTCGTCGAGGGCGATGACGAGCCCGGTGCCGTGGGCGTCGAGGATCTCGAGGACGGACATGAGGTGGTGTCGGAAGTCCGGCTGCAGGGCGCTCGTCGTCTCGGTCCGGGTGGTCAGACCACCGGCACCCCCGGGCAGCGTGAAGCCGACGATCTTCGACTTCGTCGTCTCATGGGCGTCGTGGGCCTCGAGCGCTTCGGGCAGCCGGGCCTGCGTGAGCCGGGAGACGAATCCCGGCGACGCCTGTTCCCGGACGGTCAGCCATTGCCGTGACTCCGCGACGTCTTCGAAGATGTTGAGCAGCACCGTCTTGCCGACACCGCGCTGGCCGGTGACGAACACGGTGCGTCCCGTGCCGCCGCGCTGATCGAGCGCCCGCGCGAACGCGTTGACCTCCGGTTGGCGACCGACCGCCACAGGCGGTGTCGTGCCGAATCCGGGCCGATACGGCGACTCCTCGTTGGCCGCCGACGACGGCGGGATGACAATGGTCATCGGGACCCCCAGGTGGGTGTGACGATAGGTCTTCACTCTCGACCGTACATTACCGTATATTCCGTATTTCCCGTACGCGGTCGGCGACTTCGGGTGTGCTCCCGAATTCGCGCACCTCACGACCGGTGGGTGTCGCGAGGTGCGGCGCTCCCGCGGTCACCGCTTCGCAACCCGCACGATGTAGTGCGACGCGTCGAGACCGTCGACGAGAAACGTTGCGGTGTGCGTCGAATTCGCGCCTGTGACCAGCCAATTCGGTTTGAGCACGAACTCGGCCTGTCCCGCCTGTTCGAGCTCGATGCGCATGCCCAGCTTGACGGTCCGCGTCACGCTGGTGCGCACCAGGTTGCGCGCGGCGCGCTCGGCGTCGGCCCGACCGGCGTCGTCGCCGACGAGGTGGGACCAGGCTGAAGCGCTGTGCCGATCCGAAATCGTCAACGGTTCGGTCCGCGGACTGAAGTCGGCAATTGCGGCTCTCCCCGTTGCGGCGTTGACGAGGACGTGGACGATGCCACCGTGGGCTGGCTGTCCCCGCCGAGAGAAATTGCCGCGAGTCCGCACGCCGATCGCACACCACCAGAACGGGTGGACCTCGGCTCTGGCCTCAGCCTCCGCACCAGGGAGCTTGCGTCGGAACACCGCGACCGCCTCGGCGGCAGTGACCGGGGCCGTCAACCGAAGGATTCGAGCGGATCGACGACCGTCACCGGACTCGATCGCGTCGGACCCGTCCTCGTCGAGTTCGGGCCCTCGCATTGGGTTCGGTGGCTGGTCGGCGGAGTCGGCAGACGACGTCGGATCACGCATCCTTGGGCACCTGAGAGGAGAGCGCGTCGTTCTGCCCGGTGAGCATCCGTGCGGGAATCGGTCCGATCTTCGCCGTCTCCTCGAGCGCTTCGACGATGTGCGCGGGCACCGGATATGACCGCTGCGTGGCCAGGGAAACGACGATGATCGCCAGGGTCGAGGTCACGATCCCGACACCCATCGGGTCGATGCCGGTGACGTCGACGAGTCCGCTGAGCTGCCACCCCACCGACGACACGGTGCCGGCGACCATCGAAGCGATCGCCCCGGGCACATTCGCCTTCTTCCACCACGCGGCGGCGACGTAGACGGGGACGAACGCGGCACCGAGCACGGTCGTGGAGAAGATGACCACCTCGGCGACGGCGGGCGGATCGCCCACCGCCACGACATAGCCGACCGCGGCGAGAATGAGGACGGTGAAGCGTGAGACCCACACAGAAGCGCGCTCGCTCATGTCTCGTTTGACGAAGCGCTGGAAGAGGTCCTGACTGGCGATCGTCCCGGACTGCAGCAGCAGGGCATCGGCGGTCGACATGATCGCGGCCATGATGCCGGCCATGACGATGCCGACGGCGAAGCTCGGCAGCACGGCATCGGCGACCTGGAACACGGCGAGTTCCGGATTGTCGAGGCCCGGCAGGATGACGAGCGCCATGATGCCGACGATGTAGGGCGCGGGGATGAAGAGCAGGTTGAATCCGGTCGCGTAGAGGCTCGCGGCCCGCGCCACCGACGGCTTCTTCATCGCCATGTGGCTGACGTTGACGTGCGGCCACCCCATGTACCCGATCGAGAAGACGAGCACAGCGCCGACGATGACGCCCCATTGGACATCGGCGTAGCCGCCGGGGCCCCACATCGTGAGCAGATTCGGATTGATCTCGCCGACCGCCTCATTGCCGGCGGTGAACCCGCCGACGGCCTGGAGCGTGCCGATGAGAATCCACACCATGCCCACGCACATGATGATCGCCTGGACGAAGTCCGTATAGGCGACCGCGAGGTACCCGCCGAGGAAGGTGTAGAAGACGATGACGCCGACGGCGACGAGGAGGGCCCACGCGTACGGAATCCCGGTGACCATCTCGAGGCCGCGACCACCGGCGATGAACTGGCTCATGACGTAGAAGAAGATGCAGAACAGGGCGATGGGGGCGGCAATCAACCGGATCCACTTCGACGGGTACCTCTGTTCGAGATAGCCGATCGACGTCAGCGAACCGAGGATCTGGGAGAGCTTGCGCATCCGCCGGCCAAGGATCGAGAGGTTGAGCACTCCGCCGCCGATGTCCCCCATCGCGTACCACAGCGAGAAGTACCCCTGCGTGTAGCCGAGCGACCCGGCGCCGAGGAACATGTACCCCGACATCGATGAGGACTGGAGTCGCAGAGCCGTGACCGCCGGTCCCAGGCTGCGCCCACCGAGGAGGTAGCCTTCCGATCCCTGCGACCCGATGCGCACCGTCCACACGCCGATTCCGGCCATGGCGATGAAATAGATGATGAGGAACCAGGTTTCGATATTCATGACCGGTCTCCGGTTCCATGCCCCAGGCCGCCCGTGCCGGTGGGGCCGCCCGGTCCGTCGGTGAGGGGACCGGGTGCGCCGCCGGCGGCGTCCTCAGCACCCCAGCGGCGTGAGAGGAACACGAAGACGAGGGTGTAGACCACCCAGAGCGCGGGGATGCCGAAGATGATGACGACGGTCGTCGTCGGCAGACCGAACACGAGAACCACCTCTTTGTGACGCGGGACGGAGCGCAGCAGTCGGAGACCATGCTCCGCGCTGCGCGTCTGTGTCAGCGACACTACCGCCCAACCCGAGCCTGCGCTTCACCCGCCCCTCGTCGTGACAAGATGGAACCAGCTCAGCGCGGTGCGACGGCCTCTGCGGTCAGGAATCGTGCTCGATCGTCTTGACCGACCGATGGGAGTCACGCATGGACAGGACCGAACTCTGGCAGCCGAGCCCGCAGCGCGTCGAGGACTCGCAGCTCCGGGCGTTCATGACCTGGCTCGCCGACACGCACGGGGTGGAGACGAGCGACTACGCCGACCTCCACGCCTGGAGCGTCTCCCACCTCGACGAGTTCTGGGAGGCCATCTGGTCCCACTTCGACGTCATCGGCGAACGCGGCACCGGTCCCGTCCGCGAGGGCGAGTCGATCTCCGCGACCCGCTGGTTCCCCGATGCCGCCCTCAACTACGCGGAGAACCTGCTCCGGCAGGCCGAAGAGACCCCGGACGCCGAGGCGGTCGTCGGCCTCCACGAAACCGGGGCGCGGGAGACCCTGACGTGGGCGCAGCTGCGCGCCCAGGTCGCCTCGCTCGCCGCCCATCTGCGCCGCCTCGGCGTCGGCCCCGGCGACACCGTGTGCGCGGTGCTGCCCGCCATCGCCCAGACCCCGGTCGCCCTGCTCGCGACGGCGAGCCTCGGGGCGATCTGGTCGGTCGTCAACACCGACTTCGGGGTCGACGGCATCGCCGACCGCTTCGCCCAGATCGAACCGCGCGTCCTCTTCACCGTCGACTCCCACGAATTCGGCGGGGCTCACCGCGACCAGCTGGCCCAGCTGCCGGCCATCCTCGAGGCCCTGCCGACCGTGCGCCAGCACATCCTCATCGACACCCTCACACCGCCGGCCGCCGACGACCACGAGGCGAACGGAGGCCCCGGCAGCGACGCGGACACCGCGTCCCTCACGGTTCCGAGCGCACGTTGGAGCGAGATCATCGCCGAGGAGGCGCAGCCGCAGTATGTGCGGGTCGACTTCTCCCATCCGCTCTGGGTGCTCTACTCCTCCGGCACGACCGGTCGGCCCAAGGGCATCGTCCACTCCCACGGCGGCGTCGTCCTCGAATCGCTCAAGGCCAATGCCCTCCAGTACGACGTCCGCCCCGGCGACCGCGTCCACTTCGCGGTCTCGACGACGTGGATGGTCTGGAACCTCATGATCGACGCGATGATGCGCGGGGCCACGATCATCACCTACGACGGCGCCCCGACCTGGCAGCGACCGGATCGACACCTGGCCATCTGCAGCGCCGAGCGTGCGACCCTCTTCTGCGCAGGCGCCGCGGTCCTCTCGATCGGTGCCCGCGCCGGGGTGGTGCCGAAGGACGACCTCGACTTCTCCTCCCTGCGCACGATCATCTCGACCGGCTCTCCCCTGCCGGCGGAGACCTGGACCTGGGCGTACGAGGCGATCAGGGCCG
Organism: Brevibacterium sp. XM4083; assembly: GCF_006489205.2. GTDB lineage: Bacteria > Actinomycetota > Actinomycetes > Actinomycetales > Brevibacteriaceae > Brevibacterium. Next base: position 68,385 of record NZ_VFYR02000005.1, on the reverse strand, counting down.
ACATGCTCGTCGGCTCCGACTCCGGCGGCACGGACGTCGCCTCAGGCATCCTCGGGTCGAACCCGCTCGGGGCGGTGTGGCTCGGCGAACTGCAGGGCCCCTACCTCGGCGTCGACGCCCGCATCGTCGACGGCGACGGGCAGAGCGTCGAGGGAGAGGTCGGTGAGCTCGTCATCGCCGCCCCCATGCCCTCGATGCCCGTGATGTTCTGGAACGACCCGGACGGGGCGAAGTACCGGGCGGCGTACTTCGACGACTTCGCGGGCCTGTGGCGACAGGGCGATTGGGCGACGAAGATCCCCGGCGGCGGATACGTCATCCACGGCCGGTCGGATGCGACGATCAATCGCGGCGGCATCCGCATGGGCTCGGCCGACATCACCCATGTCGTCGACCAGGTGCCCGGTGTCGCCGAATCGATGGTCCTCGGTGCCGAACTGCCCGGTGGCGGTTACTACATGCCGCTCTTCGTCGTGCCCCGTCCGGGCACGGACGTCGACGCCGACCTGAGGTCGGCGATCACCGAGGCGATCCGCACCCGCCTGTCCCCGCGCTACGTGCCCGATGAGATCATCGCAGCCCCCGGCATCCCGAAGACGCGGACGGGCAAGACGATGGAGGTGCCGATCAAGCGCGTCATCCAGGGCGGTGACCCCGCGGCCGTCAACCGCACGACGGCGGTCGACCCGACGATCGTCGACTGGTACGTCGACTTCGCCCGCAGCCACGCCACCGGCTGATGCCCTAGGCGACGCGGAAATCCCGGTCGTGCAGTCCAGTCGCGCTGCCGGGGATCGCCGGCCTGCGGTCGGAGATCTGGACGTTGCCGTCCTTGTCCGTCGCCCGCACCGTCACCGTGTGCGACCCGGGTGCGACTCCGGTGAAGACGAACCTCCACTGCCGCCACGTGTCGACGGTGAGCTCCTCACTGAGCTCGGCAGTGTTCCACTCGCCGTTGTCGATGCGCACCTGCACCTGTGCGATCCCGGAGTGCTGCGCCCACGCCATGCCCGCGGTGACGACGCGACCGTCCTGTGCCGCCACGGTCGACCCCGCCCGGGGCACGTCGACGCGGGAGGCCACGAGCACGGGTCCGTGGGTCGACCACCCGCGCGTCGTCCAGTACGCCTGCTTGTCGGCGAACCGTGTGACCTCGAGACTCGTCACCCATTTCGTCGCTGACACGAACCCGTAGAGCCCGGGCACGACGAGGCGGGCGGGAAACCCGTGGTCGCGCGGCAGGGGCGACCCGTTCATCCCCACGGCCAGCAGCGCGGCACGGTCGTCGGTGAGGACCTCGAGCGGCGTCGAGGCGGTGAAGCCGTCATCGGACCCCGACAGCACCATGTCGGCGCCTGCCTGCGGACCGGCCCGGGCGAGGAGTTCGCGGACCGGGTACCCCAGCCATTTCGCGTTCCCGATGAGGTCGCCGCCGACCTCGTTCGACACGCAGGTCAGCGTCACATAGTGCTCTTCGAGCGGGAGAGCGAGCAGCTCCTCCATCGTCACCGTGACCTCCCGGTCGACCATGCCGTGGATGCGCAGCGACCACGAATCCGCGGCGACCGCGGGCGGGACGAGGGCCGTGTCGATGCGGTAGAACTCCGCATTCGGGGTGACGATCGGGGCGAGGTCCTCGACGTCGAAGTCGGCACCGTCGGAGATCGGAGGCGCCGAGGCGGCCGGGCGGGGCAGGACGAGCCGGGTGACCGTGCCTGCCGCATTCCGTGCGAGCACCGCCGCGGACTGGCCGGCGGCGATGGCGGCGATGCCGAGAGCGCTCAGACCCGCAGCGATGCCGAAGAACATCCGCCGATCCGGACCGGCGGCGGTGGATGGGTCGACGGCGGGCGACGCCGGCTCGGACAGTCCGGTCCCGCCGGTGCCGACCCCGACGAGGTGTGTGTGCTCCGGCGCGGGTACGCCCGGGGCCGCCTCCGGAGCGCCGAGGCGCAGCAGCCCGAGGTAGACCGCGCACCCGAGGAGCACGCCGCCGAGCGCGGGAGCGACGTCGAGCAGCGTTCCGCCCGTCGTGACGAGCAGGACGATCGGGAGGACACCGAGGCCGGCGAGGAGGACGAGTGAGAGGCCGCGTCGGGTGCGCCCGAGCAGACCGATGAGGCCGCCGCCGCCGACGCCGACGGCAGCGATTGTGATGATGAGGGCGAGTTTGTCGTGCGTCCCGAACACCGCGATGGCGGCCTTGATGAGGACCGTCGGCATGAGCGGGATGAGCGTCTGCCCGAAGACGAGCAGCGGCGCCGAGGCGCCTCCGAGCACCCCGGCAAGGAACTCGGAGGCACCGAAGTAGACGAGGGCGGCGACCGCACCGGCGGCGGCGAAGACGAGCGTGCGGCGGCCGGCCATGGTCTAGGCCAGGTTCCGACGGAGGTCGACGGCGGCGGTGTGGAGACGCTCGAGCATCTCCTGCCCCTGTGCGGGCGGCAGGGCCTTCGCGGCGGCGATGCCGGTGTCGATGAGGACGACGACCTGGTCGGCGAGACTGTGGTCGCCGATGTCGGGCACCGGGCGGCCCGCCGAGCCGATCCGCGAGAACTCCGCGAGCGCCTCGGCGATGGTCTGCCTCCGCGTCCCCGCCGCGGACTCCCCGACCTGCGCGAGCTGGGTGGGGGTGAGTCCGATGATGCGGACACGCAGACGGCGGACCTCGGTGTCGAGGTCCGCCGTCGTGTCGTTCATGTCCTCATCCTACGCGCCGGATTCGGCGCGCAGGCCTCAGTTCCTGAAGTAGGAGAGGAGGCGCAGGATTTCGATGTAGAGCCAGACGAGCGTGGTCATGAGCGAGAACGCGCACAGCCACGAGAAGCGCTCGGGGATGCGCTGCTTGACGCCTTCCTCGATCATCTGGAAGTCCATGATCAAGGTCATCGCGGCGAGCACGGTCGCGACGATGCCGATGACGATGCCCAGCGGGATGCCGAAGACCTCGATCGATCGGGCGCCGCCGGTGCCGGTGAAGAGCGCGAAGCCGAAGTTGATGAGCGAGAATACCGCGTAACCGCCGACGGCGATGAGCATGAACTTCATCATCTTCGAGCCGTAGCGCACACCCTTGAACTTGAAGAGGGCGAGCATGACGCCGAAGACGGACAGCGTCGCGAGCACGGCCTGGAGGACGATGCCGTCCCACTGGGCTTCGAAGATCGCGGAGATGCCGCCGAGGAAGACGCCCTGGAAGGCGGCGTAGCCGATGATGAGGCCCTTGTTCGGTTCGCGCTTGAACGCGTTGACGAGACCGAGGACGAGGCCGATGAGCATCGCCGGGAAGGCGAGCACGGGCACGAACCATCCGAGGACGGCGCCGGCGAGGAGAATCGCGAAGAGGATGCCCGTCTTCATCATGACGTCGTCATACGTCATCGCCCGGTCGTCGACGGGACGACCGGTGTTGCGCTCCTGCGCTGCCGGCTGGTTGAACAGGTCGTTGAGCTGCTGGTCGGACATGACCGGCTGCTGGTTGCGTCCGGCTTGGACGCCTTCTCTGATGGTGCGGTCCATCATGGGGTTACTCACGGTCGAGTTCCTTTCGATCTGAGCAGTGGTCTCGCGGTCGTGCGAGTCGAACGTCGCGTCTCAGTCTAGCCGGGCCACCTGGACGACCACTGAGGACTGCGGGGTCCGGGGACAGAGCGTTGCATGATTGCAACACTTCTGCCTGCCCGGGTATTCCGCCGCCGGGGACGGGACCGGGCCGTCCCCGGCGTGCCCAGGCCAGCGGTGGACCGCCTCGGCGAGGTGGGGGCTCAGTTCATCGAGTAGTGCAGGGCCGCGCCGGGGCCCCACGGGATGCCGGTGAACCACCAGATGAAGAAGAGCAGACCCCAGAAGAGGAACATCGTGAACGAGAGCGGGATCGTGAACGACAGCAGCGTGCCGATGCCCGCGTCCTTCTTGTACCGCTGGATGAAGCCGAGGACGACGACGAAGTACGGCGACATCGGGGAGATGATGTTCGTCGTCGAATCGCCGATCCGGTAGAGCGCCTGCGTCGTCTCCGGGGAGATCGACAGGAGCATGAACATCGGCACGAGGACCGGGGCCATGAGCGTCCACAGACCCGACCCGGAGGTGAGGAAGAGCGCGCCGAGGGCGACGAGCAGCCAGCCGCCGAGCAGGATGACGAAAGTGCTCGTCTCGAGCGAGCCGAAGAGGTCCGCGCCTCGGATCGCGAGGATCTCGCCGAGGCTCGACATCTTGAACAGCGCGAGGAACTGGCTGGCGGCGAAGAAGAGGACGATGACGGGCACGAACGGCAGCAGCCCCTTGCCCATCATGTCGGGGATGTCGGAGATCTTCGTGATCGACCCGGTCGCGTACCCGTAGACGATGCCGACGATGAAGAAGCCGAAGCCGATGATCGCGGCGATGCCGGCCATGAGTCCGGATTCGGGGCCGAAGCCGCCGGCGTCGTCACGGAGGAACGAATCGGCGGGCAGGGCAAGGAGGAAGAGGACGACCGCGCAGACGACGATCGTGATGACGGCGAAGAGGACGCCGCGCTTCTCCTTGGCGTCGAGGGCCATCTTGACGTCGAAGACCTCCGGATCGTCCTCGTCGGGTTCGTCGAGGACCATCGCGTCGGCGCGCTTGGACAGGAGGAGTTCGGTGACGAGGGTGATGGCACCGGCGACGACGAACATCGAGACGAAGTTGAAGTAGAAGTTCGCGACGGGGCTGACGACGTAGTCGGGGTCGATGATCTGCGCCGCCGAGGTGGAGAGACCACCGAGGACGGTGTCCATCGCGTTGACCATCGGTGCCGCCGAGTACCCGCCGGAGGTCGCCGCGTAGGCGACGATGCAGCCGAGGAGCGGGTTGCGGCCCACGGCCCGGAACGCGAGCCCGCCGAGCGGGATCATGATCATGTACGAGGCGTCGGAGGCGATCGACGAGGCGGTGCCGGCGAGGGCGACGATGAAGGTGATCCACTTCGGCGAGGCCCCGGCGATCGTGCCGCGCAGCATCGCCGGGATGAGACCGGACTGTTCGGCCACGGCGACGCCGAGGAGGACGATGATGACGAGCCCGAGGGGCGGGAACGTCACGAAGTTCATCACGGCCCCGCCGACGATCTCCCGCAGGGATTCGGTCGTGAAGAGGTTCGTCACCGACACCGTCTCCCCCGTGGCCGGGTTGACGGCGCTGAGTCCGGTGGCCGAGAAGATCGCCGAGAGGATCATGACGATGACGGCGAGGGAGAGGAAGAGCCAGAAGGGATGCGGCAGCTTGTTGCCGGCCTTCTCGATGACGACGAGCACGCGCATCAGCCAGCTCAGTCGGTCGGGGTTCTGCGCCTGGGTGTCGGTGTCGGCTGTTCTCGTCGACATGGTGTCTCCTGGGTCGGGTCGGCGGTGCGCCGCCGGGCACCTCGGTGCTCTGCGGCCGACTGCGTCACCCGGCGGATCGTGTCATCCTGTGAGCGCAGTCACTGAGACAAGATACCAGGATTCGGCCGGCTGCCGGACCGGTCGCGATGAGGACTGCCCGTCATGTGACGTGCGGCAGGATGACCCGGCGATGGTGCGGCCGGACTGGATGCACAGATGCCGGCCACCCTGTCGGGGTGACCGGCATCTGTGCGGCAGGTCGCGTTCGGCGCGGGGACGGTCAGCGTTCGCTGTCTCCGCGGATGAAGGCTTCGACGGCCTCGTGCGCCGCGTCGTCGTTCTTCTGCTCCGGCGGGGACTTCATGAAGTACGAGGACGCGGAGATCAGGGCACCGCCGACACCGCGGTCGAGGCCGATCTTCGCGGCGCGCACAGCGTCGATGATGACGCCGGCGGAGTTCGGGGAGTCCCAGACCTCGAGCTTGTATTCGAGGGAGACGGGGGCGTCGCCGAAGTTGCGGCCCTCGAGTCGGACGAACGCCCACTTGCGGTCATCGAGCCATTCGACATAGTCGCTGGGGCCGATGTGGACGTCGCGGGCGGAGAGCTCGGCGTGGGTGTTCGAGGTCACAGCCTGGGTCTTCGAGATCTTCTTCGACTCGAGGCGCTGGCGTTCGAGCATGTTCTTGAAGTCCATGTTGCCGCCGACGTTGAGCTGGTAGGTCCGGTCGAGGACGACGCCGCGATCCTCGAAGAGCTTCGCCATGACGCGGTGGGTGATCGTCGCACCGATCTGGGACTTGATGTCGTCACCGACGATGGGGACCCCGGCGGCCCGGAACTTCTCGTCCCATTCCTTCGTCCCGGCGATGAACACGGGCAGGGCGTTGACGAAGGCGACCTTCGCGTCGATCGCGGCCTGCGCGTAGTACTCGGTGGCGTCCTGGGAACCGACGGGCAGGTAGCAGACGAGGACGTCGACCTCGGCGTCGCGCAGGGCCTGGGCGACGTCGACGGGGTCGGTGTCGGACTCGACGATCGTCTCGCGGTAGTACTGGCCGAGACCGTCGAGCGTGGGACCGCGCTGGACGGTCACACCGGTCGGGGGCACCTCGGCGATGGTGATCGTGTTGTTCTCACTCGCGGTGATCGCCTCGGCGATGTCCGTGCCGACCTTCTTGCCGTCGACGTCGAACGCGGCGACGAATTCGAGATCACCGACGTGGTAGTCGCCGAACTCCACGTGCATGAGTCCGGGAACCTTCGTGCCGGGGGCAGCATCCCGGTAGTACTCAACACCCTGGATCAGCGACGACGCACAGTTGCCGAGACCGGCGATGGCGACTCGAATCTTCTTCGTTCCCACGAACTCTCCTTCTGTCCTCTCGGGTCTCCCCGCAGTCCGGGCTGCTGCGCGTGCGCGCGAACCCGAATATCCATCTTAGTGATCACGTCAAAACCGCGGAGCACCCGTCCGCGCCGGGGCCTCGTCAGCTGACGACGAGCGGTTCGAGCACGAGGTCGGGGTGGTTCTTCTCCACTCCCTGCAGGCGCCAGCGGTCGGAGAACAGCGCGAGCAGCTCGCCGTCGGAGCGGCTGAGCACCTCGACGTTGCGTTCCCTGGCCAGGGTCGGCACGCACTCGGGAGTCGTCCGCCGGGCGAGGGAGAAGTTGAGGCGTTCGAGCGAGCACGGGGCGTTGAACTCGTTGTTCATCCGGTCCTCGGCGACTTCGAACTGCATCGGACCGACGGCCCCGAGGACCGGTGCCTGGTCCCCGCGCAGGTCAGAGCGCAGCACCTGGATGACTCCTTCGTGGTCGAGCTGTTCGATGCCGCGCCGGAACTGCTTGTACTTCGAGGAGTCCTTGGCGCGGATGACCATGAAGTGCTCGGGCGAGAACGTCGGGATGCCGGGGAACTCGACCTTCTTGTCGAGGTAGAGCGAATCGCCGACGCGCAGCGCGCTGGCATTGACGAGGCCGACGACATCACCGGGGAACGCTTCATCGACGACGTCGCGGTCACGGCCGAAGACCTGCTGCGCGTACTTCGTCGCGAACGGCTTGCCGGTGGCTGAGTGCGTGAGCACGCTGCCGCGTTCGAACACGCCCGAGCAGACCCGGATGTAGGCGAGACGGTCGCGGTGGTTGGAGTCCATCCCGGCCTGCACCTTGAAGACGAACCCGGAGAAGGGAGCGTCGACGTCCCGGGGGTTGTCGTCCTTGTCCTCGCGCGCCTCGGCGGCCGGGGCGAGGTCGACGAGCATGTCGAGGAGCTTGTGGATGCCGAAGTTGAGCACCGCCGAGGCGAACATCACCGGCGTCGACCTGCCGGCGAGGAACGTCGCCTGGTCGTGGTTCTGGTCCTCCATGTCGAGGAGGTCGGATTCGTCGACCGCCGTCGTCCACGCATCGCCTTCGAGCTCAGCGGCGGCCTCTGCCGACAGCGTCTCCTCACCGGCGATCGTCGCACCGCCGTCGGTGCGCGTGTACTTCGTGTACTCGCCAGTGACGCGGTCGAGGACGCCGCGGAAGTCACCGGAATGGCCGACCGGCCAGGTCATCGGCGTCGGCAGGAGGCCGGTGCGCTCGTGCACCTCGTCCATGAGGGCGAGCGGGTCGAGGCCCGGGCGGTCCCATTTGTTGACGACGGTGATGATCGGGATGTTGCGGTGGGCGCAGACTTCGAAGAGCTTCATCGTCTGCGATTCGAGGCCCTTCGCGGCGTCGATGAGCATGACCGCGCAGTCGACGGCGGAGAGCACGCGGTAGGTGTCCTCGGAGAAGTCCGCGTGGCCGGGGGTGTCGACGAGATTGAAGACCGCGTCGCGGTACTCGAACTGGAGGGCGGCCGAGGAGATCGAGATTCCGCGGTCCTGCTCCATCTGCATCCAGTCGGAGACGGTCGCGCGGCGGCCCGCCTTACCGTGGGTGGCTCCGGCCTGACCGATCGCCTTCGCGTGGAGGGCGAGCGCCTCGGTGGTCGTCGATTTGCCGGCGTCCGGGTGTGAGATCACCGCGAAGGTGCGGCGACGCGCCGCCTGCGTGCGGATCTCTTTGTCAGAATATTGGCCAGAAGTCACCAAAATATCCTACCGCCGATCGAGCCGGGAGTCCCTGTCCGATCAGTCACAGTCGACCGCGATCTCAGGCTCCTTTCGAAGAGTCCGCTTAGGCTGAGGGGCGATGACTGAGGAATACGTTGACTATGCCGGCCGGTCGGAGCCGAAGGAGCGGTGGCTGAGAGCCTCCCCGCTCATCATCGCCGGCGTCCTCGGGGTCCCGCTGCTCGCGCTGGCGGTGATCTTCTCCCTGTGGATCGCGCAGATCGCGAAGTACATGTTCGATCTCGGCACCACGGGGTGGAACACCATCGGAATCGTCTTCCTCAGCCTCTCGGGTGCCCTCTGCGTGCTGCTGTGGATCGCGTTCCTCTTCATCGGTTCGCGCCGCCGCACGTGGCGCTGGCGGATCTCCTGGGCGGCTGCGGCGCTGCTCGTCGCCGCGGCGCTACCCCTGTGGTGGCTGTTCGCCGGATTCTTCAGCGGCAACCCCGCCCCGATGTAGGTCCGGGACCTCGCCGCGGCGCGACCTGCACCCCGTGCCCGCGGTGTGCATGCGACTCCACGTGCGAGATGGGTCGAGGGCACCGAGGCGATACCGGCGGCCCGTTACAGGAGGGCCAGGGCCTTCGCGATGCGCTTCTCAGAGACCGGCTGCGGAGTGCCCAACCCGTTCGCGTAGAGGCTGACACGCAGCTCCTCGAGCTGGACGAGCACCGTTCGCCACTCACTCGGCACCGCGACCAGCCAGCGGTCCCACGACTCGGATCCCAGTCCCGGGAAACGGGCCGCGAGCTTCTTCGCCACCGCCTCGGCGCTGCCGGTCACCCGATCCATGAGCTGACGGTCGCGCATCGGTGAGTCCTGCATGGCGCCGATGCGGACCTTCTCCGCCTCGACCCACCGCGGCAGAGCGCTCACCATCGCCGGTGTCATCGCCGCGATCGCCGCCGCACTGACCCGTGATCCGCTCCACGCCTGGACATCGGCGAGATTGGCGAGGATCGTCAGGGACGACGCCGACGACATGAGCTTCTCGAGCTCGGTGGCGCGGCGCAGCGCCGTGACGACCGCAGGCAGCAATGTCGCCGTCACCTCGGTGATCTGCGCATTCACCGCAGTCCGAAGCTGCGAGAATGCCGCCTCATCGCCGACCCACGACGTCTCGGCAGGTCCGAGCTCGGACTCGACGATGCCGCGCACGCCGGCGCGCACGATGGCGGCGAGCAGCTCATCGGAGCGCTTCTGATGCCCCGCGAGGACGAGCTTCTCCTCCGTCGTCAGCCCCTCGCGCAGATACTTCAGCGCCTCACCCGCGCCCAGGCTGAGCAGGGTGATGACGGCCTCCCGGCTGGCCAACCGCGCCTGCACCGCGGTGTCGAAGGCGACAAGATCGACGCTCTCGCCCCGATCGGCGAGTCCGGGCACGACACCGGCCTCGGCAGTGTCCGGATCGGCCAGCTGCCCGACGCTCCACGAGGTCAGTCCCCGCTTCTCGGTGAATGCCGAGGCCTTCACGCGTGCCTTCTTCACCTGCGGCTTCGCACTCTTCGTCAGGACGCTGAGATCCTCACCGAGGCCGACGGTCCTCGTCCCGTCGACGAGGCGGAAGCGGATGCGCAGGTGCGCGGGAATCCGCTCCCGATCGAAGTCGTCGGCCGACACGGTGATCGGCACGAGGTCCTGGAGGCCCCCGCCGCCCGCGCGGTCACTGAGGTGGGCGGCGAGCACCTCGGGAAGACTTCCCTGATACGGGGTGAGGGCGGGCAGGATCTCCCGCGCCACGTCCGGGGCGGGAACGAAGTAGCGCCGCTTGTTCTTCGGCAGCGACCGGATGTAGGCGGCGACGAGCTCCTCGCGCAGACCCGGCACCTGCCAGCTGAACTCGTCGGGATCGACGAGCGGGACCGCGGCTGCCGGGATCTCGACGGTGACCCCGTCCTCCGTCGATCCGGGGTCGAACGAGTAGCGCAGCTTCGCCGCCGTCCCATCGGCGAGCTCCCATTCCATGGGATAGTCCTCCGCCACCGAGGCGGTCAGCGACTCGCTGTCGTCGCTGAGCAGCACCGCGGTCGTGAGGTCGAGCAGGTGCGGATCGCGCCGCTTCTGCCCCTTCCACCACGACCGGAGGTCCGCCACCGAGGTGACGGTGGCGGGGATCCTGGCATCGTAGAAGTCGAAGAGGGCGTCGTCCTGATCGAGGACCCGACGGTTCCGGGTCCGCGAGGCGAGTTCCTCGGCCTCCTCGACGACGGCGGCATTGTGGTCGAGGAAACCGAAGCGCTCCCGCCAGTCACCGTCGATGAGGCCGTTGCGGATGAGCATGTCCCTGGCCGCGGCCGCGTCGATCGTGCCGTAGCCGACCCGTCTGTCGCTGGCAAGCGTGACGCCGAAGAGCGCGATCTTCTCGTGCACCATCGCCGCCCCCGCCGTCCGCGACCAGTGCGGTTCCGAATGCTGCCGGGTCACGAGGTCGCCGGCGGCGTCGATGACCCAGTCGGGGTCGATCGCCGCCACCGTGCGCGCCCACAGCCGCGAGGTCTCGACAAGCTCGGCGGCCATGACGAAGTCGGGGTTGACCTTGAACAGTCCCGATCCGGGGAAGATCGCGAACCGCGTGCCGCGCGCCCCCTGGTAGTCCTTGTGCTTCTCCGAGCGCGACCCGATCATCGACAGCAGCCCGGTGAGCAGCGCGCGGTGGATCGCCACGGCCCGCGGGTCGAGCTTCATCGCCGCGGCGTCGGCTCCGCGGCCCGGGTCGACTCCCCCGCGGGCCTTCTTCGCCTGCTTCTTCGCCGCCGTGAGTTCGGCGAATCCGATCCGGTTCTCAGACGATGACCTCGCCGAGGCGACCGCCCCCTGCCCGCGGCCCTGACCACGGCGGTTCGCCCCCTGGTGTCCGCCGCCGTCTCGCCCGGCACGGCTGCCGCGGTCATCGGCACCGCCGGCAGCCGCCTCGGCGTCGCCCTGACGCCAGGTCGGACGGTCGACCCGGATGCCCGCGGACCCGAGCAGGGAGCGGAGCTGGCCGACGAGGTCCTGCCATTCGCGGATCCGGACGAAGTTGAGGAACTCGGCCTTCATCTGCCGGCGGAACTTCGACGACGACATCGACGCCTGCGCGTCCTCGAGGTAGTTCCACAGGTTGAGGTAGGAGAGGAAGTCGCTGCCGCGGTGGACGAACCGAGCGTGCTTCTCATCGGCGGCGGCCCGCACCTCGGTGGGGCGCTCGCGCGGATCCTGGATCGACAGGGCCGCGACGATGACGAGGACCTCTCCCCCGACCCCGGCCTCCGCACCGGCGATGACCATCCGCGCGAGCCTCGGGTCGATGGGGAGGACGGAGAGCTTCCTGCCGGTCGGGGTCACCGTGATGGCGCCCGACTTGTCACTCGTCAGCGCCCCGAGTTCGGCGAGGAGCGTGCGCCCGTCACGGACCGCCTTGGCGTCGGGCGGGGTGAGGAACGGGAAGCCGAGGATCTCCTCGTCGGACGAGGCGAACCCGAGGTCGGCCATCTGGAGGATGACGCTGGCTAAGTTGGTCCGCAGGATCTCAGGGTCGGTGAACTCCGGCCGCGACTCGAAATCGGCCTCCGAGTAGAGACGGATCGTGATGCCCTCGCTCGTCCGCCCGGAGCGGCCCTTGCGCTGGTTCGCGCTGGCCTGCGAGATCCGCTCGATCGGCAGCCGCTGGACGCGGGTCCGGTTGGAGTAGCGGGAGATGCGGGCGGTGCCGACGTCGATGACGTACTTGATGCCCGGTACCGTCAGAGAGGTCTCGGCGACGTTCGTGGCGAGGACGATGCGGGGACGCGAATGCGGGCGGAAGACCTTCTGCTGCTCACCGGCCGAGAGCCGGGCGAAGAGCGGGATGACCTCCCACTGGCGCATCCTCGGGTTCTTCCGCACGTGCGCCTCGAGGGCGTCGGCGGTGTCGCGGATCTCGCGCTCTCCGGAGAGGAACACGAGGATGTCTCCCGGCTCTTCGGCGCCCAGCTCATCGACCGCGGCGATGATGCCGTCGATCTGGTCCTCGACCCCGGTCTCGTAGTCCCCGGATTCGCCGGGGCCATCGACGTCATCGTCGGCGGTGTCGTCGGTCAGCGGCCGGTAGCGGACCTCGACCGGATACGTCCGGCCTTCGACCTCGATGATCGGGGCGTCGTCGAAGTGCTTCGAGAAGGATTCGGGGTCGATCGTCGCCGAGGTGATGATGATCTTGAGATCGGGCCGCTGCCGGCGCACCTCTTTGAGGTAGCCGAGGAGGAAGTCGATGTTGAGGCTGCGTTCGTGCGCCTCGTCGATGATGATGACCTCGTAGTCACGCAGCAGCTTGTCGCGGGAGAGCTCGGAGAGGAGGATGCCGTCGGTCATCACCTTGATCCGGGTCTCGTCGGCGACCTGCGCGGTGAACCGCACCTGATAGCCGACGGTGCCCCCGAGGTCCTCGCCCAGTTCTTCGGCGATGCGTTCGGCCACGGTGCGCGCGGCAATGCGCCGCGGCTGGGTGTGGCCGATCATGCCCTCGATTCCGAGGCCGAGGTCGAGGCAGATCTTCGGCAGCTGCGTCGTCTTGCCCGACCCGGTCTCACCGGCGATGATGACGACCTGGTTGTCGCGGATCGCCGCGGCGATCTCATCCTTCGCGGCGCTGACCGGCAGTTCCTCCGGGTACGTCACCGCCACGGAGTGGGCGGCCCGCGCCTCCCGCAGGCGGGCACGGCGCTCACGGTGCTCGGCTCCGGTCATTCCCCGGCGGCCGCGGCGCTTCGCTGAGCCGCCTCGGCGGGATCCTCTTCTGCCGCGGGACCGCTCGCCGGGAGTGCGCTCATCGGTCCGGCGCTCGCCGGGAGTGCGCTCATCGGTCCGGCGCTCGTCGGTCCGGGAGGTGTTCTGCTGCTCGGGTGCTGCCGAGTTCTCGTCTGCCATCTCACCTCCCAGCTTATCGTCCGCCGATCCTCCCTCAGCGCAGCCGGTGATCGACCGGGCCGGCCGCGTCAGCGCAGCCGCACCTCACAACCGCATCTCAGCTCCACAGCGGGGAGAGGGCATCGATGAGCTGTTGGACGCCGAGGATGAGGAAGAGAAGTGCGGTGATCCCGAGCGCGAGGTTCGTGTGCCACCGGTTCGCCCATTCCTTCGGCACGCGCTTGCCGTTGAGGAGGCCGAGGAGGGTGAGAGCGAGGAACGGCATGAACAGCGCCCCGAGCACGCCGTAGGTGAGAATGAGCCCGATCGGCCGGTCGAGGAGGAAGAGGATCATCGGCGGGAACGTCAGCCACAGGAGGTAGAACTTGAAGTACTTGCCGCCGGTCAGTGTGTCCGGGTGCCCGGCGGGCTTCTTGCGCATGTGGCCCCAGAAGTCGGCGAACATCAGCGAGACGCCGTTCCACACTCCGATGATCGAGGAGAACGACGCCGCCCAGAATCCGATGAGGAAGCCGACGCCGACGACGTCGCCGTAGCGGGCTTTGAGGACATCGGTGAGGTCGAGGAGTCCCTCGTCTCCGGCGGAGAGGGCGACACCGGCGGAGCGGACCACCTCGGCGCCGACGATGAGCATCGCGATGACGAAGATGCCAGTCATGACGTAGGCCATCGTGTTGTCGATGCGCATCACGCGCATCCACTTCGGCGTGATCCACCCCTTCTCCCGCAGCCAGTACCCGTAGGCGGCCAGGGTGATCGTGCCGCCGACGCCACCGGCGAGCGCGAGCGTGTAGACGACCCCGCCGTCGGGGATGAGCGGGATGAGGCCGCGCAGCATCTCCGGCACATTGGGCACGGCGATGACGGCGAGGCCGACGACGGTGACGAACATGATCCCGACAAGGACCGCGGTGATCCTCTCGAACACCGTGTACCTGCCCAGCCACACCATCGTGAAGCCGGCGAGCCCCATGAGGACGGCCCACACCGTCAGCGGCACCATGGGGAAGAGCGCGGCCAGCGGCAGGGCCGCCGAGCTCATCGCCGTCGCACCGTAGACGAAGCCCCAGATGATGATGTAGGGGCCGAAGTACCAGGTCGTCCACCGGCCCAGTGACCGCCAGCCCTCGAAGATCGTCTTGCCGGTGGCCAGGGTGTAGCGTCCGGCGCCTTCGACGAGGATGATCTTGAGGAGGACGCCGACGATGACGGCCCACAGCAGCGCATAGCCGTACCGACTGCCGGCGACGAGCGTAGCGACCATGTCGGCGGCGCCGACACCGGTGGCGGCAACGACGAGGCCCGGGCCGATGACCTTCCACTTCGGTCTGCCCTCGGCCTCACCGACGGTGCCGTGACCGGAGTCCTGCGGCGGTGCTGGCGGTTGGCTCGATCCGTCGGTCATACGTCTCCTTCGTCGTCTCCGGCGCTGCCGACACGAACGTCACCGGTTCGGTCGGCAGGGTCTGCGTTCATGCTACGACAGCCCGCGCACTCCTCCGCACGCCGCCTCACAGGATGGGACACAGGTGCAGAGACTTCAGGTGACGGATCAGAAGAGAGCGGGTTGCATCACCGCCCTCCGCGATCTCCTCGGCACTGCGGTCGGCGGTGCCGGCGCAGACCGTCGGGCGGGGGCAGCGGCGAGCTCGAGTTCGATCCACCGGCAGATGACGGCGACGACCTCGGACTGCTCGGCGGCGGTGAGCGCATGTCCGGCGGTGATGCCGTGGGTGGACTGCAGACAGGTGCGGCAGCACGTCGCCGTGGCGTGCTGGGCGAGGAATACGGGGTGGCCCTTCCACGGGGTCTGCTTGCCGTCGCGCGGCGGGTTGCGCGGGGCCAGGCGGGCGGCGATGAAGTCCTCTGCGTGCCGCTTCATCGTGTCCATGTCGCGTGCGGCGATGTAGTCGACTTCGGAGTCGCGGAGGTGGAAGCGCGAGCGGAATGGCGTGCGGGTGATGCGCCCGATCCGCTCGTCCAACTGCTGGTTGTCCGTCATGTGGGGAGCGTATCCGGCGCCACTGACACAGAACGGTGACCACCGCCTGCGACCGCCGACGGTGGTCACCGGCGAATCACAGTGTGAACGGTGACGGCCCGGCAGCGCGGCGCGCATGTATTCTCAAAGACGTGGCACACGACGACACGCGCAGCAGGCTCGCCCAGCGGATGTTCCCCGATGGGGAGGACCCCGACCCGCGGTTCACGCTCGCGAACGAGCGGACGTTCCTCTCCTGGATCCGCACGTCGCTGGCGTTCATCGGCGGCGGCATCGCCGTCGAGGCGTTCACCGGGGCGATCTTCTCCCCCGGGCTGCGCGCGACGCTGTCGATCGTGCTCATGGCCATCGGATTCGTCCTCGCCGCCGGCGCCGCGTTCCGCTGGTTCCGCATCGAGTCGGCGATGCGGCGCAAGGAGTCGCTGCCGCTGCCGCTCATCATCCCCATCGTCAGTCTCGCCTCGGCGCTCGGTGCCGGTCTCCTCGTCCTCGTCTTCTCCGGGGTGCTGTGACCCCGTCGAAGTCCACGCGGTATATGCCGCACGAGGATCCGGGTCTGCAGCCGGAGCGGACGACCCAGTCGTGGCTGCGGACGAGCCTGACGATGACCGTCGTCAGCCTCCTCTTCATCCGCTGGATCACGATCTTCCCCGTCGTCTCCGTCTCCGTCTTCGTCCTCTGCCTCGGACTCGCCATCGCGGCGATCGCCATGCAGGCCGACCGCTATCGCATCGGTGCCGGATCGATCCGCGCCGAACGCGGTCAGCCGACACCGTGGGCGGTCATCTCCATCACCGTCTCCGTCTGTCTCATCGCCGCCCTCGGCATCGCCTCGGTGATCGAGCTGACCTTCGGCTGAGGGATCCCGGTTCGCCTCCATTCGGTCGCGGCGATCCGGACCTCTCCGCTCCGCCGACCTCCTCCGCCGCTCCGACCTCGACGTTCCTCGTCGTGAGACCGCCGTCCCGAGTCAGGACGGGCCTCCCTAGACTGGGGGCATGAAGGATGCCCAGGAAGTCTCCACTGCCCCACTCGTCGGCCTCGGCCTCATCGGCGGGTTCCTCACCGCCCGCGAGACCGGGATCCGCCCCCTCGGCGGGGTCGTCCTCGCCGCCGCCGGCGCGTATGCCGCGCGCACGTGGTACGTCAAGCGCGGCTGGCCCACGGCGACTGCCCTCAGCCTCGCCTACCTCGGCGGGTTCGGCCTCTCGCACCCCCTGGCGAAGAAGATCGGGGCCTGGCCTGCCGTCTTCACCGTGACCGCCGCGAGTGCCGCAGCCGCCCACTTCGCCGTCGATGCGGCCCCGGCGAAGGACTGACCCGACGACTCACCGAAACGAGGATCACCGGTAGCCCATGCTGGCCGTATTCGAAGGCTTCGCCGTCATCGCGGGGGTCATCCTCGTCGGGTTCCTCCTCGGGCGCTCCGGAGTCCTCGGGCCCAGCGGACAGCAGGTCATTGCGAAGCTCGTCTTCTACGCGGGCACCCCGACGCTGCTCTACGTCACGGTCTCCCAGACCGACCTCGGGCTGATCTTCAACACGGCGCTGCTCGCCACCGGCGGGTCGGCGATCATCGTCGGGTTCCTCCTCTTCGCCCTGACCCGCTGGGTGCGCAAGCGCAGCACCGGCGAGGCGATGTTCTCCGCGTGGGCGGTCAGCTACGTCAACATCGGCAACCTCGGGATCCCGATCGCCGCCTACGTCCTCCACGACGTCGGCTATGTCGCGCCCGTCCTGCTCTTCCAGCTCATCGTCCTCGCCCCGATCGGCATGACCGTCCTCGACGGAGCGGGCAAGAAGAAACACGACACCCATTGGTACTCGACGATCCTCCAGGTCGCGAAGAACCCGATCCTGCTCGGAGCGGCGGCAGGCGTGGCCGCCTCGGCGACGGGCTTCGAGCTTCCGCGATTCGTCTTCGAGCCGATCGACATGATCGGGGCGACGGCGGTGCCCGGTGCGCTGCTCGCGTTCGGCATCTCGCTCAAGGACGGGTGGGCGCTGCCGGTCAAGGGCACGCGTTCGCAGCTGAGCTACATCACCGTCGGCAAACTCGTCGCCCAGCCGGTCATCGCGTGGGCGATCGGCGGACCCCTGCTGGGCTATACGGGCATCGACCTGTTCGCCATCGTCGTCACCTCCGCCCTGCCGACCGCGCAGAACGTCTACATCTACGCGATGCAGTACCGCCAGTCCGAGGCGCTCATGCGCGACGCCGTCTTCATCACCACGGTCCTTGCCGTGCCGGCCCTCGTCATCGTCGCCGCCCTCCTCGGGTGAAGCGCGCCCTCCTCGGGTGAGGGCCGGCCGCCTCGGCGATATCGGGGTCCGTGGCGTGTCCTCCCGGGCTCGGCGCACCCTGTCACTGACAATGGGAGCGTGGCTGGAGACGAGAAGAACGAGACCGAAGACCTCCTGAGCAGGCGCATGAGCTCAGGGTCGACGAGTGCTGCCGATAAGTCCTCGGCACCGCTCGAGGCCGCGAACGACCCGTCGACCGACACCGAGGCGTTCGATCCGATCAAGGATCCCATCCTCAAGGAGGAGCCCCGCCCGTCGACCGGTCCGGTGCGTGTGGCACCCGCGCACTCGAATGCGCCGCAGGAGACCGCCCGCACCCGCGAGGTCCCCGCCAACGGTGCGGCCGCGACGGCCCCGGGGAGCGCTTCCCGCCCCTCGGTGATGAGCGAGGAGGACTGGGCGGCGGTGACGAAGGCCGCGACGTCAACCGACACGCACGAACCGGAGTACCCCGAACGCCGCCGGAACCCCCTCGACATCATCGGCACGATCTGGATCGCCCTGTCCGTGCCGTTCATGCTCCTCGCGCTCTCCGTGCGCGCGATCGCCTCGGGGATGTTCCTCAAGTTCGAGTACTTCCGCCCCGGCTTCCCGGCCGATCAGTTCGGCTTCGGCTCCGCCGACCGCGAGCACTACGGCACGTACGTCATCGACTACCTTCACAACCTCGACTCTCGCCGCTACCTCGCCGATGTCGTCATGCCCAACGGCGAACCCGTCTTCATCTCCTCCGAGCTCGACCACATGGCCGACGTCAAAGGCCTCATCTCCCTCCTCTACCTCATCGCGATCGTCGGCTTCATCGGCACGGTCCTCTTCTCCCTCTACCTCTCGCGCAGGAACGGGATGGGCATGCGCATCGGGTTCCGCCTCGGCGCGATCTTCAGCTTCATCGCGATGGCCGGCCTCGCCGTCGTCGCGCTGCTGGGCTGGGAGAGCTTCTTCCGCGGTTTCCACCGCGTCTTCTTCGCCGACGGGACGTGGGAGTTCTACGCCGACGACTCCCTCATCCGCCTCTTCCCGCCCCAGTTCTGGGTGGACGCTGGCATCGGCGCGGGCGGGATCTTCCTCCTCCTCACCATCATCCTCTTCCTCTTCAGCTTCGCCGGTCACAAGAAGCGCAAGGCCGCGAAGAAGGCCCAGCGCGAGTCCGCCGACCGCATCTGAGTCAGCGGCTCTCTGCGCGCACGCGCTCCACGGTTCCGGCCGGGTGGTCTTTCCCCTTCCACCCGGCCGCGCACTTTCTCCTCCTCCCCACCTCGCCGAGGCGGCTGATCCGCGCCGTTCCGCATCGCGCCGTGGGCATCAGGTGTGAGTCCCCGGCGAACCTCCCCTCCCGCTTGCACGGGCGGTCTGGTCTGAGTAACGTCGATGACAAGGCACCATGCCTGAAACCCGGCACCGATCGAAGGAGCCTCGACCATGGCGAATGATACCGATCAGCTGACGTTCCAGAACCCCGTCACCCGCTATCCCAGCATCACCCCTCCCCGGCAGGACCAGCCCGAGCCCGGCCTCGATCGCGACCTCGAACCCCAGACCGATCGCGGTGAGGACTCGTATCGCGGAACGGGTCGGCTCGAGGGACGCAGAGCTCTCATCACGGGAGGCGACTCCGGCCTCGGGGCGGCGATCGCGATCGCCTTCGCCCGCGAGGGGGCTGATGTCGCGCTCAACTACCTGTCCGAGGAGCAGCCTGACGCCGACGAGGTCAAGCGCGTCATCGAGGCGACCGGACGCGCGGTCCACCTCTTCCCCGGCGATCTCACCGACCCGCAGTTCTGCGCGCACCTCGTCAGAGACGCCGCCGACGCCCTCGGCGGGCTTGATGCCGTTGTCAACAACGCAGGCCGGCAGATCTCCGTCGAGGCGATCGCCGATCTCACCGACGAGCAGTGGGCGAAGACGTTCCAGACGAACATCGCTGCGATCTTCCACATCAGCAAGGCCTCCGCCGAGGTGCTGGCCCCGGGATCGACGATCGTCAACACCACCTCGGTGCAGGCGTACAGCCCCTCGGCCCACCTCCTCGACTATGCATCGACGAAGGCCGCGATCAACAACTTCTCGAAAGGCCTCGCCCAGCAGCTCGCACCCCGCGGCATCCGGGTCAACGCCGTCGCTCCGGGACCGTTCTGGACCCCGCTGCAGGTCTCCGACGGACAGCCGAAGGACGCGCTGCCCGAGTTCGGCAAGGACACCGCTCTCGGGCGGGCCGGTCAGCCCACCGAGGTGGCGCCCGCCTACGTGTTCCTCACGTCCCCGGAGTCGAGCTACGTCGTCGGTGAGACCCTCAACGTCAACGGCGGCCAGCCGACCCCGTGACCGCCGAGGCACCCTGGACCCCAGCGGTGAGCACCGCGCTCACCGCACCTCTGCAGAAAGGACATGCTCATGAGCTCCGAGACCACCCCGCCCGATGAGACCTCAAGCCCCGACACAAGCCCCGACAAGAGCTCGGAGCCTGCGGCTGCGGTGACGAAGGCACCGCAGGTGTCGACCGACGAGGACGGCAACACCGTGCGCGGCAGCGCAGCGGGCACCGACGGCACGACGGGCGAGCACCGCGCCGACGCACCTGACAGCACGGCCGATGACGACGGCCTCGTCGACGTCGATGAGGTCCTCACCGGCGAATCCTCCGACGACGGACCTCCTGAGATGCCCGCCTGAGAACGACACCGGCCCCCGTGCAGCGCACGGGGGCCGACTGTGCTCAGTCGTCGACGGCGTCGCGACCGCGGCGGACGATGAGCGGATCCGGTTCGTAGACGATCGAGGTGTCCTTGCCCGCGTAGTCGAACTGGTTGAGGAAGTAGCGCATCGCGTTGAGGCGGGCGCGCTTCTTGTCATTGCTCTTGATCGTGATCCACGGGGCGTGGTCGGTGTCCGTGCGGCGGAAGGTCTCCTCCTTCGCGAACGTGTAGTCGTCCCAGCGTCCCAGTGATTCGAGGTCCATCGGCGAGAGCTTCCACCGCCGGACCGGATCGATCTGGCGGATCGCGAAGCGGGTGCGCTGCTCGCGCTGGGTGACGGAGAACCAGAACTTCGTGACGTGGACGCCGGAGTCGATGAGCATCTTCTCGAACACGGGAGCCTGCTCCATGAACCGCTCGTACTCGTCGTCTGTGCAGAAGTCCATGACGCGTTCGACATTGGCCCGGTTGTACCACGACCGGTCGAACATGACGATCTCGCCGTTCGTCGGCAGATGGCTGATGTAGCGCTGGAAGTACCACTGCCCGGCCTCCCGGTCGGAGGGCTTGTTGAGGGCGACGACGCGGGCCGCACGCGGGTTGAGGTGTTCAGTGAAGCGCTTGATCGTCCCGCCCTTGCCGGCGGCGTCGCGGCCTTCGAAGACGATGACGTGCTTCGCTCCAGTGTCCTGGCCCCAGTACTGGAACTTCAGCAGTTCGACCTGGAGCCGGTACTTCTCGAGTTCGTATTCCTCCCGGTTCATCAGCTCCGGATACGGGTAGCCCTCGCGCCACGTCTCGACCGCCCGTCCCATCGGGTCGATGAGCTGCGGGTCGGTCGTGTGGCTGTCGGCGACCGTGTAGCCTTCGACCCTGAGCTTGTCGATGTACTCACGCAGGTTCTCGTTCGGGAGGATGGACACGAAGACTCCTTCACTGCTCAGCTGCCGGTGTGGGGGAAGGTGTCGTGACCCGGTCACGACCCCGGCGTCTCGGACGGTACTGGTGCGAGGTGAACATCAGGTTATGCGATCGACGTCGTGTTTCGGAACCAGGGCCGCGCCGATCAGCGGTGCGGCGGCGACGATGACGAAGGCCCACGGGTACCCGAAGGCGGTGATGAGCGCCCCGAGTCCGGGTCCGACGAGCGCCGAGACCGCGAACTGCCCCGTGTTCTGCGCCCCGAGCGCTTTCCCCGACCAGCGCGGCCCCGCGGCCTCGGCCACCGAGGCGAAGGCGAGTCCGTTGTCGGCCACCGATACCGACGAGGCGAGGACGAAGACGAGCGCGGCGACGAGGGGCAGCGGGGTGAGCGAGATGAGGGCGACGGCGAGAGTGAGGACGCAGGCGGCGACGGCGACGAGGCGGATGAGCGCGACCCGAGAGCCGAGGGCGTCGGAGGCGGCGCCGATGATGAGGCGACCGAGCGCGCCGATGATCTGCGCGGCCGCGACGATCCCGCCGGCGACCGCGGCAGGCACTCCCTGGTTGGCGATGAGCCAGATGAGCCCGTAGGTCGAGAACGCGAACTGCGGGACGACGAGGAGGGCGGAGACCGTGTGGATGCGCCAGAGGAACCCGTCGGAGCGATAGGGATTCATCGCCGAGGCGGTGCCTGGGTCTCCGTGCTCCGGTGCGCTGGGTGGACGGGCCGCCTCGGCGCGGGGAGGGTTCCGGACGAGGACGACGGTGACGATCGTCAGCACCGCGGTGACGGCGGCGGTGAACCAGAGGTAGGCCGTGATGCCGCCGGCCGCGGCGAGCGGCGGGACGGCGAGGGCGGCGACGCTCGTGCCCAAGGGCTGTGACATCTGGCGGATGCCCATGGCGAGGCCGCGCCGATGCCGGGGAAACCAGCCGATGACGACGCGTCCGCTCGCCGAGTTCACCGAGGCCGCCGCGGCCCCGGCGAGGGCAACGGTGACGATGAGCCAGGCCGGCGACGCGGAGAGCGGGACGGCCGCGGCGGAAGCGAGCGCGGTGAGTCCGAGACCGAGCGTCATCGCGAGCCGCTCACCGAACCGGTCGGCGAACGCACCCCAGGCGATGAGCGTGAGGATGAGTCCGAAGCTCGGGGCGACCCCGACGGTCCCGGCGCGCGTGAGCGAGTAGCCGAGCTCGGTGTGGAGGTACGGGATGAGGAATGCGGGACCGGTGATCGCCACGGTCGCCGCCATCTGTGCGAGCACTCCGACGACGAGGATGACCCAGGCCTGTCGGCTGGGCGCGGGCATCGTCATGGGGTGAGGCTAGTCCCTGGTCAGCGCGGACGCGGCCGTGTCTCAGATCGCGGCCCCAGGCGGGGACGATATAGTGATGCTGGCGATGAGCACGCTGCCGGCGCAGGGCCACTGCGGGCACGGCGCCGTCACCCCCTGTAGCCCAATCGGCAGAGGCAGTCGACTTAAAATCGATTCAGTCTGGGTTCGAGTCCCAGTGGGGGGACCGTGTCGCCGGAGACCGCGAAGTCCGGCATGATCGTCCTATGACTTCAGCGCTCATCATCCCCGGCACTCCCCCGCAGGCCGTCACCGGCCTCGACGACCCGATGACGGTCGCCGCCCCCGGACCGGCCGTGCTCTTCGATGACCGCATACCGGCAGGTCGGCTCGACCCGCATGCCGGACGCCCGTCCGGGTCCGCGGCGGATCCGGAAGCGACAGCTCCCGAGGCGACAGCGCCAGCACCCACCGTGTCCGTTCCGGAGCGCCCGCTGGCCTACCGTGAGGCCGGCCGGGACTGGCACGTCATCGGCTACGAGGCCGCCGACCATTGGGAGAACCTCTCCCCCGCACTTCGGACCCGGCTCCTCGCCGATCGCACCGCGCCCCTCGACGTCGACGAGTTCAAGGCGATGACGAACGGCGCGAGCGCGTCGATGATCACGAACAACTGGGTCCGCTCCGGCCACCCCCGGCAGTACCGGATCGCCGGTGAGCTGCGGGATCTCGCCGAGGTGCTCGCCCGCATCGCCGACACCTGAGCCGGCGCGCCCCCTCAGCTCAGGAGCGCCGTCTCAGCGGCCACCTCGGCGGCCTCCCGGTTGTGCTCGATCCGTGCGACGTTGAGCTCGGCCCAGCGGCGCAGCGCCGCGACGGGTTCGAGCAGGGAGCGACCGAGGTCGGTGAGGCGGTACTCGACGCGCGGGGGAACCTCGGCGAAGGCCTCCCGCGCGATGAGCCCGTCAGCGACGAGGGATCGCAGCGTCGAGGTGAGCACCTTCGGGGTGATGCCGCCGACGGCGAGCCGGATCTCGTTGAAGCGGCGCGGCCCCGCCTCGAGGGTCTCGATGATGAGCACCGTCCATTTGTCGCCGATGCGGTCGAGGACGATGCGCGTCGGACAGTCGGGGTCGAACGCGTCGCCTTCCCAGTCGAACATTGTGCGAGAACTCCAATAGTATCTTTGAGGTACCTTCTATCCTCAGTATATCGTCACAGCATCAGGCACCGCACACCACGGAAGGACTCATCATGAGAATCGCACTCTTCGGCGCATCGGGAATGGTCGGCTCGCGCGTGGCGGCCGAAGCCGCCGGCCGCGGACTCGAGGTCACGGCGATCACCCGCACGGGCACCGACGTCCCCGGAGTCGCCCACAACCTCACCGGCGACATGGCCGATGCCGCCCTCGACGCGCAGGTCGCCGCCGACCACGACGTCATCATCTCCGCCACCGGCCCCAGCCGCACCGGCGGCGACCACGGCGAATGGCTGCAGGCGCTGCAGATCCTCGCTGAGGCGAGCGGCGACACCCCGCTCTATGTCGTCGGCGGAGCCGGTTCCCTGCTCGTCGACGGCGAGACGATGCTCAAGGACACTCCCGGATTCCCCTCCGTCTACAAGGCCGAGGCGGAGACGGGCACCCGCGCCCTCGAGTTGCTCCGGGCGGGCGACTACTCACCGTGGACGATGCTCTCCCCCGCCCCGGAGATCGCCCCGGGCGAACGCACCGGTTACTACGCCGTGGGAACCGACGCACCCGCCGGTGAGCGGATCTCCGCCGAGGACTTCGCCGTCGCCCTCATCGACGACGTCGAGGACCCGCAGCATGTCGACGCCCGCTTCACCGTCGCGAACTCCGAGGTCAACTGACCTCTGACCGTCGGCTGAGCGAATAGTCCTGTGAGGAGATCGCGCCGTTGGTGCACACGACGCCGCGGTCCAAGGCCCCCGGAGCCGTCCTCGCCTGGTCGCAGTCGGTCTCCTTCGTCCCCTGATAGACCGCGAGGCCGGTCATCGACCCGGGAGCAGTCCCGCAGTGGCCCTCTGGGAGGGAGTCCTCCTCGACGAGCGTCTCGTCGTCGGTGGGGGCAGGGTCACCGGCCTCCGTCGCCGAGGTGGGGCTCGACTGCGGTCGCGCCGACACCTGTCAACGACGACGCCCCGGGAGTGCGGTCGCACTCCCGGGGCGTCGGTCTCGTCTGCGGACTCTATCCGTCAGACGTGGTCAGCATCAGGCCTTGACGGGCTCTTCCTTCTTGGGAACCGGCTTCGACTCCGCGGCCTCGACGAAGCTCTTGCGGGGCACGTCGAGGTCGACGAGCTCCGTGGTGTCGCGGCCGAGGACGAAGTTGAGGATCCAGTTGCCGAAGACCTTGACCTTGCGGTCGATGCTCGGGATCGCGTAGCCGTGGTAGGCGCGGTGCATGAGCCACGCAAGGAGACCGCGGGCTTCGAAGTCGCCCATCTGCGAGACGCCCTTGTAGAGGCCGAGACCGGCGACCGATCCGATGGTCTTGTGGAAGTACTGCTTGAACTCGGTCTCTCCGCGCAGGGCGGCGAGCACGTTGGCGGCGAGCACGGGCGCCTGACGCACGGCATGCTGGGCGTTGGGCACGCAGTAGCCGCCCACACCGCCACCGGAGAGATCGGGCACCGCGGCATTGTCACCAGCGGCCCACGCGCCCTCGACGACGCCGTCTTCGCCTTCGACGCGGAGGTCGGCGCGCACAGTCACGCGGCCGCGCTCGTCGATCGGCAGGTCGGAGTCGATGAGGACCGGGTTGGCCTTGACGCCGGCCGACCACACGATGGTGTCGGCGTCGAACTCCTCGCCGTTCGAGAGCTTGACGCGCTTGTCGGTGCAGTCCTGGAGGAACGTCTCGAGGTAGACGTCGATGCCGCGCTCGCGCAGGTGCTCGACGACCCAGCGGGCCTGCGCCTCGCCGACCTCGGGCATGACGCGGCCGAGGGCCTCGACGAGGACGAAGCGGACGTCGGCCTCGGTGAGGGTCTCGTACTGCGCGATCGCGGAGCGCACGACGTCCTCGAGCTCGGCGAGGAGCTCGATGCCGGCGAACCCGCCGCCGACGAAGACGAAGGTGAGAGCTTTGCGACGCTCGTCGTCGTCCTCCATGAGGGCGGCGTCGGCGAGGCGGGAGAGGAGGTGATCGCGCAGGGCGACGGCTTCCTCGATCCGCTTGAGGCCGATCGCGTTCTCCTTGAGGCCGGGGATCGGCAGAGTGCGGGCGACGGAGCCGGCAGCCATGACGATGTGGTCGTAGTCGAGTTCGAACGGCTCATCGTTCTCAGGTTCGACGACGACGAACTTGTCGGCGTGATTGATCGACGTGACCTTGCCGGTGATGACCTCGGCGCCGGGCAGATTGCGGCGCAGCGGCACGACGGCATGACGCGGCTCGATCGAGCCGGCAGCCACCTCGGGGAGGAACGGCTGGTACGTCATGTACGGGTTGGGGTCGATGACGGTCACGGTGGCTTCACCGCGGCCGAGATTCTTCAGCAGATTCTGGGCCGTGACGAGACCGAGGTATCCGCCGCCGACGACGAGGATGCGTGGACGCAGTTTCGAGTTTCTGATGAGAGCCATGACCCCATCCTAGGCCCTTGTGAAAACTTTCACTAATCATCATCGACGTCCCAGATGAGACGCGTATCACGGCTCGCCGAGTCGCCTCCGCATCCGCTTCCGGCGGGCGGAGACGATCGCTGCCGCGGCAAGGAGGATGAGTCCGATGGCGCCGCCGACGCCGAGCGCGGCGTACCCGAGCGTCGGCGTCGACTGGGTGGCGACGACGTCCTTCGGTGCCACGGCCTTCGGCTGGTCGCCCTCGGCGGGCGCCGCGGTCTCGGTCTGTCCGCCGCTGCCTTCGGCACGCCGGTGCATCGTCACCCAGGAGGCGAGATCGTCGGCGGCACTCGGCACGGTCTTCGGCACATCGGAGTCCATCGCCGCCTGCGGGTCGAGCCGCCCCCAGCCGACGGTCGGGTCGGGTTTGTCGGCCGTGCTCTGACCCTTGTGCCCGGTCACGGGCTTCGCGGTCGAGAGCAGCTTCGCGGCCACCTCGTCGGCGCTGAGGTCGGGATTGTCCGCGCGGATCAGGGCGGCGACCCCGGAGACGACGGGCGCGGCAAACGAGCAGCCCTGGCCTTCGGCGTATCCGCCGGAGTAGAACGGGATGGGGATGTCGGCGGCGGGGCCCATGAGGTCGACCGCGGTCCCCGGTGCCGTCGAGGCGTCGAGCACCCGGCCGTTCTTCCCGAGTCCGCCGACGCCGATGACCCCGGGCACCGTCGACGGCGACCACGCCTGGGTCGCGCCCTGGGAAGCGTTGCCGACGCAGGCGACGACGAGGACGTCCTTCTCGTAGGCGTATTTGAATGCCTCGTCCCAGCTCGACGGCCACGCGGGGTCGTCCCAGCCCAGGGACATGTTGATGATCTTCGCACCGTTGTCGACGGACCAGCGGATCGCCTCCGCCGCCTGCTCACGCGTCGATCCCGATTCCTTGGGACGGTCGGGGCCGAGCCACATCGAGGCGGAGAGGATCTCCGCGTCGGGGGCCACCCCGATCGGCCCGGCGCCCTCGCCCTGACCGGCGATGACGCCGGCCACGGCGGTGCCGTGGTGGATCGTGTCCTTGCCGCCGATCGGTGTCGTGCCGTCCTTGCCGAGGCCGCTGAAGTCCTTCGCGGCCGTCACGACGTCCTTGAGGTCCTCGTGGTCCTTGTTGACGCCGGAGTCGATGACGGCGACCTTGACGCCCTTGCCCGTCGTCGTCTTCCACAGCTCTTCGATGCCGTAGTCGCCGATGAACCACTGACCGGGCCCCGGCTTCGGGGCGGCGAGGGCCGGCTGCGCGGTGCCGACGACGAGTCCGAGGACGACGCCGATGAGCGCAAGCTTCGTCAGCGCACGGGGGCGGCGCCCGGTGCGCGTCGTCGGCGGTGCGCTGCTTCCGATCATGACGCGAGGTCGAGGGCGATGCCGTCGAGGATGTCCGTCTCGGAGACGGTGATGGTGAGCTCGCCGCCCGCAGCGCGCACGGCATCGGCGACACGGGCGACGACGCGGGCGAAGATCAGACCGCCGGCGGCGATGACGTCGACGCGTCCGGGGTGCATGTACGGCAGTGCGGCACGGGCCTCGCGGTCCATCCGGAGGAGCGCCTCGGCCTGGCGTTCGACGTCGGCGACGGTGAGCTCGGCCCCATGGATGCGCTCACGCTGGTAGCTGTCGAGCTCGAGGATGCCTGCGGTCAGGGTCGTCACGGTCCCGGCGACGCCGATGAAGGTGCGGGCCGCGGACAGATCGACGACCTCGGCGGCGCGATCGAGGTGCTCGTCGATATCGGTCACGGCGGCGCGGACCTGGGCGTCGTCGGGCTGATCGGTGCTCATGTGGCGCTCGGTCAGGCGCACCGATCCGATGTCCATGCTCACCGCGGACTCGACCGCCTCGGTGCCGAGGACGAGTTCCGTCGATCCCCCGCCGAGGTCCATGACGAGGAACGGGCCCTCGGACCCGCTACGGCCGGCGGTGGCGCCGAGGAAGGACAGGTGAGCCTCCTCATCCCCGGTGATGACATCGGGGACGACACCGAGGATCGCGAAGATCCCGGCGAAGAACTCGTCCCGGTTCTTCACATCCCGGCTCGCCGAGGTGGCGACGAAGCGGATCTTCTCCGGCGCGAACTCCGCGGCGGCGTCGGCGTACTCCTGGGTCACGGCGAAGGTCCGTTCAAGGGCTTCGGGGGCGAACTCCCCCGTGGCGTCGACTCCCTGGCCGAGGCGGACGATGCGGGTCTGACGGAGGAGTTCGGTCATCCGGCCGGACTCATCGATGTCGGCGACGAGCAGGCGCAGCGAATTGGTTCCGCAGTCGAAGGCGGCAACGCGCATGGTTCTCTCCTAGTCCGTCGTCTGCGAGGCGGCGTCGGGTGATGACGCGGCGGCCGGGGACCCCTGCCCTGTCTCGGAGTCCGCACCCGGGGTCGACTCCGCTGTCGCCTCGGCGGGGGTGACGGCAGGGGTGGGAACGTCGGTCATCAGGGCGATCGCACGGTCGCCGATCGGGTTGGCTCCGGGCCCGGCGGCCAGGGCGTGGCCGACGAGGGCGTGGAGGCATTTGACCCGAGTCGGCATGCCGCCGGCGGAGAAGTCCGCGATCTCCTCGACCTCGGCGATGCCGGCGGCGCAGCCGATCTCGGAGCGGACGGCGAGATAGGAGTCATGGGCTCGGGCATAGGCGGCGGCGAGCTCGTCGTCGGTGCCGAGCTCCGCGGTCCATTCGGCCATGATCCCCGCGGCTTCGAGGCGGGAGGACTCGGCGACGTAGGCCGGGTGGGTGAGGTAGAACGTCGTCGGGAAGGGGGTGCCGTCCTCGAGGCGCGGAGCGGTCGCGACGACGAGGGGCTCACCGGTGGTGCTGCGGGCGGCGATGCCGACGACCCCGCGGGGAATGCGTCCGAGCTGCTCCTTCAGCGTTGCGAAGTCCGCCTCGGTGCACTCTGTGATCATCAGTCCGTTCCCGTCGTGTTGCTCGAATTGCCGACCTCCTCGATCGACTCCAGCAACTCAAGGTACCAGGCTTGGCTGCGCTGTGGGCGCGTTGTGTCCGAATCGTCATCGTCTTCCGAGTCCTGGTTGGTGACGATGACAGCGTTCTTGCCCTTTTCGACGTAGTACTGGTCTTCCCTCGCCTTGCGGGCGACGTAGGTCGGGTCCTTGAGATTCTCGTTCTTCTCCCGCAGCGCCTCGACCTCGGAGCGGGTGGAATCGATCTCATTGTTGAGCGCCGCGATCTGCTGCGCCTGCTTGAGTGCGGAGTTGATCGAGGGCAGGAACGTCACGAGCACGATGGCGATGACAGCGAGGAACACTCCGGCCTGCCAGGACATCCGGCGCCCGCGCGCATCACGGCTCGCGGTCGCCTCGACGACGGGTTTCGGGCGTCGCCGAGGAGCGGCTTTGCCGGGAGCCGTCTTCGGGGCAGTTCTTCTCGGTTTGCTCGGAACCATGACTCTTCCTCTGCGGCCGGGGATTGGGAAGGCAGCCGCAACACAGATAAGTCTGCCTGGTCGGGTCGGGGCGTGCCGGGATTTCCACGCCGTGGCGTGTTCGGTGTCGGCGATTCCGCAGGCATCGCGGACGCCGCGATTCACGCACCGACATCGCCCACCGTCGTTGTCCACAGCCGCCCACACTCCATCCCCAGAGTTATCCACAGGCGGGGAGCGCCGCCGCGAGCAGTGGCTGCGCGAGCGCCGAGGCGGGGGACGGGTGACCGCGAACGATCACTCGACCCCCGCCTCGGTGTAGGTGGGGTCCTGCCTGCGGAAATCCGCCGCCGGGAATCAGCCGACAGGGACCTGCCAGCTCAGTCGCTCAGGCTTCGAAGCGCGGGAATGCGCGCTTGCCGGCGTAGCGGGCGGCATCGCCGAGCTGCTCTTCGATGCGCAGCAGCTGGTTGTACTTCGCGACGCGCTCGGAGCGGGCGGGCGCGCCCGCCTTGATCTGGCCGGCGTTGGTCGCCACGGCGAGGTCGGCGATCGTCGTGTCCTCGGTCTCCCCGGACCGGTGCGAGATCATCGTCGTGTAGCCGTGCGTCTGCGCGAGCTCGACGGCGTCCAGGGTCTCGGTGAGCGTGCCGATCTGGTTGACCTTGACGAGCAGCGAGTTCGCGGTGTCGTTGTCGATGCCGCGCTCGAGGCGCTCGGGGTTGGTGACGAAGAGGTCGTCGCCGACGAGCTGGACCTTCGACCCGATCGCGGCGGTGAGCTTCGCCCAGCCCTCCCAGTCGTTCTCGTCGAGCGGATCCTCAATCGAGACGAGCGGGTACTTGCTCAGCAGGTCCTCATAGTAGGCGGCCATGTCCTCGGCCGACTTCTTCTCGCCTTCGAACTCGTAGGCGCCGTCCTTGAAGAACTCCGAGGACGCGACGTCGAGGGCGAGCGCGATGTCACGGCCGGGACGGTGACCGGCGATCTCAATGGCTTCGAGGATGAGGTCGAGGGCCGCGGCGTTCGACTCGAGGTTCGGCGCGAACCCGCCCTCGTCGCCGAGACCGGTGGAGAGGCCGCGCTCCTTGAGCACGCCCTTGAGCGCGTGGTAGACCTCGACGCTCCACTGCAGCGCTTCATGGAAGCTCGCCGCACCGATCGGGGCGATCATGAATTCCTGGATGTCGACGTTCGAGTCGGCATGCGATCCGCCGTTGAGGATGTTCATCATCGGCACCGGCATGACGTGGGCGTTCGGGCCGCCGAGGTAGCGGTAGAGCGGGAGATCGGCCGACACCGCTGCCGCGCGGGCGACGGCCAGCGAGGTTCCGAGGATCGCATTCGCGCCCAGGCGGGACTTGTTCTCCGTCCCATCGAGGTCGATGAGGGCCTGGTCGACGAGGCGCTGATCATCGCTCTCGAGGCCGACGATGGCCTCGTGGATCTCATCGATGACGGCTTCGACGGCGTTCGTCACACCCTTGCCGAGGTAACGCTCGGGATCGCCGTCACGCAGCTCGACGGCCTCGAACTCACCGGTGGAGGCGCCGGAGGGCACTCCCGCGCGACCGACGGACTCGTCGGCCAAGAGCACTTCCACCTCGACGGTGGGGTTGCCCCGGGAATCCAAGATTTCACGGGCGTTTGCGGCAACGATCTCAGCCACTGATTACTCCTTAGCAGTCGGTGTCACATGGGAAACATGTGCCTGCCCGCAAGCTTAGTGCACAACCGGGCACCGCCCGGCCCCGCTCGATGCGCGGAACCCGGGCTACGCCGCCTGCCCGTCGCTGACCTGCAGGAGCCGTTCACGCAGCCGCGCCGGAGTCTGCGGGTCCATCCCGTTCTCGAGCAGGTACTTCTCCACCGCATCGTTGCCGTACGTCCGATCGAGGGAGGTGAGTATTCCCGCCAGCAGTTCGCGCGGGGCCGAGGTCGCCGCCTCGGCGAGGTTGCCGGAGATGCCGGCATCGGAATAGTTGCGCCGGATGCTCTCGAGGAAGGATCCGCCGAGGTGGTCCTCCGTGACCGTGTAGTCGTCGAGGATGTCGTCCCGGTCGACCCCGAGGAGGGCGAGGACGAAGGCCGCGACGAGCCCGGTGCGATCCTTGCCGGCTGAGCAGTGGAAGACGACGCCGGTCTCGCAGCGGTCGGCGACGGTGTCGACGGCGAGGGCGAGCCGAGGGCCGAAGTGGGCGATGAGGTAGTCGTAGATGCGGCGCAGGGACCGGTCGCTGAGGTCGATTCCCGTGGTCTCGGCGAATTCGATCATCTCCTCCTGCGACAGCGGGGCGGCTGGGAAGAACTTGTCCTCGAAGATCGGCAGGGCGATGTAGTCGATGTCGAGGCCCTCGAGCGCATCGGGGTGCTTGTCCCGCTCGCCGATGTCGCGGAGGTCGACCACCGCCGTGATCCCCAGCCGGGCGAGCTCCTCCCGGGACCGGTCGGTGAGCTGGGCGAGACCGTCGGCGCGGAACACCCGACCGGTCGCCACCGACGATGCGTCGGCCGTCCCGCCTGTGGCTGCTCCCCCGGTCACCGGGGCCCCGCCGAGGTCGCGGAAGTTGAACGTGCCCTCGATGTCGATCCTGTCCAAGCTCACTCTGCGTCCCTCTCTGCTGGTGCCGCTTCCGCGGATGTCCCGGTCTGTGCGCGCTCGGCGGCTCTCTGCGCGCGCTCTGCGGCCTTGATCCGACGGTACTCCCTCTCGACGTCGGCCAGTGACGGCATCGGCCCCTCACGCCCGTGTCCGTCGAAGGCGAGCGGATGGCGACGGATGAGTTTGGCCTCGAGCGCGTCGATGACCTGCCCGAGTGTCGTCCCGTACTCCGATCCGCCGCTCTCATCGAGGAGGGCTGCGTGGAAGAGGACCTGGTAGAGGACGTCGCCGAGCTCCTCGACGACGTGGTCGCGGTTGCCCGGCGAGGGGTCGGCGGTGAGCTCCTCGAGGGCGTCGATGAGCTCCTCGGTCTCCTCGCGGGCATACCGGATGAGGCTCCGATGGTCCTGCTCGGACGACCACGGGCACCGCGCGCGCAGCACCGCCATCGCCTCGACGGCCCCCTCCAAGCGCTCGGCCATGACACTCGCGTTCTCGTCCACGGCCGCCTCACACCCCCGCGTCGACGACGACGGAGGGGACCACCTCGGCGGGTGCGGCGGGCACGATCGCGTCGAGGAACTGGTGGGCCCAGCGGAGGATGTCCGAGTCCGTCATCTCCTTGGCCCCGAACCCGTCGCCGGCCATCGGCTTGGGCACGAGGACCGAGCGGATGGCGGGTTTGAGCAGGGACTTCGGGTAGAGGCGCTTGAGCCGCACGAGCTGGGAGTCCTCGAGTTCGACGGGCCCGAAGCGGACGAAGTTGCCCTGGACGACGATGTCGCTGACCCCGGAGGCCCGGGCGCGGATGCGCAGTCGGGCGACGTCGGCGAGCACGCCGACCGCCTCGGGGTAGGGACCGTAGCGGTCGACGAGTTCGTCGAGGACCTCCTGGAGCTCGTCCTCGTTCGCCGCGGCCGCGAGCTTCCGGTACGCCTCGAGGCGCAGCCGTTCGTGGTCGACGTAGTCGGCCGGCAGGTGCGCGTCGACGGGCAGTTCGATGCGCATGTCCGCTTCCGGTTCGGTGTCCTCGCCGCGGAAGTTCGCGACGGCCTCCCCGACGAGGCGGACGTAGAGGTCGAAGCCGACCCCTTCGATGTGGCCTGACTGCTGACCGCCGAGGAGGTTGCCGGCTCCGCGGATCTCGAGGTCCTTCATCGCCACCTGCATGCCCGCACCGAGCTCGGTGTGCGCGGCCAGTGTCGTGAGGCGGTCGAGCGCGGTCTCGGTGAGCTGCGTGTCGGGCGGGTAGAGGAAGTACGCGTACGCGCGTTCGCGGCCGCGGCCGACCCGTCCGCGCAGCTGATGGAGCTGGGAGAGGCCGAACCGGTCGGCGTGGTCGATGATGAGCGTGTTCGCGTTCGCGATGTCGATGCCGGTCTCGACGATCGTCGTGCACACGAGGACGTCGTACTTCTTCTCCCAGAAGTCGACGATGACCTGCTCGAGCCGGTGCTCGTTCATCTTGCCGTGGGCGATCGCGATGCGAGCCTCGGGCACGAGTTCGGCGAGGTGCGCGGCGACGGCCTCGATGTCCTTGACCCGGTTGTGGATGAAGAAGACCTGGCCCTCGCGCATGAGCTCACGGCGGATCGCGGCTTTGACCTGCTGGTCCTCGTACTTCCCGACATAGGTGAGGACGGGGTGGCGCTCCTCCGGCGGGGTCGCAAGCGTCGACATCTCCCGGATGCCGGTGACCGCCATCTCCAGGGTGCGCGGGATCGGGGTCGCCGACATCGCGAGGACGTCGACGTTGGTCCGCATCGCCTTGAGAGTCTCCTTGTGCTCGACGCCGAAGCGCTGCTCCTCGTCGATGATGACGAGACCGAGGTTCTTGAACCGCACCTCGCCGCTGAGCAGGCGGTGGGTGCCGATGACGAGGTCGAGCTTGCCGTCGGCGAGGTCGGACACGACCTTCTCCGATTCCGCCTTCGTCTGGAAGCGGGAGAGCGCCCCGACGGTGACGGGGAATCCTGCATAGCGCTCGGCGAAGGTCTCGAAGTGCTGTTGGACGAGCAGGGTCGTCGGGACGAGGACGGCGACCTGCTTGCCGTCCTGGATCGCCTTGAAGGCTGCGCGCACGGCGATCTCCGTCTTGCCGTAGCCGACGTCGCCGCAGATCAGGCGGTCCATCGGCATGGACTTCTCCATGTCGGCCTTGACCTCGTCGATCGTCGTGAGCTGATCGCCGGTCTCGACGTAGTGGAAGGCGTCCTCGAGTTCGCGCTGCCACGGGGTGTCGGGCCCGTACGCGTGGCCGACGGTGGCCTGGCGCGCCGAGTAGAGGCGCACGAGCTCTCCGGCGATCTCCTTGACGGCCTTGCGCGCCTTCGCCTTCGTCGTCTGCCAGTCGGCGCCGCCCATCTTGTTCAGGCTCGGGTTCTCCCCGCCGACGTAGCGGCTGACCTGGTCGAGGGCATCGCTGGGGACGAAGAGGCGGTCACCGGGCTGCCCGCGTTTAGCGGGTGCGTATTCGATGATGAGGTATTCGCGGGTGTGCTTCGCCGCGCCCTTGCCCGTCGTCCGCTGGGTCATCTCGACGAACTTCCCGACCCCGTGCTGTTCGTGGACGACGAAGTCGCCGGGTGCGAGGTTGAGCGGGTCGACCTGGTTGCGCTTGCGGCGGGTCGGCAGCCGGCGCATGTCCCGCGTCGAGGTGGCGGCGGCGCGCCCGAGGACGTCGGCCTCGGTGAGGACGGCGAGCTTGAGGTCGTCGAAGACGAAGCCGCCGAAGGGCGCTGCCGTCGTCACGGTCACCAGCGCCGGGGGCACGTCGGTGGGGTCGTCGACGAAGGTCGCGGGGATGCCGGCCTCGGAGAACACCTCGACCATGCGCTTGCCCGGTCCCTGGCCCTCGGTGAGGACGAGGATCCGCCACTGGTCGTGGATGAGTCCCCTGACATCGGCGAGGATCGCCTCGACGTCCCCGGCGTAGCCCTTCGGGGGCCGGGCCGGGAGGGAGAAGATGTTGTCACCCGGCGCCGCGATCTCGGCGTCGGCGGCGAAGCCCCCGATCTCCCACCACGCGAGTCCGATGAGTGCGGCGCCCTCGCGCATCTCGTC
This sequence comes from Brevibacterium sp. XM4083, assembly GCF_006489205.2. Lineage (GTDB taxonomy): Bacteria > Actinomycetota > Actinomycetes > Actinomycetales > Brevibacteriaceae > Brevibacterium. Next base: position 33,138 of record NZ_VFYR02000005.1, on the reverse strand, counting down.
GACCGTGCGGAACGTCGCCGCGGAGAGGTCGATGGGCGTCTCGCCGCCGCCGGCTGCCCCCGACCACGCGGCTTCGAGGAACTCATTCGTCGTCACGACGAGGTCGGCGGCGCGCGCCTGCACGCGCTCGGGTTCGGCGATGATGATCTTCGTGCCCGCCGGCAGGAGCGCGATGAGCGGCTCCATGCCGTCGGCGAGGACCGCGGTGAGCGATTCCATGCCCTCGACGGCGATGCCGGCGGCGATCTTCTCGAGCATGTCGGCAGCCGCCGGCAGGGTCGGGGCGAGTTCGGCCGCCCGTGCCCGCACGGAGTCGGTGAGGAGGAGTTCGCGAACCGGGGGTGCCGAGAGGCGCAGGGGTTCGGCGTCGGCCTCGGCGGGGATCGACCGCTGATCGGTGACGGCGAACTCGCGGATCTCATCGACCTCGTCGCCGAAGAACTCGATGCGCAGGGCATGATCGGCCGTCGGCGGGAAGATGTCGACGATGCCGCCGCGCACCGCGTATTCGCCGCGCCGGGAGACCATGTCGACGCGCGTGTATGCGAGTTCGGTGAGGCGGGCGGAGAGCTCCTCGATGTCGGTCTCGTCGCCGACGGCGACCTCGATCGGCGGGATCTCGCCGAGGCCCTTGGCCAGGGGCTGGAGGAACGCGCGCACGGGGGCGATGACGAAGGTGAGACCGCGGCCGGGCTTCGGGTGGGCGAGGCGGCGGAGGATCTCGAGGCGCTGGCCCACGGTGTCCGACCGGGGTGAGAGCTTCTCATGCGGCAGCGTCTCCCAGCTGGGGAAGACGGCGATCGACTCCGCGGGCACCCAGTCGGCCAGGGACCGCGCGAGGTCCTCGGCTTCACGCGTCGTGGCGGTGACGATGAGCTGCGGGGAGGTGGCCTCACCCGCGGTCACCGTCCGGCGCAGGATCGAGGGCCACAGTCCGCGGATCGCGTCGATGGTGCCGTGCGTCGTCGCCGGGTCGCCCATGGCTTCGACGAGTTCTGTGACGGCGGGGTTCTGCAGCGTGAGATCGAGTCCGGTGAGCACCCCACAATTCTAGGCCACGGGACGGACACGGGACCCTGCTGTTCGCCGGCGGCGCACAGCGGCACCGCCGGTCGGACCCCGGGCTCGCACTCCGCGCCCAGGTCAGGGTCACTGCTCCCGGCGAACCGCCTCGGCGAGGTCAGGCGCTGACCTCGCCGCCGGACCCTGGACGGTCAGTGACGGAACGGTCACGATTGCCTGCGCACACGGGTGTCTCTGGGTGTTCTCCAAACTTCGTCTTGGATAATCGGGTCATGAGCTCCGACGAATCCCCCCGCTTCACCGCCGAGGAGTCCCGCCTCCTCTTCGGCACCGACTCACCCACCCCCGGCCAGCCCCGGGCGGGAGCCCAGCCGTCCCTGCGCGACCGCATGAGATCGGCGGTCGGCCGAGGCGGCGGACTCTCGCGATTCGCCCCGGTCTTCGTCCTCCTCGCGCTCATGTGGATCATCGAGATCGTCGATGCGATCCTGCCCGCCGACCTCGACCTCCTCGGTCTCCAGGCCTGGAATCCGATCTCGCTCTACGGCGTCATCACCTCCCCGCTCCTCCACGCCGGGTTCGGTCATCTGCTCGCCAACACGTTCCCGTTCCTCGTCCTCGGCCTCTTCATCGCTGCCGAGGGCGCCCGCCGCTTCTGGCTCGTCACCGCGATCACCGCGGTCGTCGCCGGGGTCGGGGCGTGGCTGACGACGACACCGGGGACGTACATCGTCGGCGCCTCGGGGATCGTCTTCGGCTACTTCGGCTACCTCGCGGTGCGGACGTGGTTCACCGACGACGTCCTCCGCAAGATCATCTACTTCACGATCGGGTTCTTCATCTTCATCACCTACGGGGCCTCCCTCGTCTTCGGCATGCTCCCGCAGGCCAACGGCGTCTCCTGGCAGGGTCATCTCTTCGGCTTCATCGGCGGCGTCCTCGCCGCGTGGCTCATCCACCGCAGGCAGGGCTCGCGCACGACGGCATGAGCGGTCCGACTGGCGTGAACGGTCCGGCTGGCATGAGCAGTCGAGGAGACGTGAGCGCGGCGTCTGCGCGGACCCGAACCGACCTCGCCGAGGCGGTCCGTCCGTTGCGCAGCCCCGGTTCAGCTGCGGGCGTGGAACTTCTCCTGGACGGGCAGCAGACCGTCGATGATGAGCATCTCGACGGCGTCAGCGACATCGGAGACGAAGATCGGCAGCGTGGTGCGTTCGTCCTTCGAGAAGGGACGGAGCACGTAGTCGGCGGTGTCCTGGCGTCCGGGCGGGCGGCCGACGCCCGCGCGGATGCGCACGTAGTCCTTCGTGCCCAGCGCCGAGGTCATCGACCGCAGGCCGTTGTGGCCGCCCTCTCCCCCGCCGATCTTCGCCTTGATCGTGTCGAAGGGCAGGTCGACGTCGTCATGGACGGCGATGATGTGGTCGGGGTCGATGCAGTAGAAGTCGGCGAGCTGGCGGACCGGGCCGCCGGAGTTGTTCATGTACCCCGTCGAGGTGGCCAGCACGACGCGCGGGCCGGGGACGCCGGGCACGCGTCCGTGCGGCAGCCGCCCGGTGCCTGCGTTCGCGGCCATCTTCGTCCGCTTGAGGGTGATCCCGCACCGCCGGGCGAGGTCGGCGACGACCATCTGACCGATGTTGTGCCGGGTCGCCGCGTACTCCGGCCCCGGGTTGCCGAGTCCGAAGACCAGCCATGGTTCGCTGCTCATCGCAGTCCTCTCCTCATACGTTTCCGCCGCCTCGGCGAACCGGGCGCCGGCAGCTGCGCTCACGTCAACACAACGGTGGAGTCGTCGCCGCTCTCCTCGACACGTCCCACACTATGCAGTTCGGCGGGCCGCCACGGTGGCGGCCCGCCGAATCAGCGACTCACGGGACGGTGGTCCGTCTCAGACCAGCGCGGTCAGACCGGCCGGTCAGACCAGTGGGGTCACTCCTCGTCGGAGGACTCCTCCTCGGAGGCAGCCTCGTCGGTCGACTCCTCGTCCGTGGTCTCCTCGTCGGTGGTCTCGTCGGCGTCGGACTCGGTGTCCATCTCGACCTCTTCGGAGACGTTGACGATGAGCAGCTCGGGGTCGGCGACGAGCTCGACGCCGGCGGGCAGCTCGACCTGCTCGGCGAGGATGTGCTCACCGGCCGGGCGGCCTTCGACGTTGACCTCGAAGAGCTCGGGCAGCTTGGTCGCGTCGGCGAGGACGGCGAGCGTCGACTCGACCTGCGAGACCATGGTGCCGGGCGCGGCTTCGCCGATGACGTGGACGGGAACGTCGACCTCGATCTTCTCGCCGCGCTTGACGATGATGAGGTCGACGTGCTCGATGTCGCGGCGGACGGGCTCGATCTGGACGTCGCGGGCGATCGCGAGGACGTTCTTCGATCCGTCGGTGCTCTTGATCTCGAGCAGCGCGTTGGCGTGCTTGAGGGCCATCATCGTGGCGTGGCCGTCGAGCGAGACGTGGACGGGATCGCCGCCGTGGCCGTAGACGACCGCGGGGATGCGACCGGCGCGGCGGATGCGCCGTGCTGCGCCCTTGCCGAATTCGTCACGGGGTTCGGCGATGAGTGTGAAGTCAGCCATTTTCTCTCCTTCGTGGTGATTGCTCATGCACCACGGCGAAACAGCCAGCCGCACTCGGGTGCCGGGCACCGCAGGAGTGGGTCAGGACCGCGTCGATCACGGAAGCGCAGCCGCTTCCCTCGCCGAGGCAACCCGACTATTCTACGGCACCCTCCGTGGCTGTTCCAAGTCGTGAGGTCACCGCGCTCACACACGCCTCGATGCCCTCGGGGGTGAGCAGGATGTCGTAGTGGTTCGTGCCCGGCACCTCGACGATCCGCATCCGCGGCCACTCCTCGGCGAAGTTCGCGACGACCGCGGGCGGATAGAGTCCGGGCTCGGCGGCGACGAGGTCGCGTTCCGCACAGAGGAACGTCACGTCGGCCTGACGTTCGTCATCGCCCATCACCGCCGCGAGGGCCGCGGGGTACGCCGTGCCTGCGTACATGTCCGCGGAGTCGGCCTGCATCGCCTCGACCGACGTCGAGGGCTGGAACGTGTCGTCGTCCTTCGCCGCGAGGTCGTAGACGAAGCTCTCCGTCGCGACCGTGTCGAGTCCGTCGGCGAAGGCGGGGTGGGCGGCGAAGAACGCGAGGTACTCCTCGACGGTGTCGAAGCTCATCGACAGCCGCTCGGCGGCCGGGCCGAGCACCGCGGCGATGAGATCGTCGGTGTCGAGCGCGGCGTTGAGCCCGTCGTCGCTGTCGCGGTCGGAGCCAGCGGCGGACCCCGCGCTCGTCCCCGCACCCGGCAGCGCGAGCGGGAGGGGAAGTCCCCCGTCGATGAGGACGGGGCCGCGGAAGCGGACGGTCGCCTCGGCGGCCTCCCGGCCATCGCTGTCCAGGGCGGCCGGCAGACCGGCCAGGGTCATCGCGACGAAGCCTCCCATCGAATGCCCGACGAGGGTGACGGCACTCGAATCGGAGAACGTGGTGATCGCGGCGAGCACGTCCTCGGCGTGCGCGACCATTCCGAAGGGAGCCCCGAGGAGCCGGGAGTCGGCCCGTCCGCGCAGGTCGGGACCGATGATGCGGACACCGGACAGGAGCGGGACGAGACCGGCGAAGAAGAGGTGGTTCGAGGTGATCCCGTGGATGACGCAGACGGTGGGCACGGGCCCGGGCTCGGCGGAGATCGGCTCCCAGACGCCGACGGAGAGCTGGCCTCCGGCGACATCCACCCGGTAGCGGTTGTAGTCGTGGGTCGACATCGTCACGGCTCCCTTCCTCGGCTCACTCCTCAGTGTAGAACGCCGGAGCGCACCGTCGGCCGCTCAGCTGTTCCGACCTCGCACTGCCGAGCTCAGTGTGCCGACCGCAGCGCGCCGTCGGCAGCCCGCCGACCACAGCAACCGGGCAGTGAATGCGAACGCACCCCCACCGGCGGCGGGGGTGCGTTCGGAGGTGCGGGAGCTCAGACCTCGAAGAGGCTCGTCACCGACCCGTCCTCGAAGACCTCGTGGACGGCGCGGGCGATGAGCGGGGCGATCGAGAGCACCGTGAGCTTGTCGAACATCTTGTCCTCGGTCAGCGGCAGCGTGTTCGTGACGATGACCTCCTCGGCGACGGAGTTCTCGAGGCGCTCGACGGCGGGACCGGAGAAGACGGCGTGGGTGGAGACGACGATGACGTTCTTCGCACCGGCGGCCATGCAGGCGTCGGCGGCCTGGACGATCGTGCCGCCGGTGTCGATCATGTCGTCGACGAGCACGCACGTGCGGCCTTCGACCTCACCGACGACGCGGTTGGCCTTCGTCTCGTTCGGCCGGGTGATGTCACGGGTCTTGTGGATGAAGGCCAGCGGCACCCCGCCGAGCGCGTTCGACCAGTTCTCCGCGACCTTGATGCGGCCGGCGTCGGGTGAGACGACGGCGAGGTCGCCGGGGTACTTGTCCTTGACGTAGCCGGCGAGGATCGGCATCGCGATGAGATGGTCGACAGGACCGTCGAAGTAGCCCTGGATCTGCGCGGTGTGGAGGTCGACGGTGATGATGCGATCCGCACCGGCCGTCTTGTAGAGGTCAGCGACGAGGCGGGCGGAGATCGGCTCACGGCCGCGGTGCTTCTTGTCCTGGCGGGCGTAGGGGAAGAACGGCGCGATGACCGTGATCCGCTTCGCCGAGGCGCGCTTGAGGGCGTCGACCATGATGAGCTGCTCCATCAGCCATTCGTTGATGGGAGCGCTGTGCGACTGGAGGACGAAGACGTCGCAGCCGCGCACCGACTCGGAGAACCGGACGTAGATCTCGCCGTTGGCGAAGTTGTAGATGTCGGTGGGGAGCAGTTCCGTCCCCAGGTTCTCCGCGACCTGCTCAGCGAGTTCGGGGTTCGCCCGTCCGCTGACCAGAACGAGCTTCTTGTCGCCCGCCGTCGTTATCTCATTCACTGATCCGCTCCCCCTCGGATGCGGCCTCGGCGGCCCGCGCTGCGGGCGTGCCGGGGCGATTGGCTTCAACCCAGCCCTCCAGGTTGCGCTGCGGTGCCACGTTGATGGCGAGCGCCCCTGCAGGGACATCCTTGCGCACGACGGTGCCGGCACCCGAGTAGGCGCCGTCGCCCACCGTCACAGGGGCGACGTACATGTTGTCCGAGCCCATCCGTGCATGCTTGCCGACCGTCGTGCGGTGCTTGGCGACGCCGTCGTAGTTGACGAACACCGAGGCGGCGCCGATGTTCGTGCCCTCCCCGATCTCCGCATCGCCGACGTAGGAGAGGTGGGGCACCTTCGCCCCGGGTCCGATCTCCGCGTTCTTCGTCTCGACGAACGTGCCGATCTTGCCGTCAGCGCCGAGGTTGGTCCCCGGACGCAGGTAGGCGAACGGTCCGACGCTGGCTCCGGGGCCGACGATCGCGAGTTCCGAATGCGTGCGCACGACCTGGGCGCCGGCCCCCACCTCGGTGTCCTTGAGCGTCGAATCCGGTCCGACGACTGCGCCGTCCCCGATGTCGGTGGCGCCGAGGAGCTGGACTCCGGGCAGGAGCGTGACGTCCTGGCCGAGGGAGACGTCGACGTCGATCCACGTCGTGTCCGGGTCGATGATCGACACGCCCGCGCGCATCCACTTCTCGCAGGTGCGGCGATTGAGCTCCTTGCCCAGCTGCGCGAGCTGGACGCGGTCGTTCGCGCCCTCGACCTGCCAGAGGTCGTCGGTCGCGGTCGCGGCGACGGGCAGGCCGGCGTCGTGGGAGACGGCGACGACGTCGGTGAGGTACTTCTCGCCCTGGGCGTTGTCGGTCGTCAGGGACGACAGGCCCGTCCGCAGGGCGGCGGCGTCGAAGGCGTAGATGCCGGAGTTGATCTCGTGGATGGCGCGCTCGGCCTCGGTCGCGTCCTTCTGCTCGACGATGCGCAGGAGGTTGCCGGCGCCGTCGCGGACGATGCGTCCGTAGCCGGTGGGGTCGCCCACCTCGGCGGAGAGGACGGTGACGGCGTTGCGCTCACCTTCGTGGACCTCGACGAGGCCGGTGATCGTCTCCGTCGTCAACAGCGGCACGTCGCCGTAGGTGACGACGACAGTGCCGTCGAGGTCGGCGGGCAGCTGGGTCAGCGCGCATTCGGTGGCGCGTCCGGTGCCGGGCACCTCATCCTGGTCGGCGACGAGGACGGTTCGCGTCGAGGTGATCGAGAGGTCCTCGAGGTGGGCGACGAGCTGATCGCGTTCGTGGCGGACGACGACGACGAGGTGGTCGGGAGAGGTCCCCGCCGCCGCGGCGATCGCGTGGTGGAGGAGGGACCGACCGCCGATGGGGTGCATGACCTTCGGCAGCGCCGACTTCATCCGGGTGCCCTGGCCGGCGGCCAGGACGATGACGGCTACGGGTCGGGTCTGCGGCATTGAAAAGAATCCTTCGCAAGTCGGATGGGGCCAGCTCCGCCCATAGGATTCGAACCTATACTGCACGGCTCCAAAGGCCGGCGTGCTGCCATTACACCAGGGCGGAACAGCGTGCGCCAGTCAATCAGGGCCCGCGCTCACGAGACACCATCATGCCATTACGATGAACGGTATGGAAATTCTGCGCGAGGTACTGCTCACCCTTCATCTTATCGGCATGGCGATCATCGTGGGAGGCTATTTCACGGTCATCCGCGCCCCTCGCGTGCTGCCCGGAATGCTCCATGCCTCGTACCTCCAGCTCGTCACCGGACTCCTCCTCGTCGGGCTCGCGGAGATGGGTGACGGCCAGGTCAACCACATGAAGATCGGCATCAAGCTCGTCGTCGCGATCCTCGTCACGGTCTTCGCCTTCATCGGCAACCGGCAGCAGAAGCGGTACGCCGCGGGACTCGACAACGGCGGACTCGCTGCCGGCGGCACGACCGGATCCGGTGCCGGCGGGGCAGCCGTGGCGACGAAGAACCCCTCGGCGACGATGGCACATCTCACGTTCGCGTTCGCGATCATCAACGTCCTCGTCGCGGTCTTCGTCGGCTGACCCGCGTCCTCAGCCCCCTTCGGGGCGCTCAGCCGCTCAGCCAGTCGGCGCCGAGTTGCCCAGCGCCCGAAGAGCGGCCGAGGGTGAGCGCGTCCCCTCGCGTCAGCGGCGACCGGTATCGTGGACTCCGACATGACTGAGAACTCCTCCATCACGGCCGCCTCGCCCGCCGACGAACTGCTGTCGGGACTCAACCCCCGCCAGCGCGAAGCCGTCGTCCACACGGGCTCTCCCCTGCTCATCGTCGCCGGCGCCGGTTCCGGCAAGACGACGGTGCTCACGAGGCGCATCGCCTACGCGCTGGCCACCGGGCGCGCACACCCGGGCGAGGTCCTCGCGATCACGTTCACGAACAAGGCCGCGAAGGAGATGGCCGAGCGCGTCTCGGCGATCGTCGGACCCGCCTCGCGGTCGATGTGGGTCTCGACCTTCCACTCCTCCTGCGTGCGGATCCTCCGGCGCGAGGCGAAGACGCTGGGCATGAAGTCGAACTTCACGATCTACGACGCCCAGGACGCGCAGCGCCTCGTCGCGCAGATCCTCAAGGAGCTCGGTCTCGATTCGAAGAAGTACGCCCCGCGGGCGATCCTCCACCGGATCTCGAACCTCAAGAACGAGCTCCAGACGGCCGAGGACTTCGTCCCCCGCCCCAACAATCCGGCCGACGAGGTGCTCGCCGACGTCTTCCGCCGCTACACCGCGCGCCTCAAGCTCGCCAACGCCTTCGACTTCGACGACCTCATCGCCGAGACCGTCCACCTCTTCGGCGCCTTCCCCGAGGTCGCCGACTACTACCGCCGGCGGTTCCGGCACATCCTCGTCGACGAGTACCAGGACACGAACCCCGCCCAGTACGCGCTCATCCGCGCTCTGGCCGGTGACGGCGCCGGAGGCTCCGGCGGTGCCGAGCTCACCGTCGTCGGCGACGCCGACCAGTCGATCTACGCGTTCCGCGGGGCGACGGTGCGCAACATCGTCGAGTTCGAGAAGGACTTCCCCGCCGCCGAGGTGGTCCTCCTCGAGCAGAACTACCGGTCGACGCAGAACATCCTCGACGCCGCGAACGCCGTCATCGCCAACAATCAGGACCGCAAGGAGAAGCGCCTGTGGACCTCCGAGGGCGGGGGCAAGCCGATCGTCGGCTGGGTCGCGGAGAACGAACAGGCCGAAGCGCGGTTCGTCGTCGACCGCATCGACGAGCTCATCGACGACGAGACGTACACGTACGGCGACTTCGCCGTCTTCTACCGCACGAACGCCCAGTCCCGGGCGATCGAGGACGCTCTCGTCCGCTCGGGCATCCCGTACAAGGTCGTCGGCGGCACGCGCTTCTACGAGCGCCGGGAGATCAAGGACGCCCTCGCCTACCTCCGCGTCATCGCCAACCCCGACGACGACGTCAACCTCCGGCGCATCCTCAACGTGCCCAAGCGCTCGATCGGCGACCGCACCGAGGGCATCATCGCCGACTTCGCCGACCGGGAGGGCATCAGCTTCTACGCGGCCCTCGGTCGCCTCGCGGAGATCCCCCACCTGCCCTCGCGTGCGCAGACCGCGGTGCAGAAGTTCTACGACCTGCTGAGAGACCTCTCCGCGACCGCCGAGGCGGCTCCCGTGTCCCGTGTCATCGAGGCGATCCTCGAGCAGTCCGGGTACCTCGAATCCCTCCAGAAGAGCACGGACCCGCAGGACGAGTCCCGGGTCGACAACCTCGCCGAACTCGTCGCCGTGGCCGAGGACTTCGCCGCCACGCGCACGATCGCCGCCGCCGATGACGAGGAGGCTGCGGAATCCGACGCCGTTCCCTCCGCAGCCGTGGAGGCGACCGACGCCGACGACACGAGTGCTTCACCCGGGCCGGAGGATGCCCCCGCCGAGGCGATCGCCGAATCCGCTGCCGATGCACAGTCCGCGGACGTCGAGTCCCCCGCCGAGGCGGCCGGCACCTCCTCGATCGACGCCTTCCTCGAGCAGGTCGCCCTCGCCTCGGACACCGACCAGATCCCCGACGCCGAACTCGGTCAGGTCACGCTGATGACCCTGCACACGGCGAAGGGACTCGAGTTCCCCGTCGTCTTCCTCACCGGTCTCGAGGACGGCGGCTTCCCGCACGCCCGGTCCTTCGAGAATCCCAGCGAGCTCTCCGAAGAGCGTCGCCTCGCCTACGTCGGCCTCACCCGGGCCCGCCAGCGGCTCATCGTCACGCGGGCCGAGACCCGCAGCATGTGGGGCCAGCCGCAGTACAACCCGCCGAGCCGGTTCCTCACGGAGATCCCGGAGAACCTCATCGAGTGGGAGAGCACCGGCAGCTTCTCCTCGCCGCTCGGCAGCGGCGGGGGCTTCGGCTCAGGATCACGCGGCGTCGGCTCCAGCGGCTACAGCTCGGGCAGCAGCTACGGCGGCGGGTCGACCCGCGGCACCGGATCCTCGCGCAGCAGCCGGTCGTCCTCGTCGGCGGCGGGCGGCGGCTTCCCCAACCGCATCCGCCCCAATCGCGAAGTCATCTCCGTGTCCGTGGGTGAGAAGGTCTCCCACGAATCGTTCGGCCTCGGCACCGTCACCGAGGTCAACGGCGTCGGCGACAAGACCGTTGCCGTCGTCGACTTCGGCTCGCTCGGCACGAAGCGCCTCCTGCTGCGGTACGCGCCGGTCGAGAAGCTCGGCTGAGCCGACTCCTCCGGCATCCGGGCGCGCGGCATCCGGGCGCGACACCGATGTGCGGACACGAAGAAGCGCCGAGGTGAAATCGCTTTCACCTCGGCGCTCATCCATGCCGGACGCGGCTATGGATTGAAGATCATTCGTTGCCAATCGCACCGTCGGCGCCGTCGCGGCCCTGGTTGATCTGGTCCTCGAACTTGCCGCCGGAAAGGTTGTTGGCTGCGTCAGCGCCCTTGTCCAGGCCCTGGTCGCTGAGTTCTTCACCCTTATCGCTATTCAAGGCGTCCTTGGCTTTGTTGGTGAGGTCATCAAATCCCATGCTGTCTCCTTTCATCGGAAGAGGCCCTCTCGGACCTCCTGACGCAGTCCACGATGCCACTTCCCGCGCCCGAGACAAGATGGGGAGGCAGATTTCACAGCCACCTCACAAAGTGACGGTGATCTCAACTACAGTAGCTTGACCGGTCGGAGGGCGACTGCCCGGCATCGGCAGAGGTCAGAGCGCTGTACGGCCTCGCCATCAACGGCGCGCGGCCGGCATCAGCGCGTCTGGGGAACGACGAACGCGAGGCCGACGAGGAGGACGGCGAAGATCAGGCACGTGAGGATGTCGACGGTCTTCGACCTGTTGACCCAGAACTCGCCCCAGGGTGCCGGCATCGCCCGCAGCATCGCGAGTCCTGCCGGGACGGCGGCGAGCACGATGGCCGCCAGGCGGAAGTCGATGAACGCTGAGGCCGCGGCGATGACGATGGCGACGAGGCACGCCAGAAGCACCCAGTCCTTCGACACCGGGTGGGCGTACCGGCGCTTCCAGTAGATCCAGCGCTTGGCGACCGCTCCTCTCCCCCGCCGGGCATGGCGGGGAGAGGTGCGCGTGCGCTCAGTGGAAGAAATGGCGGCTCCCCGTGAGGTAGAGGGAGACACCCGCGGCCTCGGCGGCGGCGATGACCTCGTCGTCGCGGATCGATCCGCCCGGCTGGACGACGGCGGTGACACCGGCGTCGAGGAGGATCTCCAGGCCGTCGGCGAACGGGAAGAACGCGTCGGAGGCGGCAACGGACCCGGCGGCGCGTTCGGCGCCGGCGCGGTCGACGGCGAGCTTCGCGGAATCGACGCGGTTGACCTGCCCCATGCCGACGCCGACCGAGGCCCCGTCCTTCGCGAGCAGGATCGCATTGGACTTCACCGCCCGGCAGGCCTTCCACGCGAATTCGAGGTCGGCGAGGACCTCGGGCGTCGCCGCCGGTCCGGCCGCCAGCGTCCACGCCTCCGCGGAGTCACCGGCGGCCTGGAAGACGTCACGGTCCTGGACGAGGAAACCGCCGGTGATCTGCGTGAACTCGCGGGCCGGGAAGTCGACGTCGCCGAGTTCGATGAGGCGGAGGTTCTTCTTCGCGGCGAGGATCTCGAGGGCCTCGGGCGAGAACGACGGTGCGGCGAGGCACTCGGTGAAGATCGGCTTGATCGATTCGGCGAGCGCGGCGTCGACCTCGCGGTTGACGGCGATGACTCCGCCGTACGCCGAGAGCGGGTCGGAGGCGTGCGCGGCCCGGTGCGCCTCGGCGGGGGTGTCGGCGACGGCGATGCCGCACGGGTTCGCGTGCTTGATGATCGCCACGGCGGGACGCTCGAAGTCGAAGGCGGCGCGGATCGCGGCATCCGTGTCCGTGTAGTTGTTGTACGACATCGCCTTGCCGCCGAGCAGTCTCGCACCGGCGATCCCCCGGGTGCCGTCGGTGTAGACGGCTGCCCCCTGATGGGGGTTCTCACCGTAGCGGAGGTCGGCGAGCTTGACGCCGGTCAGTCCCGCGAAGTCCGGCTGTGCGCCCTCGGCGGCGAGTTCCCCGGCGAACCAGGCGGCGACCTGGGAGTCGTAGGCCGCGGTGTGGGCGAAGGCGCGGGCGGCGAAGGCCCGTCGGGCTCCCTCGTCGAAGCCCTCGGCGGATGCCGCGTCAACGACCGCTGAGTAGTCGGCCGGGTCGGTGACGACGGTGACGGTGGGATGGTTCTTCGCCGCCGCCCTGACCATCGAGGGTCCGCCGATGTCGATCTGCTCGATGCAGTCGTCGAAGCCGGCGCCGCTGGCCACGGTGTCGGCGAACGGGTAGAGGTTGACGACGACGAGGTCGAACGGTGCGATCTCGAGTTCGTCGAGCTGCTCGAGGTGATCGGGTTTGCGCGAGTCGGCGAGGATCCCGGCGTGGACGCGCGGGTGGAGCGTCTTGACCCGGCCTTCGAGGGTCTCGGGGAAGCCGGTGAGCTCCTCGACCTTCGTGACGTCGACCCCGGCGTCGGCGATGCGCGCCGCCGTCGATCCTGTGGAGACGATCTCGACCCCGGCCGCGGCGAGCCCGCGGGCGAGCTCCTCGAGACCGGTCTTGTCGTAGACGCTGATGAGCGCTCTCCTGATCGCGCGGGTTCCTGTCACTGATCCTCCTTGGGGTGCGGTGTGGGTGGAGTCGGGTCGGACGGTCATGCGCGGTAGCCCCGCACTCGGCGACCGTCGATGTCGAGGTCGTTGGCGGTGAGGAACGCCAGCAGTCGGACGACTTCCTCGCGTTCGCGGGTCTTGATGCGTTCGTGCACGGTCTCCTCGGTGTCGCCGTCGTGGACAGGGACGGCGAACTGCGTGATGATCGGCCCGGTGTCGACTCCGGCGTCAACGAGGTGGATGGTCCCCCCGGTGACCTTGACCCCGTGCGCGAGCGCGTCCCGGACGCCGTGGGCGCCGGGGAATGCGGGCAGCAGTGCCGGGTGGGTGTTGATGATGCGGTTGGGGAAGGCGGAGATGAATTCCTCGCCGAGGATGCGCATGAATCCCGCGGACACGACCCAGTCCGGGGCGAAGTCCGCGACGGTGTCGCGCAGCGTCCGGTTCCAGTCCTCCCGGGTCGCGCTGTCCCGGGGGCGGACGACGAAGGTCGGGATGCCCGCCGCCTCGGCGCGGGCGAGGACACCGGCGGTTGCCGCATCGGAGCCGATGCCGACGATCTCGACACCCGCCTCGGCGCGGGCGGGCCCGGCGAAGGCGTCGATGACGGCCTGGGTGAGGGTGCCTGAACCGGAAGCCAGGAGAACGATGCGCACGGATCCATTCTATCCACGCGTCGGCCCGTGCCCGTCCCGGGTGCACTGCTTCGCGCCGAGGCGTTTGCCAGTCGACTGTGACAAAATGTGGGGGTGACGTCACCGAACAGCACCGAAGAGAAGAACGCCCCCACTCCCGAAGAGGAGAGGCAGGCAGCGCCCGCGCGGCACGGACTCATCCTCGTCCTCCTCGTCCTCGCCGCCGTGCTGACGTTCACGTACCCGCTGCCGTTCAAGCTCGCCGCGGCCGGCTTCGCGATCGCCGCGATCGTGTGGTCGATCCGCTACATCATCGCCGTGGTCAGGGCGAAGCAGCGTCGCAGCATCTCACTCGGCGTACTCGGCGGCCTGCTGAGCATCTACCTCATCTTCTCCACGATGTCCTCCGTCGTCCTCTGGCCCGTCCAGACCGCGTACGAGGAGTGCGTCCGGGATGCGATCACCCAGCAGGCGGAGCTGACGTGCGCGAGCGACTACGAGACCGGACTCGGCGACTGGTTCCAGCAGATCACCGGGCAGGAGCTCGACCTTCCCGGCTCCAACTGAGCCGCTGAGCCTCAGGACTCCTCGGCGTCCGCGGTCTCGACGGCGTCGTCGAACTGCATGTGCGAGAGCTTCGTGAGCACGAGTCCGAGGCTGAGCCCCACCCCGATCCATCCGCACACGGCGAGCGCCGCAGTCAGCGGTGAGGGTCCGAAGGCCGCCAGGCCGAGCGGTCCGATCGCTCCACGGGAGAACAGGGCGATGGTCTCGGCGATGACGAAGAGGATCCCGACCGCGATCGCCAGTCCCGTCCACGACGCCGCGTGAACGGCCCGTGCGTGGGTGCGGCCGATGACGACGCTGCCGACGCCGAGGAGGACGAGCAGAGCCGGTGCGGCCTTCGTCCACACCGGGTACTCGCCGACGAGCAGCTCGAGGACGGGCACCGGCGGAACCGGGCCGGTCACCGTGCTGAACACGGAGCTCACGCCGCCGGCGCCGATGCTTACCCCGGTCCCCGCGATCCACGACAGGGCGCCGAACAGGGCACCGGGGGCGAAGAGCAGCTGGAGGACGGTGAGTCCGATGCCCGCCGACAGAGGCGAGCTGTAGGATCCCATCGCCTCGGCGAGGTCGGACCAGCGCAGGACGAGGGCGGCGCCGATGACGACGACGGCGAGGGATGCCGCACCCCAGAGAACGCGCCGGGCGACAGCGACGGCCGACTGCCACAGTGCGGGATCGAGGTCGGAGAACCACGGGATGTCGACGACGCCGCGGGCCCGGACATACCCGACGGCGAAGGCGGTGACGAGCAGCACGAGAAGCCGGACGAACCCGAGCGGGGTCATCGTCGCCTCACCGACGATGAGGGACAGTGCCACGAGCGGACCTGCGTAGGCGAGCGCGAATCCGGCGAGCGCCATCGCGCACATCGCCCACCACGGAGTCTCCTCTCCGTCGTCGGAGCGGATCGGATCGGCGTCCGAGAGCGTCGAGACGAGCCGAGACGCTCCGGCGGCGAGGAGAAGCCACACGCCGAGGGTGACGAGCCCGGGCGCAAGCGAGAAGTCGAACCCGATCGTCGAGACGCTCAGCCCGTGGACGACCGCCCACAGCGCGAACGCCCATTCGGGAATGATCGAGTAGTCGAGCTGAGCGCCCAGCCCGACGATCCAGAAGACCGTCGCGACGACGAACGCCGACGGGATGACGATGAGGTCGAGGCGGAAGGCCTCGACCAGTCCGAGGAGGACGGGATGGCGGGTGGTGCTCTGATGTGGAGAAGTGTGCATCGTTTCCATTTTCGCTGACCGACAGTCGACTTCCCGGTATTGACCGCGCGAAACTCATCTCAGGGACGTACAATTGCGCCAGAACGCGCGTGTCGGAAGTTAAGGAAGCAGCGAGCGATGAGCAATGGGAATGACGAACAGAACGTTCCGCCACCACCCAATCAGCCCCCGGGTCGCAACGGCGCCGGAGACAGCAAGGACCCATCGACACCTGCCGACAGAGATGCGGTGAACGCAGGCTCGAAGTCAGATGCGACCTCGGCAGGCAGCCCCGCCGAATCCGCGACGAGCACGCCGGCAGGGTCAGCCAAGGGCGCCGAATCCGGTGCGGACGGCGGCCGGTCGGTCGGTCGTGACGTCGGCAAGCCCGACGCCGGCAGATCCGACGGTGGCAAGGCCCCCGCTGACAAGCCCGACGCTGGCACGTCCGACGATGCGAAGATGTCGGACGGCGCGGAGAAGCCCGGCAGCGCGGTCACGTCAGACGGCGCGGAGAAGCCCGCAGAGGCCCCGGCGCCGAGCGATGACACCGTGGCGATGCCCGCCCCCTTCTCCGGCGATCGTTCCGAGTCCGCGAACCGACCGGAGTCGGTCGATCGCAGCGAACCGTCCTTCGGCGACAGCGCCCCGCCGCTGCAGACGCCCGGCGGCCAGTCCGGCCCCCGGGATCAGGGGGCATCCGGACCGGGCGAGCGCCCCGGCACCAGCGGTCCTGCCGCTGCGCAGCCGTCCGCCCCGCAGTTCGGCGCACAGAACCGCAGCGCCTCAGGTCACGGTTCCCCCGGGAACGCTCCACAGGGCAACAGCCCGCAGGGCGACGGCCGCCCCAACGGCGGTCCCCAGGCCGGTGGTCCCCAGCAGGGTGAGCGTCAGGGCAGTGGCGCGGCTCCCTTCGGTGCCGCCGCGGCCGGCGGCCTGTTCGGCGCGAGCTCCGCGCGTCCGAACGGCCCAGCGCAGAACGGTCCTGCGCAGAACGGTTCAGGTCAGGGCGGTCCAGGTCAGGGTGGTCCGGCACAGAACGGCCCCGGCCCCTACCAGCCCGGCCCCGGCCAGCCTCAATCCGGCCAGTTCGGCCCGGCACAGAACGGGCCCGCACAGAACGGCCCCGGCCAGCCCGGACCGGCACAGCCCGGGCCCGGACAGGCGGGCGGCAACGCGTACAGCAGCAGTTCGTTCGACAACGGTCCCTACGGTCAGACGAACCCGTACCAGAGCCCGACGGGCTCCGGACCCCAGACCGCCTCGGGCCCCCAGACCGGGTCGGGTCCGCGCACCGGGTCGGGACCCGGATCGTCGCAGGCGCTGCCGCAGCCGGCTCCGGCACCCGGATTCGCCGGCGGCACGACAGCCACCTCGCGGGCCGCGGCCCGTCCGACGAAGAAGAAGGGCAAGCTGCCCCTCTTCATCGCCCTCGGCTCGGTTCTCCTCGTCCTCGTCCTCGTGCTCGTCGGGTTCCTCGTCATCAACTCGGTGAACAAGAACAACTACGGACCCGACACCGTCGCCGAGGACTACGTGGCCGCCCTCAACAAGGGCGACTTCGCCGCGGCGGAGAAGATCGCCCCGTCCCCGCGCCCCGAGGGCACGAACATGGACCTGCTGTCGAAGAACTTCACCGACGCCTCCTCGGCGAAGATCGAGAACGCCAAGGTCGAGACCTCACAGGTCGACGGGGACACCGGCAAGGTCACTGTCACCTACGAGCTCGACGGCAGCACGTACAACGTCGACCTGCCCGCGAAGAAGGACGGCAAGCAGAACCTCTTCTTCGACAAGTGGACGCTCACCGGTCCCGCGCTCCACGTCATCTCGCTCGACGTGCCCGCAGCCGACGGTCTGAAGATCAACGGCACCGACTACACGGCGCAGGCAGGCACGACCGCGTTCGCCGTCTACCCGGGCAACTACGACTTCTCGATCCCGGCGAGCAAGTGGGTCTCCGAGGCCTCCGACACGGCCGCGGCGAACTTCCCGCAGGCGTACGCCCCGGGCGATCAGCCGAGCACCGACCAGGTGTCGCCTCTGACCCTCAACCTCGCCCTCTCCCCGACGCCTGACTTCGAGAAGGAAGTGCAGAAGCAGGTCGAGGCCGAGCTGAACAAGTGCTTCGACAACAAGGACATCAAGCCCAAGTGCAAGTTCATCAAGTTCGATCCGACGCAGATTCCCGTCGGCGGCACCGATGACAAGCTCGAAGACCTCGCGAAGGACAACACCGCGAAGTGGACCATGAAGAAGATGCCGCAGGTCAAGGCCTCCTTCGGAATGGGTGACACGAACACCGGTTCGTTCTTCACAGAGACCAACGGCTCGTTCGACTTCAGCGTCGACGGCAAGGCCGCCGGATCCTCGTACTTCTCCAACGACAACCCGCTGTCGGTCTCCGGCAGCGTGAAGATCGAAGGCGACAAGCTCACGGTCGAATTCTTCGACTTCTGAGCCACCACTGACGGCCACCCATGATGAGGGCCGGGACCGCCCGCAACGGCGTCCCGGCCCTCAGCGTCTGCGCGCCCAGGCGCTGACCACGAGAGGACGGTCGGCGGAGGCCGAACCGCGGCCTCACCCGAGGTCGGCTCGCTGCGGGGCGGGGATGCCTGCCGCAGCCTCGAACCACATGCCGGCGGCCATGACGAGCCGGTCGGCGAACCGACGACCCGCAATCTGCACGCCGACGGTCCGGCCGTCCCCGGTGTACCCGCCGAGGGCGGTCGCCGCCGGCTGCTCGGACATGTTGAAGGGCATCGTGAAGCCGATGTGGCCCATCTTCTCGGTCGCGTCCGGATACGGCATCGGCCACTCGGCGGGAAAGGCCGCTCCGGGGGCGACCGGCGAGAGCACGAGGTCGAACCCGCCGGTGGCGGCGATGGTGCGCCGGCGGATCTCCTGGACGCTGTGATAGCAGTCCATGAGCGTCGTGCCCGGCACGTCGGCTCCGCCCTGCGCCCATTGCCGGATGTAGGGCAGGATGAGATCCTGCTCGGACACCGGCAGAGCTCGCAGGTCAGTCCACGACCGCACCCGCCAGAACAGATCCATGTCCCGCAGCAGGTCGTCGTCGATGAACGGGTCGACGTCGACGACCTCGGCACCGGCCGCGGCGAACGTCCGCCCCGCCTCGGCGATCACCGCCGCGACCTCCGGATCCACCGGCTCACCGCAGCCGGCGTCGAGGTGGAGACCGATCCGCAGTCCCCGCGGCGAGAAGGCCGCATCCGGGTTGAGTCCGACAGTCCCGAGGTCTTCCTCGGCATCGGCGGCGAACCGCGGCAGCCGGGAGTAGTCGCGGTCATCGGGGGCGGAGATGACGGGCATCACCGCTGCGACATCGGCCATCGACCGTGCGAGCGGTCCCGCGCAGCGTCCGAGGTAGGGGACGTCGAGGGGAACCCGTCCGAAGCTCGGTTTGAGTCCGGCCAGCCCCAACCACGTGCACGGCAGGCGGATCGACCCGCCGATGTCCGAACCGATGTGGATCGGACCGTACCCGGCAGCGGCCGCAGCTCCGGCTCCCGCACTCGACCCTCCGGTCGTCAGGCTCGGGTCGAGCGGGGAGCGGGTGATCCCGTGGAGGGAGGAGACCCCGGAGGAGAGCATCCCCCAGTCCGGCATCGTCGTCGACCCGACGATGACGGCACCGGCCTCCTGAAGTCGCTCGGTGATCGGCGCATCATGGTCGGCGACGGGCACCTCGACCCAGGCATGTCCCGAGGGCATCGGCACTCCCCGGCGTGCGATGTTCTCCTTGATCGTCACCGGCACCCCGTCGAGGCGACTGAGCGGTCGGTTCTCCCGCCACCGCCGGGCACTCGCCTCGGCAGCCGCGGTCGACCGCGCATCGTCGCGGTGGACGAGGGCGTTGATGACCGGCTCCCATGCGTCCATCCGCTCTGCCACGGCAGCGAACACGTCGCACGGATCGAAGTCCCCGGCGGCGAAGCCCACCGTCATCTCCGCGGCTGAGCGGTCGGCCAAGGTCATCGTCGTCCTTCTCTCTTCTCGGGGTCAGCGGGCGCCGGCGAGCGCCTCGGCGAGGTTGGGCGTCGCCGCGATGAGACTTCTCGTGTACTCCTCACGCGGGTGTGCGTAGACGCCCTCGGTCGTGCCGGCCTCGACGATGCGGCCGTCCTTCATGACGACGACGTCCGAGCACAGGTGGCGGACGACGCCGAGGTCGTGGGAGACGAAGACGAGGGTGAGGGCGTAGTCGTCGACGAGGTCGCTGAGCAGGTTGAGCACCTGCGCGCGCACGGAGACGTCGAGAGCGGAGACCGGTTCGTCGGCGACGAGGATCTGCGGGCGGGAGACGAGGGCGCGGGCGATCGAGATCCGCTGCCGCTGCCCGCCGGAGAACTGGTGCGGGTAGCGGCGCATCGTGGCCGGCTCGAGGTCGACGGCGCGCAGCATCTCCTCGACCCTGGCCTCCCGCTCCTCCCGTCCGATGCCCTTGGCGATGAGCGGTTCGGCGACGATGTCGGCGATGCGCATGCGCGGGTCGAGGGAGGCGAACGGATCCTGGAAGACGATCTGCAGGTGCTCGCGCAGGGTCTTCAGGTCTGCCGCGGACGCCGATTCGACGGTGATGTCGCCGACGCGCACATGCCCGGTCGTCGGGGTGTCGAGGCCCGCGAGGATGGACAGCAGCGTCGACTTCCCCGACCCGGATTCGCCGACGATGCCGAGCCGCTGTCCGCGGGCGACGCTGAGGTCGATGCTCTCGAGGGCCTGGACGGGCCGGCGGCGCCGGAAGAGGAGTCCGCCCGAGCGGTAGAGCTTCGAGACGCCGGCGACCTCGATGAGCGGGTCCGGGTCGCTGAGCGGGTCCGGGTCTCCCCCCTCGGGTGCCGACTGTGCCCGCCGGACGACGGCGCGCGCCGAGGCGGTCACCGGCCTGTCCGTCGCCCCACCGGGGGGCGGCGGGGCGAATCTCGAGAGCGGGTCCGACCGCTCGGTTCCGCCGGGCCCCGCGTACTCCCCTGCGGTGCGCAGCGTGAAGAGCCGTCCGTTCTCGTCGGTGGCCTCGAGGTCGGAGGAGGCGAGGAGGCCGCGCGTGTACGCGTGCTGGGGGTCGGTGAAGACCTCCGCGACGCTGCCGGTCTCGACGATCCGGCCCCCGTGCATGACGATGACGCGGTCGCAGAGGCCGGCGACGACGGCAAGGTCGTGGGTGATGAAGAGGAGTCCCGCCCCCACAGCGTCGACGCGTTCGGAGATGAGGTCGAGCATGTGCTTCTGCACGGTGACGTCGAGCGCGGTCGTCGGCTCGTCGCAGATGAGCAGGCGCGGCGAGTTAGCGAGTGCGATGGCGAGCATGACCCGCTGCCGTTGGCCGCCGGAGAGCTGGTGCGGGTAGGCGAACCGCGCTCCGTCGGGGTCGGGCATGTGCACGCTGACGAGGAGGTCGCGGACCCGCGCGGGGATCTCAGCCCGTGGCACGCCGCCGTGGAGGCGGAGCACCTCGGCGATCTGGTCGCCGACGCGCATGAGCGGGTTGAGCGCGCTCATCGGCTCCTGGAACACCATCGACACGAGGTCCGAGCGCATCCGGGCCAGTCGCCGTTCGCTCGCTTCGAGGACGTTGCCGTCGAAGCCCGCCAGGGTCACGGAACCCGCGGCGGAGAGCTCCTCGGGCAGCAGCCCCATGATCGACAGCGCGGTCAGGGACTTCCCCGATCCGGACTCCCCGATGAGTCCGACCCGCTCCCCCGGCGCCATCGTCAGGGACACGCCGTCGACGACGGGGGCGCCGGAATCGGCCGGGGTGATCGTCAGCCCCGCGACGTCGAGGAGGGTCTCGGCCATCTCAGCGCACCTCCATCTTCGGGTCGAAGCGGTCCCGCAGGCCGTCGCCGAGGAGGTTGAACCCGAGGACGGCGAGCGCGATGAACAGGCCCGGCCACAGCGCGAGTTCGGGGTGGGTGGTGAGGAACTGCTGGGACTCCTGGAGCATCCGTCCCCACGACGGCACCGGCGCCTGGGTGCCGAGACCGAGGAAGGACAGCCCCGCCTCGGCGAGGACGGCGATGGCGAACGTCACGGACGCCTGGACGATGACCATGCCGGCGATGTTCGGCAGGACGTGGACGACGGCGATAGCGCCGGGGCTGCGGTTGGCGGCGCGGGCCGCGCGCACGTAGTCGGAGCCGAGCACCTGCAGTGTGCCGGAGCGGGCGACGCGGGCGAACCCGGGGATCGAGGCGATGCCGACGGCGGCCATCGCCGGTCCGGTGCCGGGTTGGTAGACGGCGGCGAAGATGATCGCCAGGAGCAGGGCGGGGAAGGCGAGGAGGATGTCGTTGGCGCGCATGATCGCCGCGCCGATCCACCCGCCCCACGGGTACTGGGCGAAGACGGCGGCGAGGATGCCGATCGGGGTGCCGATGAGCAGGGCGATGCCGACGGCGACGACGCCGACCAGGAGAGTGATCCGCGCCCCGTCCATGATCCACGTCAGGGTGTCGCGGCCGAACCGGTCGGTGCCGAAGGGGTGCGCCGGGCTCGCGGATTCGAGTCGCGCGGCGGGGTCGACGGCACCCGGATCATAGGGCGTCCAGACGAAGGAGACGAGCGCGAGGACGACGATGAGGGCGACGAGGACGCCCCCGATGAGCAGCGGCGCACCGAGGCGGCGTCGCCTCCGCTCGGGGACGGCAGGTGCCGCTGCGGCGGGGTCGGTGGCGACGGTGTCGCGGGGGTTGGGCTCGCTCATGCGGCATTCCTCAGACGCGGGTCGACGACGGGATAGAGGAGGTCGACGATGAAGTTGATGATGAGGACGAGGACGATGAGGACCATGACGATGCCCTGCACGGTGAGCAGGTCGCGGTTGGCCACGGCCCGCACGAGCTCCGAGCCGATGCCGGGGAGGACGAAGATCTGCTCGATGACGACGGCGCCGACGAGGAGGGTCGCGAGCTGGACGCCGGCGACGGTGATGACGGGGATCGCGGCATTGCGCAGACCGTGGGCGAAGAGCGCCCGGGTGCGAGTCAGGCCCTTCGCCCGGGCGGTGCGGATGAAGTCCTCCCGCATGACGTCGAGGACCGCCGAGCGGACGTAGCGGGTGAGGATCGCGGCCTGGACGAGGGCGAGGGCCACGACAGGGAGGACGAGGCCTGCGAGGAAGTCGCCGAAGCCCTCGATCGGCGCCGTCCACCCCTGGGAGGGGAACCATCCCAGGGTGAGGGAGAAGACCATGACGAGGAGGATGGCGGCGAGGAAGTTGGGGATCGCGATCCCGATCTGGCTGAGTGCGGAGATCGTCGCGCCCACCCAGTTGCGCTGCTCGAGGGCGGCGAAGGTGCCCAGCGGCACGGCGATGGCGACGGCGAGGACGATCGCGGTGACGACGATGATCGCGGTGACCTGGACGCTGTCGACGATGACCGGGGTGATCTGCGTGCCCGTGACGTACGAAGTGCCGAAGTCGCCCTGGACCATGCCGCCGACCCAGTCGAGGTAGCGGACGATCGGGGGCTCATCGAGACCGTACCGGGCTTCGAGGGCGGCGACGGCCTCCGGTGTCGCGTTCGTTCCCAGCGCCACCTGTGCCGCGTTGCCCGGCAGGACGCTCATCAGCGCGAAGACGATCACCGAGGCGACGAAGAGGGAGAGGAGGAACTGGACGAACCGACCGAGGATGTAGGCGAGCATGGGCGACGGGTCTCACGCCCAGCTGAGATCGGCGATGCGGAAGGCGTCGGAGACGCGGTTGGCCGGGATCCCGCTGACGTCGGCCTTCGCGACGACGAGGTTGGGGAAGAGGAAGAGGAAGTCGGCGGCGGCATCCTCGGTGATCGTGCGCGCGATGTCCTTCATGCCGGAGATGTACTCCTCCTCGGTGCCGGTGTCGGCCTTCTCCGCGAGCTCCTTGATCTTCGTGTCGTCGTAGCCGGTGTAGTA
Organism: Brevibacterium sp. XM4083; assembly: GCF_006489205.2. Lineage (GTDB taxonomy): Bacteria > Actinomycetota > Actinomycetes > Actinomycetales > Brevibacteriaceae > Brevibacterium. The sequence goes on along the minus strand of NZ_VFYR02000005.1, from coordinate 9,689 downwards.
GTCGGAGGAGAACACCGTGAGCAGGTCGCGGGGTTCGGCGTGGTTGATCACCGACATGTCGTATTCGTGCTTCGTGAACGTCTTGTCGAGCCACACGGCGGGGAACTCCTGCGTCTCGATTCGCGCTTTGAGCCCGACGGCCTCGAGCTGGGAGGACACGATCTCGGAGATCGCCTTCGCATACGGCAGGTTCGGCACGGTGAAGGCGAACTCCTCGCCGCTGATCCCCGCCTCGTCGACGAGCGACTTCGCCTTCTCCGGGTCGTAGGGCCACACCTGGGTGAGGTCTTCGTAGTACGGGTCCGTGGGCGGAACCATCGACCCGATGAGCTCCCCGTAGCCGGCCCATGCGGTGTCGAGGACGGCCTGGCGGTCGATGGCGTACATCACGGCCTCGCGTGCGGTCCTGTCGGCGAAGATGCCCTCGGCGTTGTTCATCGAGAGGACGACTTCGCCGTTCGTCGTTCCGGACACGATCTGGTAGTCGTCGTTCTGGAATTCGCTGGCGAGCTCCGGGGCCTGCAGGTTCGAGACGACGTCGATCTCCCCGGACTTCAGGGCGTTCGCCGCCGACACCGCGTCCTTGAAGTACTTGAACTCGACGTTGGCCACCGCGGGCTGCTCACCCCAGTAGCCGTCGCGGGCGACGAAGTCGATGGACTGTCCGCGCGTGAACGAGTCGACGGCATACGGGCCCGTCCCGATCGCCTGGTTCGCGAGATCGTCGGTGCCGGCGGTGTCGAAGACCGCGCCGACGAGGGTGGTGAGGTTGAACAGCCACATGTTCGACGGCTTCGCCAGGGTGATCTCCACGGTGGAGTCATCGGGAGTCGTGATCTCCTCGACGATGTCCATCTTCGACTTCAGCGGGTTCTGCCACTCGTTCTGCACGCGTTCGTACGAGTACTTCACGTCCTCGCTCGTCAGCTCCGCACCGTTGGAGAACGTCACTCCGTCGCGCAGGGTGAACGTGTAGGTCCGCCGGTCATCGGAGACGTCCCATTCCTGCGCGAGGGCGGGCTGGATCTTGCCCTGTTCGTCGACGCGGACGAGGGATTCGTAGACGTTCTCCATGAGCGCCTCGGGGATCGCCACCCCGGAGGTCGAGGTGAAGTCGAGGTTGACCGGTTCGGCGGTGAACGCGATCGCCATCGAGTCGTTCTGCCCCTCCCCCGGGTCTGAGGCTCCCGCGGAGCACGCTGACAGGAACAGGGTCACAGCGGCTGCGGCCGCGACCAGGAGTGTGGCGCGCGGAGTCTTCATCGTTCACCTCGTAGTTCGGGATGCCCATCGGCTCTGTCAGTGTATCCGAGCCCGGGCCCCGTGAACGTGGCGGGGGTCACATCGTGAGCGGCTGATCTGGAACGGGACTGCCGCCTGCGGCAGGGACCCCGTCGCCGAGGCGGTCTCAGAGTCCGGATTCGGCGCCGAGGATCGCGGCGAGCGCGTCGAAGGCGATGCGCCGGTGCGAACGGGCGTTCTTCTCCTCCGGCGTCATCTCGGCGGCACTGATCTCCGACCCGCTGGGGATGAAGATCGGGTCGTAGCCGAATCCGCCGTCGCCGGCCGGTGCGGTCGCCAGGTGCCCGGGCATGACCCCCTCGGTGACGAATTCGCGTCCGTCGGGGGTGACAGCGGCGGCCGCGCAGCGGAACTGGGCGCCGCGGTGCTCGGCGGCGATGTCGGACAGCTGGGCGAGGAGGAGCTCGAGGTTCGCGGCGTCGTCTCCGTGCCGACCGGCCCAGCGGGCGGAGAAGATGCCAGGGGCCCCGCCGAGGACGTCGACGGCGATGCCGGAGTCATCGGCGATCGCCGTCTTCCCGGTGGCCCGGGCCGCGGCACGAGCCTTGATGAGCGCGTTCTCCTCGAACGTCACCCCGGTCTCGGCGACATCGGGCAGACCCGCCTCGGCGGCGGTGAGCACCGTGGTGTCCTCCCCGAGCACGGGCAGGAGGATGGCCAGGAGCTCGCGCTTCTTCTTCTCGTTGTGGGTGGCGAGGACGAACGTCGTCATCGGCCGAGCACTTCGGCCTGGAGTTCGGTGAGGTCCTTACAGCCTTTCGCGGCGAGATCGAGGAGGGCACCGAGTTCGTCCCGATCGAACGGGACGCCTTCGGCGGTGCCCTGGACCTCGACGAACTTGCCCGACCCGGTCATGACGACGTTCATGTCCGTCTCGGCCGTCGAGTCCTCGACGTAGGGCAGGTCGAGGACGGGCCGGCCCTCGACGATGCCGACGCTGATGGCGGCGACGGAGTCGGTGAGCGGACGGTTCGCGGCCGGGATGATGCCGCTCGAGCGTCCGCGCTCGATGGCATCGGCCATCGCGACGTAGGCGCCGGTGATCGATGCGGTGCGGGTGCCGCCGTCGGCCTGGAGGACATCGCAGTCGAGGACGAGCGTGTTCTCCCCGAGCTTCGTCATGTCGATGACGGCGCGCAGGCTGCGGCCGATGAGGCGGGAGATCTCATGGGTGCGGCCCCCGAGCTTGCCCTTGACGGATTCGCGGGTGCTGCGGGAGTCCGTGGCGCGCGGGAGCATCGCGTACTCCGCGGTCACCCAGCCACGGCCCTGGCCCTTGAGCCAGCGGGGCACGCCCTCGGTCAGGGAGGCCGCGCACAGCACCCGGGTGTTGCCGAACTCGATGAGCGCCGAGCCCTCGGCCGTGGTGATCCAGTTGCGGGTGATCTTCACATCGCGGAGTTCGTCCGCCTGTCGTCCGTCGGCACGCGTCATGATTCGTCCGTCCTCAGTCTCGGTGGGTGGTGGCTGGTCGGTGGTGGCTCGGTGTTCGATGGCTCAGGGCTGGTGGCTGGTCGGTCGTCGGCGGAGTCGGCGAGGCGGCCTCACACGGTCCACCAGGCTCCGGGCTTCGCGAGTTCGATGGGTCCACGGTACTCGCCTGCGGCCTCACCGCGGACGATCGTGCAGTTCGTCCACACCGGGATGTGGGTGAGCACGAGCGACTTGACGTCGGCGGTCGCGGCGACCCGGCCGGCGCGGCGACCGGTGAGGTGGACGCCGCGCACGGTGTCCCTGCCCTCCTGGAAGGCGGCTTCGCAGAGGAAGAGGTCAGCGCCTGCGGCGGCGGCGACGAGGTTGTCGCATTCGTCGGTGTCGGCGGAGTAGACGAGCACGCGGCCGTTCGCATCGGTGATCCGCAGCGCGTAGGTCTCGACGGGATGGGCGACGAGGAAGGCCTCGACGGTGAGCGACCCGATGGTCATCACGGCGCGGTCGTCGAGGTCGACGAACTCGAAGGGCCGACCGAAGTCGGTGTCCTCGCAGCCCTCGGCGACCGGGGACTTGCCCGGCGGCGTCTGGTAGGCCCGGGTCAGCCGCTCCTTCGCCCCGGCCGGGGCGAGGACGGTCGTGCGGGTCCGGATGGTACCGGTGTCGGTGATGTCGCCGCTGAAGAAGCGCGGGTCGTAGCAGTGCCGGACGTAGAGCCCCATCATGTCCATGCAGTGGTCGGGATGGAGGTGGCTGAGCACGACCGCGGACACGGAGTCGAGGTCGACGGCCTGCTGGAGCGGGGTGAGCGCCCCGGATCCGAGGTCGAGCACGATCCTCGTCGGGGACTCCTCGTCGGTCTCGACGAGGTAGCAGCTGGCGGCGGATCCGGGTCCGGGGAACGACCCGGCGGTGCCGAGGGCGGTGAGTCTCATGCGTCCTCGTCCCCCTGCATCTCCGCGAGCAGGGACGTCGTCAGGCGGTCCTGGATCCAGGTGAGGAAGTCGTAGAGGGTGAGGGTGAGCTCTTCGGATTCGTCGAGCTCGCCGCGCCGGGCGTACGTCTCCTCCTGAGCTTCCTCGGTGTCGATGCCCAGGCGCACGGCGAGGACGAGCCGCAGGTCGTTGAGTCCCTTCATCCACGCGAGGACGTCGTCGCGGGTCAGGGTGATCGCGGCTCCGCGGCGCAGGCCCATGAGGATGATCCGCACGTTGTGCGCCTTCGCCTGCGCGAGATCGAATTCGGTGAGGCGACGGAACTCCGCGGACCGCTCCTCGTCGAGCGGGTCGACGTCGGGGAAGAGACGGAGCAGGGCCGGGTCGTCGGGACGGGGCCGGTCGATGAGGCCGAGGCGGGCCTCCCAGTTCTCCGAATCGGGGCGGCTGTCCTCCTCGCCGTCCTCGGTCTCCTCGCTCAGGAGCGCGGCGAGGTCGGTGAAGACGGTGAGCATGAGGGAACGTTCGTTGTCCTCGAGTCTGAGGACGACGTCGTCCCCTCGAGCATCTATGGCGGCCATGCGTCAGTCGGATCCTGTATCTGGTTGGCACGCGGCCCATAGGCCGAATTCGTGCATCGCTTGGGTGTCGCGCTCCATCTCCTCGCGTCCGCCGGTGGCGACGACGGAGCGCCCGTTCTCGTGGACTTCGAGCATGAGCGTGTGCGCCTTCTCCGCGGAATAGCCGAAGTAGCTCTGGAAGACGTAGCTGACGTAGCTCATGAGATTGACCGGGTCGTTGAAGACGACGGTCTTCCATGGTCGGGCCCTGTCCTGGTCGGTCCGCTCCCGGACATCGGGTTCGAGAACAGGGGTCGTTGGATTGCTCACGTTTCCACAATACGGCAGATCGCCGAGGCTGTCGTGACGTAAGATCGCGCCTATGAGTGATCTCACACGCACCGGTTCCACTGCGTTCTTCACCGATCAGTACGAATTGACGATGGTGCAGGCCGCCTTGAGATCCGGAGCTGCTCACCGCCGCAGCCTCTTCGAGGTCTTCGGCCGCAGCCTTCCCGCCGGGCGCCGCTACGGCGTCGTCGCCGGCACCGGTCGGATCCTCGAGATGCTCGGGGACTTCCGCTTCGACGATGAGCAGCTGAGCTTCCTCAGCCGTGAGCAGATCGTGGACAAGGAGACCATCGACTGGCTCGCGAACTACCGGTTCACCGGCACGATCCGCGGGTACGCCGAAGGCGAGATCTACTTCCCGGGCTCACCGCTGCTGACGATCGAGGCGAGCTTCGCCGAGGGCGTCATCCTCGAGACCCTCATCCTCTCCGCGCTCAACTACGACTGCGCTGTCGCCTCCGCGGCCTCCCGGATGGCGCAGGCCGCCGGCGATCGTCCGTGCGCGGAGATGGGCGGGAGGCGGACGAACGAACATGCCGCCGTCGCGGCCGCCCGCGCAGCTGTCATCGGCGGGTTCTCCTCGACGTCGAATCTCGCCGCGGGCCTCGAGTACGGCCTGCCGACGATCGGCACCTCGGCCCATTCGTTCACGCTCCTCCACGACTCCGAACGCGAGGCGTTCGCCGCGCAGCTGTCGTCGCTGGGCACCGACACGACGCTGCTCCTCGACACCTACGACGTCGAGGAGGCGCTGCGGACGGCGATCGATCTCGCCGGCGACCGCCTCGGCGGGGTCCGCATCGATTCGGGTGACCTCATCGAACAGGCCAGCGAGGTGCGGGCCGGCCTCGACCGCCTCGGGGCCACGGACACGACGATCACGGTGACGAGCGACCTCGACGAGTATGCGATCGCCGCGCTCGCGGCCTCCCCCGTCGACGCGTACGGTGTCGGCACCCGGGTCGTCACCGGGTCAGGGGCGCCGGCGGCGGGGCTCGTCTACAAGCTCGTGGCCCGCGCCGACGAAGCGGGGACGTGGACGGCGGTGGCGAAGAACTCCAGCGGCAAGCCCTCCCGCGGCGGACACAAGGAGGCCAGGCGCCTCATCGACGGGGCGATCGCGGTCGAGGAGGCCGTCGGCATTCCCGACCTGCCCGCCGATCTCGACGACGGACGGCACCTGTCGGTCGATCTCGTCGTCGCCGGTGAGGTCGACGAATCGTACACCGGTCCCGGCGGGGTGAAGAAGGCGTGCGCCCGCCACGACGAGTCGCTGGCCGAGCTGCCGCGGTCGGCCCGCCGCCTCCAGGACGGCGAACCGGCGATTCCCACGGTCTTCTACGCGAACTGAGGCCGCGTCACTTCCGGCCGATGAACCAGCCCTGAAGCTTCTTGATCCGCGCCTGGATCTGCTCACGGGTGGCCTGGGCGACCGCCGGGCCGCCGCACGCTCTGCGGAGTTCGACGTGGACGTTCTTGTGCGGGGTGCCGGTCCGCCGCGACCACGCGCCGACGAGGCTCTGGAGCTGGTCGCGCTCCTCCTTCATCGCCCGGTGCTCGAGTTCGCTGGTGTGGACCTCTGCCGCGGGCGGTGCCGCCGCGGTCTTCCGCTGCGCCTGCCTGGCCTGCTGGGTGCGCAGCAGCTCATGGACCTGTTCGGGTTCGAGGAGGCCGGGTATGCCGATGAAGTCGAGTTCGTCCTCGGAGCCGATCGCGCCACCGGTGCCGAACTCACCGCCGTCGAAGAGCACCCGGTCGAAGAGCGCCTCAGCGCCGAGGGCTTCGAACGACCCGAGCTGGTCGGACGCGCCCTCGTTGCGGTTGGCCTGTTCGAGGGCCTGATCGTCGAAGACGACGACGTCGTTCTCGTCCTCGTTGCGGGGCCGGTCGAGGGCGTGGTCGCGTTCGACCTCCATCGTGTTGGCCAGGGCGAGGAGGATCGGCACCGAGGGCAGGAACACCGAGGCGGTCTCCCCGCGCTTGCGGGCGCGCACGAAGCGGCCGATGGCCTGTGCGAAGAAGAGCGGGGTCGACGACGAGGTCGCGTAGACGCCGACGCACAGACGCGGGACGTCGACGCCTTCGGAGACCATGCGCACAGCGACCATCCACCGGTCCGTCGAGTTCTGGAACTCCTCGATGCGCGCGGAGGCGCCGGCTTCGTCGGAGAGGACGACGGTGGGCCTCTCCCCCGTGATCTCGCGCAGCACCTTCGCATAGGCGCGGGCGGCGTCCTGGTCGGTGGCGATGACGAGGCCACCGGCGTCGGGGACGGTGCGGCGGACCTCGGTCAGCCGGATGTCGGCAGCTTTGAGCACGGCGGGGATCCAGTCGCCGGCGGGATCGAGCGCGGTCCGCCAGGCCTGGGAGTTGATGTCCTTCGTCGTCTCCTCGCCGAGGACGTGCGACATCTCGTCTCCGGCCTTCGTCCGCCACGACATCGCACCGGCGTAGGCGAGGAAGAGGACGGGGCGGACGACGGAGTCCTTGAGTGCGCGGCCGTAGCCGTACGAGTAGTCGGCGACGGAGGTGCGGATGCCCTCGGCGTCGGGGGCATAGGTGACGAACGGGATCGGCGAGGTGTCCGACCGGAACGGGGTGCCGGTCAGCGACAGGCGTCGCACCGCCGGGCCGAAGGCCTCTCGCACGGCATCGCCCCAGGACAGGGCGTCACCGGCGTGGTGGACCTCGTCGAGGATGACGAGGGTTCGCCCGGCAGCGGTGCGGTTGTGGTGGAGTGCGGGCTTCGCAGCGACCTGGGCGTAGGTGAGGGCGACTCCGTGGTACCCGGGGGCGTGCTTGCCCTGCGAGTTCTTGAAGTGCGGGTCGAGTTTGATGCCGACGCGCGCGGCCGAGTCGGCCCACTGGACCTTGAGGTGTTCGGTGGGTGCGACGACGGTGACGCGGTTGACGACGCGCTGGGCGAGGAGTTCGGCGGCCAGGCGCAGCGCGAACGTCGTCTTGCCGGCGCCCGGGGTCGCCACGGCGAGGAAGTCCTTGGGCTGGTCCCGGAAGTAGAGGTCGAGGGCCTCGGCCTGCCATGCGCGCAGTTTGCCGGCCGTTCCCCACGCTGCGCGCTCGGGGAAGGCCGGTGGGAGCTGTTCGGCGGCGGAGGTCCCTGGGAGACGTTCCGCGGCCATTTACTCCTTGGGTCCTTCAGGCATCGATTCGAAGATCTCTTTGCATTTCGGGCAGACGGGGAAGCGCTCGGGGTCCCGGCTCGGCACCCACACCTTTCCGCACAGGGCGATGAGCGGGGTGCCCGTGACCATGGACTCCATGATCTTGTCCTTGGGCGCGTAGTGGCTGTACCGTTCGTGGTCACCGGGTTCGACAAGCTGCTCGCTCTGCTCGCGCTCGATCGTCGCCGAACCGCCTGTAGCTGGATAGGTCATGGCTCCATTGTAGTTCCCTAGAATGGGAACCATGGATCGGTCCCACGAGTATTCGCTCACAGAGCGCTACCGCGAGCTCAGTGACGACATCGCCGCCGCTGTCGCCGTGGTCTCGGCCAGGCGCGGGCAGGCGGCGCATGCGATCACGGTCGACTCGTTCCTCGACGTCTCCTACGACCCGCCGACGATGGCGGTGAGCATCTACTCGGGGTCGCGGATGATGGAGACCTTGGAGATGAGCGACCATTTCGCGATCTCCGTCCTCGCCTCTGATCAGCGGGATCTCTCCGAACGGCTCGGCGCTTCGGGTCAGCCTCTCTACGGTGCGCTCGGCGGGATCGGGAACTTCCCTGCCCCGCGGTCGGGACAGCCCGTGCTCGACGGCGCGATCGCCTGGTTCGAGCTCCGGCTCACCGACATCCTCACCGTCGCCACCCACAGTCTCGTCGTCGGGGAGGTCATCGCCCTCGGCGCCGGTGCCGACAGCGGCAAGTCGCAGCCGCTGCTGCGGTGGCGCAAGGCCTACGGCACGATCGGCCCCCGCTGACCCGCCCCTCTCCGCACCCGATGGGCGCGCGACATGTCGATGTCGGAACGCGGAGTCCCCTTCCGGCACGCTGAGCCCCCTTCGGGGTCGCTGAGGCCTAGACTCGGGGCATGGATTTGGCAGCGATCTGGCCGCCCTTCGGGCTGCGCATCACGATGGGAACGATGGAACTCACGCCGACACGGGAGTCCGATTATCCCGAACTCGCAGAGATCGCCCGTGGCGGAGTCCGGCGTGACACTGCGCCGGCATTCCTCGTCGACTGGGATTCGGGAACCGATGAGGAGATCGCGACGAACATCGCTCAGTTCCAGTGGGCCACTCGGGCGAACTTCTCACGGCAGGAGTGGACCATCGAGTTCACCGTCCGCGTCGATGGACGGGTCATCGGCCTGCAGGGCATCACCGGCAAGGACTTCCTCGCCACGAAGTCGGTGACGACAGGATCGTGGCTGGCACGGGCCGAGCAGGGTCAGGGGTACGGGACGCAGATGCGTCGTGCCGTCGTCACCGCGTTCACCGATCACTTCGACGTCGAGGTCTTCCATACCGCGCATATCGACGGCAACGATCCGAGTCGCCGGGTCTCCGAGAAGCTCGGCTACTCCCCCAACGGGCAGAAGCGCATCGTCGTCCAGGACGGCAAAGCGCACACGGAGCACCAGCTGATGCTGCCGGCTGCCGACATCATTCGCGGGCCCGAGCCGGTCGAGGTCACCGGCACCGAGGCAGTCCGCCGCTTCCTCGGACTCGACACCCCCAGCTGACTACAGCAGACACCCCAACCGGCGCGACACCCGGTCCGGTGCATGAATGCAGAAAGTGGGGGCACCCCACAAAGGAGTGCCCCCACCATCAAAGAATATTGCGGCAGTCACTTACTCTCCCACAACCACCAAGTTGCAGTACCATCAGCATGACATGGGCTTAGCTACCGGGATCGGAACGGTTAACCGGGCGTTTCCCCACCACTATCACCACCGCAAAACCAACCAACCACCCACACACTACTTACTTGCGTGTGGTAATGGTCCAAGAACCGCACAGCGAACGCGAACACCACAATGTGATCACACCAAAAACACTTAATCGTTACTCCCGCACACACCAACCCGTTCATGGGTTATGTGAGTGATCGGCGTATTAGTACCAGTCAACTCCACACCTT
>NZ_VFYR02000004.1 GCF_006489205.2 Brevibacterium sp. XM4083 | reverse complement strand
GTGTGTGGGTGGTTGGTTGAGTTTTGCGGTGGTGATAGTGGTGGGGAAACGCCCGGTTAACCGTTCCGATCCCGGTAGCTAAGCCCATGTCATGCTGATGGTACTGCAACTTGGTGGTTGTGGGAGAGTAAGTGACTGCCGCAATATTCTTTGGGGAGGGGATCCTGGTTCAACAATTGGTTGGACCAGGGTCCCCTCCCTTTTTGCATTCACGGAACGCTGACGGATTCGTTCTTCTTTCAGAGGTGAACGCTATCGTCCCTGCCTGCAGCGTCATGTCGTCAGCGACAGAGTCATGAAGACGCTGTGCGGATCCTTACGGTAGCTCCCGAAGGGATCGGTCTCGACGAATCCCGCCTTGCGATACAGGGCTCGGGCCGGCGCGAAGAACTCCATGCTCCCCGTCTCAAGTGACACCCGTTCGATCCCGCGCGAGCGCGCGTCACCGAGCGCATGCTCGAGGAGGCGGGATGCGACTCCCTTCCCACGATGCACCGGAGACGTCCGCATGCTCTTGATCTCCTCATGCCCGGACTCAAGTTCGGCCAGCGCGATCGTGCCGACGAGGAAGGGCTCATCGTGTGCCGCCCACAGGCGGACACCGGGGTTCTGCAGACCGCTCGCATCGAGGGCATGCCGTGATCCCTCCGGGGCCGTCGGGGACATATCGGCGAGGTGTTGCTGGAGGAAATCGAGGAGGGCCGGATCGGAGAAGTCGGCCGGAGCGATCGTGATCATGGCTTCATTCAACGGTCCCACCGCCCCGCGGTCAATCTGTGGGGAACTCGATCCCGTCCATTCCATTCCTCCGCCCCTGGGACGTGGTGGGGTTTTCCCACCCTCGGTCGGTGTGGATTCCGGATGGAGGGGACCGCCCCGGCGCGCATAGCCTGAAGCCATGCGCAATGACACAGCACCCACTCAGGCCCAACCGGATGCCGACGATGCGGCGCCACGACGATCATCACGGACACGGTCCATCCTCTTCAGCGCACTCTGGGCGGCCCACTGGGTGCCCCGGATCTGGCTCGCAGGCTACCTGCTCATCTACGGATGGTCGAAGGTCTACCTCATCCAGATGGGCTCCGCGGACTTCTCCGACGCGCTCGTCCAATACGGTGAGATGAGCCCGATGGGCGTGCTCTGGCGGTTCATGGCGTTCTCTCCCACAGTCCAGGTGCTCGCCGGTCTCGCCGAGGTGCTCGCGGCGGTCCTCCTCCTCTTCCGCCGCACCGTGTGGCTCGGAGCGCTCCTCGCCGTCGTCGACATGTCCGTCGTCTTCCTTCTCAACCTCACCTTCGACGTCCCGGTCAAACAACTGTCGGGCATCATGGCGGTGGCCGGACTCGTGCTGCTGGCACCGAACCTCATCCGCCTCGGCCGGTTCCTGCTCGGGCTGCCCACCGGCAGGCCCGTCCATGGTCGGATCTCGTCGAACCGGATTTTCGTCGCCATCACGAGGTGGACGTCGCCCGCCCTGGCGCTGCTGCTCATCATCGGGTCGGGGGTGGCGTTCGGGCTCCGCGCGAACTGGGGTCAGCTCGACCCCGTGCCCGCGGTCGCCGGGGTCTACCGGGCGACGGACAGCGGCAGCCGCACCCTCAAGGGTGCTGAGATCAGCCAGGTCGCCTTCGGGCAGAACGCCGTCGACGGTCGAGCGCGTCTGAGCATCCGTTTCGTCGACGGCAGCTTCCAGGACGGCAGGTACACCGCGGGCAACGGCGGGTCCTTGTCCGACGAGAGCGGGCGGCTCGACGTCACCCTCTTCCCGAAGCTCGACGGCGATCAGGGGCTCGTCCGCGATCCGGTGCTCGAGACCACCCTCGACTACGCGATCGACTCCTCGGGGCAGGTGCGGCTGACCGGCGACGGACTCGACGTCACTCTCGTCACCGACCCCGAACGGCGCTACCTCTTCGACCGCGAATTCAGCTGGGAGCCGAGCGAGCCGATCAACCGGTGAGTGTCCGGCTCCGCGATGCTGCGCGCGCATGCCAGGAGCGACTGAGGCGCCGCACCACCCGGTGCGGCGCCTCGGTGTCGGCAGCGGGGCCGTGTTCAGCGACCGAAGAGCCGGGAGAACAGTCCCTTCTTCTTCCCCTTGGGTTCGTCCGTCGTGGAATCCGCCGCGGACCGCTCAGCGGCGCGCTCGTCCTGCTGGGCGTCCGGAGCAGCGGTCGGCGCTTCTGCCTCGGGGCGGTCGGACGGCGACGCGGTCTCGGCCGCAGGAGCAGCCTCCTCGGCGGGGGGCTCGCCGGCGGAGGGTCGCTGCGGCTCCGCGGACTCGCTGCGACGGTCGGCGACATCCTCGCCGACGCCCTGCGTCGTGGACGCTGTCGGAGCGCCTGCGCCAGTCGTCTGCGGAGTCTGCTCGTCCGCCGCGGCACCAGCAGAAGCCGCTGCTGCAGTGCCTGCCGAAGCCGCTGCTGCGAGGGAGCGGTCCGCGTCGGCGGCAGCTGCCCGTTCCGGGGACCCGGCCGCAGGCGCGCCGGCAGTGCTCGTCGGCTCCTGCGGCGCCGCCTCGGTGACGGTGATGCCGGTGATCCGGGAGAACTGGTCGGCCGCCTCGCCCTCGAGCGGGGCATGGACTTCGCAATTGGAGATGCGGCTCTGCTCATCGAAGCTGAGATCGGCGCTGCCGTCGGCGAAGAGCATGCGGACGCCGCCGTCGGGCAGAGCGGCCGTCGGAATCCCGCGCCGTTCGGTGTACGCCGTGAGCGCCGCCCGGTGATCGTCGACCGTCGTCTGCGTCAGCCCCTGCATGAGCGCCCGCACGGACGCCTTGACGGTGGGTTCGGGCAGGGCGAGGGCGGGGGAGTCGACGAGCACCCACACGGTCGTGCCGGCACCGGCGGCGGCCGGATAGTGCGCCCACTTGCCTGTCGCCTCCTTCGCCGCGAGCGTCAGCCGGAGGGCGAGCTCGTCGTCGAGGTCGATCTCCGGCGTGACGAGATCGCTGATGCCCTCCGCGGCACCGAACTTGCGCACCTCGTGGGCGAGGCCGACGACCGCCTCGGGGAACCCGTTGATGTTCTCCCAGCCCCACAGCCACGTGCCCTGCGAACTCGACTCGGAACCGACGAGGTGGGGACGGGTGCGCAGCGGCTGATCGCCCTCGACGTCGAAGGTGAGAGTCGGGTCTGCGGAGAAGTCCACCTCCCATGCGGCGCCGGCGATGACGCTGCCGAAGTGCGTCTGCATCTCGGTGGAGAGGAAGACGGCGCGATTGACGAGATCCTGCAGTGTTGTGCTCATGATTTCCAGCCTACGGGGACGTGTCGAAGATGCGAGGAGGCACGCGGAACCGGCGTCCGTGTCAGTGCCGCGTGGTCCACTGGATTCGAGAACAGTACCATGGCACGCTCTTCTCGAAGGAGGACGATCGATGTAGGATGGTTCGTTGCGCTCTTCCAACTCATGACGCCGTCATAACGGCTTCTCACCTCCAGGACGGACACTGTGGCACTTCTGCGCCTCACCTTGAAATACGCGAAATCCTATTGGCTCTTCATCGCCTTCGTCGTCATCCTCCAGCTGGCCTCGACGATCGCCGCTCTCTACCTGCCCAGCCTCAACGCCCGGATCATCGACGAAGGCGTCGCCGCCGGCAACACCGACTTCATCTGGTCGACGGGCATGACGATGCTCATCGTCTGCTTCGTCCAGGTCATCACCGCGGTCACCGCGATCTTCTTCGGCGCGCGCACCGCGATGGGCGTGGGCCGCGACATCCGCCGCGCGATCTACAGTCATGTCGACAGCCTCTCGACGCTCGAGGTGGGGAAGTTCGGCAGCGCGACCCTCATCACCCGCAACACCAATGACGTGCAGCAGGTGCAGATGCTCGTGCTCATGACGCTCAACTTCATGGTCTCGACCCCGATCATGTGCATCGGCGGCATCATCATGGCCCTGCGCGAGGATGCGGGGCTATCCTGGCTCGTCTGGGTCTCCGTGCCGACCCTCTTCATCGTCGTCGGCATCCTCGTCGTCCTCCTCATGCCGCTCTTCCGCCGCATGCAGGATCAGGTCGACGACATCAACGGCGTCCTCCGTGAGCAGATCACCGGCATCCGCGTCATCCGCGCCTTCGTCCGGGAGCCCTTCGAAGCCGACCGGTACGCCGACGCGAACCGCGCCCTGACCGAGACCTCCGTCAAGGTCGGCAACCTCTTCGTCCTCATGTTCCCGGCGATCATGATGATCCTCCACATCGCCACCGCCGCCGTGCTCTGGTTCGGCGGCCACCGCGTCGATGCGGGGCAGATGGAGGTCGGCTCGCTCACCGCGTTCCTCCAGTACCTCCTCCAGATCCTCGTCGCCGTGATGATGGGCGTGTTCATGATGATGATGATCCCGCGCGCCGTCGTCTGCGCCGAACGCATCTGCGAAGTCCTCGAGACCACCTCGTCGATGGTCGTCCCCGACGGCGTCGACGAACTCCCGCGCCGAGGCGAGCTGGAGTTCCGGAACGTCACCTTCGGCTATCCCGGAGCCGAGGTCCCCGTCCTCGAGGACCTCTCATTCACGGCACGGCCGGGTACGACGACGGCGATCATCGGGTCGACCGGATCCGGCAAGTCGACGATCGTCGGACTCATCCCGCGCCTCATCGACCCGCAGTCGGGGCAGGTGCTCATCGACGGGACTCCGGTCAGCGCCTTCAACCGTCACCAGCTCGCCGAGGTCGTCGGCCTCGTGCCGCAGAAGCCGTACCTGTTCTCCGGCACGATCGCCTCGAACCTGCGCTTCGGCAGCGAGCACGCCGACGACGCGCAGCTGTGGGAGGCGCTGGAGACCGCGCAGGCCGCGGACTTCGTCGCCGAGAAGCCGGGTGGGCTCGACGAGAGCGTGTCCCAGGGCGGCACGAACTTCTCCGGCGGACAGCGGCAGCGCCTCTGCATCGCCCGCGCGCTCGCTGCGAAACCGCTCGTCTACGTCTTCGACGATTCGTTCTCCGCGCTCGACGTCGCCACCGATGCCCGACTGCGCGACGCCCTGGCCGAGACGACGGGGGAGGCGACGGTCATCGTCGTCGCCCAGCGCGTCTCGACGATCCGCGACGCCGACCAGATCCTCGTCCTCGACGACGGGAAGATCGTCGGCCGGGGCACCCACGACGAACTGCTCGAGACGAACTCGACCTATCAGGAGATCGTCGAATCCCAACTGACCGCGGAAGGAGTGAACTGACATGGCGAAGAAGGATCCGACGACCGCAGAGACCTCAGGCACGACCGCTGCCGCCACCGCCGAGGCCGAACTCGCCGAGGACTTCATTCCCTCCGAAGCCGACGGAGACATGTTCGGCGGCACCCCGCCGCGGAAGGCCAAGCACTTCTGGCCCTCGGTCAAGCGCCTCTTCGGACTCATGGCCGAGGAGAAGGCCGGACTCGTCAAGGTCGTCCTCCTCGTCGTCGGCTCGGTCGTCCTCACCGTCATCGCCCCGAAGGTGCTCGGCAAGGCGATGGACGTCGTCTACTCCGGAGTCATCGGCGCCCAGCTGCCGGCGGGCGCGAACATCGAGGACATCATCGCCGGCGCCCGTGCCGAAGGCCGCGACGACTACGCCGACATGCTCGCGACTGCCGGTGTCGTCCCCGGTCAGGGCATCGACTTCACGGCGCTCGGGCAGATCATCATCATCGTCCTCCTCATGTACCTCGTCGCCTCGATGCTCATGTGGGCGCAGGGCTACATCCTCAACGCCCTCGTCATGCGCGTCGTTTACCGCCTCCGTGAGGACATCGAGCGCAAGATCAACCGGCTCCCGCTGCGGTACTTCGACACTCGCCAGCGCGGCGATGTCATGTCGCGGGTGACGAACGACGTCGACAACATCCAGCAGGCCCTCCAGCAGGCGTTCTCCCAACTCGTCCAATCCGCGCTGACGATCGTCGGCATCGGCGTGATGATGTTCATCGTCTCGTGGCAGCTCGCGCTGCTCGCCCTCATCGCCCTGCCGCTGTCGGCGATCATCGCCGGTGTCATCGGCTCCCAGGCGCAGAAGAAGTTCAAAGCGCAGTGGAAGTACACCGGTGAGGTCAACGGCCACGTCGAGGAGTCGTTCTCGGGGCTCGACGTCGTGCGGGCCTTCGGTCGTGACAAGGTCATGCTCGACGAGTTCGACCGCCGCAACGAAGAGCTCTACGCCGCATCCTCGGGGGCGCAGTTCGTCTCCGGGATGATCATGCCCTCGATGCAGTTCGTGTCGTACCTCAGCTACGTCCTCATCGCCGTCGCCGGCGGCCTGCGGGTGGCCTCGGGGCAGATGACACTCGGCGACGCCACGGCGTTCATCCAGTACTCGCGGGAGTTCTCGCAGCCGATCTCGGAGATGGCCGGAGTGGCGAACATGCTCCAATCCGGTGTTGCCTCGGCCGAGCGCACGTTCGAACTCCTCGACGCCGACGAGGAGGAGCCCGACGAGGCGACGGCCGCCCTGCCTCCGCGGACTCCCGGACGGGTCGACTTCTCGCATGTCAGCTTCCGCTACACCGCGGAGACCCCGCTCATCGAGGATGTCTCCTTCACCGCCGACCCCGGCCACACGGTCGCGATCGTCGGTCCCACGGGTGCCGGCAAGACGACGCTGGTCAACCTCGTCATGCGCTTCTACGAGCTCACCGGCGGGACGATCTACCTCGACGGGATCGACATCCGCGACCTCACCCGTGCCGACCTCCGGTCGCACGTGGGCATGGTGCTCCAGGATGCGTGGCTGTTCGAGGGCTCGATCCGCGAGAACATCCGGTACGGACGACTCGACGCCACCGACGAGGAGGTCATCGACGCCGCGAAGGCGACGATGGTCGACCGCTTCGTCCGTCAGCTGCCCGATGGCTACGACACCGTCATCGACGCCGACGGCGGCAGCGTCTCCGCCGGTGAGCGCCAGCTCATCACGATCGCCCGGGCGTTCCTCGCCGATCCCTCGCTGCTCATCCTCGACGAGGCGACCTCGTCGGTGGACACCCGCACCGAGCTGCTCGTGCAGCAGGCGATGGCCGCCCTGCGCACCGACCGGACGTCGTTCGTCATCGCACACCGGCTCTCGACGATCCGCGATGCCGACACCATCCTCGTCATGGAGAACGGTGCGATCGTCGAACACGGCAACCACGAGGAGCTCCTCGCCGCAGAGGGCGCGTACTACCGCCTCTACATGTCGCAGTTCCGAGGTGAGGACGCCGAGGAGCACTTCACCGCCGAGGTCCTCGCCGAGGCGGAGACCGAGCCGGGGATCGCCGCCGATGCTGCGGCGCTGGCTGAGGACGCCGGCGACGCCGCAGTGGCCGAGGAGGCTGCCGCTGGTCCGGAGGAGGCTGCCGCCGGGGCGCGGGAGTCTGCCGAGGTCAGGGATGAGCCCGGTGCGCGCAACGACGCGTCGACCGACGGGGGCGGTCGCTCAGAGGCCCAGCCGCCGCTCGGCGGGAGGGGAACGGACTGACCGACCCGCGGCGCTGACGACCGCTGAAGGCCCCCGAGGGACACGCTCGGGGGCCTTCGCCGTCCCCGACCAGCGGAGCGGCAGGCCTCGGCCCGTGAGTGCGCACACCCACTCCGCGGTGCGCATGTCAACAGGTTCACGTGGTAACGATTTTCGGGCTTCGACGGCGGGGTCTGCCGAATCGTGATGTCGGCATGGCGGCCTGTGCGATGTCCCCGGATCGTTCGACACCGACTGTCCGACGTCCTTCGGACCGACCGGAGAATCCGGCGCCACCTGGGACACCGGGTTGCCGGCGTGCGAACGGCGCCGAGGTCCGCGACGGACCCCACCGTGCGCGCCCATCATCCGAACAGTGACGAAACGATAACAGGATGCCGTGACCTGCATCACAGAATCGTCATGAACTCAATGTTCATAAGTCCCCAGTCGCGGCGCACAGACGTAGTGTCCTCGACAAGCAGCCACGAGCACCGTGGCAGCTCCAGGCCCCGCTGGAAGGACGATCATGAAACGCCTCATCCTCGCGACGACGGTGGCACTCGCCGTCGCCACCATGGGCTCCCTGCCGGCCGCCGCCTCCGTGGCAGCGGACGGAGCAGCGGGGCAGACGACTCTCATGGCGATGCCGGATCCCGACGGCAGCGCTGACGGCGGAACCCCGCCCGGCGACACCACGGACACCGGCACCGACACCGGTACGGACACCGGCACCGATGACTCCACGTCGCAGGGAACCGACGACTCCTCCGGCGGTGACATGAGCACCGCCGACACCTCGGGCAGCGACGACTCCACCGGCAGCGATGATTCGTCCGGTGCGACGGACGAAGCCGCGACCGATGGCTCCACCGATCCCTCGACCCCCGCCGAAGCGGACGTCGAAGGCACCCCCACCGAGACCCCGACGGAATCCCCCACAGATGAGCCGATCGACGCCACCATGTACCTCGAGTCCGATGAGGTCACCGTGTCGGACCTCAGCGACCCCGACAAAGGCATTCGCTTCTTCGTCGACGGTGTCCTCGAAGGAGATGGCATCGGATGGGGCGACGGCGACGGCAGTCACGCAACCGTGGACGCCGACGGTTCATTCACCGGTGTGTACTACACCGAGGCCGCGTACGAGCCCGGCGACACCGTCACGGTGACCGTCAGCGTTCAGCGCGGCGACCAGAACGAGACGTATTCGGCCAGCGCCACCGTCGTCGGTGACGAGACCGAGCCGCCGCCATCGGGCACGACTCTCGACATCACCCCGGGTTCGCAGCAGGTCTCCGACTTCCTCACCAGTGGTGTGACCGTGATGATGTCCGGCTGCCGGATGGATTCCGACGTCAACATCATGATCACCACCGCCTACGACCCGGATACCGTGGTCTTCGAAGCGAGCCAGGAAGCCGGCGAGGACACCGCCGCCGTGGTGACCTGGGTTCCCGAGGTCGGCGATACCGACCCGGACGCGTTCATCGGCCAGTACCTCGTCACGGCCGATTGCGGTGACATGTTCCAGGAGGGCACGTTCACGGTCACCGCGGACGGCGATGAGACCCTTGAGCCCACCCTCTCGGTCTGGCCGGAGACGATCTCCGGCGCCGACTTCGTCAACCGCGACAAGGGCGTGACGATGGCGGTCGTCGACTGCCTGGTCGCCGATGAGGTCCGCTTCCAGGTCTGGAACAGCAGCGACGTCCTCCTCTACGACCGGACGGCCCCGGCCGACGGCGGAGATGTCGCCGCGGTGCAGACCTACGGTTTGGAGAACGATCCCGCGGCGTACGTCGGGAAGTACACCGTCCAAGCCACCTGCGGCGACTACGTCATGAACAGCGGGTTCACGGTCACCGGCTCCGGTGGCGGTGGCGGCGGCGGTAACGGCGGGGGAGGTTCCGGCGGCGGCAACAACGGGTCGATGCCCCGCACCGGTGCAGAACTCACCGGTCTCGGCGCCGGCGCCATCCTCATCCTCGCAGGAGCGGGAGCGGTCCTCTTCGCCCGCCGCCGCGGACAGCTGAAGGGATGACAGAACTCCCGTCAGGTCGGTGACTCGTCCCGGCCGGACGGCGAAACGAGATCGGTCCCGGTCCCCGAGGTTGAGTCGGGGAACCGGGACCGATTCGCGTGTCTGCGCTCAGCGGGACGCGAGCAGAGTGCGCACGGCTGACGAGAAGAATCCCTGCCCGTCGACACCGGTGCTCGCGGGGCCGTAGCCGGCCTCGACAGCGTGCTCGGGGTGAGGCATGAGTCCGACGACGTTGCCCGCCTCATTCGTGATGCCGGCGATGTCGCGCAGCGAGCCGTTGGGGTTGAGACCCTGGTAGCGGAAGACGACGCGACCGGTCGTCTCGAGCTCGTCGAGCACCTCGTCGGTGGCAACGTAGCCGCCCTCGCCGTTCTTCAGCGGAATCGTGATCGTCTGGCCCTGCTCGTAGTCACCGGTCCACGCGGTGTCCGCGTTCTCCACGAGGAGATCCTGGTCGCGGCAGACGAAGTGCTGGTCCTCGTTGCGGATGAGCGCCCCGGGCAGCAGATGGGACTCGCAGAGGACCTGGAAGCCGTTGCAGATGCCGAGCACCGGCATCCCGGCGTTCGCGGCCGCGACGACGGCGTCCATGATCGGGGCGAAGCGGGCGATCGCCCCGGCCCGCAGGTAGTCCCCATAGGAGAACCCGCCGGGCAGGATGACCGCATCGACGCCGGAGAGCGTGGAGTCAGCGTGCCAGAGATTGACCGCCGAGGCGCCCGCGAGGGTGACAGCGCGGGCCGCGTCACGGTCGTCGAGGGTGCCGGGGAACGTGACGACGCCGATTCTCGGACCGGACGCCGACGCCGTCGCGGAGTCGGTTGCGGCGGTGGCCGTCATCAGGCGTCCTCGGCGACGCGGACGGCGACGACGTTCTCGATGACGGGGTTCGACAGGAGAGTCTCGGCGGCTTCGCGCGCCTGGGCGAGCACCTCGTCGGTGGCTTCTCCCTCGACCTCGAGTTCGAAGCGCTTGCCCTGCCTGACCTCACCGAAACCGGGGAACCCCAGTCGAGCGAGACCACCGGAGATCGCTTTGCCCTGCGGGTCGAGGATCTCGGGCTTGGGCATCACTTCAACGACGACACGTGCCATGCGTGTTTGACTCCTTCACAACGGGGCGCGGGAGCTCCTCCCGCGCTCGGGAAAAGTCTATCAAGCGCGCAGAGGAGCCCGGCCCGGCGGCTCAGGAGTCGAAGCCCATGCCGACGGCGTCGAGGACCTTGAGCAGCGGACCGCGCCGGCCCTGGTTCTCATCGGCCTTGATGAGAGCGTTCGTCGTCATCCTGATGCCGAGCCATGCCACCGGTTCGGGCGGGAACGGCAGCGGCCGCTTGCGCACCATCTCCAGCTGCGTCAGCTCGGTCTCCTCACCGGAGAGCAGGTCGAGCATGACGGTGCCGGCGAACCGTGAGGCGCCGACGCCGAGGCCGGTGAACCCGGCCGCCATCGCGACCTTCCGGTCATAGGCGGTGACGAAGAACGCGAAGAACCGGGAGCACGTGTCGATGGCCCCACCCCATTTGTGGGTGAACTTCACGTCCGCCAGCTGCGGGAACGTCTCGTAGAAGTGCCGGGCGAGGGTTTCGAAGGTCGCCTGGTTCTGGTCGTACTTCCACGACACCTGCCGCCCGTAGTGGTAGACGGCGTCCCAGCCGCCGAAGAGGATGCGGTTGTCGGCCGTGAGTCGGTAGTAGTGGAAGCGGTTCGCGCAGTCGCCGATGCCCTGCCGGCCCTCCCAGCCGATCGCCGCCATCTGGTCGTCGCTGAGGGGTTCCGTCATCAGCGCATAGTCGTAGACGGGCACGGTGCGGAGGCTCGCCCGCTTGAGGAGGGAGGGGAAGACGTTCGTCGCCAGTGCCACCCGCTGCGCCGTGATCGTCGCCGCCCCGGCTGCCGTGGCGGCACCGGAGACCGGTTCGGTGCTCACCGCGACCGTCTGCTTCCGGTCGCTGACGTCGGTGACCTTCGTGCCCTCGTAGACCTCGACGCCGAGGTCCCGGATGACGCGCAGCAGCTCCCAGCACAGCTTCGCCGGGTTGAGCATCGCGACCTCCTGTGAGTCCCACAGCGCGCCCTTGTACGTCGGGGACTTCACGACCGTCGCGAGCTCCTCCTGGGTGAGGAAGACGAACCCGGCGTCGGGGTCGTGGGCCTCCCGCAGGCCGGGGACCTGGTAGTCCTCGGTCGCGACGTCGAGCTCGCCGGTGCGTTCGAACTCGCAGTCCATGCCGTAGCGGGAGACGGCGGCCTCGATCGCGTCGAGGTTCTCCCGGCCGAGGGCTGCCAGGCGCTCGTTCTCCGCCGGCAGATGCGACTCCCCGTTGTCGTAGCCGTGGGTGAGGCTGGCGGCGCAGAACCCGCCGTTGCGGCCCGAGGCCGCCCAGCCGACGGTGTTCGCCTCGAGGAGGACGACGTGCCGGTCGGGGTCGCGCTCCTTCGCCTGCAGGGCGGTCCACAGCCCGGTGAACCCGCCGCCGACGACGACGAGATCGGCCTCGAGATCCCGCGCCAGCGGCGGCAGCGGCTGCGGCCGGGCGTCGGTGTCGAGCCAGAACGGAACGGTGGAGGCGTCGGCCAATGCGGCTTTGACGTCCATGTCACTTCGCTTTCTGCCTTGCGGCATCGCTTCTGCCTGCCGACGGTCGGTCCGCCGGACGGCACTGGTGGTGCTGGTACTGGTGGTGCTGGTGGTAGGGGTGCTGGAACTGATCGTCGACGGCGGGGATGCGCACCGCCTCGGCGCTCATCCTGCCATGGTCTTGATGATCTCCGTCGAACTGCCGCCGGCCTTGCGGAGGACGAAGGCGACGAATGCCAGGGCGGCGAGGGTGAGTAGGAACATCACCGTCGAGATCGCCGCGACCTCGGGGCGCAGTGCGACTCGGACGGCGGAGAAGATGTAGACCGGCCACGGGGTGTAGCCGGGCTGCTGCACGAAGCTCGAGAGGATGGTGTTGTCGAGACTGACGGTGAACGACATGAGGGCTCCGGCGAGGATGCCCGGCGCGGCGATCGGCAGGGTGATGTCCCGGAACTGCCGCCACGGGCTCGCGCCGAGGTCCGCCGCGGCGTCCTCGAGTTCGGAGTCGATGCCCGCGAGCCGGGCGCGGACGATGAAGGTGACGATCGCCATGGAGAACATCGCGTGGGAGATGATGAGGCGCACGAGGCCGTTGTTGAGCGGTGTCAGCCCCCAGTCGACGCCGAGGGTGACGAACCACGGCAGGAACGAGATGCCGTCGACGATCTCCGGAGTGACAAGGGTCAGGGCGAGGACGCCGGTGAGCCCGAGCGCCCACCAGGCGCCCTTCGGCGCGCGGGCGAGTGCCACCCCTCCGAGGGTGCCGAAGACCGTCGAGACGATTGCAGCGCCGACGGCGGCCTGGAGGCTGGTCACGACCGAGGAGATGATGATGTCGTTGTTGAGGCCGGCGATGTAGGCGTCGAGCCCGAAGCCGCGGAAGTTCGCGAGCACCCTGCCGGTGTTGAACGAGTACGCGATGATGACGGCGATCGGAATGAACAGGTAGATGAAGACGAGGATGCCCCAGACATGGAGGCCGATGTCAGTGGGTGTCCTCCTGGCGAACGTGTTCTTCTTCGACATGTCAGACCTTCCCGTCCGTCAGCGGCACACTGCCCAGCCGCGCCGCGATCCTCTGTCCCACCCAGAGCAGGGCGAAGCCCAGACCGACGACGGCGAGGGTGGCGATGATGAGGATCATCGCCATCGCCGCTCCGAGCGCCCAGTTCTGGGCCGTGTTGAATTGGTTGGCGATGAGCTGCCCGATCATCGACCCGCTCGCTCCGCCGAGGACGGTGGCGGTGACGTAGTCGCCGTTGAGCGGAATGAAGACCAGCAGACATCCGGAGACGATGCCAGGCATCGCCATGGGCAGGGTGACCCGGAGGAACGTCGTCACCTTGCCGGCGCCGAGGTCGTAGCTGGCTTCCCGCAGCTTCTTTCCCGAGGCGTCGATGGCGACGAACAGCGGGAGGATCATCAGCGGCAGGTAGTTGTAGACGACGCCGATCTGAACCGCCGCGCGAGTGTAGAGGATGTCGAGGGGCGCATCGAGAAGACCGATGCCCTGCATCCACTGCGAGAGGAAGCCGTCCGGGGAGAGCATGATCTGCCAGCCCAGGGTGCGGACGAGGAAGTTCGTCCAGAAAGGGACCATGACGAGGGCGAGGGCCAGTGACCGGTGGGCGGGGGAGACCTTGATCGCCAGCCAGTATGCGAAGGGCAGTGCGATGAGCAGGCACAGCAGCGTGCCGAGGATTGAGATCCGCAGGGTCGCGAAGAACGTCGTGACGAAGCTCGCCGACAGAGCTTCGGGATAGCGGTCGAAGGAGAGCTGGTCAGTGGCGACTGCGGTGAACTGGTCGGGCTTGTAGCCGAAGCTGTAGAAGATGACCAAGGCGACAGGGATGATGAAGAAGAAGAGCGCGTACGCCCACGTCGGGAACGACATTGCAGAGGCGCCGAAGATGCGAGCGGAGAGCCGCCTGGTTCGTGACGCTGCCGTGCCGCCCTGCTCTGTTCCTCTGCGATCGGATGCCGCCTCGGCGGTGCCGTCGGTCAGCGGCTGGGAGGATGTGCTCATGCTCCGCTCCTTGCCTGTGCGTCGGCGTAGATCTGGGTTCTGATCTGATCTGCCGGGGTCTGCTTGCTCGGCTCCAGTCGGTCGAGGACCTCCTGGGTGGGGAAGATGAGGTCCTGTTCGCTGAGGTCGGCCTGCTTGGCCGCCTCCGCCAGACCCTTCGTCCCGATCGGATAGCCGATGTAGTCGAGCTGGTCGACTGCGGTCTCCGGGGAGATCATCTGGTTGATGAAGGCGTGCGCGGAGTCCGGGTGGGGTGCACCCGTGGCGATCGACCAGTTGTCCATCCACAGGTTTGCCGAAGGAGTGGGGAACACGAACTTCCAATCGTCGGGGTTCGGGACTTCCGACAGCCCCTGCCTGGCGTCGCCGTTGAACGCCTGGAGGAGAGTGAAGCTGCCCTGGATCATGCCGGTGGCGACATTGCCGATGTAGGCCTTCGTGTTCGGGGCGAGCTGGTCGACGACGATTGCCCGGGCCTCCTCGAGCTCGCTCTCGTCCTCGGTGTTGAGGCTGTATCCGAGGGCGGCAAGGGCGATCGCGCTGACTTCCCAGGGGTCTTCGAGCAGCGAGGTCGTGCCCGCGGCCTCCTGCTGCGCGGTGTCGATGAAGTCCTGCCAGCTGGTCAGGTCTCGCGGGATCGTCGTCGTGTCGTAGACGAATCCCGTCGTTCCCCATGCTTTGCAGATCGAGTACTCGTTCTCGGGATCGAAGTACTGGCGAGTGAAGTTCGGATCCATGTGGGCGAAGTTCGGGATGAGCGAGAGGTCGAGTCGCTGGAGCAGATTGTGGTTGAGCATCTGCGGGATGTTCGACCCCGTCGGGACGACGACGTCGTAGCCCGACGTGCCCCGGGACGTCGAGAGCTTAGCGATGAGCTCCTCGTTCGATCCGTACGAGTCGACCTGGACGAGGACGTCGTACTCATCCTTGAAGGCTTCGATGAGGTCGGGGTTGTCGTAGTCGCCCCAGGAGTAGAGGTTGAGCTTCGACTCGAGCTCACCGTCGACGGGAGGAGACGCCGCCATCTTCGTTGTCCTCCCGCACGCGCTCAGAGCCCCGAGGCCGACGACGCCGAACCCGGCGAGCACGGCACGCCGGCTCAGCCGCTTCGCCGCCGCCCGCGGCGCCAGGAAGTGCACATCGGGCATCTCAGGCACCGTCCTCTGCGCCGTAGACAGCTACGGCGTCGGCATCCCAGCTGAGATCGACCTCGGCGTCGGCGCCGAGGACCGGCTGGCCGGCTGCGGGAACCCGGGCAAGGATCTCGTCGTTGTCGCCGACGACGACCATGTACTGGACGACATCGCCGAGGAACGATGTCGACAGCACCCGTCCGCGCGCGGCATTCGGCCCCGGCACCTCACCGCGGGCCGGGGACACCCGCATCCGTTCGGGACGGATCGCCACCCGCACGCGGTCACCGACGTCGAGCTGCCGGGTCGTACCCGTCGCCGAGGCGGGGCGGGCCTCGCGCTGCGTCGTCTCCATCACCGTGTTCGCCGTGCGCAGCGTCGCGAATTCTCCGTCGAGGGAGGTCACCTCGGCGGGCACGAAGTTCTGCTTGCCGATGAAGCCGGCGACGAAGCCGTTGGCGGGGTCGGCGTAGATCTCCTCACCGGACCCGATCTGCTGAATGACGCCGTCGTACATGACGACGATGCGATCGCTCATCGCCAGGGCCTCCTCCTGATCGTGGGTGACGAAGACGAAGGTGGTGTCGAGCTTGGCATGCAGGCGTTTGAGCTCAAGCTGCATCTCTTCGCGCAGCTTCCGATCGAGGGCCGACATCGGTTCGTCGAGGAGGAGGACCTGGGGTCGGTTGACCAGTGCCCGTGCCAGAGCGATGCGCTGCTGCTGTCCTCCCGAGAGCTGTTCGGGCTTGCGGTCGGCGAACTCCTCCATCCGCACGAGGGAGAGCGCATCGCGAACGCGGTCGGCGATCTCAGCCTTCGGTGTCTTCGACTGCTTGAGGCCGTAGGCGATGTTGTCGGCGATGTTCATGTGGGGGAAGAGCAGATACGACTGGAACACGGTGTTGACGGGGCGTCGGTGCGGTGGCAACGCGACGATGTCCCGGCCGTCGAGGAGGATCTGCCCCGACGTCGGGGCTTCGAATCCGGCGATCATCCGCAGCAGTGTTGTCTTGCCGCAGCCCGATGGGCCGAGCAGCGAGAGGAACTCTCCCTGACGCACCCCGAGGTCGAGCTTCTCGATGGCGGTGTTGTCACCGAAGGTCTTCTTCACCCCGCGGATCTCGAGGTGGGAGATCTCGGTGGGTGACGGCGGAGCCGCCGTGGTGTCTGTGGCAGCGGTCATGATGGCCTTTCTTCAGGGGTGGGGGCTCTTCAGGGGTGGGGGCGCAGGCGACGATGCCGTCCGCGAGGTCGGCGGTCAGTGCTGGCTGGGGGACCCAGGCGCGCCGGTGATCCGGGCGGGCAGGATCGGCTGCCGGTGCCCGGGGTGTCCATCACGTCGTGAAGATCGTGTCCTGCCACGCGTGATGCGGATCCTCATGCTGGTCGACGAAGACGTGTTTGATCTGGGTGTACTCGTCGAACGAGTACTGGCTCATGTCCTTGCCGAACCCCGAGGCCTTGTACCCGCCGTGGGGCATGTCGGAGACGATGGGGATGTGCTCGTTGATCCACACGCAGCCGGCCTCGATGTCCGCGGCCGCCCGCAGGGTGCGGTTCGTCGACCGCGTCCACGCGCTCGCCGCGAGACCGTACGGGGTGTCGTTGGCCAGCGCGATCGCCTCGTCATCGGTGTCGAAGGGGACTGCGACGAGCACAGGTCCGAAGATCTCCTCGCGCCACACCTCGGCGTCGGTGCCGATGCCGGTGATGAGCGTCGGCGCGTAGTACGCGGTCGTCTCCGGGGTCCCGGGCAGATCCTCGCCGAGGTGGTTCGTCGTCGGGATCGTCCCGCCGGTGCGGATCGTCGCCCCATGGTCCCCGGCGCGGGCGACCATGGCGGCGACCCGGTCGCGGTGGGGGAGTGAGATGAGCGAGCCCATGTCCGTGGCCGGGTCGGCGGGATCGCCGAGGCGGACGCCGCCCATGAGCTCGACGACCCGGTCGGTGAACGCCTCGAAGTGCTCGGCGGCGACGATCGCCCGGGTCGCAGCGGTGCAGTCCTGCCCGGAGTTGATGAGCGAACCGGCCACGGCGCCGCGGGCGGCTGCCTCGATGTCGGCATCGGCGAAGACGACGAGCGGGGCCTTGCCGCCGAGCTCGAGGTGGACGCGGCTGCCCTTGGCGGCGGCGAGCTCCATGATCCGCCGGCCGACCGGTGTCGACCCGGTGAAGGAGGTCATGACGACGTCGGGGTGGGTGACGAGGGTTTCGCCCGCCTCCCGGCCGTCACCGGCGATGACGTTGATGACCCCGGGCGGGAAGCCCGCTGCGGTGGCCGCCTCGGCGAGGATGAGCGAGGTGCCCGGCGTCATCTCCGAGGTCTTGAGCACGATCGTGTTGCCCGCCGCCACGGCGGGCAGGATCTTCCATGCCGCCATCTGCAGCGGGTAGTTCCATGGGGCGATCGAGCCGATGACGCCGAGGGGCTCGCGGCGGATCATCGACGTCGACTGCTCCCAGTACGTGCCCGCCGACAGCCCGGTCAGCTGTCGGGCGGCTCCGGCGAAGAAGCGCGCGTTGTCGATCGAGCCCGGGACGTCGAATTCGGTGGCGAGGCGGATCGACTTGCCGGTCTGCTGCGATTCGAGCGCGGCGATCTCGTCACTGCGCTTCTCGAGTTCCTCGGCGAGGCGCAGCAGGAGCTCGGCGCGTTCGCCGGGCGTCAGCGCCTTGAAGCCGGGGTAGGCGGCTTTCGCCGCGGCGACGGCGTCGCGGACATCGGCGGCGTCGGCGAGTGCGTACTCGCCGGTCGTCTCACCGGTGGCGGGATTGGTGAGGGTGAACGGTGCTCCGCGTCCCTCGTGGTGTTCGCCGTTCCAGTAGTGCATGCATATCGATTCCCGCCTTGTGCGTGTCGACCCGATGCCGACGGAACGTGTGGCACGGATCACTGTTGCCGATCACTGTAACGGATTTCGATGGTGAGGTCTACTAGATCCGTTGTGCGAGACAAGGCGCCCGCTGTGAACAGTGACGGTCCGCGCCGAACACCTGCGAAACCAGTGGCACCGCGCAGCTCCGGCGCCGCGTGGGCCGGCGAGGCGGCCGCGAACCGCCCCTCAACAGACTTCAGGACGCAGAGTGTCGACCGCGCGCGCCGCGGTCGACACTCTGCGCCCTGAAGTCGGGCTCAGGCGGGGAAGGTCTCGCCGGTGAGCGTTTCGAAGGCCTCGATGTAGCGTGCGCGGGTCTTCTCGACGACCTCCGCGGGCAGAGCCGGCGGGGGAGTGTCCGACGCCCGGTCCCAGCCGGACTCCGTCGTCAGCCAGTCGCGGACGAACTGCTTGTCGAAGCTCGCCTGTGCGGTGCCCGGGGCGTAGCTGTCGGCGTCCCAGAAGCGCGAGGAGTCGGGAGTGAGCACTTCGTCGGCGAGGACGATCGTGCCGTCGGGCAGGGTTCCGAACTCGAACTTCGTGTCGGCGAGCACGATGCCCCGCTCCCGGGCGATGATCTCGGCGCGCCGGTAGATCTCGAGGGTGAGGTCGCGGATCGCGCTCGCCTGCTCCTCGCCGATGGTCTCGGCGACCTCGTCGAAGGAGACGTTCTCGTCGTGGTCGCCGAGCGCGGCCTTCGTCGCCGGGGTGAAGATCGCCGGTTCGAGCCGGTCGGCCTCGTCGAGCCCGGCGGGCAGGGCGACTCCGCACACGGCGCCGGTCGCCCGGTAGTCGGTGAGCCCTGAGCCCGTGAGGTACCCGCGGGCGACGGCCTCGACGGGGATCATCGCGAGGTTGCGCACGATGAGTCCGCGTCCGCGCACCGCGTCGGGGACAGCGGAGCTGATGACGTGGTTGCCGATGACGTCAGCGAGCTGGTCGAACCACCACAGGCTCAGGCCCGTGAGCACGCGGCCCTTGTCGGGGATCTCCGAATCGAGCACCCAGTCGTAGGCCGAGATCCGGTCGGAGGCGACCATGAGGAGGCGGTCGGCCGAGGCGATGTCCGCGGCGTCCTCGGGGATGTAGAGGTCGCGGACCTTGCCCGAGTACGCGTGCGTCCACCCGGGCAGCGTCGGGGCGTCCGCGTCGAGGCCTGCAGAAGGGGCTTTGCCCGCGGCAGGAGCGGCATCCGACGACGCAACGGCACCCCCGTAGATGGGAGCGAGCGCGATCCGTCCCCGGGCGGCCGCCTCGGCGATGTCATGGCGGTGCTGCTCACCGTCCCACGAGATCTCAGCGACCGCGGCATACGCCCGGGCCCGCGCCTCGTCGAGGTCGGTTCCGAGCGCGACGACGGAGAGGACCCGCCCGCCCGCGGTGACGATGTCCCCGGTCTCGGCGACGTCCTCGGTGATGATCGTGTCCTCCGGCGCGTACCCGGCGCCGGGCCCTGTCGCGAGCGCCGTGCCGGCGTGGAGGACATCGATGCCCTCGCGCGCATCGGCGGCGTCGAGACCGCGGATGATGTCCCCGGTCGTCGGCCGGTCGGGGTAGTTCTCGGCGGCCATGACGACGGTCACCGAGGTGCGCGGATCCCAGTCGAGCTCCCCGACCTCGTCGAGACGGCCCTCGGCGGCGGCGAGCAGCGTCTGCCCGAGCGGGGTCCTCAGGCGGGCGAGGACGGACTGGGTCTCGGGGTCGCCGAAGCGGACGTTGAACTCGACGACGCGCAGGCCCTTCGAGGTCAGCGCGAGACCGCAGTAGAGGAGGCCGGAGAACGGGGTGCCGCGGCGGGCCATCTCATCGACGACCGGCTGGGCGACGGTGGTGACGATGTCGTCGACCATACCCGCAGGCGCCCACGGCAGCGGCGAGTAGGCGCCCATGCCGCCGGTGTTCGGTCCGGTGTCGCCGTCGCCGATGCGCTTGAAGTCCTGTGCCGGGGCCAGGGGGACCGTCCGGGTGCCGTCGCAGAGGACGAAGAGGGAGACCTCGGGGCCGTCGAGGTAGTCCTCGATGACGACGCGGTCGGAGACCTCGAGGCACGAGCGGGCGTGGGCGAGCGCTGCCTCCCGGTCGTCGGTGACGACGACGCCCTTGCCCGCGGCGAGACCGTCGGCCTTCACGACGAAGGGGGCGCCGAAGTCGTCGAGGGCAGCGGCCGCCTCGTCGAGGGTGTAGGCGACGACGGTCCGGGCCGTCGGCACGCCAGCAGCCTCCATGATCTCCTTCGCGAACGCCTTCGACCCCTCGAGGTGCGCGGCGGCCGCGCTCGGACCGAACACGGGGAACGAGGCCTCCCGCAGGGCGTCGGCGACACCGGCGACGAGCGGGGCCTCGGGTCCGACGACGACGAGATCGACGTCGAGGCGCTCGGCCAGCGCGGTCACCTCGGCGGCATCGGAGGCGTCGACGTCCGCGGTGTGCGCAATCGCCGCGATCCCCGGATTCCCGGGGGCGGCGATGACGGCGTCGACCTGGGGGTCGCGGCTGAGAGCAAGGACGAGGGCGTGTTCGCGGGAGCCCGACCCGATGACGAGAACCTTCACACGACCAGCCTATAAGGTCGTACGCTTGAGTGCGTGAGTCTCTCCACCTTCACGCCCGCCGAGGCGGCCTGCCTCGCCGTCGTCGAACGCAGCGGATTCGTCGAGTCACGCCACATCGGGTCCGCCGTCGTCGTCGGCCCCGACGGCGACGAACTCCTCCGCCTGGGCGCCCCGCAGGCCCCGGTGTTCACCCGCTCGAGCCTCAAACCGCTCCAGGCGCGCGCCGCGCTCTCCCTCGGCGCGCAGCTGGCAGGTCCGGCTGCCGCTCTCGCCACCGCCTCCCACCGCTCCGAGGCCGGACACGTCGCCGTCGTCGAGGAGATGCTCGCCTCCGGTGGCCTCAGCGCCGCCGACCTCCGGTGCCCGTCCGTCCATCCCGCCGACGGGGCCTACCGCCGCAGCCTCGCCGCGGCCGGCGATCCCCGCTCTCCGGTGCACTTCAACTGCTCGGGCAAGCACGCCGCGTTCCTGCTCGCCGCCCGCGCCCAGGACGCCGACACCGCGACCTACCTCGACCCGTCCCATCCCGTGCAGCAGTGCGTCGCCGAGGTGGTCGCCGACTTCGCCGGCGAGACCCCCGCCGCGGTCGGCGTCGACGGGTGCGGGGCGCCTGTGTTCGCGCTCAGCCTCACCGGCCTCGCCCGCGCCATCGGCCGGGTCGTCGGCCCCGGCGCCGACGCGGACTCTCGGACGATCACCGACGCGGTCTTCGCCGACCCGTGGGCGATCGAAGGGCACGAGCGACCGAACACGACGGTCATCGACCACCTCGGAGTCTTCGCCAAGGGCGGCGCCGAAGGGGTCATCGTCATGGCCACCCGCGACGGTCACGCCGTGGCGCTCAAATGCCTCGACGGGTCCTCACGGGCCACGGGGCTCGTCGCCCTCACCCTGCTCGACCGGGTCGGGGCGCTGTCCGACATCGCCGCGGCCGACCTCGCCGAGGTGGCGGCGGCGATCACCGACCCCGTCACCGGCGGCACGGATTCCGAGGGGCGGACAGCTGTGGTCGGCACCGTGCGGGTGAGCGAAGATGCAGCTGAAGGAGCGAGGTTCTGACGATGGCGATTCGACGACGAATAGACCCTGAACAGGGACGACGCGCACTCGAGATGTGGGTGGCCCAGGGCGATGCCGACGGCGCGCCGGCGGACCGGACGACGGTGGCGACCGCGGTGCGCTTCACCCTCGAGGAGCTCGCCTCCCGCGCCGAGGGCAACAGCGTCGAAGTCCGCGTGCCGCCCTTCGGGGTCACCCAGTGCATTCCCGGCCCCCGGCACACCCGCGGCACCCCGCCCAATGTCGTCGAGACCTCCGCCGAGGTGTGGCTCGGCCTCGTCACCGGACGGGTCGGCTTCGCCGAGGCGCTCGCCGCCGGCACGGTCGATGCCTCGGGCACACGCGCGGATCTCAGCGGCTACGTGCCGCTGTTCACGACCGCGGACCTGGAGGGACCCCGATGAGTGCGCAGATCACCCAGACGACCTCGTTCATCGGCGGCCGACATGTGCCCTCCCTGACGACGTACGCGAACATCGACCCGGCCACCGGCGACCACCTCGGCGATGTCTCCCGGGGTGGGGCCGAGGAGATCGATCGAGCGGTGACGGCCGCGGCGAAGGCCCAGCGGGAGTGGCGGCGCTCGAGTCCCGAGCAACGCTCCCGCCTCCTCGTCGCCACGGCCGCGGCGATCGGCGCCCACCGCGACGAGCTCGCCCGGATCGAATCCGAGGACACGGGCAAACCGCTCACCCAGGCCTATGCGGACGTCGACGTGTGCGCTCGCTACTTCGAGTTCTACGGGCACACGATCGAGGCCTACCACGGGCAGACGATCCCGCTGAGCGACGACATGCACGCGTACACCCGCCGTGAGCCCTACGGGGTGACCGGGCACATCGTCGCGTGGAACTACCCGCTCCAGCTCATCGGCCGGGCCGCGGCGACGAGCCTCGCCACCGGCAACTGCGCGGTGGCCAAACCCGCCGATGAGACGCCGCGCTCGACCGTGCGGCTGGCCGAGCTCATCCACTCCGTCGGCTTCCCCGCGGGCGCCTTCAACGTCGTCACCGGCCTCGGCGCCGAGGCGGGTGCGGCCCTCGCACAGCATCCCGGCATCGCGCACCTCGGGTTCGTCGGGTCGACGCAGGTGGGTGCGCAGATCGCCCACGCCGCCGCGGATCGCGTCGTGCCCACCGTCCTCGAACTCGGCGGCAAGTCCGCGAACCTCGTCTTCGCCGACGCCGACGTCGACGAGGCGATCCCCTCCCTCGTGCGCTCGATCATCCAGAACGCCGGACAGACGTGCTCGGCCGGATCCCGCCTCCTCGTCCACCAGGACATCCACGCCGAGGTCATCGAGAAGACGGCGGCGGCACTGGCCGAGGTGACGATCGGCCACGGCCTCGACGACCCGATGCTCGGCCCGCTCATCTCGACCCGGCAGCAGGAGCGCGTCGAGGGCTTCCTCTCCGACGTCGGCGCCGCCCGCATCGTCACCGGCGGCTCCCGCCCGACCGGGCTCGCCGCCGACCTGGAAGGCGGCGCGTTCATCGCCCCGACGATCGTCGACAACGTCGCCCCGGGGTCGACGATCGCCCAGCAGGAGGTGTTCGGCCCCGTCGTCGTCGCGATGACCTTCGCCGACGACGATGAGGCGGTGGCCCTGGCCAACGGAACCGACTACGGGCTCGTCTCCGCGCTGTGGACCCAGAGCCTGTCCCGGGCGCATCGGCTCGCCGCCGAGGTGGAGGCCGGGCAGGTCTTCGTCAATACCTACGGGGCCGGTGGGGGAGTCGAACTGCCCTTCGGCGGGTTCAAGAAGTCCGGCTACGGTCGCGAGAAGTCGATGGAGGCCCTCGACGAGTACACGCAGACGAAGACCGTCGTCGTCAAGCTCTGAATGGCTCTGTTCGTAGCGGCCCTGCCCGCGCGGGCTCTGCCCACCTCACGGCACTGCGGGCGCAGTTGACGCCGGGAGTCCTCGCGCTCGTCCTCGGGGCCGCGGTCGCGCACGCTCTGTGGAACCTCGCGGCGAAGACGGTGGCCGGCCGTGGCTACGCGTTCGTCCTCGCCTACCACGGCCTCAGTGCGCTTCTCCTCGCCCCGGTCGCGATCTGGCTCATCGCCTCCGGTCGTCAGTCGATCGACGGGAGCCTGCTCGCCGCGGCCCTGCTCAGCGCACTCCTCCACATCGGGTACTCGGTGTCGCTGCAGGCAGGCTACGATCATGCGCCTCTCGGCGTCGTCTACCCGAGCGCCCGCGGCATCGGGCCGGTGCTCACGATCATCGTCGCCGTCACCGTCCTCGGGGAGCGGCTGAGCGCCGTCGAGATCATCGGGGCGCTCACCGTGCTCGCCGGCATCGCCGTCGTCACCGTGCGGCCGCGTGGCGGCGTCGACCCGTCCGGCGGGGCTCAACCGTCCGGCGGGGTGGCCCGCGGTCTCGCGTGGGGTGCCCTCATCGGGACATTCATCGCCGGGTACACGCTGTGGGACGACTTCGCCGTCAACCACGTGACGACCTCGCCGCTGCTCTACTTCGCCGTCTCCGAGGCCGTCGTCGCCGGTCTCATGGGCGCCGGTCTCGTCACGCTGCCCGGCGGCCGCGCCAGACGCGCCGACCTCCGGGCCGTCGTCGGGGAGCATCGGTGGGCGCTCGTCACCGTCGCGGTGCTCTCACCCCTGGCCTATCTCCTCGTCCTCTACGCGATGCAGTCCGCGCCCGTCGCCCTCGTCGCGCCCGTGCGGGAGACCTCGATCATCATCGGCACTCTGCTCGCGTGGTGGCTCTTCGGGGAGCGGAACATCGCCGCGAAGCTCACCGGCGCCGTCATCGTCGTCGGCGGCATCGGACTCATCGCCCTCGGCTGAGCGCAGCATCGCCCTCGGCTGAGCGCAGGCGAGGGTCTCAGCCCTGGGCGGCCTTCGGGTGCTTGTCCGCCTTCGTCCGCCGCCCCACCCGGACGACTCGGGTCGGGCAGAGCGAGTGGGCGAGCACGCCCTGCGAGGTCGACCCGAGGAGGGTCGCGACGAAGCCGCCGCGCCCCCGGGAGCCGATGATCATCTGGTCGGCGGTCTGCGACGCGGACACGAGCACCTCGGTGGCCGGGGCATCGAAGACTGACCAGCGGATGTCGAGGTCGGGGAACTCGTCGCGCAGGGTCGCCACGGCGAGTTCGTCGGCCGCGGCCGCCTCGTCGTAGAGCTTCGTCAGGTGCTCTTCGCTCGGCAGCCACTCGGGGGAGAGGATGTGCGCGGCGGTGACGCCGACGATGTGGAGCGGCTTGCCGTAGAGCTGCGCCTGGACCGCGGCCTCCCGGAGCACGGGGCTGTCGGTGTCGAACGGGTCGACGCCGGCGACGATCTGACCGGTGAAGTCGGGGCGCTCCTTCGAGTCCTGCGAGGCATCGACCCGGGGACCGTCCTGCGAGGTGCGCACCGGCTGGTCGATCGGCTGGTGCTCGTCGGCGGCGGGACGATCGGGCCACGTGCTCGGGATGACGACGGTGGGGCTGTGGGCGTGCGCGGGCATCGCGAGCGCGACCGAGCCGAGCAGCCGACCGGAGAACCCGCCGTGTCCGCGGGCCCCGACGACGGCGAGATCGGCCGTCGACGAGCTGTCGATGAGGACTCCCGAGGCGTCACCGACGGCGACGATCGTCGTCACGGGCACACCCGCCTGCCGGGCCACCTCGGCGGCGGACTCGCAGAGCTGCCGGGTCGAGTCCTTGACGGAGTTGTCGAAGTCGGCCGGGTAGACGATGTCGGCGCGGCTCATGTTCATGCCGGGCACGGTGTAGGCGGCGACGAGGCGCAGCTGGGCACCGGTGAGCTTGGCGTGCTCGATCGCCCATTCGAGGGCGCAGCGGCTGTTGGCGGAACCGTCGATTCCGACGATGATCGTGTGTGACATGTCCACCCCTGTGTGTGAGAGCCCATCCGTGTCCTCCTGCCAGTCTATGGGAAGAGTCGGTCGCTGTGGGATTGTCTGGGAGCGGGTCTGCGGGGCCTCGTCTAGACTGGAGCCGATCGAACTCGCTGACCTTGCCCCAAGGAGATCATGAAGGACCAGATCGACGTCTCGGTGCGTCGCAGCCCCAAGTTCGCGGCATTCATGGCCGCCGGTGCGATCGCCGGCGTCCTCCTCGCGGGACTGCTCACCCTGGTCATCGACCCCAGCGAGGTCCCCGCCGAGTACACGGTGGCCAAGGGCGCGGGTCTGCTCCTCGTCGTCCTCGGCGTCGGCGGTCTCTTCGTCGGCGGCCTCGTCGCCCTCATCCTCGACTGGCGGGGGCGCAAGCGGGCCCGCGAGTACCGGGTCGAGGCGCAGATCGACCTCGTCGATGATCCGAAGGTCATCGCCCAGCGTCGGATCGCTGAGATGCGGGGTGAGGAGATCCCCGCCGAGGCGGCCGCGGAGACCCCTGCCGAACCGTCGTCCGCGACCCCTGCCGAACCCCTTGCCGACGACCGGCGCACCACCGGTGACCAGGGCGGCTCCACCCGCCCAACGACCGGGGCCTGAGGCGGCCGTCAGCCCCTTCGCGCGCGTGTGAGACAATTCTTTCCGTGGCAAGAGGAGACGGGCAGCTGACCCACGAAATCGACCCCCTGGACCGCGGACCGCAGGATGCCTGTGGGGTATTCGGAGTCTGGGCTCCGGGCGAGGAGATCGCCAAACTCACCTACTTCGGGCTCTACGCCCTCCAGCACCGCGGGCAGGAGTCCGCGGGCATCGCCGCGAGCAACGGCAACCAGATCCTCGTCTACCGGGACATGGGCCTCGTCTCGCAGGTGTTCCACGAACGCGACCTCGAACTCCTCCAGGGCCACATCGCCGTCGGCCACACCCGCTACTCGACGACGGGATCGCCGTCGTTCGAGAACGCGCAGCCGACGCTCGGCCCCACCCCCTTCGGCACCGTCGCGCTCGCCCACAACGGCAACCTGACGAACTTCGACGAGCTCGAGCAGCTCGCCGACTCCCGCCGCGACCACGCGAACAAGGTCGTCGCCGAGGCGACGAAGAAGCGCAGTCGCACCCGCGCCTTCCGCGACTCCTCGAACGACACCTCACTCGTCACCGAGCTCTTCGCGACCGAACAGGGCGAGGACCTCACCGACGCCGCGCTCAAGCTGCTCTGCGAAGTCGACGGGGCGTTCTCACTCGTCTTGATGGACGAGAACACCCTCTACGCCGCCCGCGACCCGCAGGGGGTCCGCCCGCTGTCGCTGGGCCGGCTGTCCAACGGCTGGGTCGTCGCCTCGGAGACTGCGGCCCTCGACATCGTCGGCGCCTCGCATGTGCGCGACGTCGAACCCGGTGAGCTCATCGCCATCGACGAGGACGGGCTGCGCTCGTTCCGCTTCGCCGAGGCGAAGCCGGCCCGCTGCGTCTTCGAGTACGTCTACCTCGCCCGCCCCGACAGCGTCCTCGACGGGCAGATCGTCCACGGCGCCCGCACGGAGATGGGGCGCAAGCTCGCCCAGGAGTTCCCCGTCGAGGCCGATCTCGTCATCGCCACCCCGGAGTCGGGCACCCCCGCCGCCGTCGGCTACGCCGAGGAGTCGGGCATCCCGTTCGGCCAGGGACTGATGAAGAACGCGTATGTCGGCCGGACGTTCATCCAGCCCTCGCAGACGCTGCGGGAGCTCGGCATCCGCCTCAAGCTCAACCCGATCCGCGAGAACATCGAGGGCAAGCGCCTCGTCGTCGTCGACGACTCGATCGTGCGCGGCAACACGCAGCGTGCGCTTGTGCGGATGCTCCGGGAGGCCGGTGCCAAGGAGATCCACATCCGCATCTCGTCTCCGCCCGTGAAGTGGCCGTGCTACTACGGCATCGACTTCGCCACCCGGGCCGAACTCATCGCCAACGGCCTGAGCACCGAGGAGATCTGCACCTCGCTCGGTGCGGACTCGCTCGGCTACATCTCGCTCGACGGGATGATCGAGGCGACGAAGCAGGAGCGCAGCCAGCTGTGCACCGCGTGCTTCTCCGGCGAGTACCCGATTCCCGTCAACACCACCCCCGCCGACAAAGGATGCTGAGTTGAGCCCAGACGAGACCGACACCGCGAAGACGACGACCTACGCCGCCGCCGGCGTCGATGTCGAGGCCGGCGACAGGGCCGTCGAGCTCATGAAGTCAGCGGTCGCCGCGACCCACAACGCCAACGTCATCGGCGGGGTCGGCGGCTTCGCGGGCCTCTTCGACGTCTCCGTGCTCAAGGACTACGAGCGCCCGCTGCTCGCCTCGTCGACCGACGGCGTCGGCACGAAGGTCGCGATCGCCCAGGCGCTGGACAAGCACGACACGATCGGCTTCGACCTCGTCGGCATGGTCGTCGACGACATCATCGTGTGCGGGGCGAAGCCGCTGTTCATGACCGACTACATCGCGTGCGGCAAGGTCGTGGCCGAGCGCATCGCCGACATCGTCCGCGGCATCGCCGAAGCGTGTGCGCAGGCCGATGTCGCCCTCGTCGGCGGTGAGACCGCGGAGCACCCTGGCCTCCTCGGCGTCGACGAATACGATGTCGCCGGGGCCGCCACGGGCGTCGTCGATGCCGACAAGCTGCTCGGACCCGACAAGGTCGAGGCCGGTGACGTCCTCATCGCGCTGCCGTCCTCGGGCATCCACTCCAACGGGTACTCCCTCGTCAGGCACATCATCGCCGAGGCGGGCTGGGACCTGGGCCGGGAGGTCCCGGAGTTCTCGCGCAGCCTCGGCGAGGAGCTCCTCGTTCCCACGCATGTCTACACGGGCGAACTCAACGCCCTCTTCACGGCGCTGCCGGGTGCCGTCCACGCCGTCTCCCACGTCACCGGCGGAGGCCTGTCGGCGAACATCGCCCGGGTGCTGCCGCCCGGTCTCGTCGCGACGATGTCACGGGACTCGTGGGAGATCCCCCCGGTCTTCACCGTCCTCGGCGACCTCGGCGGGGTGCCGCGCGCGGACCGCGAGCGGACGTGGAACCTCGGTGTCGGCATGGTGCTCGTCACCGCCGCCGATCGCGTCGACGAGGTGCTCGCGGCGAGCCCGGGATCGTGGATCCTCGGTGAGGTGCGCTCCGATGACGGTTCGCTGTCCGGGGAGCTCGACTACGTCCAGGGCGCCAAGGGCGTCGACGGCGGGGCCGCGATCCTCCGCTGAGACACATGATCCGCTGAGACACATGAGGAGGGGCGGAGACTTCACGTCTCCGCCCCTCCTCATGCGTCTGGGGTCAGCTCAGGAGCGGCGCTCCGTGTACTCGTCGTCGCCGTCTTCGTCGTCGACGTTGTACTTGTCCGCGTACTCCGAGTAATCGGGTTCGTCGTCATAGGCGTCGGTTGAGGAGGACTCATGGGAGTCCGTGCCAAGTTCCTGTTGGAGACGATTGAGATCAGTGTCGGGGCTGTAGTACTTGAGCTTCCGAGCTACCTTGATCTGCTTTGCCTTTGCGCGGCCGCGACCCACTGGCGTGACCCCCTCCGTCGTCATGTGGGGCAGCTCGCCCCAGACTAGATCTCTGCTATGCGCTTAAATCCTACCTGTTCGCGGTGGGAAGTTCCATTTCGGGAAGCGACCTTGGATAGGCTGAACCCATGTCCTACAGTCGCGAATATCTCGTCTCCCTGCGGATCTTCGAACCCACGGTGGTTCATTCCGAATTGCAAGACAGGCAGGTCGAGGACAACCGTGCGCGCATCGAAGCGCAGGTGGCGGCGGACGCGGATCAGCGCTTGATCTCGCTTCCCCCGAACCCGGTGGCCGAGTCGTTCCGCAACACCCCGATCTTCCTCCCGGCGTCTCAGACCCCGGACGGGGTGGACCGCTTCAGCCCCACCCAGGAGGACATCCGCGGGTGGGAGGCGCTCGAGTCGCTGACCGAGCACACGTCGAAGGCGACCCTTGACATCATCGCCCCGAAGTCCGCCCGACGGCGGGCGGCCGGCCACCGCGCCGAGTGGCTCCAGGACACGAAGGACACTCGCATCTTCACCCGGGTCTCGGCCTGGGACGTGCCCCCGGCATGGTGGCTCTTCTTCTCCCTCGGGGAGGACCAGGTCATCACCGAGGAGACCGAGGCCGGGATGCGGGTGCTCATCCGCACCGACATCCTCGCCGCCTCGGCGCGCATGGAGTGGGCCGCGGAGACCATCGCGGAGAAGTCGAAGGTCGTCGACATGGTCGAGCAGACCGGGGTGCTCGCGCAGTGGATCGACAGCTTCGACATGAACTCGATCCTCGAACTCGACCTCGGCGGGATGAGCGAGGTGCTGTGGCCGAACGAGGGCCCGGAGCTCGTCGACTCGTGGGTGACGGCGCTGAGCAACGACGACATCGAGTCCGCGACCGCGGCGTTCCAGAAGTACGCCGCGGCGTGGGAGCAGCTCAACCTCTACGCCCGCGGTTCGTGACCGCCCCCCTCACTTGCTGAGAAGGCCACCCTCCGGCCACCGGTGCGCCGCTTGCTGAGCGTCGATGCTGGTGCGGGACGCTACGATTGTCTCCGAGATCGCCGAGGTGTCCGCCCCGGCATCGTCTGAGCAGACCGTCCGCGCACCCAGAGTGCCGGACCGGGCGACCGACCGCGGCACGAGAGGATGAGCCCCGCAGCACATGGACGAGAAGAAGCGCCGACTCCTCACGAACACCCCGCCGGGCAGCGCGACTGAACCCGCTGACGCACCCGAGCCCGCTGACGCGACCGGGCCCGCTGACGCACCCGAGCCCGCGACCGCCTCGGCGAGGGCACCGCTGTCGCGGATCGGGACGGGGTGGCGGATCGCGGTGACCGCGGTCGCCCTCGTCATCCTCACGGCGGGGCAGTTCCTCAACACGAACGAC
Organism: Brevibacterium sp. XM4083; assembly: GCF_006489205.2. Taxonomy (GTDB): domain Bacteria; phylum Actinomycetota; class Actinomycetes; order Actinomycetales; family Brevibacteriaceae; genus Brevibacterium. The sequence goes on along the minus strand of NZ_VFYR02000004.1, from coordinate 576,480 downwards.
TTCTTCCCGCTCGGCTCCCTCACCCAGTATGCGACGGCGAAGGATCTCAACGGCGAGGTCAACTCGACGTGCATCGCCGCCCGGTTCCCCGGTGAGGACGAACCGACCCGGCTCGCGTTCAACACGGCCACCGTCGGCATCGAGCGCGGTGACGTCGAGTCCCAGCTGCAGCGGGTCATCGACAATCCCGAGCTGCTCCAGACGCTCGCCGACTCCTACATCCGGCTCCATCCCGGTCAGCCCGAGCCCGAGGAGATGATCCTCTGCCGTGACACGACGCAGCTCGACAACGGCCGCAGCGTCGGCGAACCTGTGACCCGGACCCTCGCGACGTGGGAGGTGCAGTGACCATGGCCTCCTCGACCACGACCGCGACGACCGCCGGGACTCTGTCGCCGACCCTGCCCGACCACCGCAATGCCTTCCTCCGCTGGTTCATGCCGCAGGTGCCGCTGGCGCGGGTCGCGGTGTTCCGCTTCATCATCTACGTCTTCATCATCATCGACGTCCTCACGATCTCCGGTGACGTCATCCCGCACGGGTGGACGCCCGAGCTCTACCAGCCGCTGTGGCTGGCCCGGGTGCTCGGCATCCCACCGGTGAGCGTCCTCGGCGCGCAGATCCTGCTCGCCCTCATCATCACCTTCTGCGTGCTCGCCGCGATCGGGATCCTCCAGCGCACGAGCGGGATCATCGTCGCGATCACCTTCGGGGCGTGGATGTTCTACACGCAGGGCTACGGGTACGTCGCCCACGATCACATGGCGCTCGTCATCGCCGCCGTCGTCCTCCCCACGGTCGGCGTCGCGAGGTTCCGGGAGGTGGGGACCACCTCGGCGAAGGCAGGCTGGGCGCTGCGGGTCGTCCAGATCTCCGTCGTCCTCACGTACTTCTACTCGGTGCTCATGAAGTGGATCGCGTCCGGCGACATCACCGACTGGGCCAACGGCGCGGTCATCATCTGGGCGCTCATGCGCCGCGGGGCGGAATGGTCGAAGCCGTTCCTCGAGATGCCGGGACTCCTCATCGCCGCCCAGTGGGCGACGCTCGTCTTCGAGTTCCTCTCGCCGGTCGCGCTGTTCGTCAAGGGCAAGGCGATCTACTTCATCGTCGCCTTCTTCTGCCTCTTCCACCTCATGACGTACTTCGCGCTCGGGATCCACTTCCTCCCGACCGTCATCTGCTGGGCGGCGTTCCTGCCTCTGGAGAAGCTCGTCCCTCGTCGCTTCGCGTCAGCGCGTCGAGCACGCGCCTGACCGCGACGCGTTCGGCGGTGTCCGGGCGCATGACGGCGACGACCCAGCGCATCGTCGTCACCCCCGACAGCGGGACGAGGGTGAGCCCGGCGTCCCGCGGCGTCGTGAACCGGGGGAGGAGGGCGAGCTGATCGCTCGAGGCGACGATCGCCTCGATGAGCCGGTTGTCGCGGATGCGCTGGACGACGTCGAGGTCGCGGCCGGTGACGTGGGCGAGGGAGAGCAGCACCGAGTTGAACGGGTACCCGTGCGGCACCCCGACCCACGGCCAGTCGACGACATCGTCCGGGGTGAGCTCGGTCCTCCCGGCGAGCGGGTGGGCCGTGGCCATCGCGACGTCGATCGGCTCCTGCGCGAGCGGCACGACGGTGAGTCCGTCCGTGCCGGCCGGGCGGTCGGAGACGAGGCTGTGGGCGATGACGATGTCGACATCACTGGTCAGGGCCGCGAACTCGTGTTCGGCGAGGTCGACATCCGAGGTCCGCAACCGCAGACCCGGGTGCGTCCGGTGGAGTTCGCGCAGGGCGTCGGGCAGGAGGTAGGTGAGCGCGCTCGGGAGGCCGGCGAGGGTGATCTCCCCGACGGGCTCGCCGAGGTGGCCCTCCCAGTCCGCCTGCACGCGTGCGAGCGTTCGGGCGAGGTCGCGTCCGCCCGCGGCGAGCAGCCGCCCCGCCGGGGTGAGCGCGAGTCCGCGTCCGGCCGGTTCGACGAGGGCGTGCCCGAGCTCCCGGGTCGCCTGCCGCAGCTGCTGGGAGACCGCCGAGGGGGTGCGGTGCGTGACGCGCGCGACCTCGGTGACGCTGCCGCGCTCATCGAGGAGGCGGAGGAGCTCGAGGTGCCGCGGGTCGATGACCATGAAGCAATGCTACAAGGACAGTTCAGATCTTTGCGATTGTGCTCATGAATGAGCCGGCCAAGAATGGAGTCATGACGTTCCGACACTGTCTCCTCGCCGCCTCGGTGGCCGTGATGTGGGGACTGAACTTCCTCGCGATCGACCTCTCCCTCGACCAGTTCCCGCCGTTCTTCCTCGTCGCGCTGCGCTTCTCCCTCCTCGCGATTCCCGCACTCCTCTTCGTTCCCATGCCGCGGGTGCGGTTCCGGTGGATCCTCGGCTACGGGCTCGGCTTCGGCATCCTCCAGTTCGCGTTCCTCTACTGGGCGATGGCCGCCGGCATGCCCGCCGGACTCGCCTCCCTCGTCCTCCAGGCTTCGGGGCCATTCACCGTCCTCCTCGGGATGACGGTGCTGCGGGAGCGGGTGCGCGGCTCGCAGATGGCGTTCCTCCTGCTCGCGATGGCCGGACTCGGTGTCGTCGGGTGGCAGCGGCTCGACTCGAGCGCGAGCTTCCTGCCGTTCCTCCTCACGCTCGCCGGCGCCTTCGGCTGGGCGATCGGCAACATCTGCAACCGGCAGGCGCATTCGGTCGAGCCCGTGAAGTTCACGATGTGGATGTCGGTCGTCCCGCCCGTGCCCATGCTCCTCCTCGCCCTGCTCGTCGAAGGCCCTGACCGGATCGGGGCCTCTCTGACGACGCTGGCGACGCCGACCGGTCTGCTCGGCATCGCCGGGCTCGTCTACACCGTCGTCATCGCCACGGTCATCGGGTCAGGCGTGTGGTCGTGGCTGCTCTCGCGCAACCCCGCCGGCGTCGTCGCACCGTTCTCGATGCTCGTGCCCATCGTCGGCATGAGCGCGGCATGGTTCGTCTTCGGGGAGACCGTGACCGTCGGCGAGCTCTGCGGGGCAGCACTCGTCATCATCGGCGTCCTCGGCGCGGGGCTGCGGGCAGGTGCCGGGCAGCGGGCAGGTGCCGGACTGCGGGCAGCCAAGGGGACGATCGCCGAGGCGGTGCCCGATCCCGTGCCCATCGTGCCGGAATCGGCCGGCCCCGTAGCTGGTGTCGGGTCCGAGACCGAGTCACGCCGCGCGTCTGAGGCTCGTTCAGCGCGGCAGTGCACTCCCGCCGTCGAGTAGGGCATCTCTGACTGCGGCGACGGCACGGCTCGGGGTGCAGTCGTGGGTGAGAAGGGTGATGTCACGATGGGCGGCAGGGGTAAGCCGGCGGTAGACGATGTCCTCCGCATCGGCCGGGGGAGAGCTGAAGGGCAGGCAGGCGAGCCCCAGCCCCTGTGCAACGAGCGTCTTCTGCGTGTGAGGGTCGGCGACGAAGTGTCGGATGACCGGATCGACCCCGGCGGCGCGGGCGATCTGCACGAGCGCCGCGTGGTCGCGGGAGTCCCGTGCGCAGGTCGACCAGACCTCGTCGGCGACATCGCGGATGTCGACGGTCGCGTGTGCGGACGCAGGATGGTCGGCGGGCAGCGCGAGGTAGCCGCGCTCGCGGAACAGCACGGCGGCGGTGACACCGGCCGGCAGGGGCAGCGGGGCCGCGCCCCACGATTCGGCGATGACGAGATCGAGACTCCCGCGCGTCAACCGGTCGAGGTGGGCATCGGTCTCCCCGTCCTCGAGGGTGACGACGACACCGGGGTGCACCGTTCGCAGGGCGACCAGCTCAGGTGTGAGGAAGCCGCGAATCGCCGAGGCGATCGCCCCGATCCGCACCGTGCCCGAGAGATCGGCGCCGTCATCAAGATCGTTCTTCGCTTGCTGGGTCAGCTCGGCGACCTGGGCCGCGCAGTCGGCCAGGAGGCGTCCCGCGTCGGTGAGCTTGACTCCCCGCCCAGCGGCGACGACGACCGGTCGGCCGATCTCCGCCTCGATCCGACGCAGCTGCTGGGAGACGGCAGGCCCGGTGAGGTGGAGCATCTCGGCGGCGTGCGTGACCGATCCGGTGCGCGCCACCGCGTCGAGGATCCGCAGGCGGCTCCACTCGAGATCCATCGGTCGTCCCCTTCGCCTCAGTCCGTTCGCGTCGATAGTTCGACTACTAAGAAATTCCTATCATCCTAGGTAATGAATGAGAAGTAGTGCTGATCAGTCAATGAGCCTAGTGTCGAATCATGAACGACAACGGGGCACCGTCGGCCCAGGCAGACACTGAGTCGGCTCGCGGCACCGGCTGGGCGGTTGCCGCGGTGCTCAGCGGCGCGGTCTGCCTGTCCGTCTCGGCGGTCGTGGTCAAGCTTGCCGGCATCGACGCGGCGACGACGGCAGTGCTGCGCTGTGCGATCGCCATCGTCCCGCTCATTCCCCTCGCCCTGTGGGAGGGGCGCCGCAAGACTCGGCTCACGGCCCGGGGCATCGCGTGGTCGATCGCGGCGGGGGTGGCCCTCGGCATCGACTACAGCGCGTGGACGGCGTCGATCTTCCTCGTCGGCGCCGGAGTGTCGACAGTGCTCATCAACATCCAGGTCATCGTGCTCCCGCTGCTCGCGTTCCTCATCGATCGCGAACGCCCGCGGCGGCGATTCCTCGTTGCGGTGCCGCTCATGCTCGTCGGCGTCGGCCTCGTCAGCGGCCTGGGCGGCAGCGGCGGCGAAACGATCGGCGGACCGGGACCCGGCGGGATCCGCATCGATGGCGTGCTCCTCGGTCTTCTCGCCGGGCTCGGCTACGGAACCTACCTCTTCCTCAACCGCCGGGCGACGGGGACCGGTGCGCGCCTTGCGCTCCAGCCGCTCACCTGGGCGACCGGGGCGGCCGCCCTTACCTCGGCGGGCATCGCCCAGTTCTCCGGCGGACTGCAGTTCTCCGGGATCTCACCGAGGTCGTGGGGCCTTCTCATCGTCCTCGCCCTCGTCGGGCAGGTCGCGGCCTGGCTGTTCATCCACCACGGCAGCGCGCGACTGTCGGCGAGCGTGACAGCGAGTCTTCTCCTCCTTCAGCCGGTGCTCGCTCTGGCGGCAGCGGCGATCGTCCTCGGAGAGAGGTACGGACGCGACCAGCTCCTCGGTGCCGCGCTCGTCGTCGGGGCGGTGGCCGTGGTCACCGGCGCCGTTCCGCGACGCCGACCCCGGCGCCGGCCTCACCGTCCGTAGGTGAGCCGGCGCAGCACCACCTCGGCGGGGCCTTTCGCATTCTTCCTCTCCAACCACGTCGCGAGGCCGAGCGAGACGAGCCACACGCCGATGGCGAGGAGGAACGCCGGGGTCGTGTTCCACGTTTCACCGAGGCCGACACCCCACGCGGCGAGCAGCGGGGCGAAGACCACCGACTGGAGCAGGTAGAAGCTCAGCGAGCGTTTGCCGAGGTAGGCCACGGGCAGCAGCAGTCTCGGCGGGCGGTTCTGGACGCGCAGCCCGATGAGGCCGAACAGAGCCGCGTACCCGATGCCGGCGCAGGCGCCGGTGAGGGCGCCGAGACCGCCGAAGAGCTGCACGAACGCCGCGTCCTCCGGCACCCAGCCGAGGTACGCGAGAGCCCGGGGCAGCGCACCGAGGACACCGACGGGAATGCCGATCGCGGCGACGAGGCCGAGACGGGGACGGCGGACCGCCTCGGCGTCGGGTGCAATCCCCGGCACCGCCGGTCGCGGTTCGATCCACCAATGCCGGGCGGCGAGTCCGCCGAGGATGATGGCAATGGGCACGGTGAGCGCGAGCATGCCGAGCACGGTCGCCATCACCCAGACGAGGAGGCGGATGCCGATGGTCATCAGGTAGTTCGGTTCGTCAGCACCCTGGGTGAGCATGCTGCTGAGGATCGCGTTGGCGGCGACGAAGTCCTCCCCATCGGACTCAGCGGCCACCTCGGTGCCGGCCCCGCCTCCCAAGGCCAGCGCCAGTGCGACGAACCCGATCTGGGCGAGGATGAAGAGGACGAGGACGCCGGTGAGCACCCACACGGTGATGGTGAGGATGCGGTCGCGCGCGTTGACGATGAGGTAGCCGAGGACGAGCCCGCACAGGCCGTACGCGCCGAGGATGTCGCCGCCGAAGAGGAGCGCGGCGTGGACGAAGCCGAAGATGACGAGCCAGAGGTGGCGGTGCAGGAGCATCCGCGTGACCGACTGGGGGCTGTCGCCGGCGGCGGTGCGGTTGCGGGCGAACTGGACGATGCCGTAGCCGAAGAGGAACGCGAACATCGGGTAGATGCTGCCGTCGACGAAGAGGATCGTGAGCACGGACAGCACGACGTCGAGGGCAGAGTCGCTCGGCGGATGGCCGGACAGGGAGTTGACGCCCGACGTGCCCCACAGGTAGGTCGAGACATTGGCGATCCCGATGAGGCAGAGCATGAAGCCGCGGGCGAGGTCGGGGGCGAATGCGCGCCGAGGCGGTGCCGCGGTCGGTGGGGGAGCGGGCTGTGGGTGGGGCTGTGGGCTTGGCGGGATGTGCGGCTGGGGCGGATGGCTCATGCGGTGCCTAACGTGCGGGGATGGGCAGAGTCAGAGTCGTTGGAAGGGCAGGGGCAGTTGTCGGTGGTGCGGGGGTGCGGTCGTCGCCGGCGCGGCTACCGGGTGACGGTCTCCGGGGCGAGGCTCGGGGTCTCGTCGATGCCGAAGCGGTGCTTGAGCGCGCGCTGGGCGGCGAACCAGCCGTTCATGCCGTGGACGCCGGGGGCCGGTGGGGTGGCCGCGGAGCAGAGGTACGCGCCGGGCACGCCGAGGCTGTAGTTGTCCCAGTTCGTCCGCGGGCGGGCGAGCATGCGGTAGAACGTGATGATGCCGGTGGCGATGTCCCCGCCCTGGTAGTTCTGGTTGTGCTCGGCCATCTGAGAGGCGGGCACCGATCGGTAGTCGACGATCGTGTCGCGGAAGCCGGGGGCGAAGCGCTCGAGCTGCCTGATGATGTAGTCGGCGGGGTCGATCGGGCAGTCGAAGGGGACGTGGCAGTACGTCCACAGCGGCCGCAGTCCGTTCACCTCGCGGGAGGGGTCGAAGACCGTCGGGTCGGAGACGAGGCAGACGGGGTGGGCAGGCATGCGGCCGGCGACGACGTCGCCCTCGGCCTCGGCCATCTGCGCCCGGGTGCCGCCGAGGTGGACGGTGCCGGCGCGGGCGACGTTCGGGTCGGCCCAGGGGACGGGGCCGCCCAGCACGAAGTCGACCTTCGCCGCGGCGTTGCCGTGTTTGAACGCCCGCAGGGCGCGGTCGACGTGGGCGGGCAGGAGGCCGGAGAAGATCTGGGCGGCATTCAGCGCCGAGGTGTCGAGGATGTAGGCGCGGGCCGCGGGCATATCGGAGACGTGGCTGATCCGGGCGTCGGCGGTGACCCTGCCGCCGTGGGCTTCGAGGTCGGCGACGAGTTCGTCGGTGATCGCCTGCGACCCGCCGATCGGGGAGGGCCAGCCGCCGGCGTGGGCGATCGTCGCGAGCATCGTCGCCGTGGCCGCGGTGCCCATGCCCGGCAGGGGGCCGATCGCGTGGGAGCCGACACCGGTGAAGAGCGCCTGCGTGGTCTCGTGGGAGAGCGGAATGTTCCACGCGGGACTCGCCTGCGAGAGCAGCCGCATCCCGAACTTCACGATGTTCGCGACCCCGTCGACATCGCGCAGGGTCGGGGGAATCGAACGCTTGTCGCCGAGGGAGAGCCAGATCGTGTCGTCGACGCGCTCGAGGAGGGGACGGAAGAACCGGTCCCATTCCGGGCCGGCGTCGCCGAGGTGGTCGACCGTCGTCGCGAGATCGTGGAACGCCAGCGCGGCGGGCTGCCCGTCGAGCGGTTGGGCGTAGGAGATCTCCGGGGTGGTGAACTTCAGGCCGCGGGCGCGCAGGTCGAAGTCGACGAAGAAGGGGCTGGCGATCGCGAGCGGGTGGACGGCCGAGCAGATGTCGTTCGTGATGCCCGGTGCGAGCCCGAGGTCGAGGGTGCGCGCTCCGCCGCCGATCGTCGGCTGGGCCTCGAAGACCTCGACGGACAGTCCCGCCCTGGCCATCGTCACGGCGGCGGCCAAACCGTTGGGACCCGATCCGACGACAGCGACATCCAGCTCAGTGCTCATGGCTTCAGTCTCTCATGTCGGGATCGGGGTGGCGCGTGGAGCGCAACCGCGGTCGGGTGAGGTCGGTGTTGTCAATGACCCAGGTCGCTCTCTCCCAGGGAGCGCACTCCTCGAAGTAGAGGCGTTGTCCTCCGACGTAGCGATGGTTCGAGGCACCTTCCGGGTCGGGATCGTGGTCTCCGGTGAAGCGTTCGCTGCCGCGCGGGACGGATACGTCGAAGGGGACGTCGATCCAGATGCTGGCGTCCCAGAGTTCGCGCAGCTCGGGGCGGTGGAGGAAGATGCCGTCGACGATGAGCACGCAATCGGCTGGCAGAGACAGCCGTGTCGTTGGCATTGGTTCATCAGCGTCGACATCCCAGATCGCCCGGACGGGCGACTCGCCTGCGCGGAATGGAGAGATGACGGAGTCGACGAACGCGTCATAGTCGTACGAGTCACGGTAGAACGATTCCGGGCCCATCCCTTGCGCGTATCGACGTGCCTTCGGGAAATGGAACCCATCGATGCTGAGATTCGCCAGGCGCCGCCCGTCGTCCTCCGCGGCGAGCTCCTCGAGCTCGTCGGCAAGCATCGTCTTCCCCGCACCATCGACCCCATCGACGGCGATGACGGCGCGGTTGCCGGGACGGACGCCGCGGATACTCCTGACTAGCTGCCAGAGAACTGTCTGCCGGGTGGTCACCACACGACTGATGCTAACGCTCCCCGGTTGAAGAATACGCCGAAAGCGTCAAAGCTTCGGCCGGTGCTCGTCGGAGGATCCGGAGGATTGGTCACACCGGTCAGAACTCGCCGAGGCCGTTCTGGAGAAGGTCGCGCAGAGCCGAGCGGAGGAGGCCGAGCTCTTCGAAGCCGTCGAACTCCTCATCGCCGATCGCGACCGCATCCGGTGTCGTCACCCAGTCGCAGAGGACGGTGCTCGACCCGAGACGATCGGTGCCGAAGAGGAGGAGACTCGCGGCGATCGGGGTCTCGCCGGCGGGCAGGGCCCGAGTGGCGAGCGTGGCGACCCGCGGATCGAGCGGACGCGTCGGTGAGTCGTCGGGGACGAGGGAGCTGAGTTCGGGCAGTGTCTCCCGCATCAGACGCGTGGGGTCGTCGTCATCGTCGAAGCTGTCGAGGAGTCGCGCCTCGACCTCGAAGGTCATCCGTGCCAGGGCACCCGCGAGGACATTCTCATCGAGCAGGGGCGTGCGCCGGGTGTACCGCTGGATGCCGCCGTCCGAGTCGGTGGCGAGGAGGAGCGACCAGACGGCGCTGACATCGGCGTCCTCCGGCAGCGGCAGGAACACCCAGCCGGCGAAGAGCTCGCCGAACGTCGTCACGTCCGGCAGGGACGTCACGGGCGAGTCCGCGCTGCCCTCGTTGTCCTCCGATTCCTCGTCGTCGTCATCGAACGGACTGAACGAGAACGTCTCGGCGAACCGCGCCCGAGCCACCCGGAGCAGCCCCTCGACGAGATCGCTGCTGACGTCCTCGGTGAGGAGTTCGACGTTGCCGGACTCGAACGGATCGTCATCGCAGATGAGGGCGACGTAGCGGCCGGTGGCCTCGTGCCCGTCAGGGAACGGGTACACCATGAGGTTCGACAGCGCCGCAGAGGCCTCTGCGACGAGGACGTCACCGCTGGACACCGGCGCGATGGGAACGTCAGGGTCATCCGCATCATCGTCATCGACCGGCACTTCGTCGTCGACCCACGCATTCGCGGCTTCGGTTTCGACGAGGAAGCCCGAGATCTGCGAGAGGATCGTCGCGTACGACGCCCCGTCGGAGGTGCGCTCGATCCACCCGGTCTCCCCGTCCGCGTTCTCCGTCTCGAAATACCCCCACACGGCGGTGGGGAAGAACCTCGGCGGCACACTCTCGATGATCTCAGGGCAGAGCAGCCCGAACGGGATGCGCTCGGACTCGACAGGGGAATCGTTCATCGGACAATAGTGCCACGTGGTGCCCGGCATGACCGGACGTTAGGCTGGCCGTCATGAACGCGTTCTTCGTCTCGTCCACCCCGATCCCCTCAGCGCTGGCCGGGTTCGCCCGGGCCCACGGGGACCTCGTCGCGCTCAACACCGACCCGCTCTACGTGAGCGCGACAGCGCAGTCCCCGACGCGGACGGTCGGCCTCGTCTCCGGCGGCGGCTCCGGTCACGAACCGATGCACGTCGGTTTCGTCGGCCCGGGCATGCTCGACGCCGCCGTCCCCGGCGAGGTCTTCGCCTCACCGCACAACGCGCAGATCTTCGCGGCGTCGAAGGCGGTGGCCGGTCCCGACGGCGTCCTCCACATCGTCAAGAACTACACGGGCGACGTCATCAACTTCGGCATCGCCGCCGAACGTCTCCGCGCCGCCGGTATCCCCGTGGCGACGGTGCTCGTCGACGACGACATCGCCACCGACAGCGACGACACCGAGACCGGTCGACGCGGCACCGGCGCCACCGTCATCGTCGAGAAGATCCTCGGTGCTGCCGCCGACGCCGGATGGGGTCTGGACGACCTTGCCGATCTCGGCGCCGAGGTGGTCGCCCGCTCCCGGAGCCTCGCCGTGGCCGCTCGCGCCCAGACCGATGCCCACACTGGTCGACCCGCGTTCGACCTTCCCGAGGGCACCCTCGAATACGGCGTCGGCATCCACGGTGAGCGCGCCGCGACCTCGATTCCGCACGACGGCTTCGAGAGCCTCATCGACCGGATGTGCCGTGAGCTCCTCGCCGCGGTTCCCGGCACCCCGGCCGACGGCGACCTCCTCGTCCTCGTCAACGGCCTCGGCGCGACGACCCAGATCGAGCTCCTCAACGTCTACGACGCCCTCGGCGCCGCGCTTGAGACCGCAGGCGAGTCGATCGCCGCCTCCCTCGTCGGCAGCTTTGTCACCGCGCTCGACATGACCGGGTTCTCCCTCACCCTCACGCGCCTGCAGCCGTCCTGGCTCGACTGGTGGACCGCCGCCTCCCGCACCGCGGCGTTCCCGGCACTCGGCGGTGAGCCCACGCACGCCGAGGCGGTGGCGACGACAGCGGCGACGCGGAGTGCGCAGGAGCCGACGGCTCCCGCCGTCTCTCTGCGGCAGCGGACGGCAGCTGGTGGGGACGCGGATCTCGAGACCGCTGTGCTCCGTCGGTTCGCCGAACTCGTCGAGGAGCAGCACGCCCACCTGACGGAACTCGATCAGGTCGGCGGTGACGGGGACTTCGGGGACAACCTCCGCGGTGGACTGCGCCACGCGACTCGACTCGTCGACTCCTCCGAGGCCGCGGGCTTCGCCGCGGCCGAAGCGGCATTCCTCGGCGGCGTCGGCGGCACGAGCGGACCGCTCCTCGGACTGCTCTTCCAGGAGCTCAGTGCCGGTTACGCCGAACTCGACCCCGACACCCACCGCGAGACCGCACAGGTCCTCTGGGAGCGGGCGACGGCGGCCGGATGCGAGGCGATCCAGCGCGTCGGCGGCGCAGAGACCGGAGATCGGACAGTCGTCGACGTCCTCCATCCCACCGCCTCGGCGTTCGGGAAGGGATTCGCCTCAGCCGCGCAGACCGCCGCCGAGGCCGCACAGGCGACGGCCGACATGCAGGCGAGGCGGGGTCGGGCGAGCTACGTCGACGGCCGTGGAGCCGGCACCCCCGACGCCGGGGCCGTGGGCATCTCGCTCCTCTTCTCCGCTGCCGCCGAGGTCTACGAGAAGTAGCCTGGCCGGTACGAGAGGCAGCCTGGACCCGGCAGCGCGGTCACCGGTACGCCTCGTCGAAGAAGGCGCGCTCGAGCCCGACGGCCCGCTGCCACAGATCGGCCAAGCGCTGCCGGGCGGCGGCCGACGCCGCATCGTCCCCGCGCGGGTACACCCGTTCGAGTTCGTCGACGAGGAACTGCACCCAGCCGGTGAAGGCCTCTCCGCGGTGGAGGTCGATCCAGTCGGTGTGGAGGTCGCGGCTCGGCATGGCTCGATCCTGCTCACCCCACTCGAGATAGAGCCATTCGGCGATGACGAGGACGACGAGGACGTCGGGATACGACGCCGCGGCGACCGCCTCACGCATGACACCGCGGAACCCCGCGGTCACCTCGGTGAGCTGGGGATCGGTGTAGTCCGCAGGCTCCACCCCCACCTCGGCGAAGGCGCGGAGGAAGTACGAATCCTCATCGGCGGCGAGGAACCCGAGCTGCTGGGCGAACCGGAGCTTCGCGGAGATGGTGTCGGCGTGGGCGACGCTGGCGCCGAGCATCGAGAGGAAGTCATCGAAGAACTGATAGTCCTGGACGAGGTACTTCGCCATCACCGCGTCGTCGACGGTGCCCGCGAAGAGCTCGGCGACGAACCGGTGATGGGTCGCCGCGGTCCACTCCGCTTCGGCACTCGCCCGCAGTCCGGCCACGGCCCCGCCGGTCGCGACTGTGATCGTGATGAGCCTCCATCTTCCTCCGCCGGTGTCACCCGGATCAGGTTCAAAGGGTCTGCGTGCGCACTCTCAGCGCCGGTCGCGGCGCTCCCCTGTGGTGGTTGAAGACTATCAGCCGACGGGTGCCGCCTCCGCTGCGTCACGACGAACGGCTGCGAGCTTCGCGCCGAGCACCTCGGCGATCCGGACAGCGGCAGGCTGGCGGCCGGCCGCACGCTCCCCGGCCTCGACCCCGGCGTTGTAGTTCGTGTTCGTGTTGATGTCGTAGACGACCTGCCGGCCATCGGCCGTGTCGATGAACTCGACTCCGGCGAAGTCGATGCCGAGCTCGGTCAGCAGCGCCTCGAGTCGACCGATGAGCGGGGTGTCGGCGGTGATCTCCTCGCGCCGGGTGAACTGACTGCCGCCGAGGCTGCCGGCCGTGCCCGGAATGACGCAGGCATCGGCGGGGCAGAGTTCGAAGGATCCGGCGGAGACGTCGACGGCGACCGCGTAGTGGAAGCGGCCGCCGATGAACTCGGCGCGCGTGATGAACGGCGCGGCCGGCTGCAGATACTCCTGGACGAGGGTGATGCCGTCGATCGCCTCGGTGGACCCGCCGGGGGCGAAGTCGGCCACCGCTGCCTCGAGCTCGGCGTGCGAGTCGAAGCGGCGCACGCCCAGTCCCTTGCCGCCCTGGTTGTGCTTCGTGATGAACGGGGGCGTGAACCCGGCAGCCACCTCGGTGATCGCCGCTGATCCGAAGGCCGCCGAGGTGGTCGGCACGTCGATTCCGTGCGCGGCGAGGGCGCGGTGCTGGCGGATCTTGCTGACCTCGAGCTCGAGGACCTGCGAGCCGTTGACGACGGCGCGGCCGGCGGCCTCGAGCCACGCGAGGACCGCTCGCCCGTACTCCTTGACGTGGGGGTCGGTGCGGGTGTGCGAGGATGCCGAGAGTCGGGACCAGAAGACGCCCTCGGGCGGGGCGGCGGCGAGGTCGATCGCGGCACCGGGCAGCAGCCATTCGACGAGCTCGACGCCGAGTTCAGCGAAGGCGTCGGCGAACGGCGGGATCCACTCGGGATTGTCGTGGATGACGTAGACCGCGGGACCGTCCGCGACCGGCAGGGTGTGCGTGCTCATCGATGTCCTCTCATGGGTGTATTGCTCAACAATTCTATCGAGACGGTGATTCCCTGGGTCGTGTCGGCCCTGCGGCGTAGACTCGGGACCATGGCTATCGCAAAGCAGCCCGTGGTCGTTCTCGATGCTCCGGATGCTGGTGAGCTCGCCCAGTTCTACGGCGAACTCCTCGACTGGCAGGTCCGCGTCGACGACGACGGCACATGGGCAGAGATCACGTCCGATTCCTGGCCGCCCATTTGCTTCCAGCAGGTCGAGGACTACCACGCCCCGAGCTGGCCCAGCCAGGAACACCCGCAGCAGATGCACATCGACGTCATGGTCGATGACCTCGATGCCGCCGAGGCGCAGGTCATCGGACTCGGCGCCGGGAAGGCCGCCGTCCAGCCGGGGGAGACGTTCCGCGTCTTCCTCGACCCGGCCGGTCACCCGTTCTGCCTGTGTGTCAACTGAAACACTGCGTCAACTGAAACGCTGCGTCAGCTGAAACGCTGCGTCAACTGAGGCTCAGTGACGCCGGAGACCCAGCACGTCGTCGACGGCGTCGACGACGGCATCGGGGCGTTCATGGGTGATGAGGTGCCCGGCATCCTCGAGGACGACGAGCGTGCCCTGCGGCATCGCGTCGGCGATCGCGGCCGCCGCCGCGTTCTGCCGCGTGCGCATCCTCCGCTCGAGCAGTCCCCGCTGCCGGCCGCCCTGGAGGACGACGCCGGGCACGTCCGGTCCGCCGTCGCGTTCGAGCATCCGGATGAGCGCGATCGACGAGGTGACGTGCCGTTCCTCGCTCAGCGCCATGCGCATCGCCCGCTGGGTCAGCGAGTCGCGCCAGAACAGGGCGAGGTCTGCCTCGGTGATCTGCGGTGATGCCCCGTCGGGCAGGAGCGTCCGGGTGAAGCGATCGCCCTGGCCGGCCCGGATGAGCAGCGACCCGAGCCGCATCGAACCGGCGTTGAGGGCTGCGACTGCGGGGGAGAGGATCGCCGAGGCGGTCGCATCGACGAGCACCATCCCGGCGACCCGGTCGGGGTTGAGGTGCGCGAAGAATCTCACGATCGGTCCGCCCCAGCTGTGGCCGACGAGGACGACCTGCTCGTTCCCGGCGACCCGGTCGACCACCTCGGCGAGGTCATCGACGATCCGCTCGAGACTGCGCGGACTCCGGTCGTCAGCGCTGCCGCCGATGTTCGAGCGGTCGTAGGACACGGTGCGGGCGCGGGTGGCGACCTCCCGTTGGATGTGCGTCCAGGCGGCGGCCGAGGCACCCATGCCCGCCTCGAAGACGACGCACGGACCGGGCGCATCACCTGCGGTGACGGTGCGGATGCGACGGCCATCGGTGAGCGTGACGACCTCCTCGGTGAGGCCGACACCGGGATCGAGGTGCGGCGAGCCTGACATGTCAGACGAGTCAGGGCGGGGTTGAACGGTCATCGCTGCTTCCTTGCCGGAGGTCCGTGTGCTCCCAGGCTAGCCCCTCGCCCGTGATGGCCGCTGACGAGGAGGCCGCGCTGACGACGGGAGGCGACCTACGATGGACGGCATGGAGATCATCGCGTCGTTCGTCGATATCGTCCCTGTTCCCTGGGCCAACGGCGCGGGCGAGACGACCGAGCTCGTCTCCCTCGACGCCTCCACGGCGCTCACCCCCGACCGGCGTCCGTGGCGGCTGAGCATCGCCCGCCTCGAGCGGACCGGTCCGTTCTCGTCCCTGCCCGGCCTCGACCGGACGTTCCTTCCCACCGACGCCGAGGTGGTCCTCGACATCGCCGGCACCGCGCACCGGGCCGGCCCGGGATCTCCGCTGCGCTTCTCCGGGTCCGACGCCGTCGCGCTCACCGACCTCGCGGGCCCGACCTTCGCCGTCAACCTCATGGTCGTCGCCGATGAGGCGGCGCTGCCGCCGCTGACGATGACCCTCGATCCCGAGGCGGCGGGGACGAGTGAGTCCGCTCGCCCGCGGTTCGCACTCGCCCTCGCCGACGGTCCGGATTGGCGCCGCTTCGATCTCCTCCGCCTCGGCGACGGCGATGCCGTGGGGCCGGGGGACCGCCTCGGCGGGATCGGATTCGCCTGACGCCTGACGAATGACAAGGTTCCTGGACAAACCATGTCAGTCGGCTGTTCCGCCCGTCACACGACCGCGCATCGGTCCAGGTCATGGGGGACGGGGCGGAGATCGGCTTCCAGACGGTTCACAGGTTCAGGGGACCCCGGTCAGCGTCTCCGGACCTCGGCAGAGAATACTGGGGAGAGTCACACAGTCTTGGAGGTACGTTGGCGCCGCAGAACAGAGATCCGCACGACCAGAACGATCCCGCAGCGGGATCGACTCCGCAGGAGAGCCAGCCGTCCCAGGCCCTGCCGATGGTCACGGAGGAGATGACGGCTGCCCATCAGCCGGTCCTGCCGCCCAACCCGATTCGCCGTGACGCTCCCGCCACGGAGAGCCGGCCGACGCAGACCGAGCCGGTCGACGCCCAGCCCACGGCAGCACAGCCGACGAGCACACAGTCGACATCCGTCGCGCCCGCAGTGGCCGCGGAGACGACGAAGCTCGACACCGCCGACGGCGACGGGGACACGGACGAGAAGAAGGAGAAGGGCGGCAACGGGATCTCCGCGACCCAGCTGCTCGCCGGCGCCGGTGCGGCCGCGACGTCGTCGATCGTCGGCGGTCAGCTCGGTGTGGCCGGAACCGTCATCGGGGCGGGCATCGCGAGCATTGTCACTGCGCTCGCCGTCAGCCTCTACAGCAAGAGCCTCGAGAAGGGCAAAGAGGCGGTTCGGGAGGTCGGGTCGAAGCTCGCTCCCGCCGTGAAGAAGGGCGCGACCCTCCCACTCGTCGGCCCTGGCGCCGGTGCCCCCGGCACCGCGAACCCCGACGCTCCCGGCACCGGCCAGAACGACAGCGGTACCGGCCAGAACGGCAGCGGCCAGCCCGGAACCGACCAGACTGCCGTCTACGGTACGGTTCCCGGGAGCACAGCACCCGGCAGCACAGCACCCGGCAGCACCGCACCCGGCAGTACGGCACCCGGCAGTGCGGACCCGGACGCCACAGCGGTCTACGGTGCGGTCGACGGCGATCCGTCGCGCACCGACTCGGCGTTCGGCAACCTCGACGAGACGGAGGCGAACACCGAGGCGGCCGCGGGCACGGACACCGACGACGAACCGAAGTCGTGGCTGCAGAAGCTCAAGCGCAAGCGCGTCCTCTACCCGGTGGCCATCGGCGTCGCCGCGTTCGGCATCGGCCTCGGCGGCGTCGTCATCGCCGAGAACCTCACGCAGGCCGACATCTCGCCGGGCACCTCGCAGATCTCGCGCTCGGTGACCGGTGACTCCGGCAGCGGCGACGAGTCCGGATCGTCATCGAGCGACGGCGGCAGCGACGGCGGATCGAACTCCGGGAACTCAAGCGGGGAGAGCGGCAGCAGCGACAGCAGCTCCTCGACGTCGGCGGAGAGCGATCAGAGCTCGACCTCTTCGTCGAACAGCGACCAGACCGGTGCGGATCAGGGCACGAACTCGAGCAGCGACACGAGCGGCACGTCCTCGGACACCTCGGGGTCGAGCAGCTCGAGCTCGGACTCCTCGTCGACCTCGGACGGCTCGGGCAGCAGCACGAGCGGCGACTCGGGAACCTCCGGCTCGGGCAGCAGCGGCAGCGGCTCGGATTCCGGTGGCAGCGGGTCGAGCAGCGGCGGGTCCGGATCCAGTTCCGGCTCGAGCGGCAGCGGCTCAGGCGGATCGGGCGGTTCCGGCAGCGGCGGCTCCGGGTCCGGCAGCAGCGGCTCCGGCGGCAGTGCCGCCGGCTCCCAGGGCTGAGCCGCTCCGGGGCTCAGCTAGCCCCGGAGCTCAGCTCGCCCCGGAACCCGGCCAGGCCCCGGGACGTTGCTGTTCCACCACGCCCCCATTAGCCTTGGACGCGTGAGCACACCAGAAGCATCCAGGACCGGGCTGTCGGCACGCCGATAGCCCGGAGATCCTCATCCCGGCACCGGCAGTGCCAGACGGTTCACCCCTTACGCTGCTGTGTCCGAAAGGCTGCTTCATGCCTGTGCTGCTCTATCTCCTTGCCCTCGCCGTGTTCGCGCAGGGCACCTCCGAATTCGTCCTCGTCGGTCTGCTCACCGACATCTCCCGTGATCTCGACGTCTCCCTCGCCGAGGCGGGCCTGCTGACCACCGCATTCGCCGTGGGCATGGTCGTCGGCGCCCCGGTGATGGCGGCGGCGAGCCGCCGGTTCTCGCCGCGGTCGGCGCTGACGGGCTTCCTCGTCGTCTTCGTCCTCGCGCACGTCGGCGGTGCGCTCACCGACTCGTTCCCCGTCCTCGTCGCCACCCGCAGTCTCGCCGCTGTCGCCAATGCGGGGTTCCTCGCCGTCACACTCGCGCTCATCCCCCGACTCGTCGCCCCCGGGCGGCAGGGACGGGCGATCGGGGTCGTCCTCGCGGGGACGACGCTCGCGCTCATCGCCGGGGTGCCGGCAGGGGCGTTCCTCGCCGCCGGCTTCGGCTGGCGGTCAGCGCTGTGGGTGATCGCCGCACTCTGCGTGCCCGCTCTCCTCGGTGTGCTCGCGGCCGCCCCAGGAGGGACCGCGCACGCGGGCGAACGGATTCCGCTGCGCGCCGAGCTCGCGACGCTGCGCTCCCCGGACCTTCTCATCGTCATCGCCGTCGCGGTGCTCGTCAATGCTGCGACGTTCGGCGCGTTCACCTATCTCGCGGCGATCGCCGAGGCGGCATTCGGACTCTCCGGGGCTGCCGTGCCGGTGCTTCTCGCAGTGTTCGGCATCGGCGCCTTCTGCGGGGTCAGCATTGCCGGACGGTTCGCCGATGCGCAGTGGAGGCGGCTCCTCTGGGTGCTCGGCCCTGTGCTCGTGCTCACCTGGGTCGGGGTCGCCCTCACGGTCACGGGGCCGGAGACGGACGGCCGCCTCGGCGCGGTGATGTTCTGGGCGCTCACCCCGCTGGTCGGATTCCTCTCGTTCGCGACCGGTAGCACTCTCATTGCGCGCATCGTCGCCACTGCCGCCGGTGCACCTGCGCTCGGCGGATCGTTCGCGACGGTCGCGCTCAACCTCGGTGCGGCGGTCGGACCCATCCTCACCGGGCTCGCCTTGCAGCGGTTCGGTCCGGTCGGGCCGTTCGGCGTCAGCGCCGTCTGCGCAGGTCTCGGTCTGGTCGTCATCCTCCGGCGGCTCGCCCTTGTGCGCGACTGAGGCGGGGGCATACTGGACTCATGCCGGAACTGCCCGAGGTCTCAGCGCTCGTCGACTTCCTCACCCCGCGTCTCGTCGGTGAGTTCATCGCGCAGGTCGACATCGCCGAGCTCTCGCTGCTCCACACCGCCGACCCGCCGCTCGACGCCGTCATCGGACTCGAGATCACCGGGGTGAGGCGGGTCGGCAAGGCGCTCGTCATCGACTTCGACGGGCTGTCGCTGGTGTGCCGATTCGCGCGCGCCGGCTGGCTGGTCTGGCACGATGCCGTTCCGTCGGCGCCGGTGCGGATGGGAAAAGGGCCGTTGGGGATGCGGGTCACGCTCGCTTCTGGCTCAGGGTTCGACCTCACGGAGGCGGGGACGAAGAAGAACGCGTCCGTGTCCCTCGTCCGCGACCTCGGCGACGTCGCTGCGCTCGCCGGCGCGGGTCCCGACGCCCTGGAGATCACGGCGGAGCAGTTCGCCGCCGCGCTCGCCAGCACGACCTCGCGGATCAAGACCGTGCTCGACGATCAGAGCGTCGTCGCGGGAATCGGCAACGCCTTCTCCGACGAGATCCTCCACACCGCGAAGATCTCCCCGTTCGCGACGGCGAACAAGGTCGATGCCGAGGCTGTGTACGCGGTGATGACCTCGGTGCTCGGAGCGGCACGGGACGCGCTCTCGGGGCTGCCCCCGGCGAAGATCAAGTCCGCGAAGAAGAAGCTGCTGCGCGTGCACGGGAGGACCGGTCAGACGTGTCCGGTGTGCGGCACGACGATCGCCGAGGTCTCCTTCGCCGACCGGTCGCTCCAGTATTGCCCCGGATGCCAGACCGGTGGGAAGCGACTGAGCGACCGGCGCATGGACCGCCTCCTCAAATAGCGGCGGCTGACGGTGCAGTGATCCCGTCGGCGATGCTCCCCCTCACTCCGCGCAGCAGTGGCTGCCGGACTCGGGGGCCGGCACGTCGAGGACCGGCGAGCGGTCGAAGAAGCCCTCGGGGCGCAGCTTGAAGCCGACGGTGTCGACGGGCATGATCGGCCAGTCCTCGACGCGCGGGAAGTGCGTGAGCCCGAAGGTGTGCCACACGACGATGTCCTCACCGTCGACGCTGCGGTCGGCTTGCGTCCACGTCGGCAGACCGGCATGACCGGCGTGCTGGTTGGGAAAGTCGCCGGTCGGGTACCGTTCGTCGACGTCGTACTGGCTCACCCACAGCGCCTTCGACGCGAACGTCGCCCGCTTGTGGACCGAGGATTCCTCGGCGGCGAGCAGCGTCGGCAGGCCGGCCGGGTGGAGTTTGTAGGCGACGGGTTCGCCGAGGCGGTTGATCGACTCGGGATTCGACACCACCCACGTCCTCGCCACCGACTGGTCGGCGTCGCGCTGGGCCTCGAGCTCCGTGGCGAGCAGGGTGCGCTTGCGGGTGAAGGCGTTGCCGCGCGGGTTCTCCTCCGAGACCGGCAGCCGGACGACGTCCTCCTCCTCGACCCGGCAGCCACCGCCGTCGAGGGCGAAGTCGAGACGGGCGCCGAAGAGATGCTGGTGGAACGGGGCGCCGAGGCCCGGCGCGATCTCCGAGGCGAACTCCGTCGACCCGTGCGGCAGCGCCGAGGTGAAGACCACGCCCGTCGCCTTCGCCTCGAACTCGATCGTCCCGTCGAGGTAGAGGTACCAGTAGAAGCCGTAGTCGTAGTTGCCGACGGTGGTGAAGAACGAGACGACGAAGCGCCGATTGCGCCGCGTGTAGGCCACTCCCGACCACAGATCCGAGTGCTTCGCGAGCACCCCGGCGTCCTCTTCGTGCATGCAGATGCCGTTCCGGATCTGCCGCGGCTCGCCGAGGTTGTTGACGACCCACGGGGAGAGGTAGGTGATGTCGCCGAGGCAGTCGCACCCGAGTTCGAGCGAGTTCGCCCACTGGCCGACGAGGTATTCGCCGGTGTCGAAGTAGTTCTGCCACGACCGCACGGGGGAGGGGTCGCCGTAGGGGACGACCATCTCCGCGATCGCCGCCCGGTCGAGGATCCGCCGGGTCTCATCCCCGTCGGTGAAGGCGATGTTGTGGAGGACGAGGCCCTCGCGCATGTCGAAGCCGACGTCGAAGGACCACTTCTCCCAGTCGATGTGGTTGCCTTCGGTGACGGTGAAGCTCGGTCCCTCGGGCTGGGTGATTGAGATCGGCTTCTGCGTCGTGCGCAGCGGACCGGTGAGGTCGGGGTCGGTGTAGTTGCCGTGCTCGGCCGGGATGGGCACGTCCTCAAGGTCGAGGACCTGGTCGACGCTGCGGTTCGTCACATCGACGTAGGCGACGAGGCCGTCGATGGGGTGCGCCCACGCGCTGTCGGACGGGTGCTGCTGGTGGAAGGCGAGCCCGCGGAGGATCCGCCGTCCCGCCTCATCGGGGTATTCGAAGACACCGGCCGACAGGGGCGCGACCCTGACCTCGTCAAGGGCGAGACCGCGTCGGGCGATCGCCTCCTGCCACGCGGGATCGGCGGCGAGCACCTGCTCGACGACCTCGAACTCCTCTTCCATGACGGGGAACTCACCGGCGACGGAGGAGTCGACCTCGGTGACGGATTCGACGCTGCGCCGGGTTGCGGACACGACGATGTCACGGGCGGTGCCGGCCTCCTTGTCGCTGACGAGGACGCGGAACCGGCGGTCGACATGGGTGGCATCGCGGGGTGTTCCGCGGACGGGATCGAGGAGGCCGAGGTAGGCGATCCGCGCCGCGGCGGGGAAGAGGTCGGCCTCACGGAGCGTGTCGATGACGGTCGTCATCTCGTCATCGGTGGCCAGGGAGTAGGGGGTCTGGGCAGACATCGTGCACCTTTGCATTCCGAGGGTTCACTGCATTGCGGGGTTGGCGTGAGCCGGATCACGTTATAATCTACACTCGTAGGAAATAAAGTCAATGGAGATGGAGCAACGGTGCCCAAGATCGTCGACTACGCCCAGCGTCGCCGCGACATCGTCGAGGCGACGCTGCGGATCATCGCGCGCCAGGGCCTGCCGGGAGCGACGATGCGCGACATCGCCGCCGAGGCCGGATTCGCCAACGGCGTCGTCAAGTCGTACTTCGGATCGAAGGCCGACCTCCTCGCCGCGACCTACGTCGATGTCTATGAGGCGACGAATCGCCGCGTCGTCATCGCCACGGCCGGGCGCACCGGGCTGACCGCCCTGCAGGCGTTCGCCGCCGAGGTCGTTCCGCTCACCCCCGAACTCCGCGACGAGGCCCGCGTCGTCCTCTCCTTCCTCGCCGAGGTGGCCCAGGATCCCGTCCGGGCCCGCGAGGTCCGCGCGACGATGGCCCGCTGGCGCGAGTGGATCCGCGGGTGGCTCGCCGAGGCGGCCGCTGCGGGAGAGATCTCCGACGACGTCAGCATCGACGTCGAGACCGACATCCTCGTCACGTACCTCTACGGGGCGCAGACGACGTCGATCCTCGGCGGGGAGAGCTTCGACTTCGAGGGCTTCCGGACTCAGCTGAGCTACCTCATCACGCGACTCGGATCCACCGGAACGCGTGAACCCCGGACAACAGCACAGGCAGGCAGGTGAGAGCGATGACGCTGCTGGAGAGCACGGCCGCGGACTTCGACGATTGGCGGAGCCTCGTCTCCGACTCGTTCGTGCCCTTGGAGACCGAGCCGCAGCGCCGCGGCGGCTTCGCCGGGTCGATCAGCGCCCGCGACTACGACGCCGTCGTCATGTCCCACATCTGCGCGAACCCCCACGCGGTGCTGCGCACCCCGCGGCTCATCGCCGGTGGGGGAGAGGACTACTACAAGGTCTCCCTCCAGGTCAGCGGGCATGGTCTGCTCATACAGGACGGCCGGGAGGTGCCGTTGGCCCCGGGCACGCTCGCCCTCTACGACACCTCCCGACCGTACACGCTCAGCTACGACACCGACTCGACGTCGTACGTCATGATGTTTCCCCAGTCGCGGGTCACCCTGCCGCAGGACAGCGTCGCTCAGCTCACGGCCACGGCGATCGGAGCCGGCCACGACCTCGGCGCCGTCGCCTCGGACGTCATCGTCCGTGCGGGCACGCTGCTGCCGACCCTGACCCGCGCAGTCGGGATCCGGTTCGCCGGGAACATCGTCGACCTGCTCACGACCGTCATGGCCGATGAGCTCAGCGTCGGCGCCGAGGTGCCCGATGAGCGGCAGCAGCTGTGGGCTCGGGTGATCGCCCACATCGACGACCACCTCGGCGATCCGACCCTGTCACCGGCGACGATCGCGGCGGCGCACTTCATGTCCGTGCGCGCCCTCCACCAGCTCTTCGCCGGTGGCGAGAGCGTGGCCGGGGAGATCCGGCGCCGGCGCATCGACCGCTGCCGGATCGACCTCGCCGATCCCCTCCAGAAGCACGTGCCCGTCGCGGCCATCGGTGCGCGGTGGGGGCTGCCGGACCCCGCGCACTTCTCCCGACTCTTCCGCAAGGTCGTCGGCCAGCCGCCGGCGGTCTACCGGCGGACGCATCTGGGCTGAGCTCTGTGCACGGGAGGTCAAGGGGACTGCTCGGAAAGCCAAGACGCGCCGGTCCGCGGTGCGGCAGGGTGAGGAGAACAATGACGTCTGTGAGGTGAACGACATGAGCGCTGCCACCGGGAACTCCCACGGCACCGGCCAGTCCAGCGGCCCTGGTGGTCGAAGCGGCACCGGTCACCCAAGCGAATCCGGGCGCTCGCACGGTCACGGGCCGGCGGCTGCGAGCCTCGATGCGCGGCGGATCGGCACCCCGGCACTCGTCTTCATGATCATCGCCGCCTCGGCGCCGCTGACGGTCGCCGCCGGCGGACTGCCGAGCAACTTCGCCGTCACGGGGCTCCTCGGGATCCCGCTGTCGTTCATCGTCCTCGGCGTCATCCTCATCCTCTTCGCGATCGGCTACGGAGCGATGAGCCAGCACGTCCACAACGCGGGAGCGTTCTTCGCCTACATCGCCAAGGGGCTGGGCAAGCGGATCGGCGTCGGAGCCGCGCTGACGGCGCTGATGTCGTACAACGCGATGCAGATCGGCATCGTCGGGATGTTCGGCTTCGTCTTCTCCTCACTCCTGAACTCGTTCTTCGGGCTCACCGTCTCGTGGGTCGTGTGCGCGCTCATCGGCTGGGTCGTCGTCGGTCTCATGGGCATCGCCCGGGTCGACTTCTCCGCGAAGATCCTCGGCATCATCGTCACCACGGAGTTCCTCGTCGTCGTCATCTACGACGTCATCGGACTCTCGAACAGCCCCGAGGGCCTGTCGACGGCCGGCTTCGTCCCCGGTGACCTCTTCGTCCCCGGGATCGGCGCGGTGCTCGCGTTCTCGATCGCGGCGTTCATGGGCTTCGAGTCCGGGGCGATCTACAACGAGGAGGTCAAGGACCCCAAGCGCACGGCCGGACGGGCGACGATCATCGCGGTGTGCCTCATCGCCGTCTTCTACGCCTTCTCCGGCTGGGCGATGGTCATGGCCGAAGGTCCCTCGCAGCTCGTGCCCCGCGCCCAGGAGCTCGGCCCCGACCTCATGTTCGCCTACCTCGGCGAGCACGCCCCGGTGTGGTTCGTCGACCTCGCGAACCTCCTCTTCCTCACCTCCCTGCTCGCCGCTCTCGTCGCATTCCACAACATCGTCGCCCGGTACTTCTTCGCCCTCGGCCGCGACCGGGTGCTCCCGTCGTTCCTCGCCCGCACCTCACGGCGTTCGGGCGCCCCGGTCGCCGGATCGCTCACACAGTCGGCGCTCGCCCTCATCGTCATCCTCGTCTTCGCGGCCGCCGGCGCCGGCAGCACGGACCCGCTCTTCCCCGTCGTCACCCTCTTCACGTGGCTGACGAACATGGGAGCGTTCGGCCTCGTCCTCCTCATGGCGCTCACCGCGCTCGCCGTCATCGGGTTCCTCCGGACCCAGCGCGGGGAGTACTCGACGTGGGTTCGGCTCATCGCCCCCGGCATCGCGGCCATCGGACTCTTCGTCCTCTTCTTCGCGATCGTCGCGAACTTCGACGTCCTCATCGGCACGACCGAGCCGACCGTGCTCTCGTGGCTGCTGCCGCTCCTCGTCCTCGTGCCCGGGCTCATCGGCACCCTCTGGGCCTACTGGCTGCGCGGCAGCCGGCCCGAGCTCTATGCAGGAATCGGATCCGGTGGAAGTCTGGGATGAGGACCTGGATGAGAACTTCCGATCCTGACCGCCTGCTTCCGCCTGACCGCCTGCTTCCACCTGACCGCACCCGTCCCACTCACCGAATCCGAACCGAAGGAGCATCATGAGCACCGACCTCACGACCTACGATGGACTGCTCGCCGCGATCACCGACCCGGCGGGTCGCGAGATCACCGACCCGGCGACCGGCGATGTCATCGGCCGCACCCACGAGGGCACCGTCGCCGACATCGACGCGGCGGTCAGCGCCGCGGTCGCGGCGCAGCCGGCGTGGGCCTCGCGCCCCGTCGCCGAACGCAACGACCTGCTCAACAAGGCCGCCGACGCCGTCGAGGCCTCCGCCGAAGCGCTCGCGCAGCTGCTCTCCCGCGAGGCGGGCAAGCCGCTCAACGGGCCCAACGCGCGCTTCGAGGTCGGAGCCTGCGCGGCATGGCTGCGGGCGAACGCGGCCTTCGTCCTCGAACCCGAGACTCTCGTCGACGAGGACGGCACGCACGCCGAACTCGTCTATGACCCGGTCGGCGTCGTCGGCGCTGTCGGTCCGTGGAACTGGCCGATGATGATCACCGTGTGGCAGCTCGCTCCGGCCCTGAAGATGGGCAACGCCGTCGTCGTCAAGCCCTCGGAGTACACCCCGCTGTCGGTCCAGGGCCTCATCGCCGTGATCAATCAGGTGCTGCCCGCCGATGTGCTCTCCGTCGTCGCCGGTGACGGGGCCGTCGGTGCGGCGCTGACCGACCACGACGACGTCGACAAGATCATGTTCACCGGCTCGACGAAGACCGGCCAGGCGATCATGCGCTCGGCCGCCGACAACCTCGCCCGGCTCACCCTCGAACTCGGCGGCAACGACGCAGGCATCGTCCTCGAGGACGCCGACCCCAAGGCGATCGCCACCGATCTCTTCTGGGGTGCGTTCATCAACACGGGTCAGACCTGTGCGGCGATGAAGCGACTCTACGTGCCCGAGTCCCTCTACCAGGAGGTCTGCGACGCCCTCGTCGAGGTCGCGGCGCAGATGCCGATGGGTGTCGGCCTCGATGAGAACAACGTGCTCGGTCCCCTGCAGAACAAGCAGCAGTACGACATCGTTGCCCGGCTCGTGCAGGCGGCGAAGGACGGGGGAGCGACGGTGCTCGTCGGCGGAGACCCGCAGGAGGGGCAGCCGGGGTACTTCTACCCGACGACGATCGTCGCCGACATCGACAACGACAACCCGCTGGTGGCCGAGGAGCAGTTCGGTCCCGCCCTGCCGATCATCAAGTACACCGACCTCGATCAGGCGATCACCTGGGCCAACGAGCTCGAAGTGGGGCTCGGCTCCTCGGTGTGGGGATCCGACCTCGAGGAAGCGAAGAAGGTGGCTGCCCGGCTCGAGGCCGGGTCGACGTGGATCAACAAGCACGGCGCCGTCGATCCCCGGGTGCCCTTCGGCGGGGTGAAGAAGTCCGGATACGGCCTCGAGTTCGGTGTCGAAGGCCTCAAGCAGGTGAGCGTCCCGCACGTCATCTCCTGGTGACCAATCCGCTGTTGCGCAGCAGTCGAGGCCCCCGGTCGGGTGCCTCGACTGCTGCTTCGTGAGCGAGGGTCGTTCTCAGAACGGCGGCGGCTCGCCGCTGTCCCAGACCCATTCCTGCTGATGGGCCGTCGTGCGCCGGGTGCTTCTCGTGCGTTTGACCCAGCCAGGTCTCCCGATCTCGCCCTGCGCGCCGGGACAGTCGTCGGAGATGCGCGTGTCACCCGGTTCCGGCGGGGGCGGCCCGGGCAAAGGCGGTTCGGGCAAAGGCGGCTCCGGCGGTGGCGGCTCCGGCGGGGATGGCTCGGGCGGTGGCTCGGCGGTGGCGAACTGCCGGGCGTGCTCGGCGTTGGCAGGGTTGTCCCCTGCGGTGAGAAGCGCGCTCACTCCGTGGGCGAAGCGGTACTCGAGGAGGCCGGCAGACTCCATCCACACGGTGTACTTCCTGTCCGTCTTCGCCTGGTGGTGCGGTTTGCACAGGGGATGGAGGTTGCCGAACACGGTGAGTCCGCCGTGTTCGGGGTCATCGTGGTCGAACGGAATGATGTGGTCGACTTCTGAGGATTCCGCTCGCCGTCGGCATCCGGGGACGGTGCACGACTGCCATTGGGCGATGAGCGTCTGTCTCACCGTCTGCGGAATGTAGTAGCTCTTGGCCTGGGCGTCGACCGGAGTGCCGGTGGCGGGGTCGGTGAGGATCCGCGACCACGTCGAACAGTGGCCGGCCACGCGTCGCGCCATGTCCGCCGGAACCGGTGAGCCGTCGGAGAACGTCCCCGGCAGCTCGGACTGGTCGAGCAGTGACATGAACGGCACCGTCATGATCATCCGGGCCTGATTGGCGAACCAGAATCCTGTGGTCGGCAGGGAGAGTTTGAGGCCGAGGAGCGGGCGTCCCTCCTCGTCGCGTTCGACATCAGTCGCCTCCTCGAACCGATCGGCAGCCGCGGTGAGGGCATCGGCGATGTCGGCGACGCTGCGCACGTGCTCGGTGTCGAAGGGGATCTCCCGTGTGGTGATCTCGCCGGTGTCGGTGTCGTGGGCCCGCACCTCGATGCCGACCTGGGGCCTCGTCTGGGTGAAGATGTCGAACATCAGAGCCATGATCGTGCGGTCGTCGTCGATGACGGCACCGGACGGGAGCATGTCGGCAAACGGTGCGGTGCTGTTGTTCCGGATCGCTTTGGCGAAGGCCTCGATGCGAAGGAAGCAGGCTTGGAGTTCCGCTGACGGGCCGGTGATCGTCAGGCACGACGTGCCGTCCGGATGGGTGGTGAGATCGACGCGGCGGTGGTCGAAGGCACGCTCGCTGCGCTCCTCGACGGGTTCGACCACGCTGACCTTCATGGCCAGCGACTTGCGGAAGGTCTCGATCGTCACGTCGGCTCGCCGTCGCGCGAGGTAGCAGTCGATCTCCGGCAGGTGGGCGAACCCGATGTCCTTGCACAGGCGCGCAGCGGCGATGACGTGAGCGTAGGTGAAGTCGCCGGCGAGGCAGCGCTCGTGGAACTTCGGCAGTCCGTGGACGAGGAGCATCGCCGTGGTGATGTGGGTGTACGTCGTGGTGATCGAGTTGCCGAGGATGGTCGCGAGCTCTGCGATGTCCTCAGCGTGGGAGTGCGCATGGACCCAGCCGTCGATCGACTGGGTCTCGCGGAAGCGCGGGAAGCCCGGCAGGAACGCCGTGGCAGAGGATTCGCTGTCGCTGAGCTCTCCGGCGTCGGCCACGCTGTCGCCGGGTCCTTCGGCATCGCGTTCCGCCGTCGCAGCGGGGCTGTCCGCTGCCGCGTCGGCCCGGTCGTCCCTCGCTCGTGCCCGCGCGAAGCGCCGCGCGGTCTCGGTCAGGCTCGCGTGCCGGTACGGTTCGTCCGCATCGGGATTCATGAGGTTGAGGTGGTCGATGACTTCGTCGTGGAAGAGCGCGGCAGTCGTCTCGAGCGCGGTGAGCTGAGCGCGGTCACACGCGGAGTAGACGTCGACGGCAGCGGCGAAACGGGAGTCCGGATCGACGTCGATGCGCCGGCTGTTTCGGCCAGGCTGGGCTCCGGAGGGGACTGATTCGGTTGTGTCGGTCACGGCGCTTCACCTGTCTTCCCACGTCAACGTGGCTAATGACATTAGTGTAGTTCACGTCACAAGTGAAGTCAATAGGTTGATCGAAACTGATTCGAACGCAAAATTCGATAGATTCCCTGGGCTTAGCAATATTCGTGGCCCGCGATGACATGCGAACGCCCTCCCACCTCGGCGAGCGAGGGGAGAGGGCGCGCGGACCGACGGGGAGGGTCAGTCCTCCCGGTAGGCGTTGTCGATCGTCTCCGGCATGCCGTCGATGACGTCGACCTCTTCGACGTGATCGTCGGCGAGGGCGTCGACGTCGAGATCGTCGCCGCTGAGCTCGGCGACCTCGGAGTCGTCGTCGCCGTAGGAGACCATGTCGTCTCCGTCGCGGTTGCCCTGTTCGGCGGCGGTCGTCGGGTCGGTGTCGAGATCGCCGTCGAGCGCGGGGGCGTCCTGTTCGTCGTCCCAGCCGGCGTCGGCGATGAGGGCGTCGTCGGCGCCTTCGATGCCGGTGCCCTCGGGTCCTTCGGCACCCGGTTCGACGTAGGGCTCGCTGTCCTCGTCGTCGATCTCGTCGAAGTCGTCCGATTCGGCGTCGTCCTCGGCTTCGTCGGCGGTCTCCTCGAGGCCGGTGAGGTCGACCCCGGTGGGCTCGGCGTCGTCCTCTTCGAGCTCTTCCTCGTCGAACTCGTCGTCCTGCGTGAGGAAGTCGTTGTCTGCGGGATCGGTGTCGTCTGCCCAGGTGTCGCCGGTGCTCATGGTCGCTCCTTGGTTCGGGTCGGTACATCCTTATTCTTGCACCGTTGCGCGACATTCTCGCACCCTTGCGCGGCGGTGGGCCCAGGCGGCGGAAAGTGCGCGGGAATCGGTCGCGCCGGACGGATCCCCGGCAATGATTTCCGGGATCCCCATGGCTCGCCGAGGTGGTCCTGCGGTTCCCGCGCCCGCCCGGTCCGGAGCCCGCCCGCTCCGGGGCCCGCCCGGTACCGGAGCCCGCCCCGCTCCAGGGCCGGCGCGGTTGAGGAAGGTCCGCGCCGGGTCCTCTCCCCGGTTCGCGCAGCCCTCAGACGGTCACGCCGTTGACTCCGGCCGTCGAAGCCTCGGCCGAGTCCGCTGCGCCGCCGCGCGACCCCGCAGCTGACCCCGTCGCCCCCTGCTGTCCCGCAGTCGACCCTGACCCCGGCGCCACCGCGAGCAGCGAGTCGAAGACTCGGCGGAGCTCGTCGTCGGCGTCGGGCACACCGGCGACCGAACGGTAGGCGACGTAGCGGTCGGGGCGGACGATGACGACGCCGGAGGAGCTGATGCCGCGGTTCTTCATCCACGCCATCCGCACGTCGACGAAGTCGCAGCCCTCGAGGCCGACGGTGTGCGCTCTCAGCGGCAGGCCGCGCTCGGCGGCCAGCCGGTTCGCCGCGTCGACCCAGCCCTGGCCGTCCTCGCCGGCGAGGACGAGGAAGTGCCCACCGGCGACGAGGTCACCGAGCGCGATCCGCTCATTCGACTTCTCGACGAACGCGTGGGGGAGCGGATGGCCCGGTTTGGTCGAAGGCTCGTAGAGCCGGACGGGGTCGATGGGGGCGTAGGCGGGCGATCCGTCGGAGACGATGGCCGCGGAGTCATACCGATACCCGAACTCGACGTTGTGATGGCGGAACTCCATCGTCTGCGTCCCGATCGCCTTGTTGAGCGCGTGGCGCTTCTCCGCGGCGTTGGGCAGCGAGTCGTCCCAGATCGGCTCGAGTTCGGCCCAGTTGTCCGCGGCGGAGGCCTCGGGGGAGAGGTTGAGCGCCTTGTCGATCGTGAAGTGATTCATCGCCGAGGCGACCGCGGCGTCGACATTGTCCTGATCGACCGGCTGGCGCTCGGCTTCGTAGGTGTCGAGCAGTGCGTCGTCGGCCTGGCCGGCGAGGACGAGGGAGAGCTTCCACGCGAGGTTGTACCCGTCGTGGATCGCGGAGTTGAGCCCGAGTCCGCCGGTCGGCGGGTGGCGGTGGGCGGCATCGCCGATGAAGAAGACGTCGCCGGCCCGGAACCTCTCGGCCACGACGCCCTCCATGATCCACGGCGAGACCTTGTGGACGGTGAGCGCCGAGCGGTCGACGCCGAGCACGGTGCACAGGCGCTCGATGACGAGATCGTCTTTCAGTGCGTCCTTGTCGTGCGTGGCGTAGTCGAGATGAACGACCCACTCCTCCGAGGTCGTGCCCCAGTTCTCGGGCCCCATCGCCACGAGGACGCCGGAGGACCATGATCCGCCGAATTCCGGATTGACGAGCCAGCGGATGAGCACATCGTCGTCGCGGGCCGACTGGGAGAGGTCGGCGGAGAAGTGGACGGAGACCATCATCATGAGGTCGGTCGGGCCGGTCATGCCGACGCCGAGGGCCGGGCCGATCGTGCGTCCGCGATCGGCTGCGATCGCATAGCGGGCACGGACGGTGTACTCGGTGTCGGTGTCCTTGTCGAGCACTGTCGCGCGCACCCCCTCGTCGAGCTGCTCGATCGCGGTGACCTCATGATTGAAGCGCACGCCTCGGGGGTCGGGGTGGAGCTTCCGGGCGTGGTCGAGGAGGAGCGGTTCGAGTCTGATCTGGGGCAGGTTGCACGTGCGCTTCGCGCTCGCCGCGATGTAGTCCGGGTCGGTGTAGCCGCCGCCCCAGACCTCGAGGTGGCCGAGGCGGCGCCCGGAGTACCGGTGATCGCCGACGAGGCCGGCGTACCATCCGGTGGCCTTCATGTTCTCGGCGGGTGTGCTGCGCTTCTCGACCTCCGGGGCCACGCCGACCTCCTCGAAGATCTCCATCGTGCGCTGATTGAGCACATGGGCCTTCGGCAGCTTCGAGGTGTAGGGCAGCGAGCTGACGAGCAGGTGATCGACGCCGAGCTTCGACAGGTTCATCGATGCCGACAGTCCGGCTCCGCCGCCGCCGATGATGAGAACGGGTACTTCGATATCAGCCATGGTGCCTCCTTGCATCCCGGCATCGGCGTTGCGATGCCACAGGCTCTGATCCGACTTCTGCGCCACGATCGGTCGTCGCGTGGTGTCCACCGTATGAGCTGAATCACAACATTGCAAGAGAAAAAAGATATTTTCAGCAAACGTCGACAGATGACCGTTCCGTCTATACTGACGCTATGCCAGGACCTCGGACCGGAAGCACGCTGTCGGCGGAAGCCTATGATCGCCTGCGAGCAGATCTGCTCAAGGGAACCTTCACGCCGGGATCCAAGCTGCGCATCGGTGAGATCGCCCGCGGATTCTCCGTCAGCGCCTCGGTGCTCCGGGAGGCGATGACGCGGTTGGCTCAGGATGGACTGCTCAGTGCCAGCCCGCAGCGCGGGTTCTCGGTTCCCGAGCTCACCGTCGGAGCGCTCGAGGATCTCACCCGTGCCCGCCGCATCATCGAAGCCGCCGCCCTGCGGGAGTCGATCGCCGATGGGAGTCTGGCGTGGGAGTCGGATGTGCTCGCGGCCCATCACATGCTCGAGCGCACCGCCTTCACCGATGGGGGAGGGCACATCACCGAGGAGTGGGGGCAGGCGCACGGGGTGTTCCACGAGGTCATCCTCGCCGGCGGCCGGAGTGAGACGCTGTCGAAGGTGGCGACCGATCTGCGGGCGCGCTCGGCGCTGTTCGTCCACTGGTCGCGCGAACTCGTCGTCGACGAGACCCGTGACGTCTCCGGTGAGCATCGGGAGATCGCCGAGGCGACGGTGGCCCGAGAGGTCGAGCGCGCGGTGCATGCCCTCGAGTGCCATATCCAGCGTTCGGCCGATGTGCTCATCGCCAGCGTCACCGCGAAGGCGAGCGCCTGAGCCGCATGCCCCTGCGATGCAGAAGAACCCCGCGGAATCCGCGGGGTTCTTCGTGGTGGTGGCTCCGACCGGCGTCGATCCGGTGACCTTTCGATTTTCAGTCGAACGCTCTACCAACTGAGCTACAGAGCCTGGCCGCCGACATACGCAAATATGTCGAGAGAAACAAAGGCTCTTCCGAAGAAGAGCCTTGTGCTCCGCGACCCTGACGGGACTCGAACCCGCGACCTCCGCCGTGACAGGGCGGCGCGCTAACCAACTGCGCCACAGGGCCTTGCTGTTGTGGTGACAGACCTTTCGATCCTACACCGTACCCCCAACGGGATTCGAACCCGTGTCGCCGCCGTGAAAGGGCGGTGTCCTAGGCCTCTAGACGATGGGGGCCTAGTTTGCTCTCGGATTCCCCGTGGGCAACGACGTTAAGCTTATCCCAACCTTTTCGGAGAATGCAAAACAGATCGCGGTGTCCTCCGTCACAGATTTCCGGCCCCTTTCGCGGGCCTCGCGCACCCGGATTCCCATGTCAGTTCCGACCGTTAGGATCGGGGCCATGGAGCAGCTGAGCGACGAGGAATTCGATGCCATCCTCGACGAGGCGGTCGAATCGCTGCCTGCCGGAGTCACCGACGAACTCGACAACGTCGCCCTCTTCGTCGAGGACCGTCCCGAGGACGGCAGTCGCACCCTGCTCGGCCTCTATCACGGGATCCCGATCGGCGAGCGCGGTCAGAGCGGACTCGAGATGCCGGACACGATCTTCCTCTACCGCGACAACCTCATCGCCTTCGCCCGGGATCGCGATGACCTCCGCGAGCAGCTCGTCATCACGATCGTCCACGAGATCGCCCACTTCTACGGCATCGACGACGACCGACTCCACGAAATCGGTTGGGGGTGAGGCCGGCTGACCCGGTGCCCGAACGCGATGATCCCGTGTGAGCTGGACGAAGGCTCGCTGTCGGCAAGTTCGGTTTGCCTCCATTGATTGGCGCAGGGCTTGACGGTTCGCCTATTGTGGGCGGGTACCCAATCAGTAACCGATACAACATTCCGTCCGTATCGAGCTGGGAAGAGCGCGAGGCTCCGGCAGTCGCGCTCTGCGTCTCCCTCTCGACCCGCGGGCAGGAGGCACGACCCCCTTATGACAGTTGCATCTGCATCCAAATCAGCCAGCGCGGCTACCCCGGCCGTTCGCGTTCTCAATCTCGCGGGCATCGACTACAGCCTGCACAGCTTCGAGCACGACCCCGCCACCCGGCGCTACGGCTCGGAAGCCGCTGACAAGCTCGGCGTCGGGTCCGATCAGGTGTTCAAGACCCTGATGATCCAGGTCGACGGCGCCCCCGTCACCGCTCTCGTCCCCGTCTCGGGACAGCTCGACCTCAAGGCTCTCGCCTCGGCGCGCAGCGCGAAGAAGGCGCAGCTGGCCGGGGTCGCGGAGACCGAGCGCCGCACCGGCTACCCGGTCGGCGGCGTCTCCCCGTTCGGGCAGCGCCACGCCGTGCCCGTCGTCATCGACCGCACCGTGCTCGAGCACGCCTCGGTCTTCGTCTCCGCCGGCCGCCGCGGCCTCGAGATCGAGATCCGACCCGAGGACCTCGTCATGCTCACGAACGCGCAGGTCGCGAAGATCGCCGCGCTCGACTGAGCAGAATCGATCACTGAGCAGAACCACCGAGGCGACAGCCTCACACCCACTCCACGTCGCCGACCTCCGGCTGGGCCCGCCCCGCTGTGAGGTCGGCGAACATCGTCAGGGCCGGATCCACCTCGGCGAGGGGGACGAGGACGTCGAGCGTCACCTCAGCGCCGTACTCCGCCCGGACCGACCACCCGCGGATCCCCGCCGCGCGCTCGAGGACATTCGCCTGCGCGTAGTCGACGGTCGCACGCACCGGCACGAGCTCCTGCTTCGTGATGATCGCCGCCTCATCGACCGCCGCCGAGGCGGCCTGCCCGTAGGCGCGCACGAGCCCGCCCGCACCGAGCAGGGTGCCCCCGAAGTACCGGGTGACGACGGCGAGGGCGTACGTGAGGTCGCGGCCGGCGAGGACGTCGAGGATCGGGGCGCCCGCCGTGCCCGCCGGCTCCCCGTCGTCGCTGAAGCGCTGCGTGCGCGCATCGGGATCGAGGATGAACGCCGTGCAGTGATGGCGGGCCTTCGGATGCTCCGCGCGGCGGGCGGCGATGATCTCCCGGGCCTGCGCTTCGGTCTCGACCGGGGCGATGAGGCCGAGGAAACGGGACTTCCTGATCTCGATCTCGGCTGCGGCGGGGCGGGCGATCGTCCGGTAGGGCATGTGGTTCACTGTAGTCCGCGGACCTGGCCTCCCAGTGCTCTACCCTTGAGCGTAGGCGGCGCCGAGGCTGCGCCGCATGCCCCGCTGCCGGGCCCGGACGAGCGCGAAAGGTGACGATCATGGAGCAGTTCAGCGATGCGGAGATCGCGGAGATCAAGGACGAGTCCGCCCGCGCCTACGCCCTCGACCGCGCCCACGTCTTCCACTCGTGGTCGGCGCAGAGGACGCTCGACCCGATGACCGTCTCCCGGGCGGCGGGCTCGTACATCTACGACGGCGAGGGCCGGCCGCTGCTCGACTTCTCCTCCCAGCTCGTAAACACGAACATCGGCCACCAGCATCCCAAGGTCGTCGCCGCGATCAAGGACCAGGCCGATCTGCTCTGCACGATCAGCCCCGCGTACGCCAACGCCGCCCGCTCGGAGGCCGCCCGCCTCATCACCGAGCGCACCCCCGCCGGCCTCGACCACGTCTTCTTCACCAACGGCGGGGCCGACGCCAACGAGCACGCGATCCGCATGGCCCGCCTCCACACCGGCAGGCACAAGGTCCTCTCCCGCTACCGCTCGTACCACGGGGGCACGCAGACGGCGATCAACGTCACCGGCGATCCGCGACGGTGGAGGAACGACCTCGGCGATTCCGGTGTCGTCCACTTCTTCGGCCCCTTCCTCTACCGCTCCGAATTCGCCGCGACCACCGAGGCGGAGGAGACCGAGCGCGCCCTGCGCCACCTCGAGCGCACGATCGAACTCGAGGGCCCGTCGACGATCGCCGCGATCGTCCTCGAATCGATCCCCGGCACCGCGGGCATCATGATCCCGAGCCCGGAGTACATGCAGGGCGTGCGGGCGCTCGCCGACGCCCACGACATCGTCCTCATCGCCGACGAGGTGATGGCCGGCTTCGGTCGCACCGGCCGGTGGTTCGCCTTCGAGCACTTCGACATCGTCCCCGACATCATCACCTTCGCCAAGGGCGTCAACTCCGGGTACGTCCCGCTCGGTGGGGTGATCATGGACGATGCCGTCTATGACTCCTTCGCCGAGGTGCCCTACCCCGGCGGTCTGACGTACTCCGGTCACCCGCTCGCGTGCGCGGCCGCGGTCGCGACGATCGATGCGATGGAGAACGAGGGCATGGTCGCCCACGCCGCCCGGATCGGCGAGGAGATCATCGGACCGCGCCTGCGGCAGATCGCGGAGACCTCGAAGCACGTCGGGGAGGTCCGTGGCACCGGGGCGTTCTGGGCGATCGAACTCGTCTGGGACAAGGAGACGAAGGAGCCGCTGGCCCCCTACGGCGGCGGCTCACCCGAAGTCGCCTCGGTGCTCGCCTCCCTCAAGGAGTACGGTCTCGTCGCGTTCAACAACTACCACCGCATCCACGTCGTCCCGCCGATCAACATCAGCGAGGACGACCTCGAGAAGGGCCTCGGCATCCTTGACAAGGTCCTCACCGACCTCGACTTCCCGCCCCGCTGAGCCGCCGTCCCGGCGCTACCGGGCGTCGTGGGTGAACGCGCCGCCGAGGACGGTCGCGCGGACGGGGATGTCAGCGATCTCGTCGGGGGCCACCTCGGCGGGATGGGCGTCGAGCGCGACGAAGTCGGCGAGCTTCCCCCGGGTCAGCGTGCCCTTGTCCGCGCCCTGCCCCGAGGCGACGGCGGCGACCGAGGTGTAGGCGGCGACCGCCTCAGCGGGGGTGAGCCGCTCGCTCGCTGCGCCCATGACGTCACCGTCCCGGGTCGCGCGGGTGACGAAGGCCTCGATGCCGCGCAGCGCCGTGCCGTCGGCGCACGGGCGATCCGAGCTGCCGGGCAGCAGAACCCCGGCGTCGACGAACGACTTCGCCCGGTAGAGCAGGCGGCGGCGCTCGGGCCCGAGCGACCGGTTCATCCCGTCGCCGATCGCCTCGGCGAACGCGGCCTGCGGGGTCACCGCGATGCCGTGCTCGGCGAGCGTCGCGAGGTGCTCGTCGTGGACGAGACCGGCGTGCTCGATCCGGTTGGGCACCGCCCGCCGGCCGTGGAGCCTCTGCGCCTCGACGATGTTCGCGATCGCGGCATCGACGGCGGCGTCGCCGATCGCGTGGACGGCCAGCGACCACCCGGAGGCGTACGTGTCGAGGATCTGGCGGCGCAGCACCTCGGCGTCGGCCTGGAGGTACCCGCGATGATCGCGGCCCGCGTAGTTCTCCCGCAGGGCGGCGGTCTCCCCGCTCATCGCCCCATCCATGAAGAACTTCACCGGGCCGATGCTGATGAGGTCGTCACCGAGGCCGGTGCGCAGTCCCGCGTCGAGACCGATCCCGAAGCCGTCGGCCGGGTTCGCGGCGATCGCGTGGAGGCCGTCGGCCTGCGGCATCAGCTGCGCGCGGGCCCGCAGCCGGCCTTCCTCGCGCGCCCGCAGGTACGCGGAGATCTCGATGGGGGAGTGGCCGATCCAGCCGTAGGCGATGCCGCATTCCCCGAACGAGGTGATGCCCTCCTTCGCGTACTGCGTCGTCGCGAGATCGAGGGCCTCGACGATCGTGTCGAGCGAGTACGGGCGGATGAGGTCCTGGACGAGGCCCTGCGCAGTCTCCTCGACGAGCCCCGTCGGATGCCCGGCGGCGTCGCGGACGACCTTCCCGCCGACCGGATCGGTGAAGCCGGGGTCGAGGATGCCGGCCCGGCGCATCGCCTCGGTGTTGACGATCGCCGCGTGCCCTGAGGTCTGGCGCATGAAGAGAGGCCGACTGCCGGTGATCGCGTCGAGGCGGGACAGCTCCGGGTACTGCCCGCCGTAGTCGCGGTGGGCGAAGCCGGTCGCCTCGATCCACTCGCCCTCAGGCGTCGTCGCCGCCGCCTGCTCAAGTGCCGCGTAGACGTCGGGCAGGCCGCCGGGCATCGCCGTGACGTCGACGGAGGCGAGCGTGAGGCCGAACCACGTCGTGTGGCAGTGGACGTCGTTGAAGCCCGGGAGCACGGTCGCCCCGCCGAGCGATTCGACGCGGTCGGCGGTGACGCCGTCGAGGTCCTCGTCGATGCCGACGATCCGCCCGGCGAAGACCCCGATCCGCTGCGCCCGGGGCCGGGCGGGGTCGAGGGTGTGGGCGTCGAGATCCGTGAAGATCGCGTCGATTCTCATGGGGCTGCCTTCTCCGTGGACGTCGCTGTCACCGGTGACCCGGTCACCTCGAGTCTGCCATCACAGCCGGGCGCCGCGGATCGCGGGGTCGGTGAGGCAGTGGACGAGCGCCGGGCCCCGGTGGTCCAGCGCGGCGGCGAAGGCCTCGCGGAAGTCCGCGGTCCGCTCGACCCGGATGCCGAGTCCGCCGAAGGCCGTGGCCATCGCCGCGAAGTCGGGGTTGTCCAGGGCGGTGCCCGTCGCCCGGCCCGGGTAGTCGCGGTCCTGGTGGCCGCGGATCGTGCCGTAGACGGAGTTGTCGTTGACGACGATCGTGAGGTCGACCCCGTACTGTGCGGCCGTCGCGAGCTCCTGGCCGTTCATGAGGAAGTCCCCGTCCCCGGCGATGCAGAAGATCGTCCGGTCGGGGGCGACGAGTCCCGCGGCGACGGCGGCGGGCACCCCGAAGCCCATCGACCCGTTGCGCGGCCCGAGTGCCGAAGGGAAGGCGTGCGTGGGCAGGAACCGCGTCGCCCACCCGGAGAAGTTCCCCGCCCCGTAGGTGACGATCGCGTCCTCCGGCAGCAGCTCCCTGACATGGGTGAACGCCTCGTCCATGTCGACGAAGCCGGGGCCTGAGCCGGGGGCGGCCTCCGTTCCGGCCGGTGCGGGTCTCGGCACCCGCCATGCCTCGAATTCGGCGCGGGCCGCGGTGATCCACGCGGGGAGTTCGGGTGCGGCCGCGGCACCGGTCTTCCCGCCGGCGACCTCGTTGACCGCGCCGTCGGCGGTGACCGCGTAGTCCGGGGTCCCGTCCGCGGCGACGACCCGGGCGGCGAACCGGCTCACCGAGGTGACGATGTGCTCATCGAGGCGTCCGAAGTGCCCGTGCGCATCCGGGTCGGGGCCGATGACGATCGTCTTCTGCTCCGTGCCGAGGGTGAATCCGTCGGTGGCGACATCCGTGCGCACGCAGCCGAGGAAGATGTGGAGGTCGGCCTCGGCGAACACGCGCTGGGCCACCGGGGCAGCCCCGTACCCGAGGATGCCGAGGAAGTTCGGACTGTCGTGGTCGATCCCGTCGTAGGCGCGGAACGTGCCGAGCACCCCGAGGCCCCGGTCGGCGGACCAGCGGGCGATGCGCTCGGCGGTGGCCTGCGGCCAGTCCTCCCCGCCGATGATGAGGACGGGACGTTCGGCCTGGTCGATGCGGGCCCGCACCTCGGTGAGGTCGCCGTCGTCGGGGGCGGGCACCCCGACGGTCAGGGGCGGAATCGCCGAGGCGGTCGTGCGCCGGGTCAGCACCTCCTCGGGCAGGCCGACGACGACGGGACCCGGCCGGCCGGTGACCGCGGTGTGCAGCGCATCGGCGACCACCTCGGCGGCCTTGTCCGGATCATCGAGGACGAGGACCTTCTTCGTCGTCGAGCCGAACCACCCGCTGAGGTCGAACTCCTGGAAGGACTCCCGACCGCGGTGGGAGGTGGGGATGAGGCCGACGAAGACGACGAGCGGGGTCGCATCCTGGTGGGCGGTGTGGACGGCGGCCATGACGTTCGCGGCACCGGGACCGCGGGTGACCATCGCAACCCCCGGCACCCCGGTCATCCGCCCCTCGGCCACGGCCATGTACCCGGCCCCGCCCTCCTGGCGGCAGACGATCGGGGTGATGGGCGAATCGTGGAGTCCGTCGAGGACGTCGAGGTAGGACTCGCCCGGGACGAGGTAGGCGCGGCGGACGCCGTGGGCCTCGAGCTCGCGGACGATGAGGTGGCCGGCGGACAGCGACTCTGATGCATCCATTCCTCATGCTTATCACTCTTTCGTCTCAAGTGGGCACCGCGGTGGCGAAACGGGTGAGGGCAGGCCGTATGATCGTCAGCACAACGGATTTCGCACCACGCCAGGAGGCTCCAGCATGACCGGCATCGACTCCGACGATCTTCCGGGGCGGGCGATCTTCACGCCCGAACCGTCGGCTTCCGGAGGAGGTGCGCGAACGCCGCTGCGACCGGGGTTCCTCACGAGACCGGAGAAGGCGAAGCTCGAACGCGACCCGGGAATGCCGGCGAGCACGTGGCGGCTGCGCTCGGACGCGTGGGAGTACCTCAAGTACGCGATCAAGCGCCTCGTCATGAGCGGCGGGGACTTCTCGATGATCGCCGCCGACGGCGAGGTGTGGCGGTCCCTGCGGTCGCTGAAGACCATCGAGCTCTACTGGGGCGGGTTCGGGCAGCGCTACGTCGAGGAGATCGCCGAGCTCCTCTCCGACGGCGAGTTCGACCGGGCCCACGACATGATCACCCGCGCGGTCAACCGGCTGCGCGGGACGACGGTGCCTGACCTCCTCGAGGACGAACTCACCGAGGAGGAGCGCAATGAGCTGCGCGACCGGCAGGACCAGCGTCCCCGGTTCGAGGTCCTCATCGTCGACGAGACGACCGAGGGCGGGCGCGACGAACTCCACGCCGACCTGCTCAAGCTCCGCAGCCCCTCCGACCAGTTCATCTACGACTACGTCATCGTCCCCACCGCCGATGACGCCGTCGTCGCCGCGCTGACGAACCCCAACCTGCTCGCGTGCGTCATCCGGCCCGGGTTCACCGACCGCACCCGTGAGGTCCTCAGCCGCGACCTCCGCGATGCCGTGGCCTACGCCCACGAGGGGACGACGTCGTCGCCGACCGGGCCGATGAGCCCGCTCAACTCGGTGCGCCGGGTGCTGCGGCTGGCCGACACGCTCGCGGGCATCCGCCCCGAACTCGACCTCTACCTCATGGCCGGGGCGCACATCGAGAGCCTCGCCGGGGCGCTCACCCACCGCTTCCGTCGCGTCTTCCGCCGGGAGGACCAGTTCGAGCTCCACCTCTCGCTGCTCCGCCGCGTCCAGCACCTCTACGACACTCCGTTCTTCGCTGCGATCCAGGAGCATGCCCGGCGCCCCGCCGGGGTCTTCCACGCTCTGCCGGTCTCCCGCGGCGGATCGGTCGTCGGGTCGAAGTGGATCAGCGACTTCGTCGACTTCTACGGGCTCAACCTGCTGCTCGCTGAGACGAGCGCGACCTCGGGTGAGCTCGACTCCCTGCTCGCCCCGGTGCGCACCCTGAAGAAGGCGCAGTCCCTGGCCGCCCGCGCGTTCGGCGCGAAGCGCACGTACTTCGTGACGAACGGGACGTCGACGGCGAACAAGATCGTCCACCAGGCCGTTGTCGCCCCCGGCGAGGTCGTCATGGTCGACCGCAACTGCCACAAGTCCCATCACCATGCGCTCATGCTCACCGGGGCCCGGGCCGCCTACCTCGAGGCGTACCCGCTCAACGACTTCGCGTTCTACGGCGCGGTGCCGCTGTCGCGGATCAAGCAGCTCCTCCTCGACTACCGGGCCGCCGGTCGCCTCGACGAGGTGCGGATGATCACCCTGACGAACTGCACGTTCGACGGCATCGTCTACGACCCCGAGCGCGTGATGGCCGAGTGCCTCGCGATCAAACCCGATCTCGTCTTCCTCTGGGACGAGGCGTGGTTCGCGTTCGCCCGCTTCCATCCCGTCACCCGCAAGCGCACGGCCATGGTCGCCGCCGAGCGGCTCGATGAGAACCTGCGGACGAACGCCCACGACGCCGCGTACCGGGAGCAGCGGAAGCGGCTCTTCGACCCGGTCACCGGGGAGCCGGCGCCCGACGAGGTGTGGCTCAATGAGACCCTGCTCGCCCCGCCGGATGCGACGATCCGGGTGTACGCGACGCAGTCGACGCACAAGACCCTGACCGCGCTGCGGCAGGGGTCGATGATCCACGTCTACGACCAGGAGTTCGGGGCCGGCGCCGAGGAGGCCTTCCACGAGGCGTACATGACGCACACCTCGACGTCGCCGAACTATCAGATCCTCGCCTCTCTCGACCTCGGTCGGCGGCAGGTCGAGATGGAGGGCTTCGCGCTCGTCCAGAAGCAGCTCGACCTCGCTGTCAGCCTCGCCTCGGCGGTGGCCCGGCACCCGCTGCTGAAGAAGACGTTCCGGGTGCTCACCGCCAAGGACCTCATCCCCGCCGAATACCGGGAGACGACGCGGTCGATGCCGCTGCGCGACGGCCTCGGGACGTTCTGGCACGCGTGGACGACGGACGAGTTCGTCGTCGACCCGAGCCGGATCACCATCGAGATCACCGGCACCGGCGTCGACGGGGACACGTTCAAACACGAATACCTCATGGACCGCTACGGGATCCAGGTCAACAAGACGAGCCGGAACACCGTGCTCTTCATGACGAACATCGGCACCTCCCGGTCGGCCGTCGCCTATCTCATCGAGGTGCTCGTCAAGATCGCCGAGAAGTTCTCCGACCCGCACGCGCTCACCCGGGCGAATGCGGCGACGGAACTCGCCGTCGTGATGCCGCCGCTGCCCGACTTCAGCGCCTTCGCCCCGGAGTACGCCGCCGAGGTGCCGGCCGAGGACCCCGCGGCGCAGCTGCCCGACGGGGATCTGCGGTCCGCGTACTACGCGGGTCTGCGGCAGAAGTCGGTCGAGTACGTCCTCCCGCACGAACTGCGCCGTCGCGTCGATGCCGGGGAGACCCCCGTCTCGGCCGGGTTCGTCACCCCGTACCCGCCCGGCTTCCCGGTGCTCGTGCCCGGTCAGGTCATCACCGCCGAGGTGCTCGACTTCATGTCCGCGCTCGACACCCGGGAGATCCACGGCTACGACGCGCGCCTGGGCTACCGGGTCATCCTCGCAGAGGTCGCCGGAGAGTCGGAGACGACCGGCTGAAACCAGTGTGACTTGTGCCATACTCGGTGCATGGACATTCAACTCGAACCCGGAGACATCGACACCGCGGTTCCGCCCTCGGGACCCGGATGCGTCGAATGCGAAGCGACCGGCGGCTGGTGGGTGCATCTGCGCCGGTGCGCGGCCTGCGGTCACATCGGGTGCTGCGACACCTCTCCGTCGCAGCATGCGAGCAAGCACGCCGCGGAGACCTCGCACCCGGTCATCCGCAGCTACGAGCCGGGCGAGACGTGGTTCTACGACTTCCGCACCGAGCAGGTCTTCGACGGACCCGAGCTCGCCCCGCCGGAGTCCCACCCCGAATCCCAGCCGGTGCCCGGACCCGCAGGCCGCGTGCCCGCGGACTGGATGGACAAGGTCCACCGCTGAGCGTCCCCACTCACGAAAGGTTCCGTCATGGCCAGTGACAAGTCGATTCATCAGCAGATCAACGACGCCGTCGAGGAGGAGCGCGAACTGCGCCGTCGCCTCGGTGCCGGTGAGATCACCGAGGAGCAGGAGCACCAGCGCATCGCCCAGCTCGAGGGAGAGCTCGATCAGCTCTGGGATCTCCTCCGCCAGCGGCAGGGGGAGCGCGACGCCGGACGCGATCCCAACCTCGCCAAGGAGCGTCCCGTCAGCGAAGTCGAGAACTACCTCCAGTGACGGCCTCCGCCGCTCCCGCCGAGACCACCGCCGATTTCGTCGTCGTGGGCTCGGGGGCGGGCGGCGGACCGCTCGCTGCGAATCTCGCCGCGGCGGGATTCAGCGTCGTCGTCCTCGAAGCCGGCCGCGATCACGACTGCCGGTACTACGACATCCCCGTCATGCAGGCCTATGCTAGCGAGGACGTCGACATGGTGTGGAACTTCTTCGTCTCCCATTACGACGATCCCGACCGCGGAGCGCGGGATGCGAAGTGGGTCGACGAGGAGGGCGGGATCCTCTATCCGCGGGGCAGCACGCTCGGCGGCAGCACGGCGGTGAGCGCGCTCGTCCACATCGCCCCGCATCCGCGGGAC
Source organism: Brevibacterium sp. XM4083 (assembly GCF_006489205.2). Taxonomy (GTDB): domain Bacteria; phylum Actinomycetota; class Actinomycetes; order Actinomycetales; family Brevibacteriaceae; genus Brevibacterium. The sequence continues at coordinate 532,875 of NZ_VFYR02000004.1, read as the reverse complement.
TGGGATGCCCTGGCGTCGCTGACCGGGGATGAGACCTGGGGCAGTGCGCACATGCGGACGATCTTCGAGCGCATCGAGGACTGGCAGGGTGTCGACGCCCGTCCGCTGCCCGGCGACACCGAAGCCGACCGCGACGCGACAGCGCACCACGGACGCGGCGGGTGGCTGCCGACGACCCGGGCGGATCCGGCGATCGCCGGTCGGGAACCGCGGTTCCTCGACATCATCAACGCCACCGAGGCGACGAGCCGGGAGAGGTTCGGCATCCCCGCCGAGGTGTCCCTGCCGCGTGACATCAACGCCGCCGACACCCCGCCGGAGTACCAGGGCATGTCGTTCGTGCCCGTGGCCGCCGGCGGTGGGCAGCGCCACGGTGCCCGGGAGCGGCTGCTCGCCGCGCGGGATGCTCACCCGGAGAACCTGACGATCATCGAGGATGCGCTGGCCACGCGGGTCGTCGTCGACGGCACCCGTGCCGTCGGGGTCGAGTACCTGCCCGGTGCCGGGCTCTACCGGGCGACGCCCGAGGAGCGCCGGTCCGCCGAGGCGTCGCCGGCGGCCCGCATCGTGCGCGCCCGCCGCGAGGTGATCATCGCCGGCGGGGCATTCAACACCCCGCAGCTGCTCAAGCTCTCCGGCATCGGTCCGGCCGCCGAGCTGCAGGAGTTCGGCATTCCCGTCGTCGTCGACCTGCCGGGGGTGGGGGAGAACCTCCACGACCGCTACGAGGTCTCGGTCGTCAACGAGCTCGATGCCGACTTCCCGATCTTCGACGGGTCCACGCTCGACGTGCCCGCACCGGGGGAGCCCGACGACGATCTCATGAAGGAGTGGAAGGACGACCGCGGTGGGCCATATTCGACGAACGGGTCGCTCGCGGCCCTCGTCGCCCGCACGAGTGCCGCGTCCGATGACGGCACCGATGTCATCGTCTTCTCCCTCGCCGCGGACTTCCACGGGTACTACCCGAACTACTCGTATGACGCGAAGCCCCATCACAACCGGATGAGCCTGCTCGTGCTCAAGGGCTGGACGCGGGATCGCGCCGGGTCCGTGCGGCTGCGCTCGGCCGATCCGCGCGATGTCCCCGACATCCGGATGCGGTATTTCGATGAGGGGTCTGAGGGCTGGGAGACCGACCTCGACGGCGTCGTCGACGGGATCGAACTGGCGCGGGAGATCGCCTCGAACATCGAGAACACCAAAGTCGTGCGCGAGCTCGTCCCCGGCGCCGAGGTGGACACCCGGGAGAAGCTGCGCGATCACGTCATGGCCGAAGCTTGGGGTCACCATGCGTGCGGCACCGCGAAGATCGGCGCCGCTGACGACCCGCTGGCGGTGCTCGACGGAGATCTGCGGGTGAGGGGTGTCGAGGGCCTGCGTGTTGTCGACGCGAGCGTCTTCCCCGACATCCCCGGCTACTTCATCGCCAGCGCCGTCTACATGGTCAGCGAGAAGGCCTCAGACCAGATCATCGCGGAGCACGGGGGCCGCTGAGCCGGCTCCTGGCGCCTCCGCCGGCGCCGTCGCCGAGACCACCACTTCGCGCCGAGATCGCCACTTATAACCGGCGATCTCGGCGCGAAGTGGTCGTCTCGACGAGGGCTCGCAATTTTTATGTGGTGTTTGCATTCATTTGCAGCTGTTTGATGGTTATTGTGAATGCATGGTCACTGTGTTCAGCTCGAGTGAGTTGCGCGACCTCGGTATCGGGGCCGACACGTTCGACGAGTGCATCGGCCGGATCCGGCGCGGCTGGTTCGTGCTCAAGAAGCCGTGCGAGAACACGGCCCATGAGGTCCTTCACGAGATCCATGACGCGTCGGGACATCCGTACCCGCAGACCTTCGGCGACATCCGCGACAGCACCGAGCAGCTCAAAACGCTCATCCGCTCCTACGTGCGGGAACTGCTTCCGGGGAGCTTCTTCTCCCACGTCTCTGCAGCCATCATCCACGGACTCGATCCGCCGTTTCCCACGACGACAGCGGCCGAGCTCATCCGGTCCGGGTATGCGAAGAGGAAGCCGACGGTCCACTACCGGAATCGCGACGTCGCGTCTGACGACCGTGCCCGCGTCGGCGACCTTCCCGTGACGTCGATGAGGCGGACGCTCCTCGACCTTGCCCACGACTATCCGAGCGATGTCTCGGTTCCCTTCATCTCCCAGGCTCTGCGAGAGGGGAAGGTGACGAAGGAGTCACTCGAGAGCGGCATCCGCCTCGGCAGCCGAGGGTGCAGGAGCGCGCAGCTGGCACTCGAGCTGGCGAGTCCGCTGCATGAATCAGCGGGCGAAGCGCTGTGCGCGGTCAAGTTCCATCGCTTCGGCATCACCGGCATGATTCCGCAGGTCGATTCCTACGATGCCAGCGGCGCCTGGATCGCCCGCAACGACTTCCGACATGAGACTCTGCCGCTCGTCGTCGAGTTCCACGGGCTGGGCAAGTACTTCCTCAACGAGGGCGGGCCTGACCGGGCGAGTCAGAAGAACCACGAACGTCATATGAGGCTGCTCAACTCCGGGCTGCGGGTGTTCAACCTCGTGTGGGGAGACCTCTTCCGCGCCCAGCCGTTCACGGAGATCAAGGCCGAGCTCAAGGCGCTTGCCTCATCGAGATCACCACTTCGCGCCGAGATCGCCACTTCTGAGCGGCGATCTCGGCGTTAAGTGGGGGTCTCGGCGTCAGCGGGTGCCCTCCAGCCCGAATCGCTCGACGAAGCGGCGCTGCCACGGGGTCTCGACGGCGCGCGGGTCGTAGTGGGTGCGGACGTAGGCGACCGCCTCGGTGGGAGGCACGCCGTCGATGACCGCCAAGCACGCGAGCGCGGTCCCGGTGCGTCCGCGCCCACCGCTGCAGGCGACGCCGACACGGTCGAGCTCTGCTCGCCGCCAGCACTCGACGAAGGCATCCGCGGCGTCGTCCCGGTCCTTCGGCAGGGCGAAATCGGGCCATGCCACCCACCGCAGATCCAGCGCGGGCGCGGGACTGTGGGCTTCGGCTTCGAACTCGCGCTGCCTGCCGAGGAGGATGAGCTCGAAGTCCGCGGCGTCCGGTCTGTCATCTGCGGCAGCGCGTCTCGACCGCGCCAGGGAGCGCCCACGAACCAGTCGACCCGACGGCAGCGTGAGCACGCCCTGACTCGTCGGGTCCCAGGTGCTCACGACTGCTACTCCAGCTGACCCGGGTGGAGGACGCGGGAGAGGAAGTCCTTCGTCCGCTGCTCCCGCGGATTGCCGATGACGTCCCTGGCCGGGCCCTCCTCGACGACGACCCCGCCGTCCATGAAGACGACACGATCGGCGACCTGGCGGGCGAACTCCATCTCGTGGGTGACGACGACCATCGTCATCCCCGCCTCGGCGAGGCGACGCATGACCTGCAGGACATCACCCACGGTCTCCGGGTCGAGCGCCGAGGTCGGTTCGTCGAAGAGCATGAGGTTGGGGTCCATCGCGAGCGCGCGGGCGATCGCGACGCGCTGCTGCTGGCCGCCGGAGAGCTGATCGGGGTAGCGGTCGGCGTAGCCCTCCAACCCCACCTGCGCGAGGCGGTCGAGAGCGATCCGCTCCGCTTCCGCCCTGCCCCGCTTGAGCACCCGACGCTGCGAGATCGTGCAGTTGTCCATGACCGTCAGGTGCGGGAAGAGGTTGAACGCCTGGAACACCATGCCGACATGCCGGCGCAGACTGTTGATCTCCACATCGGGGTCCGTCGCGTCGTAGCCCGCGACGGTGATCGTCCCGGCGTTGGGCCGCTCGAGCAGATTGACGCAGCGCAGCAGGGTCGACTTCCCGGATCCTGAGGGGCCGATGAGGCAGACCACCTGACCCGGCTTGACGTCGAGATCGATGCCCTTGAGCACCTCGACATCGTCGTAGGACTTGTGCAGGCCGGTGATCGTGCACCCTTCGGCGTGGATGTCCTCGGTCGGTTTCGATGCAATCGACATATCGTCCTACTTCTTGATCTTGGCGGTGCGCGACTCGAAGCGCCGGGCGAGGATCCCCAACGGGACCGTGATGACGAGATAGCAGACACCGGCGACGACGAGCGGTGTCAGCCCCGCCTCCGGATTGGAGATCGCCTCTCTGCCGAACTTCGTCAGCTCGTACTGGGAGGCGGTGAGGCCGAGGATGTAGATGAGCGAGGAATCCTTCGTCATGAGGATGATCTCGTTCGTCAGCGGCGGCAGGATGATGCGGAACGCCTGCGGGATGACGATCGTGACCATCGCCCGCGTATGCGACATGCCCAGCGACCGCGCTGCCTCGTACTGGCCCTTCGGCACGGCCTGGAGCCCGGCGCGGATCGTCTCGGCGATGTAGGCGGACTCGACGATGCCGAGCGCGAGCATCACAGTGACATACGTGTCCATCCGGATGCCGAACGCATAGGGCACCGCGTAGCCGAACGCGAGGAAGACGAGGAGGGCGGGCACGCCGCGGAAGAGCTCGATGTAGGCCGTCGCGATCCACCGGTAGGGAGCGACCGACGAGATCTTCATGAGCGCGAGGAGGATCCCGAGTGACAGCGCGAGCACGAACCCGAGGGCCGTGTAGATGATCGTGTTGACCAGCGCAGTCGTGATGATCTCGGGGAACTGCGCCGCGATCACGTCGGGGTTGAAGAACTTGAGGTAGATCGTCTGCCAGTCGGCGAGGAAGACGGCGAGAAGGACGGCGACGATGAGGATGCCGTATTGGATGCCGCGGGATGTCCGCTCGCGCTGACGCACGCTGAGTGCCACAGTGCCTCCAGAATTCTGGGCCCGATGTGAGGAGCCCTCATGCATCCGGCGGGGTGGGCCGCATGCGGTGTCGGTGGACGGGAACCTGCCGAGGCCCGGTCGGCGTCATGCCGACCGGGCCTCATGCACGGACGTCAGGGAGTCGTCGCCGCCCGATCCGCTTCGGGGATCCGCGCGGCGTCGGCGACGTCGCCGAACCACTTGTCGACGGCGGCGTCGTAGGCGCCGTCGGAGTAGAGGCGCTGCATCGTCGTTTCAAAGGCGTCGAGCATCGGCTGATTGCCCTTCTTCACCGCGGCGCCGAGGACCTCGCCGGTGTCGTACTCCTCGACGAAGACGAGGTTGTCATCAGCGGCGACGGCGGTGGAGATGATGGAGATGTTGCCGATGACCGAGTCGACCTGACCGGTCTGGATCGCCTGGGTCATCAGACCGGAATCCTCGAACTGGACGGGTGTGGCGCCGTTGTCCTGGGCGTAGGTCTCACCGGTCGTCGCCTGCTGCACGCCGACCTCCTTGCCCTTGACGTCGGCGATGCCCTTGATGCCGGACTCCTTCGTCGCCATGAGCCCGAGGTTGTCCTTGAGGTACGGCGCGGAGAAGTCCATCTTCGTCTTCCGGTCCTCCGTGATCGACATGCCCGACAGGGCGATGTCGCACTGAGCGGTGTCGAGCGCCGACCCGGATTGGATGGCCTCGAACGCGGTCGTGATGACGTTGAGCTCGACGCCGAGGTCGTCGGCCAGACCCTGGGCGAGGTCGATGTCGAAGCCGACGTTCTCGCCGTTCTCGACGAACTCGAACGGCTCATAGGGAATGTCGGAGCAGACGGTGAGCTGTCCTTCGCTGACGAGGGGGACCCCGCCCTCAGCGGTCGGTTCCGACCCGGATCCTCCACCTCCGCATGCGGACAGGGCGAAGAGGGCGCCAGCGGCCACGGCGGCCATGGTCAAGCGTCGTTTCATGGATCCTCCCAGATCGTCGGTGACGGCGATGTCACACGCATGTGCGCCGCCCAGCAACCGAATTCTGAGCGGCATCTGTGAGGAATCGTACCGTGTACTGTGTCACATCGATGTTTCGTCGGCCCTCGCCGAGGTGGTCGTTGCCAAACCGTTGCACGAAGCCGTTGCACGAAGACGTTGCACGAAGCGCCGAGGCGGACCTGCGGGTCCACCTCGGCGCTGGGTGCTGGGTTCTGCTCTGCGGTCAGCTGGGTCGGGACTCAGCTCAGTTCGGCTTCGATGTCGAGGTCCGCGGTCTCCTTCGCGAAGTAGAGCGCGACGAACGTGAGGAACGCGGCGGCGACGATGTAGAGGCCGCACCAGAAGATCGTCCCTCCCTCGGCCTGCCACAGCGCGACCATCGCGAACGGGGCGGGACCGGCGCCGATGACGCTGGCCATGTTGTACGACACGGCCGAACCCGTGTAGCGGACGTTGGCGGGGAAGAGCTCGGGCAGGTACGCGGCCATCGGCCCGAACGTCAGCCCCATGAGGGTGAAGCCGATGATGAGGGCGGCGACGACGCCGACGGTGCCGGCGTTGAAGAGCGCGTTGACGGCGAAGCCGTAGACGGCGATGAGGACCGTGACGCCCATGAGCATCTTCCGCCTCCCGAGCTTCTCCGCCAGTGGTCCGGAGACGACGGTGAAGATGCCGAAGAACACGACGCCGATGATGAGGTAGGTGAGGAACTCGTTCTTCTCGTAACCGAGCCCCGCGACGAAGCCCGCGGGATCGAAGGGCTTGCCGGCCGCCTCGGCGGCGGTCTCTGCCTGCTCCACCGTCGCCGGGGACGTGCCGTACGTGAGCGTGAACGCGGTCATGAAGTAGAAGATGACGTAGGTCGCGAGCATGATGAACGTGCCGAGCAGCAGCGGCAGCCAGCTGCCGGTGAAGACGCGGCCGATCGGGGCGCGGGAGATCTGCTGGCGCTGCTCGACGAGCTGGAACGCCGGGGTCTCCATGAGCGAGAGCCGGACGTAGAGGCCGACGGCGACGAGGAGGGCCGAGAGGAGGAACGGGATCCGCCAGCCCCAGGCGAGGAAAGCTTCGGGCGAGGTCCACGAGTTGAGGCCGACGAAGAGGAGGTTCGCGAGGATGAAGCCGACAGGCGCGCCGAGCTGTGGGAACGTTCCCCAGATCGCACGCTTGCCCTTGGGGGCGTTCTCCGTCGCGAGCAGGGCCGCACCCGACCATTCGCCGCCGAGGCCGACGCCCTGCGAGAAGCGGAGGAGGACGAGGAAAAGCGGGGCGAGGACGACCCAGCCGGGTGTGTCCGCGGTGGGGAGGAGGCCGATGAGGAACGTCCCGATGCCCATGATGAGCAGGGACGCGATGAGCGTCTTCTTCCGGCCGATGCGGTCGCCGAAGTGACCGAAGATGATCGACCCGACGGGGCGGGCGACGAAGGCGACGCCGAAGATCGCGAACGAGCTCAGCAGCTGCGTCGTCGAGGTCTGGTTGGGGAAGAAGAGGGCGGGGAAGACGAGTGAGGACGCCGTCGCGTAGGCGTAGAAGTCGAAGAACTCGATGGTCGTGCCGACCATCGAGGCGCTCAGCACCTTGCCGCGCGTGTTGTTCTTCCTCGTCGCCGCGATCGCCTCGGACTCGGCGGCAGACTGCGCGGGCGCGCCGTCCGGCTGTGTTTCGGTGGACATGTTCTCTGTGCTCCGCTGTGGTGGTGAACACGGGCAGTCGTGCTCGTGTGGACGGACCGACACTACGCTCGTCTCAGCAATCGCACAGACTGCGTCTCAGAGATCGAGATTACTCGGATATCCGATGATTCTGTCCGACTCGGCCGCGGGGCACGGTCACAGGTCGAGAGTCGTGCGGCTCGATGGCGCGGCCGGGCCCTTCCGGCGCAGGACGATCGCGATCGTCAGCACGATGAGGCCGGCGAGGCAGAGGCCCACTCCCACCCACGCGGGCGCTCGGTAGCCGAGACCGGCGGTGATGACGATGCCGCCGAGCCATGCGCCGAGGGCGTTGGCGAGATTGAACGCCGCGTGGTTCATCGCCGCCGAGAGGCTCGGGGCGTCGGTCGAATCACGCAGCAGCCGCATCTGCAGGGAGGTCGTGATCATCGAGCCGGCGATGCCGATGAAGAAGAGCGCGATGATCGCGACCGCGGCGTTCTCCGTGAACGCCCCGAACGCGGCGAGGACGAGAGCGGAGAGGATCATGCCGCCGGTGCCTGAGCGTTCGATCGACTTGTCGACGAGCGGACCGGCGATGAGCGAACCCGCCGTCATGCCGAGACCGTAGACGGCGAGCACCCACGGGATCGCGGTCTCCGGGACATGCGCGACCTCCGTCATCGTCGGGGTGATGTAGGTGTAGACGGCGAACATGCCGCCGAAGCCGATCGAACCGGCGAGCAGGGTGAGGATGATCTGCGGCCGTGCCAGCGCCTTGATCTCCCCGCGCGCCGAGGGCGCCTGCGAGAGGCTCACCCGGGGCACTGCGATGGCGACCATGATGACGGTGAGGATGCCGAGCGCGGCGACGAGCGCATAGGCGCTGCGCCAGCCGAAGGCGTTGCCGAGGGCCGCGGCGACGGGCACACCGACGATGTTCGCGATCGTCAGACCGAGCATGACCCTCGCCATCGCCCGGCCGCGGCGGCCCACGGGCACGAGCGAGGCCGCGACGATCGCGCCGATGCCGAGGTAGGCGCCGTGGGGGAGACCGCTGACGAAGCGGGCGATGTTGAACAGCGCCGCATTCGGCGCGAGCATCGAGGCGACATTGCCGAGGGCGAAGAGCCCCATGAGGCACAGGAGCAGGAGCTTGCGGTCCATGTGCGCGGCGATCGTCGTGATGAGCGGAGCCCCGACGACGACGCCGAGGGCGTAGAGGGACACCGCATGCCCGGCCTGCGGGACGGTGATGCGCAGCTCGGCCGCGATCTGCGGAAGGAGCCCCATCGTGGCGAACTCGGTGACGCCGATCCCGAACGCGCCGATCGCGAGGGCGAAGACGGCGAATTTGTAGGTCCGGCGGGGCACGGGCGCATCGCTCATGGCTGTCCTCTGGGATGGGGTGCGGATTCTCACCGACGGCAGGGCGGCCGCGGCAACCGCACCAGCCTAGTGCCCGCGACCGGGCACCGGTAGTCCGCGCCGTCACAATGTGATCGGTCCCATGATCCGTGCCATGTCCGTGGGTCAGGCTACTGTGAGAGGCGTGACGGATCCCCATGCGGCTGACCCCGAACCGCCGCCGGGCGGGCAGCGGACGTTCCTCCATGTCCTCATCAACACGGCGATCGCCAACGTCACGACGAGCTTCCTCTGGTTCGCCCTGACCTTCTGGGTCTACCTCGAGACCCGATCGGTGCTCGCCACCGGGGTCATCGGCGGGGCGTACATGCTCCTCGTCGCGCTCTTCTCGATGTTCTTCGGCACCGTCGTCGACCGGTTCCGCAAGCTTCGGGTCATGGTCGTCGCCACGGCCGGCACGCTCGTCCTCTTCGCCGTCACCGGGCTCATCTACCTGGCGGTGCCGAATCCGATCCTCCTCGACATCGGCGGACCGTGGTTCTGGGTCTTCAGCATCGTCATGCTCGCCGGCGCCGTTGTCGAACAGCTGCGCGGCATCGCCCTGTCGACGACCGTGTCCCTGCTCGTGCCCGGGCCCAAGCGCGCCAATGCGAACGGCCTCGTCGGCACCGTCCAAGGGCTCGGCTTCCTCGTCACGAGCGTCTTCAGCGGACTCGCCGTCGGGTTCCTCGGGATGGGCTGGTCGATCGCCATCGCCGTCGTCCTCATCGGCCTCTCCCTCCTCCACCTCCTCACCCTGCGGATCCCGGAGCCGGTCATCGTCGCCTCCGCAGGGCAGCCGGGCTGGGTCGACATCCGCGGCGGCCTCGCCGCGGTTCTCGCCGCCCCCGGGCTCTTCGCGCTCGTGCTCTTCACGACGCTCAACAACCTCGTCGGCGGCGTCTACATGGCGCTCACCGACCCCTACGGGATCGAGGTCTTCGGGTCCGCTCAGGCCTGGGGCATCGCCCTGGCAGTGGTCTCGACCGGGTTCATGATCGGCGGCGGACTCGTCGCGAAGTTCGGTCTCGGGCGCAACCCGATCCGCACGATGCTCCTCTTCTGCTGTCTCATAGGACTGCTCGGCGGGGTCTTCGCGCTGCGCGAGTCGTGGCTCCTCTACGGCCTCGGACTCTGGGGTTTCTTCCTCATGCTGCCGGTCATCGAAGCCGCCGAGCAGACGGTCATCCAACGGGTCGTGCCGTTCCGTCAGCAGGGTCGCGTGTTCGGCTTCGCCATGACGTTCGAGGCGGCATCGGCGCCGATCACCGCGTTCCTCATCGCCCCGATCGCGGAGTTCTGGGTCATCCCGTACATGCGCACCGAGGCGGGCGCCGACCGCTGGGGCTGGCTGCTCGGCGCGGGGGACGTGCGCGGCATCGCACTCGTCTTCCTGTGGACGGGCATCGTCTCGATCGTCCTCGCTCTCGCGGCCTTCGGCACGCGCGCCTACCGGATGCTCTCAGCCCAGTACCTCGAGGTCGCCGCCAAGGACGGGGCTGCCACGGACGGCGCGGCCGCAGACGGCGCCTGAGCGCACCTCGTCAGTCGAGACCGTCGGTGTCGACCTCGTCCAGGGCCTCGGCGGCGACGGCGAAGGCGGTGTTGGCCGAGGGCACCGAGCAGTAGATCGCGGACTGGAGGAGGATCTCCTTGATCTCATCCCGGCTGAGCCCGTTGCGCAGCGCGGCCTTGACGTGCATCTTCAGCTCCGCCTCGTGTCCGCCGGCGATCATCGCCGTGAGCGTGATCGCCGAGCGCATCCGCCGGTCGAGGCCCGGCCGCGTCCAGATCTCACCCCACGCGAAGCGGGTGATGAGGTCCTGGAAGTCGGCGGTGAAGTCCGTGATCGCGGCGTTCGCCCGGTCGACGTGGGCATCGGAGAGGACCTCGCGGCGCACCCGCATCCCCGCCTCCCACACGGCGTCACGGTCGGCGTCCCGAGGTCCCGAGGCTGTCGGCCGGGGCACATCGGCCACCGCCCCGGTCTCTGTCCCGCTCGTGCCGCGGCCGGCGAGGAAGTCGGAGAGGAGTCCCGCGGTGACGACGGGTGCCTCGATCGGCACGAGGTGGGCGGCGCCTTCGATGATCTCGAGGAGCGCACCGGGGACGGCATTGGCGATCTCGGCGAGCTTCGTCGGCGGGGTCGGAGTGTCGTGCTCACCGGCGACGGCGAGCAGCGGCAGGCCGATCTCGGACAGGCGCCCCCGGATGTCGAAGTCGGCGAGCGTGTAGCAGAGGGCGGCGTAGGAGAAGCGGTCGGCATCCTGGAGGGAATGGAGGAGTGCTGCCGAGGCCTCGGGTTCGCGTTCCATGAACCCGGGCCCGAACCACCGTTCGGCCGATCCGATGACCTGCGTCGGGGTTCCGGAGATCGCGACGGTCTCCGCGCGCTCCTCCCACCCCTGGGCCTCGCCGATCTTCGCCCCGGTGCAGAACACCGCCGCCCTCTCGAACCGCTCCGGATGGTCGAGGGCGAGCTGGAGGGCGATGGCACCGCCGATCGAGTCCCCGGCCAGCGACACCGGCACCTCTGACTCGCCGACGACATCGGGAAGGACACGGTCGAGGGTCGTGAGCACCGCCTCGGCGAGATCGGCCATCGACACCCGGGGAACCTCCGAACGCGACGCTCCGGCACTCACATCGAGGGCGGGGGAGCGGCCGTGACCGGGCAGGTCGATGCCGACGACCGCGGTGTCGGGGGCGACGTCGGCCAGGGCGCTCGCCGCCTGCTGCCACAACGCGCCCACCGAGGTGCCGAGCGAGGGCAGGGCGATGACGACCTTGGCGACGGGGGCGGTCGGGGTCGTGAGGACTGAGGCGGTGAGTTCCACGGTGGTCGCTTTCGTCAGGGGGTGGTCGGGTCGGTCGTGCGGATGATCGTCTCCCGGATGCTCTCGGCCTCGCCGAGGTAGGACGACGGTCCGAAGAATCCCTCGAGCTCCGCGGGGTCGGGCACCGGCCCGGGGGTCGCGGCGAGGGCGGCGCCGAGGCGCTCGGCAGGGTCGCCGGAACCGGAGAGAATCTCTCTGATCGCGTCCTTCGACAGACGGTCGCCGAAGACGATCGTGAGCTTCTCGCCGTAGATGCCGGGACCGGCGGCGTCGAGGTTGCGGCGCATCGCCTCGGGGCGGGCGCTCAGTCCGGTGACCATCTCCTCGAGGAGGGCCAGGGAGGACAGGGCGAGGACCATGAGCGCGGACAGGGCCGGCCATTCGGCATGCCAGGCGCCGTCGGAGCGCTCCTCGACGGCCTCGGCGCCGGTCGTCGCGAGCGTGGCGAGCAGGCCGGGAGCGCGCATGCCGTTGCGGTGGAGGAGGACGGCGACGGTCGGGTTGGTCTTCTGCGGCATCGCCGAGGAGCCGCCGGTCGCGGCGAGGGCGAGTTCCCCGACCTCGGGGCGGGTGCCGATGAGGACGTTGCGGGCGATCGAGGAGCCCACGCCCACGCACTGGGTGAAATGGGTCGCCCAGGTCAGGACGCGGACCCGGTCGCTGTGCCAGGGAACGGGGGTGGGGGAGAGGGCGGCGTCGGGGCCGCGCAGCTGGACCTCGAACTCCCGCAGCAGCGCCTCGGTGCGGTCCCCGGCGAACTCCCGGATCGCCGCGCGCGTGCCGGCGGCCCCGCCGACCTGGACGGCGTCGCTGCGGGGAGTGAGGGCGGCGACCTCGGCGACCTCCGCCGCCCACGTCGCGACCCTCAGCCCGAACGTCGTCGGCAGCGCCGGCTGGGTCAGGGTGCGGGCCAGGCACAGGGTTTCGGCATGGGTCTCGGAGAGGGAGCGGAGCGCCTCGGTGATGACGTCGAGGCGCGCCCGGGTCTGGGTGATCGTGCGGGTGACGAGGAGGCCGAGCGCGGAGTCCAAGACATCCTGGCTCGTCAGCCCCCGGTGGAGGGCACGGCCCGCCTCGGGAGTGAGGCGGGCGCGCACCTGGGTGAGGAACGGGATGACGGGATTGCCGCCGGATTCGGCGTCGGCGGCCAGGCCTGCCAGCGCTTCCGCATCGGCTTGGAGCTCCCACGTCACGGCGTCGACCGCGCCGGTGACCGCGGTCCGCGTCTCCGCGGAGACGAGACCGGCCGCGGCCTGCGCGGTCACCCACGCGCTCTCGACCTCACCGATCGCCCCGGCGAGCGCCGCGTCGTCGACGCTGTCGGCACCGCGAAGGTCGCCGGGGGCGAAGAGCAGCCGGGTGCGGCTCATGCAGTCTCCTCAGTCGTCTCAGTCGGTGTGGCCGGGGAACCGGAGGAACGGGGTCTCGTCCTCTCCCTGCAACCGTATGTCGAATCGCAGCGTTCCGTCAGCCTCCCGGGTCGCGATGAGACGGTCCCGGTCGGCCGGGTCGAGGGAGGACAGCAGCGGATCGGCGGCCAGCGCCTCGGCGTCACCGGGGATGTAGACCCGCGTGAAGAGCCGGTTGAGCAGACCGCGAGCGAAGACGACGACGCTGATGAAGGCGGCCTTGCCCTCCTCGGTGGGGCCGGGAACGACGGTCGAGAAGCTGAACCGTCCCTCGGGGTCGCAGGCGGCGCGACCGAACCCGGTGAATGTGAAGCCGTCACGGCGCAGCGACCCGGTCTCCCGGGACACCGTGCCGGTCTCGTCCGGCTGCCAGATCTCGAGGATCGCATCGGGCACGGGCACCCCTGCGCCGTCGTAGACGACCCCGGCCAGCTGCACGGCGTCGGCCGCTGCCGGCGGGACGAGCGCGCTGTCGCCCGGGTAGGGCAGGGCGTAGCCGTAGAAGGGTCCCACGGTCTGGCCGGGGGTGGCGGTGTACTCGGTCTCAGGCATCGTCGTCCTCTTCCATCCAGGTCCGCTCGGCTCCCGTGAGGACGATGTCCCACGAGTAGCCCATGAGGAATTCGTGTTCGGTGATGTCGTGGTCGTATGTGGCCACGAGGCGCTCGCGCGCCTTGTCGTCAGTGATCGACTGGAAGATCGGGTCGAGGGCGAAGAGCGGGTCACCGGGGAAGTACATCTGCGTGACCATGCGCTGCGTGAACTCGGTGCCGAAGAGCGAGAAATGGATGTGGGCCGGTCGCCACGCGTTGTGGTGGTTCTTCCACGGGTAGGGGCCGGGTTTGATCGTCGTGAACGAGTACGATCCGTCCGGTCCCGTCAGGGTGCGTCCGACCCCGGTGAAGTTCGGGTCGATGGGGGCCGGGTGCTGGTCGCGTTTGTGGATGTAGCGGCCGGCGGAGTTCGCCTGCCAGATCTCGACGAGCTGACCGGCGACAGGCCGGCCCTGGCCGTCGAGGACGCGGCCGGTGACGCGGATGCGCTCACCGATCGGCTCTCCGCCAGCCTGGATCGTCAGATCCGATTCGAGGGTGCCGATGTCCCGGTGGCCGAACGCCGGCGAGTAGAGCTCGATCGTCTCCGGATCGGTGTGGCGCAGGTCCTTCGTCGGATGCCGCAGGAGGGAGGAGCGATAGGGCGGGTAGTCGAGTCGCGGCTGCGTCTCGACGGGGGCGCCGGCTGCCACGGCGCCGCGGTACTCGCTGCCGATCGCGTTGATCTCCGCGCTCAGCGTCGCCTGGGATTCGGCGGCGTCGTCGGGACCGGAGAGCTTCTGTGCGCTCATGGTCTGACCTCTCTTCTTCAGGGGATGGTGGTGGTGTGCGGCCAGCCGGTGTAGCACTCGGCCAGGTAACGGCGGCCGTGGTCGGAGGTAAGGATCGAATCGAGTTCGCCGAGGCTGCGGCGGGCTTCGAAGGGATCCGCGGTGGGGTCGGTGTGGAGCATCCTCGTCATCTGGAACGAGAAGTGCTGGGCTTTCCAGACGCGCGTCGTCGCGGTCGCCGAGTACCGGGCGAGCGCCTCGGCGTCGGAGTCCTGCAGGGCGCGCACGAGGGCGGGGGCGAGCACCGCGACGTCGGCGAAAGCGAGGTTGAGGCCCTTCGCCCCGGTCGGTGGGACGGTGTGGGCGCTGTCGCCGGCGAGGAAGAGGGAGCCGTGCTGCATCGGCTCGGTCACGGCGGAGCGGAACGGCAGGACCGTCTTGTCGATGATCGGACCGGTCCGGAGTGCGAAGCCGTCGGGGCCCTCGACCCGGGCCTGGAGTTCGGTCCAGATGCGGTCGTCGGACCAGTCGGCGACCTCGGTGTCGGGTGGGGCCTGGAAGTACATCCGCTGGACGGTGTCGCTGCGCTGGGAGATCAGCGCGAAGCCGCGTGCGGAGCGGGAGTAGATGAGGACCTCGTGGCTCGGTGGCGCCTCGCAGAGGATCCCGAACCACGCGAACGGGTACTCGTGGAAGAACCGCTTGCGCGTGGTTTCGGGGATCGATGCTCGGGAGGGGCCGCGGGAGCCGTCGGCGCCGACGACGTACCGGGCGGTGACGGTGAGCGGCTCACCGTCTGCGGTCACGGCGCGCACCTGCGGGGACGGTGAGTCGACGGCGTCGAGGCGGGTGTCGGTCACCGAGTGGAACGTCGGTCGTCCGGTGCGGGCGCGGGCGGCGGCGAGGTCGACGTAGATCTCGTTCTGCGGGTAGAGCCACACGGATTCGCCGACGAGGTCGGGGAAGTCGAGGGGGTGGCTGACCCCGTCGACGCGGATGTCGATGCCGTCGTGGCGATGGCCTGCGGTGTGGACGCGGGAGTCGATGCCCGGGGTCTCGAGCATCCGCACCGAGGCGGCCTCGAGGATCCCGGCGCGATGGGTCGTCGCGATGTCGTCGTGGCTGCGATTGTCGACGACGACGGAGTCGATGCCGGCGTTGTGGAGCAGATGCGCGAGCATCAGTCCCGCGGGTCCTGCGCCGACGATCGCGACATCGGTGTGGAGATCTGGCACTGAGGCCTCCTTGCCTGTCAGGGTTCACCTCAGTGTGCTCCGCACCACGAAACCGGCGCGAGAGCTTTCTCATTCAACGGCGTGCGTGAGTGACGGCACATGACGCAGGCATTGACGCGATCGGCCTGATTGCTCAACAATAGTGGGCGGTGCTGATGGGTGTTTACTCAGATCTTTCGGGCTGACATTGTCAGTTCTGCACCGCAGTGCTCAACACCTGGGCCCCGTCATCGCAGGACGGCCCGGGTGCACACCGTCAGGAAGGCCATCCATGATCATCACCGGACTCGTCGTCGGGCTGCTGCTCGGATTCGTCCTCCAGCGCGGACGCTTCTGCGTCACCGGCGCCTTCCGCGATCTCACGCTCACCGGCAACACCCGGTGGTTCTCCGCGCTCATCGTCGTCATCGCCGTCCATGCGATCGGCCTCGCCGCCTTCAGCTCGCTCGGGATCATCACCCTCGAGCAGTCGGCGTTCCCGTGGCTGGCTTCCATCCTCGGCGGACTCATCTTCGGGGCCTCGATGATCCTCGCCGGGGGCTGCGCCACGGGCACGTACTACCGGGTCGGGGAAGGACTCGTCGGCAGCTGGATGGCGCTGATCTTCTTCGCCCTGACCGCTGCGATCATGAAGACCGGGCCGGCAGCGGGACTCACCGACGGTCTGCGGTCGATCACTGTGCCCGACGGCACCCTGAGTGCGACGACCGGACTGAGCCCGTGGGTGTTCGCGATCGCGCTCTCCGGAGTCGCCGTGTGGCTGACCGTTCGCCACAACCGCAAGCTCACCACCCCGGTGGCCGCGCTGCCCCCGCGGCGGACCGGACTGGCCCACCTCCTCTTCGAGAAGCGGTGGAACCCGTTCGCCACGGCCGCGATCATCGGCGTCATCGCCACACTCGCGTGGCCGCTGTCGGCGGCGACGGGACGCAACTCCGGGCTCGGCATCACGACCCCCTCGGCGAACCTCGTCACCTACTTCGCCACCGGGGACGTCACCCTCGTCGACTGGGGAGTCATGCTCGTCATCGGCATCCTCGTCGGCTCGTTCATCGCCGCGAAGGCCTCCGGTGAGTTCCGGATCCGCGTGCCCGACCGTGAGACGCTACTCAAGGCGATCGCCGGCGGCGTCGGGATGGGCATCGGCGCGGCGATCGCCGGCGGCTGCACCGTCGGCAACGCCATGGTCTCGACCGCACAGTTCGAATACCAGGGCTGGGTCGCGACGTTCTTCATGATCGTCGGCGCGGCCATCGCCGCGAAGGCCACCATCAGACCACGCAGCGCAGCGAGCACTCCCGTGCCCGCGGAAAGCAGGACAGCATGAAACAGATCCTCGAGACCAACGGGCTCGTCT
Organism: Brevibacterium sp. XM4083; assembly: GCF_006489205.2. Classification (GTDB taxonomy): domain Bacteria; phylum Actinomycetota; class Actinomycetes; order Actinomycetales; family Brevibacteriaceae; genus Brevibacterium. The sequence goes on along the minus strand of NZ_VFYR02000004.1, from coordinate 515,916 downwards.
GCCCCTTCCCGCTCGTCGAGGCCAAGGACGCGATCAGCGACTTGAGTGTCGGTGACGAACTCGTGATCAACTTCGACTGCACCCAGGCCACCGAGGCGATTCCCCAGTGGGCGGCGGAGAACGGCTACCCGGTCACGCACTTCGACCGAACCGGCGACGCCGCGTGGACGATCACCGTTCAGAAGGCGTAGGTCACAGTCGCACGATCGTCTCCGCGCCGTCGGCGACGGTCAGCCGCATCGCGGTGTTCTGCTCGATCCGGCTCCACCCGGCGTGACTGAGTCCCGAACTCGTGACGATCGTCGCCCCGTCGTCGAAGCGCTGCCAGCTCATCCGGTAGTAGTGATCGCGATGGTCGAGCGGAAGCCTGCCACCGGTGCCTGAGGTGTCGAAGCTCGCGTAGGGCACGTCGGTGCCGAGCGTCGCGTGGACGACGATGAGCTCTGCCGGGGTGAGGACGAGCAGGTTGATGCCCGGATGGTCGAACTCCGCGCGGATCTCACGCACCGTCTCGACGACGGCCTCGAGGAGCGGGGTGCCCGCATCGACCCGCCGGAGGATGAGGGCGAAGAGAAGCGCCGAATCCGTCGTGCCGCCGATGCGGGCGAGCTCGGCATCGGTGACCCGTCCCCGCAGCTGCTCGACCGGGTGGATCGACCCGTTGTGCGCGAGTGCGACGCCGTCGGCGAGGAACGGGTGCGTGTTCTCGACGAGGTCGGCCATCCCCGTCGTCGCCATCCGCAGGTGGACGATCCGTCCGCGCGCGGCCGCATCGTCGAGCGCCGCAGTGAGTCGGGGGTCGTTCGTGCCCTCGTGGGGCGTGCGGAACCGGTCGAGCGCCTCGGTGGCGGGATCGATCCATGCGGTGCCCCACCCGTCGTCGTGGAGTCGGCCGAGGTCCTGCCATTGCCGACACTGCTCCCGGCCGATCAGCCCGGCCGCGCTCACCGGGGTCGGTGAGATGAATCCGAGAAGCCTGCACATCTGCCACCGTCCTGACTAGACTCGCTCCATGAAGATCACGGTACTCGAAGGCGATATCACCGAGGTGAGCGTCGACGCGATCGTCAACGCCGCGAACTCGAGTCTCCTCGGCGGAGGCGGTGTCGACGGGGCGATCCACCGCGCGGCGGGACCTGCCCTCCTCGAGGCGACGAGGGAGCTGCGGCGGACGAGCCTGCCGCGGGGTCTTCCCCCAGGTCAGGCCGTGGCCACCGAGGCGGGGGAGCTGCCGGCGAAGTGGGTCATCCACACCGTCGGCCCGAATCGGAACGCCGGTGAGGCCGACCCGGAGGTGCTCGAGTCGGCGTTCGAATCGAGCCTCAACGTCGCCGAGGAGGTCGGGGCCGCCTCGGTGGCATTCCCGGCGATCGGCGGCGGGGTCTACGGCTGGTCACCGCGGGACGTCGCCGAGGCGGCGCATGCCGTCATCGTCGACGGGCGAGCCCGTGGGCGCTGGGAGACGATCACCGAGGTCCAGTTCGTCCTCTTCAGCGACGCGATGACGAGCGTCTTCTGCCAGGTCTTCGACCACGACCAGTGGTGAAAGGGAAGCCATGAGAGTCCACAGCATCATCGCCGATCTGCCGGTCGCCGATATCGCGGCCGCGCGCGACTTCTACACGTCCTACCTCGGGCTGGCGACCGAGGAGTTCAACCTCGGCTGGGTCGCCCGGTTCACCTCACCCGAGACCGGTGCGCACCTCCAGGTCGTCACCGCGGACGCGACCGCCCCGGTCGACGCGGCGGCTTCGATCAAGGTCGACGACGTCGACGCCGCCTACGCCGAGGCGGTCGACCGCGGGGTCGAGATCGTCCACCCGCTCACCGACGAGGAATGGGGCGTGCGGCGCTTCTTCGTCCGCGCGCCCGACGGCAACGTCTTCAACATCGTCGCCCACCGGGAGTAGGCACTACCCTCGAACCATGCCCCTTGCGCTCATCACCGGTGCCGGCCGACCCGACAGCATCGCCGCCGGCATCGTGCCGCGGCTCGAAGCCGACGGCTGGGACGTCGTCACCAGCGACCTCGACGGCACCGACCATCCCTGCGACCTGTCGACGCCAACGGGTCCCGACGAACTCATCGCGGCGGTGACCGCCGAGCACGGCACCCTCGACGCCCTCGTCCTCAGCCATGCCCACGGCGTCGAATCGGGCATCCTCGACACGACGGCGGAGAGCTTCGACCGACATGTCGCTGTCAACGCCCGGGCCAGCCTCCTCCTCATCGCCGCCTTCGCCCGGCAGGTCGGCCCTGACGGCGGCGCGGTCGTCGCGTTCACGAGCGACCACGTCACCGGCAATCTGCCCTACGGGGCGTCGAAGGGGGCGCTCGATCGCATCGTCATCTCCGCAGCGAGAGAACTGGGGCCGCGGGGGATCTCGGCGAACGTCGTCAATCCCGGCCCCATCGACACCGGGTGGATGGACGAGGACCTGCGGGCCGCTCTGCTCCCCGCCCAGCCGCTCGGTCGCCTCGGCACGCCTGCCGACATCGGCGGCATCGTCGCGTTCCTGCTCTCACCTGCCGGGCGCTGGGTCTCCGGGCAGCTCATCGGCACCGACGGCGGATTCTCCGCTCGGTTCTGACCTCACTCCTCGTCGCGGCTGAGGTTCCACAGCAGGCGGAGGAGCTCGGCGTCGAGATCGTTGCCGTGGTCGGTGGCATCGGCGTCGCGGACCTCGTTGTGGAGCTGCTCCATCTTGAGGTCGAGCTCACCGGCGACCGCGGCGGCACGGGTGAGTTCGGCGACGAGGCGGTCGGGCACGTCGCCTGCGTACTTGTAGTGGATCTTATGCTCGAGGCTCGCCCAGAAGTCCATCGCGATCGTCCTCACCTGGACCTCGCAGATGATCGGCACCGGCCCGTCGGAGAGGAAGACGGGGATCTCCAGGATCGCGTGGAGGCTCTTGTAGCCGTTGGGTTTCGGGTGGGCGATGTAGTCCTTGATCTCGATGACCCGGATGTCGTTCTGCGAGGTGAGGGTCTCGAGCACCCGGTAGGTGTCGGCGATGAAGCTGCACGTGATGCGGATGCCGGCGATGTCGGTGATCGCCGTGCGGATGACGTCGATGTCGAGCGGCAGACCGCGCCGCGTGATCTTCTCGAGCAGGCTGCGCGGGGTCTTCACCCGTGAGCTGATGTGCTCGATCGGGTTGTAGCGGTGCAGGGTGAGGAACTCCTCGCGGAGGATCGAGACCTTCGTGAGCACCTCGTCGATCGCGAACCGGTGATGCATGAGCAGGCGCGAGAAGTCCGTGCGCAGCCGCTGGACCTTCTCCGCCTGGGCGGGGGTGAGCGGTTCGGCGGGCTCGCCGGGGACGACCATCGATTCTCCTGGGGTTCGGAACCACCTCGGCGGTGGTCAGGCTCAGTCTACGTCGGGGATTCTGCCGGCGCCGGATGTGTGGTTGACTGAGCACACCAAGCAATTGCATTCTGCAAGCACTCAAGGGGGAGTGACGGCGTACCGTTGAGCCATGTGCCGGAACATCCGAACCCTCCACAATTTCGCGCCCGCGGCCAACTCGGAGGAGGTCCACGCCGCAGCACTGCAGTACGTGCGCAAGATCGCGGGGACGACGAAGCCCTCGAAGGCCAACGCCGACGCCTTCGACGCCGCCGTCGAGGAGATCGCCCACATCACGCAGCACCTCCTCGACTCCCTCGTGACGAGCGCACCGCCGAAGAACCGCGAGGTCGAGGCCGAGAAGCGCCGCGCCCGCTACGCCGCGCGGACGTGAGCTAGTCCGTGACCGTCCGTCCCTGGCTGATGAGGTCCTGAGTGATCCCCGCCGAGGCGGCCCGCAGCGCCTGCATGATCGCCGGCATCCCGACGTTGCGCTCGGAATCGACGACGACGCCGAGGCTCGCGATCGTCAGTCCGCTGCCGTCGAAGACCGGCACCGCGACACCCGTCGTGCCGTCGTCGATGTGACCGACGAGCTCGGCGCAGTGATAGGTCCGGATCGTCTGGAGCATCCGCCGCAGCACCGTCGGATCCGTCGTCGTGCGCTCGGTGAACGCGGCGAGCGCACCCCGCAGATACGCCTCGCGCACGTGCCGGGGCGCGTGCGCGAGGAGGACGAGGCCGCACGAGGAGGCGTGCGCGGGCAGCCGGCCGGCCGTGCGCGACCGGTTGATCACGGCCATCGGCTTCGACATCCGCTCGATGAAGAGGACCTCCCGCTCCCGGAGGATCCCCAGCTGCGTGTTCTCCCCGACGAAGTCGTGGACGGCGATCATGTGCGGCCGCGCCAGGGACGCGAGCTCGACGGCGTCGGAGGCGCGGTTCGACAGCTCCCACATCCCGACCCCGATCCGCACCCGCCCGCTCGGATCCCGCTGCAGGAGGTCGTGGGACATCATGTCGTTGATGAGGCGGTACGCCGTCGACTTCGGCAGCTGGGCGCGGCCGGCGAGCTCCTCGGTGGTCAGGCTCGGGTGGTCGGGGTCGAAGGCCCCGAGGACGCGAACGAGCCGATCGATCATCGAGTCGCCCGAAGGTGAGTTCGCCATACCAGCATCGTAGCGGCGCGAACCTGTGCGTCCCAATGAATGGAATAACCGTAGCCAGGCGTGTCGCTGCTCACTAGCGTGACGAATATCGGCGGGGCGTCCCCACCGTCCGTCTCGAAGGAGAGCATCGTCCATGGCAGCAATCACGGTCCGGCAGGCAGTCCACGACCTCATGGCATTCCACGGAATGACCGTCCTCTTCGGCAACCCCGGATCGAACGAGCTGCCGTTCCTCAAAGACCTCAACGCCCGCTACATCCTCGGGCTCCAGGAGGCCGCCGTCGTCGCCATGGCCGACGGCTACTCCCAGGTCACCGACCGTCCGACGCTCGTCAACCTCCACGCCGCCTCGGGGTCGGGCAACGGACTCGGCGCCCTGACGAACGCTGCGATCTCCCGCTCCAAGCTCGTCGTCACCGCAGGTCAGCAGGTGCGCAGCATGGTCGGTCCCGAGGTCATGCTCGCCAATGTCGATGCCACGATGCTCGCGAAACCCCTCGTCCACCGCTCCCTCGAACCGCTCGCAGCCGCCGATGTGCCCCGCGCGTTCTCCGAATCCGTGCTCGCCTCCCAGCGCGGTCCCGTCTACCTCTCCGTGCCCTACGACGACTGGGACGCCGAGGTGGACGCCTCCGTCGTCGGCCAGCTCTCCCGCACCGTGAGCCCCGGTTCGGCCCCCGACCCGACCGTCATCGCCGACCTCCACGACCGGCTGGGCGCAGCCGAGTCCGCGGTCCTCGTCCTCGGCCCGGACGTCGACACCCCAGAGGCGTGGACGGCCGCGATCGCCCTCGCCGAGGCGCACGACCTGCCCGTGTGGGCCGCCCCGTCCCTGCCGCGCCTGCCCTTCCCCAACCAGCATCCGCTCTTCCGCGGGGTGCTGCCGGCGGCGATCGGCCCGATCGGGGAGATCCTCGGCGCCCACGACCTCGCCCTCGTCATCGGCGCCCCCGTCTTCCGCTACCACCAGTGGCAGCCCGGAGAGTACCTGCCGGAGACGACGCATCTCGTCCAAATCGGCGACGACCCGGACGCCGCCGAGCGCGCCCCCTTCGGCGATGCGCTCGTCACCGATCCCGTCGCCGCCCTCGTCGCACTCGCCGACGCTGCCCCCGCCCCTCGCACCCCGCAGACGTGGGAGCCTGAGATCGAGCCCGCGACCGCCTCGGCGACACCGGGCACCCTCCACCCCGAGGAGGTCTTCGCGACCCTGCGGGAGACGATGCCGGTCGACACCCGCTACGTCGTCGAATCGACATCGACGAACTCCGCCTTCTGGGCCCAGATGGATCTCCGCGAGTCCGGATCGTACTTCTTCCCCGCCTCCGGCGGCCTCGGGTGGGGTCTGCCCGCCTCGATGGGCGTCGCGCTCGCCGACGCTCACCGACCCGTCGTCGCGATCATCGGCGACGGGTCCGCCCACTACTCGATCGCCGCGCTGCGCACCGCCGTCGAGGAGGGCATCCCCGTGACCATCGTCGTCCTCCGCAACTCCACGTACGGGGCGCTCGTGTGGTTCGCGGACATGCTCGACGCGGGCACGGTGCCCGGGCTCGACCTCGGCGATGTCGACTTCGTCTCGATCGCCCGGGGCTACGGCATGACCGCTGTCCACGCCGACTCCACCGTCCATCTCGCCGAACTCCTCACCGACGCCCACGGCGCCGGTCGACCCACCCTCATCGAGATCGACACCGAGAAGACCACCCCTTGACACCCCCACCTCAACCCCAAGGAGACACCGCAATGAGCACTGAGACCTTCCTCGGCACCGACTGGCACGGCCGGATCTTCACCGGCGACTGGGTGGACGGGTCAGCCGACCCGACCCCCGTCGTCGAACCCGCCACCGGTGAGACCCTCGCCCAGATCGGCATGGCCTCGTCCGACGATGCCCTCGACGCGGCACGACGGGCGGCCGCAGCGCAGCGCGACTGGGCGAAGACCAAACCGACGGAACGGGCGGCGGTGATGCGCCGCGCCGGTGACCTGTGGGCCCAGCACGCCGCGGAGATCAACACGTGGATCATGCGCGAATCGGGTGCGATCGCCGCGAAGGCCACCTTCGAGACCGACTATGCGGCAGCCTCCTGCTACGACTCCGCAGCGCTGCCGACCCACCCGAAGGGGCAGGTCCTGCCCTCGGACGAACCCCACTGGTCGTTCTCCCGCCGCGTGCCCGCGGGCGTGGTCACCGTCATCGCCCCGTTCAACTTCCCGCTCATCCTCTCCATCCGCTCCGTCGCTCCCGCGCTCGCCCTCGGCAACGCCGTGATCCTCAAGCCGGATCCGCGCACCGCGGTGTCCGGAGGCGTCACCCTGGCGAAGATCTTCGCCGAGGCGGGGCTGCCCGAAGGCGTCCTCCAGGTCCTTCCCGGCGGCGGTGACGTCGGCGAAGCCCTCGTCGCGGCCCCCGAGGTCTCGGTCATCTCGTTCACCGGGTCGACCGCGGCGGGACGGATCGTCGGCGAGAACGCCGGTCGCCTCCTCAAGCGCTGCCACCTCGAGCTCGGCGGCAACAACGCCCTCATCGTCCTCCCCGGCGCCGATCTCGCAGCCGCCGCCTCGGCGGGCGCCTTCGGATCCTGGTTCCACCAGGGTCAGATCTGCATGACCACGGGTCGGCACCTCGTCCACGACAGCATCTACGACGACTACGTCGCGGCTCTGACCGACCACGCCGCGAAGCTGCCCGTCGGCGACCCGAGCACCGAGGAGGTCGCCCTGGGACCGATCATCGACGAGAAGCAGCAGACGCACGTGCGCGACATCATCGAGAAGGCTCAGGCCGACGGTGCCCGCCTCGTCACCGGCGGCGTCGGCGAGGGTCCGTTCGTCCCGGCGACGGTGCTCGCCGACCTCTCGCCGACGAACCCCGCCTGGACGCAGGAGATCTTCGGCCCCGTCGCCCCCGTGGGACGGTTCTCCACGCTCGAGGAGGCCGCGGACATCGTCAACGACAGCGAATACGGGCTGTCGGTGAGCATCCTCGGCGACCTCGGCACCGCGATCGACCTCGCCGATCACATCGACTCGGGCAAGATCCACATCAACGAGCAGACCATCGCCGATGAAGGGGACGTCCCCTTCGGCGGCACGAAGGACTCGGGCAACGGCTCCCGCATCGGCGGTGCCGAAGCCAACATCGAATCCTTCACCGAGGTCCAGTGGATCACGATGCGCTCCCAGATCGCCCCGTACCCCTTCTGACCACCAACACTTTCACAGACCGGAGACAGCGTTGTCCGCATCGCCTGCCGCACCATCCCGCCCCACCCCCGCCGACACCCGCTGGCCGGCTGTCCTCTGCTGGCTCGCCGTCGCCCTCGAGGGCTTCGACCTCGTCGTCCTCGGGGCGGTCATCCCGCAGCTGCTCGCCACCGGGGCCCTCGGCTTCACCCCCGAGGCGGCGACGCTCGTGGCGACGATGAGCCTCGTCGGCGTCGGCCTCGGCGCCGCGGTCGTCGGGCCGATCGTCGACCGGGTGGGCAGGCGGTCGACGATCATCGCGTGCGTGATCATCTTCTCCGTCTTCACCCTGCTCGTCGCCTTCGCTCCGAACGTCGCGTTGTTCACGGTGTTCCGGTTCATCGCCGGTCTCGCGCTCGGCGCGGTCATGCCCAGCTGTCTCGCCTACATCAGCGAGCACAACCGCTCGGGCAAGACCGGCAAGGCGACGACGCTGACGATGACCGGCTACCACGCCGGCGCCGTGGCGATCTCGCTGCTCGCGGTCTTCTACTCGCACAACTGGCATCTGCTCTTCATCGCCGGTGGCGTCGCGGGGCTGCTCATGGTGCCGCTGCTGTGGTGGAAGCTGCCGGAATCGACGGCGTTCCTCGCCGCCCGATCACGGCAGAGCACGGAGGCTGCGGCGGCGCCGAAGACGGGAATGCGCGGTCTCTTCACCGGCCGGTTCGCGCTCGTGACGATCGGCGTGTGGGCCGCGAGCTTCATGGGACTCCTCCTCGTCTACGGCCTCAACACGTGGCTGCCGCAGCTCATGGCCGATGCGGGATACGAGGTCTCCGACTCCCTCGTCATGCTCTTCGTCCTCAACCTCGGCGCCGTCGTCGGCCTCGTCGTCGCCGGGTGGCTCGCCGACCGGCACGGGACGAAACCGGTCGTGCTCCTGTGGTTCGTCCTCGCCGCGGTCTTCCTCGCGATCCTCAGCATCCCGATGTCGAGCCAGGTGCTGCTCAACCTCGCCGTCTTCATCACCGGCGTCTTCGTCTTCTCCGCCCAGGTCCTCATCTACGCGTTCGTCTCCGCGATCTACCCGGCGACCGCGCGCGGCACGGCACTCGGCATGGCCTCGGCGGTCGGCCGGATCGGCGCGATCGTCGGACCGTTCATCACCGGCACTCTCGTCGCCGCCGGCATCGCCTACCCCTGGGGCTTCTACCTCTTCGCGTTCGTCGCGGTCCTCGGCTTCCTCGCGATGGCGATCGTGCCGTCGGCGGTCGGTGCGAGGAACGCTACTCTGAGGGCATGACACGCTGGATCGACGCCGCCTTCGTCCGCGGAGGCACGAGCAAGGGCCTCTTCTTCCGCGCCGCGGATCTGCCACCGGTCGGCGACGGCGGCGAGCGGACGGCCTGGGACCGGATCTTCACCTCGGCGATGGGCTCGCCCGATGCCTTCGGTCGGCAGCTCGACGGGATGGGCGGGGGAATCTCCTCTCTGTCGAAGGTCATGGTCGTCTCCGCCTCCGACCGTGACGGCGTCGACCTCGACTACACGTTCGGGCAGGTGGAGATCGCCGAGGCGGCCGTCGACTACGCAGGCAACTGCGGCAATCTCTCCTCCGGGGTCGTGCCGTTCGCCCTGCTGGCCGGGCTCATCAGCGCCGGTGACGGGTGGCATGTCTTCCGCCTGTTCAACGTCAACACGGGCAAGCTCGTCGATGTCGGCCTCACCGTCGAGGACGGTCAGGCCGCTGTCGACGGGGACTTCGTCCTCACCGGCGTGAGCGGGAAGGCCGCCCCCATCGAACTCATCTATCCTGACCCGGCCGGCAGCCGCACGGGTGCGCTCCTGCCGACGGGCAACACCTCGGATTCCCTGGTCGCTGGCGGGTTCCTCATCGACGCCACGCTCATCGATGCGACGCTGCCGCTCGTCATCGTTCCCTGCACGGCGGTGGGACTCAACGGCACCGAGCTGCCCGCGCAGATCGACGCCGACTCACGTGCGATGGGGCTCATCGAGGAGCTGCGCCGGGCCGCCGCGGTGCGGATGGGACTGTGTGAGACCCCGGAGACCGCACCGCAGGTCGTGCCCAAGGTCGCCGTCGTCACTGCGCAGGCCGACACGCGTCTCCTCGACGGCACGCGGCTTCTCGCCGCCGACGCCGACCTTCCCGTCCGCGTCGTCTCCATGGGGCAGGCCCACAGGGCGGTGCCGGGCACTGCGGCGATGTGCCTGGCCGCGGCCGCCCTCGTCCCCGACACGATTCCCCACCGGATTCTCACCCGCAGCGCGCACCCGCGCTCCGGGCCGGAGGTGCGCCTCGGCACTCCGTCCGGGGTCGTCACCGCCTCGGCGGTGCGCGACGGAACCACCGGGGAGGTCACCGCCACCTCGCTCTATCGCACCGCACGCGTGCTCATGCGCGGCGCCGTGGCCGTCGCCGACTGAGGCGACGGCCGTTCCTCAGTGCTTGGCGCTGCCCTCGCGGCGGCGTCGGGTGATGATCACCGAGGCGGCCCCGACGAGGACGAGGCCCGCGGCGATCGAGACGGGCAGAGCGAGCTCGGAGCCGGTGCGCGGCAGGTTCCCGCCGGGTCCCGCGGTGTTCTGCGCGTTCTCGTCGCCCTGCGAGCCGCCGTTCTCATCGGCGTCGTTCTGCGACCCGGAGCCGTTCTCGTCGCCGTCGTCCTGGCTTCCGTCGGCGTCATCCTGGCCGTCGTCGGCGCCTGCGTTCCCGCCGTCGGCGCCCTTGCTCCCGCTGTCTGCGCCGCTGTCGGAATCCGCGCCGCCGTCGGCCGCTGCTGCCGCACCCGCACCCGCGTCTGCATCAGCCGATGCTTCCGCGTCCTCTCCGCCGGTGCCGCTCTCGGGGTCGAAGATCCCGACGAGGACGGGGTCGTGGTCGGAGGCGCGGTAGCGGTCGGGGGAGTAGAGGTCGGTGACGTTGTAGTTGTACCGGCTGTACTCCGAGGCGATCGGCTCGACGGAGTTGATGTCCCAGATGTCGGCTCCGGTGACGTTGTCGAACGCCGTCTCGGTGTCGCCCGCATCGAGGGCGAGCACGTGGTCGAGGCTGCCGGTGCGGCCCTGGAAAACGTACGTCGACCCGTCGGTCATCTCCGCGGCGACGTCCTTGTACCCGGCGTCGTAGAAGACCTGCATGGGGTCCTCCTGCGTGTACGAGTTGAAGTCGCCGAGGAGGTAGACGTCGTCGGTGTCGGCCGCTGTCTGCTGCTGGCCGGCGAAGTCGACGAGGGCGTTGGCCTGCTTGACGCGGTCGGCGTTCGAGAAGCCCTGACCGTCGCCGGTGTCCTCGTTGCCCGGGCCTTCGCCCGAGCCCTTCGACTTGAAGTGGTTGGACACGGTGACGAACGTCTTCTCCGTCTCGGCGGTGCCGGCGTCGTCCTTCGGCGCGAACGCCTGGGACAGGGGTTCGCGGGCATTGGAGAACGCGTTCTCATCGTCGAGGATGACCGATTCGCCCTGCGGGGCCACCTCGGCGATCTGATAGATGAGTGCGGTGCGGATGACGTCCTCTTCAGCGGGAAGGTCGGCCGGGGAGGGGACGAACGCCCACTTCTCCGCGCCTGCCGCCTCGTTGAGGCGGGTGACGAGGGTCTGCAGGGCGGAATCGCGGTCCTTGCCGAAGCGCGCCGAGTTCTCGATCTCCATGAGGGAGACGACCGAGGCGTCGAGGTCGTTGATCGCCTCGACGATCTTCGTCTCCTGCCGCTCGAGGCTCTCCGCGTTGGCGGCACCGCGGGCATCGCAGCCGCCGCGGACGGTGATCGGGTTGCCCTCGCGGTCCTCGTAGTAGGTGCACCCGGAGAGCTGGTCGCCGGTCGTCGTGAAGTAGTTGAGGACGTTGAAGCTCGCGAGGGTGACCTGGCCGCCGACCTCCTCGGGGGCGGCGCTGCGGGTGTCGGAGAACGTCGTCGGCTGGACCGCCTCGGCGTTGTCGCCGGTGAGCTGCGTCGTCGGTTGGAACCGCCACTTGTCGAACCCGAAGCCGAGGACGACCGGTGAGGTGAAGGTCGCGGCCGCGCCGACGCGCACGGGTGCGTCCTGACTGAGGTAGGGCAGGGGCACGTCCTGGTCGCTGTCGAGGTAGTTGACGCTCGCGCCGTCGTCGAGGATGACCTCGCGGGCGAGGTTCTCGGCCTCGATCGCCTTCGCCTCGTCGCTGCCGGGTCGGGCGACGTCGGTGGGCTGGCGCAGGACGCCGTCGCCGGTCGCGAGGGCGATCTCGCCGTACGTGTTCGCGTTGTAGTTGTCGGAGACGGTGAGCTCGCCGGAGGGCTGGACGAGCATGCCTTCGAGGGCCTCGCGCTCGGCGGCATCGTCGGGGAAGTCGCCTTCGACGGCCTTGACCGCTTCGGCGGGTTCGTCGAGGCGGGTCATCCCGGAGGCGGAGACGGTCAGCTGTGTCTGCCCGTAGCGCTCCGAGGCGGTGCCGGTGAGTTCGAGGAAGTCGCCGATGCTCACGTCGGCCACGGTGTCGGGGGAGTAGACGAAGATGCCGTCGGAAGCGCCCGGTGTGGCGTCGTCGGCTCCGCCGGAGCCCGCGGTCTGGACGAAGTAGCCGCCGAGTCCGCCGGTCGGATACGCGGCCGTGACGACCCCGCGGGTCCTCACTGTCTCACCCTGCATCGGGCTGTCGTCCTCGGTGCCCTGGATCTCGGCGATCGGGGTGACGTCCTCGGGAGCCGGGTCGCCGCCGTCACCGCCGCCGCCCGGCAGGGCGTCCGGGGTCGGCGGGGCCGCGCTCCAGGACCCGTCGATGAGCTGGATCGACTGACCGCCGCTGGCCGTGGCTCCCGTGGGGGTCGCCTCCTCGTCGACGACGGGGTCGGGGGTGTGGGTGTTCGCCGTGCCCGTCACGCCTCTGCCGCCGGTGACGCCGCCGATCTGGTCGAAGGAGATGAGGGTGCCCGCGTCGTCGATCGCGAACGCCGAGGCCCCGTAGCTGCCGTCGGCGGCCGATCCGGAGTTCACGGAGTTCGTGATCGGCACCTCGACGGCCAGGGCACCGGAGTCGCCGACGGTCGTGCCGTCCGGGACCGTGGTGACGTTCTCCGCCGCTTGGACGCTGCCGCCGCGGGTCACCGAGCCGACGGTCCACCCCGAGAGGTCGGTGCCGGGGTCGGCGGCGATCTCGATGAAGTCGGTGTCGAGGGTGTAGCCGATCTCGCTGATGTGGGGTGCGGTCGCAGCGCTCGCCGAGGCGGTCGGCAGGACGAGTCCGAGGCCGGCGACGAGGCCGAGAGCGGCGGCGGAGGCGAGGGAGGACGAGGCTTTCATGGAGGCCTTTCGGGATCAGTGGGCACACGCGGACGTGACGGACGGATCCCTTGCACCCTATCGGCCCACTGGTCGACGCCGACGGCAACCATGTGAACGCGATGTGAACACTCGGGCAGTCCACTGAACGCGCTGACTGTGACCGAGCCTACACTCCGGCGTGGACATCAGCCGTCCACAGAGATGCGGAGCATTCGGGTCGTCGGATCGACGTGCACGTCGCTCATCTCGGTCAGACGCACGTCGGCGACGAGTGGAATGCCGCGGTCGGCGTTGATGCCCACGACGGTGCATCCGGCCGCGGCAGCGGCCTGCGAACCGACGGGGGAGTCCTCGAAGGCGACCGCGACCCGCGGGTCGAGCCCGAGATCGTGCGCCGCCCGCAGATAGACGTCGGGAGACGGTTTCCCGTCGTCGACGTCATCGATGGTGACGATCGCGTCAAAGCAGTCGAGCAGTCCCGCTCGGTCGAGGAGGCCGCGGACATCGGCGCTGCGGCCATTGCTCGCCACCGCGATCGGCACGACACCCGCGAGCGCCCGCACCAGCTGCCGGGCTCCCGGCATCGGGGCCGACACCTCGGCGAGGGCGGCCGTGTAGGCACTGTCGATCTCCGTTGCGGTCGGCGCCGTCCCGACACCGGTGGCAACGGCGGCCAGTTGCTCGGCCGCCTCGGCGCCACTCAATCCACGAAAGGATTCGGCACGGTCATCATTGACCCCGAGACGGTCGAGATAGGCGGCCATGAGATCGAGCCAGGGTCGTTCGGAGTCGACGAGGATGCCGTCGCAGTCGAAGATCGCCCCGCCCAGTGGAATGGTCTGACGCTGAGTCACAGCGTCACTCTAGCGGCAACGCGAAGGGCGCTCAGGCACCTGGCGAGAGGTGGCTGAGCGCCCTTGGGGCATCCGCGGTGATCAGGTTCGGGCGATCACGCCTTGAGCTCGGCGGCGAGCTCGTGGAAGTCACGGCTCGGGTTGCCGAAGCGGTGCAGCGTCATCGACACGGCCTGCTCCTGGACGTAGTAGCGCAGCTCGACGCGGCCCGAGGAGGTGACGGGCTCGTCGATGACGGCGACCTCGGGGCGCTGCGCGGCGACCGCGAGCAGCTCCGGCTCGTAGTCGCCGAGGACGCGGATGCGCGCGCCCACGGTGTCGTCGTAGCGGCCGTCGGCGACCATCGACGCGAACGCCTCAGCCGATTCGACGCGCGAGGCCACGCCGGCGCGCTCGACGGCGATCTTCACGTCTGCGGAGATGTCCGTGGCCACGCTCAGCTGCACCGTCGAGCCGACGGTCTGCGCCGCCGAGAGCGAGCGCTCGAGATCGAACGCCGTCGCCGCGCCGGTGACGCGCAGTGTGACCGGGCGCGGACGGTAGCGGAAGATGTTCGCCTCCGAGCGCAGACCCGTGTGGTCCTTCGCGGCACCGAACTCGGCGTCGAACCAGCGGCGGTCATCGGCCTGGGCGCGTTCGAGGCTCTGTCCGTCGCCGACCGAACCGGGCAGGGTCGCCGGATCGTCGGTGTAGTGACCGAAGAGCATGAGGTAGTTCGGGCCGCCGGCCTTCGACCCCAGACCCACCGACGACTGCTTCCAGCCGCCGAAGGACTGGCGCTGGACGATCGCGCCGGTGATGCCGCGGTTGACGTAGGCGTTGCCCACCTCGACGCGGTCGAGCCACTGACGGACCTCATCGGGATCGAGCGAGTGGATGCCGCCGGTGAGACCGAAGTCGACGGCGTTCTGGAACTCGATGGCCTCGTCGAGGTCACGGGCGTGCATGAGGCCGAGGACCGGACCGAACACCTCGGTGAGGTGGAAGAACGAACCGGGCTTGACCCCGTCCTTGATGCCCGGGCTCCACAGGCGGCCGGTGTCGTCGAGCTGCTTGGGCTCGAGCAGCCACGACTCGCCGGGCTCGAGGGTCGTCAGCGCGCGACGCAGCTTGTCCGAGGGGTCCTCGGTCAGCGGTCCCATCGTCGCCGAGAGGTTGGCCGGCCAGTCGACGACCATCGAGGACGCGGCGTCGATGAGCTGCTTGCGGTAGCGCTCGGAATCGTACGTCGACCCGACCATGATGCCGAGCGACGCCGCCGAGCACTTCTGTCCCGCGTGGCCGAACGCGGAGTACACGAGGTCAGCGACGGCGAGGTCGCGGTCGGCGGCCGGGGTGATGACAAGGGCGTTCTTGCCCGAAGTCTCGGCGTTGACGTGGAGTTCGGGACGGAAGGACTTGAACAGCGCGGCCGTCTCCGAGGCGCCCGTGAGGATGACGCGGTCGACATCCGGGTGGGAGACGAGGTGCTGACCGAGCTCCCGCTCGATCGGAGCGCTGAGCTGGAGGACGTCGCGCGGCACGCCGGCCTCCCACAGGGCATCGACGATGAGCGCCGAGCAGTACGGGGTCGGACCCGAGGGCTTGTGGATGACCGCGGAGCCGGCGGCGAGAGCCGCGACCGTGCCGCCGGTCGGAATCGCGATCGGGAAGTTCCACGGCGGGGTGACGACGACCATCTCATCGGGCGTGAACGTCGCCCCCTCGAGCTTCTCGAGTTCGAGAGCGTGGAGCGCGTAGTAGCGGATGAAGTCGATCGCCTCGGAGATCTCGGGATCCGACTGGGACGGCATCTTCCCGACCTCGGCGGCCTCGACGGCGATGAACTCGCCGCGACGGGCGGCGAAGATCTCGGCGGCACGGTGGAGGATCTCCCCGCGCGCTGCCGCCCCGAGGGCACGCCAGTCCGCGGCGGCGGCGCGACCGCGGGCGACCATCGCATCGATCTCGTCGGTCGATTCGATCGTCGGCGCGGCCGGACGGGAGTCAAGATAGCCCGGTGCGGTCGCCTCGGCGATGATCGACCGGATCCACTTCTGGTTGGCCGGCAGCGACGGATCGGTGTCGGGTTCGTTGGCGAAGACGACCTGAGCGGGCCCGGCCATGTGGGCGGCGGAGCGGTCCTGGGTGCGGTTGGGCAGCGGTGCGGCCTCACCGTCGACGGCGAGCTCGGCCTCGAGCTGCGCGACCGAGGCGCGGAAGCGGTCGGCTTCGCGGTCGAAGATCGCATTGCCGTTGGCGAGCTCGAAGATCCCGGACATGAAGTTCTCCGTCGCGGAGTTCTCCTCGAGGCGACGCACGAGGTAGGAGATCGCGACGTCGAACTCCTTCGGGTGCACGGCGGGCACGTAGAGGAGGAGGTCCCCGACGTCCTCGGTCACGGCGGCCGCCTGCTCGGTCGCCATGCCCTGGAGCATTTCGAACTCGACGCGGTGGGTGACCTCGCGTTCGACGGAGAGGTGGTGGGCGAAGGCGATGTCGAAGAGGTTGTGGCCGGCCACGCCGATGCGCAGGCCCTCCATGCGCTCAGGGGTGAAGAGCCAGTGGAGGACGCGCTTGTAGTTCGCGTCCGTGCTCTGCTTCGAATCGCACGTCGTCGTCGGCCAGCCGGCCACCTCGGCGTGGACGGTCTCCATCGCGAGGTTCGCGCCCTTGACGAGGCGGACCTTGATGCCGGCGCCGCCGGCGGCCACCCGCTGGCTCGCGAACTCGCTGAGCCGCTGGATCGCCCCGAGGGCGTCGGGCTGGTAGGCCTGGATGACGATGCCGGCCTCGAGGTCCTTGAACTCCGGTTCGGAGAGCAGGCGGGTGAACACGGCGAGCGTGAGCTCGAGGTCCCGGTACTCTTCCATGTCGAGGTTGACGAACTTCGCACCCGTCGGGGCCTTCGCGGCCTGGGCGTAGAGCGGGCGGAGGCGGTCGACGACGTAGTCGACGGTCTCGTCGAAGGCCCACATCGACAGCTGCGAGGCGACCGAGGAGACCTTGACGGAGACGTAGTCGACGTCGTCGCGGGCGAGCAGGCGGTGCGTCTCCTCGAGGTGGTGGTCGGCTTCGGCGTCACCGAGCACGGCCTCGCCGAGGAGGTTGATGTTGAGGCGGTGGCCCTCACCGGTGAGCTTGGCGACGGTCGAGCCGAACGGCTTGTCACGGGCGTCGACGACCATGTGGCCGACCATCTGGCGCAGGCGGGTGCGGGCGGCGGGCACGACGACCTGCGGCATCACCTTCGCCAGGGCGGCACCGGCCTTGATCTGCGCGCGGTCGAGCTTCGACATCGTCTCCGGGGCGAGCTTGCCGACCTCGGCGAGTGCGTCGGCGGCGGCGTGGACGTCATCGGTGCGCACGACGCGGTCGACGAACCCGACGGTGAAGTCGAGCCCATTGGGGTCGGAGAGGACGGCCGAGAGGCGTTCGGCCGCGGGGTTCTTCGCAGCGGTCTTGTTCGTGGCCACTCGCAGCCATTTGCGGACGGTGTCGACCGAGCGCGCGGTGAGCTGTTCGAGGTCGGTGTCTGTGTGCAGCAACGTGGGTCGTCCTTACTGTCGTGACGGTGTTCCGGCGGGATTTCCCTCAGTATGCGCCGCGCCGAATGCGGGGTGAATGGCTGGCGACCGCCCGCAGAATAATTTGAGTCAGAAGTCGTGACCGCACGAGTAGAATCGAGTCATGTACACGCCCGAGTTCCGTCGCGAGACCGTCGTTCGCGCGGCAGTGACCTCGATCGCCGAGGCGGCCGCGGAGGCGGGGGTGTCCGAGTCGAGTCTGCGTCGCTGGGTCCGCCGCGCGGACCTCGGCGACCGTCCCCGCAGCGGGCGGCCGCAGATCCAGAGCACCGCCGCCCAGGTCGTCGAGGCGCTCGTGGGAACCGCGGGCGCCCGCATCTCCGGACCGGACTTCTCGACTCGGGCGCTCGCCGAGGCGACGGGCCTGAGCCAGAGCATCGTGACCCGGGCGATGCAGGACCTCACGGTGTCCTCGGCCCACCTCGCCGAGGTCCGCACGGCCGGAGGCGGGGGCGACGAGGTCGTCGCCGCGGTCGGCGGATTCCCCCTCATCGTCGTCGGCTTCCGCCGGCGGGCGGGAGCCGAGCCCGGCCCGGCGGTCCCGGCGCGGCGGATCCAGCGGCGCATCGCCGGACTCGTCGCCGCGCTGCGCTCGGCGGGCGTCGCCCGGTGGTCCCAGCGCTTCGGCAGCGAGCACCGGCAGACCGATGAGGCGGCGATGACGATCATCCGCGACGGCGTGCCGGGGGTCGCCCCGAGCGCCCTGCGGCTCGTCGTCTTCGACCCCCTCGGCGAGGCCGCCGAGGTCGTCGCCGCATCATTCGAGCACGCCCCGCACCTGAGCCACCTCTCCCTCCACCGCGACATCGACGCCTTCGTCACCGCGCTCAAGGAGGCGTTCGCGCACAGTCAGGACATTCCCGGCTCGCTCCTCGACCTCGTCTCCGGCCGTGTGCGCCACGGCTTCGAAGGGGTGAACTGGCAGGCCGGGCGGCAGACCGAGGCACCGAAAACTTCCACGAGTTCTGACTCAATGGAGATCTCCTCATGGCTGCCGAGCGCGACCCGCTCGATCACCGAGCACCTCGCGATCGCCCTGCGCGAGGAGATCATCGACTCCGGCTACGAACCCGGGGACCGGATCAGCCCGAAGCTGCTCTCCCGCCGCATGGAGGTGCCGCGGTCCTCGGTCGATGCCGCGCTGCGGCGGATGGTCGACGACGGACTGCTCGACGGCACTCGCGGCGGGGCGAGGATCCCGCTCATCACGACCGTCGACGTCCTCGACCTCTACGCGGCGCGGATGGCCGTCGGCGAGGTGCTGCTGCGGTCTCTCGCCCTGCGCCCCCAGCGGTTCCTCGTTCCCGTCCAGCTCGCCCTCCGGCAGGTCGAGGCCTCGGCGGCGACGCGCAGCGGCATCGACGTCGAGGACGCCGACCTCCACTTCCAGCAGGAGCTCGCCCGCGCCTCGGGGCTGCGGCAGAGCGCGCGGGCCTTCGAATCGCTCACCCTGCGTCTGCGCCTCTTCATCTCCGTCCTCAGGCTCGACTACTCCCCGGCCAGCGACCGGATCCTCGCCGACGACCGCGGCATCTTCCGGGCCCTGTCACGCGGGGATGCGCGGGAGGCCATCGAGGTGTGGCGCGGCAAGGTCGACAACGCGGTGCGCCACATGTCCGGACTCCTCGCCCGCCGCCGCTTCGACCACGAGCTGTGGGCGCAGCTGACCCAGCACTTCGGCTGAACCCGGCACTTCGGCTGAAGCCGCCTGTCGCTCAGCGCTCACAGGCCCATGATCGAGATGGCGATCGTGAAGTAGACGAGCAGTCCGCTGGCATCGCAGAACGTCGAGATGAACGGGGTCGACACGACCGCCGGATCGACACGGCAGGCCTTGGCGACGAGCGGGATCGACCCGCCGACGAGGGCGGCGATCGGACAGTTGACGATGAGGGTGAGGCCGATGATCGTCCCGATGTCGAGGCCGTAGAGCGGGGAGGCGATCGCGAACGCCGGGACGGCGAGGAGGACGCCGAGGGCCAGGCCCGTCGTGAACTCCTTGACGGCGACCCGCGCGAAGTCCCGCAGCCCCACCTCGTCCATCGCCAGCGCCCGCGTCACGGTCGTCGCCGCCTGCGAGCCGGTGTTCCCGCCGATGCCCGTGAGCAGGGGGATGAAGAGGGCGAGGGCGACCACCTCGGCGAGCGTCGATTCGAAGATCTCGAGGACGTGAACGGTGAGCACGGCGGACACGGCGAGGACGAGGAGCCAGACGATGCGGGTGCGCGCGATCGTGAGGATCGGGGTCGGCAGGTACCGGCGGTAGAGCGGCTGGGTGCCGCCGGAGAGCGCGAAGTCGGCTTCGTCGGCCTCGGCGATGATCCGCGCCGCGTCGTCGATCGGCACGATCCCGACGAGGCGGTTCTCGCTGTCGCACACGGGCAGGACGGGCACGCCGTCGCGCAGGGCCGCCCGCGCTGCCGTCTCCTGATCCTCACTCGTGTGCGTGACCGTCTCGAGCGGGTCCATCGCCGAGGTGACCGGGCAGTGTGCGTCGCACCGGAGGAGTTCGAGCGCGTCGAGGGTCCCCACGAGAGTGCGGTCGGCGGTGAGGACGGGCAGGAGGCGGACGTCGGCGAGATCGACGTCGGCGGCGCGGACCCGGTCGGCCACCTCGGTGACGGTGTCGTCCTCCCACGCCACGACGGCCGTCGGAGACATCCGGCGGGCGATCGAGTTCCGGTCGTAGCCGGCGACGGCCATGACCGCGTCGAGATCGGCAGGGGAGACTGCGGCGAGCAGCTTCGTCGCGACGTTCGCGGGGAGTTCGTCGACGAGGCGGCTCTGGTCCTCCGGGTCGAGGTCGGCGAAGATCGTCGTCAGCTCCGCGGTGCCGAGCGCGGTGATGAGGTCGGAGCGCGTGCCGCGGT
This sequence comes from Brevibacterium sp. XM4083, assembly GCF_006489205.2. Taxonomy (GTDB): domain Bacteria; phylum Actinomycetota; class Actinomycetes; order Actinomycetales; family Brevibacteriaceae; genus Brevibacterium. The sequence continues at coordinate 495,629 of NZ_VFYR02000004.1, read as the reverse complement.
CGAGGCGGTCGAAGACGTCGACGGACACGGTCTTCGGCAGGAGTCGGAAGACCACGGCCGCCTCGGTGGCGGGCAGCTGCGCGATGAGGTCGGTCGTCGCTGATGAGCCGAGGCGGCGCACGGCGGCTGCCAGGCGCGGCAGCTCACGGTCGGCGGTCAGGGTGCGGATGGTGGACGCGTCCATGGTCGTCTCCAGGCAGTCGTCGATCGACGCCTGCGGAAGGAGCGGTCGGACAGCAGGCGTCAGGGCATGGGGGAGGGGCGGCACAATCGAGAGTCGGAATCCATCGACGACCACCTCCTTGACGCGGCTCCGGCAGCTTTCCTCCACCCTATCGGAGGGGTCGGACACGAACCGCATCGGGTAGATTTGGGGAGACATTCGGGCGAGACGAGGGAATATGCGACCGTGGAGATTCTGACTGTGGGCGTGGCCGGGGGCACCGGCAGCGGGAAGACGACGCTGACCCGGGCGCTGCTGGCCGAGTGCGTGGGCGTGTCCTCGGTGCTCTACCACGACAACTACTACCGCCGGCAGGACGACCTCACCTTCGCCGAGCGCGAGCGCGTCAACTACGACGACCTCGACGCCTTCGACAACGACCTCTTCGTCGACCATCTCCTCGCGCTGCGCAGCCAGCGGTCGGTCGAGAGCCCGATCTACGACTTCTCCAACCACAACCGGAGCACGGACACGACCGTCGTCCAGCCCTCTCCGGTCATCATCGTCGAGGGCATCCTCATCCTCGCCGAGCCGCGCATCTGCGAACTCCTCGACATCAAGCTCTTCGTCGACACCGATGCCGACGTCCGCCTGCTGCGCCGGATCAAACGCGACGTCATCGAACGGGGCCGGACGCTCGAATCCGTCGAGGAGCAGTACCTCGGCACCGTCAAGCCGATGCACGAGCTCTACGTCGAGCCCTCGAAGCGCAACGCCGATCTCATCGTCCCCGAGGGCGGCCACAACATCGTCGCGATGGACATGATCATGCGGAGGATCAAAGCCGGGGCGTGACGCCCGGTTGGCGTGTCGTCCCAGGTCACCGAGGCCGGGCATCTCATGTCAGGACCGTGCCCTAGGGTGCGGTCATGGAGATCGGTCCCGCTCCGGAATCGCCGTCGGACTACCTCGCCGAGGTGGCCCGATTGGGCGGCTTCCTGCGCGGTGCCGCGGTGGCGGAGTCCGAGGACGACGCGCTCGCGCGGATCACCGCGCTCGAGGAGCTCACCGCGACGATCGCCGCCGCCCAGTCGGCTGAGGCCGTCGCCTTCGCCGAGCTGCGTCGGGACCGGGACCGCCTGGCCGGTCTGCCCGTCCAGGAGTGGGGTGTGCGCGCCGGCGACGAGGTGGGGCTGGCGAAGCGGGTCTCGCCCGGATCGGGGCGGAAGTTCCTCACCGCCGCCCAATCGCTCGTCACCGAACTGCCCGGCACCTATGCGGCGCTGACGGCCGGGGAGATCTCCGCGGACAAGGCGCGGATCGTGGTCGAGGAGACGGCGACCCTCGAGCCGGGGGATCGGCGGCGCGTGGATACGCGGATGCGTGAGAGCCTCGGCCAGTCGGGACCGCGCAGTCTGCGCACCGAGGTGCGGGCACTGGCGATGCAGGTCGACGCCGCGGATGCTGCGAAGAAGGCGGAGCGTGCCGCCGCTCACCGGCGGGTGTCGATGACGCCGCTGGCCGACGGCATGGGGCGGGTGAGCGCGATCCTTCCGCTGCCGCAGGCCGTGGCCGTCTGGTCGGGGCTCAAGGCCGAGGCAGACGCGGTGATCGCCGGAGGGGACGCGCACGGTCGGCGGCACCCGCAGATCATGGCTGACAGTTTCGTTGAGCGGCTGACCGGGCAGACGACTGCCGCGGCGGTGCCGACGGAGGTCCACGTCGTCATCGACGCCGAGTCGCTCTTCGCTGACGGCATGGTCCCGGCATGGATGCCCGGATTCGGGCCGCTGCCGGCGGCGACCGCGCGGAGCTTCCTCGCCGCGAACGAGGCCGAGGTGTTCATCAGGCGGATGTTCACGAGCGTGACCGACGGTCAGCTCGTCGGCACCGAATCACGCTCACGGGCCTTCACCGGGCGGCTGCGGCAGATGGTGATCTTCCGTGACGATCGGTGCCGGACCCCGTGGTGCGATGCCCCGATCAAGCACGCCGATCATGCTCAGCCCTTCGCCGCCGGCGGTGGCACTTCGTGGGAGAACGGCTCGGGACTGTGCGCCTCCTGCAACTACGCGAAGGAGCACCCCGGATGGTCGCACGAGGCGACCGCGACGGGACTGACGGTGACGACCCCGACCGGGCGGAGATACGCGACGACGACCCCGCCGTTCCTCAAGCGGATGAAGCATCCGCGGCGGTCGAACCGCGGTATGGCCGGCACCGGTCCTTCAGTGAGCACCGGTCCTCCGGCGGACAGCGGTGCTCCGGACAGCGGTGCCGGTGACTGGCGTCGGGTCTTCGCCGGTCTGCTCGAGCCGGACGCCGCACCGGCGTGGCGACGCGCCCGCTCCCACGCCGAGGAGGTTCTCCGCACGCAGATCCGCGCTCGCGCCGGGTGAGACAGCCCGGGTGACAGTTCTGCAACATCCCCGTCACCGGCCGGCGGCAGGTGAAACCAAGGATGGTGGTCATGAACACCGTGGACCGCCCCGCACCCGTCGGCACGCAGCTGCTGCCGCGCGGTCGACGGTCGCGGTGGGTGGCGCGGTGGCTGCCGCTCGTCGCGCTCGCGTCCTGGGTGGCGATGATCTGGGTGCCCGTCCTCGACAGCGGGAACCACGAGGGGCCCCGCCTCGTCATCACCTCGCTCGGCGAGCAGCCGATCGCGCCGGAGACGAGCGACGTCGCGTTCCTGCTGCCGTGGATCGCGATCATCGCGTGCGCGGTCACCGCATGGATCTCACGGTCCCTCGTCATGTGGTCCCCGGCGGCGGTGATCCTCGGGCTCGTGCTCCTCGTGGCGCTCACCCTCATGCTGCTCGACCCGCCGTTCTTCATGTGGGACGGGATGGACGAGCAGGGCCGCTGGGTCGGCGGGATGGAGATCGGCTATCCCGCACCCGGGGCGGTGCTGTGGGCGCTCGGCAGCACGGCCCTCATCGTCGGCGGCATCTTCGGGCTCTATGGCAGCCGACACTGCCGTCACCGCAGGCACGCCGAGAAGTACTCGGGCTCGCGCTTCTGAGCTCGGCTACCGCCGGATAGGGCTGTGTCAGCTCCCGGAGACGGCGGCGGCCAAGCGGTTGAGCGACTCGTCGAGCTGGTCCTCGCTGACGACGGGGAACAGTGAGAGCAGCTTCGGGTCGTCGACCTTCGACCAGTCGTAGGTCAGCGTCACCTCGGTGCTCTCGGGGCCGACCGCATTGAGCTCGTAGACCCATTCCCAGCCGCCGGGCTCCTTCGGGTTGTCCGACTGCGCCGGCTGCCAGCCGACCATCTTGTTCGCGTCGTACGCGGTGACATGGTTGTGCATCTGGTAGTCGCCGCCCATCGCGTCGGCGAACATGTTCATGACGAAGACGTCGCCGACGCCCTGGATGCGCTGGGACTTCTCCGCCGCCCGCACCATCCCCGAGCCGTCGAACTGCTCGTGGTTCTCCGGGAGGGTGAGGACGTCGAAGATCTCCTGCGTGGGGTGGTCGATGACACGGGTGACTGTGATGCTCTTCTCATTCGTGGTCATACGACCACCCTGCCACACGCGAAGTGCCATTCCGAGACCTTCGCCCCGGTCATCAGCCAGCTCCCAGACAGGCCGGCCCTCAGCTCTCGGGGAGGAACACCCCGGCAAAGAACTTTCCGATCTCCTCATGGGCGCTCAGCGGGTAGATGCCGGCGACGTACTGGTCGGGGCGCACGACGACGACGGCACCGTCCCGGCTGATCTCGCGGGTGTCGAAGATGTCGTCATCGGGCAGGGCCGCGTAGATGTTCTCAAGGTACTCGAGGCTGAACTTCCCGACGAAGGGGCGGAAGACCGGAGGCACGTCGGTGAAGTCGAACTCCGTGTGCGGCTGCTGGTAGATGACCTTGAGCTCGACGAGGGCGTCGACGTCCTCACCGGTGCGGCGATAGGCCACGAGCGGGGAGGCGGGATCGGATTCGAGCCAGGCGGAGAGTCCGGGAACCCCGTTGAGCGCCTCGGCGTCGGTCTCCTGCCCTGGGGTCGCACCGTCGGCGAAGACGTAGATCCGCCAGCGGCCGTCGGCCTTCGCCTCGTGCCCGAGGTGGAGGGGGTAGGCGTCGACGACGCGGTTGACGCGCGCGGACTTGAAGCGCTTGCCGACGGGGAAGCCCGCCGCGAGCTCCTGGTTAGCCGTCGAGGCGGTGATCATCGACTCGGTGTACTCGGTCATGAAGCCGGCGGGGAACTCCGCGGTCTTGACGTAGAAGTCCTCGAGGTAGGCCTTGTCCGGCAGCTGATCCTGCGGGGTGGCCATGAGCGTCGACCACTCCTTGTCGAAGTCGATGAGGTTCTTCGCCGTGACCTGGCGCTCGGCCGAGTAGGTCCGCAGCAGCTCCGACGACGAGCGGCCGGTGGCGACCTGCCCGAGCTTCCAGGCGATGTTGAAGCCGTCCTGCATCGAGACGTTCATGCCCTGACCGGCCTTCGCCGAGTGCGTGTGGCAGGCGTCGCCGGTGATGAACACGCGCGGGCACGGCGAGTCCGGAACCGACTCGTCGGTGTCGTCGAAGGCGTCGGTGAGCCGATGGCCGACCTCGTAGACGCTGTGCCACGCGACGTTCTTCACGTCGAGCGAGTAGGGGGCGATGATGGCGTTCGCCTTCGCGATGATGTCCTCGATGCTCGTCTGGCGCACCTTGCGCGCATCGTCGACGGGCACCTCGCCGAGGTCGACGTACATCCTGAAGAGGTGGCCGCCCTCGCGGGGGATGTGGAGGATGTTGCCGTGCTTCGACGAGATCGCGCACTTCGTGCGGATGTCGGGGAAGTCGGTGTTGGCGAGGACGTCCATCACGCCCCACGCGTGGTTGGCCTGGTCGCCGGACATCGTCCGGCCGATCGCCGAGCGCACCCCGGAGCGGGCGCCGTCGCTGCCGATGACGAAGCCGGCGCGGATCGTGCGCTGCTGGCCGGCGCGCTCACCGGCGGTGTAGCGCACGGTCACCGTGACCGGGTGCTGAGGATCGGCGGCGGTGGCGGGATCCTCGACGGAGAGGTCGACGAACTCGATGCCGTAGTCGGGTTCGATGCGGGCCGGGGACTGCTTGGCGAACTGCGCGAAGTAGTCGAGGACGCGGGCCTGGTTGACGATGAGGTGCGGGAACTCGCTGACGCCGGTCTCGTCGTCCTTGGGCCTGCCGGTGCGGATGATGTGATCGGGGTTCTCGGGATCCGGATTCCAGAAGGCCATCTCCGTGATGTGGTAGCCCTCGCGCATGATCTCCTCGGCGAAGCCGAAGGCCTGGAACGTCTCGACCGAGCGCGCCTGGATGCCGTCGGCCTGGCCGATGACGAGACGCCCGTCGCGCTTCTCGATGATCCGGGTGTTGACCTCGGGATACTGGGCGAGCTGTGCGGCGGCGACCATGCCCGCCGGTCCGCTGCCGACGATGAGGACGTCGACCTCGTCGGGCAGGGCTTCGGGTCGGTCGATGCCGTACCCCGCCGCCTCCTCGATCCGCGGATCCGCGGACACGTAGCCGTTCTGATGGAAGTGCATATCAGCCTCCGGTTTCTCACACACCCTCGTGCGTCTCGAGTGATCCATCACGCACACTGTGATTGAGATCGTATCAGTTCATATACGATCAAGCACGCGAATCCAGGAAATCAGGACAACCCCTTGTCCAGTGGCAAAGCATCGTATACGATTCAATCAATCAACGACGAGAGAACGAGGTTTCGATGTCGACTGCAGTGCCCTCCCGCCCCGGCAAGATCATCGCCGTCCATGTGGCGTACGAGTCCCGTTCGGCCCAGCGCGGCACGCGCCCCGCCGCGCCCTCGTACTTCCTCAAGGCCTCGAGCTCGGTCGCCCCGAGCGGAGCGACGATCGAGCGCCCCGCCGACACGAAGCTGCTCGCGTTCGAGGGCGAGATCGCCATCGTCATCGGCAGCCCCGCCCATCGGGTCACCGCGCACGAGGCGTGGGACCACGTCGCCGGCGTCACCGCCTCCAACGACTTCGGCCTCTACGACCTCAAGACCCCCGACAAGGGGTCGAACGTGCGCTCGAAGAGCCGCGACGGCTACACCCCGCTGGGTCCGAACCTCATCCCCGCCGCCGAGGTCGACCCGCAGGAGCTGACGATCCGGACGTGGGTCAACGGCTCCCTCGTCCAGGACGACGGCACCGGCCCCGACCAGCTCATCTTCCCGCTCACGCAGATCATCGCCGACCTCAGCCAGCACTTCACGCTCGAGTCCGGGGACGTCATCCTCACCGGCACCCCGGCCGGGTCGACCGTCGTCGCCCCCGGCGATGTCGTCGAGGTCGAGGTCACCGGCGCCTCCTCGGACTCGGGGGAGCAGCTGAGCTCGGGACGCCTGCGCACCGAGGTCGTCGAGGGTCCCGGCGACTTCGACGCAGCCCTCGGCAGCACCCCGGCCGTCACCGAGGCGCTCGCCGCCGATGCGTGGGGCTCCCGCGAGGAGGCCGGCCTCCCGCCCGCAGACGACGGATCCCTGCCCGACAGGCTGCGCGAGAAGCTGGAGAAGGCGCCGACCGCGGGCCTGTCCGCGCAGCTGCGTGCCCGCGGCCTCAACAACGTCGTCATCGACGGGGTCCGTCCGCTCGCCGCGGGCACGACGCTCGTCGGGGTCGCGAAGACTTTGCGCTTCGTCCCCAACCGGGAGGACCTCTTCACGTCCCACGGGGGAGGCTACAACGCGCAGAAGCGCGCCTTCGACTCCCTCAAGCCCGGCGAGGTCATCGTCATCGAGGCCCGCGGCGAGTCCGGATCGGGCACGCTCGGTGACATCCTCGCTCTCCGCGCGAAGTCCCTCGGCGCCGCCGGGGTCGTCACCGACGGGGGCGTCCGCGACGCTGCGGAGGTGGCCGGCATCCTCCCGGTGTTCGCGACCGCGAAGAACCCCGCGGTGCTCGGCCGCAAGCACGTGCCGTGGGAGTCCGATGTCGCCGTGGCCTGCGGCAACGCCACCGTCCTGCCCGGCGATGTGATCGTCGGCGACGACGACGGGGTCATCGTCATCCCGCGTGACCTCGCCGAGGAGGTCGTCGACGCAGCGCTGGAGAAAGAGACCGAGGACGGCTGGGTCGCCGATCAGGTCGCCGCCGGCAACCCCGTCGACGGTCTCTTCCCGCCGACCGGTGAGTGGAAGGCGAAGTTCGAGGAATGGAAGAGCTCACGATGACCGCCGAGGCCGCCCCGCTCGGCCAGCGTCTGAGCAAGGCCGAGCTCGCGTACAACTGGATCCGCGAGCGCATCGGGGACCACACGTTCGACGCCGGTGACAAGCTCGTGCTCTCGCAGATCGCCGTCGACCTCGACACCTCCGTCGTGCCCGTGCGGGAGGCGATCCGCAGGCTCGAAGCCGACGGTCTCGTCACCTTCGAACGCAACGTCGGGGCGCGGGTGGCGATGGTCGACCACGGGTCGTACGTCCAGTCGATGGAGGCCGTCGCGATCCTCGAGGGCGCGGCGACGGCGCAGGCGCTCACCCACATCACCGACGGTGACCTCGCCGCCGCCGAGGCGCTCAACGAGCAGATGCTCGCCCTGCTCGACGACTTCGACCCGGTCGAGTTCACGCGGCTCAACCACGAGTTCCATGCCGCGCTCTTCGCCCGCTGCCCCAACGATCGCCTCCGCACGCTCGTCGGCGTCGAATGGGACCGGCTCGCGCACCTGCGCAACTCGACGTTCTCCTTCGTTCCCGAACGCGCGCGGGAATCCGTCGACGAGCACTCCCGGATCATCGCGCTCATCCGGGCGGCCGCCTCGGCGGATGAGGTCGAACGCGTCGTCCGCGCCCACCGCACCGCCACCCTGCACAGCTACCAAGAAGCCACCACAGCAACAGAGAGGGACAAGTCATGACTGCGTCCACCAGTGCTCCCGCCAACCTGCCGGAGAAGATTCGCCACTACATCGACGGCGAGTTCGTCGACTCCCTCGACGGCGACGAGTTCGACGTCATCAATCCTGTGACGAACCAGCCCTACATCAAGGCCGCCTCGGGCAAGAAGGCCGACATCGATCGCGCCGTCGCCGCGGCGAAGAAGGCCTTCGAAGAGGGTCCGTGGCCGACGATGCTCCCGCGCGAACGGGCCCGCGTGCTCAACCGCATCGCCGACATCGTCGAGTCCCGCGAGGACGAGCTCGCGGCCATGGAGTCCTACGACTCCGGGCTGCCGATCACCCAGGCCAAGGGCCAGGCCCGCCGGGCAGCGGAGAACTTCCGCTTCTTCGCCGACCTCATCGTCGCCCAGACCGACGATGCCTACAAGGTGCCCGGACGGCAGGCCAACTACGTCAACCGCAAGCCCAAGGGCGTGGCCGGGCTCATCACCCCGTGGAACACCCCGTTCATGCTCGAATCGTGGAAGCTCGGCCCGGCGCTGGCGACCGGCAACACCGTCGTGCTCAAGCCCGCCGAGTTCACCCCGCTCTCGGCGTCTCTGTGGCCGGGCATCTTCGAAGAGGCCGGCCTGCCCACGGGCGTGTTCAACATGGTCAACGGCTTCGGCGAAGAGGGCTTCGCCGGCGATTCCCTCGTCAAGCACCCCGACGTGCCGCTCATCTCCTTCACCGGTGAGTCCTCGACCGGTCAGGCGATCTTCGCCAACGCCGCCCCGTGGCTCAAGGGCCTGTCGATGGAGCTCGGCGGGAAGTCCCCGGCCGTCGTCTTCGCCGACGCGGACCTCGACGCCGCCGTCAACGCGACGATCTTCGGGGTCTTCTCCCTCAACGGGGAGCGCTGCACCGCCGGGTCGCGCATCCTCGTCGAGGACTCGATCTACGACGAGTTCGTCGAGCGCTACGCCGCCCAGGCGAAGCGGGTCAAGGTCGGTCTGCCCTCGGACCCCGACACCGAGGTGGCCGCCCTCGTCCACCCCGAGCACTACGAGAAGGTCATGTCCTACGTCGAGCTCGGCAAGGAGGAGGGCCGCCTCGTCGCCGGCGGCGGACGCCCCGAGGGCTTCGAGGACGGCAACTTCGTCCAGCCCACCGTCTTCGCCGACGTCACCCCCGATGCGCGCATCTACCAGGAGGAGATCTTCGGCCCCGTCGTCGCGATCACGAAGTTCTCCTCCGACGAGGAGGCGCTCGAGCTCGCCAACGACACGAAGTACGGGCTCGCCGCGTACATCTGGACCTCGGACCTCAAGCGCGCCCACAACTTCGCGCAGGCCGTCGAATCCGGCATGGTGTGGCTGAACTCGAACAACGTCCGTGACCTGCGCACCCCCTTCGGCGGCGTCAAGGCCTCGGGCCTCGGCCACGAGGGCGGTTACCGCTCGATCGACTTCTACACCGACCAGCAGGCCGTGCACATCAACCTCGGCGAGGTCCACAATCCCGTCTTCGGGAAGCAGTGAGAGGAAAACCCATGTCCGACCCCATCACCACCCCCACCGTTCCCGCGCCCGACGTCGTGCGCTGCGCGTACATGGAGATCGTCGTCACCGATCTCCAGGCCTCCCGCGACTTCTACGTCGACGTCCTCGACCTGCAGGTCACCTGGGAGGACGAGAACTCCGTCTACCTGCGGTCGATGGAGGAGTTCATCCACCACAACCTCGTCCTCCGCAAGGGACCCGTGCCCGCGGTCGCCGCGTTCTCGTTCCGGGTCCGCAGCCCGGAGGAGGTCGACGCCGCCGAGGCGTTCTACCGTGAGCTCGGCTGCCCCGTCGAGCGGCGCAAGGACGGCTTCGTCCGCGGCATCGGCGACTCCGTGCGCGTGCAGGATCCGCTCGGCTTCCCCTACGAGTTCTTCTACGACGTCGACCACGTCGAGCGCCTGGCCTGGCGCTACGACCTCTACTCGCCCGGTGCGCTCGTCCGCCTCGACCACTTCAACCAGGTCACCCCGGACGTGCCGCGCGCCGTGAACTACATGGAGGACCTCGGCTTCCGCGTCACCGAGGACATCCAGGACGACGAGGGCACCGTCTACGCGGCGTGGATGCGCCGCAAGCCCACCGTCCACGACACCGCGATGACCGGCGGCGACGGACCGCGCATGCACCACGTCGCGTTCGCCACCCACGAGAAGCACAACATCCTCGCGATCTGCGACAAGCTCGGCGCGCTGCGGATGTCCGACTCGATCGAGCGGGGACCCGGCCGGCACGGGGTGTCGAACGCCTTCTACCTCTACCTGCGCGATCCCGACGGGCACCGCATCGAGATCTACACCCAGGACTACTACACCGGCGACCCCGACAACCCGCGGGTGACGTGGGACGTCCACGACAACCAGCGTCGTGACTGGTGGGGCAACCCGGTCGTGCCCTCGTGGTACACCGACGCCTCGACGGTCCTCGACCTCGAGGGCAACCCCGTCCCGCTCACCGCCCGCACCGACGACTCCGAGCTGGAGGTGACGATCGGCGCCGACGGGTTCTCCTACACGCGCCGGGAGGACGCCGAATCCGACTTCGGAGCCCGCTCGGGCGCCGAGGACGGCGAAGAGGAATTCAAGCTCGGCCACCAGCTCTGAGGAGGGGACATGCTCGAAGACGCCGTCATCGAGGGCATCGCCGATGAGCTCGCGGAAGCGGAGAGGACGCGGTCGAAGATCGGTCTGCTCACCGCCGCCCACCCGGACATGACCGTCGAGGACTCGTACGCGGTCCAGCGGGAGTGGCGCCGGCGCGGCGAGGCCGCGGGACGGCGGATGGTCGGGCACAAGATCGGTCTGACGTCGAAGCCGATGCAGCAGGCCACCGGCATCACCGAACCCGACTACGGGACGATCTTCGCCGACCAGGTCTACGAGACCGGTGCGGTCATCGACCACGCGCAGTACTCGGGAGTCCGCATCGAGGTCGAGCTCGCGTTCGTCCTCGGTGCCGACCTCACCGGTCCCGACGTCACGCTCATCGACGTGCTCCGGGCGACCGAGTACGTCGTCCCGGCGCTCGAGGTCCTCTCCTCGCGCATCGAGATGGAGGGGCGCACGATCGTCGACACGATCTCCGACAATGCGGCCCTCGGCGCGATGGTCCTCGGCGGTCGGCCGGTGGCCGTCGACGCCGTCGACCTGCGCTGGGTGTCCGCCCTGCTCTACCGCAACGAGACGATCGAGGATTCCGGTGTCGCCGCAGCCGTCCTCGACCATCCGGGCCGCGGCATCGCGTGGCTGGCGAACAAGCTCGCCGACCACGGGGAGAGCCTGCGGGCGGGCGAGACCGTGCTCGCCGGCTCGTTCACGCGACCGATGTGGGTCCACCCCGGCGACACCGTCCACGCCGACTACGGAGAACTGGGAGTCATCACATGCCGTTTCGCCTAGACCTGCCGCCGACGTTCGCCGACCGGCTCCGCGGGCGCACCGACGGTGACCACCTCGCGGGGATGTGGGTGAGCTCGGGGTCGCCCGTGGCCGCTGAGATCGCCGCGTCCTCCGGGCTCGACTGGGTGCTCATCGACGGTGAGCACTCGCCGATCGGGCTCGAGACGACGACCCGCCTGCTCCAGGCGATGAACGGCTATCCGGCCACCCCCGTCGTCCGCGTTCCCGTGTGCGATCGGGTGCTCATCAAGCAGCACCTCGACCTCGGCGCCCAGAACCTCCTCGTGCCGATGGTCGACACCGTCGCCGACGCCGAGGAGGCGGCCCGGGCCGTGCGCTACCCGCCTGCCGGGGTCCGCGGGGTCGGCTCCGCCCTGGCGCGGGCGTCGCGCTGGAACACCGTGCCCGACTATCTCACCCGGGCGGCCGAGCTCGTGTCCCTGACCGTGCAGATCGAGTCGGCCACGGCCGTGGAGAACGCCGCGGCGATCGCCGCCGTCGACGGCGTCGACGCCGTCTTCGTCGGGCCCTCCGACCTCGCCGCCTCGATGGGGCTGCTCGGTCAGCAGACGCACCCCGATGTCACCGCGGCGGTGCGCGCGACCTTCGAGGCGGTGCGCGCGGCGGGCAAACCCGTCGGCGTCAACGCCTTCGACCCGGTGCAGGCGCGGGCCTACCTCGATGCGGGGGCGTCCTTCGTCCTCGTCGGCGCCGATGTCAGCCTGCTCGTCGCCGGTGCCCGCCGCTGGGCTGAGGAGTGGTCCGGCCGGGACTGAGTCAGCGGCGATCCCACCGGTGCTTCGCCTCTCGGTGAGCGGCGTCGAGGAGTTCGACGACCGCTGCCGTCGTGCGCTGACCGGGAGTCACGACGGCGATCCATCCCTGCCTGCCGTAGAGCGGGTGGGGGAGGAGCGTGTCGGTCGCTGCGAAGTCCCAGTCGCCGCCGTCGCCGAGGAGGCGCCTGGCGCGGTCCCGACCGATGTGGATGTTGACCCTCCACCGGTCGGGACCTTGCAGCTGTGACGCCGTGTCGTCGGGATAGTCCTTCGTCACGACCGTGGCGTAGGGCTGGACTCGGTGGGGGATCACGCCGTCCGGGGCGTAGTAGAAGTAGTGATCGCCCCACGAGATCTCGGGGTACGGGCCGCCGGCAGAGGGGGCCACTTCGAGCACTCCGTCGAACGTGCGAATCGTCTCAAGCAGATCGTGCATACTCATGGGTGAAGTGTGTCCTTGAAGTGCTTATGTCGGGTTTGCGAGGTCGAATGGGGTGACCATGGACAGACCGCTCTCCACCGCCGAGGTGGCCGAGATCTCGGGGTGCTCCGTCCAGCAGGTGCGTCGCCTCGAGACGATCGGGGTGATCCCAGCGGCTGAGCGCCGGCCCAACGGCTACCGGACCTTCACCGAGGTTCACCTGCGCGCGCTCGGTGCCTACCGGCTTCTTGCGGCAGCGATCGGACCGGTCGACGCCGCCGCGCTGATGATGCGGCGCGACCGGACATCTGAGGTGGACATCGCCGCGGCACTGGGCGAGCACGCCGCGTCACTCGACGCCGAGCGGAAGCAGGTGCTCGCAGCTCGAGACGCCCTCCTCACAGTGGCAGCGGACACGGGCGGCGAGGATCCGATGACCATCACCGAGCTCTCTCAGGCACTGGGGGTGCCGGCGTCGACGCTGCGGTTCTGGGAGTCCGAGGGCCTCATCGACCCCGAGCGGGTCGTTTCCGGCGGTGTCCGGGCCCGTCTCTATCGGAGTCTCGCGATCCGTGATGCGAGGATCACCGCCGCCCTTCGCGCCGGGGGCTACCGGATCCCCGAGGTGCGTCAGGCACTGGGCGCCCTCCGCGACCTCGGCGATGCCGGGGCATCCCTGACCGCGCTGGACGAGCGCACCGCCTCGATCGAGGCTCGCCTCCGCGACCTCTTCCGCGCCGGTGGCCTCATCGTCTCCGCCGACCGGTGACGAGCAGCGTCGCCGCTCCCACCCCGATGAGGACGATGCCGGCGCCGATGAGCATGCCGTGGCCGGCCGCTCCCGTGCGCGGCAGCTCTGAGGCTGGCCCTGGGGCCTGAGGCCGGTCTGCGACCGGAGTCGGAGGCGCGGGTTCCTCCGGAGGCGCGGGTTCCTCCGGCGGCGCCGGCTGCTCCGGCGGCGAGGGCGCGGTCGGGGGAGGACTCGCGGTGCCCTCCGCCACCCGTTCCACGGTCTCGGCGGGGATGCCCCATTCGCTCGTCCAGCCCCGGTGGACGTCGTCCTCGGCGATCGTCGTCACGAACGTCACCCAGCCGACGGGCATGTCGATCGGCTCCGTGCTCACCGTCGCGCTGCCCTCCTGATCGGCGACGACGGTGATGTCCTGGGCGGCGATCTCGGTGCCCGACGGCGTCGCCGACTGCTCCGGTTCGTCGTCGGTGCGATAGGCCGTGACCGTCAGCCTCGCCTCGGCGCCAGGCCGCAGCCCGCTCACCGCGACCTCGTCGCTGACGGTGTCGCCGTCGAGCCGGGCCTGCGTCTGCGCCGTCGGGGTCCACGGGGTGAAGCCCGTCTCCTTCGGCTGGCCGTGGATGCCCGTCCACTCCCTCGTCGAGTCGTCGGCGGCGATCGTCTCGGTGAAGTACACCCACCCGCGGAAGTCCGCGGGGATCCGGATGCCGGGGGACTCGTGGGTGCCGTTGCCGACATCCTTCGAGGTCACGGATCCGACCACCTCGGCGTCGTCGTTCCGCTTCCCCACCTCCGGCTTCGACGTCGTCGCCCACAGCTCATGGACGACGTCGACGGTGTGGTCGCCGATGAGACCGGACACGGTGAACGTGTCGGTGACCGTGTCCCCGGGGGAGGGGTTGACCTCCGAGATCTCCGTGACCACCCGCGGCTGCGAGGTGAGGTCGACCTCGGCGGAGTCGGTGAGCGTGACGGGTTCGCCCGGCGTGATGACCCGCTGCACCCGGGTGCCCGACGTCGGCTCCCAGAGGGCGACGGTGTCCGGGGCGACGCTCGCCGAGGCGCTCACCCTCACCGTGCCCGGACCCTCGGCGGTCAGCGTCGTCGTCGCCGGAGCCGTCCCGCTCGTCAGACTCGCCGGGCCATCGGCGCCGGTGACCTCGAGCGTGATCGGCACATCGGGCACCGCGGTCCCCGACGCCGTCGTCAGGGCGGCGGTGAGCGTGACCCGGTTCGTCGTCGGGAACGACGGCGTCGGGTCTGCGGGGGCGCGAGCGAAGTCGCCCTCGTTCGCGGCATAGGGTTCGAGGACGGGGATGTCGAGGACCGGCTCGAGCGCGACGGTCAGCGTGTAGGGTCCCGCCAGCCTCGTCGCCTCGGCCGTGATCGCCTCGTACTGCTCGGCGGCCCCCTCGAACGCCGCACCGAGTTCGCCCGGCTCCTGCGGCGGGACCGTGTGATCGTGGTCGATGCGCTCATCGGCCCGGGCGATCGCGCTCAGCGCCGCCTGCACATCGGGATCCGGCGAATCCGCGTACGTTGCCAGGGCCCACGCCGTGACCGGTGCCGTGACCTCCTGCGCCGTCGCGTCGGCGAAGTACTCCGGCAGCGGCGACTGCTTTCCCGCGTCGATGCAGTACGCGAACGTGTCGGGGAACGTCCGATACGCCCCGTACCAGGTCTTCCCCTCGGGCGCTTCGTGCCAGATTCCGGGACCGTAGGCGTCGGCGCTGCTGAGCATCGGCACCTCGCCGAGCTCGGCCGTCGCCCCGTGCGCGGGCCCGGGGGAGAGCCCGGCGCACGAGAGGACGGCGACGATGAGGAGGACGAGGGCGGATCGGGGCGTGAGTCGTCTGCGAGTTTTCATGCCCCGATTGGACGCCGCACGACAGAGTCCTGACCAGACCCCGGCAAGCCCCTGTGGAAACCGGTGCCGGCGTCCACAGGAGAACGAGCGCGAGCGGACAAGTCACGTTCACAGTTGGGGACACGAGTCGGCGGCGCGGCAGGATGCGGCCCGCGGGCTCCTCGCCCCGCGGAACCGGGCGGCGACCACGGCCCGGCCGCCCCGCCTCGGCGCCGGGAATCCACAGTCAGATGCACGCAAGTGGCCGGTGTCGGCTGTTGCTGAACGGACACGTCGCTTTAGGGTGCGTGTCAGTGTTCGACCGTAGACTGATGGGGCAGTCAACGCTCTGAACAGCGGCTTCGAGCGCCCCATGGAGAAGGACGGACTATGTCGGAACAGGTCGGCCCAAGACAGGCGGGCCCGAACCAGGGCCCCGGCCCGCACGGGAACCCGCAGCCCGGACCGCGGCAGGCGATGGGCCCGCAGCAGTTCCCGGGACGGCCGCCCATGGCAGGGCCACCCGGGTTCGTCCGGCCTCCCCAGGTCGATCCGCGGCGCAGCGATGAGCGCTTCCGCCCGCGTCCGCAGGAGGAGCAGACCCGACGACCGCAGCAGCGCCGCGGCGATCCTGCCGGTCGACCCGTCTATCCCGGCCCCCCGGTCCACCACGGACGGCCGGTCGACTCGCAGCCGGGGATCCCGCACCCGGGGCAGGGGCCCCGCCGAGTCTACGAACAGCCGCGCTTCGCCCCGACCGTGACACAGGAGATGCGGGTGCGCGCGTCCATGCAGACCCCCGATCACCGGGTGTCGGAGACCCCGTGGACGGGAGCGGTCCGCCGCACTCAGCCGCCCGAGGAACCCGGATCGACGACGAACGTCATCCGCCTCGCGATCGCGATCTTCGCGGTGTGCGCCCTCGTCTTCGGCCTCCTCGTCATGGCCGTCGCCGGCGGCTTCCAGTTCGGGGCCAGGCTCTTCGCCCTCATCGGGCTCTCGGCGATCCCGCTCGTCGCGATCATCGCCTACGTCCTGTGGCTCGACCGATGGAAGCCGCAGCCGAAGATCCTCCTCGGCCTCTGCCTCCTCTGGGGTGCGGTCGCCTCGGTCATCCTCACCCTCTTCGTCTCCCTCGTCAGCGAGGTCGCCCTCTTCCTCGTCGGGGTCGGCGGGATGCCCGACGTCTTCGCCACCGTCGTGCAGGCCCCGATCGTCGAGGAGACGATGAAGACCTCGCTCCTCGTCGTCCTCGTCCTCGCCGCCCGCCGGCACTTCGAAGGCCCCCTCGACGGCCTCGTCTACGGTGCCCTCATCGGCGCGGGCTTCGCCTTCACCGAGAACGTCCTCTACCTCGGCACCGCGTGGCAGGAGAGCACCTCGGGGCTGTGGATCACCTTCGTCCTCCGCTGCCTGTGCTCGCCGCTGCTCCACACCGCGTTCTCGAGCTGGGCGGGGGTGACGATCGGCTTCGCCGCCCGCAAATGGCCGTGGTGGGCCGTCGTCCTCATGTGGCTGCCCGGACTCTTCATCGGCATGTGCCTCCACGCGATCTGGAACGGGTCGATGACCGGTCTCCAGCTCATCAGCCCGATCGCCCAGATCGTCGGACTCATCGTCCTGAGCTTCATCCTCACGACCTGCTGGGTCGTCCTCGGGCTGCTGCTGCGCCGCAGCGAGCGCCTCCACACGCTCAACATGCTCGGCGACTACGCGAACTCCGGGTGGCTCTCCCACGCCGAGGCGGACATGCTCGGCACGTGGAAGGGCCGGAAGTACGGCCGCCGGTGGGCTGGTTCGTTCCCCGGCGGCAAGGCGGAGATGGCGACGATGATCCGGCTCGCCGGGAAGCTGTCGACGACGCGCATGCGCCTGCTCGCCGGCATCGGCGGCAGCCGTGAGAAGGAGATCGAGAACTTCGAGCTCCGCGAATTCGCCGGTGCCCGCGACCGGCTGCTGTCCGCCTCCCGCGCCGAGGCGAAGGCCGTGTCGTGATCATCGTCGACATCATCATCGTCCTCCTCGGCATCGGCGCCCTCTTCGCCGGGTTCCGGCAGGGCTTCGTCGTCGGGCTGTGCACGGTCGTCGGCTTCGTCGTCGGATGGATCGCCGGACGACTGCTCTCCCCGCTCGTCGAGAACCTCTCCGCCGGCACCTCGGCGATGGGCAATCCCGGCGTCGTCGCGCTGCTCGCGGCGATGCCGCTCGTGCTCAGCGTCCTCTTCGCCTTCGCCGGCAACGGGATCGGCACGTGGATCAAACGCGCCATGGACTCCGAGCTCGGACGGGGCATCGACGCGATCGGGGGCACCGTGACCGCCGGCGTCGTCTACGTCCTCGTCGTCTGGCTCGCCGCCGGCTTCATCCGCGCCACCCCGCTGGTGGGGCCCAACCAGTGGGTCGCCGATTCCGGGGTCATCGCCGCGATCGACCGGACGATCCCGTACTCCTCGCAGAGCGCGCTCGGCGATCTCGCCTCGACCCTGCGCGCCACGGGCTTCCCGCAGGTCTTCTCCGGGCAGACCGAGGAGATCCGCGGGGTCGGCGAACCCGACGCCGACATGGTCGAGGTCGGTCGCAGCGTTGAGGAGTCGGTCGTGAAGATCACGACCACGACGACGACGTGTCGGGCCGGCTCCGAGGGCTCCGGCTTCGTCTACGACGACGGCCTCGTGGCGACGAACGCCCACGTCATCGCCGGATCGACGAGTCTCGCCGTCCAGGTCGGCGGGACCGGGCGCCCCTATTCCGCCGAGGTCGTCGAATTCGATCCGGAAGCCGACGTCGCCGTCCTCCGGGTCCCCGAACTCGATGCTCCCGCCCTCGAGTTCGGCAGTCCGCTCGGACCCGGGGACGACTCCGTCGTCGTCGGATTCCCCGCCAACGGGCCCTACACGATCTCCCCGACCCGCGTGCGCGAGCAGATCAACGCCCGCGGCCTCGACATCTACGACCAGAGCAGCGTCGTGCGTGACGTCTACTCGCTGCGCGGCATCGTCCGCGAGGGCAATTCCGGGGGACCGCTCATCGACTCCGGCGGCAACGTCGTCGGCATGGTCTTCGCCCGCTCGGCCACGGATGAGGAGACCGGCTACGCGCTCACCCGCGCCGAGATCCGCGACGAACTCCAGGCCGGCGTGGCGAACACGACCCCGGTGCCGACGGGACAGTGCACGAGCTGAGCCCGCGCGCCGGTGAGGCGAGATCGAGTCTCAGGCGAGATCGAGTCCGGCGATGACCGCGCGGTGGTCGCTCGTGCCCTCGCCGAGGACCCTGTCCGAGGTCGCGGTGAACCCGCGGTAGAGGATGTGGTCGAGGCGGGTGACGGGGAACCGCGCCGGCCACGTGAAGCCGAAGCCCCCGCGCGCCTCGACGCGGGTGTCCTTGAGCGGCGGGACGAGCTCGTCGAAGTTCCGGTCCGTCGAGGCGGTGTTGAAGTCGCCGGCGACGATGATCTGCTCCGCGTCATCGCCCTCGATGACGGTCGAGAGACGGCGCAGGGCTGCGTTGCGCATCCCCTCCTGGCCAGGCCTCACCGAGGGCATGTGGACGGCGTAGAACCTGATGTCGCCGTGATCGGTGGCGATCGTCGTCGCGAAGGCCCGCGGCCACTGCAGCCCGAGGTCGATCTCCTCCGGCGTCGACATCGGCCACTTCGACCACACCCCGAGGGTGTCGACGACCTCCGAGTGGGCGAACGAGGCGTTGAGCTCGTCCTGGATGATCTGCCCGGACAAAGACGCGAGCTCCTGCATCGTGACGATGTCGGGATCGGCGGCGACGATGTTCTGCGCCGTGGCCGTCGGCTCCGGCAGCCTGGCCCCGACGTTCTGCGTGGCGACGGTGAGGTCCGGGGTGCCGGCATCGCGGCCCGGCAGGAGCGGTCCGCCGAACATCACGCCCCACACGAGCGCGGGGACGAGCACGCCGATGACCGAGAGCACGGAGAACCGGAAGAGCATCATGAGCAGGACGAGCCCGATGATCAGCCCCGTCCACGGCAGGACGCTCTCGACGAGCAGGGCGATGCCGCCGCGGGCGGGCACCAGCTCGTGGAGGACGAGGAACGCGGCGTAGAGAAGGCCGACGACGAGTGCGGTGATGCCCTTCGCGGACTTCCGTGCGCGCCCGGGCCTGGGATATGCCTGATTCATCGATTAGGAATCTTAACCGCGAACCCTGGCCTCCTGCTGGGCGGGTCGTGCGACGTGCGTCTCAGTGCTCGTTCACCGATGGGCCGGCTCACCGATGGGCGGTGGCCGACCACACGGTGACGTCGGGATGTGTGTCGTAGCGGTATCCGGCGCCGCGCATCGTGCGGATGACCGAGGAGTGCTCGCCGAGGCGGCGGCGCAGACGGCGGATGTGGACGTCGACGGTGCGCTCGTCCGGTTCCTCGGCCCCCGACCACACGGCGGCGATGAGGGCCTCGCGCGGCAGCGTCTCATCGGCATGGGAGACGAGGGTGGCGAGGAGGTCGAACTCCTTCGTCGTGACATCGACGAGATCGCCGTCGATGCGGACCTCGCGGCGCGGGATGTCGATGCGCAGACGCTCGGCGGGACCGGCCTCGGTCTCGCGCAGGGCCGGCGGATGGATGCGGTTGGGAATGCGCGAGCGCACCGGGCCATGGGTGCCGGCCGGGGTTCCCGACGCGGCGGGGGAGCCGTTGGCGACGGCGCGCACGGCGTCGATGTCGCTGCCGCGGCCCTCCGGGGCCAGGGCGATGACGGCCTGGGTCTCGGCCTGGGAGGCGAGCTCCTTCGCGTACGCCTGGAGCTCACCGGCGATCGCGGAGAGATTCGTGCCGTCCGCGGCGGCCTTCGACTCGTCGAGGCCGATGTAGACGATGATGCCGCGCGCCGCCTTCGGCGAGGGCACGACCCCGGAGGGCCCAAAGGTGTGCGGCGGGTTCTGCGGGTCCACGGCGCTCAGCCTGGCTCCGGCGCGGCGCACGGCGACGGCGCTGCGGGGGTGGACGTAGTTCGGTTCGGGATTCGGCATGTCTGTCCTCTGGGTGATGCGATGGAGTCCGCTGCGCGACGTGTCTGCACTCGTTCGCAGCCGGACAGCGGAAGGGCGATCACCGACGACGAACGCAGGGCATACACATCGATGCCGTGCGCATTCGCGCTTCGTGATTCGCAGAGGTCATGCCTTCATTATTCGTCACACGCGTCCGCCCGGGCAAAGGATCGCCGGGTTCTGAGACGAATGTGACGGTTTGTGACGAATCCGCTCAGTCGACGATGCCGTACATCCGGTCGCCGGCGTCGCCGAGGCCGGGCACGATGTAGCCGAGCTCGTTGAGGCGCTCGTCGAGGGCCGCGGTGTAGATCTCGACGTTCGCCGAGGCCCCGTAGTCGCGTTCGATGCGCTCGACGCCCTCCGGTGCGGAGACGAGGCAGACGGCGGTGACGTCGCGGGCACCGCGGGCCAGGAGGAAGTCGATGGCCATCGCCAGCGTCCCCCCGGTGGCGAGCATCGGGTCGACGACGAAGATCTGCCGCCCGCTGAGGTCATCGGGAAGGCGATCGGCGTACGCGGTCGGCTCGAAGGTCTCCTCGTCGCGGACCATCCCGAGGAAGCCCACCTCGGCGGTGGGGAGGATGCGCAGCATCCCGTCGAGCATGCCGAGGCCCGCCCGCAGGATCGGGACGACGACGGGACGGGGTTCGGCCATCCGGGTCCCGGTGAACGTCGCCACCGGGGTCGTGACCGCGCGGTCCTCGACGGCCAGGGACCTGGTCGCCTCGTAGGCGAGCAGCATGACGAGCTCCTCGGTGAGCTGCCGGAAGCGCGCGGAGTCGGTGTTCTCATCTCGGAGAACGCTGAGCTTGTGGGCGATGAGGGGGTGGTCGGCTACGTGAAGGCGCATACTCAGATGGTACGGGAATCGGCTGTGGTGAAAGCCGGGGGAAGAGGCCACAATGGAGTCATGTCCTACTTCACTGAGATCCTTGCCGAGTCGAGCGACGGATTCCGCGCTCTCGATGTCGACGTCCGCGACGCCACGGACCTCGACAGCCTTGTCGACATGATGCGGAGTGCGGGAACCGACGACGGAGAGGCCGTGGCCGTCATCGAACACGAGGACGAATGGTTCGGACTCGTCCGCCTCGCCGCGGACAACGAGGTCAAGGTCTTCATCTCGGATCTCGGCGCCGTCGAGCTCAGCCCGTTCGCCGAGATCTTCGCCGACTACCTCG
The DNA here is from genome assembly GCF_006489205.2 of Brevibacterium sp. XM4083. Classification (GTDB taxonomy): domain Bacteria; phylum Actinomycetota; class Actinomycetes; order Actinomycetales; family Brevibacteriaceae; genus Brevibacterium. The sequence goes on along the minus strand of NZ_VFYR02000004.1, from coordinate 474,176 downwards.
ACTCCCCGGACGACGCGTACGAAGCCGAACCGGAGGAGGAGTTCGGGCTCGACGAGGAGGAGCCGGACGCCGATGACGAGGACGACGACGTCGAGGACGAGGTCGAGATGCTCGACTTCGACGGCGACGGCGAATGGGGCGGCGACGCCGACATCTTCGCCGACCGCGGACTCGCCCCTGCCGACCTCATCGAGCAGGTCGAGAAGTACCCCTCGGATCCGGCGCGCGTCGTCGCCCACGTCGGGGAGACCGTCGGCTTCGCCGATCAGCTCGAGGCCGCCCGCTGAGCCACGTCACCCGTGCCGATGAGCTCGGCTTCGGCGGGCATGCCCACTTCTCCGCGTGGATGGCCCTCGCCCTCGCCGAGGCCGCCCGGGCGCCCGCGCACGACGACGTTCCCGTCGGGGCCGTCGTCCTCGACCCCGACGGGCGGGTCATCGGGACCGGCCACAACCGGCGGGAGGTCGATGAGGATCCGCTCGGCCATGCCGAGCTCCTGGCCCTGCGGCAGGCCGCCGCGACGACCGGGCGGTGGCGCCTCGACGGGTGCACTCTCGTCGTCACCCTCGAGCCGTGCGCGATGTGCGCCGGGGCGCTCATCGGCGCCCGGGTCGCGCGCCTCGTCTTCGGCGCCTTCGACGAGAAGGCCGGAGCTGTCGGATCGGTGTGGGACCTGCCGCGCGATCGGGCGGCCCTCCACCACCCCGAGGTCTACTCCGGAGTGCAGGAGAGCGCAGCGGCGGCCCTGCTCACCGACTTCTTCACCGCCAGGCGGGGGACGTGACCGCACTCACCCCGATCCGATTTGGCCCGCTCCCGGCACCGACTGTATTGTTGTCGGCGGTGGCGTGTCCGAGCGGCCGAAGGTGCAACACTCGAAATGTTGTGTACGGTAACCCCGTACCGTGGGTTCAAATCCCACCGCCACCGCCAATGAAAACCCCTGGTCAGCCGGGGGTTTTCGTGTGTCCGGGCCGGTCACGGCCGGGGTCTCGAATGGGTTGCACTTCGCCTGTGACGATTGACACACCGACCGTGAGACGCGAGACTGTCGGGATGAAATAGAAATACTTTTCCGCATCATGGAAGGGTGTTTCTCTTTCATTGCGCACGTTCAAGGCGCAGGACTGCGACGACGATGTCGCAGTCGACCAAATCGAACATTGTGAGGTGGTCCATGACAATGGCAGACAAAGAAGTGTCGGACGATGACCAGCGGCAGGACACGGACGCCGCCGCCCGCAGTTCAGGCGCACTGGACAGATTCTTCGAGATAACCAAGCGCGGTTCCTCGGTCAAGCAGGAGATCCGCGGAGGCATCGTCGCCTTCGTCGCGATGGCCTACATCGTCGTGCTCAACCCGCTCATCCTCGGCGGCTCCGCCGACGTCGCCGGCGGCACGCTCGACTTCGCCCAGCTCACGGCCGTCACCGGGCTCGTCGCGGGACTCATCACGATCCTCTTCGGCGTCGTCGCCCGGCTGCCGTTCGCGCTCGCCGCCGGCCTGGGGATGAACAGCTTCCTCGCCGTCTCCGTCGTCCAGGAGGTGACCTGGGCCGAGGCGATGGGGCTCGTCATCATCAACGGCATCATCATCGTCCTCCTCGGCGCCACCGGCATCCGCACGGCGATCTTCAACGCGGTTCCCCACGCGCTCAAGATCGCCATCACCGTCGGCATCGGCCTCTTCATCGCGTTCATCGGGTTCGTCAACTCCGGATTCGTCACCCGCACCCCGGCCGGTCCGCCCGTCCAGCTGGGACAGGACGGGTCGATCACCTCGCTGCCGACGCTCGTGTTCATCGGCGCCCTCATCCTCATCGGCGTCCTCGTCGCGAGGAAGGTGCCCGGCGGCATCCTCATCGGCATGATCGTCGCGACGATCGCCGCGATCATCATCCAGGCGTTCGCGAAGCTCGGCACCGTCGGCGACCCGGTCAACCCCGACCCGGCCGGCTGGAACCTCAGTGCCCCGCAGCTGCCCGACCAGATCGTCGCGCTGCCCGACTTCGGGCTCATCGGCGCGTTCGACCTCTTCGGGGCCTTCGAGCGCATCGGCGTGCTCGCTGCGACGATGCTCGTCTTCACCCTCGTGTTCACGAACTTCTTCGATGCGATGGGCACGATGACGGGTCTGGCCCGCAGCGCGGGACTCCAGACGAAGGACGGCATGTTCCCCCGCATCCGCAGCGCGTTCGTCATCGAGGGCCTCGGCGCCGTCGCCGGCGGTGGCGCGTCCGCCTCGTCGAACACGGTGTTCGTCGACTCCGCCGCCGGCATCGCCGAAGGCGCGAGAACCGGACTGGCAGCGATCGTCACCGGCGTGCTCTTCCTCCTCTCGATGTTCTTCGCCCCGCTCATCGGCGTCATCCCGATGGAGGCCGGAGCCGCCGCCCTCGTCGTCGTCGGCGCCATGATGGTCACGCAGATCCGGGAGATCGACCTCAGCGACTTCCGCACCTCGCTGCCGGTCTTCCTCACCATGGTGACGATGCCGCTGACCTACTCGATCGCCAACGGCATCGGCGTCGGCTTCATCTCGTGGGCCCTCATCCACGCGTTCAGCCGTCGCGGACAGCACGTCCACTGGCTGCTGTGGATCGTCTCGGCCGGATTCGTCCTCTACTTCGTTCGCGGTCCCATTTCGGCTATCTTGGGAGGATGAGCACTGTGACGGAGCACACCGCGTGGGGGAAAGGGCAGATCGCCCACGGCGACTGACGCCCGCGGGGCGATGATGCCCCGCCGACCGCTCTCCGCTGCTGTTCGCATGGATAACCAGAAGTCTCGGAGAGCCAGCGCAACTGTTCCAACCATGCACTGTGCGCCTCCTCGCTGAGGCGCAGGAGGTGAGTGCGATGTCAGCGTCGACCACGGAACGCCCGGCCTGTCGGATCTCGGTCAACGGCACCGATCACGATTTCGACGGCCCCACCCATACCAATGCCCTCGACTTCCTCCGCGGCGAGGGCCTGACCGCAGCCAAGGAAGGCTGCGCGGAAGGCGAATGCGGAGCCTGCGCGATCCTCATCGCGCGACCCGACGGCGACGGCACGACCCGCTGGACGTCGGTGAATTCCTGTCTCCTGCCGGCCGCGGCCCTCGACGGCCAGGAGGTCATCACGGCCGAGGGACTCTCGGCCGGTGACCACATCCACCCCGTCGCCGAGGAGATGGCCGTGCGCGGGGGATCCCAGTGCGGCTACTGCACACCCGGCTTCATCTGCTCGATGGCCGCCGAATACTACCGCCCCGGACGGGAGGAGTTCGATCTCCACGCGCTCTCGGGCAACCTCTGCCGCTGCACCGGATACCGTCCGATCAAGGACGCCGCACAGGCCCTCGGCACGCCAGAGGCCACCGACGCCCTGGCCGCCCGGATGACCGACCCCGCCCCCGCCTCGGCGCCCACCGATCTCCACCGACCCGACACCCCGACCGGGGACCTGGGCCGCTATCGCCGGCCAGCCGACCTCGCCGAGGCGCTCGGCATCCTCGCCGACGATCCCGACGTCCTCCTCGTCGCCGGCGCCACCGACTGGGGCGTCGAGGTCAACATCAAGGGCGTGCGCGCGAAGTCGCTGCTCGCCATCGACCGTCTGCCCGAGCTGCGCGGCATCCGACGCACCGCCGACCACATCGAGATCGGCGCCGCTCTGACCCTCAGCGAGGTCGAACGCGGGCTCGCCGGCAGCGTGCCGCTGCTCGGCAAGCTCTTCCCGCAGTTCGCCTCCCGCCTCATCCGCAACGGGGCGACGATCGGCGGCAACCTCGGCACCGGGTCGCCGATCGGGGACACCCCGCCGGCCCTCCTCGCCCTCGAAGCCGAGCTCGTGCTGGCCTCGCGCGACGGTGAGCGCACCGTGCCCCTGGCCGACTACTTCACCGGCTACCGGCAGACCGTGCGGCAGCCCGGCGAACTCATCTCGGCGGTGCGGATCCCCCTGCCGCTGGCACCCCTGACGTCGTTCCAGAAGATCGCGAAGCGGCGCTTCGACGACATCTCCTCCGTCGCGATCGGCTACGCCGTCGACGTCGTCGACGGGGTGGTGGCGAAGGCCCGGATCGGCCTCGGCGGAGTGGCCGCGACACCGCTGCGGGCCCGGGCGACGGAAGCCGAGCTCGAAGGCCGGCCCTGGACGCTCGAGACCGTCCACGCGGCGGCAGAGACGCTCGCCGCGGAGGGCACGCCGATGGACGACCACCGGGCGAGCGCGCAGTACCGCACGGCGATGCTCCGCTCCTCCCTCGAGCGCTTCTATGCCGAACAGCTTAACGCGATGACCGAGGAGGCCGGACGATGAGCCAGCTGTCCCAGCGCCCCGCCGACCCCGTCGTCGGCGAGAGCCACCACCACGAAAGCGCGTTCGGCCACGTCACCGGCGCCGCCCTCTACACCGACGACCTCGTCGGGCGCCTCACCGGCGTCCTCCACGCATTCCCGGTGAGGTCCGAGCACGCGCACGCCCGCCTCGACTCCCTCGACACCGCACCCGCCCTCGCGGTGCCCGGGGTCGTGCGGGTCATCACCGCCGCGGACATCCCCGGCGTCAACGACCAGGGTGTCAAACACGACGAGCCGATGCTGCCCGTCGACGAGATCATGTACTTCGGCCAGCCCCTGGCCTGGGTCCTCGGCGAGGATCTCGAAGCCGCGAAGGCCGGAGCGCAGGCGGTCACCGCCGAGGTCACCCCGCTGCCCTCGCTCGTCACCGTCCCCGAGGCGATCGCCGCCGGCAGCTTCCACGGCATCCAGCCGACGATCGACAAGGGCGACGTCGACGGGGCCTTCGCCGACGCCGCGCACGTCTTCGCAGGGGAGTTCGAGTTCGCCGGCCAGGAGCACTTCTACCTCGAGACCCAGGCTTCGCTCGCCCACGTCGACGAGAACGGCCAGGTCTTCATCCAATGCTCGACCCAGCATCCGACGGAGACCCAGGACATCGTCTCCCACGTCCTCGGGATCCCCGCCAACGAGGTGACCGTCCAGTGCCTGCGGATGGGCGGAGGGTTCGGCGGCAAGGAGATGCAGCCCCACGGCTATGCCGCCCTCGCCGCCCTCGGTGCGAAACTCACCGGCCGACCCGTGCGGCTGCGGCTCAATCGGACCCTCGACATCACGATGACCGGCAAGCGCCACGGCTTCCACTCGACGTGGCGGATCGGGTTCGACGACGACGGGCGGATCCTCGCCCTCGAGGCGACGCTCACCGCCGACGGCGGATGGAGCCTCGACCTCTCCGAACCCGTGCTCACCCGCGCGATGTGCCACATCGACAACGCGTACTGGGTGCCCAACATCCGCGTCCACGGGCGCATCGCGAAATGCCACAAGACCTCGCAGACGGCGTTCCGCGGGTTCGGCGGACCGCAGGGGATGCTCGTCATGGAGGACATCCTCGGCCGCGTCGCCCCGCAGCTGGGCATCGACGCCGCCGAGCTGCGCCGGCGCAACTTCTACCAGGCCGGACAGGACACCCCGTACTACCAGCCGGTCCGCCATCCCGACCGGATGGAGGCGTGCTGGGATCAGGTGCTCGCCGCCGGCGACGTCGCGACCCGGCGGGCGGAGATCGAGGCGTTCAACGCCACCCGCGACGACGTCAAGCGGGGGCTGGCGATCACGCCGGTGAAGTTCGGGATCTCCTTCAACCTCACCGCCTTCAACCAGGGCGGGGCCCTCGTCCTCGTCTACAAGGACGGCTCCGTCCTCGTCACCCACGGCGGCACGGAGATGGGGCAGGGCCTGCACATGAAGATGCTCCAGGTCGCCGCGACGAGCCTCGGGGTGCCGCTGTCGACGGTGCGGCTCGCGCCCACGCGCACGGACAAGGTCCCCAACACCTCGGCGACGGCGGCGAGCTCCGGCTCCGACCTCAACGGGGGAGCGGTCAAGGACGCGTGCGAGCAGATCCTCGGTCGGCTCAGGCACGTCGCCGCGGGCCTCCTCGGGGCGCCCGCCCACGAGGTCGAGATCAGCCGCGGCATCGTCAGCGCACTCTCGTCGGCGAAGACGATCACGTGGGAGGAGCTTGTCAACACCGCGTACTTCCAGCGGATCCAGCTCTCGGCCTCCGGCTTCTACCGCACCGAGGGACTTCACTGGAACCTCTCGGAGATGCGCGGGGAGCCGTTCAAGTACTTCGCGTACGGGGCGGCCGTCAGCGAGGTCGAGGTCAGCCGCTTCGACGGCTCGTACACGCTGCGCCGCGTCGACATCGTCCACGACGTCGGGGATTCGCTCTCCCCGCTCATCGACCTCGGCCAGATCGAGGGCGGCTTCGTCCAGGGCGCCGGGTGGCTCACGCTCGAGGACCTGCGCTGGGACGACAGCGACAAGCCCAGCCGCGGACGGCTGGCGACGCAGGCGACGAGCACGTACAAGATCCCGAGCTTCTCCGAGATGCCCGAGGTCTTCAACGTCGCGCTGCTGGAGAAGGCCCATGAGGAGGGCGCGGTCTACGGTTCGAAGGCCGTCGGCGAACCCCCGCTCATGCTCGCCTTCTCCGTCCGCGAGGCCCTGCGGGAGGCCGTCGGCGCCTTCGGGGCACCGGGCACCGTCGTCGAACTCGCATCCCCGGCGACCCCGGAGGCCGTGTTCTGGGCACTCGAGGCCGTCCGCTCCCGGGAGCCCGTGCCGTCATGACCTGGATGGACACCGCAGCCGAGCTTCGCAGCGCTCGGGTGCCGGCCGTCCTCATCACCCTCGCCTCGGTCCGGGGGCACGCTCCCCGGGAAGCCGGCGCGAAGATGATCGTCTCCGCCGAAGACCTCTTCGGGACCATCGGTGGGGGCAATCTCGAGATGACGGCCGTCACCCGTGCCCGCGAACTCCTCGACGGCGGGGAGAGCGAACCCGAGATGCTCAGCCTGCGGCTCAACGACAAGGCCCCGGCGCAGTACGGGCGGCAGTGCTGCGGGGGAGAGGTCACCCTCCTCCTCGAACCGCTGCCCGTGCCCGCCGTCGTCGCGATCTTCGGGATCGGCAACATCGGGCTCGAACTCACCCGCATCCTCGCCCGCCACGACATCGACCTCCATGTGTCCGATTCGCGGCCCGAGCAGCTGAGCGAACTCGACCATCTCGAAGCCCCGGTGGCCGCCGTGACCCGCCACTTCGCCGTCGTCGGCGAAGAGGTGCTCATGAGTCTGCCCGCCGGCGCGCACGTGCTCATCATGACCCACGACCACGCCGAGGACCTCCACCTCTGCGCCGCCGCGCTCACGCGGGGGGACCTCGGCTCCATCGGCCTCATCGGCTCGAGCGCGAAATGGCAGCGCTTCCGCCGGGCCCTCCAGACCGAAGGGCATGCGCCCGAGGCCGTCGACACGATCATGTGCCCGATCGGCCTGCCCGCAGTCAGCGGCAAGCGCCCGGCGACGATCGCCGTGAGCGTCGCCGGCGACCTGCTCAGCCGCCTGCCCTGACCATTCCACCTTCCACACTTCAGGAGTCCACCCCATGCAGATCTTCCGTGCCCGCATCCTCGACACCCCGACCGATCCGTTCACCGGCGGCACCCTGCGCAGCGACGCCGATGTCGCGCTCGTCGTCGACGCCGGCCGCATCGTCGCCCGCACCGACTTCGCAACCGCCAGGGAGCGCCACCCCTACGCCGAGGTCGTCGACCTCCGCTCAGGGGTCCTCCTGCCCGGGTTCGTCGACACCCACGTCCACTACCCGCAGGTCCGGGCGATCGGCCACCTCGGCAAGCCGCTCCTCGACTGGCTCGACGAGGCGGCCCTGCCCGAGGAGTCGAAGCTCGGCGACGACGCCTACGCCCGTGCCGTGGCCCACGAGTTCCTCACCGGCCTGACCTCGGCGGGGACCACCTCGGCGATGGTCTTCGGATCGCACTTCGCCTCCGCCGTCGACATCCTCTTCGCCTCCGCCGCCGAGGTGGGGCTGCGGATGACGACGGGACTGGTCACCAGCGACCGCAACCTCCCCGAGGTCCTCCTCACCGACGTCGACCGCTCGGTGGCCGAGAGCCAGGAGCTCATCGACCGCTGGCACGGGAGAGGGCGGCTGCGCTTCGCGGTGACCCCGCGGTTCTCCTTCTCCGCCGGACCCGAGCTGCTCGCCGCCGGCGGCGGACTCGTCAGGGACAACCCGGGCATCTGGGTGACCTCCCACCTCAACGAGAACCGCGACGAGATCACCGGGGTCGCGCAGATCCATCCCGAGTCCCGCGACTACCTCGACACCTACGATCGGGCCGGGCTGCTGGGCGCGCAGACGATCCTCGCCCACAACGTCCACCCCACCGACCGGGAGCTGACGCGGATGGCCGAAGTCGGGGCGGCGGCCGCGCACTGCCCGACGTCGAACTCCGCGCTCGCGAGCGGCTTCTTCCCGCTGCGCCGCCACCTCGACGCCGGGGTGAGGGTCGCGCTCGGCTCCGACGTCGGCGCCGGCATCGGGTTCTCCCTGCTCAAAGAGGGCGTGCAGGCGTACTTCATGCAGCAGCTCGACCCGGCCGGGGGAGTCCCGCTGACGTCGACACACCTCCTTCACCTCGCGACGACGGCCGGGGCCGCAGCGCTCGGATTGGACGCCGAGGTCGGGGACCTGTCGGTGGGCAAGCGCTTCGACGCCGTGTGGATCGACCCCGCGGCCGGGCAGCCGCTCGACGTCGGCATCGCGCATGCGGGCTCCGAGGAGGACGCGCTGGCGACAATCTTCGCCCTCGGCACCCCCGCCGACGTCTCCCGCGTGTGGATCGACGGCGAGCTCGTCAAGGGCTGAGCGTCCGGCGTCAGGGTCTTGACTCTCCGCGCCGACGATGCGTATGCTGATTTCATCCAACGGAAACTAACTTCCGTAATACGGAAACTCGCAGAGTCGCGAAGGAGACCCCGATGTCGTTCGACTTCACTCAGGCAGACAGCTACATCCTCAACTGCTCCACCCTGCTCACCGAACTCCCGGTGCTCGAGCGCGCCCAGGCGGCGAAGGACGCAGGCTTCGACAAGGTCGAGTTCTGGTGGCCCTTCGACGGCAATCCGACCCCGAGCCAGGACGAGGTCGACGCCTTCGTCGCCTCGCTCGAGGACGCCGGGGTCGAGCTCAAGGGGCTGAACTTCTGGGCCGGCGACATGGCCGGCGGGGACCGCGGGATGATCTCGATCCCCGGCGCGCAGGCCGACGTCGCCGCGAACGCGGCCATCGTCGCCGAGATCGGCCGCCGCACCGGCTGCCGGGCGTTCAACGCCCTCTACGGCCTCCGACTCGACGACTCGACCCCGGAGGAGCAGGACGCCGTGGCGCTGGAGAACCTCGCCGTCGTCGCCGCCGCGGTCGAGGGCACCGTCCTCGTCGAGCCGATCTCCGGGGCAGAGGCCTACCCGCTCAAGACCGCGGCGGAGGCCGCCGCCGTCGTCGAGCAGGTGCGGGCCGCAGGCACGGAGAACATCGCCGTCCTCGCCGACTTCTACCACCTCGCCGTCAACGGCGACGACGTCGCCGCGGCCATCGAGACCGGGGCCGCGAGCTTCGGACACATCCAGATCGCCGACGCCGAGGGCCGCGGGGCACCGGGCACCGGGCAGCTTCCGCTCGAGGCCTGGATCGCCCGCTCGCTCGAGCTCGGCTACTCCGGCGGCATCGCGCTCGAGTACAAGCAGGACCGCGACACCGCCTTCGCGTGGCTCGCCCGCTGACCAACCGACTACGACCAGTAAGGACTTCCATCATGAGCACTACAATCGGATTCATCGGACTCGGCATCATGGGACTGCCGATGGCGAAGAACCTTGTCAAGGCCGGTTTCACCGTCCGCGGCTACAACCGGACCCCGGCGAAGGCGCAGGAGCTCGCCGCCGCCGGCGGTGAGGCCGCGGACTCGATCGCCGAGGCGGTCGCCGGCGCCCAGTTCATCATCACCATGGTCCCCGACTCACCCGATGTCGAGGCCGTGCTCACCGGCGACGACGGCATCCTCGCCGCAGCCGACGCCGGTGCGACGTGGATCGACTTCTCGACGATCCGCCCCGATGTCGCCAAGGCGCTCGCCGCCCAGGCGAGGGAGGCCGGCCTCAAACCGCTCGACGCTCCCGTCTCCGGCGGCGAGCCCGGCGCGATCGACGGCGTGCTCTCGATCATGGTCGGCGGGGAGGAGGCCGACTTCGACGCCGCCGCGGACGTCTTCGACGCCGTCGGCAGGACGATCGTCCGCGTCGGACCCTCCGGCTCCGGGCAGACCGTCAAGGCCGCCAACCAGCTCATCGTCGCCGGCAACATCGGGCTCCTCGCCGAGGCGGTCGTCTTCCTCGAGGCCTACGGCGTCGAGACCGCCTCAGCGCTCCAGGTCCTCGGCGGCGGTCTCGCCGGATCGAAGGTGCTCGAGCAGAAGGGGCAGAAGATGCTCGACCGCGAGTTCGCCCCCGGCTTCCGCCTCGCGCTCCACCACAAGGACATGGGCATCGTCACCGCCGCCGCCCGCGAGGCCGGCGTGACGATCCCGCTCGGCGCCGCCGTCGCCCAGCTCGTCGCCGCCACCGTCGCCCAGGGCAACGGCGGCCTCGACCACTCGGGTCTCCTCACCGTCGTCGAACAGCTCTCCGGTTCGGGCGACACTGCCGCCGGCGACACCGCCTCGGCGCGGGAGACCACGGCAGAGGAAGGGGCGGCGTGATGACGAGAATGCGCGCAGTCGACGCGATCGTCCTCATCCTCGAGAAGGAGGGCGCGACCGAGACCTTCGGCCTGCCCGGTGCCGCGATCAACCCGCTCTACTCGGCGATGCGGGCCCATGGCGGCATCCGCCACACGCTCGCCCGCCACGTCGAGGGCGCCTCGCACATGGCCGACGGCTACACCCGGGCTGCGGCCGGCAACATCGGCGTGTGCCTGGGCACCTCGGGCCCGGCCGGCACGGACATGATCACCGGACTCTACGCCGCCGCCGCTGACTCCCAGCCGATCCTCTGCATCACCGGGCAGGCGCCGGTGGCCGTGCTCGACAAGGAGGACTTCCAGGCCGTCGACATCGCCGCGATCGCCGCACCCGTGACGAAGATGGCGAAGACCGTCCTCGAAGCCGGTCAGGTGCCCGGCGCGTTCCAGAAGGCGTTCCAGCTCATGCGCTCGGCCCGCCCCGGACCCGTCCTCATCGACCTGCCGATCGACGTCCAGCAGACGGAGATCGACTTCGACATCGACACCTACGAACCGCTCGGGGTCGACAAGCCGGCAGCCACCTCGGCGCAGGCGGAGAAGATCCTCGATCTCATCGCCGCGGCCGAGCACCCGCTCATCATCGCCGGCGGCGGGATCATCAATGCCGACGCCGCGGATCGTCTCGTCGAATTCGCCGAACTCACCTCGATCCCCGTCTCGCCGACGCTCATGGGGTGGGGGACGATCCCCGACAGCCACCCGCTGGCCGCCGGCATGGTCGGCATCCAGACGCATGTGCGCTACGGCAACGCCTCGTTCCTCGACTCCGACCTCGTCATCGGGATCGGCAACCGGTGGGCCAACCGCCACACCGGCGACCTGGCCGTCTACCGCAAGGGCCGGACGTTCGTCCACATCGACATCGAGCCGACGCAGATCGGGCGCGTCTTCGCCCCGGACTACGGCGTCGTCTCCGATGCCGGTGCCGCCCTCGACGCCCTGCTCACGGCCGCGCGGGCACGGAAGGCCTCCGCAGCGCTGCCGGACTTCACGGAGTGGGCGAACGCGTGCACGGCGCGGAAGGCGACGGAGCACCGGAAGACGAACTACACGGAGAAGCCGATCAAGCCGCAGCGTGTCTACCAGGAGATGAACGCGGCCTTCGGCGAGGACGTCACGTACGTCTCGACGATCGGGCTCAGCCAGATCGCCGGCGCGCAGATGCTCCACGTCTACCGGCCCCGGCACTGGATCAACGCCGGCCAGGCGGGTCCGCTCGGCTGGACGGGCCCGGCGGCGCTCGGTGTCGCGAAGGGCAAACCGGGGGAGACGGTCGTCGCGCTCTCCGGCGACTACGACTTCCAGTTCATGATCGAGGAGCTCGCCGTCGGGGCGCAGCACCGGATCCCCTACGTCCACGTCGTCGTCAACAACTCCTACCTCGGTCTCATCCGGCAGTCGCAGCGCGGGTTCGAAATGGACTATCAGGTCTCGCTCGCCTTCGACAACATCAACGCCTCGGGAGAGTCCGCAGGCTACGGCGTCGACCATGTCGCCGTCGCACAGGGGCTCGGCTGCAAGGCGCTGCGAGTCGAGGATCCCGAGCTCATCGGCGAGGGGCTGCGGGTGGCCAAGGAGCTCATGGAGGAGCACCAGGTGCCCGTCGTCGTCGAGATCATCCTCGAGCGCGTCACGAACATCTCGATGGGTCTCGCGCTCGACGCGATCAACGAGTTCGACGTCCTCGCGCAGACCCCGGCCGACGCCCCGACGGCGCTCACCCCGCTGGGCGGTCTCGTCGGCGCGAAGTGAGGAGCACCGCACCGGTGCTTCGGTATACCATGGCCCCGTGAGCGGGGCAGCCGACGGTCGGCGGGACACTGAGTCGTCGGGACACTGAGGAGGAATCCATGAGCACACCCACCACTGCGACCGATGCCGGGACCGGCACCGAAGCGGTCGATCTCATCATCCGCGCCCGCCGGGCGATCCTGCCCGGCGGCGTCGGACCCGCCGAGGTGGCGGTCAGGGACGGCGTCATCGTCGCCGTCGCCGCCGACGGCAATGACCTTGAAGCGACCGCCTCGGCGGACACGCGGATCGTCGAGGTCGACGACACCCGCGTGCTCCTGCCTGGGCTCGTCGACACCCACGTCCACGTCAACGACCCCGGCCGCAGCGAGTGGGAGGGATTCGCCTCGGCGACCCGGGCCGCGGCCGCCGGCGGGGTGACGACGATCGTCGACATGCCACTCAACTCCCTGCCGCCGACCGTCGACGTCGCGGCGCTGGAGACGAAGCGGGCCGTCGCCGGGCCCAAGGCCTTCGTCGACGTCGGCTTCTGGGGTGGGGCGATCCCCGGCAACCGCGAGGATCTGCGCCCCCTCCACGACGCCGGGGTCTACGGGTTCAAGTGCTTCCTCGAGGACTCCGGAGTCGAGGAGTTCCCGCCGCTGACGCCTGCGGAGATGACGGAGGATCTGACCGAGATCGCGAGTTTCGACGGTCTCCTCATCGTCCATGCCGAGGACCACGGCGTCATGGCCACCGCGCCGACGGCGCACGGGCAGAAGTTCGCCGACTTCCTCGCCTCGCGGCCGCGCGAGGCCGAGAACGTCGCGATCGCCCACGTCATCGAGGCGGCGCGGGAGACCGGCGGGCGGGCCCACATCCTCCACCTGTCCTCGGCCGATGCCCTGCCGCAGATCGCCGCGGCGAAGGCCGAGGGGGTCAGGCTCACCGTCGAGACGTGCCCGCACTACCTCGTCCTCACCGCCGAGGAGATCCCCGACGGGGCGACGACCCACAAGTGCTGCCCGCCGATCCGGGAGGAGTCCAACCGCGAGGCGCTGTGGCAGGGACTCATCGACGGGACCATCGACTGCATCGTCTCCGACCACTCGCCGTCGACGGCCGAGCTCAAACTCCTCGACTCCGGTGACTTCGGTGCCGCGTGGGGTGGGATCTCGTCTCTGCAGCTCGGTCTCTCGCTCGTGTGGACGGAGGCGGCACGGCGCGGCATCGATCTCGCCGAGGTGGTCCGCTGGATGTCCGCGGCCCCCGCCGCCGTCGCCCGCGTCGCCGGCAAGGGCGCGATCGCCGTGGGCGGCGACGCCGACTTCGCCGTCTTCGCCCCCGACGAGGAGTGGACGGTGTCGGCGACCGAGCTCTACCACCGCAACCAGATCACCGCATACGATCAGCGCGTCGTCCGCGGCCGGGTCACTGACACGCTGCTCGGCGGCGCTCCCGTTGACTTCACGGTCCCCCACGGCCGGCTCCTCACCGCCCGCTGACCGCGGAGCGGCCCCAACAGCCCTCCGGGCACCCAGCGACATCGCTGAGCGCCCGGAGGGCTGTCCTGCGTCAGACGTGTCGGGTCAGACGTCGAGGGTCTCGCGGAGGCGCCGGACGTGGCCGTCGGCGGAGACGTTGTACTCGGCGAGGCTGAGGGCACCCGACTCGTCGACGACGAAGGTCGAGCGCAGCGTGCCCTCGACGGTCCGATCGCCGATCGTCTTCTCCCCGTAGCTGCCGTAGGCCTTCGCGACGGCCGCATCCGGGTCGGAGAGCAGCGGGAAGGTCAGCGATTCGTCCGCGGCGAAGGCCTGGAGCGCCTCGGGGCCGTCGGGGGAGACCCCGAGCACCTCGAAGCCCGCCGCGGTCAGCGACGCGAGGTTGTCGCGGAAGTCGCACGCCTCGGTCGTGCAGCCGGGCGTCGCCGCCTTCGGGTAGAAGTAGAGGATGAAGCGCTTGCCTGCCAGGTCCGCCTTCGAGTGGGTCTGTCCGTTCGCGTCCTGCAGGGAGAAGTCCGGTGCCTGCTGTCCGACCGTGAGTGTGTTCGCCATGATCAGTGCCCTTTCTGTTGGTGTCCGGCCGCCACGAGTGCACACGCGTGCGCGGCGGTCGCTTCGATGAGCTCCTCGGCGCGGGCCGAGAGTTCGGGGAGGTCCGCCGGCCCGGGCGCGATCGAGAGCGCGGCGGTGATGCCGGCCTCCCGGCACTCGGCGGGGGTGAGTCCGACGCGTCCGGCGACGACGATGATGCGCGCCGAGGCGGGGCTGTGGTCCCGCACGGCCGCGACGACCTTGCCCCCGAGCGACTGGGAGTCGAACGACCCCTCGCCGGTGAGGACGAGGTCGGCGCCGGCGAGGGCCGCGGTGAGCCCGACGGCCTCGGCGACCATGCGCGAGCCCGGGACGACCTCGGCGCCGAGGAGGGCGGTGAGCGCCAGCGGGATCCCGCCGGCGGCCCCGAACCCGGGGGTCGCGGCATGCTCGCTGCCGAGCACCTCGGCGAAATGGGCGAGGTTGTCATCGAGGCGCGTCACGGTCACGGCATCGGCGCCCTTCTGCGGGCCGAAGACGGCCGCTGCCCCGCGCGGGCCGGTGAGCGGATTGTCGACGTCGACGGCGATGCGCCAGGTCACGGTGCGGGCGCGCGGGTCGAGACCGGAGGCGTCGACGGCGGCGAGGGCGGAGAGTCCGCCGCCGCCGGGGGCGATCGGCTCCCCGGCGGAGTCGGTGAGGGCGGCGCCGAGGGCCGCGACGATCCCGGCCCCGCCGTCGGTGCTCGCCGAACCGCCGATGCACAGGAGGATCTCGTCGACGCCGTCGTTAAGGACCTGGGCGGCGATGAGGCCGACGCCGTACGTCCCGGCGCGTTCGGGGTCGAGGGGGACGTCGGAGACCTGGGGGAGGCCGTTGGCCTGGGCGGCTTCGATGACCGCTGTCCTGCCATCGGCGGAGAGTCCGTAGCGGGCGGTCGCCGGACGGCCGAGGGCGTCGACGACGTCGACGGTGCGCGCCGGCGTGCCCCACACCGCGAGGAGGGCCTCGAGGGTGCCCTCGCCGCCGTCGGCGAAGGGCAGCTCGGTGATCGTCGCGGCCGGGAAGGCCTGCCGGGCCCCGCGCGCGAGCGCCGCCGCGGCCGCGGGTGCGCCGGCGGAGCCCTTGAAGGAATCGGGGGCGCAGACGATCGTCGGAGTCATAGCCACATTCAACCTCACCGATTCTCTCGACACCACTGTCGCCGGCACCGAAGTCGGCGCCGTCAATATCCATGATACGGAAGAAATTTTCCGAAATCGACCACTGGAGGCGGAAAACGGATTTGACATCCCGGCGAGACGCAGGCCACACTCGTGGAAACGAATGGAAGAGAACTTCCGAGATGCGAAACGAGGTCGATGTGGACCTGATCGAATTCGATCGGCTGCCGGCGGGCGAGGCCCGCGACGTGCTGCGCCCGTGCCTCGACGTCGACCGCTGGATCGACACCGTCGTCGCCGGTCGCCCCTTCGAGTCGGTCGCGACGGCCGCCGAATTCGCCCGCACCGCCGCCTCACCCCTGCAGCCGCAGGAGATCGAAGCCGCGCTGACCCATCATCCCAGGATCGGGGAGAAAGCGGAAGGCGATTCCGCCGAGGCGGCCCATTCCTCCCGTGAGCAGGCGGGCCTGGGTGCGCTCGAGACCGACGTCGAAGAGCGTCTGCGCGCCGGCAACGCCGCGTACGAGGAGCGCTTCGACCGGGTCTTCCTCATCCGCGCCGCAGGCCGCACGCCTGCGGAGATCCTCTCCGAACTCGACCGCCGGATGGCCAATTCCGATGACGAGGAGATCGCCGAGGTGGGCGCTCAGCTCATCGAGATCGCCGTCATCCGCCTGGAAGGAATCCTCTCGTGAGCTTCATCTCCGCCCATGCCCTCGACTCGACCGCCGGCACCCCCGCCGCCGACCTCGCCGTGACGCTGCTCAGCGGTGAGGAGACGCTCGCGCAGGCGCGCACGGATACCGGCGGGCGGGTCTCCCAGCTCGGCCCCGAGACGCTCGAGCCCGGCACGTACCGGATCGTCTTCGGCACCGGCGAGTACTTCACCGCCCGTGGCCAGGACCACTTCCACCCGCAGGTGACGATCGACTTCACCGTCGCCCCGGGTGAGACCCACTACCACATCCCGCTTCTGCTCAGCCCCTTCGCCTACAGCACGTATCGGGGCAGCTGAGGCCCGCACATCGTCATCAGGGGAAGCAGGCCCCCTGCAGGATCTCCATCCTCAACAAACCGCCGAAGCCGACCGGGAGACAACCGCCGGCCTCGTGAGATATCCGGGCTGCCGCGCGTGCGCGGCGGCACTACGAGGAGTACGCAATGAGCACTGTGAAACTGACGACGAACCAGTACGGCAAGGCGGAGAACCGTCTCATGCGGGTCTACCGCGATTCGGACCGCCATGAGATCCGCGACCTCAATGTCACCTCCCAGCTGTGGGGCGACTTCGAGACCGCGCACACCGAGGGCGACAACGCACACGTCGTCGCCACCGACACCCAGAAGAACACGATCTTCGCGAAGGCCAAGGAGCTCGGCGTGTCCTCGCCCGAGCAGTTCCTCCTCGGGCTCGCCGACCACTTCACCGGCAGCTTCGACTGGGTGAGCGGCGGACGCTGGGAGGCCGAGGAGTTCGGCTGGGACCGCATCAACGACCACGACCACTCGTTCTACCGGGCGGCCCCGGAGATCCGCACGGTCGTGCTCACCCGCGACGGTGAGACGGACACGCTGATCTCCGGCTTCCGCGACCTCACGGTGCTCAAGACGACGGAGTCGGGCTTCGTCGGCTACCCGAAGGACAAATACACGTCCCTGCCGGAGACCGAGGACCGGATCCTCGCGACCGACATCGCCACCCGGTGGATCTACAACACCACGGACCTCGACTTCGACCAGACGTATGAGAAGGTCAAGGGCATCATCCTCGAGGCGTTCACCGACCACTACTCGAAGGCCCTCCAGCAGACCCTCTACATGATGGGCGAGAAGGTCATCAGCGAGGTCCCGGAGATCGACGAGATCCGCTTCTCGTGCCCGAACAAGCACCACTTCCTCTACGACATCGAGCGCTTCGGCCTCGAGAACCCCAACGAGGTCTTCATCGTCGCCGACCGTCCCTACGGCCTCATCGAGGCGACCTTCACCCGTGACGGGGTGGAGGAGTCGACGAGCGCCTGGACGAACATCGCCGGGTTCTGCTGACCCGTTCCAATCACCACCGAGGCGGGACGGCCGTTCCTGCGCCGTCCCGCCTCGGTGCCGCACCCTTCGGACCCGCCCCTGACCGCGGTGGGCCACTGAGAGGCAAACCCCTATGACCGCACTGTCATCACGCCCTGATGCCGCCCTGTCCACGAGTCCCGCCGACGAGGAGGTCGACGAATGGCTCGAGTCCTGGGAGGGACTCGTCGCCGCCCGCGGCACCGCGCGGGCGGGAGAGATCATGGACGCGCTGCGCCGCCGCGCGGCGACGAACTCCGTAGCCGCACCCAAGGTCACGACGACCGACTACGTCAACACGATTCCCGCCGACCAGGAGCCGACCTACCCCGGTGACGAGCGGCTCGAGCGCCGCTACCGGAAGTGGCTGCGCTGGAACGCCGCGATGCTCGTCCACCGCGCGCAGCGCCCCGACGTCTCCGTCGGCGGCCACATCTCGACATACGCCGGGGCCGCGACCCTCTACGAGATCGGGCTCAACAACTTCTTCCGCGGCCAGGACCATCCCGGCGGCGGCGACCAGGTCTTCTTCCAGGGCCACGCCTCCCCGGGGATGTACTCCCGGGCGTTCCTCGAGGGCAGGCTCACCGAGGCCCAGCTCGACGGCTTCCGCCAGGAGGCCTCGCGGGCCCCGCACGGCCTGAGCTCGTATCCGCATCCGCGGCTCATGCCCGAGTTCTGGCAGTTCCCGACCGTGTCGATGGGCCTCGGCCCGATCAACGCGATCTACCAGGCGCAGATGAACCGCTACCTCCACCACCGGGGCATCGCCGACACGAGCGACCAGCGGGTGTGGGCGTTCCTCGGCGACGGGGAGATGGACGAGCCCGAATCGCGCGGGGCCCTCCAGCTCGCGGCGAACGAGGGCCTCGACAACCTCACCTTCGTCGTCAACTGCAACCTCCAGCGCCTCGACGGGCCGGTGCGCGGCAACGGCAAGATCGTCCAGGAGCTCGAGGCGACCTTCACCGGGGCCGGCTGGGACGTCATCAAGGTCCTCTGGGGCCGGGAATGGGACGAGCTGCTCGCCGCCGACCGCACGGGAGAGCTCGTGCGCATCATGAACGAGACCCTCGACGGGGACTACCAGACGTTCAAGGCCGAGTCCGGCGGGTTCATCCGCGACAACTTCTTCGGCCGCTCACCGGTGACGAAGAGCCTCGTCGAGCACCTGAGCGACGACGACATCTGGAACCTCAAGCGCGGCGGCCACGACTACCAGAAGGTCTACGACGCCTACGATCGGGCGGTCGCGGTGACCGGCAGGCCGACGGTCATCCTCGTCCAGACGGTCAAGGGCTACGGGCTGGGCACGAGCTTCGAGTCGCGCAACGCCACGCACCAGATGAAGAAGTTCACCGCCGCCGACATCAAGGTCTTCCGCGACCGGATGGACATCCCGATCAGCGACAAAGTCATCGACGACGATCCCTACGCCGTGCCCTACTATCATCCGGGCGCGGGCGACGAGGCGATCGAGTACCTTCTCGAGAAGCGGCGGAGCCTCGGCGGCTTCGTCCCCGAACGGCGGCGCTCCCGCTCGCAGATCTCCCTGCCCGCGGTCAGCGACAAGGCGTTCGCGCAGGCAGCGAAGGGCTCGGGCCACCAGCAGGCGGCGACGACGATGGCCTTCGTCCGCCTGCTCAAGGACCTCATGCGCGAGAAGGGCGTCGGCGAGCGGATCGTGCCGATCATCCCCGATGAGGCCCGCACCTTCGGCATCGACGCGTTCTTCCCGACGGCGAAGATCTACAACCCCAACGGCCAGAACTACCTCGCCGTCGACCGGGAGCTCTTCCTCTCCTACAAGGAGGCCCCGACCGGGCAGCTCCTCCACGTCGGCATCAACGAGGCGGGGGCGGCGGCCGGGTTCACCGCGGCGGGCACCGCGTATTCGACGCACGGGCAGCCGATGATCCCGATCTACGTCTTCTACTCGATGTTCGGCTTCCAGCGCACCGGCGACGCGTTCTGGGCGGCGGCGGACCAGATGACCCGCGGGTTCATCATCGGCGCGACCGCAGGGCGGACGACCCTGACCGGGGAGGGGCTCCAGCACGCCGACGGGCACTCGCCGGTGCTCGCGGCGACGAATCCGGCGCTGCGGATCTACGATCCCGCGTACGGCTACGAGATCGCCCACATCGTCCGCGACGGCCTCCACCGGATGTACGGCGAGCACGACCTCGGCGACGATGAGCGCAACGTCATGTACTACCTCACCGTCTACAACGAGCCGATGCTCCAGCCGGCCGAGCCCGAGGACGTCGACGTCGATGGGATCCTCGCAGGCCTCCACCGCATCGCCGAGGCGGGGGCCGGTGCGCCGTCCGACGCCGGTACCCAGCGGCCGCAGGCTCAGCTGCTCGCCTCGGGCGTGGCCGTGCCGTGGGCGCTCGAGGCCCGCGAGCTGCTCGCCGCCGACTGGGGCGTCGACGCGGCCGTGTGGTCGGTGACGTCGTGGGCGCAGCTGCGCCGAGAGGCGCTCGACTGCGAGGCGCAGCGTCTCCTCGACGTCGAGGCGGAGCCGCGCGTGCCGTATGTGCGCCGGCGCCTCGGGGCAGAGCCGGGGCCGATCATCGCGACGAGCGACTTCGATTCGACCCAGCCCGATCTCCTCCGGCCGTTCCTCACCCAGGACTTCGCGACGCTCGGTGCCGACGGCTTCGGCTTCTCCGACACCCGGGCCGCGGCGCGCAGGCACTTCAGGATCGATGCGCACTCGATGGTCGTGCGCACCCTGCAGCTCCTCGCCGACCGCGGTGAGGTCGACGAGAGGGCACCGGTCGAGGCCGCGGCGACGTACCGCCTCGGCGAGGTCACGGCGGGCACCTCGGGCACCGCCGGCGGGGACTCCTGAGGCTCAGGCCCCGGGCTGCATGTCCGCGCTGATCTGCTCGGCGACCGAGCGCAGGAGCGGGATCGCGCGGGCGGCGAAGTCGTCGTCGACGCGGCTGATCGGGCCGGACACGGAGATCGCGAGCGGAGAGGGGGCACCGGGCACCGACATCGCGAAGCAGCGGACGCCGAGCTCCTGCTCCTGCTCGTCGATCGAGTACCCGCGCTGCCGGATCCGCTCGAGCTCGGCCTCGAGCTCCCCCAGGGTGCCGATGCTGTGCTCGGTCGGCGTCGGCATCCCGGCGGTCGCGACGATGCTGCGGACCTGCGCGGGGTCGAGCTGCGCGAGGATCGCCTTGCCGACTCCCGTGTCGTGCATGTGCGTGCGCCGGCCCACCTCGGTGAACATACGCATCTGCCGGTCCGAGGCGACCTGATCGACGTAGACGACCATGTCGCCGTCGAGGGTCGCGACGTTCGCCGACTCCCCGAGTTCGGCGACGAGGGTGCGCAGGTGGGGGCGGGCGATCGCGCCGAGCTGCGCGCCGGCGAGGTTGCCGAGGCGGACGAGGCCGGGGCCGAGCGCGTACCCGCGGTTGGGCAGCTGCCGGACGATGCCGAGGCTGACGAGCGTGCCGAGGAGACGGTGGATCGTCGGCAGCGGCAGGTTGACGTCGGCGGCGATGTGGCTGAGCGTCGCCGACCCGGCGGAGTTCGCGATGCACTCGAGGAGGCCGAATGCGCGTTCGACGGATTGGACTCCGCCCTTGGTCTGGCGGACCGCAGGGGTCTCGGCGTCGTTCGTGGTCATCCGTTGTCCTCTTCCTCGAAGTGGGCGACACTTCCGCACAGTCTAGCGTCGAATGGAAGAAAGTTTCCGTTCGGCGCCGTCGCCCGCTAGATATTCCGCAATACAGAAGCTAACATCCATAATACGGAAATGATTCCATCAGAGAGGATGACAGTCATGGCTGTTCCCAGCCCCGGATACTCCATCACCCTGCGTGTGGCCACCGCCGTCGGCCAGTCGTCGACGTCCGATCTCGTCGCGGCCGCGGCGAAGACGGGAGCGGGCATCACCGCGCTCGACGTCGTCGAATCCACCCCCGACACCGTCGTCATCGACGTCAGCGCCGACACCCGCGACGTCCCCCACGCCGAGGAGGTCGCGAGCGAACTCGGATCCCTGCCCGGCGTCGACGTCAGGAAGGTCTCCGACCGCACCTTCCTCCTCCACCTCGGCGGGAAGCTCGAATCGACCCCGAAGGTCCCGCTGCGCAACCGCGACGACCTCTCCCGCGCCTACACCCCGGGGGTCGCCCGCGTGTGCAAGGCGATCGCTGAGAACAAGGACGACGCCCGGCGCCTGACGATCAAGCGCAACACCGTCGCCGTCGTCACCGACGGCACGGCGGTGCTCGGGCTCGGCGACATCGGCCCCGAGGCCGCGATGCCGGTCATGGAGGGCAAGGCCGTGCTCTTCAAGCAGTTCGCCGGAGTCGACGCGTGGCCGGTCGCGCTCGATACGAAGGACACCGAGGAGATCATCGCGATCTGCAAGGCGATCGCCCCGGCCTACGGCGGGATCAACCTCGAGGACATCTCCGCGCCCCGCTGCTTCGAGATCGAGCGGCGCCTGCGCGAGGAACTCGACATCCCCGTCTTCCACGACGACCAGCACGGCACGGGCATCGTCACGCTCGCGGCGCTGAAGAACGCGCTCACCGTCGTCGGCAAGGACATCGGCGACGTCCGCATCGTCGTCTCCGGCGTCGGTGCCGCCGGCCACGCCATCATCCGTCTCCTCCAGGTCGCCGGCGCCCGGACGATCATCGCATGCGGACGCGACGGGGCGATCGGCCCGAACTCGACGGTCGACACCGAGCACAAGCGGTGGCTGCAGGAGAACACGAACCCCGAGGGGTTCACCGGAACACTCAAGGAGGCGGTCGTCGGCGCGGACGTCTTCATCGGCGTCTCCGCCCCGAACATCCTCGACGGCGCCGACATCGCGGCGATGAACGAGGGCGCGCTCGTCTTCGCGATGGCCAACCCCGACCCGGAGGTCGACCCCGCCGAGGCGCTCAAGCACGCCGCGGTCGTCGCCACCGGGCGCAGCGACTACCCGAACCAGATCAACAACGTCCTCGCGTTCCCCGGCATCTTCCGCGGCCTCCTCGACGCCGAGGCCACCGATGTCGACGAGAACATCATGGTCGCCGCCGCCGACGCGATCGCCTCGTGCATCGCGCCCGAGGACCTCCACCCCGGCTACGTCATCCCCTCCGTCTTCGACCCGGAGGTCGCGAACAGGGTCGCCGAGGCGGTCGCCTCGGTGTCGAAGTGAGTCGGAGGGTGCTGAGATCAGACATGAGCGACAATGGGGTGATCCCGGCATCGTGGCCGGACTCACGCCGACAGACAGGGAAAGAGGAACAGTGAAGCAATCCACGCTCGATGACATCGATGCTCTCCTCACGGACACCGACGAGGTGCTGAGCACGCGTTATCCGGGCGATCGGGACGTCCGCCAACCCATCCACACGGTCTACGTCCCAGGTCACCAGGTCACCCCGACACTGCCGCGGGAGTGGGGTGAACAGGCGCTGGCGGCCGTCGAGGCCGGCGGCGGCATGGTCCAACTGGCCGAACGCGTCATCGTCGCCTCCCGCAAGGAGATGGGGGAGAGCTTCGGGGCGACCCCGCCGAGCCTCCACCAGGTCGCCAGAGAGGCCGAGCAGCTCGCCGAGGCGGTGACGACGAAGCTTGCGACCGAGCCGATCGAGGATCTGCGCATCGACTTCGAGGACGGGTTCGGCGACCAGGGCGACGCCGCCGAGGACGCGGCCGTCATCGCGGCCGCGCGCACCGCGGTGGCCGGTCGCGCCGAGACCGGGGCGCCGGCCTTCGTCGGCATCCGGTTCAAGTCGCTCGAGGCCGCGACGCGGGCGCGCGGACTGCGCACACTCGACCTCTTCGTCACCGAGGTGCTCGCCGCGAACGGGGGAGCGCTGCCGACCGGGCTCGTGCTCACCCTGCCGAAGGTGAGCACCGTCGACCAGGTCAGCGCCATGGTGCTCGCGGTGCGCAGCCTCGAGGAGGAGCACGGCCTGCCCGCCGGATCGATCACCTTCGAGGTCCAGGTCGAGACCCCGCAGATCGTCCTCGGCGCCGACGGCACCGTGCCGCTGACCCGGGCGCTCGACGTCGGGCAGGGCCGGATCACCTCCCTCCACTACGGGACGTACGACTACTCGGCCTCGCTCGGCATCGCCGCGGCCTATCAGTCGATGGAGCACCCGGTCGCGGACTTCGCGAAGAACCAGATGCTCCTCGCCGTCGCCGGGACCGGGGTTCACCTCTCCGACGGGTCGACGAACATCCTCCCGGTCGGCGACCCCGAGGCGATGCACCAGGCGTGGAGCCTCCACGCCCGCCTCGTCCGCCGCCACCTGCGCCGCGGCATCTACCAGGGCTGGGACATGCACCCGCACCAGCTGCCGACCCGGTTCCTCGCGACCTTCCGGTTCTACCGGGAGGGCCTCGAGCTCGCCGCCGCCCGCCTGCGCAACTACGTCCACGCGACGGATTCGGCGGTCCTCGACGAACCCGCGACGGCGAAAGCGCTCGCCCGCTACCTCAGCCGCGGCCTCACCTGCGGCGCCCACACCCCCGACGACATCGCCGAGCGCACCGACCTGTCGGCCGGCGACCTCGAGCTGCTCGCCCGGACGGGAACGCTGACCGGTGAGCCGCTGTCCACGACGACGAAGGAGACGCACGCATGACCACCTACTGGGCCCCGACCGGGGGACACCCACCGCAGACCGATCTGCTCACCGACCGGGCGATCGTCACCGAGGCCTACACCGTCATCCCGCGCGGCGTCCTGCGCGACATCGTCACCTCGGCGCTGCCGGAGTGGACGGACACGCGGTCATGGGTGCTCTCGAAGCCGGTGGCCGGGGGCGCGGTGACGTTCTCGCAGACGATCCTCGAGGTCGCGCCCGGCGGCGGGTCGGAGGCACCGGAGCCGCAGCAAGGGGTCGAGGGCTTCCTCTTCCTCATGGCCGGCGAGCTCACCGTCACCCACGAGGGCACCGCACATGTCCTCACCCCCGGCGGGTTCGCGTACCTGCCGGCCGGGTCGGCGTGGAGTGCGCGCTCGACCGGCACCGAGGCGGCCCGCTTCCACTGGGTGCGCAAGCGCTACCAGCCGGTTGCGGGGCTGACCCCGGAGGCGGCCTTCGGCAACGAGGCCGACGTCGAGCCCGCAGCGATGCCGGGCACCGACAACCGGTGGCGGACGACGCGGCCGCTCGATCCGGCGAACCTCGCCTACGACATGCACGTCAACATCGTGACGTTCGAACCCGGGGCGGTCATCCCGTTCGCGGAGACGCACGAGATGGAGCACGGGCTCTACGTCCTCGAGGGCAAGGCCGTCTACCGCCTCAACGGCGACTGGGTCGAGGTCCAGGAGGGCGACTTCATCTCGATGCGCGCGTTCTGCCCCCAGGCCTGCTATGCCGGTGGTCCCGGGCGCTTCCGCTACCTGCTCTACAAGGACGTCAACCGGCAGGTCGAGCTCTAGGACTCCGGGACTCAGGGACGACTGCCGCCCTGCGGCTCGGATGAGCGGCAGGGCGGCAGGGGCTCCGTCGAACTGGAGCGCCTCAGATGAGCTGGAGGGTGCGGGCGGTGTATTCGGAGAGCTCGGTGAGCAGGGTCTCGTCGTCGGCGAGGTCACGGCCGAGCGAGGGCACCATGTCCTTGAGTGCCGGCTCCCAGCCGTCGTACTGACGCGGGAAGCACGTCTTGAGCAGGCCGAGCATGATCGCCACGGCCGTCGAGGCTCCGGGAGAGGCGCCGAGGAGGGCGGCGATCGAGCCGTCGGCCGAGGACACGAGTTCCGTGCCGAAGCCGAGGACGCCGCCCTTGCCCGGGACGTTCTTCATCACCTGGACGCGCTGACCGGCCTGGATGAATTCCCAGTCGGAGGGGTCGACGGAGGGGATGAACTCGTTCATCGACTCGAAGCGGGCCTTCTTCGAGGCCGCGAGCTCCGAGAGGAGATAGGTGACGAGGTCGGTGTTGTCCTTCGCGACGCCGAGCATCGTGCCGAGGTTGTTGCCGCGCACGGAGAACGGCAGGTCGGTGAAGCGGCCCTGCTTGAGGAACTTCGGGGAGAACCCGGCGTAGGGGCCGAAGAGCAGGTACTCGTTGCCGTCGACGACGCGGGTGTCGAGGTGGGGCACCGACATCGCCGGGGCGCCGAAGGACGCCTGACCGTAGACCTTCGCCTGGTGGCGGGCGACGAGGTCGGGGTTGGCGGTGCGGAGGAAGATGCCGGAGACGGGGAAGCCGCCGTAGCCGCGGCCCTCGGGGATGCCGGACTTCTGGAGCAGCGGCAGGGCGCCGCCGCCGGCGCCGATGAAGACGAACTTCGCCCCGATCTTGTGCGTCTCGCGTGAGAGCAGGTCGCGCACGGTGACGGTCCAGCCGTCGGAGGAGCGGTCGAGGTCGGTGACCTGGTGGCTCGTGCGGATCGTCGCGCCCTTGTCGGCCATGTAGCGCAGCAGCTGGCGGGAGAGCGACCCGAAGTCGACGTCGGTGCCGATCTGCGTGCGGGAGATGCCGTTGACCTGCCCGGGGCCGCGGCCCTCGAACATCAGCGGCAGCCATTCGGCCTGCGTGGCCGGGTCGTCGGTGAACTCCATCTCGGCGAACAGCGGGTTGCGCACCATCTGCTCACGACGGTTCTTGATGTAGTCGCGTCCCTTCTCGCCACGTCCGTAGCTGATGTGCGGGACCTGGTTGATGAAGTTCTTCGGTTCGGGGAGGACGCCGTTGTCGACGAGGTGCGACCAGTACTGGCGTGAGTGGTGGAACTGCTCGTTGATCTGCGCGGCCTTCGTCAGGTCGATGTGGCCGTTCGCGTCCTCAGGGGTGTAGTTGAGCTCGCAGAGAGCGGCGTGGCCGGTGCCGGCGTTGTTCCAGGGGTCGGAGCTCTCCTTCGCGACATAGTCGAGCTTCTCGTAGACCCGGATGTCCCATTCGGGCTGGAGTTCGGTCAGCATCGCGCCGAGGGTGGCGCTCATGATGCCGCTGCCGATGAGGACAACGTCGACCTTTTCCTGCGTTGAGGGCATTTCCACTCGCAATCTTCGTCAGAGGCGTGAAGTATCGACCTTCAGACTACTCCGAGCACAGGTTCAACCCGAAGTCGGGGGACGGGCGCACCGGTGTCAGGAGACGAGGATCACGCTCAGTGGCAGTGCCATCCCCAGCCGACGTCGTGGCAGCGGCCACCCGGGTCCGAGGGCGTCGGCGTCGGAGTCGGCGTCGTCGGCGGGGGCGACGTCGGGGGAGGTGAGGTCGGCGGTGGCGACGTGGGCGGTGGCGTCGTCGGCGGTGGCGACGTGGGCGGCGGGCTCGTCGTCGGCGGATCCGAGGGTGTGGGCGGCGGAGGTGTCGTCGGTGGCTGCGTCGGCGATGGCGGCTGTGGGGGATCGGTCGGCGGTGCCGGGGGAGGCGCAGGCTCCCCGGGGCCGGGGTCTCCTGGGCCTGGATCGCCGGGACCGGGATCTCCAGGACCCGGGTTGCCGGGGCCGGGGTCGCGCGGTGCCGGCGGTTCCGCGTTCGGCCCGCCGGGCTCTCCCGGGGCCGGGGGCGCCGGGACCCGCGGCTGCGCCGGAACCGGAGCCGCGTTGCGGGGGCCCTCGTCGTCGGGGCCCGCGGGATCCTCGGCGTCGGGAGACCCGGCCTCCGGCGGTGCCGCCGGCGAGCGCACATCATCGCCGAGGTCGTCGTCGGTCAGGCCGGTCTCCGGCTGCACCGGTGACGACGTCGGCCCTTCGGCCTCCGGGGTGCCCCGGTTCGGGTTGAGTGCCCAGACGCCCGCGGCGATCGCCGCCGTCGCGATGACGACGGCCGCGGCGATCTTGAGGCCGAGGGCGAACCCGGATCCTGTGCCCGACGAGCCTCCCTGACCGCCGGCCGACTCCGGACTGAAGAACACGGTCTCGGAGTTCTGCGCGGCAGAGGCGTCGGGCGCGGTGGCACCGCCGGCGGCTCCAGCGAGAGCCTCCGGGAACTGCTCGGACTCGATGAGAGCGCCGGCGAGGACGGCGGGGGTGAGCCACGCCCCGAGCTTCGTGTTGATCTTCGTCAGCAGCACGGACTGGCGGCGACAGTAGCGGCAGTGGCGCAGGTGCGTCTCGACCGACTTTCCGCGTTTGATGCCGAGCTGATTGCGGACGTAGCGCGCGAGCTCCGAGGAGTACTCCGCACACGACGGCTTCGCCGGTTCGACATGCTCCTGCAGGTACGCCGTCCGCAGACCCTCCCGGGCGCGGTGGAGGAGCGAATGGAACGAGTTGACCGACAGTCCCAGCGACTCCGCGGCGGCAGCGGTCGGGGTGCCGTCGATGTCGATGAGCGTGATCGCCGTCTGCCACGTCGCCGGCAGAGTCCGGAAGGCGCGGCCCAGCTGGTCGCGTTCGGAGACCTCGCTCGCATGGTCCCGGCTCGTGCCGCCGGCGAGGAACGCCAGCACGTCGGGTTCGACGGTCGTCGTCGCCCCCGTCATCGCGGTGAGCCGGAACGACTCCGAGCGCACCGCGGTCATGAGGTAGGACTTGAAGGACTCCTGCGGACCGGCGCCGTTGCCCCACGCGCGCCAGATCTTCGCGAACGCCTCGGCCACGGCATCCTCGGCGCGGGTGTAGTCGCCCGTCAGCCGCAGAGCGAAGTGGAGGGCCGGCAGGCGGTGGCGGGCGTAGAGCTGCGCGAATGCGCGGCGACCGGCTTCGGAATCGGGACCGCGGTCGACGATGACCGTGCAGAGCTCGGCGTCGGCGGCCTCGCGCTCCGCGGCCTCGGGGTCCTCCGCGGCGGATGCGGCGGATTCTGAGTCGTATTCGGCGTCGTGTTCGGCCTTGCGTGCCGCAGATTCCGGGTCGTCGGAAGCGGAGTCGGGAATCCTGGGGTCGGACATCGGTTCTCTGCCTCGGGTGGGGATCAGGGCGTCGCTGCTCACGGGGAGGGCGCAGCGTCGGCGGCGGGCGCGGAAAGCGGGGAAGCGCTGATTGAATATTCTAGTTTCCCCACTGCCATCCCACAATCGCTCACGTGCGATCGTCGGCAGGATGTCTGGAGCCGTCGGCAGGACGCCAGTGATCGCCGGCAGCTGCGGCTGTGACGAAGAATTCACCCGATCTCGCGAACGAAGGGCGCCTCCCGCGGGTCTACTTCTGCAGAAGGGGCCGCCACCCACGGCCGCTTCGCATCCGGCGGCGACCACCCACCGAGTCCGGATGCCCCTCGAGTCCGCGACTCATCCCCGGTGGCCCTGCAGAATCACGTGACTGCAGGGCCATCTTCGTCCCCGCCGTGCCCTGCGCCTGTTGCGTGTGTCACGATAAGACCATGTCGAAACGATTCCTCCTTCGTGATGCGCTGTCCCAGTTCCCGCCCTACAAGCCGGGCAAGCCCCCGGCCGACGCCCCGGGACTGACCCCGTACAAGCTGTCGTCGAACGAGAATCACCTCTCACCGCTGCCGGGCGTCCATGACGCCGTCGTCGCGGCCACGCAGACTCCGGCGGCCTACCCCGATCCGAAGTCGACGGGTCTCGTCGCCGATCTCGCCGCCTACCTCGACGTCGACCCGTCCGAGGTCGTCACCGGGGCGGGGGCCTCGGAGATCCTCTCGGCGCTGACGAACATCACCCTCGAGGCCGGCACCTCCGTCGTCTACCCGTGGCCGTCGTTCGAGATGTACCCGATCCTCGCCGCCGCCCGCGGGGCGGAGAAGCGGGCCGTGCCCCTCCTGCCCGACGGTCGGCACGACTTCGCCGGGATGCTCGCGGAGATCGACGAGACGACCCGTCTCGTCCTCCTCTGCTCGCCGAACAATCCCACCGGACCGTCCGTGCGCACCGCGGAGCTCGAGGGCTTCATGGCCGAGGTCCCGGGCGACGTCATCGTCGCCCTCGACGAGGCGTACTGGGAGTTCGCCACCGACGCGGAGGCGGTCGACGGGCTCGCGGCCTTCCGCGAGTACCCCAACCTCGTCCTCGCCCGCACGTTCTCGAAGGCGCACGGGCTCGCGGGCCTGCGCGTCGGCTACGGGGTCGCCGACCCGGAGATCGCGACCGCGCTGCGTCAGGTCGTCGCTCCGTTCAGCGTCACCGCCGCCGCCCAGGCCGCGGCCGCGGAGTCGCTGGCCCGCACCGATGAGGTCCTCGTCCGGGCCAAGGAGGTCGCGGCCACCCGCGACCAGTTCGCCGCCGACCTGCGTGCCCTCGGGTTCGACGTCCCCGATGCGCAGGGCAACTACGTGTGGATCGCGCTCAGCGATGAGGATGCCGAGGCGTTCGAAGAGGCGTGCGGCGCCCAGGCCGTGGCGATCCGCCGTCTGGCCGGCGGGGTGCGCGTGAGCATCGGCGCCGACGAGGCGCTCGACCGGGTGCGTGCCGTCGCCGCGGACTTCGCCGCCCGCTGATGCCCGAGCTCGCCGACCTCGCCGCGCAGCTGAGCCCAGGGGCGCTCGTCACCGACCGCGATGTCGTCGACGGCTACCGCTCCGATCGGGCCCTCTTCTGTCCGGCGGGGGAGGCGCTCGCCCTCGTCCGCGCCCGCACCGTCGACGACGTCGTCGCGGTCATGCGCTTCGCCACCGCGCACCGCATCCCCGTCGTCACCCAGGGAGCGCGGACCGGTCTGTCCGGCGGTGCCAACGCCGTCGACGGGGCGCTCCTGCTCAATGTCGCGGGGCTGACGGAGATCCTCGAGATCGATTCCGTCAACCAGCTCTGCCGGGTCCAGCCCGGGGTCATCAACGCCGACCTCAAAGTGGCGCTTGCCGCCGAAGGGCTCGCCTACCCGCCGGACCCCGGATCGGTGGCGATCTCGACGATCGGCGGCAACGTCGCGACGAACGCCGGGGGCATGTGCTGTGTCAAGTACGGGGTGACGAAGGACTACGTGCGCGCACTCACCGTCGTCCTCGCCGACGGCACGCTCACCCGCCTCGGCCGGGAGACGGCGAAGGGGGTCGCCGGCCTCGACCTCGCCGCGCTCTTCACTGGTTCCGAGGGCAGCCTCGGCGTCATCGTCGAGATCACCCTCGGACTCACCCCGGCACTGCCGGCACCGGTGACGGGGGTCGGGATCTTCCCCGACACCGAGGCGGCCGGGGCCACGGTCTCGGCGTTCATGGCGGCCGGGGCGGCGCCGTCGATGCTCGAGTTCCTCGACGGGGCGACGATGGCGATGATCAACGCCTACGGCGACTTCGGTCTGCCCGCCGACGCCGGTGCGCTCCTCCTCGTCCAATCCGATGCCCCGGGCGCTGACGGCCGGGCCGAGCTCGCCCGGTTCGCGGAGATCGCGACCGCGCACGGGGCCACCGAGGTCGTCGTCTCCGACGATCCCGCCGACAGCGACCTCCTCGTCGCCGCCCGGCGGGCCGTGGCACCGGCGATGGAGCAGTACGCCACTGGGATCGGCGGCGGGGAGCTCGTCGACGACGTCTGCGTGCCCCGGTCCCGCCTCGGCGAGTTCTTCCGGCGGCTGCGGCTCATCGACGAGACGTACGACGTCGAGGTCGCCACCGCCGGTCATGCCGGGGACGGGAACATGCATCCGAGCGTCGTCTTCGACGCCCGGGACGAGGCGATGGTCGCGCAGGCGCAGGCGGCGTTCGCCGAGATCATGCAGCTCGGCCTCGACCTCGGGGGGACGATCACCGGCGAGCACGGGGTCGGCTACCTGAAACGCGAGTGGCTGGGCCGGGAGCTCGATGCCGGGGCGGTGCGGATGCACCGCGCGATCAAGGACGCGCTCGACCCGCTCGGCATCCTCAACCCGGGGAAGATGCTCTGAGCCGGCCGGCGAGGACGGCGATGTCGTCCGGGGTCGTCCGGCAGCAGCCGCCGATGAGGCGGGCGCCGAGGCGGGTCCACGTCGCGACGGGCCACGCGGCCGGAGTCGCGGCCCCGGTCGTCCACCTCATCGTCGCGGCGTCATAGGTCTCACCCGAGTTCGGATAGGCGATGAGCGGCAGGTCGGTGGCCGCGGCCAGCGCCGCGAGCGCGGGGGCGACGAGAGACGGGCGGACGCAGTTGACGCCGAGGCCCCGGATCAGCGGGGTGCCCGCGACCGCCTCGGCGACGGCCGACAGCGGGGTGCCGTCGGGCAGGTGAGTGCCGTCATCGGACAGGGTGACCGTGAGCCAGGCGGGCACGGCGTGGGCGTCGACGAGCTCGGCGAGGACCCGGATCTCCGGCAGGCACGGCTGCGTCTCGAGCGCGAGGACGTCGACCCCGGAGTCGACGAGAGCGTCGATACGGGGACGGTGGAAGGCGGCGAACTCGCCGGCGGTGAGCCGGTAGTCGCCGGTGTACTCCGAGCCGTCGCCGAGGGCGGCCCCGTACGGTCCGACCGAGCCGGCGATGAGCGCCGCGCCGGCCGCGGCCTTCCTTGCCGCGGCCTCCCTCGCCGCTGCCTCCCTGGCCACAGCGACGCTGTCGGTGATGAGCGCCCGCCCCGCGGCCGGTGAGAGACCCGCGCGGGCGAGGCCGAGCGGGCTGATCTGATAGCTCGCGGTCGTGAGCACCTGGGCACCGGCAGCGGCGAAGGCGGCGTGCACCTCGGCGAGGATCTCCGGTCTCTCACGCAGCAGGGCCGCCGACCACAGGTCGTGGTCGAGGTCGAGCCCGCGCGCCTCGAGGGCGGTGCCGAGCCCGCCGTCGAGGACGGTGGGAGGGGAGGAGCCGTCGAGGACGGCGCTGACGGTCGGGGCCATCCACCCAGTTAAACTTGGCGGGTGACCGAAATCGAATCGCCCGCAGCATCTGAGACAGCGCCCATCAACGACCGTTCGCAGTTCGGCTTCGAGGTCGGCACTCGGCTCGAGACGGGCGGGCGCACCGGCGTCATCACGACCCCGCACGGGCAGATCCGCACCCCCGCCTTCATCCCGGTCGGCACGAAGGCCACGGTCAAGGCCGTCAAGCCCGAGGACGTCGCGGCCCTCGGCGGGCAGGCCGTCCTCGCCAACGCCTACCACCTCTACCTCCAGCCCGGTTCGGACATCGTCGACGAGGCCGGCGGTCTCGGCCGATTCATGAACTGGCCCGGCCCGACGTTCACGGATTCCGGCGGCTTCCAGGTGATGAGCCTCGGTGCGGGATTCAAGAAGGTCATCTCGATGGAGGTCACCGGCGAGCAGAACGACGATGCGATCGCCGTGGGCAAGGAGCGGCTGTCGAACGTCGACGACGACGGGGTGACATTCAAGTCGCACCTCGACGGGACGATGCACCGCTTCACCCCGGAGGTCTCGATGCGCGTCCAGCATGAGCTCGGCGCCGACATCATGTTCGCCTTCGACGAGCTGACGACGCTCGTCAACACCCGCGGCTACCAGGAGACCTCGCTCGAGCGGACCCGGTTGTGGGCGATCCGCTGCATCGAGGAGCACCGGAGGCTCACCGCCGAGCGGACCCACCGGCCCTACCAGGCGCTCTTCGGCGTGCTCCAGGGAGCGCAGTACGAGGATCTGCGGCGCAAGGCCGCGCGTGACCTCGGTGCGATGGACTTCGACGGGTTCGGCATCGGCGGGGCCCTGGAGAAGGAGAACCTCGGCACGATCATCCGCTGGGTGTGCGAGGAGCTGCCGGAGGACAAGCCGCGGCACCTCCTCGGCATCTCCGAGCCCGACGACCTCTTCGAAGCGATCCGCACCGGTGCGGACACCTTCGACTGCGTCTCACCGTCACGGGTGGCGCGCAATGCCG
Organism: Brevibacterium sp. XM4083; assembly: GCF_006489205.2. GTDB lineage: Bacteria > Actinomycetota > Actinomycetes > Actinomycetales > Brevibacteriaceae > Brevibacterium. The sequence continues at coordinate 440,858 of NZ_VFYR02000004.1, read as the reverse complement.
CGATCTACACCCGCGACGGACGCTACAACCTCACCGGGGCGAAGTACCGCCGGGACTTCGGGCCGCTCGACCCCGAGTGCACGTGCTACACGTGCGAGAACTACTCCCGCGCGTACCTTCGGCATCTCTACAAGGCCAAGGAGATGCTCTTCTCGACGCTGTGCACGATCCACAACGAGCACTTCGTCGTCAGCCTCGTCGCCGAGATCCGGCAGGCGATCGAGGACGGCCGCTTCGCCGAGCTCGAGTCCGAGGTGCTCGGCCGCTACTACGCGTGACCCGGTGACCCGTCACCCGGCTGCCCGTAGCTCGGTTCGTGGCGTTTGACGACCGTGATCACCCGGTAGGTGACCGGCAGGAGGATGACCTCGACGGCGACCTTGTAGACGAAGCCGACGACGACGTAGTTGACGAAGTCCCAGCCGGGGATGACCCCGGCGAAGGCGATCGTGCAGAAGAGGAGCGTGTCGACGAACTCGCCGACGCCGGTCGAGGTGAGCAGCCGGACCCACAGCTTCGATTCGCCCATCCGCTTCTTCACCGCGACGAGGACGTAGGAGTTGAGCAGCTGGCCGACGAAGTACCCGGCGAGTGAGGCTGCGACGATGCGCGGGTAGAAGCCGAGGACGGCGGCGAAGGCGTCCTGGTTCTCGTAGCCGGGTCCCGGCGGGGAGATGAGGACGAGCCAGAAGACGAAGGTCGCGAGGATCTGCAGGGCGAAACCGGTGATGACGGCCTTGCGGGCGGCTCTGAAGCCGTAGACCTCGCTGATGACGTCGCCGAGGATGTAGGCGATGGGGAAGAGGAACGCTCCGCCGTCGGTGACGATGGGGCCGAAGCCGATGACCTTCGTCGCCGAGATGTTCGAGATGATGAGGACCGCGCAGAAGACCGCGAGGAAGATTGCATAGTAGCGACCCCGGGACGAGGCGAAGGCGGCGAGGCGGTGGCTCGGCTGGTCGAGATGATCCTGCTCAGGATTCGTCTGCGACAACGTCGATCTCCTTCCCGCCGGTGAGGTCGACGAGCTGAGCGTAGGTCAGGGGCATCATCGAGTTCGGGGTGCCCGCGGCGGCCCAGAGCTCCGGGTAGCCGCGCAGGGCGACGTCGATGTACGTGGGAATCGGGGCGGGGTGGCCGACCGGGGCGACACCGCCGATGACCTGCCCGGTGGCGGCCCGGACGAGGTCCTTGTCCGCCCGGTCGAGCGCGTCGACGCCGATGAGGCGGGCGACGTGGTCGGTGTCGACGCGGTGCGCGCCCGAGGTCATGATGAGCACCGGGTCGCCTCCGGCGGAGAAGATCAGGCTGTTGGCGATCGCCCCGACCTCGACCCCGACCTTCTCCGCCGCCGAGGCGGCCGTGGGCGTGGCCTCATCGAAGAGTCGGACGCGGGGAACGATGCCGTGGGTTTCAAGGATCTCGGCGATGCGGGTGTTGTTCGCATGGTGCTTCGGATCCGGGGGCGCAGCAGTGTCGGAGGCGGCCGGAGCTGCGCCAGGGTCGGCAGTGTCGGCGCCAGAGGCAGTGTCGGCGGCTGGGGCCGTTGCGTGCGCCTCAGCGTCCGCCGCGGAGTCGCGTTCGTCCGCGGTCACCGGTTCGGCGAGTCCGCGGCGGCGCAGGACCGGGGCGACGTCGGGGCGGACGCCGAAGAACTGCTCGATCGCCGTCATCGGGTCGACCGAGTAGCCGGGGGCGAGGATCGCCTCGCGGAACGCCTCACCGGCCTCCCGATTGAGTCCGCCCTGGGATTCGAACCATTCGCTCACCCATGCGGCGATGACCTCGGAGTAGAGGTACGAGTAGTAGCCGGCGGCATAGCCGGAGGCGAAGATGTGGCCGAAGTACGTCGTGCGGTAGCGCGGCGGGACGAGCGGGGAGAACCCGGATGCCGCGAGGACCTCGGATTCGAAGGAGAGGACGTCGGTGATGTGCTCGCCGGCCTCGAGCGAATGCCAGGAGAGGTCGAGCATCGCCGCGGCGAGGTATTCGATCGTCGAGAATCCCTGCCCGAACGATTCGCTGTCGATGAGCGCCTGGACCAGGTCCTGCGGCATCGGCTCGCCCGTGTTGACGTGCTTCGCGTAGTGGGGGAGGACCTGCGGGTGGAAGCGCCACATCTCGTTGAACTGCGAGGGGAACTCGACGTAGTCGCGGGGCACCGAGGTGCCGGCCGTCGACGGGTACGTCGAGTTCGCGAAGAGACCGTGGAGGACGTGGCCGAACTCGTGGAAGAGGGTCGTCAGCTCGGTGGGGGAGAGCAGCGTGGGTCGACCGGGACCGGGCTTGGCGAGGTTGAGGGAGAGGGTGACGACCGGCAGATGGCCAGTCAGCCGGGACGCGGGGACGAGCTGGTCCATCCAGGCGCCGCCGCGCTTCGTGTCACGGGCGAAGGGGTCGATGAGGATGAGGCCGAGGGTGCGTCCGCCGAGATCGGTGACCTCGACGGCGATGACGTCGTCGTGCCAGCCGACGATCCCGTCGCGCCGGGTGAACGTGATGCCGTAGAGACCGGTGGCGGCGCGGAAGACGCCGTCGGTGAGCACTGAGTCGAATTCGAAGTACTGCGCGACCTCGTCGGGGTCGACCCCGAATTCGTCGGCCCGGTACTTCGCGAGGTAGTGCATGACGTCGGCAGGGGCCACCTCGGTGAGTCCGTAGCGGTCCTTGACCGTGTCGAGTTCCGCGGTGAGCTGGGCGTTCGCGGGGGCGATGAGGGAGGAGACGATGTCCGCGGCGGCGTCGGGACCGCCCGCGGTCTGGTTGTCGATCGCGTACGAGGAGTACGACGGGTAGCCGAGCAGCTTCGCCTGCAGGGCGCGCAGGGCCGTGATGTCGGCGACCTGGGTGCGGGTGTCCCCGTCGCCGCCGCGGGAGCCGCGGGCCATCGAGTTCGTCAGGACGTGCTCTCGGGTGGCGGGGTCGTCGAGGGATCCGAGGACGAGCTGCTGGGTGAAGTTGTTGAGCGGCAGGAGGAAGCCGTCGACCTCGCGCTCGCCGGCACGGGCGGCGGCGGCCGCGATCTGGTCCTCGCTCAGGCCGGTGAGCTGGGCGGCCTCGCCGAGGTGGACGGCGAGCTCGCGGGTGTCGGTGCCGAGCGCGCGGGAGAAGGACGTCGAGAGCGCGGTGAGCTCGGCCTCGATCGTCGCCATCTGCTCGCGCTCCTCGTCGCCGAGGCGAGCTCCGGCGCGGACGAAGTTCTCGATCGTCAGCTCCTGCTGGCGCTTGTCCTCGGGGTTGAGGTCGGTGGTCGGGACCTGCTCGATGCGGTGGAAGAGGTCGACGCTGAGCAGGATCGCGGTCCGGGTCGCCGACAGCCGAGCCCACACCTCGGCGACGGCGTCGGTGAGGTCGGGGGTGAGGTGGTTGGATTCGACGGTGCGGACGAGGGCGGCGAGCCGGGCCATCGGCACGGTCGCGGATTCGAAGCGGACGGTCGTCGTCGCGAACGTCGGGTCCGCCTCGTCGGCGACGATCGTGTCGACCTCGGACAGCGCGAAGGAGGTGGCCGCCTCGGCGGCGGTGAGGAGGGACTCCGCGGTCACCGCGGTGAAGTCGGGAAGTGAGAAGTCGCCTTGTGGGTCGAGGAGGGAGTCCCAGACATCGATGGCGGTGGATTCGGAACTCATCGTCGACGTTTCGCTTTCTTGATGGTCTTCTCAGGTTTCGCCTCCGATCCTAACGCGTGGCGGCGGCTGAGCGCATGGCTCCTGGCTAGACTGGGGCGCATGACCAGCGCATCTCTCCCCATCACCAGCGCCTTCCGCGTCGGGTTCACCGGCACGCTCGGCGTCGGTCTGGCCATTGCGCTCATCACTGCACTGCAGTCGGTGGGCACGGTGATCATCTACATCGGGCTGGCGCTGTTCCTCGCGCTCGGGCTCGATCCGATCGTGCAGTGGCTCGTGGCGCGCAAGCTCTCGCGGACCTTATCGGTCATCGCCGTGGTGCTCGCCTTCATCCTCGTCGTCGCCGGGATCATCCTCCTCATCGCGCCGACGCTCATCGCGCAGATCCAGCAGTTCATCGGGGATCTGCCGGGAATCATCTCCCGACTGTCGACGACGGAGTGGGTCAACGAACTCGAGAGGCGGTTCACCGGCTCGGTCGATCTCGACGCGATCTTCGCGAGCGTGAGCTCGTGGGTCTCCGATCCCAAGAACGTCCTGTCCGTGGGCGGCGGCGTCGTATCCGTGGGGGCGGGGATCCTCAGCTTCCTCACCGGCGTCATCATCGTCGTCATCCTCACGATCTACTTCGCCGTGACCCTGCCGACGATCAAGTCGGCGATGCTCTCGCTCGTGGCGAAGAGCTCGCGCGACACCGTCGATTCCGTCACCGAGGAGGTCACCCGATCGATCGGACGCTACGTCCTCGGGCAGCTGTCCCTCGGCGTCATCAACGGCGTGTGCTCGGCGATCTTCCTCACGATCATCGGGGCACCGCTGCCGGCGCTGCTCGCGTTCGTCGCGTTCCTCGCCTCGCTCATCCCGCTCATCGGTCCGATCTCCGGTGCGATCGTCATCACCGCGTCGTGCCTCATGGTCTCGCCCGGACTCGGCATCGCGGCGGGCATCTACTACCTCATCTACATGCAGGTCGAGGCGTACCTGCTCAGCCCCCGCATCATGAAGGCCGCAGTCGATGTGCCCGGCGCGCTCGTCATCATCGCCGCGATCGCCGGCGGCACGCTCGGCGGGGTGCTCGGCGCGGTGGTCGCCGTGCCCGTGGCCGCGTCGTTCCTCATCGTCATCCGCAAGGTCGTCATCCCCGCCCAGGACAGGAAATAGGGGGCGGCTGACTCTGCTGGTGTCGGGGTCGGTAGACGGTCAGGGTTCGTGAACTGAGGTCAGGGCTCGTGAACTGAGGTCAGGGCTCAGTCGGCGGTCAGTGCCCGGTCGGGGTGTCATCGTCATCCTCGCCGAGGCTGTTCCCCCGTGAGACGAGACGCTCGATGACGAACCGGCTGAGGTAGAAGGTCGCGAAGTACGCGACGGCGCCGATGAGGATCCGGAACACCCAGTCGACGTCGCGGCCCACCGGAATCCCGACGACGACGATCGCCGTGATGGCCAGGAGATAGGGGATGAGCCGGAGGACGGGGCTCAGTTCGCTGCTCATGACACGAGCCTAGCAACGAGGGCGGGCCGGCGGCCCGCCCTCGTGCTCGTTCGTCGGAGACAGAGGCTCATCCCTCAGCTCGCGACTGGCGTGCTCGCGGGTCAGCTCGTGAAGGGCTTCGCCTCCTCGTGGAGGGCGTTGTGGAGGAAGTCGATGGCGACGGCCCGGGCGAGGTTCGCGGCCTTCGTATCGCGCAGGCTGTCGAGGAGCAGGAAGTCGTGGACCATGCCGGCCACCCGCATCGAGGTGACGGGGACGCCGGCCTCACGCAGCTTGTTCGCGTACTGCTCGCCCTCGTCGCGGAGCACGTCGGCCTCGTCAGTGATGACGAGAGCCTCGGGCAGTCCCCTGAGGTCCTCGAGTGAGGCCTGCAGCGGTGAGGCGTACTTCTCCTTCCGCTGTGCCTCGTCGGTGGTGTAGGCGTCCCAGAACCACTTCATGCCGTCGCGGGTGAGGTAGTAGTCGTCGGCGAACTGGATGTAGGACGGGGTGTCGAAGTCGGCGTTCGTCACCGGGTAGAGCAGGGCCTGTGCCTTGAGCTCGAGGCCGCCGCGATCCTTGTTCATCAGGGCGAAGACGGCGGACATGTCACCGCCGACGGATTCGCCGGTGACGGCGATGCGCGAGGTGTCCATGCCGTGGTCGGCGCCGTTGGCGGCGACCCACTGGCCGACGGCGTAGTTCTGCTCGACCTGGGTCGGGTACTTCTTCTCCGGGGCGCGGTCGTAGACCGGGAAGACACCGACGGCGTTCGCGCCGACGGTGAGCTCGCGGAACAGGCGGTCATGGGTCTTGTCGTCGCCGAAGACCCAGCCGGCGCCGTGGATGTAGAAGAGGACGGGGAGGTCGCCGGTCGCGCCCTTGGGGCGGATGATCCGGGTCTTGACGGTGCCCCATTCGTCGGCGTCGACGTCGACCCACTCCTCGTCGACATCCGGGCGTTCGACGCCCTCGCCGCTCTGGAGGTCGAGGAGGATCTTGCGGCCTTCCTCCGGCGGGACTTCGTAGATGCGCGGATGCGGTGCGGTCGCCTCGGCGAGGTCCTTGGCTTCAGGTTCGAGATACGGGGTGACGGGCTGGGGGATCTCGGTCATGGGAATCATGCTCCTTCGTTGTCATCGACGGCGCCGGGTCATCGTGGTCGTCAGTGCCGGGTCCACGTGGGCGACGGGGTCGGCGGGTGGATGCTGCAAGCCGACCTGTGCATTCAGCCTATGGACGGGGATATCATTCCGCTATGGTCACAAACGACATGTACCAGGGAGATCGCGACAGGCGGAGTCCGGAGATCGCTGTTGTCCGCTACGGTGACTGCCAGTTGGCGGCGGTCTATGGGCTGACCGATGTGTTCCGGGTGACGAATGAGCAGCTCGAGCTGCTCGGCGGTGATGAGCGGCGCGTGCGGGTGAGTCATTGGGAGTGGACCGGTGACGCGGTGACGTGCACGTTCGATTCGCATCCGGGGACGCCGCATGCTCCGACCCATGTCATCTTCCCACCGAGTCTCGTGGCGCCTGAGCTCATGGGGGAGTCCGGGATTCTGCGCGATTGGGCGCTGGCGCAGCGGGCCGACGGGGCGGTGCTGTGCGGTCTGTGTGCGGGGGTGTTCGTGCTGGCCGAGACGGGACTTCTCGATCATCGACGGGCGACGACGCATTGGGCATTCGTCGATGAGTTCGCGCGGCGGTTTCCGCGCGTGCGCCTTGATGCCAGCCGGATGGTCATCGACGAAAGCGATGTCATCACGGCCGCGGGGATCATGGCGTGGCTCGACTTCGCACTGTCGTTGGTCGAGGCGCTCTTCGGGCCGAGCATGATGATCCGGACGTCGCGGTTCATGCTCGCCGATGCGCCGCGGACCGAGCAGCTGCCGTACATGGCCCAGCTGCCGTCGACGGCGCATCAGGACGAGGTGGTTCTGCTCGCGCAGGAGACGATCGATCGAGAGCTCGGGTCGTCGTTGACGCTGAGTCGCCTTGCTGCGGTCACGTCGACGCACCCGCGGACCCTGCAGCGTCGCTTCAAGCAGGCGACGGGGATGACCGTGACGCAGTACGTTCAGAGGCTGAGGGTTGAGCGGGCCAACCATGCCCTCGCGACGACCGGTGACACCTTCGAGGCGATCGCGCGGTCGGTCGGCTACGACGATCCGACGACGCTGCGTCGGCTCATCCACCGCGAGACCGGTCTGACTCCGACCGGTTACCGGCAGCGGTTCGGTGCGAAGGGGGTGCTGGAGGATCGAACCGACGCGCGATAGCGGAGGGCTGCGGTATTCGTGAGATCGGGAGTCATCTGTCGGCCGGGCAGGACCCTGCCTATCGGTGGGGTGGGTCCACGCTAATCTGCCGGGTCGGGTCGGGTCCGTGCCGCGCCGGGTGCATGTTCGTCGGCGGGGTCGGGTTGACGCATTGCCGGGTCCGCGCCGACGCCTTGCCGGGTCCGGGCCGAACTGAATCGGTCAAGATCTCTGTCGTCGCGACGCTGCGGGCCTGAATTGTTCGATCATTCCGGACGTGAGCAGGCTGGGACTCGAGGGGGTTCGGATTCGGGGCGGATGTTCACAACAGCGGTGATCCAGAACAGCGGTGATCCAGAACAGCGGTGATCCAGAACGGCAGTGATCCAGAACGACAGTGGTTCGGAACGACAGTGGTTCCGAATGACGGTGGTTCCGAATGACGGTGGTTCAGAACGGCGGAGGTTCGCCGTTGTCCCAGACCCACTCCTGTTTCGCGGGGTTCTTCCTTTGAATCGAACTCGTGCGCTTCGTCCATCCCGGCGATCCTCTGTCTGCGGCCGGTCCCGGGCAATCCCTGGAGATCCGCACCTCCCCGGGCTCTGGGGCAGTCGAGTCCGCCTGAGGCGGGCTGGGGTCAGGAGCTTCACGTTCGGAAGTGCCGGCATGGTCGAAGGAGGCTGCATGATCGGAGGAAACAGCGTCCCCATGAGTCTCGATGAGGCGGGCGTTCTCGGCGTTGACAGGGTTCTCCCCGGGGACTGTGGTCACACGTGTCCCGTGGGCGAACGTGAACTCCAACACTCCGGGGCGGTTCATCCGAACCGAGTACCTGCCATCCGTTTTGCCCTGATGATGCTGCTCGCACATCGGGTGGAGATTGCGGAAGACTGTGAGCCCGCCGGCGGCGGGATCGTCGTGGTTGAACGGAATGATCTGGTCGATCTGGGAGGACTCGGCGCGCCTGCGGCATCCGGGCATGGAACACCACTGCCATTGGGAGACCAGTGTGTTCCGGACGCCTTCGGGAATGTAGTACGACGTGGCTTTCGCATCGATCGGAGTGCCGGTGGCAGGGTCGGTGAGGATCCGCATCCACGATGAGCAGTTCCCTGCGATCATTCGGGCGGTGTCGGCGGGGACGGGTGTGCCGTCGGAGAAGGTGCCGGGCAGATCGGAATCGCCCATGAGGCTCATGCACGGGACGGTGATCATCATGCGCGCCTGCCCTGCCAACCAGTACGGGGCCGTCGGGCTGACGAGGACGAGGGAGAACGCAACTCGCCCCTGCTCGTCGCACTCGATGCCGTCCAGGCGCGTCATCCGGATTCCGGTCGAGGACTCGCGTTTCCGATCGTTCGACGTCGGGTCGAGGTGGGCGGCGGTCCCGTTGTCCCCAATGGTGAGTGGGGCGGCAGAATCGCCGGAGCCGACGGTTTCGGCGGTGCCGTTCTTCTCCGGTTCGCCGGACAACCCCTCATTGCCTGCCGCGGAGACAGTGCTGGCCGCAGGACTCATGCCGTTCGAAGAGTCGATTCCGTCCGCAGAGTCGATGCCGATCGCCGTGTGGATCGCGGCAGCCATGTCATCGACTGTCTGCACGTTCTCGAGGTCGAGCGGGATGTCACGAGTCGTCGTCGACCCTGTTTCGGTGTCCCGGGCCCGCACTTGAATGCGCAGCTGGGGAACGCTGCTGGTGAGAATGTCGAACATCAGTGCGTCGATGCCGCGCAGATCGTCGAGGCAGGCACCCTCGGGCAGCTGATCGGCGAAAGCGGCGGTATTGCCATTGCGAATCGCCTTCGCGAATGCCTCGATGCGCAGGTAGCAGGCCTGCAGTTCGGCAGAGGATCCGGTGAGCATCATGCACGCGCTGCCGTCGGGGTTCGTCGTGAGAGATACGCGCCGCCGCTCGTGTGCCGTTTGCGTGCGGTCCTCGGGCGGCTGCAGGATGCCGATCTTCATGCTCAGTGACTTCTTGAAGGTCTGGATCGTGACATCCGGGCGCCGCTGGCACAGGTATTCGTCGATGACGGGCAGCAGTGAGAAGTGCACGTTCTCGCACTGACGGGTCGCGGCGATGACGTGTTCGATGGTGAATTCTCCGGCCAGGCAGCGGGTATGGAACTTGGGGAGCCCGTGGACGAGCGTCATCGCGTGTGTGACGTGAGCGTACGTGCTGCCGATGGTGGTTCCGAGGATCGAGGTGAGCTCGGCGATGTCTTCGGAGTGGGAATGCATGTGGACCCAGCCGTTGAAGGTCTGCGTGGGCCGGAAACGGGGAAATCCGGGCAGGGTCGCCGAGGCGGTCCCAGGCTTCCCTGCGGAAGCATCCTCGGTGTCGTCGGCAGTGTCCCAGTCGGCGGTACAGCCGGCGCTCTTGGCGAATCGACGCACGGTCTCGGAGAAGCTCGCGTGCTCGTACGGCCGGTCGGGGTCGGGATTGAGCAGGTTGAGGTGTGCGATGACATCGGCGAGGAAGAGCTTCGCTGTGACCTCGAATGCCGTGATCTGGGCCCGATCGCTGGCGGTGTAGAAGGCGACGGCCTCGGCGTACGGAGACGAGGGATCGATGTCGATGCGTGACGGTGTGCGGCCAGGTTCGTCCGCGGAAAGAGCGGATTCGGTTGTGTCTTCCACGGCTGGTCACCTGTCTTCCCACCTCAGCGAGGCTGATGACAACAGTGTAGTTCACATCACATCTGAAGTCAACGGTTAGATCGAAACCAGTTAGAACAGAGAATTCATTCATTTCGAATAGCTCAGTGATTCTCGGTCGGTGGAAGATCGCCCTGGAGGGGTGTGGTGACGGGGTGTCCAGAGGTCGTGTGGGGCGGTCTGGGTGCGCGCGGGCGTGCCGTCGAACCCGGGGGCTGTGGCGGAATTATCAGGCCCCTCAAGCGAGCCTGGTAATTGTGCAATCGGAAGCAAACTGGGCGCTCGCCCGCAGGCCCTCACCGACCCCGGGATGTCTCAGTTTCGTGCCGGAGGTCGGCGCAGCTGCGAGCGCAGATTCTCCACTGCACCCTGCGCCGCACGGCATCCAGCTGCGCCGCACGATATTCAGCTGTCGAACGAGTCCTGTTGTTCCGCAGCGCTCAGCGGCATAGTGTGGAATGAAGCCTGTCGAATGCCGCGCGGGCCGAAGAGGTTCAGGCAGAACGGCAAGCAGCCCACGTCAGAGTGAGCAGCCCACTGGAAGAATTGCGGGGCCGCACCGCCCGGGCAGCCCAAGCACGAAGGAGTGCCATGACCGATACCCCCGAACAGACGTCGACGACGCCCGAGCAGACGTCCGCCGCGGTCCTCGACTCCGCGCCGACGATCGAAGGGGAGTCGAAGTCGCGGGTCGCGATGACGCAGGCCGCCGTCGACCTCCTCGGCGACCTCGTCGCCAAGCACGGCCAGCTGATGTTCCATCAGTCCGGCGGCTGCTGCGACGGGTCCTCGCCGATGTGCTTCCCCGAAGGCGACTTCATCACCTCTGACGCCGACGTCCTCCTCGGCCACTTCGACCTGCCCCTGCCCGCACCCGACGCGAACGGGGCGACGACCTCGGGCATCGACTTCTGGATGTCGACCGAGCAGTTCGAGTACTGGAAGCACACCCACCTCACCGTCGACGTCGTCCCCGGCCGCGGCAGCGGATTCAGCGTCGAATCGCCGACCGGCAACCGCTTCCTCATTCGCTCGACGCTCATGGACGTCGCGTGAGCTGCCAGCCCAACGCCTGACACGCGCCGGTCTCGCGCGCCCTGCCCTCGCGCCCTACTTCCCCGGCGCGATGAGCTCGGGCTCGCCGAGGGAGAGCATCAGCCGGTTCGCCCAGTTGAAGAACGCCGCACCGCCGAGCACATCGACGATCTCCGCATCGTCGAGGCCCGCCGCGCGCAGCGCACCGACGCGCTCGGGTCCGAACGCCGACGGCGTGAGGCTGAGCGCGACCGAGGCATCGACGACGGCATCCCACACCGGATCGCCGAGGCGCGACGCCGTCCCCGTCCCTTCATCGAGCAGCGCCTGCACGAGGTCCCGCCGCCCCGACTCCTCGGTCGCGCGATCAGCATGGATCGACGCGCAGAACAGGCACCCGTTGAGTCGCGAGGCCGCCGTCGCCGCGAGCTCCCGCTCCGCCCGCCCGACCCCGTCGCTGACGTTGAAGAAGATGTCGAGATCCGTCAGCGTCCGCGCCCGCAGCGCCGCCGGATCCCGCGCGAGCAGACGGAAGTACGGATTCTTCGCCCGTCCCGCCTCGATGAGGGCATCGCGCTGAGTCTCGGTGAGATCCGCCTCGGCGACCGGCGCGATCCACGGCACCCACCCGAGCCCCGCCTGCTGGAACACCTCGGGCCGCTTGAGGCCGGGATACGTGTTCACCCGGGCGCGCGCCTCGGCGATGTCCGGGGATTCCTTCCCGGTGGCAGAGCTCCGATCAGGCGCCGAGGCGGTGCCCCGATCCGGGACCTCCGCGGCGGTCAGCGGCCGCAGTGGAACCTGCTCCTCGGCCGCCGCCGGCGCGTGCGAGAGCGCGGTCAGTCCGACGCTCAGCCGGATCTGGAAGTTGAGGAACGACACGAGCTGCGCGAGCGTGACGATCCCGTCCTCATCCCAGCCGGCCGCGAGCAGCCGCACGAGATCCTCCGGCCCGGCATCGCGGGGATGGAGGACGAGCAGGTGGGCGAACTCGAGCGCCGCCGAGGTGACCGGTCCGAGCGTCTCCCGTGACTTCGCGTCGACGACGAGCTCCGGTCCGGGGACGCTCTCCCCGGCCAGGGCCGCAGAACCGTAGGACCCGAAGGGACCGCGCACGGGACCGCTGGCATCGAGGTCGACGACGACCTCGTCGAGGAGCTCCGCCACGGCCCACGAGGCGGCCTCGTCCTCGTCGCGGAGCAGATCGCGGTAGAACTCCTCACCTGTGCTCGACCCGATCAGCCCCGCGGTGAACGCGGCGACGACGTAGCGATCGCGGTGGGAGAAGTCGCCGGGGTCCTCGGGTTCGAGCAGCGCCTCGAAGCTCAGCTGCGCATTCTCCTTCGCCTGCGCACGGTGGTCGCGGACGAGATCGAGCGGGTCACCGGGGGCGATGCCGGCGAGCGTGTTGATGATGTCGGTCATGGCGCGACCCCAGCAGACTCTGCGATTCCCACAGCCTGTGCGACCCCCGCGGACTCCGCCGGATCCGCCCCGTCGACCCGCAACCCGAGGGCGGGGGCCACCTCGGTGGCGAGCAGCTCGATCGAGCGCAGGGTGTGCGCGTTCGTCGCGGGCACCGAATGGACCTGGAAGCTGACATCCGACACCCGCCCGAGCACCCGGTCGGCAGCGAGCCGCTCGATGACCTGCTCGGGCGTGCCGAGGTAGGTGTCGGTCGCGGTGAGCAGCTCGTCGAGGGTGAGCCCCGAGGTGTCGTATCCGACGAGCCGGTCCGCCTCGGCTCGCAGCGCGGGTTCGGTGAGCTCGCGGAGGCGGGGCAGGTCCTCGGCATCGGCGACGACAGCGGTCCGCGACGCGAGGATCCGCGGTGCGACACCTGCCGGCAGCGCCTCGAGGTACGTGTCGATGACGGGCAGCTGGATCTCATCGAGGCTCGCCCCGAGGTTGTCGCCCGGCCGCGGCTGCGTGCGCGAGAGCATGAGACCGTCGCCGGCCGCTCCCGCAGCACCGGCCCCTCCGGCGGAGAACGTCGCCTGCCAGAGCCGATCGCTGAGCCTGCGCCGGGTCGGTGACCCATCCAAGGCAGACCTGCCCGCCGACTCGGACGATCCACCCGCAGACCCAACATGGTCCGGTCCTGGATAGAGGAGATGTCCGGTCTCGAGCGCGTCGCCGGCGAGCAGCGTGCGCAGGGCCGCGAGGTTGCCGGCGAAGACCTCGCGCCGGTCATCGAACGTCGTCCCGAAGGCCGGGAACGATCGGGGATTGCCGCCCGAGCCGAGGCCGATCTCCAGCCGTCCGCCGGCGAGCACGTCGACGACCGCGGCGTCCTCGGCCACGCGCACCGCGTTCTCCATCGGCAGGGTGATGATCGCCGTGCCCAACCGGATCCGGTCCGTCCGCGCAGCGGCGTGGGAGAGGAAGACGAGCGGGGAGGGCAGCCCGCCCTCGGCGGCGGAGAAGTGGTGCTGGGCGACCCACGCCGTGCCGAACCCGAAGCGCTCGGCCTGCTCGATCTGCTCGAGCGCGAAGCGATACCGCTGGTCAGCGGGGGCGTCCTCGAGGAGGCGGGTGAAGAATCCCAGCGTCGGACCGGCGTCGGTGATCGCAGGGTTTTCAGTCGCAGAGCTCTCAGTCGCAGGGCTCTCAGTCGCAGAGTTCTCAGTCATCGGTGTCTCAGCTTTCTGTCGTGGCGGTGGCCGGTGCAGTGACCGGCGCAGTGGACGCTGCAGTGACCGGTGCAGTGGACGTTGCGGCGGCAGGGGTCGGCACGCCCAGCGGTCGAGGGATCGCGTCGAGGAGCGAGCGCGTGTAGGCGGTCTGCGGTCGGGTGAAGAGGTCCTCCGTCCGACCGCTCTCGACGAGGTGTCCGCGCGACATGACCGACACGGTATCAGCGATCTGGCGCACGATTGAGAGGTCGTGTGAGATGAAGACGTACGTCAGTCCCAGCTCGGTCTGCAGCTGTCCGAGGAGGTCGAGGATCTGCGCCTGCACCGTGACGTCGAGGGCGGAGACCGCCTCGTCGAGGACGACGAGCTCGGGTCCGGCGATGAGCGCACGGGCGATCGCGACGCGCTGCAGCTGCCCGCCCGAGAGCTCCCGCGGCCGCCGATCGAGGAACGACGACGGCAGTGCGACCCGCTCGAGCATCGCGGCAACGCGTGCACCGCGCTCGGCCCGGGTTCCGATCCGGAAGTTCCGCAGCGGCTCGGTGAGGATCGCCCCGATCGACTGCTGCGGGTCGAGCGCCGAGTACGGGTTCTGGTGGACGAGCTGGACGGTCCGCCGCAGGCTCCGCAGATTCGCCCGGCGGTCCCGGCCGACGCCGAGGTCAGCGGCATCGATCTGCCCGATCCGCACCGTCCCGGCCTGCGGAGTGAGGAACCCGGCGAGCGCCCGGCCCGTCGTCGTCTTCCCCGACCCGGACTCCCCGACGATGCCGTGCGTCGTCCCGCGCGCGACCGTGAGCGAGACGTCCTCGACCCCGATGACCTCGCCGAGGCGGCCGGCAGTCCCGCTCTCCCCGGCACTCCCGCTCTCACCAGCAGACCCGTTCTCCACAGCAGCCCCGTTCTCCCCAGGAGCGTCGTCCCCGCGGGCGTAGATCTGTGTGAGTCCCTCGACCGCGACGAAGGGGCTCTCGCCTCCCGTGCTCGTGTCGGCATCCGCATCCGCATCCGCGCCCACAACCGCACCGGCATCCCCAGGCTCACCGACAGCGCGGGCCACCCGGTCCCGGAGTCCGGTCCGTGCCTGCAGCGCAGGGGCGTCGGCGAGGAGTCGGGCGGTGTAGTCGGCCGCGGGGCGGGAGAAGAGGTCGGCAGCCGTGCCGGTCTCGACGACGCGGCCTGCGCGCATGACGACGACCTCGTCGGCCCGCTCACCGGCGACCGCGAGATCGTGGGTGATGAGGAGGACACCCATGCCCGTCTCCGCGCGCAGCTCGTCGAGGAGGTCGAGGATGCGCTTCTGCACCGTGACATCGAGCGCCGAGGTCGGTTCGTCGGCGATGAGCAGCCGGGGCCGCAGCGCGATCGCCGCCGCGATGAGCACCCGCTGGCGCATGCCCCCGGAGAGCTCGTGCGGATACTGATCGGCGCGCATCATGGGCCGGTCGATGCCGACACGCTCGAGGAGGTCGATGACCTGGGCGCGGGCGGCACGGCGGTCTGCCCGCTTGTGGATGCGCAGCGCCTCGGCGACGGAGGTCCCCACGGTCTGCAGCGGGTTGAGTGAGTTCCCGGGGTCCTGCGGCACATACCCGATCTGCGCCCCGCGCACCCCGCGCCAGCCCTGCCGGGACAGCGTCGTGAGATCGATGTCGCCGAGGCGGATCCCTCCTGAGGTCACCCGCGCGGTCT
The DNA here is from genome assembly GCF_006489205.2 of Brevibacterium sp. XM4083. GTDB lineage: Bacteria > Actinomycetota > Actinomycetes > Actinomycetales > Brevibacteriaceae > Brevibacterium. The sequence continues at coordinate 425,477 of NZ_VFYR02000004.1, read as the reverse complement.
CCGGGAGGAGTCCGAGGACGGCGTTCGCCGTCGTCGATTTGCCCGACCCGGACTCGCCGACGACCGCCGTCGTCTCACCGGGAAGGACGACGAGATCGACGCCGTCGACCGCGGGATCGGCGGGACCGCTTCGGCGGGAGTAGTCGACGGTGAGGCCGCGGACGGCGAGCAGCGCAGCGGTTCCGGCGGGAGCCGGCAAGGCCGCAGCGGGAGCGGTCGAGAGGGTCATGAGGTGACCTTTCGCAGGGTGGTGCCGATCTGGTGGGTGGCGAGCACGACGGCCATGACGACGAGGCCGGGCAGGACCGTCAGCCACCAGGCGGTGGCGACGAAGTTGCGGCCCTCGGCGATGATGAGACCCCATTCCGGGGTCGGCGGCGGGGTGCCGTAGCCGAGGAAGCCGAGCGTCGAGATCTGGAGGATCGCCGAGCCGATCTGGAGGACGGCGAGCGTGAGGACCGGGGAGATCGAGTTCGGGAGGATGTGGCGCCCGAGCACCGACCAGTACGTGCCGCCGGACCCGTAGGCCGCGGCGACGTAGTCACTCGTGTTGATCCGCACCGCCTCCGACCTCGTCAGACGCGCGAACTGCGCGATCGCGGTGACGCCGACCGCGATCGCCGCGTTGATCGTGCCGAAGCCGAGGACGATGACGATCGAGAGGCTGAGCAGGATCGCGGGGATCGAGAGGAGGACGTCGACGGCGCGCATGAGCACGTCATCGACCCAGCCGCGGCGTGTGCCGGCGATGAGCCCGATCCCGGTGCCGACGATGAGCCCGACGCCGACGGCGATGAGGGCCGCCAGCAGCGACTGGGAGGCGCCGTAGACGACTCGGGCGAAGACGTCGCGGCCCGTCTGATCGGTGCCGAACCAGTGGTCGGCGCTCGGCGCGAGCAGGGCGGCGGTGTCCCCGCCGTCGTTGGGGTCGTACTGCGTGAAGAGACCGGGCACGAGCGCCCAGGCGACGGCGATGAGGAGCACGAGGGCCGAGACCGCGGTCGCCGGCCCGATGACCGTGCCCGCAGTCCGGAACCGACTGTTCCGGAGCCGCGTGCTGCGGGACCGGTCGGGTCCGGTGCCGTCAGGACCGGCGCCGTCACCGGTCGGTCGGTTGAGGCTCGTGCGGGTGAGACTCGAGATGAAGCTCATGGCCTCGCCTTCCGTGTTCCGTGATCGTCAGTACCCCAGTCCAGGTCGACGCCGACGCTGCTCGCGCTCGCCGCCAGGGCCTGCTTCGTCCGGTCGTCGGGTGTCCGTTGTCGTGTCATCGTCTGCGGTGCTGCCTGCGATGCCGCCTGCGATGGTCTCCGCAGCCCCCGCGCCGAGGCGGCTGTCCGGCCGCGTCGGAGGCGGACGTCGACGACGGGGTAGAGGAGGTCGACGATGAGGTTGATGACGACGTAGCCGAGCGTGGCGAGGACGACGACGGCGAGCAGGATCGGATTGTCCCGGTTCGTCACCGCCTGCGCGGTGATCTGGCCGATGCCGTTGCGGCCGAACACGGTCTCCGTGACGACGGCACCGGCGACGAGTTCGCCGAAGATCAGACCGACGATCGTCAGCCCCGGCAGCAGTGCGTTGCGGGCGACGGCGTGGACGAGGATCCACAGCTCGGAGGCCCCCTTCGCGGCCGTCACCTTGACGAAGCCCGCGGCCTTGACCTCGGTGATCGAGCGGATGAGGACCTGCGCGATCGGGGCCGACAGCGGGACGGCGACGGTGAGCGTGGGGAGGACGAGCGCCTCGGCGGGGCCGGGGGAGACGACGGAGACGAGGCCGAGCTGGAACGAGAACACCTGGATGAGGAGGATCCCCAGCCAGAACACGGGGATCGAGATGAAGAGGCTCGGCACGGAGTCGAGGACCCGGCGCACCCACGCCCGGGGGCCGGTCGTCGGGCCGAAGGTCGCGAACACCGCGATGAGCACGCCGAGGACGACCGCGGTGAGGAAGCCGGAGACGGCGAGTGCGAGCGTCGAGGGCAGGGCGGCCGCGACGATCGTCGACACGGCGGCTCCCGTCTGCACGGAGAAGCCGAAGTTCCCGGTGAGGAACCCGCCGAGAGTGATGAGGTAGCGGGTGAGCAGCGGTTCGTCCGCCCCGGTCTCCGCGCGGATCGCCGCGACCTGGTCGGCGGAGAGCCCGAGTGCGGGATCGGCGAAGCGGGCGGTCACCCCGTCCCCGGGGATGACGGAGAGGAGGACGAACGCCGCGGTGAAGGCAAGGAGCAGGACGAGGACGGCCTGCCCGAGCCGCAGCCAGAGATATCTCACGTCGATCATCATCAGCTCGCAATCCAGGTGCTGTAGAAGTCGGGGCGGCCCACGGGTTCGGTGGTGAAGCCGCGGACGCGGCGGCGGAAGGCGAAGACCTGCGGCTCCTCGAAGAACGGGAGGACGTAGGCCTGGTCGACGAGGTAGGTCTGGACCGCCTCGGCGGCGGCCTGGCGACGCTCGGTCTCCGGTTCGGAGGCCAGGGCGTCGAGGAGGCGGTCGATCTCCGGGTCGACGGTATCGTCCGCGGCGTCGTCACGGCCGACGGCGTTGAGGAAGACGTCCCGATTGACCGAGGCGTAGTTCGATCGCAGGTTGTCGTAGTCGGCCCGGGCGACCATCGAGTGGTAGATCTGGATCGAGTCGAGGTCGAGGGCGTCGAGCGTCTGCTTCGCCTGGTCGCCGGGATTGATCGACAGGCGCACCCCGACGCGGCGCAGCTGCTGCTGGACGAGCGTCTGCACCTCGTTCGACCGCGGCTGCGGCAGCGCCGTGTTGACGGTGAGTGCGAGGACCTGTCCGTCCTTGACGCGGTAGCCGCCGGCTCCGCGCTCGGCCCAGCCCGCCTCGTCGAGGAGGCGGTTCGCGGCGGCGGGGTCGTAGACCCAGGCTCCGGTCTGGTCCGTGTAGCCCATCGCGCCCTGCGCGAGCAGTCCCGTGGCGAGCGGGTAGTTCGGGGTGAAGAGCTTGTCGACGATCTCCTGGCGGTCGATCGCTGCGATGAGGGCCCGCCGGACGCGGATGTCGGCGAGCAGCGGGTGGCGGAAGCGGAAGTTGATGCTGTTGTTGATCCCGTTCGTCGCCTTCGCATAGAGGCGCAGCCCCTGCTCGGTCACGCGCGGTTCGTCGGGGGCCTGGACGTCGCGGACGCCGTCGGCCTGACCGGAGAGCACCGCGCCGATGCGCACCGAGTATTCATTGTTGACGAGGTAGTCGATGCCGTCGAGGTACGGCCGTCCCTGGTGCTCGAGGTGCGGCGGCGCCCAGTCGTAGTCCTCCCGGGCGCGGATGGAGAGCTTCGTCCCGATCGTCTCGGCGGTGATGCGGAAGGGGCCGGCCGTGTGGATCTTCGTCGCACTTCCCGGTCCGAAGCCCTCGGCGTCGAGGTCGAGGGTGGAATCGGCGAGGAGGCCGGCGTTCATCGTCGACGTCGCCTGCGCGAAGCCGGGGGAGGGGGCGGTGAAGTGGAAGCGCACGCGACGGTCGTCGAGGACCTCGGCGCGGTCGTAGTTCGAGATCTGCTCGGACACCGGCAGGGTGCGCGATTCGTCGCCGCGGCCGAAGAGGTCGAAGTTCTTCGCGACGTTCGCCGCCGTCAGCGGCGACCCGTCGGAGTACGTGACGCCCTGCCGCAGGGTGAACGTGAACTGTGTGGCGTCGGCGCTGATCTCCGGCAGTGCGGTCGCCAGCCACGGGAAGAGCTCGAGAGTCTCGGGATCCTGCCAGAGCAGGCGGGCGGAGATGTTGTTCATGATCCCGCCGTTGGGGTAGAACCCGACGGACGGCGGGTAGAGGAGCGTCCACGTCTGCGGCTCGAAGTACGTGAGCACCCCGCCGTTCACGGGCGGACCGTCGGTGAGCGGATCGGTGTCGGTCGGGGTGCAGGCGCTCAGTGCGGCGAGCGCCCCGAGGCCGAGGCCGACGCCGAGCACGCTGCGCCGGGTGGTTGCGCCGAGGCGGGCGCCAGGCACACCGGTCGCGCGGTGCGGGGGACGGAGGTCCGTCATGGTGGTGGGATCCTTCGAGCAGGTGGGACGGTTTCAACGGGGCTGCGGCGAGAGCGGGCACCGCGGCCAGGCACGAGCTGTTTAGCTCAACAATCGACGCGGTGAATCGATTCCGCGTCGGCGCACATCGGCATTCGACACGGCGCGCCCCAGGTGGTCGTCTCCATGCCCTGAAGTCAATCCCATCCCCGTCACGGCTGTCAATTCGTGGCTTAACATTGAGACATGCTTCTGCCTGCGACCTTCGATCACCTCGTCATCGCCGTCCCGGATCTCGTGCAAAGTGTTGAGCAATGTGAGGCTGTTCTGGGAGTGAGGCCCGTGATGGGCGGTGTCCACCCCGGGCGCGGCACCGCGAACGCGCTCCTCGGCCTCGACATCGCCGGGACCCGGGCCGCGCGCAGCTACCTCGAGCTCCTCGGGCCCGACCCCGAGCAGAGCCCCGATCCTGCTGCCGACGCGGACCCGACGGCACCGGACCCGACGGCACCCGCCCTGCCCTCGGCTCTCGCGGGAGTCACCGCACCGTTCGTGCAGCGGTGGGCGATCCACCCGCGGGGATTCGACCGGGCCGTCGCGGTCGCCGCGGAGGCGACGGATCCGCCCGTCGACCTCGGCGCGGTCGTCGACATGTCCCGCCGGACACCGGACGGTGAGACGCTGCGGTGGCGGCTGACGCGACGGACTCCGCTCGCGCTCGGCGGGATCCAGCCCTTCCTCATCGACTGGCTGGACTCCCCGCACCCGGCGAGCCGGGCGCTGCCGACCGTCGCCCTCGCCCAGTTCTGGGCGACGAGTCCTCAGCTCGCGGACACCCGCGCCGTGCTCGCTGCCCTCGATGCGAGAATCGAGGTCGAAGCGGGGGAGGCCGATGCTCTCCACGCCCGACTGGAAGGACCCGGTGGCACATGGCTGCTCTGATCCCCGCCCACCTCGACCACCTCGTCGTCACCGTCCCCGACCTGCCCGCGGCGGTCGCGGAGATCGAACGGGCCACCGGAGTGCGGGCCGTGCCCGGCGGTCGACATCCGGGGCGCGGGACCGCGAACTTCCTCATCGGGCTGGCGCCGGTCGGCTGGACGGGCGGGGCGCACACGTATCTCGAGATCCTCGGACCCGATCCCGAGCAGGAGGCTCCGGCCGACGGCACGCTGCCGCTCGACGCGCATCTCGCGACCGTCCCGACCCTGCGCACGTGGGCGATCCACCCGCCGGCGATGGCCGCGACGCTCGCCGCCGCGCGCGCCGCGGGCATCGACGTCGGCGAGGTCAGGGACATGTCACGCGAGACCGCCGAGGGCAACCTCCTCGCCTGGCAGCTGACGACCCGGTCCCCGCTCCCGCAGGAGGGGATCCAGCCGTTCCTCATCGACTGGGGTGACTCGATCCATCCCGCCGAGGCGGCTCTGCCCTCGCTCGACCTCCTCGAGTTCGTCGTCGAGTCGCCCGACGTCGGTGCGACGCGGGCGCTGCTCGAGGTCCTCGGCACCGGTGACACCGAGGTGGTCGCCGGGCCCGAGCGTCGTCTGCGGGCGCGGCTGCGCGGGCCCGGCGTGGAGCTGAGGTTCTGAGCGCGTGGTCCCACGTCACCGCGACGTCTCCGATCACTGCGCGATCGGGCGGAGACGGGGGACCCGCGGCTAGACTCGCAGGTGTGATTCCGCCCCTCACCCCCACCGGCCGCAGACCGCGCGCTGCACGGATCGGTCGCGCCGCCTCGGCGATGGTCGTCGCTGTCCTGCTCACGGCGATGAGCGCATGCGCGCCCGAGGAGGCCGACGAGACCCGGCCGACGCCGCAGGCGGTCGAGACGATCGCGGCCCCGTCGGTGACCGATCCGGCCGATCTCCCGGGACCGACGGCCACGGGACCCGGCGGGGATTCGGCCGGTGCCGTCGGCGTGACGGAAGGCGACATCGAGATGCAGGGCAGTGGGAAATGGGCGCGCCCGGCCGGTGAGGTCGGGCCCAATCGCCAGGGCGGCAAGGCGTTCGCGGTCGCCGTCCGCGTCGAGGACAATCTGCCCATCGACGTCGACGGCGCGTCCGACTTCATCATCGCGACCCTCCAGGACGAGCGCGGCTGGCAGGACATCGACGACGTGTCGATCGAACTCGTCGATTCGGGGCAGGACGCGATGATCAGCATCGCGAGCCCGAACACCGTCGATGAGATGTGCCTGCCGCTCAAGACGCTCGGGAAGCTCTCGTGCCGCAACGGCCCGAACGTCATCCTCAACGCCAAGCGCTGGGTGAGCGCGACCCCGGAGTTCGACGACATCACGCAGTACCGGCAGTACCTCATCAACCACGAGGTCGGGCACGCGCTCGGTCACGGCCACGAATCGTGCCCGGGTTCGGGGGAGACCGCCCCGCTCATGCAGCAGCAGACGAAAGGTCTGTCGGGCTGCACGCCCAACGGCTGGCCGTCGCAGGGGTAGTGGGTTTGGCCGTGATCGACAGCGAGTGGGGAGTCGCGGTCACCCCTCCCTGAACCGTCTGATCGCGACGTCCTGTTGGGCGAGGCGGCGCAGAGCCAGGAGCACCGGCTCGAGGAGCAGTGTGCCGAGCACGGCCTGCCGGACGGCGCTGTCGATCTCGGCGGTGGGCACGGTGTCGACCTCCGCCTCGGCGAGGTCGTGGATGGTGCGCCCGTAGCGGGCGAGGCCGCCGTCGATGAGGTCGATGCCCGCCGCATCGAGAGCCCGCAGCGCCGTGGCGAGCTGGTCGACTTCGACGCTGTCGGGGTCGATCGTCCACCCGAGTTCGGCGATGAGGTCGAGGGCCGCCTCGGTGGCGGTTCCCTCAGGCCCCTGACGGGACGAGCGTGTCTGACGGGACGAACCAGTCTGACGGGATGAGTCTGTCTCACGGGACGAGCCGGTCGGACGGTGGGACTCCGCGGGCATCGTCGCGTGCTGTGCCGCGCCGAGCACCTCGGAGAACGTCTCCGGCGGGTCGTCGATGACGCCGAGCACGCGTCTGGCCGCCTCGATGCTCAGTCGGGCCGGGCCGAGGAGGGCGCGGATGAGCTCGAGACGGTCGACGTGCGCCTCGGAGTAGACCGCCTGCGTCGCCGACGTCCGCTCGCCGGCCGCCAGCAGTCCCTCCCGCAGGTAGTACTTGATCGTCGCCACCGGCACGTCGCTGCGCCGTGACAGCTCGGAGATCCGCACAGAGTCCTCCTTCTCTCGTCCGATTCTTCTTCCGAATGATTCGGGCCTTCGACCCCTTGACATTGGAAAGTATAACTATCCAAAATTGGAGAGTGAAAGTATCCAATAGCTCAGGAGTTCACGATGACGACGACTCGACTCACCCATGACTATGACGACGAGCTCGTCGTCTTCCACATCGGCATGCGCATCCGCCAGTGGTGGCGCCCCGATCTCTGGCTGCCCGTGTTCCGCGCGATGCCCCCGATGCTCCGCGAACTCTCGCAGGACCCCGACTCCGGACTGCTCGGATTCCAGTTGATCGCCGACCCGCGCGGTCCGTGGACGGTGCAGTACTGGAGTTCGCTCGAGAAGCTCTATGCGTACGCCTCCGATCCGCAGTCGTCCCATCGGCCCGCATGGTCGGCGTTCAACCGCCGCGCGCGGAATGCGCCGCGGGCCGTCGGCGTGTGGCATGAGACCTACCCGGTGGCCGGCGCGGAGTCGATCTACGTGGGCATGCCTCCGATCGGCCTCGCCGAGGTGGTCGGATCCCGGCCGGTCACCGGTCGCAGCCATCGCGCGGCCGACCGGCAGGCTCGCCGCGACCGGTGAAACCCCTGGTCAGAGCTTTGGTTCCCGTGGGTAATCGAGACGTCCGTCACGCCGGGGAGGGGCGGGGAATAACCCCGGGAGGATTCTCGTTGATTGAGTCAAACAGACGTACATGAGTCACCCTGGCTCAACTTCCAAAGGAGACCGTTTTGGCTAACTTCTTCGGACCTTCCAGTGGTGGCGAAGGCTCTTTCGACGAGTTCCTCGCCCGCTACCTGCAGGGTCAGAACACACCACGGCAGGGCCGTTCCGTCGACATCAATCGTTTGCTGTCCAAGCGCACGCGCGAAGTCGTCGATGGCGCTGCCGAGTACTCCCGCCGTCGCGGGCAGGAGGAGGTCGACGCCCTCCACCTGCTGCGCGTGATGGTCGAGTCCGAGCACGGCTCGGCGTCCCTGCGCCAGGTCGGCGCGGACCCCGAGGCGATCGCCCGGGCCATCGACGAGCGCCTGCCCGAATCCGCCGAGGCACGCGAGACCGACGGCGCCCCGACACTGACCGGCGCCGCCCAGAAGTCGCTGCTCGACGCCTACCAGGTCGCCCGTGCGTTCGGCTCGACCTACATCGACCCCGAACACCTCTTCTTCGCCTTCGTCCTCAACCAGGAGATGCCCGCCGGGCGGATCCTCGCCCAGGCCGGGGTCACGCAGGCAACCCTGCAGGCCGGCGCCCAGGCGGCTGAGGCCAAGCAGACGCAGGGCGGGTCTCCCGAGTCCGGTGAGGGGGAGTCGATGCTCGAGAAGTTCGGCACCGATCTCACGGCGCTCGCCGCCGAAGGCCGGCTCGACCCCGTCATCGGCCGCGCCACGGAGATCGAGGAGACCATCGAGATCCTCGCCCGCCGGACGAAGAACAACCCCGTGCTCATCGGCGAGGCCGGCGTCGGCAAGACGGCGATCGCCGAAGGACTGGCACAGGCCATCGAATCCGGTGACATCCCCGCGCAGCTTCTCGGCAAGCGGGTCATCGCCCTCGACCTGCCCGGCATGCTCGCTGGCACCCGCTACCGCGGTGACTTCGAAGAGCGTCTGACGAAGACGCTCGACGAGATCGCCGAGGACGGCGACACGATCGTCTTCGTCGACGAGCTCCACACCCTCGTGGGGGCCGGCGGCAGCGGCGAATCGAATTCGATGGACGCCGGCAACATCCTCAAGCCGCGCCTGGCCCGAGGGGATCTCCACCTCCTCGGCGCGACGACGCTGCGTGAGTTCCGCACGATCGAGAAGGATTCGGCGCTCGCTCGCCGTTTCCAGCCGGTCATGGTCGGCGAACCGAACATCGAGGACGCGGTGACGATCCTCGCCGGACTCGCCGATCGGTACGCCGAGCACCACGGTGTCACCTACGACGCCGAGGCGATCCGCGCCGCCGTCGAGCTCTCGCACCGCTACATCACCGACCGGTACCTGCCGGACAAGGCCATCGACCTCATCGACCAGGCCGGCGCCAGGCTCTCGCTCAAGCGGGGTCCCGTCGTCGACACGGCCGCGATGCGCTCCGAGCTCGGCGAGCTCGAGGCGGAGAAGAACTCGGCGATAGCGGCCGAGAACTTCGAGCGGGCCGGCGAGATCCGCGACGAGATCTCCCACCTCACCGATCGGCTCGAGGAGATCCTCAGCTCGAGGACCGCCTCGGCGAATGACGGGGAGGACGGCGTCGTCGACGCCGAGCAGATCGCCCAGGTCGTCTCCCGGGCCACCGGGATCCCGGCCTCGTCGATGACGCAGGAGACGAAGATCCGGCTCGCGGGACTCGAGGACATGCTCCACGCTCGCGTGGTCGGTCAGGACGACGCCGTGTCCGCAGTGTCGAAGGCCATCCGCCGGTCGCAGACCGGGATGGGCGATCCGGCACGCCCGATCGGCAGCTTCCTCTTCCTCGGCCCCACCGGCGTGGGCAAGACGGAGCTGGCGAAGGCGCTCGCGTCGACGCTGTTCGACGACGAGTCGGCGATGATCCGGTTCGACATGAGCGAGTTCGGGGAGCGGCACACCGTGTCCCGTCTCGTCGGCGCCCCTCCCGGGTACGTCGGCTACGACGAGGCCGGTCAGCTCACCGAGCAGGTCAGGCGCCGTCCGTACTCGGTCATCCTCCTCGACGAGGTCGAGAAGGCGCACCCGGACGCGTTCAACCTGCTCCTCCAGGTTCTCGACGACGGTCGGCTCACCGATGGTCAGGGACGCACGGTCGACTTCCGCAACACCGTCATCATCATGACGTCCAACCTCGGTTCCGAGTTCATCGGAGCGTCGACGCCGCTGGGCTTCACCTCGGCTGACGCCACGGTGACCGAGCGGGACCTCAAGGCGAAGGTCATGGGTCGGCTCAAGGAGGTCATGCGGCCGGAGTTCCTCAACCGGATCGACGACACCGTGATGTTCACCCGGCTCGATCGGGTGCAGCTGCGGGAGATCGTCGGGCTCCAGCTCGAGCAGTCGATCGATCGGCTCTCGCGGCAGGGCATCGCGCTCGAGGTGTCCGGGGACGCCATGGACTGGCTCGCCGAGGCGGGCTACGAGCCCGAGTTCGGTGCGCGTCCGCTGCGCCGCGTCATCCAGCGCGAGCTCGATGACCGGATCGCCGACATCCTCGTCACCGAAGCCGTCGCCGAAGGCGGCACCGTCGACGTCACCGTCGTCGACGGACAGCTCACGGTGACTCCTCGCACCGAGGCGGCTCCGCTGGCGGCCTGACCGGCCGCCGGCGCGGGGCGCCGCCCTCTTCGACGCGGTGATCCGACATATACGCCCTCTGCTAACAGCGTATATGTCGGATCACCGCGTTGTTGTGTCTGCGCAGGCCTTGAGCAGGGCCTTGAGGGCGCTGGCTGGGACCGTGGGGCGCGGCACCCGGTCAGTCGAGGGGGACCGTGATCTCCTTGAGCCACGCCTTCTTCCCGAAGTCGCGAGCCCGCACCGTCACGGTCTTGTTCGTCACCTCGACCTGCAGCCCCTGATTGAACCCACCGGCGACCGTCTGCTCGCCGCCCTTGCCGTTGTCGGTGTAACCGGTCTCGATCGCTCCCGTGTTGAAGACATTGAACCCCTGGAGGTTGCCCGAGGAGGCGACGACCCGGCGGGTGTACCAGTCGGAGAGGTCGAGGTCCCAGTGCGTGTGTCCGGAGAACAGGAAGACGTTCCGGTACGGACCGAGCACGTCGAGAAGGCGATCGGACTGCAGATAGTCGGACAGGTAGAGGGAGTTCCTCGTCCCTGAGACCGTGTTCGGCAGCGGATGGTGAGTGATGATCATGATCGGCTTGCTGCGCTGGTTCCAATACTTCAGCCGATCGTCGAGCCAGTTGAACTGGGCGTCGCTCATCCACACTTCGTCCCAGAGCTTCTCGTCGTGGTACCGCATGTAGCGTTCCGTGCCGATCGCGAGGACGGGAATCCCGCCGAAGCTGAACTCCTCGAAGATCGAGTTGCGTCCGGCGAAGTTGTAGAAGCTCTTGAACAGCGAGTCTTCGACGACGCCGTTGGGCCACGTGTCCTGAGACAGCGTGTTCGGATCCTTGTACTTCGGCACGTAGAACTCGTGATTGCCGATCGCCCACGCCACCGTGTCCGGGTGGGAGTGCTTGTCCATGCGCTTCTGCACATCGGCGTATTCGAAGTCGTATCCGCGCGGCGTGATGTCTCCGGCGATCGCGAGTCCGGCACTGCCCGGATTGGTCGTCGCCATATCGTCGAGGGCGACCCCGAGATCGTTGAGATCGCCCTGGATGTCGGAGATGACGTTGAACGTTGTGCTGTTGCCCTGTCCTTTGCCGTTGGGCTTCGCGGCCGCCGGAACGGCGCCGAGGGACGCGCCGAGCGAGGCCCCGAGGGCACCGATCCCGGCCCTCGTGATGAGTGTGCGTCGATTGACCATGGCGACAGGATAGGTTGACCCGACGGAGCCCAGCTGTCCGGCAGGTTGACCGTTGCTGAACCCTCCGGTTCAGCTTCTATTCACGTGGGGCGCCCGTGTGGTCGACGCCGAGGGCGCGGTTGATGGTGATCCGCTCGACGAGTGTCCACGCGGTCGTCGTCATGAGGTAGAGGGTCGCGGCGAGCGGCACGAACGCGGCGAAGACGGCGGTGAGGAACGGCATGAAGCTGAGCATCCGCGTCATCCCCGACAGGTCGACCCCGCCGGGCAGCTGGTTCGCGGAGTCGGTCGCCGAGGCGGTCGGCTGCGGCATGAGCAGATGGCGGGAGAGCGCGGCGACGACGGCGATCGCGACGATGAGCCCGGCATAGAGCACGCCCGCGACCCAGGTGAGCTCGCCTGCGCCGATGAGTCCGACGAGACTCGAGCTCAGCGGAATCCCGAAGAGCGTGTGCCCGAGCAGCTCGTTGGCCTGACCGCCGATCGTCGGCTGGACGAAGAGGCCGTAGACGGCCATGAGCACGGGAATCTGCAGGAGCACCGGCAGGCAGCCGGCGAACGGTGAGGCGTTCTCCTCCCGGTAGAGCTCCATGAGCTTCTCCTGCATGACCTGCTGGTTGCCCTTGTGCCGCTTCTGCAGCTCGGCGATCTTCGGGGCCAGGCGCTTGCGCGTGATGCCGGCCCTGACCTGGGAGAGGCCGACGGGGATGAGGAGGGTGCGCACGGCGAGGGTGAGGACGATGACGGCGATCGCCGCACTGCTCTCACCGGCGAGTGGGGCGAGGAGATCGCTGAGCGCGGTGACGAGCCAGTACGCGCCGGAGACGAGGAGTTTGATGGGTGGGAATTCGTAGATGTTCACAGACGGTGTCCTTCGTTCGTCCGCGTGGGCACGGAACCGAGCTCACGCGGCGTGCACGAGCACTGCGACAGTGCTCGGGCACAGGGGTGGGGTCGTCACCTGAACGAGGAATGGATCTGCTGCCCTCCCGCGCGGAGGCGGGAGTAGGAGACAGCGCCGAGGTGGGGCAACGGGGCCGTGCCAACAGGGCAACGCTGGCAGGGCCGTCCCGTCAGAGCATCCGTCGTTCAGGCGTGGGCTGAGACGACGAAGGACGGCGCTCTGGCCATCACGGTGCCCGGGGTGCCGGGCTCGGCCGGCATGCGGAAGTCGCGGACCGCCGAGGGCTCACGGCGCGTCCACGGACCGTGCGGGGCCAGGGAGAGCACGCGCACGAGCGCACTCGCCGCCCACACCCCGACGGGAGTGAGGAACGCGGCTCCGAGGAGGACGAGGACGAGGAGATGCGCCGGCGACTGCGGAAGCACCGCGTCGACATCGGCGCTGAGCACGACGACGATGAGCTGGATCGCCATCCACAGACTCAGCATCGCACCCGCCTCCCACATCAGTTCCTGCGCTGTCGACGATAGCATGCGCGTCTGCCCACGGCAGGCACGATCCGCTCCCGGCAGAATCCTTGTCGGCGACCGCCTCGGCGCTGTCATCGTGGGGACATGTTCACACTCACCGCTCCACCGGTCTGGGACGAGAACGACGACGTCCCCACCGTGACCCCCGTCCCCGAATCCCAGCGCATGCTCTTCGCCCATCGCTCGGTCGTCTTCAACGGCGAACTGCGCGACGACAACGGCATGGAGATCGCCTCCCGCCTCATCCTCCTCTCGGCCGAGGACCCGAGCGCCGACATCTTCCTCTGGATCAACTCCCCGGGCGGGTCGGTGCCGATGATGCACGCGATCGCTGATGTCATCGCCGCCGTGCCGAACGATGTCGTGACGATCGCGTTCGGGTGGGCCGCCTCGGCGGGGCAGTTCATCCTCACGATGGGCACGCCCGGCAAGCGCCTGGCGCTCCCGCACGCGAAGATCCTCCTCCACCAGGGGTCGGCGGGGATCGGGGGTGCGGCCGCCGACATCGAACTCCAGGGCGGGGACCTGCGCGACGTCCGCGATTCCGTCCTCACCCGCATCAGCGAGGCGACCGGGCAGACCTTCGACCAGGTGTTCCATGATTCCCTGCGCGACAAATGGTTCTCCGCCGAGGCGGCCGTCGAGTACGGGTTCATCGACCGGGTCGTGTCCGCCTCGTCCGAGCTCTTCGCGCCGCTGGGACCAGGGCGCACGCGCGGACTCGCAGCGGACGGGGTCCGGTGATGAGCCAGTACACGATCCCCCATGTCGTCGACCGGTCGGGGAACTCCGAGAAGATCGTCGACGTCTACTCGCACCTGCTCGGCAATCGGATCATCTACCTCGGCGTGCCGATCGACGACGGCGTCGCCAACACCGTCATCGCTCAGCTCCTCCACCTCGAGGCGGCCAGTCAGGAGCTGCCGATCCATCTCTACATCAACTCACCGGGCGGTTCGCTCACCGCGATGACGGCGGTCTATGACGCGATGTCGCACGTGTCCGCGCCGGTCGCGACGACGTGCGTCGGGCAGGCGGTCGCCGACGCCGCGGTGCTGCTCGCCGGAGGAGAGGCGGGGCAGCGGTCGATGCTCGCCCACGCCCGGGTCGTCCTGCGCCAGCCGCACGCGGACGGGGCGCGGGGGACGATCCCCGACCTCATCGTCGCCGCCGACGAGATCGTGCGGCAGCGCCGGGAGGTCGAGGCCATGCTCGCCGCCGACACTGGGCGCAGCCCCGAGCAGATCCACGCCGATCTCGACCGTGACCTCGTCCTCGACGCGACCGCGGCGAAGGCGTTCGGGATCGTCGACCAGATCGTGTGAGGGGGCGCGGCGGGCCGTGCAGGTTGGTCGCGGGGCGGGGTCGGCGTGCTGGAGGTTCGCCGTGATTCACGACCTCAGGCTGCGAGTGAGAGCTGCGCCTGGCCGGAGCTGCGCGCGGGTGCGGGAGCGTGACGCGTGGGAGTCTGGGCGAGGGTGAGGCGGGCGAGCTGGAGCGAGCCGGCCTGGAGATCGGCGGCAGCGAGCACGAGTACCTGAGGGAGGGAGAGGCCGAGGACGGCGGCGATCGCCTCGATGACCTCCGAGGACGGATCCTTGAGGCCGCGTTCGATCTCGGAGAGATACTGCGTGGAGACTCCCGACAGCTTCGAGACGGCGGCGAGGGTGAGCGCGAGCTCTGTGCGCCGCACCCGCAGCACGCGGCCGAGGGTCTCACGCCAGAGCCGGGGCGGGGTCACGGGGGCGCGATGGTCGTCCATGCTGTGAGCCTAGGCCGACGATCGACCGCTCGCGAGGCTTTCCGCTGTGAGCAGACGACCGGGGCGGGATCGCGGGAGGCGCCCCGAGGTGGATTCCGCTCGACAATCACGTCGATCTCGAGCGGAATCCACCACTCAGCTCACGTCACCGCGGCCGACTCACGGCACCACGGCCGACTCGTTTCGTCGAGCCCGGCTCACTTCGTCGGCGCATCAGCGACGGTCGAGTCGGCGCCCGCGGAGAGCAGGTAGCGGAGCACGTCGGTGGCGGTGACGACACCGAGCGAACCGTCGGCGCGCTCGACGAGGGCGAGCTGCGAGCCCTCCTCCTTCATCACGGCGAACGCCTGGATGACGGTCATCGTGCCCGGCAGCACGGTGACCGGGCGCAGCGCCTCGGTGACGGGATCGGCGTCGTCGAGCATGAGGACGTCGCGCACGTGGACCATGTGGGTCGGGGGTCCGTTCTCCTCCGATCGCACGAGGATGCGGCGGTGCCGCTTCTCGTGCGAGGCGCTGCGCACGTCCCCGGCGGTGGCTCCGGGACCGACGACCGTCGGTGCCCCGTGCCCGGCGACGAGGTCGTCGAGCGTGAGCTTCGACAGCGCCAGAGCGCTGAGCAGGGAGTCCGAATCGTCCTTCTCGAGGGTCCCGGCCTGCGCCGAATGCTGGAGCAGCTGCCGCAGATCGTCCGGGTTGTGGGTCTGGTCGACCTCGTCGACGGGTTCGACGCCGACGCGCTTGAGACACCAGTTCGCCGCGTTGTTGAGCGCGATGAGCAGCGGCCGGGTGACGAACATGAACGCCCGCATCGGCAGTGCGAGCATGATCGCCGACCGCTCCGGGTGGGCCACGGCCCACGACTTCGGCGCCATCTCACCGACGACGAGGTGGAGGAACGTGACGATGACGAGCGCGAGGACGAACCCGATGACGTCGGCGAGCCACAGGGGCAGGCCGGCCGCCTCGGCGATCGGGGTGATCCAGTAGTGGACGGCGGGCTTCGTGATCGCACCGAGGGCCAGGGTGCAGGCCGTGATGCCGAGCTGGGAGCCGGCGAGCAGCACCGAGAGCTCGGTCGAGCTGCGCAGAGCAGCCCTGGCCGAACGGCTCGTCGGGGCGGCATCCTCGAGCCTGTGGCGCTTTGCCGCGATGAGGGCGAACTCGACGGCGACGAAGAACGCGCTGAGCCCGATGATGAGGATGGTCAGGGCCGCAACGACCCACGGGTTGCTCATCATGACGCCTCCTCGATGGTCACGGTCAGGCGGGAGGGCACGTGCGAATCGACCTCCACGACTTCGGCGGCGAGCACCTCGGCGACCGGGGGTTCGGCACCGGCGAGATCACCGGGATCGATCGGCAGGGGGATCTCGAAGCGGTCTCCGACCTCCGGGAAGCCCTTGGCATGTTCGACGACGAGACCGGACAGGGTCTGCGCACTCGTCTCCGGCAGCTCGCGCTGCAGGGCCCGTTCCACCTCGTCGAGCGGGATGACGCCGGGCGCCGACCAGCGGCCGGGCACGATCTCGACGATCTCCTCGACGACGGCGTCGTGCTCATCGACGATGTCGCCGACGATCTCCTCGCCGAGGTCCTCCATCGTGATGACGCCGGCGAAGCCGCCGAACTCGTCGACGACGCACGCCATCTGGGCGTGGTTGTCGGTGAGCACCCGGACGGCGTCGGGCAGCGGCAGCGACTCGGGCACGAACACGGGATCCTTCATCAGCGACGCGAGGTCCGCGTCGTCCGGGTCGGCGGCGATGACGTCGAGGAGGTCGATCGTGCCGATCACCTCGTCCTCGTCGGAGAGCACCGGATAGCGGGAGTGCCCGGTCTGCATGAGCGCACGGATCTCGCGCAGCGGGGTGCCCTCGTCGATGACGTCGACACGGGAGCGGGGCACGACCGCATGGTCGACGGTCTGCTGCGGGAAGTCGAGGATGCGGTCGAGGACGAGGGAGTCCTCGTCGACGAGGTCGCCGCTCTCCCGCGACTCCGCCACGATGTGCTTGAGGTCGCGCCGGTTGACGGCGTGATCGACGTCGTGGACGGGTTCGATCCCGAGCACCTTGAGCAGGGCGTTCGAGGAGGCGTCGAAGATCTTGATGAGCCACCCGAAGATCGCCAGATAGATCGAGGTCGAGCGGGCCAGCCACAGCGCCAGGGCTTCGGGGCGGGCGATCGCAAGGTTCTTCGGGAAGAGCTCGCCGAAGAGCATCTGGATGATCGTCGAGACGACGAGCGCGAGCACGGTGCCGATGAGGACGCCGGTGCCGGTCGGGATCGGGGTGCCGCCGAGGGCCTCGCCGACAGCGGTGCCGATGAGCGGCTCGGCGACGTAGCCGACGAGCAGACCCGTCACGGTGATGCCGAGCTGTGCGCCCGAGAGCATGAAGGAGGTGCGGCGAGTGATGCCCAGCGCGCGATCAGCGGCGCGATCGCCTCCAGCGGATCTGGCCGCGAGGCGGGAGCGGTCGACGGCCATGTAGGCGAACTCCTGGGCCACGAAGTAGCCGGTGGCCACCGTGATGAGGAGAACGACGATGAGGCCGATGAGCAGAGAGAGCAGCCAGGTCATCGTCGGCCACCTGCCTCTGCAGGATGAAGTTGTCGAGTGTGGTGCGAAGTGATGTCCCAGCCGGGACTTCGATAGTCGTCCATGTTCCTTCCGAAAGAGACTGTGGCAACGGCTGAGCACGATTATCCGGGTGTCAGCTGGCAAAAAGCTGAGTCGATGACGGCCGGGGTTTCAATTCTCTTGAAAACTTAAGTTAGGCTGTCCTTGTCAAGCACACGGACCGCGTCGCGGTCCACCACTGTCGAAAGGGCAGGGATGTCGATTCCATTCGCGCGCCGGGCACTCGCCGCGGGCACCATCGTCGCACTCGCGTTCACCGCGAGTGCATGCAGCACAGACTCCTCGGCGTCGGAGGCCACCGCGTCCTCGGACTTCACCCCGGTGACGATCGAACACGCACTCGGCCAAGCCGTCATCGAGGAGGAGCCGCAGCGCGTCGTCACGCTCGGACAGGGCTCGACGGAGACCGCGATCGCCCTCGGCAAGACGCCGGTCGGCATGGAGGAGTACGCGTGGGGCAGCGATGACACCGGCTACATGCCGTGGATCTACGAAGCCGTCCAGGAGCGCGGTGACGAACTGCCCGAACAGTTCCAGGGCGCGACCGAACTCGACGTCGAGAAGATCGCCTCGCTCGAACCCGACGTCATCCTCGCCCCGTGGTCGGGCATCACCGCCGACCAGTACGAGCAGCTCGACGCGATCGCCCCGACCGTCGCGTACCCCGAGCAACCGTGGACGATCGAATGGGATGACCAGATCACGACGATCGGCAAGGCGCTCGGGCAGGAGGAGGAGTCGCAGCAGCTCGTCGAGGACGTGCAGAGCCAGCTCGACAGCGCCAAGCGCGACGAGTACAAGGACCTCACGTTCTCCTTCATCTACAACGACGGCCCCGGCACGCTCGGCGTCTTCTACCCGCAGGAGCAGCGCGTGGCCATGGTCTCGGCGCTCGGTCTCACGCCCGATCCCGTCGCCGAGGAGCTGCGCGCCGACTTCGATGCGCCGGGCACCGATTCCGCACTCATCGGTCTGGAGAACGCCGACAAGCTGAACAACTCGGACCTCATCTTCACGTTCTACTCGGATCCCGCGAGCCGTGAGGAGATCGAGGGGCAGAGCGTGTACGCGAACATCCCCGCGATCAAGGCCGGTGCCGTCGTCGCCCCGGAGGACCAGTCGTTCGTCACCGCGTCCTCGATCATCAACCCGCTCACCGTCCCCTGGGCGCTCGAGCGCTACGTCCCGATGATCGACGCCGCCGTGGAGAAGGTGCAGAAGTAAGGCAGCGCGCCGCCATCGCTCGGGCCCGATCGCCGAGGTGGTCCCGGATGTCGTCCGGGGCGATGACCTCGGCATCGGGCCCGAGCTGCCACAGCGCCCAGATCGCGTGCTCGGCATCCTGGAAGGTCACGGTGTAGTCGAGTTCACCGCCTGCGACCGTGCTCTGCTCGAGAGGCCGCTGCTCGACCGGCCGCGCCTGATCGATGTCGATCGCCGTCGCGCGCAGGGCCGCGGCGCCGGCGCCGGTCGTCCGCACCGTCACCTCGACGGTGTCACCGGCCGTGCGGAAGCGCTCACTGCGCTCGCGCCACAGCGCCGGCAGATCCACGGTCTCGGGGCGGTCGGCCGCCTCGGCGAGGAGTTCAGCGGCCTCGATCCGCGACAGCCGGTACGTCCGATCCTCCCCGCCGGCCAGGGCGAGGAGATACCCCCGACCCCGCGCGGAGACGAGTCCGACCGGATCGACGATGCGCCACCTCGGTGAGCGCTCGGGTGAGCCTCCCGCGGACCGGTAGAGGAGCCGGAGCCTGCGGCCGCGGAGCACACCGAGGCGAACGGACTCGAGCACGTCGGCCGACACCGCCTCCGATGCGCGGGGCCTGGCGAGAAGGTCGATGTCGGGGTCGATGAGGATCCGCTCGCTCACCGTGGTCGCCTGGGAACGATGACTCTCCGGCAGGGCGTCGACGAGTTTGCGCATCCCCGAGCCGAGTGCCGGAGCGAGCCCGAACAGCTCCTCACCGCGGGGGAGTCCGGCGGTGAGCAGCGCGAGCGCCTCATCGTGGCGCAGGCCGGTGAGCTCGGTGCGGAAGCCGGGCAGGAGCGAGAAGCCGCCGTGACGACCCCGCTCGGCATAGACGGGCACGCCTGCGGCCGAGAGCGCGTCGATGTCGCGCAGCACCGTGCGCGTCGAGACCTCGAGTTCGCGGGCGAGCGTCGGCGCCGACAGTCGGCCGCGCTGCCGCAGCAGGAGGACGAGGGAGACGAGGCGGTCCGCGCGCATGTCGTCACTCTATGCGAATACGTGACAGGAGGTGTCGTGATTGTCGGACAGCCTTGAGGGACGGGGCGTCGTCCACGGCGTCCTCACACCCACCTCAAGGAGGAACGATGGACCGCACGGCAGTCAATCCCGTCACCTGGTCGACCGAGCTCGGCTTCAACCAGGGCGAGCTCGTCACCGGCCCCGCCCGCACCCTCTTCATCTCCGGTCAGACGGCCATGGACGCCGAGGGCCGACCCCAGCATGAGGGTGACATCGCCGCCCAGCTGCGCCTCAGCCTCGACAATGTCGAAGCCGTCCTCGCCGCGGCGGGCATGGGGTTGAGCGATCTTGTGCAGCTCAACGTCCACACGACCGACATCGACGGGCTCTTCCCGCACTACGGGGAGCTCGCCGGGCGCCTCGCCGCAGCAGGCGTCGCCCCCACGACGACGATGCTCGAGGTCAGTCGGCTTGCGGTGCCCGGCCAGCTCGTCGAGCTCGAGGGGATCGCGCTTGCGTGAGCGCGGCCTTGTGCTCCTCCCACGCCGCGGCAAGATCGACGTCGTCGATGAGCCACGACATGTAGTCGTGCATGTTCGTCACCCGGGCATGGGCATCCGTGCCCGGGGCGACGCGCTCGAGCGCCGAGGCGGCAAGGCTGCGCTGGGCGCGCAGGTACGCATACTCGCGCTCGAGGAAGCCCGCCCACACATCCTCGTCCATGATGAACCGGTCCGCCCGGGTCCCCGGACGGCGCACCCGGCGGACGAAGCCGGAGTCGACGAGGCGGCGGGTCGCCGTCGACACGGTGCCCGCACTGATGCCGAGGGACTCGGTCAGCTCGGCCGCGGTCACCCCGCCGGAGGAGTCGAGGAGCAGGTAGCCGGCGATCCGGCCCTCGAGGACCGAAGCCCCCGACATCGCCCACATCGTGCCGAAACGGGTGCTGAACTCGATCCGGAAAGCGCGGCCTGCGGTGCTGTCGTCGGACATCAGCTCAGCGCGCTCAGCTTCTTCCATTCGTCCCAGGAGTACACCCAGTCCGAGATGTCGCTGTCCTCGGTCGACAGGTCGACCGAGGAGTCCTTGATGATGACCGGATCCCCGTAGATCGCGGAGTCGTAGTACTCCTTCGCCCGCTGCGTCGTCAAGTTGATGCACCCGTGGGAGACGTTCTGCGACCCCTGGACGCCGGCCGACCACGGGGCGGCATGGACGAACTCGCCGTTGTTGTGGATCCGCACTGCCCACTGCACCGGGGTCGTGTAGCCCCACCGCGCCGAGGTCATCGTGTAGTTCGCGTGCTTCGACATGACGACATGCGTGCCGTTGTACGACGGCGCCTTCGCCGAGCCGAGCGACGTCGGGAAGTCCATGACCTCCTTGCCGTCGCGGGTGACCGTCATCCGGTGGGTCTTCGCGCTCGCCTCGGTGACCTGCTCACGGCCGATCTCGAAATCCAGGGTGAGATCGTTGGCGCCGACGCGGCCATCGGCCATCGGCACGTTCTTCACCGGCGCGTCGACGGAGACCTTCGAGTACGCGGGCCAGTACTCCTTCGGCCGGAAGTGGAGACGCGACTCCGGATCGTTCGGCAGCCACGCCCACGACCCTTCGACCTCGCGCTTCTTCCCGTCCTCGTCGGTGACGTCGACGGAGAGCCGATGCTCGACATCGTCCCGGTACTCCTTCGCGACCGTCGACCCGAAGGTGAGGACGATGGGCGCTGCGACCCCGACGGTCTGATCGTCGGAGAGCACGGTGCGCATCGTCATCGGCTCACCGTCGGCCGCGGCGACCGTGGCCGTGGCCTCGAAGTCGTGGTCCTTGCCGTCGGGCGTCGTCGCCGTCGCGCTCACCTCGTATGTGCTGTCGGCGACGAGATCGAAGTCCGAGGTCCACCCCGCCGCGCTGTCCGGTGCCGTCACGGTGTCGGCGTCATCCGGCGCCGAGGTGGTCGACGGGCTCTCCGACGACTCCGGCGCCGAGGTGGTCGCCGGGGACGGCGCGTCCGTGTCCTCCGGTGAGGTGAGTCCGCCGGCGGTCGGGTCGCCGTCGCTCTCGAGTTCCGTGCCGGCGGCGTCGACGAACGTGCCGGGATCGACGGCGATCCTCGGGTGGTCGGGATCGACGAGGGTGACGTCCTTGAGCACCGCGCCGTCGACGCTGAGGACGAGGCGCTTGCCGGGGTCGACGTCGATGTCGGCACCGGTCTGCACGGTCTCGCCGACGGAACCGCCGGTCGCGGTCGGGGAGGCGCTCGCCTCGGCGGAGTCCTCCGCCTCGGAGGCAGCGCTGTCGGCGACGGTGCCGATGCGGAACTCGGGTGCGGGGGAGACCTCGGCGGACGTCGAGTCGTCACGGGTGTCCTTGGGATCGGAGCTCGACGGGGTGCAGGCGGCGAGGAGGGCCAGAGCGGAGACGGCGGCGATCGCCCCGGAGATCTTCGTGCGTGACAAAACAGGGAACCTCGTTCGGAAGACAGAGAAGGGGAGCGGAATCAATGCTATTGATGCGAAATCACGAAAGTATTGAGAATGCGTGACAAAGCGCGCGTGGAATTCCGGTCAACGCCTCTCACCTGGGGAATCGGTGCGTCAGGGAGTTGTGGAATCGTGATGTGACTGGAAAGCCGCGAAGGAAGAAGGACTCCCCGTGCACCCGCCAGAGCTCGCTTACCCTTGCTGCCTTCCGGCCCTGGGGGAGTTCACAAGATGACGCCGCACGGGGAGCCACCGACCAGTCTAGGCGAGAGCGCGGGCTGCGGACAAAATGAGCGCGTGCGAGGTCGATCACTGCAGCCGGCGCGCCTTCGCCAGCAGCACCTCCCGCTCCCGGTCGTTCGTCGCCAGCGCGGCGGCCCGCTCGAACTCGGCCACCGCCTCGGCGCTCCGTCCGGCCCGGGCGAGGAGCTCACCGCGCACGCTCGGCACATGGTGGAACCTCGGCAGCGCCGCGGTCACGCCTCGGTCGGCGATGTACTCGAGCCCCGCCTCGGGGCCGTGGGCCTCAGCGAGGGCGATCGCCCGGTTGAGCGTCGTGATCGCCGAGGGGGCGGCCAGCTCGAGGTCGCCGTAGAGGGCGGCGATGCGCTCCCAGTCCGTGTCCGCGAGCGTCCGCGCTCGCGCATGGACGGCGGCGATCTCCGCCTGCAGCGTGTACGTCCCGCGGGACTCGCGCAGGGCCAGGGCCGTCGTCAGCGAGGCCTCGCCGAGGCGGATGAGCGACCGATCCCAGCGCGTGCGGTCCTGGTCGGCCAGGAGGACGGGTTCGCGGTCGGGGCCGAGCCGGGCGGGGAAGCGCGCGGCCGTCAGCGCCATGAGGGCGACGAGTCCGTGGACCTCGGCCTCCCGCGGCAGGAGCCCCGCGGTGATGCGGGTCAGTCGCAGGGCATCGAGCGACAGTGCCGGTTTCATCCAGTCCGGGCCCGAGGTCGCCACGTGGCCCTCGGAGAACATGAGGTAGAGGACAGCGAGCACCCCGGTGATGCGGCCCGGCCAGGAGTTCGCCGGCGGCAGCTCGAAGGGGACCTCGGCGGCGGCCAGCGCCTTCTTCGCGCGGACGATGCGCTGCTGGATCGTCGGAACGGGAAGGAGGAATGCCCGGGCGATCTCCTCGCTCGTCAGACCGCCGACGACGCGAAGATTGAGCGCGAGCTGCGCCTCCCGGGAGAGCACGGGATGGCACGAGATGAAGATGAGGCGCAGCACATCGTCGTCGATGGCATCGGGATCCCACGGCAGGGCGGTCGCCGCAGTCTCCTGCTCGTCCTCGAGACCCTCTCCGAGGGCGGCGATCCGCTCGGCGAATCGCTCCTGCCGCCGCCACGTGTCGATCGCCCGGCGCTTGGCCACGGTCATCAGCCAGCCGGCGGGGTTCGCGGGGATCCCCGCCTCCGGCCACTGGCTCAGCGCCTCGGCCACGGCCTCCTGCGCGAGATCCTCGGCGAACCCGAAATCGCCGACATGGCGGGTCAGGGACGCGATGATCTTCGCCGCCTCGATCCGCCACGTCGCCGCGACCACCCGAGCCACCGCCTCGGCGGTGCTCCGGTGGTCGCGGTCGGCACCGCCGGCAGTCGGCGCCGTGGTCTCCGGCGGGACCATCAGTTCCCGGCGAGCCGGCCCTCGGCGATCCACTCCTGTTCCTTCTGCACCCATTCGTTGTCCTGGGGGAAGTCGTCGGGCCCGGTGACGCGGCGGACCTCGATCTGGGAGCCGGCGCCCAACGGTGCGCGCTTGGCCCATTCGACGGCCTCCTCCTGCGAGGAGACCTCGACCATCCAGAATCCGTTGAAGAGCTCACGCAGCTCCCCGTAGGGGCCGTCGGTGACGACGGGATCGTCCTCGCTGAAGTCGACGACCGCGCCCTCCGAGGCGTCGGTGAGTCCGGCGCCGTCGGCGAGGACACCGGCCTCGATCATCGATTCGTTGTACCGTCCCATGGCGGCGATGACCTCGTTGAAATCGGCCTGTTCGAAGGCGTCGACGGCGGCCTGGTCGACGGCCCGCATGATGAGCATGTACTTCATGATGACTCCTAGCAGTCAGATGAACCTCGGAGAGTCCCGGTCGAGACCCTCTCATGCACTACGTCGAACAAGCCTAGAGCGGATCGACAGGGTGGCGAGGAAAACTTCGAGAAACTTTTCCGCCGCTGCGCGTGTGGGCGACGTCACCGGCCGAGACCACAGTGTTATCACCTCGTGACCCCGTCGCAACTGCAGATGGTGTGACCTCTGCTTAGGGTGGAGTGTCCTTCCCGTCGATCCCCGTCCCCGATCCCCGCCGTCTAAGGAACCATGCAGATCTTCCGCCGCGTCATCCTGCCCAGCGCCTTCCTCTTCGTCCTCGTCGTCATCGCCGCGATCCTCGCCTGGATCGCCTTCAAACCGGCGCCCGAGGATGGCTTCGACGCCGCCTCGGCGACGGGTGAGCCGGTCGGCTCCTCGGTCTTCGCCGAACGCGGATCGATCGCCAACACCCTCGAGCTCAAGGGCACGATCGCCGTCGACAAGCCGACCGCGGTCAAGGCCGGACGTGAGGGCACCGTCAACCACTTCTTCGTCCAGCCCGGCGACGAGGTGCTCAAGGGCGCCCAGCTGTTCCAGGTGAGAAGCGAAGGCCAGCCCGCCGAGGCTGCCGCCGGTGACGCATCCGACGCCGCAGGCGACGGGCAGGAGGCTCCCGCTGCCCCGGCACCCAAGCCGAGCTATCACACGGTCGTCGCTCCCGACGACGGCACCGTCGGCGACTTCGCGGTCGAGAAGAACGACACCGTGACCGCCGACACCGAGGTCACGCAGCTGCTCAAGGACTCCTTCACCGCCCAGGCCGACATCCCCGCCGTCGACCTCTACCGGGTGCCGAAGCTCCCGGAGACCGCGTCGATCGCCATCACCGACGGCCCCGAGCCCTTCGACTGCACGGCCCTGCGCCTCGACCAGGGGTCCTCGGTCAAGAGCGCGCCCAAGCCCGAGGACGCCGGTGCCGAGGACGGCACCATGCCCGAGGACGGCGGGACAGGAGCCGCCGGTTCCGGAGACGGGCCGAAGCTCATCTGCGGAATCCCGGACAAGCAGACGGTCTACAACGGACTCGCCCTGACGATGACCGTCGAGGCGGGCAGTGCCGACGACGTCCTCGTCGTCCCCGTCACCGCGGTGCGCGGAGTCACCGACTCCGGCACCGTCTGGGTCGTCTCTGAGGACGGCAGCCAGGAGGAGCGTCCGGTCGAGCTCGGCCTCAACGACGGCGCGATGGTCGAGGTGAAGTCCGGTCTCGAGGAGGGTGAGGAGATCGAGGAGTTCGTTCCCGGCACCGAGCCCGAGGACGAGGACGACATGTCCGGCGGCGAAGAGTTCGACTTCTGATGGGGGCGACGCCAGACATCCCCGCCCCGCCCGGAACCGCACCAGCAGCAGAGGAGGCCACGGCCGCCTCGGCGCCTCTGCTCTCCCTGCGCCACGTCGCCCGCACCGTGCCCATCGGTGAGGGCAAGCTGCTGACGATCCTCTCCGACATCAACCTCGACGTTCGGTCGGGTGAGCACATCGGCATCGTCGGGCGCTCGGGCACCGGCAAATCGACGCTGCTCAACATCCTCGGCCTCCTCGACCTGCCGACGGCAGGGGAGATGGACTTCAACGGGGAGCCGGTGCAGTCGATTCCCCGCAACCGGGCGGCGAAGACGCGAGGCCGGGACATCGGGTTCGTCTTCCAGCAGTTCAACCTCCTGCCCGGCCGCACCGCCGTCGAGAACGTCGAGGCGCCGCTCATGTACGGCACCGGCAGCGAATTCCGGAACCGTCGGAGGATCGCTGCCGAGATGCTCGGGCGTCTCGGTCTCGGCGACCGGATCGATGCGAAGCCGAACCGGCTCTCCGGTGGTGAGCAGCAGCGGGTTGCGATCGCCCGCGCCCTCGTCCGCCGGCCCAAGCTCGTCCTCGCCGATGAGCCGACCGGCGCCCTCGACGTCGAGACCGGCAAGACCGTCATGGGCCTCCTCGACGGGATCACCCGCGAGTCGGGAGCCGCGCTCATCACGATCACCCACGACCTCAGCATCGCGAACATGGCCTCCCGCCGCTACGCCCTCCACCGGGGCGAGCTCCAGGCGATCCGCGACGACGCGACGGCGCAGGCGCTCTCCGGCGCGCCCGCGGCAGGAGGTGCCCGATGATCTCAGCATTCCTCGCCTCGATCGTCGAGGCCTGGCAGGAGCTGCGCGTCCACAAGGTCCGGGTCCTCATGTCGCTCATCGGCGTCGGGGTCGCCGTCTGCGGCCTCACCCTCGTCGTCGGCTTCGGCAACATGATGCAGAAGGGACTCGTCGACGACTTCGAGCGCTCTGGCGGTCGTGATTCGACGTACATGTTCTCGGTGGTCAGCCCCAGCGGCGAGACGAGTGCGGCAGACGCGGAGAAGATCTCCGACGCGATCGAGCAGGCTCAGAGCCGCTTCGACATCGACTACGTGTCAGCGACCGGGCAGTCGGAGCTGCGGCTGCAGAGCCCGACGGGCAGCATCGACGCGACGCTGACCATCGTCGATGCCGACTACGAGGTCATGCACAGGGTGCGGGTCGAGCACGGACGATGGTTCACCGCGGCCGACGCCGAGAACATGGCCCCGGCGATCGTCGCCGATCAGGTGTTCCTCGACCAGTACGGCCTCGATGCCGGTGCGCTTCCTGCGACCGTCGACCTGCCCGGGCATCAGGCGGGAGTGGCGACCGTCATCGGGTCGGTCGCCAGCCCGAGCTATGCGGAGATGGGCACCTTCTACGCGCTGAGCGCGCAGGCGGAGAAGTTCGGACCGACGGTCTCCCGTCCCACCGAGTTCGAGATGTGGCTGCCCCCGGACGTCGCGCAGCAGCTGAGCAAGCAGGTCACCTCCGACCTCAAGCGGCAGCTTCCCGGGTACACCATCGACAGCTATCGCAGCGATTTCGCCGAGGACGCCGCCGGCGCTCTCGGCCCCGTGCAGAACGTCCTCCTGGCCATCAGCATCCTCATCCTCTTCATGGGCATGCTCGGGCTCATCAACATCTCGATGGTGACGATCCAGCAGCGGATCAGGGAGATCGGCATCCGCCGCTCCTTCGGCGCGACGAGCCGGCGGATCTTCTTCTCCGTGATGATGGAGAGCGTCGTCGCGACGACCGTTGCCGGCGCGATCGGCGTGCTCATCGCCGTCCTCGTGCTCAAGGCCCCGATTGTCGGGCAGGTGCTCTTCGACGGCATGGTCACCCCGCAGGTGCCGTTCTCCGCCGTCATCGTCGGCATGCTCGTGTCGATCGGGATCGGAGCGCTCGCCGGACTCGTCCCCGCGCTCGTGGCGATGCGGGTGCGCATCATCGACGCCATCAGGGCGTAGCGCCCGGCGGGAAGCAAGAGTCCGGCGAATGGAGCCATGCGTCTGGTGACTGCTGCGAGCCCTGTGACTGCTGCGGGCCCGACGAGCCCAGCGAGCCCGGACCGAGACGATCGGTCCGGGCTCGCGGTGGTTTCCGGCCGGTGCACCCGCGCTGGGCTAGTTCGGAACGCTCAGACGGTTAGCGCCGCGGCCGAGGCGATCCGGCGTCCAGCAGCGCTCAGGCTGCGATCGTCCGCCTCGCTTCGCGGAGCAGGACGAGGGCGCCGATGCCGAAGATCACGCTCATCCCGATCTGGGCGAGGCTCGCGACCGCGAAGGCCGTGTCGAAGCCGAAGCCGGCCGCCACCGCGTGGAAGAGCGCACCGAGGAGGGCGACACCCACGGCGATGCCCGCCTGCTGCATCGTCGCAATGAGTCCGCCGCTCAGGCCCGCCACCCGGTCGGGCACGGCGCTGACGACCGTGCCGACGAGCGGACCGAACTGCAGCGCCTGACCGACGCCGAGGAAGAGCGAGGGCAGCTGGATCCACAGGTTGAAGGCCTCGCCGGCGGCTGCGGCCACCCAGGCCACCCCGAGCAGGCCGATGACCTGGAGCAGCGTGCCGAGCAGCATCGTGCCCGGGCCGGTGAGCCGCCGGACGACGCGGGGGACGGCGAGCGAGGTGAGGAGGAAGGCCGCGGCGAAGAGGCCCAGGGTGAGCCCGGAGATGTAGGCGGGATCGTGGTGACCGGTCTGGCTCGTCTGCGCGAAGTTGTACATGAACGTGCCGAACCCGCCGAAGAAGACGAACGACATGATCATGCCGACCCATGCCGCCGGCATGCGCACGACCTGCGGGGGGATGAGCGGATGGCGGTCGGTCGCCTCGGCGCGGGCCTGCCAGGCGATGAACGCGCCGACGGCGAGGATGGCCGTGACGAGGAGGATCGCGGGCAGCGGCAGCCACCCGGTCACCGGTCCGAGGGCGAGGCCGATGACGAGGCAGAGCATGCCGATGCCGAGCAGTCCCGCGCCGAGCAGGTCGAGCGGCACCGGATGAGGCGTCCGTGACTCGGTGAGCCTGAGCGAGCCGAGGAAGGCGGCGAGGGCGACGACGGCGCAGCTGAGGAACGCCGCGCGCCAGCCCCACGTCGCACCGAAGAGGGAGATGAGGCCGCCGCCGATGACCTGACCGCTGACGGTGCCGACCCCGGAGAACGCCCCGAAGAGGCTGATCGCCCGCAGCCGCGCCGCACCGGCCAACGCGTGCTGGATGCTCGCGAGGATCTGCGGCATCATCAGTGCCGCGGCCAGGCCCTGGCCGGTGCGGGCGACGAGGAGCGCGGCCGTCCCCGGGGCGAGGCCCACGGCGAGGGAGACGATGACGAGGGCGGCCGTGCCGATCGTGAAGAGGCGACGCCGGCCGAAGCGGTCGCCGATGCGGCCGCTGAGGATGAGCCCGGCGGCGAACGATGCGGAGAACAGGCCGACGACGAGGGCGGAGGCGGAGTCCCCGGCGCCGAGGTCGGCCTTGACGGCGGGGATCGCGATGTTCGAGACGGAGAAAATGTAGGTCGCGAGGAACGCGCCGACGTGCAGCGGCCACAGAGTCGCCTCGGACTCCGAGGCTGCGGTCGGTTGGCGGCGCGATGGCGGCTGCGTCGTTGATGCGGTCGGGGCGGTCGCCTCGGCGGGGTTGTCGTTGTGGACGGGAGCACTCGATTCTGCCGTGGCGGCACCGGGAGAGATTCTCATGCTCCCATTGTTCGGCCGCGGTGACCAGGGTGGGAGGGCGTGCTCATGGTGGTGGTCGCGCCACCTGGATGCGGGCGGGGGAGTGGGCGGACAATGAGGGCATGGCACAGGAGAGGACAAGTGAGCTGGGGCGGTTCCTGCGGTCGCGGCGCGATCGCGTGCGGCCCTGCGACGTGGGGCTGGCGAAGGGGACGAGGCGGCGGGTGCCGGGTCTGCGGCGCGAAGAGGTCGCGGTGCTCGCGAACATCGGCACGAGTTGGTACACGTGGCTTGAGCAGGGGCGGGAGGTCCACCCCTCCGAGTCGGTGCTCGAGGCGATCGCCGAGGCGCTGCTGCTCGACCGGGAGGAGCGCGCGCATCTCTTCCTCCTCGGCGGATACCCGGATCGGGCGACGAATCCCGGCGACTCGGAGGTCGGCGAGCAGCTGCGGATGATGCTCGACGAGGTGCTGCCGCTGCCGGCGATGGTCACCGATCCGACGTACACCATTCGGGCGTACAACGAGGTCGAACGGTATCTCACGACCGATCTCGCCGAGGTGGCCCCCGCCGACCGCAACTGCGTCATCCAGGCGTACGAGAACCCCGAGTGGGCCTCGATCTTCCAGCCGCTCGACGAGCACAAACGACTGCTCGTGGCGAAGATGCGGGCGGCGTACGCCGAGTCGCTCGAGGATCCGGCATGGGGTCCGCTGCTCGAGCGGCTGAGCCGGTACCCCGACTTCCGGGCGCTGTGGGATTCGGGCAATGTCGGGCGGACGCCGGGCCGGACGAAGGTCGTCGAGAACCCTTACGTCGGCACGCTCAACCTCACGATGGCCACGCTCATCGCGCAGGAGAACCAGCGGCTGACGCTGTCGGTGTATCTGCCGGTCGACTCCGTGACCCGCGCGCGGCTGGAGACGCTGCACGGGTGGATCCGGGACGGCAGCATCGAGAAGAAGCGCGCCGAGGTCGTCGCCGAGCACGAGCGGGCGCTCGCGGGTGCGGCTGATGGGGGCGAGCGGCCCGTTCACCTGCGGGTCGTGTGATGGTTCACACTGGGCCTCGGCGATTTCGCATTGCGGTCACGACTCCGATAAGCTGATCCGCGGAGGATTCGCCTAGTGGCCTATGGCGCTCGCCTGGAACGCGGGTTGGGTTAACGCCCTCAGGGGTTCGAATCCCCTATCCTCCGCCAGCAAGCACAAGCCCCTCACCTGGGAAGATTCAGGTGAGGGGCTTCTGCGTGCGGGGACGGCTGCGCGACACGGGCATCGTTGCAGCGGCACGCGATGTCTGTGTGTTGACACGCTGCGATCGGCACGGCGCAGGCGCGACACGGGGCGGATGTCGGCCAGAAGTGAAATTGCCCCACGACTAGTCGCCTGCGTTTCAACTTTTGGCCTGCAGTGTGGCGCGCACTAACGTTCGCTCGGTCGCTACTGGCCGGGGCCGTCCCTGCGCGCGCCGCAGCTCGCGAGGCTCAGCCGCTCGTGTGTGGGCCTCCCGGAGCGGTCTCTGCGGGACGCCAGAGGTTGGCGCGATTCGGGGCACTTGCCGACACGACACGGGGCAGATGTCGGGCAAAAGTAAGATTGCCCCACGACTTGTCGCCTGTGCTTCAACTTTTGGCCTGCAGATTGTCGTGCGCACTAGCGTTCGCTCGGTCGCCGCTGGCCGGTGCTTTCCCTGCGCGCGCCGCAGCTCGCGAGGCTCAGCCGCTCGGGAGCGTGGGCGCTCCGGAGCGGTCTCTGCGGGACGCCGGATGCCGGCGCAATACGGGGCACTTGCCGACACGACACGGGGCAGATGTCGGGCAAAAGTAAGATTGCCCCACGACTTGTCGCCTGTGCTTCAACTTTTGGCCTGCAATGTGGCGCGCGCACTAGCGTTCGCTCGGTCGCCGCTGGGCGGCGCCGTCCCTGCGCGCGCCGTAGCTCGCGAGGCTCAGCCGCTCGTGAGCGTGGGCGCTCCGGAGCGGACTCTGCCGGACACCAAGCGCCGGCAGTGCTGAAACCCTCCGCTCACCCCATGGTGAACGACGCGGACTTGAGCTTGAGCGCACTGCGCAGCTCGGCGCCGGTGCRGGTCGCGGTCGCCCCCTTCGTCGAGGTCGCCTTCGCCGAGGTGACAAGGCCCGCCTTCGTCCGCGTCAGCGACACCGTCGCGACGTCGGGCAGGCCGAATGCCTTCGCCATCGCCGCCTGCGAGGGCGTCACGGTCCATGAGGCGTTCGGGTTCCCGGCGGCTTTCGACTTCGACGCCGCATCGTCACGGGACTGCAGGTAGGGGACGTCACTGCCCCACACCTCGGCGGCGGAGTTCGTCACCCCCGCCGAGGACGAGGAGTACACGGCATCGATGAGCGCGCCCTTGTACATGACGACCTTCGCGTTCCGCACGTTCGCCCCCGACCCCGACTGCGTGGCCTGGACGGCCCTGCGCCAAGGACCGCTGTCGCGGGCATTCTCGTGCGCCCAGCCCTTGAAATGCTGCGAGGTGACCTCGTCGTAGACATTGCATGCGCAGTCGGCCTTGAGCGGCCCCAGATTGCGGTAGGCATACGTCCGCGCGGCGATCGCCTGCGCCTCGAGCGCGGGGGACTGCCATGACGCGGGGGCCTCGGCGATGCCCGGCAGGTATTCGGAGTTCGTCCGCATGACGCCGAGGACGTTGAGCGCGTTCTTCAGCTGCCGGATCTCGATCTTCCCGTGCCGATAGGTCCCCGTCGACCCCGACTGGGCGCGGCTGACCGCGACCGTCGTCGCCTGCGACCCCGACCAGTAGCGCGTGTTCTGCCACTCGACGGTCAGCCACGAACCCTCGTAGGACTTGCCCCCGACCTTCGCCCTGACCCTGCCCGACGACGTCCGCTCGACGGTGATCGCCGAGCCCGACTCGACCGTCGTGCGCCCGACCTTGACCCGCAGGCGGCCCGC
The DNA here is from genome assembly GCF_006489205.2 of Brevibacterium sp. XM4083. Lineage (GTDB taxonomy): Bacteria > Actinomycetota > Actinomycetes > Actinomycetales > Brevibacteriaceae > Brevibacterium. The sequence goes on along the minus strand of NZ_VFYR02000004.1, from coordinate 393,247 downwards.
GGACGGGGTGAGCGTCACCGACTTCTCCCCGGCGAGGAGCTGGACGGTGATGTCGGAGTTCGCGTTCGCCGAGGTCTGCGTGACCGTCGCCGGGTTGTAGTAGTGCTCGAGGATCTGCGTCGCGCTCTTGCCGGCGGCGGCCATCCCGCGGGCCCCGTACTGGCTCATCCCGACCCCGTGGCCGAACCCGGATCCCTTGAGGGTGAACGACGACGGCGCCTTCGTCAGCTCGATCTTCGCCCCGGCGGCGCTCGTCCACGTGATGCGCCCGTTCTCGAAGTCCTGCCGGGTCACCGAGCCCGCCCTGTACTCATTGCTCGTCGGGTACCCGAGCGGCCCGTTCTCCCAGCCCGACTTCTGCCACGCCGCGCGGATCGCACCCCACGTCGCGTGGGCCCCGGTCGCCTTCGTCCAATGGATCGTGCCCGCCCTGAAGGTCTGGTAGCACCCGCCGTCCCTGAGCGTGCAGCGCTCGGGGCTGACCGCCGGGCCCAGCCGTCCGGTGTCCCCGCCGAGCGAGCGGTGCATCGCACCGATGCCGCCGCCGGTGGGATAGGCCGCCGCGGCCGGCGCGGGCACGGTGAGGGTGAGCACGCCGGAGACGGCGACGAGGAGAACGGTGAGAAGACAGGAGAGGACGCCGGACGGCATACGCCCGGTGGAGGAAGCACGCATGTGATGATCATATGCGCAGGTGGCGCGTCCACGGACACACCGAGGTGAAACGCAGACGAACTCCCCGGAACCGCGGTCCCGGGGAGTTCGCACGCCGAGGCGGCTGCCTCAGCTCAATCCGCCAGCCGGCTCACTTGAGGGCGTCGGCGATCGCGGCGTTGAACGCGTCGAGATCGCCGGGGTTGCGGGAGGTGATGAGATTGCCGTCGACGACGACCTCGGAATCGCTCCAGTCAGCCCCCGCATTCTCCAGATCGACCTTCGTCGACTCGAACGACGTGAGCTTCCGGTCCTTCGCGAGGTCGGCCTGCGCGAGGATCCACGGGGCATGGCAGATCGCGGCCACCGGCTTGTCGGCGGCGAAGAACGCCTTGACGAGAGCGACGGCGTCCTCATCGGTGCGCAGGGTGTCGGCGTTGATCGTGCCGCCGGGCAGGACGAGCGCGTCGTAGTCGTCGGCGTTCGCCTCGGCGACGGGCACGTCGACGGTGAACGTGTCGCCGTGGTCCCAATCGTTCTCCATCGCCTGCAGAGTGTTGTCCGCGGGCGAGATGATCACGGTCGTCGCGCCCGCCTCATCGAGTGCCGTCCGCGGGCTCGTCAGCTCGACTTGTTCGACGCCGTTGGTGAGCAGGAATGCGATCTTCTTGTCGGATACGGCCATGGTGGCTCTCCTTCTCTGGTGCACTGCTGTCGGACACGGGCCGGCGCGATGCCGGTCGACCCGAAGGCTGCGCTTTGACGCAACTCGGGTTGTCTCCATTCAACAGCCTGACCCTGGGAGAACATTCCGAACACCGAGCGGCGGGTCAGGGCAGATGATCCGCCGCGACCTGGTCAGAGCGTGGGGACCGCGCCGGTCGGGGCGGGGGCGCGTGATCCGTGGCATCCCGGTCAGGTCGTGGGATCGCCGAGGCGGACGATCGCCTCAGCGGAGGCGGCGACAGCGTCGTCGACCCAGTCGGGAATCGCCGTGCCGATGAATGGGCGGACGATGCCGTAGGGGGCCAGGCGCGTTCCCATCGAGAGGAGTTCGCGCCGGTGGGGCGTCGGGTCGGCGAAGCGCCGGGCGAGGAGGCCGTCCATCGCCGCGTCGATGTCGTCGTTGATGTGCGCGGCGTCGTCGCGGACGCCGAGCGGGCCCTCGGCGGCGAGTGCCGACTGACGGTAGAGCAGCATCGAACGCGCCTCCTCGGGGTGGGCGCGGCAGAACGCCGGGATGTGGCGTGCCGCGGCCCGCACGGCCTCGTGCGGATCGTCGAGGTCGTATGCGGCGAGGAGGCCGACGTGGAAGCGGCCGATCGAACGCAGCCAGAGGCGGGCGAAGACGTCGTCGCGGGAGGGGAAGCGGTGATAGATCGAGCCCGTCGGGCCGCCGATGCTCCGGGCGACGTCGGCGATCGTCGCCCGGGGGCCGCTGACGGAGAGCGCATGAGCGGCTCCGTCGAGGATGTCGTCATCGGAGAAGCGCGCAGGTCTTGCCATGGCATCCGATCATAGCTAGTTTTAGAGCATGAGTTTTAGAACGAAGGGTTTAAAACCGGCGAGGCGGGAACCGGAGGACGGGGAGCCAGAAGGCAGGCGGTCAAGCAACCGGGAGCCGCAGAGCCGAGAGCCACGGAACCCCGAGATCCCCCGCTGGGCGCTCATCGCAGGCTGGGGCGCGCTCGTGCTCCCGCTGCCGAGCGTGGCCTGGCGGATCGCGCTGCTCGCCGGTCTCGATGTGGGGTTCGGCCTCGCGGACGAGGTGCGGTTCTCCGCAGGCGGTGTCGTCTACGTCCTCGGCCTCGAGGTGCTCACACTCCTCGTCGCGGTGGCGGGTTTCGGACTCATCCGGCCGTGGGGCGAGGTCGTCCCTCGGTGGGTGCCCCGCCTCGGCGGGAGGACGATCCCACCCCTGGTGCCGCTCCTCGTCGGCGGCATCGGCACCGTGGTCCTGCTCGGGCTCATCGGATCGGTGCTCGTGAAATTCGTCCTCGCCTGGACCGGGATCGTCCCCGGGTGGACGCCCGATGCGGGGATGAGCGCGGGGGAGCGAGCCGTTCTCCTGGCCTGCTACATCCCGTTCTTCGTCTGGCCCGTCGCGGTCGCGGTCGCGCTCATCGGCTATGGGCGCAGACGCCTCGGGGCCCGATCCGCGCGCGTGCCTGCGGACCGGACCCCGGGGTCGGCCGTCACTGCGTGAGGTAGTCCCTCTGCTCCGCGGTGAAGGGCTTGGGCTCCATCCGCAGCAGCACCTTGCCGACGGGATGGCCGCCGGTGAGGAACCCGTAGGCGGCGCGGACGTCGTCGAGGTCGAACACCCCGCCGATGGGCACGACGACGTGGCCGTAGGCGATCGCCATCGCCAGCCAGGGGAGGTCGTCGCGGCGGGCCTTCGCCTGGCCGTCGGTGTGGACGCCGAACTTGTCGGCGACCTGCGGACCTGCGGCGATCGAGTTGATCCGCGCGGCGGGAACGCCGAGGCCGAGGAGCATCTCGATCTCATCCTCGCCGCGCGTCGAATACGCGGCCTGGATGCCGTCCGGGGCGGCTTCGCGCAGACGCTCCTCGAGCCCGGGACCGTACTCGACGGCGTCGATGCCGAGTCCGTCGAGCAGCTGGACGTTGCCCGGGCTCGTCGTGCCGATGACACGGGCGCCGAGGCCGAGGGCGAGCTGGGCGGCGATGATGCCGACCCCGCCCGAGGCGCCGGAGACGAAGATCGTCTCGCCGGCCTGCGGGGCGATCGCGCGGATGCCGGCGACCGCGGTGCTCCCGGCGACGTTGAGGCCGCCGGCGACATCGGTGCCCAGTCCCTTGGGGATCTTGTTGAGATGCTTGCCGGGATCCTTGACGAGGACGTAGTCGGCCTCGGACTGGTTGGGGACGCCGCCGAAGACGAGGTCGCCGGGGGAGAAGTCCTCGACGCCGTCGCCCACTTCGGCGACGACACCGGAGAAATCCATGCCGAGGCCGCGCGTGCCGCTGCCGGACCCGAAGCTTCCCGAGAGGATTGCGAGGTCGACGGGGTTGAGACCGGCGAAGCGGACGTGGACGCTCACCTGTCCCGGGCCGACCGTGGGGGACTCGACGTCGACGACCTCGAGTTCGTCGGTCGTGCCGTGATTGTCGTACTGGACGCGCTTGGTCATGCTGCACTCCTCAAAAGGTGGGAATCGCTCGGGGTCGGGACCGTGGCGCAGGCTGAGCCCTGCACTGTCACAACGACGCACGTGCGGAAGGCATTCCCGGGACGCGGGCCTACTCTGGGAGGTGGGAAGGCGCAGATCGGGCTCGCCGAGGTGGTCCGGCGCTCCCGTGATCGGAGGAGGAGCCAGCGATGGCCAAGTACCAGATCTTCAAGCACTACCGGGGGACGCCGGAGTACGTCGACTTCGTTCCCATGGACCAGTGGACGCCCGCCGAGGTCGACGCCCACGTCCAGTACATGAACGATTTCGCCGATCGGCTGCGCGAGTCCGGCGAATTCGTCGACTCGGCGGCGCTGTCGCCGGACGGCGCCTTCGTCCGGGCGTCGGGGCCGGATCTCTCCCCGGAGGTCAGGTCGCCGTTCCCCGAGTCGAAGGACCTCGTCGCCGGGTGGATGATCATCGACGTCGCCGACTGGGAACGCGCGCTCGCGCTCGCCGCCGAACTCTCCGCGGCCCCCGGCTTCCAGGGTGCCCCGATCAACGAATGGCTCGAGGTCAGGCCCTACCTCGGCGACGACGCGCACTGACGGTGCGACGATGCGCACTGACGATGCGCACTGACGACGCGCGGCGAGCACGCGATGTGGGGCAGAATGAGCGTGCGCGGCAACGGGAACGACAGTGAGGGGACGAGCATGGTCGAGGCGACGGTGGCTGGTGTCAGGGCGGAGCTCGCCGAGCTCGAGGACCCCAAGGCGCGTGCGGTCAACGAGCGGCACGGCGACGACCACGGGGTCAACCTCACGAAGCTGCGCGGCATCGCGAAGGAGCTGAAGAAGAACGACGACCTCGCCCGGCAGCTGTGGGCGACCGGGGACACCGCCGCCCGCCTCGTCGCGATCCTCATCATGCGTCCGCGCAGCTGGGACGCGGCCGAGCTCGACGCGATGCTCCGGGAGTCGCGGGTGCCGAAGGTCCACGGGTGGCTCGTCAACTACATCGTCAAGAAGTCGAAGCACGCCGAGGCGCTGCGGACGACGTGGATGGCCGACCCGGACCCGGTTGTCGCCTCAGCCGGATGGGCTCTGACCTCGGAGCGGGTGGCGAAGGATCCCGAGGGCCTCGATCTGCCGGGCCTCCTCGACGTCATCGACGCCGAGATGAAGGAGGCGCCCGAGCGCCTGCAGTGGGCGATGAACGAGACGCTGGCGTCGATCGGCATCGAGAACCCCGAGCTCAGGGACCGTGCGCTCGAGATCGGCGAGCGCCTCGAGGTGCTCAAGGACTATCCGACGCCGCCGAACTGCACCTCGCCGTTCGCCCCGATCTGGATCACGGAAATCGTCCGCCGCCGCGCCGAGGGGAAGTGACGGCCGCACCAGCGTCTGACCGGTGCGGCCTCACCGTCCGCCGGCGAGTTCGCGCAGCGCCTCAACGTGGCCGTCGAGGCGGGCCGCGCCGTCCTTCGTGATCGAGACCCAGGTCCGCGGCCGTTTCCCGACGTAGCCCTTCGCGACCTCGACGAGGCCGGCCTTCTCCAGTGCCGTGATGTGCCGGGAGAGCACGGAATCCGAGACCCCGAGCGAATCGCGCAGCAGCTTGAACTCCGCGCGATCCCGGTTCTTCAAGCTGGCGACGAGTCCGAGCCGGGTCGGGTTCCCGAGGTCCGGATCGATCCGGGAGAGGGTCTCGCCGAGGTGGGGGATCGTCTCCTCGGGCGCGGACTCCGAGTCGGCTCCCGTGCCGTCGGTGGGTGCGGTGGAGGGGGTCATCGCGGTCTCCTCATTCGTCTCTGCGCGCCTCACCGGCGCAGTCCGAGGAGAGCCCCGAGGATGCCTGCGACCCAGACGATTCCGGCGGCCGCGAACGTCACCCACGATCCCGCGGTGAGGCTGTCGGCGATCACCCCGGCGATGAAGGCGAGGATGATGACCGGCAGCCATGTCAGCAACAGGAGCGTCGACCGGCGGCTCCAGCTCAGGGCCGAGACGAGGTAGACGACGAGCGCGGCGGCGAGCCACGCGGCGCTCGCCCCGAGGAAGGTGAGCTGGGTCGCCGAATCGTCGATGAGCGCCATCCCGACGAGCCCGATCGAGGCCGCGGCACTGATGACGAGGAGGAAGAGGACGAGCGGCCACGCGTCGGTGCTGCGGGCCTGCTTCTGCGTCGAATCGATCTCGGCGAGGAGGTCGGTGGCTTGCTGCGGGGTGGGCGTGGTCATGGCTGCTCCTTCAGTGCGATCGCGGATCCGCCGAGGCGGCCGATCCGACGAGATGACCGTTGACTTCCGGTGGAAGTGATTTCACCCTACCAACTACTTTCCATATTGGAAAGTAGTTTCTCGAAACAATCTCAGAGCGCCGAGGCGGCCACCGTCGCGGCGAGCTCCGTCGCGGTCTCGAGATGCTCCTCGTCCACCGCGCCGGTGAGGACGAGCGGATCGAAGACGAGCGACCATCCCAGCCCGGTCGTGATCTGCGTCATCGCGGTCTCCGCGCCGGTCGTGTCATAGCCGCCGTGTATCCAGTAGGAGAACGGCCGACCGGCCGTGGGCTCGCGCACCGCGTCGTACGTGGTGTCGAAGAAGTGCTTGAGCGCCCCGGAGATGTAGCCGAAGTTCGCCGTCGTCCCGAGCACATAGGCGTCGGCGGCGAGCACGTCGTCGACGGTGGCCTCGAGGGCGGGTCTGACGGTGACGTCGATGTCGCCGAGCTCGGGCAGGCGCAGTCCGGCCTCGGCCGCCTCGGCGATTCCCTGCGTCGATGGTGACGGTGAGTGATGAACGAGCAGTACGCTGACCATACGGCCACGATAGACGCAGTCGATGGGGACTGGGGAGAGAGAATGAGCAAGGAGACCGAGGAGACCATGGCAGTCATCGTCGATCCGCTGCGCGGGCGCACCCGTCCGGTGGCCAGCCACACCGACTCCGAGATCATCGACGTCCTCACCACCGGCCACGACCCGAGCGACTGGGCGGTGCTCACCGGGGCGGGGATGAGCACGGATTCGGGCATCCCCGACTACCGCGGCCCCGATGCCGCGCCCCGCCGGCCGATGACGATCCAGAACTTCCTCTCCTCACCCGAGCAGCGCGCCCGCTACTGGGCGCGGTCCTGGGTGGGCTGGCCGCGGATGGAGTGGGCGGATCCCAACCCCGGTCACCTCGCGCTCGCCCGCCTGCCGGTCGCCGGCATCATCACCCAGAACGTCGACGGGCTCCACCAGACCGCGGCGCGGGAGGTCGGCAGCCGGAGTCCCGTCATCGACCTCCACGGCAGCCTCGACCGAGTCGTGTGTCTGAAGACCGGCCACACCTTCGACCGCGACTGGGTGCAGGACGAGCTCACCGCGCTCAACCGCGATTTCATCGCGCTCACCGGCATCGACCCGATCGACGTCGAGACCGCGCCCGACGGCGACGTCGACCTCGAGGAGACCGCGCACTTCCGGGTCCTCGACTGTCCGATCTGCGGCGGACTCCTCAAACCCGATGTCGTCTACTTCGGCGACGCCGTCCCGCCCGATCGCGTCGCCGAGGCGAATCGGATCTCTGATTCGGCGCAAGGTCTCCTTGTTCTCGGATCATCGCTCGCGGTGCTCTCGGGGCTGCGCTTCGTGCGGTCAGCGGCGAAGGAGGGCAAGCCGGTCGTCATCGTCACCGACGGCCCCACCAGGGGAGATGACCTTGCCGATTACCGGTCGATCTCCCGGGTCACCGACTTCGTCAGAGAGTGGGCGTCCAGAGAAATCCAATGAGGCAATGACAGACTGCCACCATGACCAGTCTTGCTCGCGCAGAACGACTGCGCCTCGTTGCCGCTGCCCGCGCCGCCGGTGAGGACGCGCCCACCCTCTGTGAGGGATGGACGACCAGGGACCTCGCCACCCACCTCGTCATCCGCGAACGCGAACCCGTCGCGGCCATGGGGATCATGGTCCCCGCGTTCGAGGGCAGGCTCGAGGACAAGGAGCGCGACTACGCGTCGATGCCGTACTCCGAGCTGCTCGGACTCGTCGCCGCCCCACCGAAGTGGACCCCGGGAGCGTGGCCCGGCGTCGGCTCGGTGATGAACACGACCGAATACCTCGTCCACCATGAGGACATCCGCCGCGCCGAACTCGAATGGTTCCCCCGCCGCCTCTCCCGGAAGGACAACGCGACCGTGTGGGCCCAAGCCCGGTTCGCGCTCCTGCCCTACGCGGCGAAGGCGAAGGGCCGCACCGTCATCGTCAGTCCCGGCTTCGGCACCCACGCCGCCGGACGCGGAGAGACGACGACCGTGACCGGCGAACCCGTCGAGGTCCTCCTCTGGCTCCTCGGCCGCACCGACCACGCCCTCGTCGACGTCCGCTGAGGCCCGCCGAGGCGGGGCGAACCGCGGGTGCTGTGCCGGTGCTGAGCCGTCCGCCGAGGAGATGTCGGGCGCGCACCGAGGAGGTGCCGGGCGCGCACCGAGGAGGTGCCGGGCACCCGCTGGATGAGCCAGTCGGGTCCGACCGGGGGAAAACCCCCGCCGAGGTCGACGGATAGGTCCCTTTCCCCTTCCCTGTGCGGTTCCTAGGCTGAAGTCATCAGCCTGGAGTTCGGACCACACGAGAGAGGCACCGCGATGAGCACACCGGTCGCACCCCAACCCGACAATCGATTCGACCCGACCGGACCCGGCCCGCTGGGAGCCCGGCCGGACATGGCCGATCCCGACCGGCAGTCGGCCTATCCGCAGCAGCCCGACGCGCCCCAGTCGTACGCCCGGGGGCCCTACGCGCAGGGTCCCTACGCGCAATCCGATCAGCCCTATCCCGACCAGCCGTACGCTGATCGGCTCTACCCGGCCCAGCGGGCGGCAGAGGATCCGGGCAAGGTGCTCGGCATCATCTCGCTCGTCGCGACTCTGTCGACGTTCATCGGCTTCAACTTCATCGGCCCGGCCATCGGCATCATCACCGGGTACATGGCCCGCCGCGCCTCGAAGGAGGCGGGCTTCGGCGACAACGAGTTCGGCAAGTGGGGCTTCATCCTCGGCCTCGTCTTCATCGGCATCGCCGTCGTCGGCGGCTTCCTCGGCGTCTCGCTCAGCGTGCTCGCTGCGATGATGTCCTAGCCGCGATGATGTCGCAACCGCGACCGCAGCAGAGGGCCCGCGCCCGGTCACCACGACCGCGCGCGGGCCCTCTGCCGTGCTCAGCACCTGACCGCGTGCTCAGCACCCGAGCTCGTGCGCAGTGTCCGACCGCGTGCTCAGTGTCCGACCGCTTGCTCAGTACCCGACCCAGGCTCCGCGCTCCTGGTCGAGCACCTTCGGGTGGAGGAGGGTCGAGGCTTCGACGTTCTTCACCGACGCACGGTCGCGGTCGGGCGGGAACGTCGTCGAGGCCGCGAGCACTTCAGGGGTGACGAATTTCAGATCCGACGGCGCATCCGCAGGCAGGGCGACGGTCGGACCGTTGCCGCTGTCGGTCCCCACCAGGGTGCCGCTGCTGCCGGCATCCCCGGGAGCCGCGGCGAGGAAGTAGCCCCAGTCGCCGAAGCTCGGGACGTCGACGTGGTAGGGCGTCGTCGCCAGTCCCGCCTCGGTGACGGCCTGCCCGATTCCCCAGTACGCCTCCGGGGCGAAGTACGGGGACCCCGCCTGGACGACAAGACGGGCACCGGGGGCCATGACCTGCCTGATGAGTCCGTAGAACTCGACGCTGTAGAGCTTCGAGGTGGCGACGTCGTCGGGATCGGGCAGGTCGGCGATGACGGCGTCATAGGCCGGGTGCTCGGTTTCCCGCAGCCACGTGAACGCATCGGCGGCGACCGTCGTCACCCGCGGATCGTCGAGCGAGTTCTCATTCGAGGCCGTGAAGTGGGGCGAAGTGCGGGCGAGGTCGACGACGCGGGGATCGAGGTCGACGAGGGTGACGGTCTCGACGTCGGGGTACTTGAGGATCTCCCGCACGGCGAGCCCGTCGCCGCCGCCGAGGACGAGGACATTGCCGCGGGGCCCGTTCATCAGCGGATGGACGAGCGATTCGTGGTACCGGTACTCGTCGACCGAGGCGAACTGCAGGTCCCCGTTGAGGTAGAGGCGGGTGTCGCCGGTGCGCAGGGACTCGGTGACGACGATCTCCTGGTAGTCGGTGCGCTCGGAGACGACGATGGGGTCGCGGTAGAGGCGCTGCCGCGTCGTCACCTCGATGTCGTCGGTGAAGACCCACACGACGGTGAGGCCGCCGACGATGAGGACGAGGAGGCCGGCGAGCAGGACCCGGGTGCGGCGGGCCACCTCGGCGCGGAAGAGCCAGAGGACGATGAGGATGCCGACGACGGTGTTCGTGATGCCGACCGCGAGCGCCCCCTTCGTCAGCCCGAAGAGGGGGAGGAGGACGAACGGGAAGGCCAGACCGCCGACGAGGCCGCCGACATAGTCGGCGGCGAAGAGATCGGCGACGGCGCTCGAGGCCCGCTGCGCCCGGATGCGCTGGACGAGCTCCATGAGCAGGGGGATCTCCGCGCCGATGAGCGCTCCGATGAGGAACGCGAGCCCGACCATCGCCACCGTGTAGACGTCGGCGAAGGCGAACGCGAGGTAGAGGAGGATGACGGAGAGGCCGCCGATGATGCCGAGCGCGGCTTCGATGAGGGCGAACGCGACGGCGGCGAAGCGGGTGAGGCGCTTCGTCGCGAGCGACCCGATGCCCATCGCGAAGACCATGACGGCGAGCACGATCGAGGCCTGGACGATCGTGTCGCCAAGCAGGTAGGACCCAAGCGCGACGAGCGCGAGCTCGTAGACCATCCCGCAGCTCGCGCAGATGAAGACGGCGAGGAGGACGAAGAAGCGGGCAGGCCCCGGTTGCAGCGGGAGTGTCAGCGGTGCCGGCGCGGTCGTGCTCAATGCGGTCGCATCCTGCGGGCAGCGCCCGAGCCGGGCCGGGCAGCGCCCATGCCGGGCCGGGCAGTCGGCGAGCCCGAGGTCACAGGAGTGCGGCGGCCATGATGCCGGCGATGCCGATGTGCGCCGAGGCGTTGACCCACACCTCGGGGTGGAGAGTGGTCGCGTTGACGATGTCCCCGCGCTTGCCCGGGGTGAGCGCGTCGATGAGGAGGAAGCTCGCGGCCATGAGGATGATGCCGATGATGCCGAAGAGCAGGGTCGTCACGATGCCGGCGCCGAGGTCGTCGGCGCTCGCGCGGATCGCGGCGATGACGATGATCGCGACACCGAGGAGGTCGGAGGCGACGAGGACGGCGGCGTTCGGCGACTTCTGCTCCCAGAGCACGACGTGGAGCTTGCCCGGGGTGAGGAGGTCGACGACGAAGTAGCCGATGAACATGAGGAGGATTCCGCTCGCGGCATACGCGAGGACGACCCCGGTCTCGTAGAGGAGCATGTCGAGGATCATGGCTGCCTTTCCTGGTGCTGTCGTCGCTGGTTCGGTCGCTGTCTGGTCGTCTGGCCGAGGTGGTTCGACCGGCCGGGGCGGCTCCTCGGCGTCGTGCTGGTCCTCGGCGTCGTGCTGCTCCTCGGTGTCGTGCTGGTCCTCGGTGTCGGGCCGCTCATTTGCCCGACCCCGGTCCGCCGCCGCGGAAGTTCGAGCCGTCCCCGTAGTTCGACCCGGTTCCGCCCGAGCCGCCGCCGAAGAAGAACGGGAAGAAGAAGAATCCTCCGCCGCCGGAGCGGGAGGCGTCGCATCCGACGTAGTCGTAGTTGTCGCCGTTCTTCACGTAGTCGCCCTGGCCGGGGTTCTCCACGTACTGGTTGTCGACGAGGTCGTAGTCCCCGCAGTTCGCGCCGCCCGAACTGCTCCCGCAGCTCTGGAACATCATCGCGACGAGGAGGAGGACGACGACGAGTCCGATGACGGCGCCGCAGCCGAAGCGGCGCGGCTTCTTCCCCGAGCCGCCACCCGAGCTTCCGCCGCCGGGGCCGCTGCCGCCGGGGCCATTGCCGAACGGCCCGTTGCCGCCGCGTCCGTTGCCGCCCGGCCCTCCGCCGCCCCGTCCGCCGGGGCCGTTGTCGAAGGGCCCGCCTCCGAACCGGTTGCCGCGGTTGTGCTCGGCGTCGAAGTCGAAGGAACCGCCGCCTGTGGAGATGTTCGGATTGTTCGACATCACCGCCCACCCCTCGCCGAGGCGGTCGCCGGCTCCGGTGCGCCCGTGAGCGCGGTCGTCGTGTGGACGATCTCCGCGTGCTGCGGGTAGACGTGCCACGTCTCCCACGCGAGGTGTCCGGGGCCGGCGGTCGTGAGCGCGAGTGCGGTGAGCGCATCGCGGTCACCGGGGAACCGGGCGATGACGTGACGGTCGTGGGCCCGGACACGGTCGAGCGCCTCGGCGACGGATGTGCGGAACTCCGCCGGATGCGCGGTGCGGGTGCACCGGAACTCATGGCGCGTCAATCCGGCCCACGCACCACGGGTCCGCACCGGGACGTCCCACGTCGGCGAGGCCGTCGCGGTGCTCGGCGCCTGAGCCGGCGCCTGGGCCGGCGGGCACGCGAAGGTTTCGATGAGGAGGTCACGGGCCGCGGTGGCGAGGATGACCTGATGCGAGGAGCCGATGACGTGGAGCTCGAGCCGCAGCCCCGCACCGGTGACGCCGACCGGCTGAAGGTCGACGATCTCACTGGCCAGCGGCGCGATCCGCGGACGGTCCAGGGAGAACCGGAGGTCGTCGGCGCTCGTGTCGGCGAAGGGGACGTCGACGGTGGCGTGCGGGGCGGTCAGGCTCATCAGCTGCTCGAGTAGATCGTGAACGAGCCGACGGGGACGGGTTCGCCGGTGCTGACCTCCCAGCGGCCGTGGTCGAAGCGCTCGAACGCCAGCAGCTTCCCGTCGGGGGATTCGTAGTCGACGTAGTCGAGGCCGCCCTTCTCGTTGAGCCCCGTCGTGCCCTCCGAGCGGTAGGAGGCGGTGCCGTGTTCGACGAGGCTGTAGTCGGTGCCGTCGATCGTGATCGACTTCGACGTCGGTTCGATGTCGAGGTCGGGACGGTCGCGCCAGCGCGAGACCTGGAGGTCGGGGTCGTGCTCGACGGTCAGCCACAGGCGGGTCGCGGAGTCGTCGGACTGGAAGAAGTGCTCGGCCCAGTCGTAGCCGCCCTCGGAGATCCGCAGGGTGCCGCGCACGAAGTACTTCTCGTTGCCGAACTCGAGGAGGTCGCCGGCCTTGATCTGGGCGGGGTCGCCGCCGGTGTTCTGGTCGGCGGCGAAGGGGTCGCGCGGGGCGCTCGGGGCAGAGTTCCGCGCCTCCCGCTCCCTCTGCGCCTTCTTCGCCCGCGACCGCACGATGACGATCGTGACGATGACGACGATGATGAAGACGACGATCATGATGATGACGTTGGAGGAGGACACGGTAGCCTGCTTCGCTTCGATAGCCGGTGCGGTCAGGGTCAGTCTAATCGACAACCGGGCTTTCGAGAGCGGTCATCGTGTCGGCGACGACGAAGCCGAGCTCTTTGTTGAGCGCGAGCATCGCCTCGTTGTCCGTGGCCGTGTACGTCTGCAGCCAGCGGACGGCGGCGGCCTCCGGGAGGTCGTGGAGCTGGCGCAGGTTCGCGATCTTCAGCGCCCGCCCGATGCCGCGGCCGCGGTACGCGCGGTCGACGAGGGTGTCCTCCTGGACGGCGATCTCCGGGGCGTGTCGGGAGACCATGATCTCCGTGTACCCGACCGCGAGGGGCTGTTCACCGGTCATCTCCGCCATCGAGCTGACGAGGACCCAGCCCTGTTCGTCCATCCGCTCCTCGTGGCTACGGATCGCCGCGACGTCGGCGTGGTGGTCGGTGCGGGTGAGAGCGCCGAGGGGGACGTCCTCGTCCATCTGCTTGCGCAGGGTCGCCCACGCCTCGACGAGCTCCTCGGGGCACATGCCGATCCACGAGACGATCGACCAGTCGGGATCGGGGTGGACCTCGGTGGGATCGGCGGGGCCGACGTCGGGGGTCGGAGTCGTGCGGGTCTTGTAGCGGTTGGCGTCGGCGTCGAGATAGGCGGGCAGGTCGAGGAGGAGACGCTGCTCGGCATTGCCGACGTGCATGCCGCGGGATTCGGCGAAGGCGATGCCGGCAGGCGAATAGGTCTCGGTCTGGACGATCGTCGCCGCGGAGTCGCGGAGGATCTCATCGACCGCCTCGGCGATCGTCGTGCCGTGACCCTGCCGCCGATGGGCGGGGAGGACGGTGAGTTCGACGAGGGCGGGGGAGTCGGAGACGAGGGTGATCTCCGCCCCGCCGATCATTTCGTCGCCGAGGCGGGCGAGCAGGGCGATGTCCGTCCTGTCCGTGCGCGGCTGGGAGAACTGCAGGAGCATCGACTCCTCGCTCTGCCACCACACGGCTCTTCGGTCGTCCGTGTAGCCCTCGCGCATGATCGTCCGCCACTGCCTGAGATCGTCGGCGTCGTCGGCGTCGAGGCGGGTCACGATGAGCTCAGCCATGCAATGAGTGCATCATGTGACGCGTGCCATTGCAAGGGTTTTCCCCGGTCAGATGGGGTGTTCGGGCAAATGCCCTTGCCGTGTCAGTGGTCCTTCGGGCCTGGGTGCTGGGGGCCCTTCGATCCTGCACCGGGACGCTGCTCGCCGTCGTGGCCGTCCTTGGGCAGGCGAGAGCCGATGTGCATGCCCGGCTTCGTCATCACCCGGTGGACGAGGAAGAAGCCCACGCTGAAGACGATGACGATGGCGATCGTGAGGAAGATGATGGCGCCGAGTCCCGGAGGCATCACTTGGCCAATCGCCGGCGGTCGAAGAAGTTCGCGTACCGGGCGCGGAAGCTGCCCATCCCGATCGACCCGCCGACGACGACGGTCGGGGCGCGTCCGGTGGGCACCGCGTCGACGAGGGTCTTGACCGACCCCCACGACTTCGAGAGATCTTCGACGTTGACGGCCCAGTCCTCGGGGACGACGACGATGAGCGAGCCCATCCCGGCGACGACCTCGATGTCGATCGTCGCCAGCGTCGTGTCGGCCTCGAGGAAGTTGAGCTCGATGTTCGACATCGACGGTTCGGCCCGGATGTAGGGCGGGACCTGCCAGCGGCCTCGGCGGTGCTCGGACTCCCACGTCGCCTTGACGACGAGCGGATCGGACGGGTCCCAGCCGCGGGTCTGCTGATGGGGCGGGAGCCGGCGGGCCGGTGCGGAGGGCGGGGTTCGGCGGGCCACCTCGGTGCGGGGACGGTAGCGCTCCGAGGGCAGCTGGGTCGTGAGATCGGAGAGGACCTCATCGAGGTCGATGGGGAACTTCGCGCGCTGGACGAGCTCCATCCTCTCGTCGAGCTCCTCGACGGTGATCCGGCCGTCCCCGGCGGCTTCGCGCAGCATCTCGATCGCCTCGTCGCGCTCCTTGTGCCCGATCCGGAAGGTGCGAGCGGGATCGGAGTCCTCGGGCGGGGAGACGGCGTCGGTCATACGCACTATCGTGCCCGACATGGGGTCAGGGTCACAACGGGGACCGGGTCACAACGGGGACCGGGGCGGGGGACCGGCTGGCGGACTGGTTGGCGACGATGGCCGTGTCCTGTGTCAGGGGGTGGCATTAGGCTTGTCCTGTGTCCACCGCACTGTACAGACGTTACCGCCCAGAGACCTTCGACGAGGTCATCGGTCAGGAGCATGTGACCGAGCCGCTCAAGGCCGCGATCGAACGCGGTCGCATCAATCATGCCTACCTGTTCTCGGGGCCGCGTGGCTGCGGAAAGACCACCTCGGCGCGGATCCTCGCGCGCTGTCTCAACTGCGAGAAGGGGCCGACCCCGACTCCGTGCGGTGAGTGCCCGAGCTGCCGCGACCTCGCCAACGGCGGACCCGGGTCGCTCGATGTCGTCGAGATCGACGCGGCCAGCCACAACGGCGTCGATGATGCCCGTGACCTGCGCGAACGCGCGATCTATGCGCCGGCCCGCGACCGGTACAAAGTGTTCATCCTCGATGAGGCGCACATGGTGACCTCGCAGGGCTTCAACGCTCTGCTCAAGATCGTCGAGGAGCCGCCGCCGCACATCAAGTTCATCTTCGCGACGACCGAACCCGAGAAGGTCATCGGGACGATCCGCTCCCGCACTCACCACTACCCGTTCCGGCTCGTGCCGCCCGAGGCGCTGGGGAACTACCTCGAAGAGCTCTGTGCGCGGGAGAACGTCCAGGTGGACAAGGGCGTGCTGCCGCTCGTCGTGCGTGCCGGCGGCGGGTCGGTGCGGGACACGCTGTCCGTGCTCGACCAGCTCATCGCGGGATCGGGACCCAACGGCGTCGACTATGCGACGGCGGTGGCGCTGCTCGGCTACACGCCGGACTCCCTGCTCAGCGACATCGTCGACGCGTTCTCCGCCGGGGACGGCGCAGGCGTCTACCGGGCGATCGAGCGCGTCATCGAATCGGGGCAGGATCCGCGGCGGTTCGTCGAGGACCTGCTCGAGCGGATGCGCGATCTCATCGTCATCCACGCCGCTCCCGAGGCCGCGCATGCGTTCCTGCCCGAGGTGCCGCCGGACCGTCTTGAGCGCCTCACCCTGCAGGCCCGTGGGTTCGGTCAGGCCGAGCTCTCCCGTGCCGCGGACATCCTCAATCAGGGTCTGACGGAGATGTCAGGGGCGACCTCGCCGCGGCTCCAGCTCGAGCTCATCTGCGCCCGCATCCTCCTGCCCGCCACCACCCGCAGCCGCGACGCCGTGCTCAGCCGCGTCGAGCGGATGGAGCGCCGGATCGGCATGTCCGCCTCCGGATCGGGTGGGACGGTGCCGCAGGCTGCGGTGCAGACTGTTCCGCAGACCCCCGCCGAGACGGTCGGTCCGGCTGCTGGGGCTGCTGGTCAGGATGGTGCGCCGGTTGGTGACGGTCGGTCGGGTGCTCCGGTCGGTGGCGGCCAGGGTGGTGCCGGTGGTCAGAGTGGTGCGCCGGCAGGTGCCGGTGGGCCGGCGCAGGGCGCTGGGCCTTTCGCGGATTCCGCCCCTGACGATTTCGACGAGCTCACCGCGATCGCGGCCGCTGCCGAATCCATGCTCAACGACGTGCCGGCGGTGGACTCCGCTCCGCACGCGGGTTCCGGTCCCGCACCGGGGTCGACTCCTGCTGGGAACTCGGCTCCTGCTGGCAACTCTGCTCCTGAACGCTCCGCGTCCGAGAGCCCTGCTCCGAGAGCAGAGGGGGCTCGCGGCTCGAGCGATGCCCCGGCGGGCAACAGGACGGATGCGGACCATCGCGGATCACCTCGTCCCGGGTCGAACGCGCCGTCTGAACACGGGCCGTCCGAGTTTGGACCTGCCGAGCATGGGCCGACCGGGCGCGGGTCTGCAGACGCGCGGCCTACTGACGCGCGGCCCGTCGACTCACGGCCTGCCGGGACGCGACCGACTGACCCGCGAGCTGCCGACCTCAGACAGGGACAACCGCTGCAGTCGGCCGAACAGCCCCAGCCGTCGGCCGGACAGCCACCGCAGGACGTGCCGATGCACGCACACCCGGGATCGCAGGGCCTTGGCGACGGTCAGCGCTCTGGTTCGCCGGAGCCTGCTCGACAGGGCGACGGTGGCGAGCAGCGTTCCACGACCCAGCCGTCCGATTCCCGGCCCGCGTCGCCGTCTGCCGATCGTCCGTCGCGATCTGAAGCCCAGCGCCCCGACCCGGCCGCTGACGAGAGTTCAGCGACTTCGGCACCGGCGACGTCCGGCGGCGGTGCTGGCGGCATCGGCGGAGAGATCGAAGCGATCCGACGCGCGTGGCCGAGCATCCTCGCCGCAGTGGAGAAGCGCAGCCGCCTGACGCGCGCGATCATCGCCGCGAATGCGATCCCGCAGTCGTTCGCCGACGGCGTCGTCTACCTCGGCTTCAACAACGCCGGTTCGGTGCAGGGCTTCCAGCAGCGCGATCACGCGGCGAAGCTCGCCATGGCGATCAACGATGTCCTCGGCATCGAGGCTCGCATCGACATCGGCGATGTCGGACGCATCGGCGGCAACCAGGGCGGGAGCTCAGGCGGACACGACTCGTCCGGACCGGGCCAGAACCCGACCGGCGGCAACCGCGGGCCGAGTGCTGACTTCCGGCGGCCGAGCCCGCAGGAGGTCGCCGCTGTCGTCGGCACCCGCGAGGTCGACAAGCCCCAGGTCGACCACGAGAAGTTCTGGGAGACCGGCGACTCGCCGCAGGGCCCCTGGTCCTCCGACGACGAGGAGGGTGAATCACCGGCTCAACCGGGTGCGTCGGAGAACTCTGCCGAGGCAGAGGACGGCGCCGATTCGACCCCCGCGGCATCCGTCGCTGACGGACCGGCCGGAAGCGTCGACTCTGCTTCCGCTCTGGCTGATTCCGCTCAGTCTGACCCCGACACCGGCGCTGCTCCCGTCGACACCGGCATCGCTTCGGTCGACTCCGACATCGTCGTTCCTGACCTGTCCGATGAGGACTTCTTCGGTCCGCCCGCGACGGGTGCCGGCCTCGGCGCCCCGGACGGCAGCGATTCAACTGGCGGAGACGCAGCGTCGCCAGCGGCCGAGACGAACCCTGCGGCGGACTCGCGAGCCGACGAGAACAGCACTGCGGGTTGGACTGACACCGGTGGAGGGGCCGGTGCTTCGACGTCTGCCGCCGATGAGCCGACCGACGAACCGATGGAGTACGTCCAACCGCGCTGGGAAGAACCCGTCTGGCACGATGCGCCGCAGCAGTCGAGCCCTGCGCCCGCGGACGTCGACTCGACGAGTGCCGGCAGCGGTGCCGTCGACGTCGGGGCTGTCGTCGTGCCTCCTCCCGAGGACGACGACCTCGACTACCTCGGCGCGTATGCCGATCCCGATGTCGACTTCAGCGGGCAGGGAAGTGCGGGCCAGCCGGCACCGAATTCGACTCCGGCGCCTGCCTCGACGGGAGGCGCCGGTGCGGCGAAGCCCTTCAAATCCCGCTTCGCCGCGATCGCCGAACGCCACGGCATGGACACCGGCGGTTCGGTCGCACAGAACCCGCGCGGCGGTGTCGGCGCGCCCGCCAGCCAGGCGCCAGGCGGCTTCGCCCCGCAGCGCGCCGACGCCCCGGAACCCCCTTCCTCCGGGTCGATGGAGGACGAGTATGATCCGGAAACGGACCTCGACATCTCCGACGCCCCACAGGTCGGGGTCTCGGTGATCGCCAAGGTCCTCGGCGGAGAGATCATCGATGAGAGAGACGTATGAGCGCAGTGTATGAAGGTGCCCTCCAGGACCTGGTCGAGGAATTCGGCAAGCTCCCGGGCATCGGGCCCAAGTCGGCCCAGAGGCTGGCGTTCCACATCCTCCAAGCCGACTCCGGAGATGTGAACGCGCTCGCCCAGGCGCTGAGCGCGGTGAAGAAGCGTGTGCGCTTCTGTGAGATCTGCGGCAACGTCTCCGAGGAGGCCGAGTGCACGGTCTGCCAGGATCCGCGACGCGATCGCACGATGATCTGTGTTGTCGAAGAGCCCAAGGACGTCGTCGCCATCGAGCGCACGCGCGAGTACCGGGGCCTCTACCACGTCCTCGGCGGAGCGATCGATCCGATGGCGGGCATCGGGCCCGACAACCTGCGGATCAAGGAGCTCATGCCCCGCCTCCAGGACAGTGAGGTCGACGAGGTCGTCATCGCCACCGACCCGAACCTCGAGGGCGAAGCGACGGCGACCTACCTCGTGCGTCTGCTCGGCACCCTCGGTGTCACCGTCACCCGCCTGGCTTCCGGCCTTCCTGTCGGCGGCGACCTCGAGTACGCCGACGAGGTCACCCTCGGCCGGGCGTTCTCCGGCCGCCGCGAGATCGACTGAGCAGATTCCGCCGCGGAAACCGTCACCCCGACAGGTGAGATGACTGTCTGCATGACGGGCACCCCCACGAGCGGCAGGAGCCACCTCCTACAATGGTGGGGACGCCGGTTCGCCGACGCCGCCTGCACGTACGAGCATCATCGCGGGCATCGGCACCGCGAGAGCATCGACCGGCGCAGTCCGCACACGCGAACAGGAAGAGACTTTCAGTGAGCATTGTCGTCCAGAAGTTTGGCGGGTCCTCCGTTGCCGACGCCGAGTCGGTCAAACGGGTGGCCCAACGCATCGTCGAATACCGGCAAGCCGGCCACGAGGTGGTCGTGGTGGTGTCGGCGATGGGGGACAGCACGGACGACCTCATCGACCTCGCCCAGCAGGTCTCCCCGCTGCCGCCGGCCCGCGAACTCGACATGCTGCTCACCGCCGGTGAGCGGATCTCCATGGCCGTGCTCGCGATGGCGATCGCCAACCTCGGCTTCGAGGCCCAGTCCTTCACCGGTTCGCAGGCCGGCGTCATCACCGACGAGCAGTTCGGCAAGGCGCGGATCATCGACGTCACGCCCGGCCGCATCCGCTCCGCCCTCGACGACGGCAACATCGCCATCGTCGCGGGCTTCCAGGGAGTGAGCCAGACGGCGAAGAACATCACGACGCTCGGCCGCGGCGGCTCGGACACGACCGCAGTCGCACTCGCGGCCGCGCTCGGCGCCGATGTCTGCGAGATCTACACCGACGTCGACGGCGTCTTCACCGCCGACCCGCGCATCGTCTCGACAGCGCGCAAGATCGACGAGATCGGGTTCGAGGAGATGATGGAGATGGCCGCCTCGGGGGCCAAGGTCCTCATGCTCCGCTGCGTCGAATACGCTCGCCGCTACGACGTGCCCGTCCACGTCCGCTCGTCGTTCTCCCGCAAACAGGGCACCTGGGTCACCGACTCGCCCGTCCCCGAAGCATTTCTGCCGGCACGCAGTGCGAAGGCAGCGGAATCAGAAACGGAGTCCACCATGGAACAGGCAATCATCTCCGGTGTCGCCCACGATCGCTCGGAGGCCAAGGTCACGATCGTCGGCGTACCCGACATCCCGGGCAAGGCGGCGGAGATCTTCAAGACGATCGCCGGCCAGGAGATCGACATCGACATGATCGTCCAGAACATCTCCACCCGGGAGCCCGGCAAGACCGACATCTCCTTCACCCTGCCGAAGACGGACGGGTCGAAGGCGATCGAGGCCCTCGACGCCGCCAAGGCGAAGATCGGCTTCGACCAGGTCCGCTACGACGACCAGATCGGCAAGCTCTCCGTCGTCGGCGCCGGCATGCGCTCCCACCCGGGTGTGACCGCGACGCTCTTCGAAGCGCTCAGCGACGCCCAGGTCAACATCGACATGATCTCCACCTCGGAGATCCGCATCAGCGTCGTCACCAGGGCCGACCTGCTCGACGACGCCGTCCGCGCCGCACACGCGGCGTACGGACTCGACAGTGACGAAGACGAAGCAGTGGTCTACGGAGGGACAGGACGATGAGCGTTTCAATCGGAGTGGTCGGAGCGACCGGCCAGGTGGGCGGGGTCATGCTCGACCTCCTCGCCGATGATCCCGGGTTCGAGATCGACACCCTGCGCCTCTTCGCCTCGGCGCGCTCGGCCGGCAAGGTCGTCGAATTCCAGGGCCGTGAGATCGTCGTCGAGGACGCCGCCGAGGCGGACCCGACGGGTCTCGACATCGCCCTGTTCTCCGCCGGCGGAGCGACCTCCCGGGCGCAGGCCGAGCGCTTCGCTGCGGCCGGCGTCATCGTCGTCGACAACTCCTCTGCGTGGCGCTCGGACCCCGAGGTCCCCCTCGTCGTCAGCGAGGTCAACCCCGGCGCCCTCGATTCCGTGCCCAAGGGGATCATCGCGAACCCCAACTGCACGACGATGGCCGCGATGCCCGTGCTCAAGGCCCTCGACGCCGAGGCGGGGCTCAAGCGCCTCATCGTCGCGACCTACCAGGCGGTGTCCGGCTCAGGTCTCAGCGGTGTCGAGGAGCTCGCCGGTCAGCTCGAAGCCGGCGTCGCCGATGCCCGCAAGCTCACCCGCGACGGCAGCGCCGTCGACCTTCCCGAGCCGAACAACTACGTCGAGCCCATCGCCTTCAACGTCCTGCCGCTGGCGGGCAGCATCGTCGACGACGGTGAGCTCGAGACCGACGAGGAGAAGAAGCTGCGCAACGAGAGCCGGAAGATCCTCGACCTTCCCGACCTCCTCGTCGCCGGCACGTGCGTGCGCGTTCCCGTGTTCACCGGGCACAGCCTGAGCATCCACGCGGAATTCGACGGGGACATCACCCCCGAACGCGCCACGGAGATCCTCGGCAGCGCGCCGGGTGTCGTCCTCGACGAGGTGCCCACCCCGCTCAAGGCGGCCGGGAACGACCCGAGCTACGTCGGGCGCATCCGCGCCGACCAGTCGGCTCCCGCGGGCAAGGGGCTCGTGCTCTTCGTCTCCAACGACAACCTGCGCAAGGGTGCGGCGCTCAACACCGTGCAGATCGCGGCGCTCCTCGCCGAGAAGCTCGCGACCCAGGCGGCCTGAGCGCAGAGCGCCCGACGGGCGCAGGCGGCAACCTGAGCTGACGCATAAACAGGTTGCTATATATAAATATTTATATTAGTGGCGGGCCCTTCGGCTGAGTAGTGTGAGCGACAGCAACGCTCACCTGCAACCGAAAGGCCCGCCATGCGCTTGTCCCGTCTTCCCCTCCGCAGCGGGGCGATCCTGCTCTCCTGCGGCCTGCTGCTCGCCGGGTGCGGAGGCGGTTCGGCCACCGGATCGAGCGAACTCTCGATCGTCACCTCGACGAACGTCTACGCCGACATCGTCTCCCAGGTCGCCGGCGATGCGGCGAGCGTGACCGCGATCATCGACGACCCCAACCAGGATCCCCACTCGTATGAGGCGACGACCAGGGACCGGCTCAAGCTCTCCAAGGCCGACCTCGTCGTCATCAACGGCGGCGGGTACGACAGCTTCATGACGACCATGCTCGAGGCCTCCGACGCGACACCGGAGATCATCGACGTCGTCGCGATCTCCGGACTGCCCGGCTCCGAGGACGTCAGCAGCGCGCCCCATTCCCACGGTGACGGCGAGGATGAGTCTGCGGGCGGCGAGCACACCGGGCACACCGAAGCCGACGGTCATGATGCCGACGGCGACAGCCACGAGGGCCACGACCACGGCGAGGCCGGCCATGAGGGTCACGACCACGGCGAGTTCAACGAACACCTCTGGTACTCGGTGCCGACGATGGTCAGGCTCGTCGACGACGTCGCCGTCCACCTCGGCGAGGCCCTGCCGGACCGCAAGGACGACATCGCCGCGAACGCCGAGGCCTACAAGGAGCAGCTCGGCGGACTCGAGACGACGATCGACGCGATCAGGACCGACCACGGGGGCGAGAAGGTCGCGACGACCGAACCCGTCCCGCTGTGGCTCTTCGACGACATGGGGCTTGACAACATCACGAGTCCGGAGTTCCTCGCCGCCGTCGAGGAGGGCAATGATGTGCCGCCGCTCGTGCTCAAGGATGCCGAGGAGCAGATCTCCTCCCGGGAGGCGGTCCTCCTCGGATACAACACGCAGGCGGCGGGGCCGCAGGCCGAACAGCTCAAGGCCACAGCCGAATCCTCGGACGTCCCCGTCGTCGACCTCGCCGAGACGATGCCCGCAGGCGTTCAGTACACCGATTGGATCGGGGAGAGCATCGACGCGATCTCCCAGGCACTCGAAGGACACGATCACTGATGAACGCTGAGACGAACACGGCCGCCCTGCCGCAGAGCATCGCCACCGCACCGGGCGCGCCGCCTTCCGGCGGGGACGGTGCGGAGGTCAGACAGGCCCCGGTCATCGAACTCCACGATGCCGAGCTGCGCTTCGGCGACCGGGTGCTCTGGCACGACCTCAACCTCGAGGTCGCGCCGGGGGAGTTCCTCGCCGTCCTCGGCCCCAATGGGACGGGGAAGACGACGCTGCTCAAGGTCCTCCTCGGCGAACATCAGCTCCACCACGGCAGCGCGGAGATCGACGGCCGGCCGATCCACGCGGGCAACCCGGCGATCGGCTACATCCCGCAGCAGCGGGGAATCGACCCGCACACCCCGATGCGCGGGCGCGACATCGTGCGGATGGGCATCGACGGCTACCGCTGGGGGCCGGGATGGCCGTCGCGGAAGCGGCGCAAGCACGTCGACGAACTCCTCGCCTCCGTCGGCGCGACCGCCTACGCCGACGCCCCGGCGGGCACGCTGTCCGGGGGAGAGCTGCAGCGGCTGCGCGTCGCGCAGGCCCTGGCGAGCAACCCCTCGGTGCTCCTGTGCGACGAACCCCTGCTCTCCCTCGACATGCACCATCAGCAGGTCGTCGCCGGTCTCATCAACGAACAGCGTGAGACGCGCAACGCCGCCGTCCTCTTCGTCACCCACGAGATCAACCCGATCCTGCCGTACGTCGACCGCGTCCTCTACATCGTCGGCGGGCATTTCCTCATCGGCACCCCCGCCGAGGTGATGACCACCGAATCGCTCACCCGGCTCTACGGCTCACCCGTCGAAGTCGTCCGCGTCGGCGGGCGCCTCATCGTCGTCGGCGGCGAGGACGAGTGCATCGACCACCACGTCCACCCCGGCCACCACGCCGGCGGCGAGACCGCGGACACGGGTGCTTCGGCACATACGGGTGCCGGCGCGAGCCGAGGAGCGCACCGATGACCGTCACCGAGATCTTCGGCAGCCTGTTCTCCTTCGAGGACTACGGCGAACTCGTCGCCCTGCTCGCCAACTCGCTCATCGCCGCCGGCCTCCTCGGCGTCGTCGGCGGCCTCATCAGCGTCTTCGTCATGGCCCGTGACATCCCCTTCGCCGTCCACGGGATCTCCGAGCTCTCCTTCGCCGGCGCTGCGTTCGCCCTCCTCGTCGGCTTCGACGTCGTCACCGGGTCGATCGTCGGTTCGATCCTCGCGGCCCTCATCATCGGCGTCGGCGGGGCCAGAGCCTCGGAGAAGAACGCGATCATCGGCGTGCTCATGCCCTTCGGGCTCGGCCTGGCGATCCTCTTCCTCGCCCTCTACGACGGCCGCTCGGCGAGCAAGTTCGGGCTGCTCACCGGGCAGATCGTCGCGATCACCCCGGGCCAGATCACCACGCTCGTCGTCTGTGCGCTCATCGTCCTCGCCGTCCTCGCGTTCGTCTGGCGCCCGCTCCTCTTCGCCAGCCTCGACCCCGAGGTCGCGCGGGCGAAGGGGGTGCCCGTCTCCGTGCTCACGATCGTCTTCATGCTCACCCTCGGCCTCGCCGTGGCCCTGAGCGTCCAGATCGTCGGGGTCCTCCTCGTCCTCGCCCTCCTCATCACTCCGGCCGCCGCGGCCACCCAGGTCTCGGCGTCGCCGGTGTGGGTGCCGGTGCTCAGCGTCATCTTCGCGGTCACCGCCTCGGTGGGCGGCATCCTCATCGCCCTCGGCTCACCCGTGGTCCCGATCAGCCCGTTCGTCACGACGATCTCCTTCCTCATCTACCTCGTCTGCCGGGTCATCGGCCACCGACGCTTCACCGCGCTGCACCGTCGCCGGGTCGCTCGGGCGGGACGAGCTCGGACGTCGGCTGAGCCTGCGGCGACCGCCTAGACTGGGGCGAATGAAGAAACGCGCACTTGTCGCCGGTGCCCTCGCCGTCCCCGCGGCCGCCGGCATCTGGGGAGCGGGCATCGAACCCCACCTCTTCACCGTCCGCCGCCACACCCTGCCGCTGCTGCCGGCCGGTGCCGAGCCGATCCGCATCCTCCACGTCGCCGACCTCCACCTCACCTCGTGGCAGAGGCATCGGGCCGCGTGGGTGGCGGGTCTGACGAGGCTCGAGCCCGACCTCGTCGTCAACACCGGAGACAACCTCTCCGCCGACATCGTGCCGACCGTCCTCGACGTCTTCGACGGCCTGCTCGATGTCCCCGGCGTCTTCGTCCTCGGATCCAACGACTTCTTCTCCCCGCAGGCGAAGAATCCCGCGAAGTACCTGCGCTCGCCCTCGGAGGTCAAGCACCGCACCGAACCCGACCTCGACGTCAGGTCCCTGGTCCGCGGGTTCGAGGACCGCGGGTGGGTGTTCCTCGACAACGCCGAGGCGGTGCTGGAGATCCGGGGGACCCGCATCGGCTTCGCGGGGCTCGGCGATGCCCATATCGATCGTGACCGGATCCGCCTCGACGCCGCCGGCGAGCTGGTCTTCCCGCACTTCGATCCTGCGGCGGAGCTGACGATCGGCGTCACGCACGCCCCCTACTCCCGCACCCTGGAGGCGTTCGCCTCGGCGGGAGCCGACCTCATCATGGCCGGACACACTCACGGCGGTCAGATCCGGGTGCCGTTCTGGGGCGCGCCGGTGACGAACTGCGACCTCGATCGGACACGGGCACGCGGAGTGTTCCCATATCGTGATGCAATCGTCGAGATCTCCGCCGGCCTCGGGTTCTCACCGTTCTCACCGGTGCGTTTCGCCTCACCACCGGAAGTCGCACTGCTCACCCTGGTGCCCCGCCCCTAGGGTTTTCACCGTTCTTTGAGTGAGCGCTCATCTGCGGTTGGTTAAACTTGGTTTCATGGTGTCTCCTGAGTCAAATGCTGAACCGACCAAGATGGCGGCCTTCCTCCAGTTCGTCGCGGTGAGCGCGGTGGCTGGAATCGTGGCCGCCGGTCTTGCCATCCCCGGAGTCGGTGTCGCCACCGCCAGCGCGAATAGCGCGGTCGACATCTTCAACGCCCTTCCCGCGACCCTCGAGGAACGCGACCTCGGCGAGAAGTCGACGATGCTCGCCGCCGACGGCTCGAAGATCGCCGACTTCTACTGGCAGAACCGCGTCGAGGTTCCCCTCGAGGAGATCTCGCAGCCGATGCAGGACGCGACGATCTCCGTCGAGGACTACCGGTTCTTCGACCACGGCGGCATCGACCTCGAGGGCATCGCCCGCGCGGCCGTGCACAACATGGTCTCCTCGACGACGCAGGGCGGATCGACGCTGACTCAGCAGTACGTGAAGAACGTGCTGGCGGAGAACGCCAACGCGGAGTCGAACCAGGCAGGCATCGACGCCGCGAAGGAGTCGGAGGGCACCGCCGGCTACGCGCGCAAGCTCCGTGAGGCCAAACTCGCCGTGGCGGTCGAGAACAAGTACAGCAAGCAGGAGATCCTCAACCGCTACCTCAACATCAACAACTACTCGGGCTCGCCGAACGTCTACGGCGTTCAGGCGGCCGCGTATCGGTACTGGGGCATCGACGCCAAGGACCTCAACATCCAGCAGTCGGCGATGCTCGCCGGCATCGTCCAGAACCCTGCGGCGTTCAACCCGCAGCGATTCCCCGACGCCGTGCTCGAACGTCGCAACGTCGTGCTCGGACAGATGCTCAAGTACGGCCACATCACGCAGGCGGAGTATGACGAGGCGGTCAAGACGGGCCTCGACCTCAACCTCAAGGAGACGCCGAACGGCTGTTCCGCCGCTGAGAACAACGCGGAGTTCTTCTGCGACTACGTCTCCAACGTCATCAAGAACGACGAATCCTTCGGTGAGACCGTCGAAGACCGGCTCGCGCTCCTCCAGCGCGGCGGTCTGACGATCACGACTAGCCTCAACCCCGACATCCAGAAGATCGCGGACAAAGAGGTCAAGAAGCGCGTTCCCGTCGGCGACCCCTCGGGTGCCGGCCACGCGCTGGTGACGATCGAACCCGGCACCGGCGAGGTCATCGCCATGGCCGAGAACCGTGAGTACACGGTCGGGGAGGTCAGCGAAGAGGACAAGAACACCAAGACGAGCATCAACTACACAGTCGACAAGAAGCACAACGGCGGTGGTGGGTTCCAAGTCGGATCGACATGGAAGCCGTTCGTGCTCGCGACATGGCTCAAGGAGGGCAAGAGCCTCAACGCGACGGTGAATGCGACGAAGCGCAACTTCCCGGCGAGCTCGTGGAAGTACAGCGGCTGCCCCGCGATGGGCGGCGACTGGGATCCGAACAACGCCGGTGACGGCGGCGGCAACGGCTCGATGTCCGTGCTCGAGGCGACCAAGAAGTCGGTCAACACCGGTTACGCCGCGATCGGCAACCAGCTCAACATGTGCGAGATCATGAACACCGCGACGGATCTCGGCATCCGCTACGGCAGCGGCGCACCGCTGGACCAGGCTGACGACGCCGGCTTCATCCAGGCGCTCTCGCCCTCGTCGATCCTCGGAACGACGGAGACGACCCCGATCGCCATGGCGGCCGCGTTCGCGACGTTCGCCAACGACGGAGAGTTCTGCGGCCCGAAGCCGATCCTCGAGATCACCGACCGCAACGGCAAGAACATGGACGTCCCCGGTGAGGGTTGCAAGCAGGTGCTCGACAAGGACGTCGCCCGCGGCGTCGCGTACGCGCTGTCGCAGACGTTCAACGGCGGCACGACGAGCAGCCTCGGCATCGGCGTTCCGGCCGGCGCGAAGACCGGTACGACGAACTTCGAGGTCGGCCACACCTGGCTGCTCGGCTTCACGAAGACCCTGTCGACGGCCGTGTGGACCGGTGACCCCAGCGGTACCCGCGACTGGCGCAAGAACAGCAAGGGCAAGGTCCGCGGCCAGATCTACGGTGCGACGATCTCCGGTAAGACCTGGCAGTCGTACATGAGCAAGGCCGTGAAGTACACGAAGGGCAACACCGGGTTCCCCAAGCCCAGCTCGAAGTACTTCCAGGGCGGCGGCAGCGGCGGTGGATCCGGCAGCGGCGGCAGCTCGAACGGCGGCGGTGGAGGCACCGGCAGCGGAGGCGGAGGCGGCGGCACCGGTGGCGGTGGCGGTGGCGGCGGCTCCCAGAGCGGTGGCGGTGGCGGAGGCGGCACCGGCGGCGGAGGCGGCGGCGGTGGAGACACCGGCGGCGGAGGCGACGGCGGCGGGGACGAAGCTCCCGGCCTCTCTCGCCCCGCTTCGCATGTGTCGGCGATGCCCCACGCCCAGCGCATCTCCGCTAGTGTGGGGAGCGGCGTCGTCGCGGGTCCTCCGGGCACCGACGACGCCCGATCCCGCCCGGGCGACCCGGGCGACGACAACCAGGCAAGGAGAGCCATGACCAAGTGGGAATACGCCACCGTTCCGCTAATCGTCCACGCGACGAAGCAGATCCTCGACCAGTGGGGTGAGGACGGCTACGAACTCGTGCAGGTCGTGCCCGGACCGGACAACAACGGACTCGTCGCCTACCTCAAGCGCCCCAAGGCCTGACCCACCGCACCTCGTCGAAGGAGACCACCCATGTCGAAAGTGCTCGACCGCATCGCCGAACTCGACCTTGAGCTGCCCACGGTCGCCGCCCCCGCCGGCGTCTACGTCCCCGCGCTGCGCACCGGCAACTACGTCTACACCTCGGGTCAGCTGCCGGTCGTCGACGGCTCCCTGCCGACGACGGGCCACCTCGGCGCCGAGGTCGACGTCGACACCGGCTATCAGCTGGCCAGGATCGCCGGGCTCAACGCCCTGGCGGCCATCGCCTCGGTGATCGGGGATCTCGACAGGATCGTCCGCGTCGTCAAGGTCACCGGCTTCGTCAACTCGACCGACGACTTCACCCAGCAGCCGGCCGTCATCAACGGCGTCTCCGAGCTCTACGGTGAGATCTTCGGCGAGAAGGGCCAGCACGCGCGCAGCGCCGTCGGCGTCAACACCCTGCCCCTCGGCACTCCCGTCGAGGTCGAGGTCGTCGTCGAGGTCGAGGACGATGCCGCTTAGCGGACGCAATCTGCCCGTCTCCTCGGAGCTGACCTGGCTGCTCGATCTCTGGCGCACCGAGGGGCGGCGGCCCGTTCCCGAGCCTCCGCGTCCCGCCTCGGCGATCATCCTCGTCCGGGACACCCGGGAGGGGCTCGAGACGTTCGTGACCCGCCAGCTCGACGTGCGCGGGGTCGAGGACCGCAACCGGCTCGCCTACCCGGTGGGGGAGCTGCGGCCCACCGACCTGCGCAATGTTCCGGTGACCGGGTGGAAGTCGACGCGCTGTGCGCGGACGCTGGCGCTGGAGAACAAGTCGCGGGCGCTGCAGCAGTTCTCGGCGGCCGCACGGGTTGCGTTCGCGGCGACCGGCGTCATGCTCGCCGAGAACGTCGACCATGACCTCGTCGCCTCGCCGCAGACGGACTGGCAGTCCGTCCGGTACAAGCTCCTGTCGAATGAGATCGGCTGGACGCAGGTGCTGCGCGAGCGCGATCTCAAGCTGCGCCCGGATCTGCTCAAACCGTGGATGCGGTGGATCAACACCGCCACGCAGCTCCACCGCTTCGACACGACGTACTTCCTCGCCGCGGTGCCGTTCGGTCAGGAGGTCGACTTCCTCACCTCGAACGAGAGCTCGGGGCGGTGGCAGCGGCCCGAGGAGATCCTCGCCGATGCGGCCGACGATCCGAACCGGATCAGTGCGAGCACCCGCCTCATCGTCGAGAGCCTCGTGCCCGTCCACAGCGTCGGTGCCGCCATGGCGCAGGTGCGCGACATCCACCCGCTGCGTCCGGAGATCATCGACGAGGACGGGGAATGGCGGCTGATCATCCAGCCCCGCCGCGACTTCCATCGCAAGGGAACGCTGCGCGACAACGAGGTGGCCGTCGGCGACGACGAGAAGGACGAGAGCCCGAGCCTCATGAGCCTGGGCGGCGAGGACGACGACGCCGTGGTCGACGAGGAGAACGAGGACACATGAGGATCCGCGCGAACAATCCCTCACCGATGACCCTGACCGGGACGAATACGTACGTCATCGCCTCGGCCGATGACACCTCGGCGGTGGTCATCGACCCGGGACCGGAGCTGGCGGAGCACCGGGAGGCCATCCTCGCCGAGGTGGGGGACCGGAGACTGACCGCGATCGTCCTCACCCACCAGCACGCCGATCATTCCGATATGCTCGGGTCCGTCGACGAATGGGCGCCCGAGGTGCCCGTCTATGCGGTGCTCGACCGATTCGCCCGGCACACCCCGCCGGTGCGCGATGGGCAGCGGATCGCGTTCGGCAGCGATCCTGCCGATGTCCTCGAGGTCGTCGCGACCCCGGGGCACACGAGCGACAGCATCAGCATCATTTACGACGGCGTACTCTTCAGCGGCGACACGATCCTCGGGGAGGGGACGACGATCGTCACGTACCCGGAAGGCTCCCTCGGCGACTATCTCGACAGCCTCGATCGCCTCCGTGCGCTTCTCGATGCCGGTGCGTACACCCGGATCGAACCGGCGCACGGACCGACGATCGACAATCCCGCCGAGGTGATCGACCACTACCGCACCCACCGGCAGGAGCGCATCGGCCAAGTCCGCGCCGCTCTCGCTCAGGGTGCGACGACGGCGGCTGAGGTCACTGACATCGTCTACCACGACGTCGATCCCAGCGTCCGCGGGGCCGCCGAGCAGATCGTGCGCGCCCAGCTCAGCTACCTCGGTGAGCTCGCTGCCGAGGACGCGTAGGAGGTCAGCGGACGACCGCCTCGGTAGCCTGACCGCCGGCGGGCGACGAGGACGCTCATCGAGAGACCTGGACTTATCGGACGGACGACGAACGCCCCGACTGCTGTCGGGGCGTTCGTCTCACTCTGGAGGCCGGTTAGGGGCCTGCGGGGTGTGATCAGCGGGCGCGGTTGCGCATGCGCTCCATGTCGAGGATGACGACCGAACGCGCTTCGAGGCGGATGAAGCCACGGGCGGCGAAGTCGGCGAGGGCCTTGTTCACGGTCTCACGGGAGGCACCGACGAGCTGGGCGAGCTCCTCCTGCGTGAGGTCGTGCGCGACAAGCACACCGTCGGGAGCCGGCTTCGAGAAGCGTGCGGCGAGGTCGAGCAGCGCCTTGGCGACACGACCGGGAACATCGGAGAACACGAGGTCGCCGACCGTCTCGTTCGTCCGGCGCAGTCGCTGGGCCAGCGCCTTGAGCAGGTTGAGTCCCGCCTGCGGACGATCCTTGAGCCACGTCGTGAGGTCCTCGTGCTTGAGGCTGAGCAGCTCGGACTGGGAGACCGCGGTGACGGTGGAGGAGCGCGGGCCCGGATCGAAGAGGCTGAGCTCGCCGATGATCTCACCCGGCCCGACGACGGAGAGCAGGTTCTCGCGGCCGTCGGAGGACTCGCGGCCGATCTTGAGCTTTCCGGTGGACACGATGTAGAGCTCGTCTCCGGCATCGCCTTCGTGGAAGAGCACGGTGCCCCGGCGGAGGCTCCGCGGGTTCATGAACTTCATCAGCGCGCTCGTCGATTCGTCATCGAGTCCGGCAAAAAGTGTTGCGCCCCGCACAACTTCTGTATCCACAATGTCCTCCTTGTGATGGTCTCCACACATAAATCTACCTGGTCAAGGGTACCTATACCACCAAATGCGCGCGTGTGGGCGGATGAATGAGGAATATGAGGGTGTGTTGTCGTTTCCTGGAGACTGCCTCGCTTGGGTCCCTTCATGTGTGAGCGGGACAACTGCGGTTTCGATTCCCGCGGATTAGGATGGTGAGTCGTGTTGACGGTGGCAGAGAAGAGTGCGCGGAAGTTCGCGAAGGAGACCCCGCTGGGGAAGAAGCGACGTGCCCGGAAGATCAACCGGATCCTCGCCGAGGTGTACCCCAACGCCCAGGTCGAACTCGACTTCGCGACCCCGTTCCAGCTCCTCATCGCCACCGTGCTCTCCGCCCAGACGACGGACATCCGCGTCAATTCGGTCACCCCGGGACTCTTCGCCGCGTTCCCCGACGCGCACGCGCTCGCGGTGGCCAACCTCGGCGAGGTCGAGGAGCTCATCCATTCGACAGGGTTCTACCGGGCGAAGGCCCGCAACATCGTCAAGCTCGCCGGCGACCTCGTCGAGAAGTACGACGGTGAGGTGCCGCGGACGATGGAGGAGCTCGTCGAGCTCGCCGGCGTCGGACGGAAGACGGCGAACGTCGTCCTCGGCAACGCCTTCGACACCCCGGGCATCACCGTCGACACCCATATGGGCCGCCTCGCGCGCCGGTTCGGGTGGACGACGGAGACGGACCCGGTCAAAGCCGAAGAGGACATCGCCGGACTCTTCGAGACCAAGGACCTCACCCTGCTCTCGCACCGGGTGATCTTCCACGGCCGTCGCATCTGCCACTCCCGCAGACCCGCGTGCGGAGCGTGCCCGCTCATGACCCTGTGCCCGTCGTTCGGCATCGGCGAACTCGACCCCGAGAAGGCCCGTGAGATGTTCCGGTACGAGATGGCGCCCTTGGCATGAGCGATTTCCTCCACGGACTCCACGATGCCGACCGTACGGGATCGGGGTCGACCGGCGCCGAGGCGGCAGGCAGTGACAACCCGGCCGACGCCGAGCTGCGCGACCAGCTCACCCGCCTCGCCGCCTCACAGGGTTCGCCGCTGTGGCTGCGCCGGGCGAAGGCCCGCGGCGATGCCGTCGTCCGCGACGCCGCAGTCCTCATGCTCTTCGGTCGCGGCGGGAAGCCCCGCACCGCCGCCGGCCGCGACGTGCTCCCGGCCCTGGCGGACAAGGGCGTCTCCGACGTCGACCTCGTGCTCCTCCAGCGCGCGAGCACGCTGCGCCACCACCCCGGTCAGGTCGCCTTCCCCGGAGGCGGACGCGATCCCGAGGACGACTCGCTCATCGCCGCGGCCCTGCGCGAAGCCGAAGAGGAGGCCGGCATCGTCCCCGCCAGCGTCGACGTCCTCGGCCAGCTCGAGCCGCTCTACATCCCCGTGAGCAAGTTCCAGGTCACCCCCGTCATCGGCTACTGGGCGGTGCCCGGCGTCGTCGCCGTCATGGACGAAGCCGAGTCGTACTCCGTCTACCGCGTCGCCATCGCCGACCTCGTCGCCCCGGCCAACCGCGGCAGCTTCTCCCGCCCCGACCTCGCACTGACCACCCCCGCCTTCGACGTCGGCGTCTTCAAGGTGTGGGGCTTCACCGCGGGCATCCTCGACTTCGCCCTCGACGAACTCGGCTGGGCCGTCGACTGGGACCGCGACGCCCACATCGACATCGACTTCTGAGGACGCGGTCTCGGGGGAGGGCTTCGCAGGCTCGGAGCCGCCTCGGTGCAGGTGAATCTGCGGGCGAAAAGTCGTTCTGTCGGTCAGAGGTTTCGCGCTGACAGTGGATGATGGCGAAAAGTCGAAATGCTCCACAACTTGTCGACCGCGCGAGTACTTCTGGCCGACACGATCTCGGCACCGCCGGCGAGTCGCCCAGGCAGCGCCTGCCGGACGCGACTTGAGGCGTCTCCGCGGGGACGCGAATGGCGCCGAGCTCCCAGGGGAGTCTCGGCGCCATTCGCGTCTGTGCGGTGTTGTCGCCCCGGTCGCGGGGCGCCGGCTCAGTAGCGGGGGCCGGAGGGGTTCTTCAGGGCCCGCTTGACGGCGGCGACGAGTGCCTGTGCCGAGGCGATCGCCCCGCCGGGCACCGGGTTGCCCTTCTTGAGGATCGGCACCGCGATGAGCACAAGGATGATTGCGAGCACCGCGAGGATGCCGAAGATCATGAGGAAGCTTCCCCACCACGGCCATCCGAGTCCCTCACGGAACGCCGAGGCACCGGCGAAGATCACCATGAACGATGACAGGAACAGGAAGAACAGGGCGACGAGCGCGAGCGCCGAACCGATGCCCAGATTCTTCGCACCGGCGGTGGCCTCGGCCTTCGCCAGGGCGAGCTCCTCCTCGGCGATCGCCTTGGAATCGTCGCCGATGTCCTTGATCAGTTCGCTGATCGACCTCTCGGCCATGAGTGCTCCTAACGACGTGAACGGTGTGACAATCTTCCTTAAGAGTAGTCTCAACGTTCGTGCTCGCCAAAGACGTTGCGGACTGAATTCGGCCCGCGCCGAGCACGCCGTCGGGTCAGGACTTCCCTACCGTTTCCTCGATGAGCTTCATCACCGAGGAATCGGCGAGGGTCGTGGCGTCCCCGACCTCGCGGTTCTCGGCGACATCCTTGAGCAGGCGCCGCATGATCTTGCCCGACCGGGTCTTCGGCAGCTCGGAGACGATGTGCACCTGCTTGGGCTTGGCGATCGGACCGATCTCCTTCCCGACGAATTGACGCAGCTCCTCGGCGGTCTCCGGGCTGTCCTCGACTCCGCCGACGGTGATGACGAACGCGATGACGGCCTGCCCGGTCGTGTCGTCGGCCGCACCGACGACCGCCGCCTCGGCGACGGAGGGATGGGCGACGAGCGCGGACTCGATCTCAGCGGTCGAGAGCCGATGGCCGGAGACGTTCATGACGTCATCGACGCGGCCGAGGAACCAGATGTCCCCGTCTTCGTCGCGGCGCGCCCCGTCACCGGCGAAGTACGTGTCGGGGAACCGCGACCAGTAGGTCTCCTTGAAGCGCTCTGGATCCTTCCAGATCCCGCGCAGCATCGACGGCCACGGCTGGCGGATGACGAGGAGACCACCCTCGGGCCCGGCCGGGTTCTCGCCGGTGTCGTCGACGACGTCGACGGCGATGCCGGGGATCGGACGCTGAGCCGACCCCGGTTTCGTTGCGAGCACGCCCGGCAGGGGGGCGATCATGTGGGCGCCGGTCTCCGTCTGCCACCACGTGTCGACGATCGGGCAGCGACCGCCGCCGATGACCCGGTTGTACCAGCGCCAGGCCTCGGGGTTGATCGGTTCGCCGACGCTGCCGAGCAGGCGCAGGCTGGACAGGTCGTACTTCGCGGGGATGTCCTCGCCCCACTTCATGAACGTGCGGATCGCCGTCGGTGCCGCGTAGAGTGTCGTCACCTTGTTCTTCTCGACGATCTCCCACCAGCGACCCTGATCAGGGGTGTCGGGGGTGCCTTCGTAGATCACCTGGGTCATGCCCATGGCCAGCGGGCCGTACGCGACGTAGGAGTGTCCGGTGATCCATCCGACATCGGCGGTGCACCAGAAGACATCGGTCTCCGGCTTCGCATCGAAGACGGCCTTCATCGTGTAGAGGACCTGCGTGAGGTATCCGCCCGAGGTGTGGAGGATGCCCTTGGGCTTGCCCGTCGTGCCGGAGGTGTAGAGGATGAACAGAGGGTTCTCCGCGTCGAAGAACTCCGCCTCGTGCTCGGGGCTCGCCTTCTCCACGGTGTCGTGCCACCACATGTCGCGGCCCTCGGTGAAGTCGACGTCCTGGCCGGTGCGGCGGACGACGAGCACGGATTCGACCGGGGTGTCTCCCGTCGAGAGGGCCTCGTCGACGGCGGGTTTGAGGCTCGTCTCCTTCCCGCGACGGTAGCTGCCGTCGGCGGTGATGACGACCCGTGCCTCGGCGTCGATGATCCGTGAGCGCAGCGCATCGGCGGAGAACCCGCCGAAGACGACGGAATGAGCAGCGCCGAGGCGGGCCGACGCGAGCATCGCGATGACCGCTTCGGGAATCATCGGCAGGTAGATCGCCACGCGGTCGCCGGCTTTGACGCCGAGCTCGGTGAGCGTGTTCGCGGCCTTCGACACCTCGGCGAGGAGCTCGGCATAGGTGTATTCACGGGAATCGCCGGGTTCGCCTTCGAACTTGATGGCGACCCGGTCACCGTTGCCGGCGAGCACATGGCGGTCGAGCGCGTTGTAGGCGACGTTGAGCTTGCCGTCGGCGAACCACTTCGCGAAGGGCGGATTCGACCAGTCGAGCACCTCGGTGAAGTCCTGCTGCCAATCGACGAGGTCACGCGACTGCTCCGCCCAGAACGCTTCGAAGTCGTCGGAACCGCGCTCATAGGCGTCTGCCTTGACGTTGGCTGCGGCCGCGAACTCCTCGGGCGGGGCGAAGGTTTCGGTCGCCTCGGTGCTGTCGGTCATGATTCCCTCCGGCTTCTTTGATGGAACGAAGATTCTCTCTGCACTGTATACCCGGGCCAGGCGGTGCGGTCACCGCCGTTCAGGCGCTGAACAGCGTCAGTCGGGGGTAGTCATCGGCACCCTGCTGTGCTAAGACTTGCCGGGTTCGCACGGTCGCCGACGGTCGGACAAGGGGACTGTCGGTGTCGAATGACTGCACATGAGGGCCGAGGTCTGCAAGGATGGCCCTAGGCCTGCGGTGATGGACGCTGCAGACATGACCTTGTTCCCCGATCGACTGGAGCCCGCGATGAGTTCGCCGCAATACCCCAACGGCCAGGGAGTGCCGCCGTGGCATGACCAGAACGCGCCGAATGCAGGGCCGAACAATCAGCCGCCTGCGGGACAGGCGGGAGCCTACGGCGGTCAGCAGTTCGGCGGTCAGTCCGCCGGCGCCGGACAGTACGGTTCCGGCCCCGGACAGTACGGTCCCGGGCAGGGCGGTCAGCCGGGTCAGCCGGGACAGTACGACTCGAGCCAGGGGCAGTACAGTCCCGGGCAGGGCGGATCTGAGCAGTATGGTGCAGGCCAGCAGGGCGGTCAGCCGGGCCAGTACGGTTCCGCACAGCCCGGAGCTGCCCAGCCCGGATCGGGTCAGTACGGATCTGCCCAGTACGGTTCCGGTCCGTCAGCGTACGGGCCGCCTGCCGGCGGCCAGCCCGGTGCTCAGCCGGGGCCCTATGGTTCGGGTCCCTCCCAGTACGGATCGGGGCCTTCGCAGTACGGGTCAGGTCCGGCTCAGTACGGTTCAGGACCATCGCAGTACGGTGCGGGTCCGGGACAGTACGGCTCCGGACCGTCGCAGTACGGGTCGGCTCCCGCCCAGTTCGGGCCGGGAGCGCCCGGGCAGCAGCGACCACGGCGTTCGGGTCCCGGTCTCATCGGCCCGCTGACGCTGCGCGATCTCCTCCTGCTCTTCGCGGGACTGCTCGCTCTCATCGTTCTCTTCGTCCCGTTCAAGAGGTTCGAGTTCATCCCGCTGCCGCTGTGGTCGTGGAACATCGATGCGATGGGCACTCTCGTCTTCAATGTGCTCGCGATCCTCCTCATCGTCGCGGCGGTGCTCGTCAACAAGCTCGGCAACGGCGGCCTGCGGGTCGGATCGCTCGGTATCGACCAATTCATCTCCGTGCTCGCCGCCGTCGCGTTCACGTACGCGTTCGTCGATCTCGTCACCTCGGTGCCGTACTGGCATGTCGGTGCCTACCTCGCGTTCTTCGCCGCTCTCGTAGCGTTCTTCGCCGGGGTCTTCACGATGCTGCCGTTCTTCGGCAAGGAATTCGACGCCCGCGAGAGCGTCCGGGCGCACCCCAAGGCGCGACCGGTGAGCAAGCGGGCACAGCACCCGGCTCCCCAGGCCAATGTGCCCGGCGCTCAGGCTGCCGCGTTCGGCAGCGCACCCGGCCAGGACGGCTGGGGCGCACAGGGTCAGCCGGGACCGCAGGGCCAGTTCGGTGCGCAGGGCCAGTTCGGTGGACAGGGCCAGGATCAGGTTGGTGGCCAGTCGGGTCAGTTCGACAGCCAGTCCGGATCGGGCTCATTCGACCCCCAGGGCCAGCAGCAGTTCGCCGCGGATCCCACGGCACAGGGTCAGGGATACGGTGCCACCGGCGCCTCCGACCAGCCGGGGTATTCCGGCCAGCCCACCGGCGGCGAACAGGGGCACGCGGGTCGTCACTCCTACCCGTCGTCGGACTACAGCGGTTCCGCGGGGCGGTCGGATTCGTCCTTCGCCCCGCCGACGGCCGGATCCGAGGAGCAGTCGGTGCAGAGCACCGGGTCGGGACAGACCTACCTCGGCGCTCAGCATCCGCGTGACCCTCAGCATTCGCAGAGCGAGCCGACCCAGACCTTCGGGTTCGGTGCGCAGCGCGAGGAGGAGTCGTGGGAATCGGAGACCGTGATCTCGGACGAACCGCTCGTCGGCGATGATCCGACTGGTGCCGGGGCCGCCGGAACCGACGGTCGCGCAACCGACGCCGGCCAGGGTGACCGCCGTGATTCCGGCCAGGATGACCACCGTGGCTCTGACAATGCCGGTGCCGCCACGGGTGCGGCAGTGGCAGCCGGGGCTGCTGGTGCGGCCGTCGGGGCCGCCTCGACGCGATCCGGCGACGCCTCGACGAGAGACAGCGCCGGCGCAGACGGTGTGCCTGCCGACCGGGCTGCCTCGGAAGCCGGCACCGCCGACCGTCGTGGTGCCGACCGTGCTGGCTCTGACGGTGCTGCCCCCGACGGCGACGCCTCGGATCGGTCCACCGAGCGCGGACCCGATGACACCGTCGCGATCAGCAAGGCCGTGAGGAACGACGATTCGGCGGACGCCGGCTCGGAGCGGATCACCTCGGTGTCCGAACGTCGCCGCGGACGCCACGCCGCACCTGACGCGGACTCGGCCACGACCACCTCGGCGACAGGAGAGTCGACCACGTCAGGGTCGGCCTCGACCGCCACCGAGGCGGCACGCGGTACCGGGCAGACTGATGCGGAGAGGTCGGCGACGGCCACGAGCTACGAATCCGCAGGGAACCGGACGCCCGCTGATTCCGAGACCACCGCAGCGGCTCGGTTCGCCGACGGCAACACCGTGGCCTCCTCGACAGCGACCGGCGAGGACGAGCCGGGTCCCGGTCCGATGGGGATCTTCGTCGGCGGCCCCGG
Organism: Brevibacterium sp. XM4083; assembly: GCF_006489205.2. Lineage (GTDB taxonomy): Bacteria > Actinomycetota > Actinomycetes > Actinomycetales > Brevibacteriaceae > Brevibacterium. The sequence goes on along the minus strand of NZ_VFYR02000004.1, from coordinate 354,128 downwards.
CGGTGTGACCGAGGAGAGCACCGAGACGACCGTCGTCGACGAGACGGCGACCCCGGACGGTGATGAGACGAACATCCGCACGACGGAGGCGACCGTCGTCACCGCTGACGGACACATTGATGAGGCGCCCGGAGCCGACCCGACCGGCACCGATGTCGCCGACGACCGCCGGTCGCCGGACTCCTCGAGGTCCGCGACGGGAGCTGCCGGCGCGACGACCGCCGCCGCGGGCGGCTCCGCAGGTGGAAACTCGGCGACAGCTGGCCCGTCGGCCGGCACGGACGCCGATGTCACCCGGGATGACGACGCGACTGCGCGATTCGACGCGGCCGCGGTCCGGGACGGCGCCGCATCCGGTGGCGACCGCACAGCAACCACGGGCACGGACGCTGATCGCACGGAAACCGCGAGCACCGACCCTTCCCGCACGGAAGCCGGGGCGGACACCACCCGCTCCGCCGCCCCGGGCGACCGCGACGGTGCTGCTGGCAGCGGAACCAGCGAGCGGACGACTCCGCCCGACTCGGACGAGCCGACGCAGTACGTGCCGATGGCGAACTACCGGGAGGACTCCGACAGGGACACCCGCACCGGTGCGCCTGCGGCCGGCACGGGTGCCTCGTCCGACGACTCGGCGTCGACCGATGCGGCTGCCTCGGGCGACCGCAGCGGTGCGGACGAGGGTGAGCGGGGGGTCATCCAGGCCTTCTGGTTCGCCGTGCCCGAGCCGCGGGAGGCCGTCGACGAGAAGACCGGCCTGCCGGTGTTCACGATCTACCCCGGCGAATGGTTCCTCGCGCTCGAGGACCGCGGAACGACGTTCACCGTCCGCGATTCCGACGGCAAGGAAGGCCTGCTGCGCAACATCGAGGGCATCCAGCGCGGCTGACTCGTGTGCTGGGCCTGTGGACGGGCCGGGCACTCAGCGCGGGTCGATCCCGCCCGGGCTGCCCACGCTCAGCGCCGTCACCAGCGGTGATGCGCACATCGTCGCCGAAGGGGCGGCTCCTGTGACTCAGATGCACAGGAGCCGCCCCTTCTCCGCTCTGTCCACAGGCCCGCGCCCGACCCTGGCGGGGAGGGGGCCGCCGGGGTCAGGCTGTGCGCATGCAGATCGCCCTCATCACCGACCTCGGCGCCATCACCGAGGAGTGCGCCCGCGTTGCCGAGAGCATCGGCATCGAGCTCACGGTGCTCCCACCGGACTCCGGCGGCTGGCAGGGCGCGGCGCTCATCCTCCTCGGCGAGGACGTCCGCGAGGTCCCCATGACCGACCGCGCCGACCGCATCCTCGTCGTCCTCGACGGAGACGAACCCGCATCGGCCTGGCGGCGGGCCGCGACCCTCGGTGTCGAACAGCTCGCGATGCTGCCCTCGGCCGCGGAATGGCTGAGCCAGCGGATCATCGCCGCCGTCGAACCCCCGGTCACTCCCGGTGTGACCGTCGGCATCGTCGCCGGCTGCGGGGGAGCGGGCGCCTCGGTGCTCGCCAGCGCCCTGGCCAGACGCGCTGCGAAGGAGGTCTCGACGGTCCTCGTCGACGCCGACCCGCTCGGCGGCGGACTCGACCTCGTCCTCGGCGCCGAACAGGTGCCCGGCCCTCGCTGGGCGGACCTCAGCGCCTCCCGCGGCCAGCTGCGTCCCTCGGCGCTGCGCCACGCCCTGCCCGTCCACGACGGACTCGCGATCCTCTCCTGGGGACGCGATGACACCCTCGATCTCGCCCCGGAGGTGTTCGACGACGTCCTCGCCGCCGCCGGTCAGGCCTTCGACCTCGTCATCGTCGACCTGCCCCGCCACGCACCGCCGCAGTGGACGCGGCGCTGCCACCACGTCCTCCTCGTCGCCCCTGCCCGGGTCCGCTCCGCCGTCGCCGCCTCACAGGTGGCCAAACGGCTCTCCCACTCCCACCCGGATGTGCGCTTAGTCGTCCGGGAGACCGGAGCCGGCGGCCTCGACTCCGACCTCCTCGCCGACTCGATCGGACTCGGCCTGGCCGGCAGCATCCGCGACGATCGCGGACTCTCGGCCGCCGTCGACCGCGGTGAGGGCATCCCCGGCGGGGCGCGCCTGGGCCGCCTCGTCGATCGGCTCCTCGGGGAGTGGGTCGGATGAGCGAATGGCTCGACGCCACCCTCGTCGCCGAGGTCCGCAAGACCCTGCTTGACAATCCCGGACCGGTGACGACCGCCGCCGTCGCCGAGGCGGTCCAGCGCACCGGCCGGGTGCTCGGTTCGGCGGCCCTCCTCGATCTCGTCACCCGCCTCTCCGCGCAGCTGTCCGGTGCCGGCCCGCTCCAGGCCGTGCTCGAGGTGCCCGGCACCACCGACGTCTTCGTCAACGGGCCGCGTGAGATCTTCGCCGACACCGGATCCGGGCCGACCAGCCTCGACCTCTCCCTCGGCTCCGAGGACGACGTGCGTTCGCTCGCGGTGCGCCTGGCCGCGCTCGGCGGGCGTCGCCTCGACGATTCGAGTCCGTTCGTCGATGTCCGCCTGCCCGACGGGGTGCGGATGAACGCGATCGTCCCTCCGATCTCCGGGGACCACACGACGATCTCCTTCCGGGTGCCTCGGCGGGACGGGTTCACCGTCGCTGACCTCCTCGGCGACGGCTTCATCCCGGCCGCCGTGCACGACCTCCTCGCCGAGGCGGTGCGCTCGCGGGCGAACATCCTCATCTCCGGGGGCACGGGCACCGGCAAGACCGTCCTCCTCGGCGCGCTCCTCGGACTCGTCGACCCCGCCCACCGGATCGTCGTCGTCGAGGACTCCCGCGAGCTCATCATCGGCCACGGTCATGTCGTCCAGCTCTCAGCGCGGCAGGCCAACGTCGAGGGCGGGGGCGAGGTCACGCTCACCGATCTCGTCCGCAACGCCCTGCGGATGCGCCCGGACCGCCTCGTCGTCGGGGAGTGCCGCGGCCCGGAGGTCAGGGACATGCTCACCGCGCTCAACACCGGGCACGAAGGCGGGTGCGCGACGATCCATGCGAACACCGCCGAGGCGGTCCCCAGTCGCTTGGCCGCGCTCGGGGCGCTCGCGGGGATGAGTCCGCAGGCCGTCCATGCGCAGTTCGCGACCGCGATCGACCTCGTCGTCCACCTCCGCCGGGTCGGCTCCGACCGCGGGCTCACCGAGCTGGCGATCCCGGCCGGGCCGGAGGGGGAGACGATGTCGATGGAACCGGTGTGGGGCCGGCCCTCCCCGCGGTCGGACGGGGAGTTCAACCGGCGCGCGCTCGCCCGCTTCGAAGCCGTCCTCGAGACGCGGTCGGCATGATCGTCCTCACCGTCGCCGTGCTCATAGCCGCCGGGATCGTGCTCGCGGCCCCACCCGATCCGCGGGCGCGCTTGGCCCAGCTCCTCGCGTCGGACTCGCGCCGAGGCGGCCGGCCGGGTCCGCGATCACGGGCGCGGCGCGGGCGGGAGGAGGCCGAGGCCGACCAGCTCTGGGCGATCGGGGCGGTGGAGAACTGCGCGCATCTGCTCAAGGTGGGGATGACCCCGCAGGCGGTGATGGCGACGCTGGCCGGGCAGGACGATCGCCTCCGTCCGATCTCCCGGGCGATCGCGCTCGGTGAGGATCCCGGGCGGGCGATCGCCGCCCGCGGTCATAGCCTGCCGGCCGCGGCCGCCGAGGTGCTCACCGGGATGGCTGCGGTGTGGACGGTCTCGGAGCGGTCGGGGGCACCCGCGGCCGACATGATCCTTCGCTACGCCGCGGCTCAGCGTGATGCTCTCGATGCGAGCCGGGAGCGGCGGATCGCGATGGCCGGACCCCGTGCCACCGTGCGAGTCCTCAGCTGGCTTCCCCTCATCGGCATGGGTCTCGGACTGCTCATCGGCGTCCGCCCGCTCACTCTCCTCACCGGTCTGCCGGGGCAGCTGAGCATCGGCGGCGGCATCGTCCTCTACGCGCTGGGCCGGTGGTGGATGATGCGGATGATGACGCGGGCGGAGCGCTGAGGGACGATGGCTGCGATCCTCATCGGCCTCCTCGTCGCCGCGGCCGTGCTGCTGTGGACCGCCCGCCCCGCGGGACGGCTCGAGATGCTGCTCAGCGGCGGTGTCCGGGCTGGGCACGGGTCCGGCTCCGGACCTGGGGCGACCGGTCCGACGGGTGGTGGGGCCGCCTCGGCGAGGGACAGGGACGCGGCCACCGCCTCGGCGCGGGAGGGGACCGCGGTCGCCGACGAACAGCTCGCATTCGACCTCGACCTCGTCGCGATCTGCCTCACCGCCGGACTGCCGATCCCCGTGGCGCTCACCCTCACCGCCGAGGCGACAGGCGATCGGTCGGGGCTGCTGCGGATCGCGCGGGCGAAGACGATCGGCGGTGACGATCTGTCCGAGGACGACCGGCTGCGACCGGTCCTCGACGTCTTCGTCTTCTCCGAGCGCACCGGGGTCGGACCGGCCCCGCTCATCGAAGCCGTCGCCGGGGAGCTGCGGGACTCCTCTCGGCGCAGGCGGCAGGAAGCGGCCGCCGCACTCGGGGTGCGCCTCGTCGTGCCGCTCGGGGTGTGCATCCTGCCGGCGTTCCTGCTCCTCTCCGTCGTGCCCGTCGTCATCTCCCTGCTCACGGATCTCACCTCGGTGTTCTTCTGATGCCGTGGCCCGGCACCGCGGCGAGGCGCGCGGCAGATCCGCTGCCTTGGGTGGGAGGCACGGCTGCCTTGGGTGGGGGCACCGCTCGTTCCGGTGCGAGACACCCGAGTGCGGCGCCCCGATGCCGGGACGCCGCACGCGAGGGCTCGTCACATGGTGCCGACCTCAGCGCTTGATGCCGTGGCGGTCCATCGTCACCGGTCGGGAGACCTGCGTGAGCGTCGGTCCCGACTTCGGCGCGACGATGAGCGAGAGGATCGTGATGAGCGCGACGACGATCCACAGGAAGCCCAGCGGCAGGACGCTGCCGGCGAAGGCGACGGCCAGGGCCGCGGCGACGGTCGGAGCGAGCCCGCCGAGGGTCGAGGCGATGTTGTAGACCAGCGCGGTGCCCGTGAAGCGCACCGCCGTCGGCAGGCGCCGGGCGATGAATGCGGCGAACGGGCCGTAGAGGGCACCCTGGATGATGACGTTGCCGAGGAGGATCGCGAGGACGAAGCCCCACACCGTGCCGTTGCTGAGCATGAGGAGGATGGGGATCGCGAGGACACCGCCGGCCACGGCGCCCATCATCAGCACCTTCGTCGTGCCGATGCGGTCGCTGAGGCGGGCGAAGAGGACCGTGGTGATCATCAGCCCGAGAGCACCGCCGGCCTTGAGGTAGAGCGATTCGGAGACCTCGACGCCGTTCTGGGTGGCCAGGGCCAGGCCGTAGACGGTGACGATCTGCTGGGTGAAGACCATCGAGGTGTAGACGCCGACACCGATGAGGATCGTCTTCATGTGCTTGCTGAAGACGTCGAGGATCGGCAGGCGCTTCTCCTTCTTCTCCTCCTCGAGCTGCTCGAACAGCGGCGATTCGGTGACTTTGAGGCGGATGATGAACGCGGCGACGACGAGGATCGCGCTGAGGAGGAACGGCACGCGCCATCCCCAGACGAGGAAGTCGTCGCCGGAGAGCACCGCGGTCGTCGCGACGACGAGGGCGGCGAGCACGGTGCCCGCGGGACCGCCGGAGACGGCGATCGCACCGGCGAAGGCACGACTCTTCTCCGGGGCGTGCTCGACGGCCATGAGGGCGGCTCCGGTCATCTCACCGCCGACGGCGATGCCCTGGAGGACGCGGAGGAAGACGAGAGCGAAGACACCGAAGTAGTTGCCGTCCTGGGTCGTCGGCAGCAGACCGATGCCCACCGAGGCGACGCCGATGAGGGCAAGGGTGAAGACGAGGATCGGCTTGCGTCCGATCTTGTCGCCGAAGTGACCGAGGATGATTCCGCCGAGCGGTCGGATGAGGTAGCCGACGGCCAGCGTGGAGAACGACGCGAGCAGCGCTCCCTGGGGTCCGAGGCCGGAGAAGAAGAGCGGCCCGAACACGAGGCTGGCCGCCGTCGCGTAGAGCATGAAGTCGTAGTACTCGAGCAGCGTGCCCATGAAACCGGAGGCGAGCACGGTGCGCACTTCCTTCGGGTCGGGAGCGCGGGTGGGCGGATTTTCGGGCAGGGGTGCAGAGGGCTGGGTCACGGGATTCTCCTCGGATCGTGCGGAATTCTCTGCCAGGAGTGCAGATCGTCGTACGTGCAGGCAGGCATCGGCGCAGGGTGGAGCGTCAGCGCGGAGTGTGGCGACGGTGCGGATGCGGCGGCCCGGTGGTGGGGCGCGGTGGGTCGTCATCGTCGTGGTGGTGGTGATCCGGAGTCGCTCGCCGAGGTGGCGGCTCCGGATGTGTGTCAGCGCAGGATGAACTCGTCTCGGTCGTGGGGGATGGATGCCCGCGAGTTCCGTACCGCGGACAGCTGCGCCTGGATGCTCGACCGGTTGTTACCGGGAACGATGTGATGGAGGAGGAGCTGCTGGGCTGAAGCGGAGTCAGCCACCCTCAGTGCATCGGCGACAGTCGTGTGGGACCTCAGGTGGTGGGCCCGTGAGGCGCGGGCGACGGGGTCGGTCGGCGAGCCGTGGACGGCGTTGATCCACTCTTCGTCGATCGCCTCGTGGAGGAGGATGTCGGCATTGTCGGCCAGCGCGATCATATTCGGGGTGAACGTCGTGTCCCCGGAGATCGCGACGACGCCGTCGTCGGTTTCGATGCGGAAACCGAAGGCCGGTGCCACGGGCGGATGGAGTGCCAGGGTGGCGAGCACTCGGACGCGATCGTCCTCGTAGACCGTGAACGGCGCGATCTCCGGGGCCGGATTGTCGTCGGTGTGGTAGCCGATGGACGTGGGCACGGCGATGTCGGAGGCGGTGAAGAGCTGCTTCGCGGTGGGTTTGAGCCCGTCGAGGTAGCGGTCGTTGAGGTCGGTGGCGAAAGCGCGGAAGAGCAGGTCGACCATGTCGGCGGTGCCCGGCGTCGGCTTCTCCGGGTAGAGCGGGGTGCGGGCTGCCGTGCCGTCGGAGGCTGCGGCGTGCTCCGACAGCGGTGGGGGCGTGCCGCGGTCACCGGGGCCGAGGATCTGCACGGGGTCGCTGTCTTCGCGCTTGCGGTCGTAGCTGCTGAAGAGCAGGAGGCTCGGGAGGGCAGCGACGTGGTCTGAGTGGAGGTGGGTGAGGAACATCGCTCGCATCCGGTCCATCGGCAGGCCCGCACGGACGAGGTTGCGTCCGGTGCCCGAGCCGGCGTCGATGAGGTAGAAGGCGTCGCCGACGACGACGGCGGTCGCGATGCCCGAGGGCTCTTCGGAGGCGGTGGCCGGCCACCAGCGGGGTCCGCCTGCCACGCCCAGGGTGATGACGCGGGTGGCAGTGGAGCTGGTGGATGGCATAGCGGTGACCTCTCGTCGGTGTCGGGGTTTCATCCAGTGTGGCCGAGGTCATAAAATTGATCCAATTAATTAAATGTCGAACGCACATAGGGAACTTCAATGAGCGACATCACACTGCGGCAGCTCGAATACTTCCTCGCCGCCCTCGACGACGGGTCGATCACAGCGGCAGCGCGCACGTGCAGCGTCACGCAGGCGACGGTGTCGACGGCGCTCAACGAACTCGAGCGCGCGGTGGGCACCCGTCTGCTCGTGCGCAGTCGCACAGCGGGAGTCCGGCCGACGAGCGCGGGGACGGCCCTGGTGTCACGGGCCAGAGCGATGCTCGATCTGGCCCGCGAGATCCCCGATGTCGCGATGGGGGACCAGTCGACGATCGTCGGTTTGGTCCGGGTCGGGTGCATCTTTCCGCTCGGACCGTATCTGCTGCCGCAGCTGATCAGTGATTTCGCCGAGGCGCACCCCGAGTTGGACATCTCTTTCGTAGAAGGGGCGACCGGGGATCTGCGGCGAGAGCTCGACGTCGGTCGTCTCGATCTCGTCCTCACCTTCGGCGGTCAGCTTCCGCCGACGGTGCCGGCGCAGGAGATCGCGAGCTTCCGTCAGATGATCCTCCTTGCGGCCGACCATCCGCTGGCCGGCCGCAAGGAGATCGCCTTCCGCGACGTTGCCGAGATGCCGGTCATCCTCTTCAACCAGCCGCCGTCGCGCGACAGGGTCGAGGCGATGATCCGCGGGGCCGGAGTCGAGCCCGATGTCCGCTGGGAGAGTGCGAGTCCGGAGACGGTGCGCGGACTCGTTCGCCGGGGGCTGGGCTATTCCGTGGGCAACATCGGCTCGGAGGCCGAGGGCCGGGACTCCGACGACGGCATCGCCTACATCCCCATCGATGACCCGCAGGCACCGAACTCGATCGTCGCCGTCTACGAGACCGGGCATCCGGTGCCGCGGCGGGTGAGCAGCATCGTCGACTACTTCATCGAGCAGAGCCCGACCTGGGAGTGGCTCTCCGAGTGACTTGTGTGCGATCGCCTGTGCATGAGTCGCCGACTCGTGTGCGCTGGGCCTGTGGACGCCCGGGCAGTGTCCACAGGGGTGTTCTCGGGTCTCGACGTCCGTGGTGATCGCTGACCAGTCTGGAGGTCGGTCCGCGCAGGGTGTGCGGGCCTGTCCCCGAGGAGGAGACCATGAGCACAGACACGATGAGCACTGGCACTATGAGCACTGGCACTATGAGCACTGACGCCATGCCGGCCGGCCCCGCGTGGGGGAGTGGACCCGCACCGACCGGGGGCGACGATTCAGTCGGCTCCGGGACGAGCGCCGACACCGCGTCGTCGCTCGAATCGACACCGGGCACCGATCTGCTCCCGGCCGACCCCTCCGGAGCGGGTGACCACCCCACTGGAATAGTGCGGGCAGACGCGGGGTGGGGTGCCGACACCGGGGCGACGACGGCGGAGTACGCGATCACCACGCTCGCGGCCTGCGGCTTCGCCGCGCTCCTCGTCGTCATCCTCAAATCGGAGCCGATCAAGGAACTCGTCACCGGCGTCATCCAGGCAGCTCTCGGCCTCGGCGCCTGACATGCGCGCGCCCGGGTCCCGCGGTCACGACGATGCCGGCACGGCGACCGCGGAGTTCGCCGTCGTCCTCCCTGCCCTCGTGCTGCTCGTCGTCGTGCTCGCGGGAGCCGCCGCCGTGGGATTCTCCCAGTTGAGAGCCTTCGACGCCGCGCGGTCGGCGGCACGTGAGATCGCGCGCGGCGAACCGCAGGCCGCCGTCGTCGACGAGGCGAAGAAGCATGCGGGCGCGTCCTCGAGAATCGCCGTCGGCACCGACGGCGGGTATGCGACGGTGACCGTGACGATCGCCCTGCCCGACGCGATCTTCTTCCTCGACGAGGTCAGCGCCGAGGCGACGGCGCGTTCCGAGGGCGGACGGGGAGACGGGTCATGACGAACATCGTCATCGGACTGTGCGGGATGATCCTCGCCTTCGTCACGGCGATCGGGGCCCTCAGTCAGGCGTTCGTCGCCCACAGCACCGCACAGGCGGCCGCCGATCTCGCAGCGCTCGCCGCCGCGGACGCCGCGCGGGGACTGGCCACCGGCGACCCCTGTGAGACGGCGAAGGAGGTGGCTGAGCGCAACGGTGCGACGCTGCGGGACTGTCGGGCCTCGAGCGCGCAGCAGAGTGCGTTCGTCGAAGTCGACGTCGACATTCCCGGACCTCTGCCGGCGGTGCGGGAGGCGGCCGTGGCGGGAAAGTAGGGATGCGAGGCAGCGGCGTCAGGATGAGACGCCGGTGGCCTCAGTCGAGGACGCCGCGCAGCAGGCGCAGAGCGGCAGCCTTGTCGAGCGGTTCGTTGCCGTTGCCGCACTTCGGTGACTGCACACACGACGGGCAGCCGTCGACGCACTCGCAGGCCGCGATCGCATCCCGGGTGGCGCCGAGCCACTCCTCGATGACCTCGCTGCCGCGCTCGGAGAATCCGGCCCCGCCGGCCAGTCCGTCGTAGACGAAGACCGTGGCCATGCCGGTGTCGGCGTGCAGCGATGTCGAGACCCCGCCGATGTCCCAGCGGTCGCACCCGGCGAAGAGAGGCAGCAGGCCGATCGAGGCGTGCTCGGCGGCATGGACGGCTCCGGGCAGATCCGCCTTGAGGACCTCGGTCTCCTCGATCAGTGCCTGGGGGATCGTCCACCACACCGCCGAGGTCCGCAGGGTGCGCTCGGGCAGGTCGAGGTCGTGTTCGGCGATGATCGCGCCACCGCGCTTCGCTCGCATCCGGTAGGCGATGACCTGATCGGTGACGTCGACGGTGCCGCTGGCCACGGTCACTCCCGACGGCAGGGTGCGCTGGGAGGCGGTGTCGACGATGGAGATCTCCGTCGTCGACCGCGGCTGCGTCGTGTAGTCGACGTCGGCGCGCTCGATGAACGCGACCCTTTCGTCGAGATCGAGGTCGGCGACGAAGAAGTCCGTGCCCTGATGCGTGTAGACGGCCCCCGGGTGGGCGCCGGTGTGCGCGCCTGCCTCGTCGACGGTGCCGAGCAGCGTTCCCGTGCTCGCCTCGACTAGGCGGAACTGACCGCCGCCGGTGCCGCGGATGTCGGCGAGGTCGGTGGCGGGCATTTCCTTGGCCCAGAACCACCCGGCCGGCCGGGCCCGCAGCATCTTCTGCTCGACGAGGTCGTCGACGACCTCGGCGGCGTTGTCGGGGAAATGGGTGAGGTCGGCCGGTGTCAGCGGCACCTCGGCGGCGGCCGCGCACAGGTGCTCGCTGAGGACGTACGGGTTGCCGGGATTGATGACCCCGGCATCGACGGGCGCGTCGAAGATGACCTCCGGGTGGTGGACGACGTACGTGTCGAGCGGGTCGTCCCGAGCGATGAAGACGGCCATCCACTTCTGCCCGGCCCGGCCCGCACGGCCGGCCTGCTGCCACAGTGAGGCGAGAGTTCCCGGCCAGCCGGAGATGATGACGAGGTCGAGCCCGGAGATGTCGATGCCGAGTTCGAGGGCGTTCGTCGACGCCACCGCGAGCAGACGCCCCGACCGCAGTGCGGCCTCCAGGGTGCGGCGCTCCTCGGCGAGGTATCCGCCGCGGTAGGCGGCGACCTTGCCGGTCAGGGAGTCGTCGACGGCTCCCACCTGCTCGCGGACCGTCGAGGCCAATGCCTCCGAGCCGCGGCGTGAGGCGATGAACGCGATCGAGCGGAAGCCTGCGCACATCGCGTCGGTGAGGACGTCGGCCGCCTCGGCGAGACCGCTGCGACGGTCACCGTCGGGCGACACCGGCGGCTCCCACAGCGCGAAGCTGCCTGCGGCACGCGGGGAGGCGTCCTCGGTCACCGGGTGCGCCGGCCGCCCGGTCAGCCGCGCGAACGCCGCATCCGGCTGGGCCATCGTCGCCGAAGCGCCGATGACGACCGGATGCGCGCCGTAGTGAGCGGCGATGCGCAGAAGCCGTCTGAGGATGAGCGCGACGTGGGATCCGAACACGCCGCGATACCGATGGGCCTCGTCGACGATGATGAAGCGCAGGGACTTGAAGAGCCGGGCGAAGCGCTCGTGCTGGGGGAGGATCCCGCGATGGAGCATGTCCGGGTTGGTGAAGATGATGTTCGCGTGCCGACGCGCCCAGTCCTTGGCTGCCTGCGACGTGTCACCGTCATACGCCGCCGGTCGGACACCGCGGATGATGAGCTGTTCGAGCTTCGTCAGCTGATCGGCGGCGAGTGCCTTCGTCGGGGCGATGTAGATCGCCGAGGAGGTCCGCAGGCTCTCCCGCGTCGTCTGGATCGACTCGAGCACCGGCAGCCAGAATCCGAGCGACTTGCCTGAGGCGGTGGGAGTGGCGATGACGACGTCCTCGCCGTCACGGGCGGCCTGCGCCGCCTCGACCTGATGCCGCCATGGGCGGTCGACGCCGATCGCGTGGGTCGCGTGCCGCAGCTCCTCGTCGACCCACTCCGGCCAGTCCGACTCGTGTTCGAACCGCTGTGGAATCTCGCGGGTGTGGACGATCCGATCGTCCCTGACACCGAACCCGGAGACGATGTCGTGGAGGGGGGAATCGGCCATGAAACCAGTATGGCGCAGTCGCCTGTGACTAGGATTCACCTGTGACCGAAGAGACAGCAGATGTGAGCCGCGCCCCTGACGTTCGCGATACCCCGGACAGCCGCGGCGACGGGAGCGGGACTCCGGCCCTGAGCGACGAGCAGCGAGCCGGCGCGGAACGGCTCGGTGCTGCGCTCTATGCGGCGGGGTACACCGAACCTCGGCTGCGGCAGTTCTGGGGAGGACCCGTCTCCGACGCGCTCGCCCGCAACAATGCGGCCCCCGCCCTCCGCCATTGCCGTCAGGTGCTCGGTGCGCGGCATGCAGAGACAGGGCCCGATGTCGGCACAGATTCGGGGAACGGCGCGGACTCGCCGAGCGGCGCGGGTGAGGCTCCCGGCACAGGCGCGATTTCCGGGGCGCAGACGACCGCGGACAGCATTGTGACTCCGAGCCCTGCGGCGCCGTCGGCGGACCTCTCGTTCGACGAACGACTCGCCGCGCTCGCGCTCACCTTCCTCCTCCACGACACTCTGCCGACCGCCCTTCTCGAGGCGGCGCTCGGCGCAGCCGACTGCGCGGCGGCATTCGACCTCGGCCTCCTCGCAGACGCCACGGATCCGGGCACCCGCGGTGACCGAGACCGGGACGTCCCCGCACCGGACGGCTCCGCCTCGTTCGTCACCGCACCGTTCGCCGTCGCCCCGTTCGATCTTCCCGTCGGCGTCCCGCGCGGCCTGCGACCGGGTGATGAGAACCTCTACCTCGTCAGCGACCACGGGACGCTGACGAGCCCGGACGTCCTCGACGGTGACTTCGTCCTCGGCGTCGGGGGCGCGGGACGAACGCTCGTCTCCCTCACCCCGCGCGATCCCGTCGCGCTCGCCGCGGACATCGGCACCGGCTGCGGCATCCAGGCACTCCTCCTCGCCCGGCATGCCGACCGCGTCATCGCCACCGACATCTCCGCCCGCGCCCTGCACCTGACCGCACTCGGCGCCGCGCTCAACGGGGTCACCGGCCTCGACCTGCGTCAGGGCTCGCTCCTCGACCCCATCGACGGCACCGTCGACCTCCTCGTGTCGAATCCGCCGTTCGTCATCACCCCGCGCGGTCAGGAGGCCGATGCGGCGCTGCCCGCCTTCGACTACCGGGACGGCGGGATGCGCGCCGACCGGCTCGTCCGGGAGCTCTTCGCCCAGATCCCCTCGGTCCTCGCCCCCGGCGGCCGGGCCGTGTGCCTGGGCAACTGGGAGGTCACGCCGGATTCGACGGGCGGCCCGGAGACCTGGGTCAGCAGTGCTGCCGACGGGATTCGCGAGCCCGCCGCCTCCCACGACACCGCCACCGAGCCCGCCGCCTCCCACGACACTGCCACTGCGGCCACCGCCTCCCACGACACCTCCGCCGCTGCGGAGACCTCCGTGTTCGTCGTCGAACGCGAGATCCTCGACCCTGTCACCTACGCCGAGACCTGGATCCGCGACGGCGGCATCCCCCGCGCGAGTGCCGCGTGGAACGCAGCCACCTCGGCGTGGTTGGACGACTTCGCCTCCCGGGAGGTCACGGAGATCGTCTTCGGCTACGTCCTCATGCACCGGGCAGATAACGATTCCTCATCACTTTCCCCGCAGGCCATCGGTGCCGACCAGGGTCGGACCGGCCTCGCCGAGGCGGGGGCTGAGCCTGCGTTCCGGGCTCGGGTGCGCATCACCTCGGCGCCGGCGACGAACCCCCACGGAATCGGCGCCTTCGTCCAGACGATCCACGAACTCGGGGCCTGGGCGGAGTCCGCCGGCGACGAGGAGATCGCGGCCACCGCATTCACCCGCTCACCCGACCTCGTCGAGCATCGGCACTTCGTGCCAGGGGAGACGGACCCGACGTCGATCACCGTCGAACAGGGCATCGGCTTCGGACGCGTCATCGACGTCGACACGGCCCTTGCCGGGTTCCTCTCCGTCGCCGATGGCAGTCTCACTCTGCGCCAGACCGCCGCGGCGCTCGCCCAGCTCCTCGGCGTCGACGAGGCGGCGCTGGAGGACCAGCTCATCGCGCAGGTCAGAGGGCTGGTCGCGGCCGGCATGCTGCTTCCCGGCGGCAATTGACACGACGGGACGCGGATGCCACAGTATGGGCCACCGCCAACGCACCCCGGGAAGAACCCGGACAACAACAGTGTTACATTGGCTCGGATCGACCATCTCGTCGATCACCCCGTGCCCCGAAAGGAATGAGTGAGCGTGGCCACAACCGAGAAGAAGCCCCGTCGTCTCGTCATCGTCGAGTCCCCGACGAAGGCGCGCACGATCGTCGGGTACCTCGGCGACGGCTACGACGTTGAGGCCTCAGTCGGACACATCCGCGACCTCCCGACGCCGTCCGAGCTGCCCGCCGACATGAAGAAGGGGCCGTACGGGAAGTTCGCCGTCGACGTCGACAACGGCTTCGACCCCTACTACCGTGTCGATCCGGGCAAGAAGAAGAAGGTCACGGAACTCAAGCGCCTGCTCAAGGACGCCGACGAACTCTTCCTCGCCACCGATGAGGACCGCGAGGGCGAAGCCATCGCGTGGCACCTCAAAGAAGTGCTCAAGCCGAAGATCCCCGTCAAGCGCATGGTCTTCCACGAGATCACCCCCGAGGCGATCACCCGGGCGCTGGAGAACACCCGCGAGATCGACATCGACCTCGTCGACGCGCAGGAGACCCGCCGCGTCCTCGACCGCCTCTACGGCTACGAGGTCTCCCCAGTGCTGTGGCGCAAGGTCCGCGCCGGACTCTCCGCCGGCCGCGTCCAGTCGGTGGCGACCCGACTCGTCGTCGAACGCGAACGCGAGCGCATGGCATTCGTCTCCGCCGACTACTGGGACCTCGACATCGACCTCGGACTGCCCGACGGCTCGAACCCATTCGCCGCGAACCTCACGACGCTCGACGGCTCACGCGTGGCCAGCGGTCGCGACTTCAACGACAAGGGCGAACTGAAGACCAAGGCCGCCGTCGTCGTCGACCAGGCGAAGGCCGAAGAGCTCGCGACCCTGCTCTCAGGACCGGCGAAGAACGCCCTGACCGTCTCCGGTGTCGAATCGAAGCCGTACTCGCGGCGACCCGCCGCCCCGTTCACGACCTCGACGATGCAGCAGGAGGCCGGCCGCAAGCTGCGGATGAGCGCCCGCCAGGCGATGCGCACCGCGCAGTCGCTCTACGAGCACGGCTACATCACCTATATGCGCACCGACTCCTCGGCGCTGTCCGGGCAGGCGATCGCCGCGGCCCGGCGCCAGGTCACCGAACTCTACGGTCCGGAGTACGTCCCGCAGTCCCCGCGCCAGTACGCGAGCAAGCAGAAGTCGGCGCAGGAGGCCCACGAGGCGATCCGTCCCGCCGGGGATTCGTTCCGCACGCCTGCGCAGGTGGCGAAGTCGCTCAGCGGTGACGAGTTCCGTCTCTACGACTTCATCTGGAAGCGCACCGTGGCCAGCCAGATGGCCGACGCGAAGGGTTCGACGGCGACGATCAAGGTCGCAGCCGACCTCGGCGACGGCCACGAAGCGGGCTTCAGCGCCTCGGGCACCGTCATCACCTTCCGCGGCTTCCTCGCCGCTTACGAGGAGGGGCAGGACGCGAGCCGCTACGACACGAAGTCCGGCGAATCCCGGCTGCCGCAGGTCGAGCAGGGCCAGAAGCTCTCCGTCGTCAAGGTCGCCGCGGACGGTCACACGACCGCACCGCCGCCGCGCTTCACCGAGGCGAGCCTCGTCAAGCAGCTCGAAGAGCTCGGCATCGGCCGTCCCTCGACGTACGCCTCGATCATCTCGGTCATCCAGGACCGCGGCTACGTCACCTCCCGCGGCAATGCACTCGTGCCGAGCTGGCTGGCGTTCTCCGTGGTCCGTCTGCTCGAGGATCACTTCACCGAACTCGTCGACTACGAATTCACCGCCGATCTCGAATCCGAACTCGACCGCATCGCGATGGGCGAAGAGGATCGCAAGGCCTGGCTGGCCCGGTTCTACTTCGGTGGAGAGGGTCTCGACAGGGAGGGTCTCAAGGAGATCGTCGACGACCTCGGCGAGATCGACGCCCGCGAAGTCAACACGGTGCGCATCAGCGACGGCGTCGCCCTGCGCGTGGGACGCTACGGCCCGTACCTCGAGGTCACCTCGGGGGTCGAGGGCGACGACCCGAAGCGCGTGTCGATTCCCGACGATCTCGCCCCCGATGAGCTCACCGCCGCGAAGGCCGCCGAACTCATCGAGAACCAGGGCGACGGCGACCGCGAACTCGGTGTCGACCCGGAGACCGGGCACACGATCGTGGCGAAGAACGGCCGGTTCGGCCCTTACGTCACCGAGGTGCTGCCCGAGTCCGAGGAGAAGCCCAAGCGCGGCGCGAAGAAGCCCAAGCCGCGCACCGGTTCGCTCTTCAAGTCGATGGACGTCGGCACGATCGACCTCGAGACCGCGCTCAAGCTCCTCAGCCTGCCCCGCATCGTCGGCCAGGACGAGGAGGGCACGGACATCACGGTACAGAACGGCCGTTACGGTCCGTACCTGAAGAAGGGCACGGATTCGCGGTCGCTGACCGATGAGGAGCAGATCTTCACGATCACCCTCGACGAGGCGCTGCAGATCTACTCGCAGCCGAAGCAGCGCGGCGGACGCACCGCCAAGCCGCCGCTCAAGGAACTCGGCGAGGACCCGGAGACGAAGAAGCCGATGGTCGTCAAGGACGGCCGCTTCGGCCCCTACGTCACCGACGGGGAGACGAACGCGACCCTGCGCAAGGATGACGACGTCGAGTCGATCACCCCGGCGCGCGGCGCCGAACTCCTCGCCGAGAAGCGCGCGAAGGGTCCAGCCAAGAAGAAGGCGCCGGCGAAGAAGGCTCCCGCCAAGAAGACGGCGGCGAAGAAGACGACCGCCGCGAAGACGACCGCGGCGAAGTCGACTGCGAAGAGCACGGCGGCGAAGACGACTGCGGCGAAGAAGTCGACGACGTCACGGACCACCGCGGCGAAGAAGACGACGGCTGCGAAGACCACTGCAGCCAAGCCGAAGACCCCCTGAGTCGGGCGGTCTGAGGCCGGCGGCGAGGCAGGACTCCTCGAGTCAGGCGACTGCTCTGCGTTCTGCGCGTGCGAGAGCCCCTGGGTGCGTACCCCGGGGGCTCTTCACATGCTCAGCGGTCGGCGGACCGCCGAAAAGCGGCCTCACACCGAGTGTGAGCCGCATCGACGGTGATTGTGTGCCAGCTCCAGGGTGAAATCGGAGCAGATTCCACCCTGAACCTGGCGCACAATCCGGCTGACTGCCAGTGGGCAGTAGGAAACGCTGCGGCGTAAAGGGCTATTGCACTGTATAACGAATGTCATACACTGTCTGTGTGACGGCGATCGAGTGGGATTCGCGCGCTGCCGCACACATGTGGCGGCGCCATGGTGTCACGCAGACAGAGGCAGAGGAGGCAATCGATGATCCGGAAGCCCTCCTGCTGACGCCTGATCCGGCCAGCAGATCCGGCAAATCTGATCGATACATCAGGTGGAGCTCCACGCGGGCAGAGGTGCTGGTCGTCATCGTTGTCAGGCACGAAGGCCTGCTCTACGGCGGCAATGCTTGGCCCGCCAATGAATCGCATCGCAAGCTCTACGAAGGAAGCCGTCATGACGAAAGGTAGTGTTCCTCCCGAGGCGCGCGCAGCACTGCGCGCCGAATTGGATGCCGATACCGCTGATTACCGGGACAAGTTGGCAGAAGGTGAGTGGCGCAAATCGAATCGAAGTTCCTCACCGCTGCTGACCGTGCGAGTCCCTGCTGATGTTCTTGAGAAGCTCCAGGCGCTCGCAGAGGAGTCAGGAGTGTCCGTCTCAGCGCTCACGCGACAGTTCATCGCCGAGGGTCTGTCGAATCGCGGCGACGAAGATCTCGTTGCGGCACTGGACCGGTTGGAACGCGATGTGGCGGCAGTGAAGGCGCGAGCTCAAGCAGGCTGAGCAATCTCCGGCCAGCAGTGAAGACGCAGACTCCTCGAGTCAGGCCGCTGCTTCACGCAAGTGAGAGCCCCCGGGTGCGTTCCCGGGTGCTCTTCACATGCTCAGCGGTCGTCGGGCGGCGGCGGGTGGCCTCGAATGGAAGGTGCGCCACGTCCGCGGTGGTTGTGCGCCAGGTCCAGGGTGAAATCGGCGCCGAATTCACCCTGGATGCGGCGCACATTGCTGCGGGGTGGTCTCCGGCACGCTCGGAGGCGCCTTCTGGCATCTTGCGCGATGCTCTCCCGCATCGCGGTGGGGAGAGAGCGCGGGCCCTCGTGGGGTGAACCCCGCGTGGGGTAGACCCCTCGCGGGGCGAACCGGGAGGACGGCCTCGTTACAGCACGTGCCCGGCGGCCTGCGCGGGCAGGGCGGCGAGTTCGTCTGCCGTCGGCGAACTGGGCGTGAGCGCGAAGTCGCGGGCGAAATAGGAGGCGAACGCCTCGGTGACGGCATCGACGGTGATCTCCGGATGCACCTCACTGATCGACCCGCCGGTCAGCGGATCCCACGTCACGCCCAGTGCGGCCTCGACGTCGGTGAGGACGGCGCGGATCGGATCAGGGTCGGTGACGATGACCGAGGAGGAGAACAGCCACGCCCCGGAGACGACGCGCTGCGCGGTGCCGATGGCCTTGATCCGACCGGCGACGTTGACGCTGTACTCACCCGGGCAGTATTCGCCGGGGATCTCGCCGAGGCGGGCGTCGACGCCGATGCCGCGCAGCACTGCGACGTAGTCCTCGCCGAAGCGGCTGAACCGCGCGGAGGTATTGGTGATGAAGGAGTCGCTCGGTTCGATGTGATCGATGACGAGAGAGCCCTCATGGTAGGCGGCGGCGCGTCCGCCGAGGCTGCGCAGAGCGGGAGTGAACCCGTGGTCGCGGGCGGCCTCGACGGCCGCCGGGAAACCGGGGAGGAAGCGGTCGCGGGCACCGAAGGCCACGGTCGGGGCGGGGCGGTAGAGCCGCAGCGTCGCGCCTCGGCGCCCGGCCTTGACCGAGTCGAGGAGGACACGGGCGAACGCGAGCTCGTCGGTCGGGGACAGACCCTCGGTCTCGACACGGTCCATCGGGGTGCGGGAGCCGTCTCCGGTCGTGGGGCCGGCATCGTCCGGTGCGGGTTCGCGGTCTGTCGTCACGGATCAAGAGTAGATGATGGCGCTCGTGCACCGGACGCCGGCGGGGAGGTGCGGGTCCGGACACCGTGGGACCCACCGGACACCGGCGGGACTCACCGGAGGACCAGCCGAGACTCACGGGGCTTCCAAGAGATATGTCAGAACCTGAAGATAGGGTAGTGGCGTGAGCATGTTGACGACTACAGGACATCGACTTCCCGGCGCTCCTGGCCGGTTGGTCACCGAAACCGCGGTGTGGGGCGCCCTCATCGTCCTCGCTGCGATCAGCTACGTCGTAGCCGGCACCAGCGGGTTCTTCACGACCGTCAGCGGTCGCGCGTTCACCACCCTCGCCGATACCCTCGGCGCCGGTGAGTTCGACAATCAGGCCGGCAGTCTGTCCCTGCTCATCGTCTTCGTCCTCGCGTGTGCGGGACTCTTCATCCCGTCGAAGGTCTTCGCCGGTCGGGGGCCGGCCGTGCGCAAACGGGCACTGAGCATCTCCGCCGTCGTCGAGGCGGCTCTCCTCATCGTCTTGAGCCTCGCCCCGAGCGCATGGCTGACCTGGGTGACCGGTCTCGTCCTCGGTGCCGTCATCGGCCTCCTCATGAGCCTCACCCCCTTCACGAACGAGAAGCCGTGGCGCCGGGTCGGCGTGCCCGCGACTGTGCTGCTCTTCCTCGCCTGCTCCTTCCAGATCATGGGCGGCGCGGAAGCCGGAACGAGTTCGCTGGGCTGGATGAGCCTCCTCGTCGGCATCGCCATGGTCATCGGCGCCGTGATGATCTACCTCACCCCCGAACGCGCCCTCCATGCGGAGTCGTCGACGACCGGGTCGTTCCCGGTCGCGAAGGCGCGGGTCGCCAGGCCCCCGGCGAGCATTGCGAAGCCGTGGGTGCCGATCGCCCTCTTCGGCGTCCTCGGGGCGACGTTCATCCTCGCCGAACCCACCGCCGTCGAACACGAGTACGGTCAGGCCGGATATGCGCTCATGCTCGTCGTCGCCCTCCTCGGCTGGGCGATCGGCTTCGAGATGGGGCCGACGTTCGCGCCGGGCATGTCCCGCCCCCGCGTCTCGGCGTTCGCCCTCACCGTCTCCGGCATCCTCCTCATCGCCACCGGTGCCATCGACGAACTCTCGGGCAAGGTCGTGCTCGCCGGCGTCGTCGCGTTCCTCGTCGGCATCGGCGTGCGCTCCCAGGTCTACGACTTCTCCCGCCGCGTCGGCGCTGTCGGCGGTGCCCTCATCGCCCTCCTCATCAACGCGATCGACATCACCGTGGCCCCGATCAGCACCGACGCGATCTTCACCCTGCCGCCGGCCGACGTCGCGTTCGTCGTCATCGGGTTCGCCGCGCTCGTCGCCGGCATCATCGGCCTCTGCATCTTCGACCCGCACGGCATGCAGGGACTGTCGGTCGACATCGTCCACGGCTTCCGCCCGCCCAGCCAGTCCGAGGACGCGAACAAGGACGGCGTCGGCGCCCTCGCCGACCGTTTCGGTCCCGGGTTCTTCATCGCCATCGAAGGCGGCGACGGATCGGGCAAGAGCACGCAGATCACGCGACTCTCCCGTGAACTCGCCGACGAGGGCTACAGCGTCGAGGCGACTCGGGAACCCGGCGGCACCGAGCTCGGCCGTAAGATCCGCTCGGTGCTCTTCGACGCCGAACCGCCGAGCGCCCGCACCGAAGCCCTCCTCTTCGCCGCCGACCGCGCCCACCATGTGGCCTCGCTCGTCGATCCCGGGCTCGAGGCGGGAAGCATCGTCATCACCGACCGCTACATCGACTCGACCGTCGCCTACCAGGCGGCCGGCCGCGAGTTCGACCCGAAGACGATCCTAGCGCTCAGCCGCTGGGCCACCGAAGGACTCATCCCGCACCTGACGATCGTCCTCGACATCGACCCCGAGGTGGCTGCCGCCCGGATGAGCGCCCGCGGAGAATCGAACTACCTCGACCAGGAGAACCAGCAGTTCCATCAGCGGGTCCGCCAGACCTACCTCAACCGCGCCCAGAAGGACCCCGAACGCTACGTCGTCCTCGACGCGTCCGTGACCCAGGAGGAGCTCGCCGGGCAGATCCTCGCAGCCGTGCATGCGCGGCTGCCGCACACCCTGAGGAAGGGCTCCGTCGCAGAGGCGGTGCCCGGTTCCGTGACCGACGCCGAGTCGGCGACGCCGGCCGTCGGAGGCACGGCGGCCGCCGCCGCATCCGGGCCGCAGAGCGAGAGGCCGGACAGCGCCGAGTCCACGACGCCAGCGCCCGCCGGTGGCGCGGACGGCGATCTTGCCGGCCGCGATGAGGCGAGCAGTGCCTCGAGCCGCGGGACCGGCGAGCGCGTGCTGCCTGCGACGCAGGCTGCCCCGTTGGTGCCTGAGGACTCGCCGACCGTCGGACAGCCGGCCCGCACCGCCGCGGGCGATGCGACAGGCGATGCGTCTGCGTCGGCATCGGAGGAGCGACCGGCACGTGAGACCGGCGACGGTCCGCGGGCGCGATTCGTCCCCGTCAGCGAGGTCGGGTCACCGACCGACGATGACGATGGCGTTGCCACCGACAAGGTCGACCTCGGTGCCGACCTGCGCGAGGATGCCGACGAGACGTCTGCCGACCGGAGCGAACCGTTCCTCGGCCGCAGTGCTGAGGACCGGGGCGGCGCAGACGCCGAGCGCACCGCCGAAGACACGCGGACGGCGGATGCGGGAAGCGATGCTCCCGAGGCAGAGGACGCCGATGAGGGACCGCTCGTCACCGACGGTGAGGCAGAGACCCGGGTGCACCCGGTGACCGGAGCCGCCGACCATGTCGTCGGTGATGACGATGCCGTCGAGATCGAGCAGCGCACGAGCAGCGCAGCGACGCCGGACGAACGGGAGGAAGCGGAGACCACAGTGCTCTCGGCCGGCACCTTCCGGCCACAGGCACCGGTGATTGACGAGGACGATCCCGATGAGGCGCCGACGACGATCATCGAGACCTCGGCGGCTGAGGAGTCGAACGGCTCCGACGAAGCGGCCACGACCGTGCTTCCGGCCCGCAGCGCCCGGCAGACGAGCCGCGAACGCCTCCAGGCGCAGGCCGAGATCGAACGGCAGGCCCGTGAGCGTGTGCGCCAGCAGCGGGAGCGCAACCGCAACCGCTTCAACGGTCCCGGAGGGTCCCGGTGAGCGTCTTCGACGAACTCGTCGGACAGGACGACGTCGTTCGCCAACTCGAGTACGCGCTCAATTCGCCGGCGGCGATGACGCATGCGTGGCTCTTCACCGGGCCGCCCGGTTCCGGTCGGTCGAATGCGGCCAGAGCCTTCGCAGCCGCGCTCATCTCCGGCGGTGAGGCGCCCAATGATGTCACCGCCAGGGTGATGTCCGGCCACCACGAGTCGCTGACGATCATGTCGACGCAGAAGTCGGTCATCGCGATCGACGAGGTGCGCGAACTCGTCGGCAAGGCCCAGACCGCGCCAGTCAACTCCCCGTGGCGCGTCGTCATCATCGAGGACGCCGACAGGATGACCGAGCGCACCGCGAACGTCCTCCTCAAGGCGATCGAGGAACCCCCGCCGGCGACGGTGTGGCTGCTCTGCGCCCCGAGCCCCATCGACGTCCTCACGACCATCCGGTCGCGGTGCCGTCCCGTGCGCCTGCGCATTCCCTCACGTGAGGCCGTTGCCAGCTTGCTCATCGACCGCGACCATGTCGATCCCGAGCGGGCGCGCTGGGCCGCGGCCGTCGCCCAGAACCACATCGGGCGGGCGAAGTACATGGCGCTGAGCGACTCCGCGGCCGACGAGCGGAAGAAGATCCTTGCGATCCCGGGCAAACTCACCTCGGTGGGGGCGACGATCCGGCTGGCCGGGCGCATCGTCGACGAAGCCGCGGAGACGGCGAAGGCCCGCGTCGAGGAGCGCAACGCGAAGGAACGCAGCGACCTCATGGAGACCCTCGGCATCGCCGGGGAGAAGACCGTTCCGCCGTCGGCGCGAGCGCAGATCCGCAAGCTCGAGGAGGAGCAGAAGCGGCGGTCGGTGCGGGCCCGCAACGACGAACTCGACCGGATCTTCCTCGAGCTCATGAGTCTCTACCGCGACATCCTCATGTACCAGCTGGGCATGCGGGACGGGTGGATCAATGCCGGCGAGGACGAACTCATCACCGAACAGGGCAATCGGGACACCGCGGACACCACCCTGCTGCGCATCGATGCGATCGCCGAGGCGCGGCGGCGACTGGCCACGAACATGTCACCGGTGCTCATCGTCGAATCCGCGTTCGTGCTGCTGTCGAATCCCTGGCTGCTCACCGACCGGGACGGCGCCGCCTGAGTCCTGCCCGTCCTCTGCACGGGTGGAAGCGGCCTCGGCGCGGACGCTGTCGTGGACCGTCTGCTGAGGTCAGTCCTCGTCGAGGAGTTCGCCGACGAGGGCGGCGGTGAGTTCGACGCGGCGGGGGATCCAGACCTGCAGGGCGTGTTCGGTCCGCGCGTGGGAGCCGCCGCCGACGGTGCCGAGACCATCGAGGGTCGGTGTCCCGACACCGGCGGTGAAGTTGCCGTCCGAGCCGCCGCCGACGGCCACCGACCGCAGCGGCGGGTGGCCGAGGTGCGAAGCGAGGCGCTGCGCGCGGGCGTAGAGGCCGAGTGCCATCTCCTCTTCGAGCGGACCCCGATTGATCCCGCCCTTGAGATCGAGGCGGGCGCCGGCGACGGTGGGGGTCAGCGCCCGCAGCTCGGCGTCGATGCGCTCCTGTTCGGCGACGGTTGCGGCACGGGAGTCGATGCCGACGACCGCCTCGGCGGGGACGGTGTTCGTCGTCGAGCCGCTGCGCATGACGGTGGGCACGACGGAGGTCCCGACATTCGGGGCGTGGAGGGCGGCGATCGACACGACCTGGTTGGCGATCTCGACGGTGGCGTTGATGCCCTTCTCGGGTTCGACACCGGCGTGCGCGGCGAGACCGGCGACCTCGAGGGAATAGATCGCCACGCCCTTGCGCGCGATCTTCACCGAGCCGTCGGGGGCGCCGCTTTCGAACACGAGGGCGGCTTTCGCACCGCGCGCCTCATCTTCGATGATCTGCCGTGAGCCGGGGGAGCCGAGCTCCTCGTCGGAAGTGATGAGCACGCTCACGCCGTCGAGGCTGCCGCGTTCGGAGCGGAGTCGGGCCATGGCGTAGAGGGCGATGAGGATTCCGCCCTTCATGTCATCGGCGCCGGGTCCGCGGACGACCCCGTCGGTCACGGAGAAGGGGAAGGATTCAATCGTGCCGGTCGGCCAAACCGTGTCGTGGTGGCCGATGAGGACGACCTCACGCTCTCCGGAACCGAAGCGCCACAGCAGGTGCGGATGGCCGCCGGTCTCGATGACATGCGGCGCGGCTCCGAGGAGGCCGGTGCCGATGCGGGAGAGGAGCTGAGCGCTGCGGGCCAGTGCCGCGGGGTCATGGGAGAACGATTCGCACTCGATGAGCGCTTGGAAGTCGCTCATGAACTCTGTCGAATCGAACTCTCTCACGTAATCGGCCTCTCGGTTTCGCAGTGGGTATCCACCCAAGGTTAGCGGGTCGGTCGAGTGTGACACGTGTCGCACCCGTTCTCACCAGCGGATGGAGGTCGCAGGAGAGTCGCGGATCACCGTCGTCGGGCCGGGTGAAATCGCAGATCAGCGGCGTGGACGCGCATGGGTGGGGTGGGTGGTTCCAGGCGCCGAGGTGGTCCCTCGTCCGTTTTGACCCGCGGTGCTCGGATTGGCTAAAGTTGGTGCGGTTGCCGCCTTAGCTCAGTCGGCAGAGCGATTCACTCGTAATGAATAGGTCGCGGGTTCGATTCCCGCAGGCGGCTCGGCAACAGGCCGGTTGACCAGCAGACATGCTGAGTCAGCCGGCCTGATTCGTTCCCCCGTCCAGACGACAGGACCTGTCTCACCGCACGTCGACCTTCGTGCTGTGCGCACGGTCGTAGAAGTGGGTTCCGGCAACGCCAGCCACTGCGGCGACGACCGTCGCGACGGCGAATCCCAGCAGCGTTGGCGCGATGTTGGAGAGCAGAGTCGTCGGGCTTCCCAATGACACGAGCATCTCCAGCTGAATCCCCAGGTCGAGATCGTTGACGGGAAGCGTGAGGAGGCGGGGCAGTCCCGAGTTCGCCGCGACGATGATGAGCGCAGCCACGGCCGCGAGGACACCGAACAGCGTGCCGGCGAGGTCATTGATCGCCAGCACGATGCTCACGAGCATCGCGGACAACACCCCGCTGTAGACGAGGACCGCGACGAAGCGCACCTCCGCATGCCCACCGGCATGCTGGAAGACGAACGTGCCGATGCCGGTCGCCGCAATGGCCGCGGCCACACCCAGCACCACCGAACCGACCGCTCCGATGAGCAGCTTGATCCCCAGCAGAGCCTGCCTGGGGAACGGTCGCTGGGCGCGCATCGTGCGCCACGGACCGACGAGGACGATGCTCAGCCCTGCCGCCCGATTGACGACGAACGACGCCGTCAATGCCAAGGTCAGCGCCGCGAGCGCCGACGCGATGACCACGGATGGCATCCATGCGGACGACGCCCACGCGGGCTCATTGCTGGCAGCCTCCTCGGCGACGGGGTTGATCTGGGCGGTCGCCGCAGGCGGGTTCCCGGCCGACGGCACGGACGCCGCACCGTCAGCGTCCGGGCCGAAGTAGTCGACCGGGTCGGGCCCCGACACCTCGTCGACGGTCGTCGTGAACGGTCGCTCGAACGCCCGCGCGGTCTCATCGGTCGACCGGGCACAGTTGAGGCTGCTGCCGGCAGGATCGCACGTGAGCTCGCCGGCGACGGTGCGGATCTGGTCGGCGACGAACTCGTTGGCCTGCCGGACCACCTCGTCCTCGTACTTCGTGACGATGAAGCCGTCCTCGTTGAGAGCCTGCGGTCCGGCGACGATCGTGATCGGATACGTCGGTGCCTCAGCGAGCCGTCCCGCGGAGTAGTCGCGGATGTCGGCGAGCACCGTCGGCGTGAGCTGCGCGGGCAGGATCACCGCGAGAACCGACGTCCCATCCTCGACCTGGGCCCGGGCCCCGGCGGGGGAGAGCACGCGCTCCTCGGTCCCGAACTCCTCAACCAGGGCGCCCTCCTTGAGGCGCTTGGCATATTCGTCGGAGAACGCGAGGTAGTCGACCATCGCGCTCTGCAGGGCCGGCATCTCGGAGACCGTGTCATCGACCCCGACGGCAACGGAGAAGCTCGGCGGGGATTCGACGCTCACCGCCGCGGAAACGTCCGCCGGAGGCCGCGGCTGACTGCTCGCAGCGATGGAGCGCTCGAGCTGCGCGAGCGCGGGGGCGAGGACCGCCAGCGCAAGGATGAAGACTGCGACGGCGGCGAGCAGAGGCCACAGCAGCAGACGCAGAGGACGACCGGATCCGAGGGCATTCGCCGAGACGAGGACTGAGCGCACGCCTTCATTCTCCCACCCCGGAGTGTGTCAGTCATCACACACCGGCTGGGAGGCTCGTGAGGCTTGGCCGGCCTCAGAGCATCTTGCCCTGCACATTCCATCCGTGGGTCTTGACGAGACTGAGCGCCTTCATCCGGCGGAACCCGACCGCATGGCCGGCGAGGAAGTTCGACAGACGCAGCCAGAACCCGTTCTTGTGCCGATCGACCGAGCGGATGTAGGCGTCGACGTCGACGTGCTTGGCCATGTTCTTGCCCGCGAAGAGGGCGATGAGCTTCATCGCGTCCTGCGGAGCGTAGAACGACGCGGTGCGATCGGCCGTGTACTCCTGGGCTCGCGAGAGCAACGGCGAGAGCCGGAGCAGGACGAGGATCGGCTGGATGCCGTTGCGCCACAGGTTCACGTGACCGCACTTGATGTGCCCGAGCTCGTGGGCCATGATGAAGCGCAGCGCGCCGAAGTCACCGTACATGTACGCGAGATCGACGATGTCACTGTAGACGACGACATAGCCGCGCTGCAGCTGGCACTTCGATGCGTAGGCGTTCATCATTCCGTTGCCGTTGATGACGTAGATCTGCGGGATCGTCGACATCCGTCCCGTGCCGGCACCGAAGCCCATCTCCACGGCGAGATCGTGGTAGACCCGGTAGAGCTCGGGGAACTGCTCGTCCGTGACCTCGACACCGTTGGAGATCTGTGACCAGAAGAGGTAGCGGATGTAGATGAAGCTGATGATCGGCGCGAACAGGCCGATGAGGACGCCGAGGGCCCATTCGTCGAGGGAGAGCCCGAGGAGCAGGTAGGTGAGCGCGCCGAGGGAGACGATCACGGTGAGCACGATGCCGAGGACGAGCATCGGCATCTCGGCACGATGGCGGAGCTGGCTGACCGAGGGGCCGTAGGCTCTCACCGGGGTGGGAGTCTGGTTGGCTGTCATGGAACTGTGTCCTCTTCGTCGTCGACTCGAGGAGAGCCGGGGGATGGGGATGACAGCGCCGAGGCGGCAGGGACCACCCAGCAGGCGCCGGGCTCACGGACGGGGCAGTCCAGCCGAAAGCCTGCGAAACACTAACACAGAACTCCGCAGCCCCCATTGCCGACGAGAGGGTACCTCAGCGCAGTTCCCGACAACACCGCCTGCCGCAGGTCGTCGCCGGCAGGTGCCAGGGACTCAGTCGGCGTCCGCCTCGAGCAGGTCGACACCGAGCAGCTCATACGCCCGGCGGTACTTCTCGGCCAGGCGCACGCGCGTCGCATCGTCGAGCGCGGCCTGCCGGACGGGGTCGGTGTTGTCGGCGAGGTCAGCGGTCTTGACGATGACGGCCAGCCGGTCGGACCGGACCCTGGCGAAGTAGTCCTCGACGGCCTCACCGCTGCGCTTCGTCACCGCATCAACCGCGGCGACCACCTCGGTGGGGAACTCACGACGCAGATCATCCGCGCTCACCGAGGTGTCCTCGACGACATCGTGGAGCCACGCCGCCGCGATCGCGGACTCGGCATCGGCGGAGTCCAGACCCTGCTCTTCAGCGATGGCGGCGGCATTGGCTGCCACCCGCCGCGGATGGTCGATGTAGTCCTGGCCCGCCTTGTCGACCTGGCCGGTGTGCGCCGTCCGAGCGATCGCCTCGGCGCGGGTGATGAGATCCTCGGTGCCATTCATGGTGCCTCCTGACGGGTGCGGACTCGGATGCCTTGGCGGGGACAGCCCCGGGGACCATCGGCGGTGGACGGCCCCGGGGCAGCGTCGGCTGCGATCAGCGCCAGCGCTGCCAGGCGGCCTGACGGCTGACGTCGGCGAGTTCGGCGACGCGGGCCCACGAATTGTGTTCGGCGAGCAGGCGGGCGCTCGTGCCGAGGGCCTCGCCGACTTCGGAGGACAGGGAGATGAGGGCGGAGAACGCCGCCGGATCGGGGGAGTGGGCGAGACCGTTGATCGCCTGCCGCGCCGAGGCGATGAGCTCGGCGACGGCTTCCACCCCGGGGTCGGCCTCGACATTCGGATCGGGCGCTGAGAACCGGGCGCCGCCGGCAGTCCCCGCGTTGGAGGACGCGGTGCCGGAGTCGCTGAGATCCACCGGTTCGGTGCTGTCGTCGTCGAGTGTCACAACGATCATCTCCTCGGGAGAGTTGAGGCTGCGGGTCCAACTGCGGGAGTGCCAGCGGTATTCGACCTCGCCCCTCAGGGGCCGATAGACGGCAGTGTACAGGGTGCCGAATGCGTTGTCGTAGTCCCCGCTCCAGACCCCTGGCCCGAGCATCGCCTCGGCCATCGCCTCGACTCCGCGTCCGTCCTCGAGCGCCTCGGTGAGAAGCTCCTGACGCTCGACGCTGCGGAACCGTCGAGCGTGGTCGGGGTAGTCCGGGTGGCGTCCCCGATGGTTCGTCGCGACCGGATCCTCGATGATCTCCGGGGCCATTCCCGGCCCGACGTACGCGGTGACGCTCCTGCCCGTCGCATCGACCATCGTGAGGTTGTAGTACATCGACACCGGAACGGTCTCGAGTCGGCGCAGGGCCTCGGGCACATCGCCGGCGACCTCGAGGAGGAAGCGGACGACGAGCGGTGCGGCGAAGCCGTCCCCGTCGCCGGGGCGTCCGCCGAACGCGAGGGAGACGGCCAGCCCGTCCTCGTTCAACCCGTCGAGCAGACCCCACAGGCAGTCGGAGGTGCCGATGACCCGTCGGGTGCCGTACCGGGTGGAGGCGTGGACCTGTTCGAAGAGTTCGAGGCCGTAGTCGTAGTTGCGCAGCAGCGCCGGTTCGGGAGAGGACATGGCGACCTGGGAGCAGCCGGGCAGGAAGCGCGGCGGGTTCCACAGGGTGAGCATCCGCGCGGCCGTCTCATCGTTGCCGGTGAGTTCGACGAGTCGCTCCCATGTCGGCACGAGCTCGGGCATGTGCTCACGCAGCTTGGCCTCCGCGGTGGCCAGATCGGGTCGGGCCCAGTCGCCCTGACTGAGGTACCAGGCGCGGTAGGCCGGCCACACGGTGTCGAACAGTGCCTGCCAGCGGGTCGAGGGGCGGTCTTCGGTGATTCCGTAGAAAGTGAAAGAAGTCATGTGTCAAGGCTAGGTTGACACTTCATCGCGTGTCAAGAAAATATTGACGCTGAGTCGAGAGGCATGGGCGGATTGCGGTGTTCTCCGTGGTCACCGGGCCTGTGTCGGTCTTATGGACTCTGAGGCTGTGTACCCTTGAGGGCAAGCGGCCTGGGCATCATCGGCTCCGGTCGAGGCGAACGGAGAATGACATGTCGCTGCTGGTCCACCTCGTCGTCCTGTGCGGACTGTTCATCATCATGGGCATCCTCACGACCCCGCCGGGCAACCGCGACTGGAAGCGGATCGGCGGGTTCCTCGGTGCCATCGGCCTGGGCCTGGCGATGACCGTCGTCGGGATGGTCGTCCTCATCGTCATGCTCGGCCTCTACATCGTCGGCGTCGCACTCATCAATATCGGCCCCGGACTCTTCCTCGGCGTCATCTCCGTGGCTCTGGCGTCGGGGATCATCATGTTCCTCATCGTCCAGCCGATCTTCAAGCGCGCCGGCGTCGGCCTGGAGATCCTCACGATCACCGAGTACTACATCCAGTGGTTCCTCATCTACGTCACCGTCTACCAGGTGATCTTCGACCAGCTCAACGGGCTCGGCCGCGTCGTCAACGAACGCGATCTCACGCAGGAGCTCAACTCCTACCTCTCCTCGATCCTCGACCCCTCGGCCCTCATCGCGATCCTCCTCCCGGTGCTCCTGTCGATCTGGGTCGCCGTGGCGATCGCGAAGATCCGCCTCGACGCCCCGTTCTCCACCGACGGCGACAGTGCGACGGCGGCGGTGTCCGAGTCCTCCGAGAAGTCCGCGTCCTCCGGCGCCGAGGCGGACGATCCGACCGAAGAGCCCGGTGAGAGTCGAGTCGTGCAGGTCGAGCGACTGACCGTCACGGAGGACCCCTCCGGCACCGAGGTGGGGGAGAGCACCGCGGTCACCGAACGCACCGAGGAACCGGGCTCCGCGGAACAGGCCCCGCGAGCAGCGGAGCCGACCCCGGAAACGCAGAGTCCCGCCGATCCGGAGAGGACCGACGGGACCGGGCGGCACAGGCCGAAACACTGAGGAGCGGGGCTACTTCTTCTTCGGGGTGAACGACGTCGAGCACGACCACGACGTCTTGCCCTTCTTCGCGGTGACGGTGACCTTGACCTTCTTGCCCGGGGTGGCGCCCGAGATGTAGTAGTCGAGGTTCGCCGCGCCCTTCGTCGACGCGGTCGCGTTCTTCTTCGTCTTCGTCGTCTTGTAGTGCGCGGTCGTCGTCACCTTCGCCTTCGCCCCGACCTTCGAGACCTTGACCGTCGTCCACGAGTACTGCTTCGGCTTCGAATTCGACATGGAGACCTTGCACGACTTCGTCGCCGCCTCGGCGGGGGTCGCGTCGAGGGCGATCGGGCCGGCGAGGAGTCCGGCAGCGAGAACGAGAGCGAGGCCCGGGCGCAGGCGGGCAGGGGTGATCACGGACATGATTCTCCTGAAGGATCAATGAGGGGTGAGGCGACCGCCCGGAAATGGGCGTCGCCTCATCATAAGCACTGCGGCTGTTGTCCGACGAGTCCGGAGGCGGGCCTGCGATGAGACCTTCGTCACAGTGTCGCGGGTGCCCGACGACCGCCTCGGCGAGGGGGTGGTCCGGTGTGTTGACCATCACAGCGATGCGGTGTTCAATGGTGACCGTGAGTATTAGTGAACGATCGATCAGCTTCGATCGAGCGTGAGCGCCGTCGGACGGCGCATGCCGCCCGACACCCCGATTCACCATCATTTGCAGGGATCCGCGCGGGCGATCACACGGTCGGACTGCGCGCCCTCAAGACTGTGAGGACCACATGAGCGAAGCGTTCATCTACGACGCAGTGCGCACGCCGCGCGGGAAGAACCGCGGCGGAGCGCTGCACGGCACCAAACCCATCGACCTCGTCGTCGGACTCATCGACGCCCTGCGCGAGCGCAACCCCGACCTCGACGATGCGGCGATCGACGACATCGTCTTGGGCGTCGTCTCCCCGGTCGGCGAACAGGGCTCGGACATCGCCCGCACCGCGGCGCTCGTCGCCGGGCTCGACGAATCCGTCGCCGGCGTCCAGGTCAACCGGTTCTGCGCCTCGGGACTCGAAGCCGTCAATCTCGCCGCCCAGAAGGTCGGCAGCGGCTTCGAATCGCTCGTGCTCGCCGGCGGCGTCGAATCGATGTCGCGGATTCCGCTCGGCTCCGACGGCGGCGCCTGGTCGCAGGATCCGACGACGAACTACGACACCTACTTCGTGCCGCAGGGCATCGGCGCCGATCTCATCGCGACGACCGAGGGCTTCACCCGCGACGACCTCGACGCCTATGCCGCCGAATCCCAGCGCCGCGCCGCCGAGGCGTGGGAGGACGGCCGCTTCGACGGTTCCGTCGTGCCCGTCAAGGACCTCAACGGCGTGACGATCCTCGACCGCGACGAGCACATGCGTCCCGGCTCGACCGTCGACTCGCTGTCCCAGCTGCCCCCGGCGTTCGCGAAGCTCGCCGAGCAGACCGGCTTCGACGACGTCGCCCTGCAGAAGTACCACTGGGTCGAGGAGATCGACCACGTCCATACCGCCGCGAACTCCTCGGGCATCGTCGACGGTGCCGCGCTCGTCGTCATCGGCGACGAGGAGGTCGGAAAGACGATGGGGATGAAGCCGCGCGCCCGCATCGTCGCGACCGCCGTCGTCGGCTCCGAACCGACGATCATGCTCACCGGCCCCACCCCGGCCACGCAGAAGGTCCTCGACAAGGCCGGACTCACCGTCGATGACATCGACCTCTTCGAACTCAACGAGGCCTTCGCCGCCGTCGTCCTCAAGTGGATGAAGGACCTCGACATCCCGCACGAGAAGGTCAACGTCAACGGCGGGGCGATCGCCATGGGCCACCCGCTCGGTGCGACCGGGGCGATGATCCTCGGCACCGTCCTCGACGAGCTCGAACGCCGCGACCTCAATCGCGGCCTCATCACTTTGTGCATCGGTGCAGGCATGGGCATCGCGACGATCATCGAAAGGGTCTGACATGACGAACGCTCACTACTCCCGCACCACCGACGCCGACGGCATCGTCACCGTCGTCCTCGACGACCCCGATTCCTCGGTCAACACGATGAACGACCACTTCGGAGCCGCCCTCGAGGAGACCGTCGACTGGTTGGAAGCCAACGTCGACGACATCACCGGCGTCGTCATCACCTCGGCGAAGAAGACGTTCTTCGCCGGCGGTGACCTCGACCGACTGCGCCGGGCCGATCCGGAGAACGCCGAGGCGGAGACCGCGCAGGTCGAGCACATCAAGTCGCTCCTGCGTCGTCTCGAGAAGCTCGGCAAGCCCGTCGTCGCCGCGATGAATGGCGCGGCACTCGGCGGCGGCCTCGAGATCGCGCTCGCCGCCCACCATCGGATCGCCGCCGACGACGTGAAGTCCGCGCGCTTCGGACTGCCCGAGGTCACCCTCGGGCTGCTGCCCGGTGGCGGCGGAGTCTCGCGCGTCGTGCGGATGATCGGCCTGCAGAACGCCCTGCAGAAGGTCATCCTGCCGGG
This sequence comes from Brevibacterium sp. XM4083, assembly GCF_006489205.2. Classification (GTDB taxonomy): domain Bacteria; phylum Actinomycetota; class Actinomycetes; order Actinomycetales; family Brevibacteriaceae; genus Brevibacterium. The sequence goes on along the minus strand of NZ_VFYR02000004.1, from coordinate 320,975 downwards.
CACGAAGTTCACCGCCGCTGACGCCCAGCAGCTCGGTCTCATCGATGAGCTCGCGCCCGCCGCGGACCTCGAGGATCGCGCGAAGGCCTGGATCAAGGCCAACCCCGAGGCGGTGCAGCCGTGGGACGTCAAGGGCTTCAAGATCCCCGGCGGCGCCCCGACCTCACCGTCGGTCGCGATGCTGCTGCCGGCACTGCCGTCGACCCTGCGCCGCCAGCTCAAGGGGGCCCCGATGCCCGCCCCGCGCGCGGCCATGGCCGCGGCCGTCGAAGGTGCGCTCGTCGACATCGACACCGCGCTCACCGTTGAGACCCGCTACTTCGTCAGCCTCACCCACACTGCGGTGGCGAAGAACATGATCAAGGCGTTCTTCTTCGACCTCGGCCACATCAACTCCGGCGGCTCCCGACCTGACGGCATCGAACCCCGCCAGGTGAAGAAGCTCGGCGTCCTCGGCGCCGGGATGATGGGGGCCGCGATCGCCTACACCGCCGCGCGCGCCGGCATCGAGGTCGTCCTCAAGGACGTCGAACTCGCCGCCGCGGAGAAGGGCAAGGCCTATGCCGTCAAGCGCGAGGAGGCGGCGCTGGCCAAGGGCAAGACGACCCCGGAGAAGTCCGAGGCGGTGCTCGCCCGCATCCACCCCTCGGCCTCGGTCGAGGACTTCGCCGGCGTCGACTTCGTCATCGAAGCCGTCTTCGAGTCCGTGCCCGTCAAGCAGCAGGTCTTCGGGGAGATCGAGAACATCGTCGCTCCCGACGCGGTCCTCGGCTCGAACACCTCGACCCTGCCGATCACGGAACTCGCAACCGGGGTCGAGCGGGAGGCCGACTTCATCGGCGTCCACTTCTTCTCACCCGCGGACAAGATGCCGCTCGTGGAGATCATCACCGGGGAGAACACCTCGGATGAGACGCTGGCCCGGACCTTCGACTTCGTCCAGCAGATCCGGAAGACCCCGATCGTCGTCACCGACTCCCGCGGATTCTTCACCTCGCGGGTCATCGGGACGTTCATCGCCGAGGCGGTCGCCGCCGTGGGCGAGGGCGTCGAACCCTCCAGCGTCGAACAGGCGGCCCTCCAGGCCGGCTACCCGACCGGTGCGCTCCAGCTCCTCGACGAGCTCACCCTCACCCTGTCGCAGAAGATCCGCCAGGAGACCCGGGCCGCGGTCGAGGCCGGCGGCGGCACGTGGGAGGAACACCCCTCCGAGGCGGTCATCGACTGGATGGTCGAGAAGGGACGCACCGGACGCAAGGACGGTGCCGGATTCTACGAGTACGACGAGACCGGCAAGCGCACCCACCTGTGGCCCGGCGTGCGCGAGCACTTCGACTCCGGATCGAGGGAGGAGCCGTTTTCCGATCTGCAGGAGCGGATGCTCTTCGCCGAGGCGATCGAGACGATCAAGTGCCTCGACGAGGGCGTGCTCACCTCGGTGCCCGATGCCAACATCGGGTCGATCTACGGCATCGGCTTCCCCGCCTGGACCGGCGGCGTCCTCCAGTACGTCAACCAGTACGAGGGCGGACTGCCCGGCTTCGTCGAGCGGGCGAAGGAACTCGCCGCGACCTACGGTGAGCGGTTCACCCCGCCGGAGTCGCTCATCGCCCGCGCGGCGTCGGGGGAGACCTACGAGTGAGGTGACGTCAGCCGCTGGGTGAGCTGCAGACAGCGCTCACAGACCGGAGGCCCGGACGACGCGATTCGTCCGGGCCTCCGGCGTGTTCGACCCCAAAGTCAGACCGGACGGTCGAGAGCCGTGCGCGCGGCGAGCTGCGGGTAGGTGCGGACGAGTCCGTCCTTGTCGATCGTGAGGTCCGCCGTAAAATCCCGCGTCCCGCTCGTGTACCGGACGTGGTCGGCATCGATGCCCGCGTAGATCTGCGGGCCGGCGATGACATTGAGGGAGGGCATGTCGATCCACGCCATCGTCAGCGAATGCTCGGCCGTCGTGTCGGTCTGCAGAGCGAGGCGGCGGATCGGCATCGTGTTCGTCAGCGGACACAGCCCGAGATCGCAGTCGAGCGCACCGTCGAGGGCATCGGCGTCGACAATGCCCGGGCTCGGCAGCGGAACGGGCGGTGTCCCCGACTGCGTGGTCTCACTCGACCAGCGACCCGTGTCTTGATCCCTCGTAAGCGTGAGTGTGCGCGCCCAGCCGCGGCCCTGCACGGCGACCGCGACGGTCCTCGTGATCCACCCGTCACGGGCATCGACCGTCCACGCCGCCGTATAGTCGCCGGTGACCTGTCGCCCGACACCGTAGAGACCGTCAGCGAGGAGAACCTCGGCGCTGTCGCGACGATCAGGATCATCGAGACCTCTCCATGCGACCTGCCGTGAGTGCGCATCGGCAGAGGTCGCCTCGAAGAGATCGATCGTCGTGTCGTAGTACCTCGAGGTGGCACCGAGCGGAGCCATCCCGATGCGCCGGGCCACCGCTTGTGAGGCGGGGTTGTCCGGTCGGACGACGGCGATGATCCGGTCGAGTCCGTCGGCGAAACCGGCAGCGAGCAGCAGCGCCCCCGCCTCGGCGGCATAACCTCTGCCCGCATGCGCGGTATGGGACCGCCAGCCGATCTCCACGTCGTCACCGGACTCTCCGGCGCTGTAGCGGATCGGTTTGAGGACCGCAGCGCCGACCGGGGTGCCGTCGTGGAGGGTCACGCACCACCAGCCTCGTCCCGGTGACGCCGACTCGCTGACCGTGGTGATCCACGCGGCGGCGTCCTCGACCCGGGGCATCGCCGCCGTCGGGATGAAGCGGAGGAGATCCGGATTCGCGTGGAGCTCGTGGACGAACGGCGCATCACGGTCATCGAACCGCCTGAGAATGAGCCGGGCGCTGACATAGTCGGGCGGCGGAGGATCCGCGAGCGCAGTCATGTCACGAGCCTACGCCGCGGAACTGACACCGGCGGGGACTCCGGCGGAATAGCTCCGGCGCCTGCCGTGTTGTGCGTCGCACGGGCGCACAACACGGTGTCCGCAGATCCCACCCGACAGCCCCTTTGAGGAGGCGCGATGCGCGCAGCGGTCTATGACCAGTTCACCGATGACTTCGACGACATCACCATCCGAGCGGTCGAGGATCCGAAGGTGCCGCCGGCCTCCGTCCTCATCGAAGTCAAGGCCGCGGGGGTCAACCCCGTCGACTGGAAGCTCGTCGGCGGCGGGCTCGACAAGTTCCTGCCCACCCAGTTCCCCGTCATCCCCGGCTGGGACGTCGCCGGCACCGTCATCGGCCTCGGCTTCGACACCCCGGAGTTCGAGATCGGCGATGAGGTCGTCGCCTACGCCCGGAAGGACGTCCTCGGCGGCGGCACCTTCGCGGAGAAGGTCGCCGTCCCCGTCCACGCCGTGACGAAGAAGCCCGCGGGACTGACCTGGGAGCAGGCCGGAGGGCTGCCGCTGGCCGGCAACACCGCCCTGCGCACCCTCGACGCCCTCGGCGACCTCGAGGGGAAGGCCGTCCTCATCCACGGTGCCGCCGGAGGCGTCGGCAGCATGGCCGTCCAGATCGCGAAGGCCGCCGGCGCCCGCGTCATCGGCACCGCCTCCGAGCGCAACCACGACTACCTGACAGGCCTCGGCGCCGAACCAGTCACCTACGGCGAGGGCCTGGCCGACCGGGTCACGGAGCTTGCAGGCGGTCCCGTCGACGCCGTCGCCGATTTCGTCGGCGGCCAGCTCGAGACCACGCTCGCCGTCCTCGCCGACGACGGAGCGCACGCCTCGATCGCCGACCCGACCGTGACCGAGCACGGCGGTCGCTACATCTGGGTGCGCCCCGACGGAGCGACGACGGCCCGACTCACCGAGCTCGTCGACGCGGGCAAGCTCACCGTCGATGTCGCAGAGATCTTCCCCCTCGCCGAGGTGGCCGACGCGTTCCGCTCGAGCGCGACCGGGCACACTCGCGGCAAGCTCGTCATCGTCCCCTGACCGGCCCGCACCCCGGTCGGCGCAGTCACCCGCGGCCGGGGGTCAGCCGATCCCCAGCGCCGCGGTCGCTGCCGCTCGCAGCTCGCGGCGGACCACCTCGGCGCTGGAGCTGCGGGCAAGGTACGGCGTCGAATTCATCATCCCGAACGCCGCGTGGACGCGCACGGTCGCGGCCTCGAGCGACCAGTCCGGGTGGGCCTGGGCCGCGACGGCCGCCCATTCGCTGACGTACTGACGCTGCAGACGCCGCACCGTGCGCCGTGACCCGTCGGGCAGGGCGGCGAAGTCGCGGTCCTGGATGCGGATGAGGTCGGGCTCGGACATCGCGAAGTCGATGTGGAAGTCGACGAGCGCCCGCAGCGTCGACACCGCCTCGGCGGCCTGGGAGGCGATCGCATCCCCACCGGTCTGCAGGTACTGGGAGATCCCGACGAGGAGCTCCTCGAGCACGGCCTCCTTCGACTCGAAGTGCCGGTAGACCGCGGGTGCGGAGATGCCCACGCCCTTGGCCAGGTCCTCGAGGCGGACCCCGTGGAAACCGTGCCGGGCGAAGAGCGTCTTCGCCACCGCGAGCAGCTGCTCACGCCTGGCCGCCTTCGCCGCCGCCCGCGGCGACGTCGCTTCCGTCTGCTTCATTCCCACTCACATTCGTGCTCGATGATCGTGCGCGTTGTCACACTCGACCGTGAGCAGTATCATAGCAGTCAGTTAATCACCATTAACTGAAACTGCAGTGAGGGGACCAGGGAATGAGAGCAGTGGGAACTGCGGCCAACCCGGCGGCCGGACAGGCCAACGCCGAGGCGCACGCCGAGCTCATCGCCGAACTCCGGGACCGCATCAGCGCCACCGCGCTCGGCGGGCCCGAGAAGTCCAGGCAGAAGCACATCGACCGCGGCAAGCTCCTGCCCCGCGACCGTGTCGAGGCCCTCCTCGACCCCGGCACCCCCTTCCTCGAACTCTCCCCGCTCGCGGCGAACGGGATGTACGACGACGCGAGCCCGGGCGCCGGGATCATCACCGGCATCGGCCGAGTGGCCGGGCGCGAATGCGTCATCGTCGCCAATGACGCCACCGTCAAGGGCGGGACCTACTACCCGGTGACGGTGAAGAAGCACCTGCGGGCCCAGGAGATCGCGAAGGACAACCGTCTGCCCTGCATCTACCTCGTCGACTCCGGCGGTGCGAACCTGCCCAACCAGGACGACGTCTTCCCCGACCGCGAGCACTTCGGCCGGATCTTCTACAACCAGGCGACCCTGTCCGCCGCAGGCATCCCGCAGCTCGCCGCCGTCCTCGGCTCCTCGACCGCCGGCGGCGCCTACGTCCCGGCGATGGCCGACGAATCGATCATCGTCTCCGAGCAGGGCACGATCTTCCTCGGCGGCCCGCCGCTGGTCAAAGCCGCGACCGGTGAAGAGGTCAGCGCCGAAGACCTCGGCGGCGGCGCGCTGCACTCCCGGGTCTCCGGCGTCACCGACCACCTCGCGGCCAACGACGCGCACGCGCTCGAGATCATGCGCGACATCGTCTCCACCCTCGGGCCGAAGCCGGCGCCGAACTGGGACGTCATCGAACCGCAGGAACCACTCCACTCACCTGCGGAGCTCACCTCGATCGTCCCCGTCGACTCGAAGGTCCCCTACGACGTCCACGAGGTCATCGCGCGCCTCGTCGACGGCTCGCAGTTCCACGAATTCAAGGCTGAGTACGGCACGAGCCTCGTCACCGGCTTCGCCCACATCGACGGCCACCCCGTCGGCATCATCGCCAACAACGGCATCCTCTTCGGCGAGTCCGCCCAGAAGGGCGCCCACTTCATCGAACTCTGCGACCAGCGGACGATCCCGCTCGTCTTCCTCCAGAACATCTCCGGCTTCATGGTCGGCCGCGACTACGAAGCCGGCGGCATCGCCAAGCACGGAGCGAAGATGGTCAACGCCGTCGCCACCGCCCGCGTCCCGAAGTTCACCGTCGTCATCGGCGGATCCTTCGGTGCCGGCAACTACTCGATGTGCGGGCGCGCCTACTCCCCGCGCTTCCTGTGGATGTGGCCCAACGCCCGCATCTCCGTGATGGGCGGCGAACAGGCCGCCAGCGTCCTCTCCACCGTCAAACGCGACCAGATCGAAGCCCGCGGGGAGACCTGGTCGGCCGAGGCCGAAGACGAGTTCAAGCAGCCCATCCGCGACCAGTACGAAGCCCAGGGCAACCCGTACTACTCGACGGCGAGGCTGTGGGACGACGGCATCATCGAACCTCAGGACACCCGCGAGATCCTCGCGCTCGCCCTCGACCTCGCCCGCTTCTCGCCCCTGAGCCGACCGCTCGACGCCGCCGGCTACGGCGTCTTCAGAATGTGAGCTGACCAATGTTCGACACCATCCTCATCGCCAACCGCGGCGAGATCGCCCTGCGCGTCATCCGCACCGCGAAGCGCTTAGGGCTCCGCACCGTCGCCGTCTACTCCGACGCCGACGCCCACGCCGCCCACGTCAGGGCCGCCGACACCGCCGTGCGGCTCGGTCCGGCCGCCGCCTCGGAGTCCTACCTCGACATCGACAAGGTCATCGCCGCCGCCCAGGCGACCGGGGCCCAGGCCATTCACCCCGGCTACGGCTTCCTCTCCGAGAATGCCGACTTCTCGGCCGCGTGCGAGGCCGCCGACATCGTCTTCCTCGGTCCCGGACCCGAGGCGATCCGGACGATGGGCGACAAGATCACCGCGAAGCAGGCCGTCTCGGCCCGCGGCGTTCCCCTCGTGCCCGGCACGCAGGACGCCTCGATGAGCAACGAGGCGCTCATCGCCGCCGCCGAGGACATCGGCTACCCCGTCCTCATCAAGCCCTCGGCCGGTGGCGGCGGCAAGGGCATGCACGCGGTCTTCGAGCCTGCCGACCTGCCCGCCGCGCTCGAGACCGCACGGCGCGAGGCCGCGAACTCCTTCGGCGACGACACCCTCTTCCTCGAACGACTCGTCGCGACCCCGCGCCACATCGAAGTCCAGGTCATGGCCGATGCGCACGGCAACGTCATCCACCTGGGCGAACGCGAATGCTCCCTCCAGCGCCGCCACCAGAAGGTCATCGAGGAAGCCCCCTCGGCCCTCCTCGACGCAGCGACCCGGGAGCGGATCGGTCAGGCGGCGATCGAGACGGCGAAGTCCGTGGGCTACCGGGGTGCCGGCACCGTCGAGTTCATCGTCGGCGCCGACCATCCCGACGAGTTCTTCTTCATGGAGATGAACACCCGACTCCAGGTCGAGCACCCCGTCACCGAGGAGGTCACCGGGGTCGATCTCGTCGAACTCCAGCTGCGCGTCGGCGCCGGCGAGGAGCTGCCGCTGAGCCAGGACGACATCACCCTGACCGGGCACTCGATCGAGGCGCGGATCTACGCCGAGGACCCCGCCCGCGGGTTCCTCCCCACCGGCGGCCGCGCGCTCGACGTCGTGTTCCCTGCCGGGGAGGGCATCCGCGTCGACTCGGGACTCGACGCCGGTCAGCGGGTCGCCTCCGACTACGATCCGATGATCGCCAAGCTCATCGTCTCCGGCCCCGACCGGGCCACGGCCCTCGCCCGTCTCGATGCCGCGCTCGCAGCCTCGGCGGTGCCGGGCATCGTGACGAACATCGACTTCCTCCGCACCCTGGTCACCCTCCCCGAGGTCGTCGCCGGTGACCTCGACACCTCACTCATCGACCGCCTCGGCGAGGACCAGCTCGCCCACATCGCCGGTGAGATCGACCGGCAGATCGCGACCGCCGCGGTCCTGCAGACGCAGGGTCGGGCCGGCACCGAGGTGACCGGGGAGCTCACTGCGGGCGCGCTGTGTCGGGGGACCGCCTCGGCGTGGGCGCGGGCGAATCCCTTCCGCACCTCGCGTCCGGACTTCCGCCCCACGGTCGCCCTCACCGTCGACGGGGAGACGGTCGACGTCACGAGCGCCGTCGACGACGTCACCGTCGATGACGACGGCACCTGGCACGTCCTCATCGACGGCACCCAGCACACCGGCCGGGTCTTCTCCGACGCCGGTGACCGGTCGATCTGGGTGACCGGCGACCGCGGCATCCACGTCTTCACCCGCCCGCAGGCCGACACCTCGCTCACCCCCGGGGCAGGCGGGGCAGAGGTGCTCGCTCCGATGCCCGGTTCCGTCGTCGACGTCAAGGTCGAGTCCGGCGCCCACGTCGAGGCCGGCGACCCGATCGTCGTCGTCGAGGCGATGAAGATGGAGCACGTGCTCACCGCCCCGGCCACCGGCACCGTCACCGTCACCGCGGTGCCGGGCGCCCAGGTGGCCCTCGACGAGGTGCTCGCCACCGTTGTCGACGACAGCGCCGATGCCGCGGATTCCGCGACAGAGTCCGAGACGGCGGCCGCGGTCGCCGGGAAGGGCGGCGCCGCATGACCACCGCACCACAGACCGCACACACCAGTGAAACCACGCCCACCGGCGGAGAGGACACGATGAGCACTTTCGTCCCGGGCATGCTGCCCGAAGAATACGAGGACCTGCGTCAAGGCGTTGCGAAGTTCGCTGACGAGGAGGTCGCCCCCGTCAGCGCCGAACTCGACGCGAAGCACGAGTTCCCCTACGACCTCGTCGCGAAGATGGGGCAGATGGGCCTCTTCGGCCTGCCCTTCGACGAGGAGTACGGCGGCATGGGCGGAGACTACTTCGCGCTGTGCCTGGCGATCGAGGAGATCGCCCGCGTCAACCAGTCCCTGGCCATCACCCTCGAGGCCGGGGTGTCGCTCGGCGCGATGCCGATCTACCGGTTCGGCACCGAGGAGCAGAAGCGCGAATGGCTGCCGAAGCTCACCGACGCCTCCGGTCTCGCCGCCTTCGGACTCACCGAACCCGAAGCCGGGTCCGACGCCGGGGGCACCCGGACGAAGGCGACGCTCGAGAACGGCACGTGGACGATCAACGGATCGAAGTCGTTCATCACGAACTCCGGCACCGACATCACCCGTCTCGTCACCGCCACGGCTGTGACCGGGACGAAGACCTCGAAGTCGGGCCGTGAGGTGCCGGAGATCTCGACGATCATCATCCCTGCCGGCACCCCCGGCTTCACCGCCGAGCCCCCGTACGACAAGGTCGGCTGGAACTCCTCGGACACGCACCCGCTGACGTTCGACAATGTCCAGGTGCCCGAGGAGAACCTGCTCGGCGAACGCGGCCGCGGCTACGCGAACTTCCTCCGGATCCTCGACGAGGGTCGCATCGCCGTCGGTGCGCTCTCCGTCGGTGCCGCCCAGGGCTGCGTCGACGAGTCCGTCAAGTACGCGAAGGAGCGTCAGGCCTTCGGTCACCCGATCGCCGACTTCCAGGGCATCCAGTTCAAGATCGCCCGCATGGAGGCTCGCGTTGTCGCCGCTCGCGCCGCGTACTACCTCGCCGCCTCCCGCATGCTCGCGGGTCTGCCGTTCAAGAAGGAAGCGGCGATCGCGAAGATGATCGCCGGTGACGCGGCCATGGACAACGCCCGCGACGCCACGCAGATCCACGGCGGCTACGGCTTCATGAACGAATACCTCGTCGCCCGGCACTACCGCGACTCGAAGATCCTCGAGGTCGGCGAGGGCACGACGGAGGTCCAGCTCATGCTCATCGCCCGCGAACTCGGGCTCTGACCTCGCCGGTCGCGGAGTTTGCGGCGTTGCCGGGGGTCAGGGGTCGCGGTGCCCGGCGGGTGCCGGTGGCGCGGTGCTGGTCTCGCGGTGCCGGATGCGCTCATTCCGTGACCCGGTGGTGACGTCGGCGCGCGCCCGCCGCTCATCATCGCCCCGCCGAGGCGGTCCCCACCCCTGCCCCGCACGAACCGGTGCGGTCGTGCGGGCTCCGGGGGCCGCCTCGGCGGTTAGGGTTGTCCTCAACCCCACGAACGGAGGCTGCGGGTGAACACCATCGATTGGGCGAACATCAATTGGGCGACCGTGGCGTCGGTGACGTGGATCGTCATCGAGTACATCGTGAAGATCATCGCGATCGGCGTCGTGCCGGAGAATCGGCGCCCGTCATCGTCATCGGCGTGGCTGCTGCTCATCCTCTTCCTGCCCATCGTCGGCATCCCGCTCTTCCTCCTCATCGGCAGCCCCTACATCAACCGGCGGCGCGCCCGGATCCAGGCGATGGCGAACGAGCTCATGCACAAGGGCGCCGACGACCTGCCCGATGTGCCGCCGTCGCTGAAGGCCCCGCGGGATTTCGACCTCATCGCCGAACTCGGTCGCAACCTCACCGAGTTGCCGATGGTCACCGGCACCAACCACGGCATCACGATGGACTACGACCGTACGATCGAGCGGATGGCCGAGCTCGTCGACGGGGCGCAGAAGTACGTTCATGTGCAGATCTACATCATGGCGTGGGACCAGACGACCGACGTCTTCTTCGAAGCCCTGACACGCGCAGCGGCCCGCGGCGTCCACGTCCGGGTCCTCTACGACCACATCGGGTCGCGGAAGTACCCGGGATTCCATTCGCTCGGCAAACGGCTGACCGCGGCCGGGATCGAATGGCACCTCATGCTCCCGTTCATCCCATGGCGGGGCAAGCTGCGCCGCATCGACCTGCGCAATCACCGCAAACTCCTCGTCGTCGACGGGAAGCGCGCGGTGATGGGCTCGCAGAACATGATCGACTCGACCTACGACATGAAGGCCAACATCAAGGTCGGGCGGCATTGGAACGACATCATGGTCGAGGTCAGCGGCGAGATCGTCGCCTCGATCGAAGCGGTCTTCGCCACCGACTGGTATTCCGAATGCGGTGAGGAACTGGGCATCCGCGACTACGAGGGCACCGCGCCGGAGCCGGACGTCGGGGGAGACGTCTGCGGCATGCAGCTCATTCCCTCGGGGCCGGGGTTCACGACAGAGCCGAACCTCAAGGTCTTCAACTCGCTGTTCTACCTCGCCCAGCGGAAGCTCTCGATCGTCAGCCCCTACTTCATCCCCGACGAGTCCCTGCTCGCCGCGATCAACACCGCGTCCTACCGCGGCGTCGACGTCGAGCTCTACGTCAGCGAGGAGGCCGACCAGTACGTCGTCGGCCGCGCCCAGGCCTCGTACTACCAGGCCCTGCTCGAGGCGGGGGTGCGCATCTACCTCTACCCGAAGCCCGCGGTCCTCCACACGAAGTGCTTCGTCGTCGACGGCGAGTACGGGGTCATGGGGTCCTCGAACATGGACATGCGCTCCTTCGGACTCAACTACGAGATCAGTCTGCTCACGACCGGCGGCAACCTCGTCCCCGACATCAACGCGGTCATCGACGACTACCGGGAGAAGAGCCACGAGCTCACCCTCGACGAGTGGATGAAGCGGCCGTGGACACGCCGGTACATGGAATCGGCGATGCGGTTGATGTCGGCGCTCGCGTAGAGGTGTCGGCGCCGAGCGGTTCTTTCGGCGTGCCGGGCGGTTCAGTCGTGCTCGGCACCGCCGATGCCCTCGGGATCCCTGACCGTGGCGAGCCTGCGGTCGAGCGGGTCATGCCACCAGCGGTCCGTGCCGCGGTCGAGCACAGCCACGCGGGCCTCAAGCGGGGGCCGCTGGGATTCCGGGACGACGGAGGACAGGGTGGCGAAGAGCGCTCGCAGACGCCGCTGGATCTGGATCGACGAGGTCCCGAACTGGCGGATCTCGTCGGTCGCCGCCTCGATGTACTCGGTCCAGCTGCGCGTCCAATCCCGCAGCACCGAGGCGTCCGGGCTGGCCGCGAGCGTGCGCTCCTGCTGCGCGACGAGCGGTGAGAGGCCGATGAGGATGGCCTCGATCTGGTCGAGGGCCTGAACCGCTCGGGACGGATCGTTGACCGCCGGCGACAGGGCCTTGAGCGCGATGTCGACGATGGTGCGGATGGCTCCGAACGGTCCGTTCGCGGCCGATTCGATGTCGCCGAATGCGACGGCCTTCTCCAGCTCGGCGGCCTGTTTGCTGCTCAGTTCGACGCTCGTGCGGAACAGGAGCGTGCGGACCGGCACGGGGGAGCCGACGGTGGGGACGAGCTCGATCGTGCAGTGCCACGCGTCTTCGAAGTCGAGCAGACGCGGGGTGTTGACCGCCAGCAGCGCATCGCCGCCGCGGCCGGGGCGCTGTCGGTGCACCGGATGACCGTTGGGCACGGAGCGCTGGGACACCGCAGCCGCCTCGGTGGGGAATCTCTTCGGCAGGTAGCGGGTGGCTCTCCAGCCGTCACGGGCGAGTTTGCGCAGCAGGGCGCCGGAGGTGAGGAGCTGGCAGACACGGACGACGAAGGCGAGGAACATCACCGCGCAGGCGAGGGTGGCGGTGACGGCACCGATCGTGCCCACCCACGGTTTGTAGTTGTCCTCGCCGAGCGCGATGCTCAGGGCGATGAGCAGCGCATAGACGAATGTCGCGATGAACGAGCCGAGCGCCCACTGGACGACGCGATCGGCTTGGAGCAGGGGAGCCAGGCGCACTGACATCGCCGTGATGCCGAGGCTCATCGCCGTCGTCAGGGCGGCGAAGGCGAGACCGGCCAGGGTGACCATGGCGCCTGAGATGATGCCGAGCAGGGAGCCGACGCTGCCCGAATCGAGGTCCGGATAGGAACTGAAGACGGTCGTGAGCTGACGGTCGACGAACGGGGTGAGCACGCCGAGGACGGCGGCGGCGATGACGAGCCTGAGCGGGACGCCCCACATCGTCGCCGGCCGCAGGTGCCGACGGATCCTGCGCCACTCCCGCCGGTCGGAGGCGGTCTCCCGGATCTCGGTGTGCTGCCGCGGCATCGGGCCTCCTTGCGTCTCCGTCGTCGGCCACTGGGCCGGGTGGTGGAGAGTCTATCCCGGCAGCGGGCCGTCGGGGCCCGTGACGCGGGTGCCGCTCACTGCGTGACGGTCTCCGGGCTGAGCACTCCGGCATCGTGGCGGTAGAGGACGGGTGCGCGTCCGGCAGGTTCCTCCCAGCTCTCCTGCCGTCCGAGGGCGGTGAGATCGAGCATGCCGTAGGCCGGCATCATCACCTCGAGCCCGCGGGCGTAGACCGAATAGGTGTGGAAGATGTCGTCGCCGTCTCTGAGGAAGACACTGATCCCCGGTTGCTCTCCCCGATAGGTCGTCAGCCATTCCTGCCCGGCGGCGATGAGTTCGTCGGCGTCGCGGAAGTTGTAGTTCGGCGGTGCCGCCTCGGGGTCGAGGGTGGCGTGGAAGTCGAGGTTGAAGTCGCTGTTCGCCGAGGAGAACCACGGGAAGGACCAGCCTCTCGCCGTCCGGTAGGCTTCGATCTTCTCCAGCGGTGCGCGGGAGACTGCGGCGAACGCGGTGCCCCGTTTGGCCAGCTGCTCGAGGACGGCGGGCTGGGCGGCGCTGTCGGCCATCGCCGTGCAGCTCGAACAGCCCTGGTCCCAGCTGGGATCGAACATGAAGTGCTGGATGATGAGCTGCCGCGAATCGCCGAAGAGCTCACGGAGTGTGACCTCCCCGTCGGGACCGGCGAGGCGATAGTCCTTCTCGACTCTCACCATCGGCAGGCGGCGGCGCGCGGCATTGACGGCGTCGATCCGCTTCGTCAGCTCCTTCTCCTCTTCGAGCAGGCGCCGGCGTGCGGTGACCCAGGTGTCCTCGTCGACGACCTCGGGATAGCGCATGGTGACCTCCATCGCAGAACTTTTATGATGAAAGCGAGTCTAGGACTGCTTGGGCGGGTCGCACCGAGTGATGCCGGCCTCTGAGGTGGATCGAGCTCGAATCTGACGTCAGATTCGAGCTCGATCCACCTCGGTGGGGCTCTCGCCCGTGACACGAGGGCTGGGCGCGACCGGTCCGGCCCAGCTCACGTGATCGGTTCGGCTCAGCTCACGCGGAGCCGGTGACGTCGGCGCCGAGGTCGGTCTGCTGATCGAGCGGGACGTCGAGGAGATCGTAGACGCCGTCGAGGATCTCGTCGGGGCGGAACGGGTAACGGCGGACATCCTCGGCGGTCGAAATGCCCGAGAGGACGAGGACGGTGTGCATGCCCGCCTCCATGCCGGCGATGATGTCGGTGTCCATCCGGTCGCCGATCATCGCGGTGGACTTCGAGTGCGCGCCGATCTTGTTGAGCGCCGAGCGGAACATCATCGGATTGGGTTTGCCGACGACGTAGGGTTCGCGGTTCGTCGCCTTCGTGATGAGCGCGGCGATCGCGCCGGTGGCCGGCAGGACCCCTTCGGGGCTCGGCCCGGTCGCGTCGGGGTTGGTGACGATGAAGCGCGAGCCGGAGTCGATGAGTCGGATCGCCTTCGTGATCGCCTCGAACGAGTAGTTGTGCGTCTCGCCGACGACGACGAAATCGGGGTCGTTCTCCGTCATGATGAACCCGGCTTCGTGGATCGCGGTGGTCAGACCCGCCTCGCCGACGACATAGGCCGAGCCGTGCTCGACCTGGTGGGAGAGGAAGTCCGCGGTCGCCATCGCCGAGGTCCAGATGTTGTCCTCGGGAACCTCGAGACCGTTCGAGCGCAGTCTCGCCGAGAGGTCGCGGGCGGTGTAGATCGAGTTGTTCGTCAGGACGAGGAATGGGATGTCCTTGCGCCGCCACTGCGCGAGCAGCTCCGAGGCGCCGGGCAGGGCGTTGTTCTCCCTGACCAGGACGCCGTCCATGTCGGTCAGCCAGCAGTCGATCGAATCGCGGTCCATCGCTCTCCTCGGTCTCGGGTGCGGTTGCCACTCGTTGGCCCGTCGCCTTCAGCCTAGTCGGATTCCGCCCGGAAAGAGCGGGCCGCCCCGGGTGGACTTCGCCTCATTCGCCGAGGTGGTCGACCGCGGCGAGGCGATGCGGCGTCCGATTGCGGAAAGTGTCATCCTCCCTCAGCTCAGTCGGCGGGCAGGGGGCAGATGATTCAGACGAGGAGGTCGCCGATGAGGGACCGGGCGCTCTGCATACGGTGGTCATCGCCGTCGAGGCCGCGGTGGACGATCGCACCTTCGAGGATGAGGAACACATGCTCGGCGAGGGCCGCGGCCGCGGGATGTCCGCCGGTGTCGAGGATACCGGCAATGAGATCGACGACGCGCGCCTTGTGGGCCCGAATGACGGTGCGGCCGGGATGGTCGGCGGGAAGTTCGGCAGCGGCGTTGACGAACGCGCATCCGCGTTCGGCCGTCGTGTCAGCATCGAGTGAGTAGGAGTCGACGATCGCGAGCACGCGGTCGCGGGCCGCCGACCTCTCGTCGAGGCCGGCGACGTCGAGCGCTGCCAGCCGCTGCTTCAGACGAGACCACCAGGTGTGGTGCCTGACCTGCAGGTACGTGACGACGAGGGCGTCCTTCGAGCCGAACCGGTCATAGAGCGTCCGCTTCGTCCTCCCCGACTCGTGCGCGATCGTGTCGACGCCGACGGCATGGAGGCCGCGGGAGTAGAAGAGACCCGCGGCCGTCTCGAGGATGCGCTGCGCCCCGGGGGTGAGCTGCGGGGGAGTGAGGGGGTCCTCAGCCGTCGGGGTCGTCATCGGTGTCCTCCTGTCTCAGGGAAGTCGTGCGGGATCCGGCCCGGGCGGTCGCTGCGACGTGCGGCTGCACTCCCACTTTACAGATCAGTGTACTTGTGAACACACTAGTTCACAGACCTGTGAAGTCGATTGGCGGCGCTGCTCGTCAGCGACTCGACGACGAGCCCCGGAGATCTCCGCAATGACCTCGACCGACACCGGCGCAGCACTCCTCGGCCGCCGCGGCACTCTGGCCCTCGCGGCGGCCGGACTCAGCCTCATCGCCGCCTGCTACGGCCTGGCACGCTTCGCCTTCGGACTGTTCCTCCCGGCCTTCCGCGCGGACTTCGGCCTCGACGCGCAGACGGCCGGGGCGATCGCCTCGGGGGCGTACATCGCCTACTGTCTGGCGATCGTCGCCGCGACGATCCTCACCCCGCGCTGCGGCGCGCGTCCCATCGCCGTCTGCGCCGGGGTCATCGCCACAGTCGGCACCGGGCTCATCGCCGCAGCCCCCAGCACGGCGATGCTCGCGATCGGTGTCCTCATCGCCGGATCGAGCACCGGTGTCGCCTCACCGCCGCTCGCCCAGGCCGTGGCACAATCCGTGCGCTCGTCCGTCCGCGGTCGGACCCAGACGGTCATCAACGCGGGCACGGGACTCGGCGTCGCCGTCGCCGGACCGATCGCCCTGCTCACCCTCGGCCAGTGGCGCTGGGCGTGGATCGTCTTCGCCGTCCTCTCCGCCCTCGTCACCCTCTGGGTCCTGCGCGCCGTCCCCTCACCCGGCCGGACCGGGGCCGCGGCCTCCTCGCCGCGCGGGACCGGGGCCGCGGCACCCTCACCGCGCGGGGCCGAGCCCGCTCTCCTGCCCCGCCCCCTCGTCCCCCGCGGAAGCACGCCGCTGATGGCCGCCTCGGCGCTCATGGGATTCGCGAGTGCGGCGGTGTGGACGTTCGGCCGGGACCTCCTCGTCGGCGTCGGCGGCATGGGGGAGACCGCCTCGGCGATCGCCTGGATCCTCCTCGGTGCCTTCGGCATGCTCGGAGCCGTCTCCGGGGACCTCGCCGCGAAGGTGGGACTGCGCTGCGGCTGGCTCGTCGCGATGCTCATCCTCGCCGCATCGACCCTCCTCTTCGCCGCCGTGCCGGGCAGCATCGCCGGTGCCTGTGCGGCCGCGGCGGTCTTCGGGGCCGTCTACATCGCCCTGACCGGGCTCCTCCTCGTCTGGGGCACCGAGGTCTACGACCGAGCGCCCGCAGCCGGCGTCGGACTCGCCTTCCTCCTCATCGCCGTCGGTCAGGCCCTCGGCGCACCGCTGCTCGGCGCCCTCATCACCGGCCTCGGCGCCGGTCCCGCGTTCGCCGTCGCCGCCGGCATCGCCGTGGTCGGAGCGTTCCTCGGCCCGCCGCGGTCGTGATCGTGCGGTCTCCTGCGGTGCGACCGCACCCCGGCCGCCTGAGCGCGCCCGCCCGGGGCAGTCGCACCTGCCGCAGACTGTGACCCAGCTGACGGGTAAGCTCGAAACATCACGACGAAGGAGCGAGAATGAGCGAGAGCAAGGTCATCGAACAGCGCGGACTGTGGCTCGACGAGATGGAAGTCGGCACCGTCTACAAGCACGCGCCGGGCCGGACGATCACCGAGGCCGACAACACGTGGTTCACCGCGGTGACGATGAACACGCAGGCCCTCCACCTCGATGCCGCCTTCGCCGAGACCGAGCCCTTCGGGCAGCGCCTCGTCAACTCGATGTTCACCCTCGCCACGCTCATCGGCCTCTCCGTCTCCCAGCTCACTCAGGGCACGATCGTCGGCAACCTCGGCTTCTCCGAGGTCAGCTTCCCCGCCCCGCTCTTCCACGGCGACACCCTCTACGCGGAGACGACGATCCTCGACAAGCGCGCCTCGAAGTCCCGCCCCGGACAGGGCATCGTCACCCTCGAACACCGCGGCTACAACCAGAACGGCCAGCTCGTCGCGAAGGCCGTGCGTCAGACGATGATGTTCGACTCGTCCCATGCCAAGCCCGCCGAGGCGACCGCGGGGTCCTCGGCGGCACCGCAGTCCGAGTCCCCGCAGACGGAGAAGTGAGGAGACCGACCATGGCACTCGAATTCGCCCCCGCCTGGCTCTTCGTCCCTGGCGACCGGCCCGACCGGTTCCAGAAGGCCGCCGAACGCTCCGACATCGTCATCCTCGACCTCGAGGACGCCGTCAACGAGGCCGACAAGGATACGGCGCGCGAGGCGATCATCGATTACCCGCTCGATCCCACCCGCACCGTCGTGCGCGTCAACGCCCGCGACTCCGCGCACCTCGCTGACGACCTGCGGATGCTCGCGAAGACCGACTACACGGCCGTCATGCTGCCGAAGACGGAGTCGGCCGCCGACCTGACGATCCTTGCCGGGTACGAGGTCATCGCCCTCATCGAAACCGCGCTCGGCGCCCTGCGCGTCGCCGAGATCGCCGCCGCCGAGAACACCTACGGACTGATGTGGGGCTCCGAGGACCTCATCGCCGACCTCGGCGGCGGCTCCTCCCGCCGGGCCGACGGCACGTGGCGCGATGTCGTCGCCCACGTGCGCAGCTCGACCCTGCTCGCCGCCCGCGCCCACGGGAAGTACGCGCTCGATTCGATCTGGGCCGACATCCCCGACCACGACGGTCTCGCCGCCGAAGCCCACGACGCCGTCGAATCCGGCTTCAGCGGCAAGGTCTCGATCCACCCCAACCACGTGCCCGTCGTCCGCGAGGCCTTCCGCCCCAGCGACGACCAGCTCGCCTGGGCGAACGCCGTGCTCGAGCGTGCGACGACGGAGAAGGGCGCGTTCGCGTACGAGGGCAAGATGATCGACGCTCCGCTGCTCAAGCACGCCGAGCTCATCGTCGCCCGCGCCCGCTGACCCCCGCGCCCGCTGACCCCGCGCCTTCAGGAGAACCCCCGTGCAGCTCACCGACCGTCTCGTCGCCGACCAGATCCATGCCGTCCTCGCCGCGGCCGAGGCGGGCGGCGGGA
Organism: Brevibacterium sp. XM4083; assembly: GCF_006489205.2. GTDB lineage: Bacteria > Actinomycetota > Actinomycetes > Actinomycetales > Brevibacteriaceae > Brevibacterium. Next base: position 302,553 of record NZ_VFYR02000004.1, on the reverse strand, counting down.
TCGCCCCCATCGTCGACGCCGGCGACCCGATCCTGCGGACCCCGGTGCTGCCGTTCTCCGGACAGGTCGACGATGCGACGCTGGCCCGCCTCGCCGAGGTGATGCGAGCGACCATGCACGCCGCCCCGGGCGTCGGCCTCGCCGGACCGCAGGTCGGGGTCGGACTGTCGATCTTCGTCGCCGAAGACCCTGCCGCCGTCAGCCCCGAGGCCGCCGCGGTGCGCGAGCGGGAGCCGCTGCCGTTCCGCACCGTCGTCAATGCCTCCTACGAGCCGTCGACGTCGGAGCGGGTCGCCTTCTACGAAGGCTGCCTCTCGATTCCCGGCTATCAGGCCGTCGTCGCCCGCCCGCGGACGATCGCCCTGCGCGGGAACGACCTCGACGGCACGCCGATCGCCGAGGAGGTCACCGGCTGGTCAGCGCGCATCGTCGCCCACGAGACCGACCACCTCGGCGGGATCCTCTTCCTCGACAAGGCCGAGATGCGGTCGCTGGCGACGAACGAGGCGGTCGCTCGCCTGTGGAACCAGCCTTCGACGCAGACGGCCGCCGCGGAACTCGGATTCACCCTGCCGAGCTCGCTCGTGCTCTGAGCCGTCGCCGCCTGGCCGGCGTCGCCGTCCGGCCAGCGAATTCACACCCGCGCTTCAGGTGCGCGTGATTCGATGTGGACATGCGTCTCCCCGATATCCCCCAACGCCATCGCCTCCTCGTCCGCGCCGTCTCCACGCTCGGCTCCGGAGCGCAGAGCATCGTCCGCCGCCGCGACTTCACCGCCGGTCAGGAGCCCGTGGTCCGCGCCGCCTACGCCGTGGCCACCGCCGCCCTGACCTGGCTCGGGGGAACGAAGGCCTTCGCCGATCAGGACTCCGCGTTCGCCGATGAGGACACGGCTTTCGGGCGGCTCGGCGTCGACGATGAGGACTCTGAGGCGTGGACGGTCGAGGCCACGACGTGGAAGTCGCAGGCCGTGCTCAACGCCGCCGCCGCGATCGCCGCAGGGGCCGCGAGCTGGGCCCTGTGGACGCCGATCCAGGACATCAAGGACCGCTGGGATGCGAAGCTGCCGGCCGGGGTCGGCCGGGGGCTCAACGCCGCGGTGAACTCGACGGTCATGGCCGTCTCCGCGTTCGCCCTCGACAAGGCCGAGGAGTTCGTCGCGGCCGAGGCCCTCGACGGGCACACCGACTTCGCCCCTGTCGAGATCGAACTGCCCCCTCACATCCAGGCCTCCGTCGAGGCGATCCTCGACCAGCCGCACCCGCAGTCCCAGGACGTCGCCGAGGTGGTCCGCGCCCAACTCGAGCACGCGCGGTTCTTCGTGTGGGTGCCGTACTCGACGAAGCAGTTCCCCGGCAGCGATCCGATCGAGCTCAGCGACGAGGATCTGGCGGCCCTGCTCGCCGAGGAGGACATCTCGAGCATCGACGTCTACCTCGACTCGGACGCGCCCGCCGCGGTGCCCGCCACCCAGACCTACCCCGTCGTCGGCGTCGTCGAGGCCGGGGAGGCGCTGACCGGTGCGGCAGACGACGAACCCACGGCGCTCGAGCTCAGCCTCGAGATCTCCGATGGACTGCTCGCACGCATCGAGCTGCTTGCCGCCGAGGACGGGGAGGACCTCGTCCTGGCGGCCGAGACCGCCGAGCGACTCGGCGCCTCAGCACCGGGAACCCTCCACCCCGACGGCGTGGAAGCCTACCCGGACACCCTCGATGACGAAGACGTCGACGTGGCATTCGACGACGCCCCGGAACCACCGCCGCTCACGCTCGCCGACTGGCCGCGACCGGCCGACCTCACGTTCCGCACCGACCGCAGCTGATCCGATCAGCGCCGAGCTCCCGAATACCGAGTTGCCGAGCACCGAGCGGTCAGTCATCACGCCGTCGAGCACCACCTCGTCGACTGCACTGCTGAACGATCCCGGGCGGGTCGCACACGGGCCCGGGAATACGCTGAACCGAAAGCCGTTGTACCAACTATGAGCGAACTTCGCACCCTCACGCTCGGCGCCGGATGCTTCTGGTGCCTCGATGCCGTCTACCAGCGCACCAAGGGCGTCACCTCGGTGGTCTCCGGATACACCGGCGGTGACACGCCCGACCCCCACTACCGTGAAGTCGCCGGCGGAACGACCGGCCACGCGGAGGCCCTCCAGGTCACCTTCGACCCGGAGATCGTGCCCGAGAGCATCATCCTCGGTCTCTTCTTCACCGGTCACGACCCGACGAGCCTCAACCGCCAGGGCTACGACGTCGGCACCCAGTACCGGTCGGCGATGTTCTACCGCGACGATGACGAGAAGGCTGAGTTCGAGCAGGCGATCGCCGAAGCCCAGGAGTACTTCGACGACCCGATCGTCACGACCCTCGAACCGCTCGGCACCTACTACCCGGCCGAGACCGTCCACCAGGACTTCTACACGAACAACCCCGACAACGGCTACTGCCGGGTGATCATCGACCCGAAGCTGTCGAAGGCGCGGAAGGCCTACGCGAACTGGGTGAGCTGAGTGGGGAGCAAGAAGAAGTCCGGCTGTGGGAAGAAGGCGGCGAAGAAGCCGAAGCGCTCGACCGCCGAGCGTGAGCTCGCGCGCACCCATTTCCTCGATGGGGAGACCGGTCCGTGGGCGAAGAGGCTCGCCGCCCAGGCCGTGAGGACCGCCGCCGGACCGTCGGTCGAGACCGCGCCCACCGAGTCCCGGGATCCGTCCCCGACCTCGGTGGGTTCCACCCTCGCCGAGGCGGGGGAGGAGCGGCGCCCGGGACCGGACTATTCGCAGCCGAGCTCGATCGACGCCCTCGCCGACCCGGTCCTCCACGCTCTGGCGACACGGCGCTCGATCTCGAAGGTCGACCCGGAGACCCCGAGCGATTCCGATCTGCGGGAGATCATCCGCATCATCTCCTCCGTCGCTGACCACAAGGCGCTCAAGCCGTGGCGGTTCGTCATCATCCGCGGAGACGACCGCCTCCGCCTCGGCGCCGCCCTCGACGAGGCCGCAGGCGTCACCCGCGCGCCCGGTGAGGTGAATACGAAACCCCTGCGCGCCGAGCTCCTCCTCGCGCTCGTCGCCTCGCCGACACCGCACCCCAAGGTCCCCGAATGGGAGCAGCACGCGACCGCTGCCGGTGCCGGACACCTCCTCGAACTCGCCCTCTGGCAGGCCGGCTGGGGTGTGATGTGGCGCAGCGGCACCCTGACGAACGCCCCCGCCGTCCGCCGTCTCCACCGGCTGAACGACAGCGAGCTGCTCATGGGCTGGTTCTACATCGGGGGCGTGCCCGATCGCTATCGGGCCCGTCTGACGACGAGCACCCGCCCCCTGCCCGATCCCGACCAGTTCCTCGACACCCTGTGAGAGGCGAGGAGGGGCAGCGCGACGAGGCGGCCGCCGACCTCGACGGCACCGCGCCCGCCGCTGACCGTCGCCTGCCGAAGGAGATTTACGTCCTCGTCGCGGCCGCGTTCATCGTCGCCCTCGGCTACGGCATCATCGCCCCCGTCCTCCCGCAGTTCGCGGCGAGCTTCGACTTCGGGGTGACGGCGGCGACGATCGTCGTCTCCTCGTTCGCGTTCTTCCGGTTCGTCTTCTCCCCGACCTCCGGCCGCCTCGTCGACGCCTTCGGGGAGCGGCGGATCTACATCACCGGTCTCCTCGTCGTCGCCGCCTCCACGGCAGCCGTCGCGTTCGCCCAGAACTACTGGCAGCTGCTGATCTTCCGCGGCCTCGGCGGCATCGGGTCGACGATGTTCACCGTGTCCGCGATGGCCCTCATCATCCGTCTCGCCCCCGTCGATGCCAGGGCGAAGGCGTCGAGCACGTATGCCACCGCGTTCCTCGTCGGCGGCATCGCCGGACCCGTGCTCGGCGGACTCATGGCCGGGTGGGGGATGCGCCTGCCCTTCCTCATCTACGCGATCGGCCTCGTCATCGCCGCCGCCGTCGTGCGGGTGTTCCTCGCTTCGACCGCCTCGGCGGGGTCGGCGACGAAGTCCGGACGGGCGAGGCGTGAGGCCGCGCAGGACGAGCGCGTCCAGGAGGTGATGACGTTCCGACAGGCGTGGCGGGACTCCGCTTACCGCGCAGCGCTCGTCTCCGCGTTCGTCCAGGGCTGGTCGGCGATGGGTATCCGCGTGGCGATCTACCCGCTCTTCGCGATCCAGATCCTGCGCGCCGACACCGCCGTGGCGGGACTGGCGCTGACGATGTTCGCGATCGGCAACGCCTCGGCCGTCGCCGTCGTCGGCCGCTTCGCCGACACGTACGGCCGCAAGCCCTTCATCCTCTGGGGCCTCACCGTCCTCGGAGTCTCGACTGCGGCACTGGCATTCACGGAGACGATCTGGCTCTTCTTCGTGCTCTCGATCATCGCCGGCATCGGCTCGGGGCTGGCCAATCCCGCTCAGCAGGCCGCGGTCGCCGACGTCATCGGCCGCGATCGCAAGGGCGGCCGGGTGCTCGCGAAGTACCAGATGGCCCTCGACGGCGGGGCGATCCTCGGCCCTGTCATCGCCGGCATCGTCATCGACCACGCGAGCTACTCCGCCGCGTTCCTCCTCACCGGTGCCCTCGGCCTCATCGCCGCAGCCGTCTGGATCACGGGCCGCGAGACCCGCCCGCGTGCGGCGGCCGCGGAGTAGGCGCGTTCGCCGTCGGCACCGTCGCCGGCGCGCGAGTGACGTGGGCGTCGACACCGACACGTCGACAGCAGCGTAGTCGGCGCCTTCACCGACGCTCTCAACCGACAGTGACGCCCTCAACCGGCACCGCCGCCGACATCGACGCCCTCAACCGACAAATACGCTCTGCGCTAACGGCGTATTTGTCGGTTGAGGGCGTCGAAGCGGATTCGGGGCGCCGGTGCGGCGGGGTCGGCCGACCGTGTCGGCAGGGACTCAGCGTCGGCGCGCCACCGACGCCCTCACCCGGCAGTGACGCCCTCACCCGGCAGTGACGCCCTCAACCGGCACCGCCGCCGACATCGACGCCCCCAGCCGACAAATACGCTCTGCGCTAACGGCGTATTTGTCGGTTCAGTGCGTCGTTGCGGATTCTGGGCGCCGGTCCGGCAGCGTCGGTCGACCGTGTCGGGCGCACTCACAGTCCCGGTCACTAGGATGACCCTGGTGTCGTATGTCGCGGCTCCGGTCGGCTTCCCGAGAAGAAAGTCCACGAGTGAGTTTTCTGACCCGTCTGAGTCTGAAGAACCGTGCGCTCATCGCACTCATCTCCGTCGTCGCCGTGATCTTCGGCGTCATCGGGGCCGGAGCGCTCAAGCAGGAGCTCTTCCCCTCCCTCGACAATCCGCAGGCCACGGTCACCGCGACGTACGAGGGCGCGACCCCGCAGGCGGTCGAAAGCGAAGTCACCGACCCGCTCGAGGGAGCGCTCGCCCCGCTCTCCGAGGTCGAGGACATGACCTCGGTGTCCTCGGCCGGGTCGTCGACGATCACCGTGAGCACGAAGTACGGCGTGAACTCCGATGACATCGTTCGCACCCTGCAGCGCGCGGTGTCCCAGGTGCAGTCGCAGCTGCCCGAGGGCGTCGAACCCAATGTGCTGACCCTGAGCACCGACGACATCCCCGTCCTCGCACTCTCCGTGACCTCCGACGCCGATGAGGACAAGCTCGCCGCAGAGCTCAACGACATCGTCGAACCCGAACTCTCCAAGGTCGACGGCGTCTCCCAAGTCCAGATCGCCGGGGCCCGGACGAAGCAGGTCGACATCCGCATCCGCCAGGACGACCTCGAGGACGAAGGCGCCAGCGTCGACGAGATCGCCTCACTTCTCCAGTCCAACGGCATCCCCACCTCGGCGGGGGACCTGAACAGCAGCGAGGGCACGGCACCGGTCGAGGTCGGCAGCCGCCTGCGCTCGGTCGACGCGATCAAGAACCTCGCGGTCACCGGCAGCGACGGACCGATCACGCTCGGCGACGTCGCCGATGTCGCGATCGCCGACGCTCCCGTCGAATCGATCTCCCGGACCAACGGCCAGCCCTCGCTGTCGGTGTCGGTGATGAAGGAATCCGACGCGAACACCGTCGACGTCTCCCACGCGGTGGCGGAGCGGCTGCCCGACCTCGAGCGGACGATGGGCGACAACACGGAGTTCGTCTCCGCGTTCGATCAGGCCCCCTTCATCGAGCAGTCGATCGAGGACCTGCTGGGCGAGGGCATGCTCGGCCTCATCTTCGCCGTCCTCGTCATCCTCGTCTTCCTCCTGTCGGTGCGCGCGACGATCATCACCGCGATCTCGATCCCGCTCTCCCTCCTCATCGCCCTCATCGGCCTGTGGGTGGGCGGGGAGACGCTCAACATGCTCACCCTCGGCGCGCTGACGATCTCCGTCGGTCGCGTCGTCGACGATTCGATCGTCGTCATCGAGGCGATCCGTCGTAGGCACGCCGCCGGCGGAGACAAGTTCGCCAACATCCTCGCCGCCGTCGCCGAGGTGGCCGGAGCCATCACCGCCTCGACCCTGACGACGGTCGCCGTCTTCCTCCCGCTCGCGTTCGTCACCGGTCAGACGGGGGAGATGTTCCGTCCCTTCGCGCTCACCGCGACGATCGCCCTGCTCTCGAGCCTCTTCGTCGCGCTGACGATCGTGCCGGTCCTCGCATACTGGTTCCTCAGGCAGCGGGAGTCGACGGTCAAACTCACCCGGGAGGAGAAGGCGGAGATCCGCCGCAGCCGCAGGCAGATGCTCGGGCAATGGCGCACTGAGCGGAAAGCGGCGCGCAAGGCCGCGAAGAAGCAGAGCATCCTCACCGCTGGGCGCCACGATGCCGGCGGCGCCGTCGAGACCGACGAGGGACTCGTGCCCGCGGGGTCGGCAGCCGCGGGCGGGGGATCGCGCCCGCGGTCAGGGTCCGGGGGCGCCTTCGCATCCGATGCCGCGGGGTCCGATGCCGCAAGGTCGGCCGCCTCGGTGGGGCGCGACGAGGCGGAGGTCGACGAACTCGCCGCGCTCCACTCCCCGGTCACGCGCCTGCAGAAGACGTACATGCCGGTGATCTCGTTCTCGACCAAGCATCCGGTCATCATGATCCTCGCCGCGGTCATCATCCTCGTCGGCACCGGACTCATGGTGCCGCAGCTGAAGACCGAGCTCTTCGGCGACACCGGCCAGGAGCAGCTGCAGGTGAGCCAGACCTTCGATCCGGGCACCGACCTCACCGAGGCCTCCGACCAGGCACGGCAGGTCGAGGACATCCTCGCCGCTGATGAGAACGTCGAGTCCTATCAGGTGTCGATCGGCGGGTCGAACTTCGGCTTCGTCGACGATTCGGGCCTGACGGGCACGTACATCGTCAACACGAAGGACGGTGTCTCGGCGCAGTCGGTCACGACCGAGCTGCAGAACGAGTTCGACGCCCTCGAGGGCGTGGGTCAGGTCGAGGTCGAGGATCAGAGTTCGACGCCGGGTGCGCAGACGATCGACGTCACCCTGACGTCCACCGACACGCAGGTCCTCGAGGAGACGACGCAGACCGTCGCCGACCGGCTCGAGCAGGTGCCCGGCACCCAGTCCGTGACGAGCGACGTCGAGGCCGTCCAACCGGTCATCGAAGTCACCGTCGACTCGGAGAAGGCGGCTGAGGAGAACCTCACCGAGGCGGCGATCGGCCAGTACGTCCAGCGGGCGATGCGCGGGCAGACGATCGGCGACGTCGTCATCGACGACGTCACCCATTCCGTCCTCCTCTTCGACCGCGAGGCGACGACGGTCGACGAGCTGCGCAGCCTCGAGATCCCCGCCGCACCCGAGACCCCGACCGCCCCCGGCGGTGCCGGAGCTGGTGCCGGAGCTGGCGCCGGAGCAGGTGCAGGTGCAGGTGCCGGCGCTGGTGCAGGTGCCGGCGCTGGTGCAGGTGCAGGGGCTGCGCCGCCGGCCGAGCCGCGGTTCATCGAACTCGACGAGGTCGCCGACGTCAACGAGGTGAAGACCGCACCGAACATCCGCCACACGAACAGTCAGCGGTCGACGACGGTGTCGGTCACCCCCGCCGGAGACGACCTCGGCACGCTGTCGGCCGATGTGCAGACGGCCCTCGGCGAGGTCGACATCCCCGACGGCGTCACCGTCGACACGGGCGGCGCCACCGAGGAGCAGCAGGACGCGTTCTCCCAGCTGGGGCTGGCGATGCTCGCCGCGATCCTCATCGTCTTCGTCATCATGGTCGCGACCTTCAAGTCACTGCTCCAGCCGCTCATCCTCCTCGTCTCGATCCCGTTCGCGGCGACCGGATCGATCGCGCTGCTCCTCCTCACCGACACCGCGATGGGGCTCACGGCGATGATCGGTCTGCTCATGCTCATCGGCATCGTCGTGACGAACGCGATCGTCCTCATCGACCTCATCAACCACTTCCGCGCCCGCGGGGTCGAGCTGCGGCCGGCGATCGTCGGCGGTGCGCGCCTGCGGTACCGACCGATCCTCATGACGGCGGCGGCGACGATCTTCGCGCTCATCCCGATGGCGCTCGGGCTCACCGGCGGAGGCGTGTTCATCTCGAAGCCGCTCGCGATCGTCGTCATCGGCGGACTCGTCAGTTCGACGATCCTCACGCTCATCCTCGTCCCCGTCCTCTACCTCCTCCTCGAGGGGGCGAAGGAGCGCCGGGCCGAGAAGCGGCACGTGAAGAACATGGCCCGCGGGCAGGTCCTCGACGTCGCCGAGGCGCGCGCCGCCGACCGGGAGACCGCGACCGTGGGTGCCCCGGCCGGGTCAGCGCCAGTCGGGTCAGCGCCGGCCGGATCCCTGTCGCCAGGATCCCCGACCGCGGCCGCCGGATCCGAGCCGGAGTCCGGATCCGAGTCCGAGGCGGGTCCCCGGACAGGTTCCGCCGCGGGCCGCGACGAACCGAAGCACTGACGACGAACCGAAGCACTGACGACGAGACGGAGGAGAACGACGGTGAGCACGGAGACCGCGGCCGCCCCGCGGGAGCGCAGACGCCTGTGGATCGAGCTCGGGCTCGTCGCCGCGCTCTCCCTCGGCCAGTCCGCGGTCTACGCGGTCGTGCGGCTGGCCGACATCGTCACCCGCGGCCCCATCAGCGACGCCGAGGCGAAGCTCAACACCTCACTCAACCCGCGGCCGCTCTTCGACCTCGTCTACCAGCTCCTCGACATCGGGTTCTCCCTCGTCCCCGTCGCGCTCGCCCTCTACCTCCTCACCCGTGACTCCGACCGAAGGCCCCTGAACGAACGCCTCGGCGTCCAGGGCCACAGAGTCCGCGACTTCGGCCAGGGCGTGGGCCTCCTCCTCGTCATCGGGATCGGCACCCTGGGGATCTACGCGGGCGGCAGGGCACTCGGGATCACCGCCGAGGTGCAGCCGGCCAACCTCGGCGACCATTGGTGGACGATCCCCGTCCTCATCCTCGCGGCGGCGAAGAACGGGATCCTCGAAGAGGTCCTCCTCTTCGGATTCGGCGCCGAGCGCCTCCGCGAACTCGGCTATCGGCCGTGGACGATCATCATCGCCCTCGCCCTCTTCCGCGCGAGCTACCACCTCTATCAGGGGATCGGGCCGTTCCTCGGGAACTTCGCGATGGGCATCATCTTCGGGTGGTTCTTCATGCGCACCGGTCGGCTCATGCCGCTCGTGTGGGCGCACACGCTCATCGACGTCGTCGGATTCGTCGCCCCCGGGGTGCTCGCCCTCGTCGACCCCCGGTGATCCGACAAGGGTCCTTCGGCATTCACCTCGCGTTCACCGTCTCGTCGGCTGGCCGCCAACCGGCGCTGGAAGCCTCGGGCGAGTGTGCACCGCGGGTGCGGCTGCCGCGACCCGGCAGCACAGCGGTGCCGAGCGAATCGTCGGATCCGAGGAGACCACCCGATGGCACCATTGCGCCAGCTGCTGCCCATGGCCGGACACGTGCGCGGCAAGCGCAGCCCTGTGACCTGCGCTCTCAAATGCGACAACGCGTGTGCGAAGGAGATCTGCAACACCTCGTCCAACGGCTACTTCCGCGACATCGTCGGGGCGCAGCTGAGCCGGCGGGCCATGCTCGGCGCCTCGGCGGCAGGCGCTCTCGCCGTCGCCGTGACGACGGCCCCGAGCCCCACCGCCCGCCGTGCGGCCGCAGCCCCCGGCGGCACCCTCGAGTTCTCCGCGATCGAGCCCGTCCAGTTCGAGGTCGACGAGCTCGTCGTGCCGGAGGGCTACTCGTGGCATCCGATCGTGCGCTGGGGCGACCCGCTGTTCCCTGACGCGCCGAAGTTCGACCCGGAGAACCAGACCGTCGAGGCGCAGCGGAAGCAGTTCGGCTACAACAACGACTTCCTCCAGATCCAGATCGACGACTCCGGGGACGGCAATCGGGCAGTGCTCTTCGCCAATCAGGAGTACACGAACGACGCCATCATGTACCCCGATGACATGGAGGAGTCCCGCAGACGCGCCATCAGCCGGGACGCGCACGGACTCACCGTCGCCGAACTGAAGCGGACGAACGAGACGACCCCGTGGACGCTCGACGTCAGCGGGCAGCGCAACCGCCGGTTCCTCATCGACACCGAATACGCGTTCACCGGTCCCGCCGCGGGCACCGACATGCTCCGGACGAAGGACTACCCCAACGGCGACCGGGTCCAGGGCACGCTCGGCAACTGCGCCGGCGGGCTCACCCCGTGGGGCACCCTGGTCTCCGGGGAGGAGAACTTCAACTCGTACTTCAGGGCGGTGGGCACCTCGGCGGCGGACAAGCGCTACGGGCTGACCGACGAGCCGTCCGCGTACGGATGGGAAGCCGATCTCGACCGCTTCGACACGAACTCCGCCGGGTACGCCAACGAAGCCAACCGCTTCGGCTGGATCGTCGAGGTCGATCCGTGGGACCCGAACTCGACCCCGCTCAAGCACACGAACATGGGCCGCTTCAAACACGAGGGTGCGAACATCACCATCGCCGACTCCGGCCACGCAGTCGCCTACATGGGTGATGACGAGAAGTTCGACTACCTCTACAAGTTCGTCTCGAAGGACACGTACGTCGAGGGTGACCGGCAGCGGAACATGCGACTGCTCTCCGAGGGCGACCTCTACGTCGCGAAGTTCACCGGCAACTCGCCGAAGGGCGAGATCGACGGCAGCGGAGCAGTGCCGTCCGACGGTGAGTTCGACGGGTCCGGGCAATGGCTGCCGCTGGTCAAGGACGGACAGTCGCAGGTGGCCGGCATGTCTGTCGCCGAGGTGCTCGTCAACACCCGTCTGGCCGCCGACAAGGTGGGCCCGACGAAGATGGACCGCTGCGAGGACGTCGAACCCAACCCGGTCAACGGGAAGATCTACGTCGCGTGCACGAACAACTCCGACCGCGGGACGGACGGAAAGGCCGCCGCCGACGAGGCGAACCCGCGCACGGAGAACCGCGACGGGCACATCGTCGAGATCACCGAACGCGGCGGCGACCACACGGGCACCGAATTCGACTGGACGCTGCTCCTCGTCTGCGGCGACCCGAAGCAGGGAGACGCCACGTACTTCTCCGGGTTCCCCGCCGACCAGGTCTCGCCGATCTCGTGCCCGGACAACGTCACCTTCGACACCGCCGGGAACCTGTGGATCTCGACCGACGGCGCCCCCGACGGCATCGGGTACTGCGACGGACTCTTCAGGGTGACCATCGAGGGCGATGAGCGCGGTCGCGTCGAACAGTTCCTCTCCGTGCCGCGGGAAGCCGAGGTCTGCGGTCCGCTCGTCCACGACTCCTACGACTCGGCATTCGTCGCCGTCCAGCATCCGGGTGAGGACGGCGAGTGGTCGAATCAGCACTCGCGCTTCCCCGACTACGTCGAGGAGACCGACGTCGACGCCGGAGTCGCCGCCCTGCCGCGACCGACCGTCGTCCAGGTCATCAAGGGCAGCGGCGAGGATCCGACCGCCCCGCCGACCGAGGACCCCAAGGACGCCGACCAGGACTCCGACGGCGGAAACGGCGACGAGGACTCGGACAACGGCGACGAGGACGGCGCGAACGCCGGATCGGCCGCTGACTCGTCCGGCTCGACGAACGGGTCGCAGGACGGGGCGAAGGATGCCGCAGCCGCCGGTGCGGCGGCCGCAGGCGATGCGGGCTCGGGAGGGTCCGGCGCGGGCTCGGGTGGTTCCGGTGCAGGCTCCGGGTCCGGCGGATCGGGCTCGGGAGGTGCCGGCTCGAACGGCGGCGACCTGCCGCGGACGGGCACCGACGCCACTCTGCCCCTCCTCGGCGGGGGAGCGGGACTGCTCGCGGCCGGTGGTGCACTGGCCACGGCCGCTCACCTCAAGCGGAAGAAGGCCGCCGAGGCGGTCCCGACGGACCCGACCGACGGCACCGAGGGCCCGACCCCGGCCTGAGGCTGCGTTTGCACAGCACCGAGGTGATTGCGCCGGTTCGGCGCAATCACCTCGGTGCTGTGAGGACAAACGGTCAGCCGGGCAGGCAGCGCGACCGTGCGGCGGGCAGACCTCATCGTCTGCGATGTCTGCGGCCGTGCCGAAGGTCTCCGGCCGCACCGAGGTGCCCGGCTCAGATCGTGACGAGGCCGTTCTTCTCGGTCTCGAACGTCACCGACATGATGCCGGGGGCGCCGTGCGGGGCCGACCAGTCGATGTGGATCTCCGGGATCGGCTTGGCATCGTCGGTGCCGAGCCAGTCGCGCAGGCGGTCGCGGTCGCCCGCGATCTGGAGGGTGTCGATCGAGACATCCTCGTTAGTCTTGTACGAGGAGGGATGCTGAGACGAATCGGCGGACCACTTGATGAAGAACGGCAGCTGGGGGTCGGCGATGAGCCCCTTGACACCGATCTGCAGCCACTTGAGCTCTTCTCCCGACTCGGGCGTGCGATTGCCGTCGACGGCCTTGCGCTCAAGGCGAGTCTCGACCTCGGAGAGGTCGTCGACGGACACGCACCAGCCCATCCAGCCGCCGCCGAGTTCGGAGCGCGTCCGCACAGCTTGACCGAAGGGTGTCGAGAGAGCGGCCGGGTGCTCCAAGGCTTCGACGACTTCGAGGTAATGGCCGCCCGCAAGCGGGAAGATGAGATTCCGGGTACCGAAACGCGGATGCACCCCGCCGTCGTAGGGAACCACTCCGAGCTGGTCCGAGATGCGCTCGGCGGTCGCTCGATAGCCGTCAGGTTCACTGGCGAAGGACACATGGTCGAGTTTCATGTCACGAGAATCGCACACCCTGGCCCACACTTCTCATTAGGGTAACCTAAGCAGAAATCGCGCGGTCGGCCATTGCCGTCGGCCGTCGCTTCCGTGGCACCATATGTGACCTGGGCAACAGGAGCGACGTGGCCTGGTCCGCACCTGAGGGCCCACGCCGGAGCAGTGTGAAAGGATTCTCCCCATGCCCCCCCTCTGACATCTCCCCGCCGACAGACACCCCGTTCTTCGTCCGCTGGCTGCCCCGCGTGCTCACGATCCTCGCCGTGCTCATGCTCGTCAACCTCGTCACCCCGGTGGACAGCTGGCTCGGCCAGGTCTTCGAGTTCCTCTGGACATGGGTCGTCCTCGTCACCCCGGTCGACTTCGTCTCCTCGGTCGTGCTCATCGTGCTCGCTGCCGCTCTGAGCTTCCGCAAGCGCGTCGCCTGGTGGGTCTTCGTCGTCCTGCTTGCCGTTCTCCTCGCCCTCTACGTCCTCCTCGTCGTCGGCTTCGCCGTCCTGGCTCCCGAAGAGCTGACCGTCGATCTCGCCACGGCGGCGATCCTCCCGGTCGCGGGTCTCGTCGGAGCGCTCATCTACCGCAGGTGGTACACCGCGAAGACGCAGCCGCGGGGCTTCCTCAAAGCCATCGCGGTCCTCGCCATCGGCATCGTCATCACCGTGCTCGTGGTGCTCACCTGCCAGTTCGTCATCGGAGGTCTGACGATGACCCAGGCGAGGGACATCGTCCTCGAACTCTTCGGCGCCAAGCAGAACACCGAATCGAGCTGGATGCTCACGGTCTTCGGCTTCGGATCCGGAGCGAGCATCATCCTCGCCTTCTGGACGCTCCTGCGGTCCGCCCGCGACGCCGAGCGCATCGACATCGCCCAGGAGCGCGAGATCCGGCAGGGACTGGCCGACCACGACTCGGACTCCCTCGGCTACTTCTCGACGAGGCGCGACCGGTCCGCCTTCTTCACCGACGACTGCGTCCTGACCTATCGGGTCCAGGCCGGTGTCTGCCTCGTCGCGAGCGATCCCATCGGGCCGCCGTCCCAGTGGGTGGGGGCCGCCCGCGCGTTCGTCGCCTATGCCGAGTCCTACGGCTGGGTTCCCGCCGTGCTCGCGGCGTCGAAGCAGGGTGCGCAGGCGTACCACGACGCGGGTCTCAAAGTCCTCCACGTCGGCGATGAAGCGGTGCTCTTCACGAAGGACTTCACCCTCTCCGCGCTGCCCGAGGTCCAGCGCGCGGTCGCGAAGCTCTCGGGCCTCGGCTACACGATCCGCACCCGCAGGCAGGCCGAGATCCCCGCCGACGACCTCGAGCGCCTCTCCCGATTCGCCGACGAATGGCGCGACGGCGACACCGAGCGGGGATTCTCCATGGCCCTCGGCCGTTTCGGTGACCCTGCCGACGCCGACGGCCTCGTCATCGAAGCGCTCTTCCCCGCCGATGCGGGGACCCTCGCCGGGACCACGGCGGGCCTCCTCTGCTTCGTGCCGTGGGGGAACTCCGGAGCGTCCCTCGACCTCATGCGCCGTCACCCGTTCGCGGAGAACGGCGTCACGGAGTTCATGGTCGCCGGCCTCATGCGCGAGGCACCGGACCTGGGCATCGCGTCGGTCTCACTCAACTTCGCCGTCTTCCGCTCCGCGTTCGAGCAGGGCAAGGAGCTCGGGGCCGGGCCGATCAAGCGACTGTGGCGCAACGTCCTCCTCTACCTCTCCCGGTTCTGGCAGCTCGAATCCCTCTACCGGTCCAATGAGAAGTACCATCCGACCTGGGTGCCCCGGATGCTCTGCTATCCGGAAGGGTCGGACCTCGCCCGGATCGGCCTGGCCGTGAGCATCGCCGAAGGCTTCCTCACCCCGCCGAAGATCTTCGGCAAGGGTCAGCACGACCAGCCGATCTACACCCCGGAGGAAGCCGCTCCGCTGCTCGGGATCACCGCCTCGGCGCCGGTGGCCGATTCCGCGTCCCGGGTTCCCGATCAGGTGCGCCACCGTCTCGATGTGCGCGAGCGGATGCTTGCCTCCGGGGTGGAGCCCTATCCCGCCGAGGCGGCCGCCGACGCCGTGCCCGGCACCGTCCTCGACGGGCGGGTGCTCGGCATCCGCGACCACGGCGGAGTCGTCTTCCTCGACCTGCGCACCCAGGGCCACGACGTCCAGCTCGTGTGCGAACGCGACAACCTCGGCGCCGAATCCCTCTCCCGGCTGCAGTCGTGGCTCTCCCGCGGTGACCGGATCTCCGTGACCGGCTACGACGGCGTCTCCCGCACCGGCACCCCGTCGTTCATCGTCACCGGATGGACGATGACGGCGAAGTCCCTGCGTCCGTGGCCGAGCCTCCACGAGGGGCTGACCGACCCGGAGGCGAAGGTGCGCCAGCGCTACCTCGACTTCACGATGAACACCGGCCAGCGCGACCTCATGGTCGTCCGCTCGCTCGCGTTCCAGACGATCAGGGAGACCCTGCAGTCGCGGGACTTCCTCGAGGTCGAGACCCCGATCCTCCAGACTGTCCACGGCGGGGCGAACGCGCGGCCGTTCCTCACCCACATCAATGCCTACAACCTCGACCTCTACCTCCGCATCGCCCCGGAGCTCTACCTCAAGCGGCTCCTCGTCGGCGGCTTCGACCGGGTGTTCGAGATCGGGCGGAACTTCCGCAACGAGGGCGTCGACGCGACCCACAACCCGGAGTTCTCGATGCTCGAGGCCTACCAGGCCGGCGGCGACTACACCACGATGCGCGAGCTCACCCGCACGATGGTCATCAACGCCGCCCAGGCGTCGCTGGGCACGACGATCGTGCGCGGCACCGTCGACGGCGTCGACCACGAGATCGACCTTGCCGATGAGTGGACGACGATCTCGCTCACCGACGTCGTCTCGCAGAAGATGGGCGAGGAGGTCACGACCGACACCTCGATCGAGGCGCTGCGCACCCTGGCGCGGAAGGCCGGGGTCACCGTCAACCCGAAGTGGGGATGGGGCATGCTGCTCCAGGAGATCTACGAGGAGGTCGCGGAGTCCCAGACGGTCGCCCCGACCTTCTACACGGACTTCCCGGCCGAGACCTCGCCGCTGACCAGGCAGCATCGCACGGACCCGAAGCTCGCCGAGAAGTGGGACCTCATCATCTTCGGCTCCGAGCTCGGCACTGCGTACTCCGAGCTCGTCGACCCCGTCGTCCAGCGACAGCGCCTGACTGCTCAGTCGCTGGCCGCCGCCGGCGGCGACCCCGAGGCGATGGAGCTCGACGAGGACTTCCTCCGCGCCCTCGAGTACGGCATGCCGCCGGCCGGTGGGCTCGGCATGGGACTCGACCGGCTCGTCATGCTCTTCACCCAGCAGACGATCCGGTCGACGATCACCTTCCCGCTGGCCAAACCGCGCGGATACTGAGCATGCGCCGCACCGCCGTCCTCCTCGCCGCAGCCGTGCTGCTGTCCTACGACTCGTGGGTCCTGCTGGCGCTGAGCCCGCAGCCGTACCCGCTGGCCGGCTACGTCTCGGAGCTCGCCGCAGCCGATCAGCCGTATTCGTGGGTCTTCCGCACCGGTGACGCGATCGCCGGAGCCCTCATGGTCCTCATCGCGGGCCTCGGGGTGCGGGGGTGGCGGACGCGCTTCGGGCGGCTCTCGGTCTGGGTGGCGGTCGCCGTGGCGATCACGGGACTCGGCACGATCGGCGATGCCATCGCCGCGCTGCCGTGCGCGCAGAGCTTCGACGATGCCTGCTACGCCGAGTACACCGCGAATCCGCTGCGGCCCGACTTCCTCCTCCACGCGATCGCCTCCTCGCTCGTCGCGCTCGGGGCCCTGGCGAGCATGCTCCTCGCCTTCCTCGCCCTGCGCCGGCAGGGCAGGGTGCGCACGGCGTATGCCCGCGGGGTCGTCATCATGCTCGCGGCCCTGCTGGTGACGAATGTGTCCTCGGTCGTCATCGAGATGCTGTGGCGGACCGGGCAGGGCTACGTCCAGGCCGTCGCCGTGCTCATCATCGCCGCGTGGGCAGCGCACCTCGGCTGGGCGGCCGTCATCGACCGCGGCACCGGAACCCGGAACCCTGCCGAGGCGGTCGACAGTGAGGACAGCCGTGTCAGCTGAGAGCCGGTTCGCAGATCTCGCGACGACCGTCATCGACGGGTACACGGTCTATCGGCGCCCGGGCACCGCCTCGGCGGGGGAGTCCGGTGACAGTGCCGAGGCGCGCCGGGCCCATGACGACGGTGCAGCGCTCGAGGACGGTGCCGACGCATTGCCGGTCCTGCTGCTCAACGGCTGTGCGATCGCGGCGGCGAGCTGGGCCCCGGTCATCGAGGCGATGCCCGACCGCGATGTCATCGCCAGCGACCGCCCAGGGTTCGCCGGCACCGCCTGGCCGGGCATCCTGCCCGACCTCGCCACGGAGATCGCGTCGATGGAGCGGGCGATCTCAGGACACGAGCGTGTCGTCATCGTCGCCCATTCGATGGCGTCGTTCCGCGCCGAGGCGTTCGCCCGGCTGCATCCGCAGCGCGTGGCCGGCATCGTCCTCGTCGATCCGTCGATCGAGGACTACCGGCACCGGGGCAGCGCCGGCGCCCTGTCGCGGGCGACCCTGCTGCCCATCCTCGGGGCGCTGACGACGCGCACGGAGATCGGGCAGCTCGCCTCGCTGCTGTCCCACCGCGGGTTCGCGCGGCAGTCGGGGTCGGGCCGTGCGCTCGATCAGGCGGCGTTCAAGGATCCCTACGCCGATCCGGAGACGCTCAAGGCCTCACTCGCGGAATGGCTGAGCTACCGCAGTCAGGGGGCGGATCTCCACGCCCTGCGTCAGTCGACGGAGCCGGTCGGCGCCCCCACCTCGGCGCTCGAGGCCCCACCCCTGTCGAACCTGCGCCGTGAGCGGATCCTCGGCCGGGCGTTCGCCGACCTGCGGAGGCGAGAGGTCCTCGACTCCCGGCATCTGATGATGATCGACCGCCCCGACGTGATCGTCGAGGCGGTCGATGAGGTGAGCCGGGCGGCTCGAGCCGCGGAGGCCTGAGCCGCGGTCAGCGCCTGCTCAGTGGTCGCTGGTCTTGAAGCGCTCGATCGAGGCGTTGACCTCGGCTTCGGCCTCGGCGCGGCCGACCCAGTTCGATCCCTTGACGAACTTGCCGGGCTCGAGGTCCTTGTAGCGGGTGAAGAAGTGCTCGATCTCGTCGAGGGTGAACTGGTTGACGTCCGCGATGTCCTGGTAGGAGTCCCAGCGCGGATCGCCCGCGGGCACGGCGAGAACCTTGTCGTCGCCACCGGCTTCGTCCTCCATCTGGAACATGCCGATCGGGCGGACGTCGGCCTGCACACCGGGGAACAGGGGCTCGGTGAGCAGCACGAGCACATCGAGGGGATCCCCGTCGTTGCCGAGGGTGTCCTCGATGAAGCCGTAGTCCGCGGGGTACTGCATCGAGGTGAAGAGGTAGCGGTCGAGCTTGACCCGGCCGGTCTCATGGTCGACTTCGTACTTGTTGCGCGAACCGCGGGGGATCTCGATCGTGGCCAAGAGTTCCATAGTGCTCCTTACGCGTTAGGGTGGCATCACTAGGATAGTGCCTATGCGTCCCCACCGCCGACACGCCTCGACCCTCCTCAGCCGGCCCCGCAACCGGCGACAGCCGCGAGGGAGGACGTGCCCGACGACACGAACAGGAGCCCGCGTTTGACCCCCACGACGCCGCAGGACTCTCAGCCCGAGGAGGAACCGCGAGCCGGGTCCGGATCGGCAGGTGCTGATTCGGCGGGGACAGGGTCGACGGGGGCAAGCGGCTCGGGTCCGCGCGGTGAGCGGAAGCGCTCGGGCAAGCGGCTCGCCGCCGGCATCACCGCAGGCGTCCTCCTCGCCGGTGCCCTCGGATACGGAGTCGCCGATGCCGCCGACGTCGTCCCCGGCTTCCTCACCACGGAACCGGCGATCGAGGTCGACCCGCTGCCGCAGCCGGTCGCCGCCGGACAGGACGTGCCCGCCCCCGCCTCGGCGCTCACCGATTCCGCCCCGATCCCACAGAGCGCCGGCAGCGAACTCGAGCGCATCCTCGGCGACTCGCAAGTCAAGGGATTCGGCGTCGAGGTCCGCGACGCCCTGACTGACCAGGTGCTCTTCGCCACCGACGAGAACCGGGCGCGGACGCCGGCCTCGGTGACGAAGGTGCTCACCGCTTCCGCCGCGCTGCTCGCGATCGGCGGTGAACAGCGGCTGTCGACGACGGCTGCCTTCGATCCGGCGACGTCGACGGTCACGCTCGTCGGCGGTGGGGACGTCCTCCTCGGTGCCGGCGAATCCCAGCCCGGTGCCGTCAACGGCCACGCGGGGCTGAAGACCCTGGCGGAGGAGACCGCGGCGGCGCTCAAGGAGCGGCAGGTCACCGAGGTGGCGCTCGCCGTGGACACGAGCCGCTACCCGGGCAACGACTTCAACCCGAGCTGGGAGCGGGCGGACATCGCCAAGGGCGTCATCACCCCGATCCAGCCCCTCATGGTCGACAGCGGGTACGTCGGGGACCCGTCCGCGGCCTGGCGCGGTCGCAGCGAGAACCCGTCGGCCGATGCGCTCGCGGCGTTCCGCACCGCCCTCGAAACCGCGGGGATCACCGTCACCGATCAGCAGGCAGCCCCCGGCGCCGCGGACACTGCGGGGACGACACCGGACCCGACGGACACCTCGGCGGGCTCGGAAGGGCCCGCGACGCTTGCGACGGTGGAATCGGCGACGATCTCCGAGATCGTCGAGTACGCCCTCGTCCACAGTGACAATGTCGTCGCCGAGGTGCTCGGCAACGAGGTCGCGATCGCCCAGGGCATGCCCGGCAGCCTCGAGAACGGACCGAAGGCCGTCATCGCCGCCCTCGAGGACACCGTCGACCTCGGGCAGACGCAGCTCTACGACACCTCGGGACTCGACTACGGCAACCGGATCAGCCCGCACGACCTCACGACGGTCCTCCAGGCCTCGGTCGTCGCCGAGGACTCGCTCTCAAGCCTCATCAGCTACTTTCCCGTCGGCGGGCTGACCGGCACGCTCACCGACCGGTTCGGCGACGACCCCAACGCCGCGGGCGCCGTGCACGCGAAGACGGGGACCCTGTCGACGGTGACTTCGCTGGCCGGGGGAGTCCTCGACGCCGACGGCCGCTACCTCGTGTTCTCGTTCCAGATCGACGGCGTCGACCGGGCGAAGATCCTCGAGGCCCGCAAGACCGTCGACGACGCCGTGTCCGCGCTGGCCGATTGCGGGTGCTCATGATCATCGACGAGAACTTCACCGTCCGCACGGCCCGCGAGGTCGTCTCCGCTCCGAAACCGCCGGCGGCGAGCACGCTTGAGGAGCTCGTCGCCGGGATGAAGGACAATGCGCTCACCGCGCAGGACCTCGTCGTCGATTCGTTCCTGCTGGCCCCTGACCACGCCGACGACGTCCGCACCCGGCTGGCGGCAGGGTCCGTGCTCGTCCTCGACCAGGTCGGCTGGATCAAGGCGAACGCCGAATCACTCAACGGGATGGTCGACGTCTCCGCCCTGCCGGGCGTCCCCGGTCCCGCCTCGCAGCGGGCAGCCGCCGTCGAGGTGGCCGGTGTCCTCTCCCTGCTCTCGACGCGCGTGCTCGGCCAGTTCGACCCCTTCGCCCGGGAATCCGGGCGACTGATGTTCATCGCCCCGTCGGTGCTCATCGCGGAGGAGGCGATGAAGGTCGACCCCCGGGACTTCCGGATGTGGGTCGCCCTCCACGAAGCCACCCACCAGGTCCAGTTCGCCACCGCGCCGTGGCTGCGCGAGCACATGCGCGGGCTGCTCTCGCAGTTCGTCTCGACCCCGCTCTCGACTCCGGGATGGTCGACCGTCGCCGAGGTGTTCGCCACCTTCGGACGCATCATCCGCGGTCAGGCGAGCATGGTCGACCTCATCACGAACGAGGGGATGAAGACGGCGCTCACCGATGCCTCGGCAATCCTCAGCCTGCTCGAAGGTCATGCGGACGTCGTCATGGACGAGGTCGGCATCGGCGTCATCCCCAGCGTGCGCAAGCTGCGCCGCCGGTTCGAGGCGCGCCGGGACGCCGGACAGGGCGGGTTCCTCTCGAATCTGCTGGGGATGAACCTCAAGCTCGCGCAGTACCGCGACGGGGCGAAGTTCGTCCGCGAGGTCCGGGCCGCGGTCGGCCAGTCCGGGTTCGGCGCGGTCTACGCGAGCGCGGAGAACCTGCCCACGGCCCCGGAGATCCAGACGCCGCGGCTGTGGCTCGACCGCGTCCACGGGTGAGCGACGGCATGCGACGGACGGGAGCGCGGCGCCGTGGCTGAGGCGGGGCGCCGACCGACGCTCGATCCGGCGAGTGCCGCGATCCGCGCCGCCGTCCGCGTGACGCTGGCAGACGCGGGGGATCGGGGGCGATCTCAAGCGGGCGGGGAGTCACGTGAGTCCACGCTCGCTTCCGGGGAACCGCAATCGTCAGCTGTGCCGCGTCTCATCGTCGCGGTCTCCGGCGGCGCCGATTCGATGGCGCTGCTCCACGCGTGCGCGTTCCTCCACCGCCGCGGCGAGGTCGAGGCGCTCGCCGTCACCGTCGACCACGGTCTGCAGGCGGAATCCGCCGAGGTGGCCGCGACCGTGGCGGCCACCGCTGAGTCCTGGGGTGTGCCCGCGACGATCGCGCCCGTCACCGTCACGCACGGCGCCGACGGCATCGAAGCCGCGGCACGAGACGCCCGCTATGCCGCGCTCGAGACCGCCCTGGCAGCGCATGAGGCGGACTGGATCCTCACCGCCCACACCCGCAGCGACCAGGCCGAGACGGTGCTGCTCGGGCTGCTCCGCGGTTCGGGCACCCGGTCGCTGGCCGGCATGGCGGTGCGGTCCGGGCCTGTGCTGCGCCCCCTGCTCGACATCGACCGGGCCGCGACCGAAGCCGCATGCCGGGCGCAGGGTATCGCCGTCTGGCACGATCCGATGAATGCCGATGCCGCATTCGCCAGGGTGCGGGTGCGCGGTCTGCTCGCCGTGCTCGAGGCCGAGCTCGGTCAGCCGGTCACCGACAATCTCGCCCGGACGGCTGAGCTCTGCCGCGCCGACGCGGACGTCCTCGACGCGGCCGCCGCGGACGTCCTCGCCGAGATCCGGGGCGCGTCCGAGGTTCCGCTCGACCGCCTCGGCGACCATCCCGAGGCGATCCTCTCCCGCGTGCTGCGCGGGTGGCTGCTCTCACTCGGAGTGCCCGCACAGTCCTTCGGTTCGACCCGCATCCGCGATCTCATGGCGCTCATCAGGGAGGATGAGGGAACGGGTCGGGTTCGCCGTCTGTCCTTCCCGGGCGACACCGAGGTCGTCGTCAGCCACGGCACCGTGCGCTTCGGCTTCGCCGCCAAGCACCCGGAGTCATAGAGCTCGGACGTCCACCCGCCACCATGCACTCCGCTGAGTCGCGAATCCGCCGCGTGCACGGGTTGTGCGTGACGCTCAAGGTGGCGGTAGGGGAGGGGTAGCGTCAGCGGACGCCACTGGAGAGGGGCGCCGTCAGCGGACGCCGCCGAGGAGCTCACCGCCGGAGGCGACGAGTGTCCCACCCTTGTAGACGTCGCGTTCGAGCGGGCAGTCCATGATCGCCGAGGTGACTGTGTCCGCGTCGAGGAGCAGGAAGTCGGCAGGCGCCCCGACACCGAGGCCGTGGACGGCATCGTCGGTGAGCGCAGTGCCGTCGGGGCGCGTCCCGGCCATCACCTGGGCACCTCCGCGGGAGGCGATGTCGAGGCAGTGCTCGATGTCCTCATCGCGGCGGAAGCCGTTGGTGAACGCCAGCTGCCACGTCCGTCGCAGCAGGTCACCGTCACCGTAGGGACTCCAGTAGTCGCGCTGCCCGTCCTCGCCGAGGCCGATCGCCACCCGCTGCTCACCGAGGATGTCCTGCGGCAGGCTGCCCTTCTGCGGGGCCACGGTCGTCACGGAGATGCCCGCCTCGGCGAGGATTTCGGCGAGGCGACGGACGACGGGTTCGGGGTTCGTGTTGAGGGCGAAGGCATGCGAGATCGTCACCTGCCCCTGCAAGCCGAGCGTCTGCGTCCGGTGCGCGATCTCCTCGAACGAGAAGACACCGGCCGTGCCGCCCTCGTGGAGGTGGATGTCGACGCCCTTGCCGTGCTTCTCGGCGAGAGCGAAGACGATGTCGAGATGCGTCTTCGGATCGCGATCGTACTGGACGGGGTCGAGGCCGCCGACGAGATCAGCGCCCTCGGACAGGGCCGCGTCGAGAAGGTCGCGGACGCCCTTCTCCCGCACGATGCCCGCCTGCGGGAACGCGACGATCTGCGAATCGAGGACGTCGGCGTGAGCGGCGAGGGCATCGCGGACCCCGGTGAAGCGCTCGAGCCCGGTGTCGGAGTCGATCTGCGTGTGCGAGCGGATCCGCGACCCGCCCGAAGCGATGATCGCGGCGATCGCGAAGCTCGCCTGGTCGCGCACCGACCGTTCGCCGCTGCGCCAGTTCGCGCGGTCGTTCATGATGAAGCCGTGCAGCGTGCCGTCGGCGGTGTGCGGACGGAAGGTCTGCCCGAGGCGGTTCGAATCGAGGTGCGCATGGACATCGCCGAGACCCGGCAGCAGCACCCGTCCGCGCCCCTCGACGACCTCGGCGGAGCCTGCCGCGCCCGTCTCGCCGGTTCCGGCACCCGCCTCGCCGGCCGGGGGGATCGCCGCGATCCGACCGTCGGCGACGACGACGTCGACGGCCGCCTCGTCCGGACAGCGCGGAAAGAGGCGGACATCGGTGAACGTGGTGGCCATGGGCTGCCTCGGCTTTCTCTCTGCTCTCCGATGGTCGAAGAGCGCTCTCTGCGGGTGGGAGACGATGAGCTGCGGGCCCGGTCGGAGCCCTCGACTCAAACGGTATACCATTGTCCGGGCGGCTGCCCACCCAGCCGCTCACCCCGCCGCCCCGAGCCTGAGGGGTGAGCGCCCGAGGGGTGAGAGCCCGACGAATGACGGAGCACCGTCTGAGAGGATGACCGCATGAGCACGACTCCCGGGACCGCGAATGCCACGGGCCCTCGGATGGGCCCCGGCCTCGACGTGCTCGCCGTCATCTGCCTCGTCCTCATCGCCTCCTCGCTGCGTCCCGCGGCCTCCTCACTCGGCCCCGTCCTCGCCGAGGTCCAGACCGCCTTCGGTCTCGCCGAATGGCAGACCGGGCTGCTCACCGCCCTGCCCGGTCTCATCTTCGCCGTCTGCGGCTTCCTCGCCGTCCCGCTGCTGCGGCGCGTCGGCCTCTTCGCCTCGCTGACGGTCGCCTGCGTGCTCATCGCCGGCGGCATCGGCGCCCGCGTCCTCGTCGACTCGTGGGTGGCGTTCGCCGCCCTGACGATCGCCGCCCTGGCCGGGATGTCGCTCGGCAACGTCATCCTCCCCGTCTTCGTCAAGACCCGCTTCCCGCATCGGGCCCACCTCGGTGCGACCGCGTTCACCGTCTCACTCGGCCTCGGGGCGATGTTCCCCGCCCTCCTCACCGCACCCCTGACCGAGCACTTCGATGACTGGCGGGTCGGCCTCGGCGCCTGGGTGCTCGTGCCGCTCACCGCACTGATCACATGGATCGTGCTGCGCGTCCTCGGCTCCGTGCCCGTCTTCCGCCGCCCCGGAACCGAGCACAGCGCGACACCGGCACCGCGGCGGCACATCCACATGACCGCGAAGGCGCGGTACATGGCGATGTTCTTCGGCCTCCAGTCCGTCAACGCCTACGTCCAGTTCGGGTGGCTGCCGCAGATCTACCGGGATGCCGGACTCGACCCCGTCGCCGCAGGCGTCATGCTCACGATCGTCACCCTCGGCGGCCTGCCCGGCGGCTTCCTCGCCCCGCAGATCATCATGCGCGGCATCGCCCCCCGCGCCTTCCTCGTCTCCTTCGCCCTCAGCGCCGTCGCCGGCTACACGGGCCTCCTCCTCGCCCCCGCCTCGGCGCCGGTGCTCTGGGCGGTCCTGCTGTCCTACGGCGGATTCGCATTCCCCGCCGCCCTGGCCCTCATCACCAGCCGCACCCGCGACGTCTCGGTCACCGCCCGCACCTCGGCATTCGTCCAGTCCTCGGGCTATGTGCTCGCCGCCCTCGGCCCGCTCGCCGTCGGCGGCCTGCTCGGCCTCAGCGGCGCCTGGACCCTGCCGCTCATCCTCATGATCGCCGTCTCCGTGCTCATGGGCGTCACCGGCTGTCTCTCCGCGGCACCGGGCACCGTCGACGACGAGCTGACCCAGTGACCGCGCGGGTGGCTCCGCGGCGGCCCCGTCGCCCATAATGGAGTCACAGCCACCCCACACGAGGAGAATCGACACCAGTGGACATCAACGATCTCGGCAATGACATCGAAGAAGTGCTCGTCTCGGAAGAACAGATAGCCGCCCGACTCGTTGAACTGGCCGCCGCCATCGATGAAGACTACAAGGACAAGGACATCCTCCTCGTCGGCGTCCTCAAAGGCGCGGTCATGGTCATGGCCGACCTCGCCCGGGCCCTGCACTCGCCGGTGACGATGGACTGGATGGCCGTCTCCTCCTACGGCTCGGGCACGAAGTCCTCCGGTGTCGTGCGGATCCTCAAGGACCTCGACACCGACCTCACCGGCCGCCACGTGCTCATCGTCGAGGACATCATCGACTCCGGGCTCACCCTGTCCTGGCTCGTGCAGAACCTGCGCTCCCGCGGGGCCGCCGACGTCGAGATCTGCACGATGCTGCGCAAACCCGAAGCCGTCAAGGTCGACATCGACGTCAAATACGTCGGCTTCGACGTCCCCAACGAGTTCGTCATCGGCTACGGACTCGACTACGCGGAGAAGTACCGCAACGTCCCGTTCGTCGCGACTCTGGCTCAGCACGTCTACAGCTGAGCGGCGTTGAGCTGAGCGCCCACCGCGCGTTGCCTGGAATTTGCTTCCGCCGAGGAACAAAACCTCTCTGATTCCCGCTATGCCACTGGTACGTACTAGGCTGTGGGGGATGCTCCCAGGCAGCCGCGGCAGCCTGCACGGGCTGCCCAGACTGAAATCCTGAGAGGATCTATGGCCGAGTCCAAAAAGCGACGTCCACTGCTCAACAAGGCGACGAGAGGTCCCTTGATCTGGATCGTCATGGCGCTCCTCGTGGTGTCCATCGGAGCGCTCCTCTTCAGCCGTGTGGGCTTCAGCCAGATCGACACCGAGCAGGGACTCCAACTGCTGGCCGACGACAAGGTCGAACAGGCCAAGATCGTCGACCGCGACCAGCGCGTCGACCTCACCCTCAAAGAGGACCTCACCGTCGACGGCCAGGAATACGGCAAGAAGGTCCAGTTCTACTACGTCGAACAGCGCGGCGACCAGATCGTCGAGGCCGTCACCGAGGCGAACCCCCCTCAGGGCTACACCGACGAGGTGCCGCAGCAGAGCTGGCTGATGTCGCTGCTGGGCACCCTCATTCCGTTCGTCATCATCTTCGTCGTCTTCTGGTTCCTCATCTCGCAGATGAGCGGCGGGAAGATGATGAACTTCGGCAAGTCGAAGGCCAAGCTCGTCAACAAGGAGAATCCGGACGTCACGTTCAAGGACGTCGCCGGGGTCGATGAGGCGCTCGAAGAGCTCGAGGAGATCAAGGAATTCCTCGCCGAACCCGAGAAGTTCAAGGCCGTCGGGGCGAAGATCCCCAAGGGCGTCCTCCTCTACGGTCAGCCGGGCACCGGCAAGACCCTGCTCGCGAAGGCCGTCGCCGGTGAGGCGGGCGTGCCGTTCTACTCGATCTCCGGCTCCGACTTCGTCGAGATGTACGTCGGCGTCGGCGCCTCCCGCGTGCGCGACCTCTTCGAACAGGCGAAGGCGAACGCCCCCTGCATCATCTTCATCGACGAGATCGACGCCGTCGGCCGCCAGCGCGGGGCCGGCATGGGCGGCGGTCACGACGAGCGCGAGCAGACGCTCAACCAGCTCCTCGTCGAGATGGACGGCTTCGACGTCAAGACCAACGTCATCCTCATCGCCGCGACCAACCGGCCCGACGTCCTCGACCCGGCGCTGCTGCGCCCCGGCCGCTTCGACCGGCAGATCCCGGTCGAGGCCCCGGACATGAAGGGCCGCAAGCGCATCCTCGAGGTCCACGCGAAGGACAAGCCGCTGGCCCCCGACGTCGACCTCGGCCAGATCGCCAAGCGCACTCCCGGGTTCTCCGGCGCCGACCTCGCCAACGTCCTCAACGAGGCGGCCCTGCTCACCGCGCGTGAGAACGCGAAGGTCATCGACAACCGCATCCTCGACGAGGCGATCGACCGCGTCATCGCCGGACCGCAGAAGCGCACGCGCCTGATGAACGACAAGGAGCGCCTCGTCACCGCCTACCACGAGGGCGGCCACGCTCTCGTCGCCGCGGCGATGAACAACACCGACCCGGTGACGAAGGTGACGATCCTGCCCCGCGGCCGCGCCCTGGGCTACACAATGGTGCTGCCGAGCGAGGACAAGTACTCGACGACCCGCAACGAACTCCTCGACCAGCTCGCCTACGCGATGGGCGGACGCGTCGCCGAGGAGGTCGTGTTCCACGATCCGACGACCGGGGCGAGCAACGACATCGAGAAGGCGACGAACATCGCCCGGAAGATGGTCACGCAGTACGGCATGAGCGAGAAGCTCGGCATGGTCAAGATCGGCGACGACCAGTCCGAGCCCTTCGCCGGGCGCGGCTACGGCGCCGGCGATGAGTACGGCGATTCGACGCTGTCGGCCATCGACAAGGAGGTGCGCGCGCTCATCGACACCGCGCACGCCGATGCGTACTGGGTGCTCACCCACAACCGCGACATCCTCGACGCCCTGGCCTACCAGCTGCTCGAGCGCGAAACGCTCGACCAGGCCGCCCTCGAGGAGATCTTCGCCCCCGTCCTCAAACGGCCCCGCCGCGAGGTGTGGCTGGCCAACGACGAGCGCCCGGTCTCCGACCGCGGACCGATCGTGCCTCCCGCCCCGCAGGGCGGTCGCGGCAACGACGACGAGCAGCACGGGGACGAGGACGGCACCGGCCACTCCGGCGGCCCGGGTCCCGACACGACGGACCTGCCCGGTGCCGGACCGACCGGCACCCACGGCCCCGACGTGCCGCACAATCCGCCGGGACCCCGTGACCCCAACGGTCCGGTCGGGCCCGCCGGACCCACCGGTCCGGCAGGACCGAGCTCCGGTCTGCCCGGGGACGAACCGGGAGGCCAGCGCTGATGACCGATTACGTGTTCGACGACCTCGGCGAGACGACCGCGGGCAAGCCCACGGTCGACCATGAGCGCATCGCCGCGGCAGTCCGGGAGATCCTCTTCGCCGTCGGGGAGGACCCCGACCGCGACGGTCTCATCGAGACCCCGGCGAGGGTGGCCCGCGCGTACGAGGAGTTCTTCGCCGGCCTCCACCACGACCCGGCCGAGATCCTCTCCGTGACGTTCGACATCAGCCACGAGGAGATGGTCCTCGTCCGCGACATCGACCTCTACTCGATGTGCGAACACCACCTCGTGCCGTTCCACGGCGTCGCCCACGTCGGCTACATCCCGGCGAAGAACGGCAAGGTCACCGGGCTGTCGAAGCTCGCCCGCCTCGTCGAGGTCTACGCCCGCCGCCCGCAGGTCCAGGAGCGGCTGACCGCGCAGATCGCCGATGCCCTGATGACCCACCTCGAACCGCAGGGCGCGATCGTCGTCGTCGAGGCCGAGCACCTGTGCATGACGATGCGCGGGGTCCGCAAGCCCGGCGCCTCGACGATCACCTCAGCGGTGCGCGGTCAGCTGCGCGAACCGGCATCCCGGGCGGAGGCGATGAGCCTCATCCTGCGAGGCTGAGCGATGACCGTCGACCCGACCCCTGCCGCGGGGCGGCCGCCTGCCCTCGGGGATCCGGCGCGCACGCAGATCATGGGCGTCCTCAACGTCACACCCGATTCGTTCTCCGACGGCGGCCGCTACTTCGACCACGCCAAGGCGATCGCCCACGGGCTCGCGCTGACGACCGCGGGCGCGGACATCATCGACGTCGGCGGGGAATCGACCCGCCCCGGAGCCGTCCGCGTCGACGAGGACGAGGAGCTGCGCCGGGTCGTGCCCGTCGTCCGTGAACTCGCCGACGCCGGCGTGCTCATCAGCGTCGATACGATGCGGGCCGCGGTGGCGTCGGCGGCCATCGAGGCCGGGGCGCACATCATCAACGACGTCTCGGCGGGCCTGTCGGATCCCGGCATGCTCACCGTCGCCGCGGACTCCGGCGTCCCGATCGTCCTCATGCACTGGCGCGGCCATCTCGACCGTGCGGATGCGACGTTCCACTACGACGACGTCCTCGCCGAGGTGGTCGCCGAGCTGCGCGAGCGCATCGACGCGGCCGTGGCCGTCGGCATCGACCCGGACGCGATCATCGTCGATCCGGGCCTGGGCTTCTCGAAGAACGCCGACCACAACTGGCAGATCCTCGCCGGGCTCGAGGCATTCTCCGCGTTCGACCAGCGCCTCCTCGTCGCCGCGAGCCGCAAGCGCTTCATCTCCTCCCTCGTCTCACCCGAGGATCCGGCGCGGGCCGAGGAAGCGGCGAAGGACCAGGCCACAGCCGTGATCTCGGCGTTCGCCGCGCAGGCGGGAGCCTGGGCGGTGCGCGTCCACGACCCGGCCGCCTCGGCGCTGGCCTGTAAGGTGGCGGCGGCCATCGCCGACCACGCGGCCCCGGGCACCTCCCTGTGGAAGCCCGGCCGGGCATGAGCGGACAGCCGGACCGGATCGAGCTGCGCGGCCTGACGGTGCGCGGCAACCACGGCGTCTTCGACTTCGAGAAGCGCGAGGGCCAGGACTTCGTCGTCGACGTCGTCCTCCACACGTCGACGGCCGCAGCCGCAGGCACCGATGACATCGCCGACACCATCCACTACGGCGACCTCGCCGAGGCGGTCGCCGGCATCGTCGAAGGCACCACCTTCGACCTCATCGAGACCCTCGCCGAGGCGATCGCCGACCACTGCCTGACCCTGACCGACCATGTCGAGGTCGTCGTCCACAAACCGAGCGCCCCGATCGAGCGGACCTTCGCCGATGTCACCGTCACCGTCGACCGGCACCGCGGGGACGCCGGCTCCGCCGAGGCACCGGCCGCGGTCGCCGTCCTCAGCCTCGGGGCCAACCTCGGCGATGCCGCGGCCACCCTCGACGACGCCGTCGCCGCTCTCGACCGCCACCCGGCGATCACGGTGACGAAGCGGTCCTCGCTCTACCGGACCGCACCGTGGGGCGGGGTCGAGCAGAACGACTTCCTCAACCTCGGCGTCCTCATCGAGACCACCCTGCCGGTCGACCAGCTCCTCGGGGTGGCCCAGGGCATCGAGGTCGCCGCCGGCCGGACCCGGGAGCTGCGGTGGGGACCGCGGACCCTCGACATCGACCTCATCAGCGTCACCACCGAGGCCGGGGCGCTTCGCACCGCGACCCCGACGCTTTCCCTGCCGCACCCGCGCGCCCACGAACGGGCCTTCGTCCTCGTCCCGTGGGCGGAGACGGACCCCGGCGCGATGGTCGACACCCCGACCGGATCGAGGCCGATCGCCGAGGTCATCGCTGCGCTCGACGATCAGGAAATCACCCGCGTCTCCTCCCCGCAGACGCCCGACATCTGAAAGACTGAGGAGCATGCAGCGAACTTCCTCAGGCATGCTCGTCATCTGGGCAACCGTCGGCGTCGTGCTCGGCGTGCTCGTCGACGTGCTGCTGGAGAACCAGGGATTCGCACTGCCCGGGCAGCCGTGGCTGCCGATCATCGGCATGCTCATCCTCGCCGTCGTCCTCCTCGTCCTCGGCTACCCGATCAAGAGGTGGAACGAGGGCGACCGGACCCGCGAGATCGACCCGCTCCGGGCCGCCCGCGTGGCGGTCATGGCCAAGGCGAGCGCCCTGACCGGGGCCGGACTGGCGGGCTGGTACCTCGGCAACGCCGCGTACTTCTTCTTCTCGGCGCCGGGCATCCGCAACGACCTGGCCGCGGGCATGCTCTTCGCCGCGCTCGCCGCCGCGGCCCTGATGATCGTCGGGATCATCGTCGAGATCTTCTGCACCCTTCCACCCCAAGACCCACCAGGAGCCGAAGCCGCATGACCGACCCGATCTACACCCGAGTCAGCCCCAAGTACTGGCGCAAGGAGACGATCTCGTCACTGACGTTCTTCGTCCCGCTGCTCGCCGCGGCGATCGTCCTCGCCGTGATCTTCCCGTCCCAGTGGTGGCTGCACCCGCTCTGGGCGGCGATCCTCATCTGGGCCGTCGTCTACCTCGTCGTCCTCTACCGGCAGGCGAAGGTCATCGGGTACGCCGAACGTGACGACGACCTCCTCATCCGCCGCGGCATCATGTTCCGCCGCACCACCGTCGTGCCCTACGGGCGCCTCCAGTTCGTCGACGTCGACTCCGGCCCCATCGACCGGATGTTCGGACTGGCCACCGTCAAACTCCACACCGCCTCGGCGGCCACCGATGCGACGATCCCCGGCCTGCCGCGCCCCGACGCGGACCGTCTCCGCGACAGCCTCGCCGGTCGCGGACAGGCGAACCTGGCAGGGCTGTGACGATGAGCTCCGACCACGGCATCACCGAGGAGACCGGGCAGTCCCAGCCGGGGTCGTCCCCGCCGGCAGGTCCGTCCCAGCCGGGGTCGCAGCCCGCCCTCGCCGAGGCAGCCGCCCCGGAGGTCTGGCATCGGGTCCATCCGCTCACCCCGGTCCTCGAGAGCCTCGGCGTCATCGTCGTCCTCTTCGTCGTCGCCGGATACGTCGGGCAGAACTTCATCCAGCAGGCGCTCAGCGACCTCGCCGCCGGTGACGGCGTCGACCTGTCGCTGGCCGGCTGGCTCGGCGCGCATCCGCTCGTCATCCTCGCCGGCCTCGGCGGGGTCCTCCTCGTCCTCGCCGTCGCCGGTGTCTACAGCTGGCTCGCCTGGCGGGTCATGGGCTACCGCGTTGACGCCGAGGCGATCTATGCCCGCTCCGGCCTGCTCGCGAAGAAGCTGCGCAAGGCCCGCCTCGACCGGGTCCAGTCGATCGACCTCCAGCAGAAGCTCGTTCCCCGCCTCCTCGGACTCGCCGAGCTCGTCTTCGACGTCGCCGGGGGCAAGGGCGCGAACGTGTCGCTGAAGTACCTGAGCCGGAAGAAGGCCGACGCCCTGCGCGATGAGCTCCTCGCCGCGGTCCGCGAGGTCAAGCAGGGCGGCCGAACGGCGGGTGCCGCCGGCGGTGCCGCTGCCGGCGCTGCCGGCGGTGCAGAGGCCCTGGACGGTCCAGCGGCCTGGACAGGTGAGGACGGCACGGTCGACAGCCTCGGCGCGGGCCAGGGTCCGGGCGAGCCGACGGTCGATCTCAGCGCCCCCGAACGCGCCGGTGACAGCATCGGTGTGCGGTTGAGCAAGCGCCTGAGCAGGTATGCGGGGGAGGCCCTGGAGGAGGCCGAGGACAGCCTCAACGACATGCTCGCCCCCTACGGCGTCTCGCCGCGGCTGTCCGAAGAGGGCGAGATCATCAGAGTCCCCGTCCACCGGGTCATCCTCTCCTCGCTGCTCAAAACGGACTTCCTCATCGGAGTTCTCGTCGTCGTCGCCGTGGTCATCGCCACCATCGTGCTCTTCGCTCTCGGGTTCCGGGAGGCGGCGGTGCCGATGATCTTCGGCGTCCTGCCGGCCGGCATCGCGGCGTTCGCCTCGGTGAAGAAGGACCTCGACAACGCGAACTTCGTCGTCCGCCTCACCGACTCGGGACTCGCCGTCAGCCACGGTCTCGTCTCGACCTCGCGGAAGGTCATCCCCCTCGACCGCGTGCAGGCCGTGTGCCTGCACCAGCCGCTGCTGTGGCGCATCGGCGGGTGGTGGAAGGCCGAATACAACATCGCCAGCGCCGGCGACAAGGGCGAATCGAACCTGCTGCTGCCCGTCGGCGACATCGACCAGGCGCTGACGATGATCGGCCTCGCCCTGCCCGCCCCGCAGGTCGACGACGGGGTCAGCGCCCGCAGCCTCACCCTCTCGGCGATGTACGACACCGACTCGCCCGACCCGCAGGCCGCGCGCGCCGAAGAGGCCTTCCGCCCTCAGCCGCGCTCCTCCCGGTTCATCGACCCGCTCGTATGGAAGCGACGGGCGTACGCCCTCACCGAGGCCCTCCTCATCATCCGCCTCGGCCGCCTCGAGCGGCGCGTCGACTTCGTCCCGCACGAACGCGTCCAGTCGATGGAGTACCGGCAGGGTCCGCTCCTGCGCGCACTCGGTCTCGCCTCGGTGGCGGTGCACTCGACCGCGGGGCCGATCACCCCGCAGGTCGCCCACCAGGACGCCGAGGCGGCCCGCCGCTTCTTCGACGAGCACGCTGAACGCACCCGGCTGGCGCGTGAGCGCTTCGACGAACAGCGCCGCACCGGACAGGGGATCGACGCATGACCGCACCGCCCCCTGACGCCCCGCGCTTGGGGATCGGCATCATCGGCGCCGGCCGAGTCGGCGCCGTCATCGGAGCCGCCTGGCGGGCGGCCGGACACGCGATCATCGGGGTCAGCGCCACCTCGGCGGCCAGCCTCGAACGCGCCGAGGACATGCTGCCCGGCGTGCCCGTCCTCCCTCCCGACCAGATCGCCGAACGCGCCGAACTGCTCCTGCTCGCCGTGCCCGATGACGAGATCGGCTCGCTCGTCTCCGGCCTGGCTGCCCTCGGCCGGATCCACGCCGGGCAGATCGTCGTCCACGTCTCCGGACGCTACGGCACGGACATCCTCGAACCGGCGACCGGCGTCGGGGCGCTGCCGATCGCCCTGCACCCGTCCCTGTCGTTCACCGGCACCGCCGTCGACCTCCCACGCCTGCGGCAGGCCACCGTCGCCGTCACCGCACCCGGACCGATCCGGCCGGTCGGTGAGGCCCTCGTCGTCGAGATGGGCGCCGAACCGATCGAGATCGCCGAGGCGGACCGGCCGCTCTACCACGCCGCCATCACGCACGCGTCGAACCACTCGATCACGATCATCGCCGAAGCCCTCGAGATGCTCACCGAAGCCGGTGTCGAGGACCCCTCGCGGGTGCTCACCGCACTCGTCGACGCGAGTGTCGCCAACACCCTGCAGAACGGGGCGAAGGCGCTGACCGGGCCGGTCGCCCGCGGCGACGTCGGGACGCTCGCCGCGCACCTGGCGGCCCTGAGCGAATACAGCCTCAGCGTGTCCCATCCGGGCACCCGCGACAGCTACATCGCACTCGCCCGGTCGACGACGGCGAAGGCGCTCGCCATGGGGCGGATCACCGAGGCGCAGGCACAGGAGATCCTCGCCCTCCTCGGCTGACCCGACAGGGGCGGGCCGAGCTGCCGGGACGGCCGTCGGGCAGCGGTGTGGCGGGGGCCTCAGGACGGTTGCGCGAATTCCCCCGCGGGGTGCTGGCGCGGTAGCCTTGAGAGCATGGCAGAAACTGAGTCGATCACCCCTGACACCGCTGAGTCCGCACCGGAACACCTCGATCCCGAACAGATCAGGATCCGCAAGGACAAGCGGCAGCGGATGCTGGACTCGGACACCGAGGCCTACCCCGTCTCCGTGCCCCGCACGCACACTCTCGCGCAGGTGCACGCTGCCCACCCCAACCTCGACGCCGGTGATGAGACCGACGACGTCGTCGGCGTCGTCGGCCGCGTCGTCTTCGTCCGCACCACCGGCAAGCTCGCCTTCGTCACTCTGCAGGCCGGTGACGGCACCCGCCTGCAGGGGATGCTCTCCCTGCGCGAGGTCGGCGAGGAGCGCCTGGCCGACTTCAAAGCCGACGTCGACCTCGGCGACTTCCTCTTCCTCCACGGCAAGGTCATCAAGTCCAAGCGCGGAGAGCTCTCCGTGCTCGCCGATGAATGGCAGATGGCGTCGAAGGCCCTCCGCCCGCTGCCGGGCCTGCACACGGAACTCGCCGAGGACACCCGCGTGCGCCAGCGCTACCTCGACCTCATCACGCGGGAGGCCGCACGGACGACGATGCGCACCCGCGCCGCGGTGATGGCCTCGCTGCGCCGGACGTTCGCCGACCAGGACTTCATCGAGATCGAGACGCCGATGCTCCAGGTCATGCACGGGGGAGCGGCGGCCCGCCCGTTCAAGACGCACATGAACGCCTACGACATCGACATGTACCTGCGCATCGCCCCCGAGCTCTTCCTCAAGCGCGCCATCGTCGGCGGCATCGACAACGTCTTCGAGATCAACCGGAACTTCCGCAACGAAGGCGCCGACTCGACGCACTCACCGGAGTTCGCGATGCTCGAGGCCTACCAGTCCTACGGGGACTACCATTCGATCGCGGAGCTGACGAAGACGCTCGTCCAGAACGCGGCCCAGGACGCCACGGGTTCGCTGCTCGTCACCCTCGACGACGGCACCGACTACGACTTCGGCGGTGACTGGGCGGTCGTGAGCATGTACGAGACGCTCTCGGCCGAATCCGGTGTCGAGGTCACGCCGCTGACCGGCATCGACGAGCTCGAGAAGATCGCTGAGGACCACGACGTCGACCTGGGCGGAGTCTTCCGCTCGCACGGCAAGTACGTCGAGGAGCTGTGGGAGCACTTCTACAAGGACAAGCTCTGGGCGCCGACCTTCGTCACCGACTTCCCCGTCGACACCTCACCGCTCGTGCGCGAACACCGCGACAAGCCCGGCGTCGTCGAGAAGTGGGACCTCTACGTCCGCGGCTTCGAACTGGCGACCGGGTACTCCGAGCTCGTCGACCCCGTCATCCAGCGGCAGCGCTTCGAAGCCCAGGCCGCCGACGCCGCCCGCGGTGACGATGAGGCCATGGGCCTCGACGAGGAGTTCCTCACCGCGATGGAACACGGCATGCCCCCGACCGGAGGAATGGGCATGGGCCTCGACCGCCTGCTCATGGCGCTCACCGGTCTGGGGATTCGCGAAACCATTCTCTTCCCCTTCACCAAACCGATCGCCGCGGCGAATTCGGACTCCACAGAGGAAGGCTGAGACCGTGCTGGATCTCATCAAGGCGCTGCTTCCGTCGATCTGCATCGCATTGCTCTTCTGGTACGTGATGCGCGGCATTGTTCGCGCAGATCGGACAGAACGCGAGCAGATCGAGAAATTCTATTCCGAGCATGAAGTTAGCGAATTGGACGATAATGGAGATTCGGGTGTTATGCTTACACCCGTAAAGTCGTCTGAAAATGAAAAGAGTGAACATGGCACGGGAGATGCGACTCGTTCTCACGGATGATTTCGACGGTTCGGAAGCAGCCGAAACCGTTCGGTTCAGCCTCGACCAGGGGACTTATGAACTGGAACTGTCCACGAAGAATGCCGAAGAGCTGCGTGAGACCTTTGCTCCCTATATCGCCAAAGCCCGCCGTGTGGCCAACCCGGGTTCACGCGGGCGCCGCGGAGGATCGACCGGTTCGGGCCCCAAGCGCGACACCGCGAAGATCCGCGAATGGGCGCAGGAGAACGGCTACCAGCTCGGTGATCGCGGACGGATCCCCCAGGAGATCGTCCAGGCCTACGAAGCCGCAGGGAACTGAGCACAGGCACAACTGAACAGAGGCGCCCGATCGGGGCACCGATTTCGCCGAGGGACCGATGACACGAGCATCGGTCCCTCGGTCGTTTCGTCACTGGCGGCATTTCGTCTCCTGCACCTTTCCGCTGCCCGTGACGAGCCGGACCGTGGGGTCTGCGCCCGCGGCCGGCCATCCGTGCAGGTGACTGCGAATCTGCGGCAGCCTCGTGCCCCGAGGGACGCGGTTAGGGATTAGCCGCGCAAAGCGACTTCCTTGAGAATTGTCTGAACGCGACGCGTGTCCGTTTGTTTCTTCGCCACCGGCATTCCACGCGGCAATGCCGGTGGCGGAATATCGGCAACGCCGTCTGCGTTGAGTGCGGTGTTTGAGGGTGCCGTCACCGGGATGACAATCGGCGAGGCGGTCAAAAGGACTTTGGAAGAGACCAGGTCCGCACCCATCCGGAAACCCGGGGACTCCGAATATACAGTGTAAGCACGGAAGGGTTCGGCGCGAGCGGGGTGCTGTGTGCGCCGGTCGCGGCAGCGTCCCAACGGTGCGCCCGACCGACGGCAGCTGACCGGGTTCCGACCGACCGCCTCGGCGGGAGATCAAGGGATTTCGCCCTGAGCCGAACGGTTTCGGCTGATGGCGAAACGTGCAATAGAACCCGAGGTTGGGTCGTTACGCTCTACAGATACCAGAACTCCAGGAGGGTGAATATGTTCGAGCGGTTCACTGACCGAGCCCGCCGAGTGGTGGTGCTCGCCCAGGAAGAGGCCAAACTCCTCAAGCATAACTACATCGGCACCGAGCACATCCTGCTCGGCCTCATCCACGAGGGTGAAGGCCTGGCGGCCAAGGCTCTCGAGGGGATGGACATCTCCCTCGAACAGGTTCGCGATCAGGTCCAGGAGATCATCGGGCAGGGACAACAGGCGCCGAGCGGGCACATCCCGTTCACTCCGCGCGCGAAGAAGGTCCTCGAGCTCAGTCTCCGTGAGGCCCTGCAGCTGGGCCACAGCTACATCGGCACCGAGC
Organism: Brevibacterium sp. XM4083; assembly: GCF_006489205.2. GTDB lineage: Bacteria > Actinomycetota > Actinomycetes > Actinomycetales > Brevibacteriaceae > Brevibacterium. The sequence goes on along the minus strand of NZ_VFYR02000004.1, from coordinate 264,786 downwards.
ACATCCTGCTCGGTCTCATCCGCGAGGGTGAGGGCGTTGCCGCTCAGGTCCTCGTCAAGCTCGGCGCCGACCTCGGTCGGGTGCGCCAGGAAGTCATCAAGCTGCTCTCGGGCTACCAGGGCAAGGAACCGGTCGCTGCCGGCGGTCGCGAAGAGGGCACGCCCTCGGGCTCCCTCGTTCTCGACCAGTTCGGTCGCAACCTCACCGCTGCCGCCCGTGAGGGCAAGCTCGATCCGGTCATCGGCCGCCACGAGCAGATGCAGCGCGTCATGCAGATCCTCTCCCGCCGCACGAAGAACAACCCGGTTCTCATCGGCGAGCCCGGCGTCGGCAAGACCGCCGTGGTCGAGGGGCTGGCGCAGGCGATCGTCAACGGCGAAGTGCCGGAGATCCTCACCGACAAGCAGCTCTACACGCTCGACCTCGGCTCCCTCGTCGCCGGTTCCCGGTACCGCGGTGACTTCGAGGAACGTCTGAAGAAGGTGCTCAAGGAGATCCGCACGCGCGGTGACATCATCCTCTTCATCGACGAGATCCACACGCTCGTGGGTGCCGGTGCCGCCGAAGGCGCCATCGACGCCGCATCGATCCTCAAGCCGATGCTCGCCCGCGGTGAGCTCCAGACGATCGGTGCGACGACGCTCGACGAGTACCGCAAGCACATCGAGAAGGACGCTGCGCTCGAGCGCCGCTTCCAGCCGATCCAGGTGCCCGAGCCCTCGCTCGCGCACTCGATCGAGATCCTCAAGGGCCTGCGCGACAAGTACGAGGCGCACCACAAGGTGACGATCACCGAGGGTGCTCTCGCGGCTGCCGTCAACATGTCCGATCGCTACATCAACGACCGATACCTGCCGGACAAGGCGATCGACCTCATCGACGAAGCCGGGGCGAAGCTGCGCATCTCGCGGCTGTCGGTGCCGCAGGAGATCCGCGACCTCGAGGAGAAGATCCTCGAGGCCCGTCACCGCAAGGAAGCTGCGATCGACGCTCAGGACTTCGAGCTGGCGGCCTCCGAGCGGGACTCGGAGATGAAGCTCCAGCACGAGAAGGACGAGCAGACCGAGGCCTGGCGCAAGGGCGGCAAGGACACCTCCGCCACCGTTGACGCCGATCTCATCGCCGAGGTGCTCGCCTCTGCCACCGGCATTCCGATCTTCAAGCTCACCGAGGAGGAGTCCTCGCGTCTGCTGCGGATGGAAGACGAGCTGCACAAGCGCATCATCGGCCAGAACGACGCGGTCAAGTCGATCTCGCGGGCGATCCGCCGGACCCGTGCGGGTCTGAAGGATCCGAAGCGTCCGTCGGGTTCGTTCATCTTCGCCGGTCCCACCGGTGTGGGAAAGACCGAGCTTGCGAAGGCTCTCGCGGAGTTCCTCTTCGGCGACGAGGATTCCCTCATCAGCCTCGACATGTCGGAGTACTCGGAGAAGCACACCGTGTCGCGTCTCTTCGGTTCGCCTCCCGGCTACGTCGGCTACGAAGAGGGCGGCCAGCTCACCGAGAAGGTGCGTCGCAAGCCGTTCTCCGTCGTCCTCTTCGACGAGGTGGAGAAGGCCCACTCGGACATCTTCAACTCGCTGCTGCAGATCCTTGAGGACGGCCGACTCACCGACTCGCAGGGTCGTGAGGTCGACTTCAAGAACACGATCATCATCATGACGACCAACCTGGGCACGCGCGACGTCTCCAGCGGTCTGCAGATGGGATTCCAGGTCGAGGGTGACACCAAGACCAACTACGACCGGATGAAGCAGAGGGTCAACGAAGAGCTCAAGCAGCACTTCCGTCCCGAGTTCCTCAACCGCGTCGATGACACGATCGTGTTCCCGCAGCTGAACAAGGAGGAGATCATCGAGATCGTCGACCTCTTCCTCGAGCGCCTCGACACGCGTCTGGCGGATCAGGGCATGAAGGTCGAGCTCACCGATGCGGCCAAGAACCTGCTGGCCGATCGCGGCTACGATCCGGTGCTCGGTGCACGTCCGCTGCGCCGCACGATCCAGCTCGAGATCGAGGATCAGCTCTCGGAGAAGATCCTCTTCAAGGAGATCGGCCGCGGTCAGACGATCAAGGTCGACATCGAGGGCGAAGGCAAGGACGCGCAGTTCACCTTCGAAGGTGTCGAGACCGAGACCTTCCCGACATCCGGATCCGACGATTCGTCCTCCGGCGGCGAACTCGCCGGAGCCGGGTCGACCGGTTCGGCCTCCTGACCGGCAGCGGTCCGCTGACCGGCTGACTGACAGTGGTCTGCTGAGCGCATAGTCACCCCTCCTGAGGCGGCCCCGGGCCTGAGAACTTCGGTTCTCGCCCGGGGCCGCTTCGCATTGTCAGGGCGCCTCGCGTTGTGCGCCACGTCCATGGCGGCCCTCCGGGTTGTGCGCCACATCCACGGCGGCGCCGCGCGTTGTGCGCCACGTCCATGGCGGCCCTCCGGGTTCTGCGCCACATCCATGGCGATTTCGGGCTCGAGATCACCGTGGAGGCGGCGCACAATCGCCGTCACAGTGGCGCAGACCTGTGTGGACGCACCGTCGGCACCTGAGCGCGATGGTGTTGAATGAGGGAATGAGCTCAGCCACCTTCGACCACGGACTCGTCGCCTCCGACCACCACCAGACCCACGGACTTCCCAGTGGGCTGCGGCTGCGGCGGGCACGGACGTCCGACGTCAAGGGCATCGAGGCGCTCGTGGCCCCCCTGGCCGAAGAGCGCATCCTCCTCGCGAAGGACACGGTGACGTACTTCGAGTCGCTGCAGGAGTTCTGGCTCGTCGTCGATGAGCGACCCGACGGCAGCGAAGTCCTTGCCGGCTGCGCGGCCCTCCACATCATCTGGTCCGACCTCGCCGAGGCGCGCACCGTCGCGACGTCCCCTGACTACCGGGGCAGGGGAGTGGGCAAGGCCCTCATCCGCCAGCTCCTCGCCGATGCCGTGGAGATCGGGGTCGACAGGGTCTTCTGCTTGACGTTCGAAACCGGATTCTTCGGCTCCCTCGGATTCGAACCGATCAAGGGCATCCCCGTCTCACCGGAGGTCTACGTCGAACTCCTCCACTCAGCCGACGAAGGTGTGGCCGAGTTCCTTGACCTCGCCAGGGTCAAACCGAACACCCTCGGCAACACCCGAATGATCAAGTACCTGTAGAGCAGGGGGCGATCCCGAAGGGGTCAGACCGTGGTTCAGGCGGACTGCGACCAGAACTCGCGCAGTGCGGAGAGCAGTGTCTCTGGTGCCTCCTCGGGGATGAAATGACCGCAGTCGGGAATGGGTCGCCCGTCCAGGTTCTCCGTGTAGCTCTCCCAGACGGTCGTGATATCCGTGTTCGCGGCGAGGCCGCCAGCACCCCACAGTGCAAGCACCGGCACCGTCAGTTTCCGCTGGGCGCGGAAGTCCTCGTCGTCGAGGGCGACATCCTCGTGGGTGGCACGGTAGTCGTCGAAGCCAGCACGCATAGCGCCGGGCTTTTCGAAGGCGCGAACATAGTCGTCGATGTGCGGCTCGAGGCGATCGCGGCGGACGGTCCAGCGTTCGAAGAAGTAGCGAAGGTACTCAGCGGTCCTGCCTGCGGTGAGCGTCTCCGGCAGATCCTTCTGCATGTGGAGGAGCCAGTGGAAGAAGCCTTCGGCGGTGCGCATCCTCCCGTTTGTGAACATCGCATGGGTGGGGGCGATGTCGAGAACAGCGAGCGAGGAGACTCTCTCGGGAGAGTCGAGGGCAAGTCGGTGCGCGACCCGGCCGCCGCGGTCATGGCCGACGAAATGAGCCCGGTCGACGCCGAAGGAATCCATGATGCCGAGGATGTCCCGGGACATGCTCCGTTTGTCGTATCCTTCCGTCGGCTTGTCACTGAGCCCGTAGCCGCGGAGGTCCGGTGCGATGACGTGGTATTGGGTGTCGGCGTCCGGGCCGTACAGTCCGGGAATGACATCTCGCCAGCAGCTGGCCGTCTGGGGCCAACCATGAAGCAGCACAACGGTTTCGGCGTCAGCGGAGGTGGTGTCGCCGAGAAGGCAGTGGAAAGCAAGTCCATCGACATTGACGAAGCGTGAGTTCATGGTGTCAGCTAACCATATTAACCGGTTAGCAGGCAACAAGGTTTCGCGATATCGTGGGAACATGGATGACTGGCTGTGGTTCGGCGGGGAGATCAGTCTTGACTTCGTCAACACACTCCGCGACCGATTCGGTCCAGGGCGGGAGACACTTCACGGGCCAGAGGAACTGGCACGATGGATTGCCTCCACCGGGCAGTGGAGCGCAGTGACGCCGACAGAGGAAGAGTTTGCACAGGCGCTGAGGCTTCGCGCGGCAATCAGTCGGCTGTTGGAGAATCCGAGCACACTCGACCTCACTGACCTCGAGATCATCAACGGTGCTGTCAGCGGAGGTGGCGGAACCGCTGGGGCCCTGTCACCGAAATTGGAGTGGGCCGATGCCGGAGTCGCAGTCGTTCGCTCCGAACCGTCTGCAGCAACGGTGCTCGGACTCATCGCTGGCAACGCGATCGAGGTGTTCGAGCGCGGTGAACCCAGCCGAATCAAGACGTGTGCGCATGAGCGTTGCGGGATTGCCTTCGTTGATACATCTCGCGCGAACAGCCGACGATGGTGTTCGATGAAACGTTGCGGAAATCGGGCCAAAGTTGCCAAATACACTCATCGGCAATCGATGTCCCAAGGTTCTGCGCAATCGACGAATCACCTGACAGACGGTAGTTCCGAGTCCAGCATCACCGCGGCAGGCTGAGACGGTCCCCGCTGCGGTGAGCCAACCCGTCGGTGACGAGATCGGCGATGAGTCGTGAGATGCGGTCCGCATCCGCGCTGAGATCGCGCATCGTCGTCAGCTTCGCCGAGGTGGTCGGGCCCAGGGTGCCGAGGCGCTCGTCATCGAGTTCGGCAGTCGGTGCCGTGAAAAGATCGACCGCGATGGCATCGGTCGCGGCGGATGCGCGACCTGTGGTTGCGTTCGCCGCCTTCTCGACCGCCGAGGACCCCGGGACCACCGAAGACCTCTCGACCACCGAGGTCGACCGATTGCCCGCCTCGGCGGCTTCTGCATGTGCGGCCTTGAGGACGTCCATGATCGCCCCGCGCAGCTGGCGGTCCGTACCGGCCCACTTCTGGGTCTTCGGCTTCGCCGCCGAGGCGGGGCGTCCGGCGAGGTTCCAGGCGCAGATGTCCGCGAGCGGGCAGTCCTCGCACTTCGGACTGCGGGCGGTGCACACGAGGGCACCGAACTCCATGACCCCGGCGTTCCACGCCACATGATCGGTCGCGGGGACGAACCGTTCGGCCCAGACGGTCTCCCTGCGGCTCGGTGACACCGTGGGCCGGTCTCGGCCGGCGAAGACGCGGACGAGGACTCGGCGCACATTCGTATCGAGGACCGTGGTGCGCTCGCCGTGAGCGAACGAGGCGACGGCTGCCGCGGTGTACGACCCGATCCCCGGCAGCGTCTCGAGAGCGGCAGCAGTGTCGGGCACCTGGTTGTCGTGGTCGTCGGCGATGACTCTCGCGGCTTCCTGCAGCCGCAGCGCACGACGCGGGTAGCCGAGGCGATCCCATCGCTGGAGCACCTCGGCGGTGGGGGCTGCCGCCAGGTCGGCAGGAGTGGGCCAGCGCTCGAGCCATTCGCTCCAGCGTGGGGCGACGCGGGAGACCGGAGTCTGCTGGGACATGATCTCGCTGACGAGGACCGCCCACGCCGAGGTGCCTTCGGCCCGCCACGGCAGGGGTCGGGCGGCTGCCTCGAACCAGTCGATGATCGTCGTCTGGACGCGTGTGATGGCGGACTCGGGCACGTCCGGGAAGACCGGTGCTGTGGGGGTGATCCCAGTTTCGGCAGAGGTGCGGTGTGTCATTTGGATGCTCATTCGCAATTGCCTAGGCTCATTGCGATGACTCCTTCCGATCGTGGTTCGCAGCCGAAACAGCCCCGCCAGTCTAGCGGCAAGCTGCCTGCGCACGTCTACCGTCGGCGGCGGATCACCCTGGCGGTGCTCAGCCTCGTCGTCATCGGACTCATCGTGCTCGGTGTCGCCGGCATCACGAAGGCGATCGGCGGTCTGACCGACCAGGAGCCGACCGCGGCCGACGCTCCCACGAGCGCCTCACCGACCCCGCAGGCTCCGGTCCCCGACGCGCAGGCCGCCAGCGGCGCCTGCCCGCCGGACTCCGTCTCGGTGAGCGCGAAGGCCGACAAGAAGAGCTACGACGAGAACACGAAGCCGAAGTTCGAGATGGTCATCGGCAACAACCACACGGCCACCTGCCTCATCGAGGTCGGCACGAAGCAACAGGAGTTCGTCGTCGAGCAGGAAGGGGACGTCGTGTGGTCCTCGAAGTACTGCGCCGCCGACGACGATGAGAACGCCGAAGCGCCGACGGAGTTCGCTCCGCAGTCCCAGAAGACCGCCCAGTTCGAATGGAACCGGGTCCGCGTCGACAAGAACTGCAACAAGGCGAGCAAGGGCTTCGAGGCGGGCACGTACGATCTCATCGTCAAACTCGGCGACAAAGAGAGCAAACCTGTGCCCTTCGAGCTCGAGAAGGACGAGGCGACGAAGGCCAAAGAGAAGGAAGAAGCCGACAAGAAGAAGGCCGAGGAGGAGAAGATGGCGACCGAGTCGCCGACTCCGAAGCCCACGGAGACCGAGAACTCCGACGGCTAATCCGCTCAGACGCCGCGGTACGAGCCCACACCCCACGAATTGCCGTCGTGGTCGCGGAACGCGAACTCCCGTCCGCCGTGGGACTGCGTGGCCACCGGCCGGACGATCGCATGCCCGAGCTCGCGGATCTCACGATAGAGCCGGTCGACCTCCCGTTCGGTGGGGACGACGACGTAGATCGCCGCCCCGCCGACGCTGTCGAGGGCCGAACCGTCATGGCGCACGGACCCGATCATCACTCCGCCGGTCTCACCGAGCGCGTATTCGGCATGGAGGACGAGACTCGGGTCGTCCTCGTCCCGCACCGTGACGCGCTCGACGAAGCCGAGGGTGATGAGCATCGCGGTCGTCGCCGCGATGTCCGTCGTCCTCAGTGCCGGAAACACTGTCGTGGTCATCTTTCAAGCATGCCCTGTTTCGCCGCGGAAGTCTCGGATTTTCTCCCCTCCGAGGTCACTGACATCGCACACCAGCCGCGCAGGCCGCGATCGCCGCGACCGGCGACCGCAGGCACCGCCCGTCGGCTCACTTGTCCTTGTCGTTGAGGACGAGTTCGACCGCCTCGGCGACGTGCTCGCATTCCTTGACGACCATGCCGTCGGGGATCGAGACGTTGCGCAGCGCGCCACGGGCGACGATCGCCCGCGTCATGCCCAACCGTGCCGCCTCGCTCAGCCGCTGGCCGAGGTTGGGCACATTGCGGATCTCACCGGAGAGGCTGATCTCGCCGATCGCGACGAACTTCGCGTAGAGGGCCCGCCCCAGAGCGGCCGAGGCCAGAGACAGGCAGATCGCCAGATCATTGGCCGGTTCGACGAGCTTGGCCCCACCGACTGTGGCGACGAAGACATCGGACTTCGCGAACCCGGCCGCGGAGACCTTCTGGCTGAGCACGGCGATCATCATCGCCACCCGCGAGGAGTCGACTCCCGACACCGAACGCCGCGTCTGACCGGCCGCGGACTCGGTGACCAGGGACTGCACCTCGACGAGCAGCGGCCGCTTGCCCTCCTGGTTGACCGTCAGGCACGTGCCCGCCGGCGTGGACCCTGACGCGCGGGAGAGGAAGAGACCGGAGGGATCCTCGAGGCTCTTGATCCCGTTCTCCTCCATGTCGAAGCAGCCGACCTCGTCGGTGGGACCGAACCGGTTCTTGATCGCCCGCAGCATCCGCAGCCGGGAGTGCTTCTCGCCTTCGAAGGTGCACACGACATCGACGAGGTGCTCGAGGAGACGGGGTCCGGCGATCGTGCCGTCCTTCGTGATGTGTCCGACGAGCACGGTCGACAGGGACCGGGACTTCGCCTCCCGGATGAGGGCGGCCGCGACCTCCCTGACCTGGGTGACCCCGCCGGGCACGCCGTCGACCTCCGAGGAGGCGAGCGTCTGGATCGAGTCGACGATGAGCAGGTCGGGGTTCTCGGCTTCGATGAGCCCGAGCACGGCGCCGAGGTCGGTCTCCGCGGCCAGCAGCAGGTTCTCCTCGAGGGCGTTGATCCGGTCGGCGCGCAGCCGCACCTGTCCGGCCGACTCCTCGCCGGTGACGTAGAGGACCGCCGATTCGAACTTCGCGGCGCGCGCGGCGACGTCGAGGAGGAGAGTCGACTTCCCGACTCCGGGCTCCCCGGAGAGCAGGATGACCCCGCCGGGGACGATGCCGCCGCCGAGCACCCGGTCGAATTCGTCGACGAAGGTCCGCTTCGCCACCGCCAGGGTCGTGTCCACCTCGGTGATCGACTTCGCCCCGCTCGACTTCTTCACCTTCGTCTTCACCGACGTCGCACCGGCGCCCTTCTCCTCGAGAGTGCCCCAGGCCTGGCATTCGGGGCACCGCCCGAGCCACTTCACGGTCGAGTATCCGCATTCGGTGCAGGTGAAAGACATACGGCAAGTCTGGCATGCGCCACGGACATGACGCGTGCGCCACGGACACGACGTCCGGGGCCAGACCTCAGTCGGCGACGGTCAGTACCCGGGGACCGTCCTCGGTGATGGCGATCGTGTTCTCCGAATGGGCACCGTTCGAGCCGTCGGCCACCCGCAGGGTCCACCCGTCCTGGTCGACTGTGAGCTTCTTCGACGTGAACGACCACCACGGTTCGATCGCCAGGGTCAGGCCCGGCTTGAGCACCATGCCGCGCCCGCCCTTGCCGCGGTTGGCGACGTGGGGGTCCTCGTGCATCGTGTGCCCGAGCCCGTGACCGCCGAAATCGAGGTTGACCGGGATGCGCTGGGCATCGGCGATGTCGCCGATCGCCTGGGAGATGTCGCCGAGGCGGTTGCCGGCCTGCGCGGCCCCGATCCCCGCCTCGAGGCCGGCCCACGTCGAGTCGATGAGGCGCTGGTCCTCCTCGGTGCCGGTGCCGACGATGACGGAGCGGGCGGCGTCGGCGACCCAGCCGTCGATGGACACCGCGAAGTCGAGGGTGAGGAGGTCGCCGTCGGCCAGGACGTAGTCGTGGGGTTTGCCGTGGAGGACGCCGTCGTTGACGGAGAGGCAGATGACGTTGCGGAAGGGACCCGAACCGAACGAGGGAGCGTAGTCCCAGTAGCAGGACTTCGCTCCGGCCTGCTCGATGAGCGTGCGTGCCCGCTTCTCCAGGTGCATGAGGTTCATGCCGGGTTCGGCGGTCTGAGACAGTTCGGCCAGCGTGTTCGCCACGAAGCGACCGGTCACCGCCATCTTGTCGATCTCGGCGGGTGTCTTCAGCTCAATCACGGGTGCTCTCCTCTGGGGTCTGGGTTCACCGGCCAGTCTAGTTCCCCGCGTCAGCCGGCTGCCCTCCTGGGTGTCAGGTCACCGGCGCCCTCCTGCTCGATCGCGAAGGCCGTGTCGTGGCGAGGATGAGCGGCAGGGTGAGCACCGCGAGTCCCAGGCAGAGCGGCGGAGGAAGAGAGCCTTCGCCGAGGCTGACTCCGCCGGCCCAGGTTCCCGCGACGATGCCGGCCTGGAAGGCGATGACGTAGACGGCGTAGAGCACCGTGGCCTCGACTCCGCCGAGGCGCACGACGCTCGATCCGGCACTACGAGGACAGAGGTCTGCTGGTCTCATCGCGCACGCCGACAGGGTATCGCGAATACGGCGCCGAGGCGGTCGGAACGGTTGCGCGAATCCGCCGGCTGCTCGGCGCCGGGTTCAACCTCGACACGATCACGGTGATGCTGCCGTGCCTCGGTGATGATCCGGATCTGCCGATCGGCATGTGCCCGCAGGTGGCGGCCCGGATCCGGGAGAACGTCGCCCGGATCGAGACCGAATCGGCCGATCTCGCCCGGCGCAGGAGGGCCATCGAGGAGCTCATCGCACAGCGGTGAGAGGCCGGTGACCGTCGGCTGTCGCCTCAGAGGAACTCCACGCCCTGGGCCAGAGGCAGTTCGCCGGAGTAGTTGATCGTGTTCGTCGCCTGCCGCATGTAGGCCTTCCACGACTCCGACCCCGATTCGCGACCGCCGCCGGTCTCCTTCTCACCGCCGAACGCCCCGCCGATCTCCGCCCCCGAGGTGCCGATATTGACGTTGGCGATGCCGCAGTCGGAGCGGGAGAGGAAGGTCTCCGCCTCGGCGAGGTCGGAGGTGAAGATCGCCGAGGACAGCCCTTGCGGCACCCCGTTGTGGAGGGCGATCGCCTCGTCGAGGTCGGAGTAGGTGACGACGTAGAGGATCGGGGCGAAGGTCTCCGATTCCATCACCGAGGTCTGGCCGGGCATCCGCACGAGCGCAGGCTCGACGTAGTGGGCGTCGGGTCGCTCCTCGGCGAACACGCGTCCGCCGCCGGTGAGCACGGTTCCCCCTTCGGCCTGTGCCCGGGCCAGCGCCGACTGCATCGCCTCGAACGCGCCTGAGTTGATGAGCGGCCCGACGAGCACCCCGTCGTCCGTGGGTGAACCGATGCTCAGGGTCGCGTACGCGGCGACGATCCGCTCGACGAACTCCTCGGCGATCGACTCATGGACGATGAGGCGGCGCAGGGTCGTGCACCGCTGCCCGGCGGTGCCCGCGGCGGCGAAGACGACCCCGCGCAGCGCCAGGTCGATGTCCGCGCTCGGGGTGACGATCGCGGCATTGTTGCCGCCGAGTTCGAGCAGGACCCGTCCGAAGCGCTCGGCGACGACCGGACCGACCTCACGGCCCATCCGCACCGACCCCGTGGCAGAGACCAACGCCACTCGGTCGTCGCGGACCATGGCGTCGCCGATGCCGCGACCGCCGACGAGGACGGGCACGAGACCCTCCGGTGCCCCCACCTCGGCGGCGGCCCGGGCCAGCAGCGACTGGGCGCCGAGGGCAGCGAGCACGGCGTTCTCCGAGGGCTTCCACACCACGGCGTCTCCGGCGACGAGCGCGAGGGCGGTGTTCCACGAGTACACGGCGACGGGGAAGTTGAATGCGGAGATCACTCCGACGACTCCGAGCGGATGCCACGTCTCCATGAGTCGGTGACCGGGACGTTCGCTCGGCATCGTCTTGCCCCACAGCTGCCGGGACTGGCCGAGCGCGAACTCGCAGATGTCGATCATCTCCTGGACCTCGCCGGCGGCCTCGGACGGGGTCTTGCCGGCCTCGACGGTGACGATCTTCGCAAGCTCCTCCTTGTGCTCGGCAAGCAGCTGACCCCAGCGGCTGACGAGCCGGCCGCGGACGGGAGCGGGAACGTCCCGCCAGCTCTCGAAGGCGGTTGCCGCCTGCCCGATCTTCGCCGCGGCGGTCTGCGGGGAGTCGGCGGGGATCGTCGCGAGCACCTGCCCGGTGATCGGGGAGCGGGCAGTCAGCGTCTGCCCGGTCGCGGTGTCGGCGGTGAGCACGGCGGCGCCGACGCCGCAGGCGCGCAGCCCCTCGTCGAGGAGGGCGGCGACGGTGTGATCGGTGGGAAGAGCGGTGGGGGTGGAGGTCGTGGTCATCATGGTCCTCACTGTGTCTCAGGCGGGTTTGTGTCAGTGGCGGTGGCTAGGGTGCAGGCATCGAAGTGGGAGGGAGGGGAGTCATGGTCACACGATGTTGAGCTCCTTGCGCAGTCCCGAAAGGGAGAAGCGGTCCTTGTCGAGCGGGGAGACGTCGACGAACGGGGTGCGGCCGGTGAGGAGGTCGGCGACGACCTCGCCGACGGCCGGACCCATGAGGAACCCGTGGCCGGAGAACCCGCACGCGTAGGTGAAGCCCTCGAGTTCGCGGGCCTGCCCGATGAGCGCATTGTGGTCGGGGGTCATCTCGTAGAGGCCCGCCCAGCCGCGTCGGATGTCGACGTCGGCGAGGCTCGGGGTGCGCCGGTCGATGAGCTCGGAGAGCCGGAACAGCCACTCCGGGTCGCGGCGGTCGTCGAACCCCCACCGGTCCTCGGCATCGGGGCAGCCGAAGAGGAGGCCGGGGCCTTCGGGGTGGACGTAGTAGCTGGTGGCGAAGTCGATGGTGAACGGCATTGCGGAGGTGTCGAACGCCACCGGTTCGCTCACCATGATCTCGCGTCGCAGCGGGGTGACGGGGAGGTCGACGCCGGCCATCTCGCCGATCAGTCCCGACCAGGCACCGGCCGCGCAGACGACCTGTGAGCACGTGATCGGGCCCGCCGTCGTCTCCACCGAGGTGATCGTCCGCTTCCCGGCCGCGCCCTTCGTGAGGATGCCGGTGACCTCGCAGGATGTGAGCACGGTGACGCCGCGGTCACGGGCGGCGCTGATGTAGCCGGCAACGACGGATTCGGGAGTGCAGTGCCCGTCACCGGGATTGAACGCCCCGGCGACGAGACCCGCCGTGTCGACGTAGGGGGCGAGGGCTGCGACCTCGGCGACGGTGAGCATCTGCGAGTCGAGACCGAGTGACCGCTGGAGGTCGACGTTGCCGGCGAACGTCCTCGCCGCCTCGGGGGAGTCGAGGAGGAAGAGGTAGCCGTTGGAGACGAGGTCGATGTCGATGCCGAAGCGCGATTCGAAGTCGCGGAGGATCTCGAGGCTGCGCACGGACAGGGCGATATTCACCTCGTCGGAGAACTGACAGCGCACCCCGCCAGCGGCCTTCGACGTCGACCCGGAGCCCGGGACATCGCGTTCGACGAGGACGATGCTCCCTGCCCCCGCGGCGGCGAGGTTGAAGGCGATCGACGCGCCCATGACGCCGCCGCCGATGATGACCACATCTGCGTTCACACTGCACCTCAGCTGGTTCGGGGCCGACACCGTTGTCGGCTTGTCCACCATTGTGCGACCGAACACATTTAAGGACAAGGCCGAGTCTGTGAAGACTGTTTTCACGATTCCTTAAAACCGCTAGTCTGTGCCCATGACCTGGACGCTCGGGCAGCTGCAGACGTTCGTCGTCGTCGCCGAACGCGGCTCGATGACCCGTGCCGCCGAAGCGCTGGGCTACAGCATCGGAGCGGTCTCCCAGCACATGAGCGCACTGCGGCGCACCGTCGGCTCCGACCTCGTCATCCGCCGCGGACGCTCCCTCGTGCTCACCGAGGCCGGTCGCACCCTGCTCCCGCGCGCCCGCAGCATTCTCGCCGCCCAGGCGCAGGCGGAGCTTGCGATGCTCGGCCGCGACTTCGAGCGCGAGGCGATCGTCACCCTCGGAGTGTTCGGGTCGACGTCGACCAGCGGACTGCCGCTCATCGTCCGTCTGCTCGCCGAGCGCCACCCCGACATCGTCGTCCGCGCCCGGGAGGTCGACGTCGAGACGATGTCGGCGGCCGTCATCGACGGCGCCATCGACCTCGGCATCGGCATCGACTACCCGGCCGTGCCGCTGCCGCCGATGCGCGGCCTGACGTGGACGACGGTGGCCGCCGAGGACTTCGGCGTCGTCACTCCGGCCGGCCAGCCGCTGCCGTCACCGGGCGAGCTCGCCGAGGCGGACTGGATCCTGCCGCCGGCGACCGATCTCTTCGGTCGGGCGATGCGGCTGGCCACCTCGGCGATGGGGATTCAGGCGAAGGAGAGCCACATCGTCACCGACACCGCCGTCGCCCTCGCGCTCGCCGGCACCGGACTCGGCCTCACGCTCGCGACCCCGATCATGATGTCCCTCGGCGGACCGGGCGTCGATCTCCACCCCGTCACCGGGGCCGGCGGTCGGGACATCATCGTCCTCACCGTCCCCGCCCCGAGTGCGCCGGTGGCCGCCGTCGCCGAGGTGGTCGCCGAGGTCTTCGCATGAGCGGGCGGGAGTGATCGCGCCGCGCAACGGGCGGGCCGCTGCCGGGTGACCGCTACAGTGAGGAGCCATGGACAGTTCTCCCCGCGACCCGCACGGCAGAATCGATGTGCACGGCGCCGGCGGCTCGTCTCACGGCACCGACGGTGACGCGCTCGACCCCTTGCTCGAAGCGATCGGCCCGCGGCTGCGGGAGACCCGGACCGCGCGGGGACTGACCCTCGCCGAGGTGGCCGAGCAGATGGGTGCGTCCGTGAGCACGCTCTCCCGCCTCGAATCGGGACGGCGGCGGCCCACCCTCGACCTGCTCATCGCGCTCGCCCGCATCTATCGGGTCGCCCTCGACGACCTCGTCGGAGCGCCGTCGACGGGCGACCCGCGGATCCGCCCGACGCCGATCCGCGCCCACGGGATGGTGTTCCTGCCATTGACCAATCGGAACGCGCCGGTCGAGGCTGTCAAGATCGTCCTGCCCGGGCACCGGCCGGGGGAGCCGATCACGCAGCGAGCGCACGGCGGGTACGAATGGCTCTACGTGCTCAGCGGAACCGTCGACCTCAGACTCGGGGCCACGGTGACCACTCTGGCCACGGGGGAGGCCGCCGAATTCGACACCCGGGAACCGCATGGGATCGCCAGCGCGACCACCTCGGCGGCGGAGGTGCTCGCCCTCTTCTCTGCCGAAGGAGAGCGCATCCACGTGGGCCTACACTGAGCCCATGAGCTTCGACCACCAGTGGAACCGCATCCGCGCGAACAACCCCGACCATTCGGCGAACTACGCCCAGCGCTGGCGCAATCTCGTCGACGCCGGCCATGACATCGGGGGAGAGGCGCGCTTCGTCGATGCGATGGCACCCCGCGGCGGGCGCATCCTCGATGCCGGGTGCGGCACCGGTCGTGTCGGCGGTCTGCTCCTCGGCGCCGGGCACACGGTCTACGGCGTCGACCTCGACGAGTTCCTCATCGCTGTCGCCGAGGAGGACTTCCCGAGCGGCGAGTGGCACACCGGCGACCTCGCCGACTTCGACTTCGCGGCCGCCGGGATCACGGACATCGACGTCACTGTGTGCGCCGGCAACGTGCTCGCCTTCCTCGACCCGGCATCGCGGCGCCAGACTCTCGCCAACATCAAGTCGACGCTCAAGCACGGCGGGCGCTTCGTCGCCGGGTTCGGGGCCGGACGCGGCTACGACTTCGCCGACTTCGTCGCCGACATCGAGTCGACGGGCATGATCGTCAGCCTCAAGCTCTCGACGTGGGAGATCCACCCCTTCGAGCCCGACAGCGGCTTCCTCGTGCTCATCGCCGAGCGCCCATAGGTTTCGGTGCTGGATTCTGCACCATTGCCGGACCGCGTGTCGGCCTGCTGCTCCGCGATCGCTCGACGCGCTCTGCGCGCCTGAGCGCCCCAGCGAGGTGGATTCCGCTCGATTCTTCGGCGCTTCTCGAATCGGATCCACCTCGCGGGGAAGCACACCGCTGTGCGCTAGCGCCAGTCTCGGCCACTGCGCTTCGCTGATGCTGTGTCGTCAACCGTCGAGCCGCCTCCGTACCCCGGCGTGTTGACCACAGGCGACGTTGCTCGATAGCGTCGACGAGGAGAGGAGAATCCATGACCCGAGTGCTGATGGTGATCTTGCCGGTGCTGGCCGGTCTGTGCTTCGTCCCCGCGATAGTGCCGGCCGGTTCCGGGTTTGCGCTCTGGCTGTGGGCTCTGGGCTTCCTTCTGCTCATCGCCGCCCTCGTCATCGCCGTTCGGCGCGCCCGGCGCGACTGAGCGCGGCTGGCCCAAATCCGGGTCTGACAGGGCCTCATTCTCTGTGCTGCCGCCTCAGAGCCGCGCGACCGGGAACGGCGAACGCGACGATGAGACCGAGGACGATGATCGCTGCGATCCCTGTCATCGCGACCGTGAGCGTCGGCCCTGCTGCTGCGGTCGTGAGGTTGATGAGCACGGCGAGTCCGATGGCCCCGCCGATCTGCTGACCGGCCGTCGCGACGCCTCCGGCGTATCCCTGCCCTGACTCGTCGATGCCCGTCGTCGCGGTCGCGAACATCGTCGTGAACACGACACCCTGGCCGAGGCTGAACAGCAGGGCGAGGCCGAACACCAGCGGCCACGGCGAACCGTCGTCGACGAGCGCGGCGAAGCCGGCGACCCCGAACAGCCCGATCACCTGCCCCGTGACCATCGTGGTCCGCAGGCCGGTCCGGGTCGCGAGGCGACCGCCGAGAGTCGTTCCGACGAGCACGCCCACGCAGGGCACGACGAAGGCGAGTCCCGTGGCGAGGGGGGGTGAGGCCGCGCGTGTCCTGGAAGTAGAGCGTGAGGAAGTATGCGGTCGCTCCGAAGCCGGCCATGAAGAGGAACGTCGACGCAGTGCCGGCGGCCAGGGGCCGGTGGCGGAATTTCGCCGGATCGAGCAGGGGCTGCGCGGTTCGGCGCTCAACGATGAGCAGGGTGATGAGTCCGAGGAAGCCGGCACCGAGGCAGCTGAGCGTCGGTGCCGTCGCCCATCCGTCCTCGGCGGCGAAGGTGAGTCCCATGACGATGAGGATCGCCGAGGCGGTCGTGAGGATCGCCCCGGGAACGTCGAGTCGCCGCAGGCTCGGGTGGCCGGTATCGGACGGCACCGCGCGCACAGCGAGGACGACGATGACGAGGATGAGCGGAATGTTGATCGCGAACACCGACCGCCACCCCCAGGCGTCGGTGAGCACCCCGCCGAGGATGGATCCGAGGACCATTCCGGTCGACCCGGCGGCTCCCCAGATGCCCAGGGCGCGGTTGCGGTCCGACCCCTCACGGAAGCCGACGGTGAGCAGTGCGAGGGTCGAGGGAGCCAGTGCCGCACCCCCGAGTCCCTGGATGCCGCGTCCTGCGATGAGCATCCATTCGGCGACGGCGAATGTCCCCAGCAGGGAGCCGAGCGCGAAGAGTGTCAGCCCCGTGAAGAACATCCGCCTGCGGCCGAGGGCATCGGTGAGCCTGCCGCAGAGCAGGAGGAACCCGCCGAAGGCGATGGCATAGGCGCTGACGACCCATTGGAGCGTCGGCGCGGAGAATCCCAGAGACGCGATCTCGGGCAGGGCGACGAAGACGATGTTGTAATCGAGGCCGATGAGCAGCTGGGCGAGACCGAGAGCGGCGAGCAGGCTCGTCCTCGAGCGTGCGGGGGCGTGCGTCGTGGGCATTGGCAACCTCCATATAATCCGAGTTCGGATAATACGAAGTCTAAACACATAGTCCGAGTTTTGACTATATGAATTCGGATGAATTCTGCTATGATCGCCCCATGAGCGGAACCGAGAGCGATGTCGAACTCTGCGGCCTCGTGGCGCGCCTCAACCAGCGCCTCGATTCGCACATCCGCCGCGTCGCCGACACCCTGGGGATCACGGCCTCCCAGGCGATCGCGCTGCGCGAGCTGGGGGAGCCGATGCGCCTGACCGAGCTCGCCGAGCACATGAGCTGCGAGACCTCGAACGCGGGATACGTCGTCGATCGCATGGAGGACCAGGGGCTCGTCGAACGCCGGCCGCACCCCAGCGACCGACGGGCGAAGCTCCTCTCGCTCACCCCAGCAGGTCAGCGGTGCCGGGCCAATGTCCTCGACGCCCTGTCGGACCAGGCACCCGTCGACGCGCTCACCACCGAAGAGCGCGACAGCCTCGTCGCATTGCTGCGCCGCGCGACGGCCTGACCGCCGGCGCGGTGCCCCGCGCGACTGAGCCCACCCCGATGAGCGCTCGGACTCGTCAAACCTCTGTGATCGTGATTGGGTGGAGACATGGCCGACCGGCCCAGGCGACCGTGCCTGAGACCCGGTGCGGTCGGACCACCGTCACCACGCGCAGAGGAGAATCATGATCTTCATCGTCGTCAAGTTCGACGTCAAGCCCGAGAACGCGGAGTCCTTCCCCGAGGTGGTGCGCGACTTCACCGAGGCGACCCGCGCCGAACCCGGCAACCTCTGGTTCGAATGGTCGCGCAGCCTCGAGAAGCCCAACGAGTACGTTCTGCTCGAAGCGTTCACCGACGACGGTGCCGAGCCGCATGTCAACAGCGATCACTTCGCCGCCGGGCTCGAATCGATGCGCCCGCTGCTCGCCTCGACGCCGAAGATCGTCTCCCGCAAACTCGACGGCGACGGCTGGGACGAGATGGGCGAACTCGTCATCGACTGACGAGGTCAGCTCAGCGATCGAGTTCGCTCAGCGCCTCCTCGGCGCGGGCGAGCCGGTCGGCACGCGGCATCTCCCACCACTTCTCGCCCCGCTCGCCGAGGCCCCGCTTGGCGACGCCGACGCGCTCTCGAGCCGCCCGCAGGGCTGTGTCGTCGGCTGCCGTCTTCGCCGACCGCACCGCGTTGCGGGCCCGCCCGAGGTGGCTCTTCAGCTGCTCGACGAGAGCGTCGGGAAGTGCGGGATCGGTGCGCCGCCACCGTCGTCCGCGCACGACGAGCCACTTCTCGTCCTCGGTGTACCCATCCGCATCCGTCACGATCGCAGTCTAAGCCGCGCAGTCTGTGCCGCTCGGCCGAATCAGCGCGCCCTGGCTGGCTACACTGACACCATGGTGACGCGAGCACAGAACATCGAGTCCATCGAGAAGGCCCTCGGCGAGCCCTGGGCGCAGACCCGTCAGCGGCTTGAAAAGGCCGGGGGCAAGGACGCGAGCCACAAGGAACTCGCCGATGCGCTCTACCCGCAGTTCGACGGCGTCGTCGACAACCACGGCTGGTGGGTCCAGGGTGCCGTCGTCGCCTACGAGCAGGAGATCGGCCGACGGATTCCCGGTCAGCGCGCCGACGGCACCTTCGACGTCGCCGTCTCCCGCACCGTGACCGGACAGCGCGGAGACGTCATCGACCGCTTCGCCGCCCTCGTCGACGGCTCACTGGGCGGGGTCGCCCTTGACGGTGAACCCCGCCCGTCGACGACGGCGAAGCGCTCGTTCTGGCGCGCCGACCTCGCTGACGGGACGAAGATCGAAGCAGCCGCCGAACCGAAGGACGACGCGCGCACGCGCCTCACCCTCACCGCCTCGAAGCTGCCGAGCGCCGAGTCGCTCGAGGAGTGGCGGGCACACCTCAAGGACCTCATCGCCGAGGTCTGAGACCTCAGCCTGGAATGATCGGGTTCCACGTCCCGAGCACCAGCGCCGAGGCGACCGCGACGACTGCGACGACGACGGCGAGGACGAGGACGACCGCATCAGCGGTGCCGAACGTCGAGCGCCTGCGCCACGTCCTGCCCGGCCGCCCGAACGCCCGTCCCTCCATCGCCATCGCCAGGGTCGTGCCACGGCGGATCGATTGGACGAGGAGGACGAAGATGCCTGCGAAGAGACTGCGGGTGCGCCGCAGGATCGACCCGCCGGCGAGTCCTCTGGCCCGTCTGGCCATCGACAGGGTCTGCCATTCGAGGACGAGGAGGCCGAGGAGGCGACTGGCCGCGAGGATCGAGATGACGACGGTCTCGGGCAGGCGCAGGTGCTGGACGAGGGCATCCGAGAGGTCCCTGGGATCGATCGCCGAGGCGAGGACGACGAGCGGGATCGCCAGTGCCAGGGCGCGCACGAAGATCGCCGCAGCCGACTCCAACGACCCGGTCGTCATGAGGATCGGACCGACGTCGACGACGGTGGCTCCCGTCTTCTCGGCGAGGATCGCCGTGCCCCATGCGGCGAGGAGCGCCCCGACTGGCAGGAACCACAGCCGTGTGAGCGCCGCCTTGAGGTCGAGCCCGGTCAGCGGCAGGGCGAGGAGTGAGAACCCGAGGATGATCCCCGCGGAGACGACGTCGATGCTCAGCAGCGCTCCGACCATGAGGATGAGTGCGACGGCGATCTTCGTCAGCGGGTTGCAGCGCACGAGCGCCGTGCGGCGCACCACGGGGATGAGCTGACCCGGATCCTCGACGGTGACGCGCTCACGGGTCATTGCTGCACTCTCACTCAACGCGCTCACCCCGCAGAGTCTGGGCCGCCGTGCCGAGCGTGAAGCGGCGGGCCCCGATCGCGTCGAGGAAGTCGAGGTCGTGGCTGACGGCGACGACAGCGCTGCCGTGGTCGAGGACGTCGAGGAACAGGGCGACGAGTCCCGCCCACGTCAGCGCGTCCTGCCCGAACGTCGGCTCATCGACGATGAGGACCTGGGGGCGCGGAGCGATCATCGCCGCCACCGACAGGCGACGCTTCTCCCCGCCGGAGAGACCCTGCGGGTGGGCGTCGGCGATGTCGGCCAGTCCCAGGGTCTCGAGCAGCTCGGTTACCCGAGCGTCGACCTCGGCCGTCGACCAGCCGGCCAGTCGCGGACCGAGGGCGAGCTCATCGGCGACGCTGGACTTGAGGAACTGATGCTCGGGTTCCTGGAAGACCATGCCGATGCGCGGGGCGAGGAACTTCGAGGGCCACGTGAACGGCCGTGCCTCCTTCGCCCCGGCGGCAAGCGGCCCCGCCGCACGCACCACGCCGGAGAACTCGGGGATGAGGCCGGCCAGGGTCAGTGCCGTCGTCGACTTCCCGGCCCCGTTGGCGCCGACGATGCCGAGCGCCTCGCCCGCCCGCACCTCGAGGTCGAGATCGGTCGCCGCGGGCACGGTCGCCCGTGGTCGGGCGACGCTCAGGCGCTCACCGACGAGCACCGGGGACCCGAGCCGGTCCTGTGCTCCGGTTCGCGCGGGCACCGTCCAGCGGTCGGTCGCGGTGGGGGACCCGGATTCGGGCAGCCAGATCCCGGTGGCCTTGAGCACCTCGGTGAGTGCCGGATCACCGAAGACCTCATCAGGGGTGCCGTGGGCGACGATGCCGGCGCGGCCGAGGACGATGACGGTGTCGACGTCGTCGCTCCACAGGCCCACCCGGTGCTCGACGACGATCATCGTCGCCGCAGTGGACTCCTGGACCGTGAGCACGGCATCGCGGACGGCCCTCGCCGAGACGGGGTCGATGTTGGCCGTCGGCTCGTCGAGGACGATGACCTCGGGTGCCATCGCATGGATCCCGGCGAGCGCGAGCCGCTGCTTCTGGCCCCCGGACAGTGCCGCCGTGGGGTGGGACTGGGGAAGGTCGAGGCCCATGGCGGCCAGGGAGGCGTCGATCCGCGCGTCGACCACCTCGGCGGGCAGACCGAGGTTCTCCATTCCGAACGCGACATCGTCACCGATGCGGGAGAAGATCACCTGCGAATTCGGGTCCTGGAGGACGAGCCCGGTGACACCTCGGCGGGGGTCGGGCGCGGCCTCGCCGACGAGGAACTCACCGCCTGACTCCCCGGCCTCGGTGGGCAGGACCCCGGCGATCGCATGGAGGAGCGTCGACTTCCCCGCCCCCGACGGGCCCAGGAGGAGAACCTTCTCACCTGGGGCGATGTCGAGGTCGACGGGGCCGACGGCGAGGCTGTCCCGATCGGCGTGCCGCCACGAGTATCCGTGGGCGCGGATCGGCAGGCCCATCAGCGCACGCGGCCGGAGGCGAAGGAGCTCAGCGCCCCGGTCTTGGCGATCGCGCGGTAGGCGTACCAGGCGCCGATGCCGGAGATGACGACGCCGGAGATCATCGCGCACACCGCGTAGGCGAGCTGGAAGTCGAACTGCCACTCGGCGTTGTAGAGGATGTTCTCGCTCACGGCCATGAACGCCGCGGCGACGAGTCCGGACAGCGCGGTCACCCACAGGGTGAACTTCCGGTAGCCGAAGGCGGCGAAGACGAGTTCGGCACCGAGGCCCTGGAGGAAGCCCGAGAGCAGCACCGTCGCCCCGAAGTGGGAGCCGAGGACGCCTTCGACGGCGGCGGCGAGGAGTTCGCACAGCAGCGCGGCCCCGGGTTTGCGGATGATCGCCCCGGCGAGCGGTCCGGCGAGCACCCAGAGGCCGGCGATGAGGCCGATCGAGGGCGGGAACGCCTGGAAGGCGAGTTCGATGCCCTTCCAGCTGGCGGCGAGCACCCAGAAGATCAGGCCCACGGCGATGCCGAGGACCGCGGTGACGACGTAGTCGACGACCCGCCACTTCTTCGTCGGCGGGGCCTGGGTGAATGCCGGTGCCGTCGTCGAGCGGGAACCGGGCGTGGTGGTGTTCGGCATAGCGCCTCCTCGTGTCTCAAGGAGGGGTAGAAGAGTCTCGACTTCCTTCGGCGGTGCTAGCCGCATCAGGTTCGAGGGTCTGCAGCGTCATCTGCACTCTCAGCGCCCTTGGCGGCGCTCCCCTGTCGTGTGCGCTCCACTGTACAACACCTGACGATCCCCGGCACCGCGCGTCTGCGGGGCCGGGGATCGTCAGGTGCGGTGGGGGAGGGACTCAGGCCGGGACGACCATGACCGGGCCTTCGGCATGGTGGAGGACCCCGCGGGAGACCGATCCGAGCAGAGCGGACTTCACGGCTCCGCGACCCCGAGTGCCGAGGACGGTCAGCTGCGCGGTCTTCGTCGCCGCCGACAGCAGCACTGCGGCATCGCCGATGAGCGCCGAGGTGGACACCTGGAGTCCGGGGAACTGGCTGCGCAGCTCTTCGGCGTCCTTGTCGAGTTCGGCTTCGATCTGCCGCTGCCGGCGATCGGCGACGTCACCGCCGAGTTCGAGCTCCGGGTACCAGTAGAGCCATTCCTCCCCGGACGGCAGCACTGTGACGATCTCCAGATCGGCGTTGCGCGAAGCGGCCGCCTCGGCGGCGGTGAACATCGCGATCCGCGCGCCCTCGGACCCGTCGACGGCGACGACGACCGGGCCGCTCGTGTCCCCGCGGTGCGCCGAATGGCGGGGGACGACGATCGTCGGGCAGTGGGCGTGCGGTGGCAGGGCCGTCGAGACCGACCCGAGCATGCGGCCCATGAAGCCGCCGCGTCCGCGGGCGCCGACGATGATGACATCGGCGTTGGCGCTGAGGTTGACGAGGACACCGGCGGCGTCACCGGATTCGACGGCGTACGTCACCGGACCGGGATGGTCGGCAAGGAGTTCGGCCGCCTCGGCGAGCGTCTTCTCCGCTGCCCGCATCGCGGCTTCGTCCTCGGGCTCGGACGGGATCGAGGCCATGTTCGGGTAGATCATCAGGGGCATCGTGAAGGCCGTGACGACGGTGAGGGGAACACCGCGGTGCAGCGCCTCGGCGGCGCCGTAGCGCAGGGCAAGGGCTGCGAGCTCGGATCCGTCGAAGCCGACGAGGACGCCGAGGTTGTCGGTGAGTCCGGACTCGGAGGCGCGGGTGTCGGTCGGTCGGGCCTCGGCCGGGTTCGCGGCGGACGAGCGGGAGTCAGCAGTCATGGCAGTCCTTCCATCGGGGCCTGACCAACCCTGACGGGGACGACGGCCCCGAAAACCGTGTGCCGTCCTCGTCGCCCTCAGTGTACCCAAGTGTTTTCTACGCCGTGTAGAAGACCGCGAGGCGGACGGATTCCTCTCGCGTGCGGCGCGTGCCCGCGTCCGGGGTGACGCCGGGGGAGGGGTGCCTCAGACGGCGAAGCCGAGGTAGCTCAGGGCCGAGCGGATGATGTGCTCCTGGCCGTGGGAGAGCTCGGCGACGATGTCGGAGCGCAGCGCCTCGGCGGGGGTGAGCCAGTCGAGGCTGAGCGCATCGGCGCGCGGGGTGCACTCGCCGCGGACCTCCATGACGAAGCACATCGAGATCGCGTGCTGACGCGGGTCGTGGAGGAGCGAGGTGCCCTCGGTGGGGAAGTACTCGGCGATATGGAACGGGGCGATGGCCGGCGGGACGACGGGCAGCGCCATCGGGCCGAGGTCGTTCTCGGCATGACGGAGCAGGGCCTGGCGGATGCTCTCGTGGTAGCGGATGCGTCCGCCGACGACCTCGCGGCCCAGGGTGCCGTCGTCGAGGCGGCGCAGCAGGAGGCCGATCTGCTCGACGTCTCCGGCCTCGCCGACGCGGACCGGAATGGCATTGACATAGGGGATGGGGAGACGGCGGCGAAGCTGGGCGAACTCGTTGTCGTCGAACCAGTTCTCGTCGAAGTCGAGGGCAGTGCGGGTCATATCCCGATTGTGTCACAGTTCACCTCGCCCGGCGGCGGTCGCGGGCCTGCTCCGGCGGTGGTCGAAGGCCTGCTCGGGCAGCGTCGTCACCACTGGGTCGGACCTCCCGGCACAGCCCGCCCACCTCGGCGTTCGCCTGCCGGGTCACCCGGGGTGGTGTCGGGCGTCACCGCTCGGGTAAAGTATCTTGATGTCAAGATAAAACTCTGGCCGGGCCCGCGGACGCAGCAGTGACGTGGCCTACAGTTGAGACAACCACTCCCCAGGCCTGCAGCGGTCGCGACATGGCCAGCGGCGGTCAAGGACGATTGAAGGGATTGCCCATGATTGATCATGAAGTCCGTACCCACAAGAGCTCAGAGAACCTGGCTCGTGAAGACCAGCTCGCCTGGAAGATCGCAGAAGTCGCCTCCGACACCACCCCGGTCGATGCCGACGTCACCGAGATGGTCATCAACCGCGTCATCGACAACGCCGCCGTCGCCGCCGCCTCGGTGAACCGCTCGGCTCCCACCCACGCCCGCGAACAGGCGCAGGCGCACCCGCTGCGCCCCGGCGCCACGATCTTCGGTCTGCCGCTGGGCGACCGCTTCTCCCCGGAATGGGCGGCCTGGGCCAACGGCGTGGCCGTGCGCGAACTCGACTTCCACGACACCTTCCTCGCCGCCGAGTACTCCCACCCCGGCGACAACATCCCGCCGGTCCTCGCCGTCGCCCAGCACATGGGCATCGCCGGTCCCGACCTCATAGGCGGCATCGCCACCGGCTATGAGATCCAGGTCGACCTCGTCAAGGGCATGAGCCTGCACGAGCACAAGATCGACCACGTCGCCCACCTCGGGCCCTCGGCGGCCGCCGGCATCGGCGCGATGCTCCACCTGCCCACCGAGGTGACCTTCCAGGCGATCCAGCAGGCCCTGCACGTGACGACGGCGACCCGCCAGTCGCGCAAGGGCGAGATCTCCTCGTGGAAGGCCCACGCTCCGGCGTTCGCCGGCAAGATGGCCGTCGAAGCCATCGACCGCGCGATGCGCGGCGAGGGTGCGCCCAACCCCATCTACGAAGGCGAGGACGGCTTCATCGCCTGGATCCTCTCCGGCCCCGAGGCCCGCTACACGATCCCGCTGCCGGCCAAGGGCGAGGCCAAGCGCGCGATCCTCGACACGTACACGAAGGAGCACTCCGCCGAATACCAGGCGCAGGCGCTCATTGACCTCGCGCGCAAGCTCGGCGGGGAGATCGAGGATCTCACGAAGATCAAGCGGATCGTCATCCACACCTCCCACCACACCCACAACGTCATCGGCACCGGCGCCAACGATCCGCAGAAGATGGATCCGCAGGCCAGCCGTGAGACCCTCGACCACTCGATCATGTACATCTTCGCCGTCGCGCTCGAGGACCGCGGCTGGCACCACGAGGACTCCTACACGCCTGAGCGCGCCGCGCGCCCGGAGACGGTGAAGCTCTGGCACAAGATCGAGACGACCGAGGATCCCGAGTGGACCCGCCGCTACCACTCGACGGATCCGAACGAGAAGGCCTTCGGCGGTCGCGTGGAGATCGAGTTCGAGGACGGCTCGACGCTGACCGACGAGATCGCCGTCGCCGACGCGCACCCGCTCGGCGCCCGCCCGTTCGTCCGTGAGAACTACGTCGAGAAGTTCCGCACCCTCTCCGAGGGCATCCTCACCGACACCGAGCAGACCCGCTTCCTCGACCTCGCCGAGAACCTCGAGAACCTCGACGCCGCCGGCGTCGGACAGCTGAGCTTCACCGTCGAGGGCCTCACCCACAGCGGATCGAAGGGAATCTTCTGATGCTCGGCGCCACCGCCACTCCGGCCGAGCGCCGGAAGCAGTTCCGCGACCTCCTCGCCGGCAGCGAGATCGTCCAGTTCCCCGGCGCGATCAACCCGCTCAACGCCCAGATCATCGAGCAGACCGGGTTCGAGGGCGTCTACATCTCCGGGGGTGCGTTCTCCGCGGCGATGGGACTGCCCGACATCGGACTGACCACACTCACCGAGGTGGCCGACCACGGTCGGGCGATCGCGCGGGTGACGAACCTGCCGACGTTCATCGACGCCGACACCGGGTGGGGCGAGGCAATGAACGTCGCCCGCACCGTCCAGGAGTTCGAGGACGCCGGCCTCTCCGGCATGCATCTCGAGGATCAGGTCAACCCGAAGCGGTGCGGCCACCTCGACGGCAAGGAGGTCGTCACCACGGCCGAGATGAACCAGCGCATCGCCGCCGCGGTCCGGGGCCGCCGGGACGAGAACTTCGTCATCTGCGCCCGCACCGACTCCCGCGCCGGCGAGGGACTCGACCGGGCGATCGACCGGGCGAAGGCCTACGCCGATGCCGGCGCCGACATGATCTTCCCCGAGGCCATGCGGGACCTCAGCGAATTCGAGCGCTTCGCCGCGAGCGTCGACGTGCCGATCCTGGCGAACATGACGGAGTTCGGCAAGAGCGAGCTCTTCACGACCCAGCAGCTCGCCGACGTCGGGGTGAAGATGGTGATCTACCCGGTCACGACCCTGCGTCTGGCCATGGGTGCGATCAAGTCGGGGCTGCAGACGATTCGGGACGAGGGGACTCAGGTCAGCCTCGTCGAGCGGATGCAGACCCGCGCGGACCTCTACGACACCATCGACTACGCCGCGTACAACGAATTCGACTCGGCCGTATTCAACTTCTCACAGGAGGGTCACCAGTGACCGAAGAAATCAAGAAGGGACTCGCCGGCGTCGTCGTCGACACCACCGCGGTCTCGAAGGTAGTCCAGGAAACGAACTCGCTCACCTACCGGGGCTACCCGGTGCAGGAGCTGGCGGCCAAGCGCAACTTCGAGGATGTCGCCTACCTGATCTGGAACGGCGAACTGCCCACCGAGGAGCAGCTGGCGGAGTTCAAGGCCCGCGAGCACGCCCAGCGTGAGATCTCGCCCGAGCTCGTCGACATCATCCTCGGCCTGCCCAAGGACGCCCACCCCATGCACGTCGTCCAGACCGCGGTCGCCTACCTCGGCGCCGTCGACCCGGACGCGGACTCGGAGGGGGAAGAAGCCAATCTCGCGAAGGCCGAGCGCCTCTACGCGCAGCTGCCGACGATCGTCGCGATCGACCACCGGCGCCGGCACGGCCTCGACCCGGTCGCCCCGACCACTGACCTCGACTATGCCGCGAACTTCTTCAAGATGGTCTTCGACGAGATGCCCGCCGAGGAGGTCGTGCGCAGCTTCGACATCTCGATGATCCTCTACGCCGAGCACTCGTTCAACGCCTCGACGTTCACCGCCCGCGTCATCACCTCGACGACCTCCGACCTCTACTCCGCGGTCGCCGGAGCCGTCGGGGCGCTCAAGGGACCGCTGCACGGCGGGGCGAACGAAGCGGTCATGGCGATGCTCGAAGAGGTCGGCTCCGCCGACCGGGCGTCGGCGTGGATCGACGATGCGCTGGCGCGCAAGGCGAAGATCATGGGCTTCGGCCACCGCGTCTACAAGAACGGCGACTCGCGCGTGCCGACGATGCGCAAGGCGTTCGAGGAGATGGCGGCGGTCAAGGGCGCGAACGATCTGCTCGACCTCTACAACACGTTCGAAGAGGACTTCGTCTCCCGCAAGGGCATCTACCCCAACCTCGACTACCCCTCGGGGCCGGCGTACCACCTCATGGGCTTCGACACCGATCAGTTCACGCCGATCTTCGTCATGTCCCGCATCACCGGGTGGACGGCGCACATCCTCGAGCAGCAGGCGAACAACGCCCTCATCCGTCCGCTGAGCGCGTACGACGGCGAGCCGCAGCGCGAAGTCCCCGACGCCAGGGGCTGAGCATGAGCGCGGACGAGCCCTATCGTCCGACCGCACTCGAGGGTTTCGACTTCACCGTCACCGGTGGGGTCGGAACCCTCGTTCTGACTCGGACGGACAAGCGCAATGCGCTCTCGCGCGCGATGTGGCGGGCCCTGCCGGAGATCATCGCCGGGGTCGACGCCGATGACTCGATCGGCGCGCTCATCATCACCGGCGCCGGTGGTCACTTCTCCGCGGGCTCCGACATCGCCGACCTCGACGTGCCCATCGCCGATTTCTGGCAGCTCAACTCCGCCGCCGAAGCGGCGGTGGCGGGCTCCCGGACCGTGACGATCGCGGCGATCGAAGGCAACTGCGTGGGCGGGGGCACGGAGATCGCCGCGGCCTGCGACATCCGCATCGCCGCCCCCGGGTCGAAGTACGGGGTGACCGCGGCCAAGCTCGGCCTCGTCTACCCGCCCGGCCCCACCGAGAGTCTCGCCCGGGTCCTCGGGGACGCGTGGGCCAGGTATCTGCTGCTCACCGCCTCGATCGTCGACTTCGACCAGATGCACCGGCTCGGGTTCTTCCATGAGGTCGCCGAGGCGCCGCTGCGTGCCGCACAGGCGCTGGGGGAGCGGGTCGCCGGTCTCTCCCGGCTCAGTCAGCTCGGGGCGAAGTCCGTCCTCGGCGGCACGCTCTCCGACGACGTCGCGCCGCCTCGGTGGCTCGATGAGGCGTACCGGGCGGAGATCGCGCGCGGACAGGAGGCGTTCTTCGCCAAGCGGACACCCGAGTTCGGGTTCGGCGTCGGCGACTGGCAGGACTGAGGGCGCAGCCGCCGCGGGAGGTCAGTGCAGGCTGATCTGCGGGATACACTGAGCCAATGCGCCTCGCAGTCCTCGATATCGGTTCCAACAGCGTCCACCTCCTCGTCGTCGACGCTCATGTCGGGGCACCCCCGCTGCCGGCGACCTCGCACAAGGAGGTCCTGCGGCTCGCCGAATACCTCCGGCCCGACGGGTCGATCGACGAGGCCGGTCAGCAGCGGCTGCGGGACTTCGTCGCCGAGGCGGTCGAGATCGCCGAGGATCAGGGGGCCGAGCAGATCCTCGCGTTCGCCACCTCGGCGGTCCGCGACGCCCCCAACGGGGAGGCGCTCATCGCCTCGATCAGCGACCAGCTCGGGGTCACCCTCAACGTCATGTCCGGCAGGGACGAGGCACGCGTGACGTTCCTCGCCGCCCGCCGCTGGTTCGGGTGGTCGGCCGGCAAGATCCTCCTCCTCGACATCGGCGGCGGTTCGCTCGAGATCGCGGCCGGTCAGGACGAGTACCCGCAGGCGGCCGTGTCCGTGCCGCTCGGCGCCGGACGCACGTACGCCGACTTCATCCCCGACCCGATCCCGACGCCCGAGGACATCCACCGGCTGCGGAAGTACGCGCGCTCCCAGATCGGCCGGATCGCCGGAGACATCAACCGCGTCGGCACCCCCGACCACGTCGTCGGGTCCTCGAAGACGTTCCGCTCGCTCGCCCGGATCGCCGGCGCGGCCCCGAGCGGCGACGGCATCTACGTGCCCCGCAAGCTCTTCCGCCGCGACCTGCCCGGCATCATCGACACCCTCTCCAGCCGCACCCCCGAGCAGCGGGCGACGCTGCCCGGCGTCTCCGAGGCCCGTGCCGGCCAGGTGCTCGCCGGGGCCATCGTCGCCGAGGCGGCCTTCACGATCTTCGACGTCTCCGTCATGAGCATCTCCCCGTGGGCGCTGCGCGAGGGCATCATCATGCGCAAACTCGACTTGCTGGATTCGGCGGAGGCCACCTCGGCGATGCGCGCAGCCGCGGATTAGGTCACGGTTCGACTCCGGCTTTCGACAATGGCCGGAATCACCCTCTCTGCGGTTCCCATTTGTCTCCGCCGCCTGCTAGCTTGAGATTACCGGCCGGTCACCTCGGCCGTATCTCGAACGGGGCCTCGCGCCCCGAATCCTGGAGGCAAGACGGCAATGCGAAACGGCGAGCTATCCCCCTCGTTCCGTGAAGAGTCCCTGTCCGCGATGGCAGCCACGACGCCCGAGGATCCGCTCGACGTCTTCGTCGTCGGCGGCGGGGTCACCGGGGCCGGCGCCGCCTTCGACGCGGCCACCCGCGGACTCAAGGTCGGCGTCGTCGACGCCCACGACTGGGCCTCGGGCACGTCCTCCCGCTCGTCGAAGCTCATGCACGGCGGTCTGCGCTACCTCGAGATGCTCGACTTCAAACTCGTCGCCGAGGCGCTCAAGGAACGCGACCTGCTGCTCACGCACACCGCGCCCCACCTCGTCGAACCCGTCGCCTTCGTCTTCCCGTTCGAGCACCGCCTCATCGACCGGGCCTTCATCGGCTCCGGTGTCCTCCTCTACGACACGATGGCGACCCGGCCCGGCCGCAAACGCGCCGTGCCCATGCACCGCCACCTGGGCAAGAAGACGCTGAGCGCGCACTTCCCGGGCCTCGCCGACGACGCCGCGGTGGGAGCGCTCGAGTACTACGACGCGAAGGTCGACGACGCCCGCTTCGTCATGACCCTCGTGCGCTCGGCGGCGAGCTTCGGGGCCGCGGCGGCCAACCACGTCTCCGTCATCGACTACCTCCACGACGGCGACCGCGTCATCGGCGTGCGCGCCCGCGACGGCATCTCCGGCCGCGAATTCGACGTCTACGCCCGCCGCACCATCCTCGCCGGGGGAGTGTGGACCGAACAGCAGCAGGACCTCGCGAAGGCCGACGCCGGGCTCAAGGTGCTCGCCTCGAAGGGCGTCCACATCACCGTCGACCAGGACAAGATCAAGGCCGACCCGGACACCGGCATCATCTCGAAGACGGAGAAGTCCGTCCTCTTCGTCATCCCCTGGGACGGCTACTGGGTCATCGGCACCACCGACACCCCGTGGAAGGAGGACGTCGCAGCCCCCGTGGCGACGTCCGACGACATCGACTACCTCCTCGAACACGCCAACGCGATCCTCGAGAACAAGCTCACCCGTGACGACGTCATCGGCGTGTACTCGGGTCTGCGTCCGCTCCTGCAACCGGTGCAGAAGGACGGCGAGGCCTCGACGAAGGTCTCCCGCGAGCATACCGTCATGGAGGTCGAGCCCGGGCTCTCGGCGATCGCCGGCGGCAAATTCACGACTTACCGGGTGATGGCCGAGGACGTCGTCGACTTCGCCCTCGGCGAGGACGCGAAGGACCGGACGTCCCTGACCGAATCCGTGCCGCTCATCGGCGCCCAGGGCGTCGGTGCGGTGCGCCGCGGCCAGGCGAGCATCGCCGAGCGCTACGGCTGGGACGAGACCCGGGTCAAGCGGCTCATCCGCCGCTACGGCACCCTGGTCGAAGACCTCCTCGACCTCATCGACGACAACCCCGAACTCGGGCAGCCGCTGCCGGGAGCCGACCGCTACCTCGGCGCCGAAGCCCACTACGCCGCCACCTGCGAAGGCGTCGTCCACCTCGACGACGTCCTCGAACGTCGGATGCGGCTCAACTACGAGGTCCGCGACCGGGGGCGGGCCGCCGCCGCACCGGTGGCCGAGATCGTCGCCGCGGTCCTCGGCTGGGACGCCGACCGGGTCGCGGCCGAGATCGCCGCCTTCAACGCCCACGTCGACGCCCAGGTCGCCGCCGAATCGACGCACGACGACGCCGCGGCCGCAGCGCTGGTCGAAGCCAGCTGGGGGACCCGCTAGCCCGTTCCATCCCCATCTCAACAAAGGAGTTCACACACCATGGGACAGATAGGCACAATCCTCCTCCATGAGACGGCGGGCACGGCCATGCTGCTGCTGCTCGGCGTCGGTGTCGTCGCCAACGCCATCCTCGCGAAGACGAAGGGCAACGGCGGCGGCTGGCTGATGATCTCGTTCGGCTGGGGCCTCGCGGTCTTCGCCGGCGTCTACGTCGCCTACAAGTCCGGCGCGCACCTCAACCCGGCAGTGACGCTGGGCATCCTCGCCAGCGGCGCCGATCAGTACGCCCCGGGCATCGACATCACGGTCGGCACGACGTTCGCGTACCTCATCGCACAGCTCGTCGGCGCCACCATCGGTGCGATCCTCGCCTGGCTCGTCTACAAGAAGCACTACGACGCAGAAGGCGAACCGGGCAATATCCTCGGCACCTTCTCCACCGGCCCCGAGGTCCGCAGCTACGGCTGGAACGTCCTCGCCGAGGTGATCGGCACCTTCGTCCTCGTCTTCATCATCCTCCTCTTCGGCGGCACACCGAGCGGCCTGGGACCCCTCGCCGTGGCCCTCGTCGTCGTCGTCATCGGCGCCTCCCTCGGCGGTCCCACCGGCTACGCGATCAACCCCGCCCGCGACCTCGGACCGCGCATCGCGCACACGATCCTGCCGATCCCGAACAAGGGCAGCTCCGACTGGAGCTACGCGTGGGTGCCGATCGTCGGCCCCATCCTCGGCGGTGTCATCGCGGGCCTCGTCTCCCAGGCTTTCATCTGAAGCCGTGCCCAACCGCGCCAGGCCGTGACATGCTAGAGGGCAACTGGTGCACCCACCCACTCAAGAACGGTGCCCACCGGCACTGATCGGACACAGGAGTCTCCATGAGCCAGGACAAGTACATCCTCGCGATCGACCAGGGAACCACCTCGTCCCGGGCGATCGTCTTCAACCACGACGGGCAGATCGTCTCGAGCGGCCAGCTCGAGCACGAGCAGATCTTCCCCCGCGCGGGCTGGGTCGAGCACGACCCGAAAGAGATCATCCGCAACACCACCGAGGCGATCGGCCAGGCGCTCTCGCGGGCCAACATCAACCGCCACCAGCTCGAAGGCGTCGGCATCACCAACCAGCGTGAGACGACCCTGGTGTGGAACAAGAACACCGGCGAGCCCGTCTACAACGCGATCGTCTGGCAGGACACGCGCACCCAGAAGATCGCCGATGAACTCGGCGGTGAGGAGGGTGCCGACAAGTACAAGGACCGCGTGGGCCTGCCGCTCGCGACGTACTTCGCGGGACCGAAGGCGAAGTGGATCCTCGACAACGTCGACGGCGCCCG
Organism: Brevibacterium sp. XM4083; assembly: GCF_006489205.2. GTDB lineage: Bacteria > Actinomycetota > Actinomycetes > Actinomycetales > Brevibacteriaceae > Brevibacterium. The sequence goes on along the minus strand of NZ_VFYR02000004.1, from coordinate 232,100 downwards.
GGAGGCCGCCGAGGCCGGTGACCTCCTCTTCGGCACGATGGACACGTGGGTGCTGTGGAACCTCACCGGCGGAGTCAACGGCGGCGTCCACGTCACCGACGTCACGAACGCCTCGCGGACGATGCTGATGAACATCGACACCCTCGACTGGAATGCCGACATCGCCGCGGACATGGGCATCCCGCTGTCGATGCTGCCGGAGATCAAGTCGTGCTCGGAGATCTACGGCTACGGCGCGAAGAACACCCTGCTCATCGACACCCCGATCTGCGGCATCCTCGGAGACCAGCAGGCGGCGACGTTCGGGCAGGCCTGCTTCGAGAAGGGGCAGGCGAAGAACACGTACGGCACCGGCAACTTCATGCTCATCAACACCGGCACCGAGCCGGTGGCGAGCAAGAACGGCCTGCTCACGACCGTGGCCTACAAGATCGGCGAGGACGACGCCGTCTACGCCCTCGAGGGATCGGTGGCCGTGACTGGTTCGCTCGTCCAGTGGATCCGCGACAACCTCGGACTCATCAAGGACGCCCCCGAGGTCGAGGTGCTCGCGAAGCAGGTCGAGGACAACGGCGGCTGCTACATCGTGCCCGCGTTCTCCGGTCTCTTCGCCCCGCACTGGGAATCCGACGCCCGCGGCGTCATCGTCGGCCTCACCCGGTACGTCAACAAGAACCACATCGCCCGGGCCGCGCTCGAGTCGGTGGCGTTCCAGTCCCGTGAGGTCCTCGATGCGATGAACCTCGATTCCGGGGTCGAGCTCACCGAGCTCAAGGTCGACGGCGGCATGGTCGCGAACGAGACGCTCATGCAGTTCCAGGCCGACCTCCTCGGCGTGCCCGTCATCCGTCCCGAGGTCATCGAGACCACGGCGCTGGGAGCCGCCTACGCGGCGGGCATCGCCGTGAAGTTCTGGAACGGCGAGGAGGACGTGAAGAAGAACTGGCACGAGGACAAGCGCTGGGTGCCGGAGATGGACGACGAGACCGTCGCCCGCGTCTACCGCCTGTGGAACAAGGCCGTCGACAAGTCGAAGGGCTGGGTCGACGAGGACGTCGAAGAGCTCTACGGCTGACTCAGTCGCCTGTCGGGCGCTCAGCCACCCTGCGCCGGGTGGCTGAGCGCCCTTCGCGTTGCTGAGCCACGATGGTCGGGCTCAGAGGTCGGCGATGAAGACCCGTTCGGGGATCGGGGGAGCGTCGTAGGTGTGCGTGATGTCCGTGCGCTGCCAGCCCTGCTTGGCGTAGAAGCGCATGGCCCGGTCATTGCCCTCGGCGACCATGAGGTAGGCCCGGACGCAGCCGTCAGCCCGCAGCTCGTCCTCGAGTCGGCGGAAGAGCACCGCGGCGACCCCGGTGCCGAAGGCCGCCGGGTCGAGATTGATGTGGGCGAGCTGGCCGAGGCCTTCGGTGCTCGGGAGCCGATCGAGCACCTCGGCGGGGTCACGCGGCGCACTGACACCGCCGAACCCGAGGACCCGCCCCGCGACGTCGACGACGAAGTTCCGGACGCGGTTGTCGGGCGTGCTCAGCGCCCGCACCCAGTTCGCCGCGAAATCGTCCGGATCGAGCCCGGCGAGGAAGTCCGCTGACATGATCCCCGGATAGGCGGCGCGCCATGCGGCGACGTGGATCTCGCCGAGGCGGGGCGCATCGTCGAGATGCGCCGGGCGCACGATCGGTTCGCTCATGCGCTCACCCTAGTCGAACGGCGGGACGCGGACGAAGAAGGGCGCAACCGACTGTGAGGGAAACCGGAGCCGCAGCCGCGACAATGAGGACTAGACTGACGAGAGTGAGCAGGGCGAAGAAGACGAAATCGGGGCGCAAGGTCCTCACCGCGAAGAACTCTGCGCGGTCGAACTCTCGGCGGCACCGGGAGTACTTCGCGACGAACGCCGTCTACGACCACGACACCCACCACGTCTCCGACCACCCCATCCGGGTCGGCCTCTCGTCGTCCTCGGTCTCCCCGATGACGGTCGAGGAGACGTTCGCGCAGGCCGCTGCGATCGGCTACGACGGGGTCGAGATCATGGTCACCCACAACGCCGAGACCCGCGACGTCGATCTCATCAACGGCCTCGCCGCCGACACCGGGCTCGAGGTGATGTCGCTCCACGCCCCCACCCTGCTCTTCCTCCCGCGCGTGCTCCACAAGGACCACTGGGAGAAGCTGCGGATCACGGCGAACCTCGCCCGTGAGGTCGGCGCGACCACCGTCGTCCTCCACCCGCCGTTCCGCTGGCAGGGTGCCTATGCCCGCGGCTTCGTCGACGGCGTCCGCAAGGTCAGTGAGGAGACCGGAGTCGTCCTCGCCGTGGAGAACATGTACCCGTGGCGGGCCGGGGTTCGCGAGATCCTCGTCTACTACCCCGACTGGAACCCCCTCGACGAGGACTACGACGCTCTGACCTTCGACTTCTCCCATGCCTCGACGGCGGGCATGAACGCGCTCGACACCGTCGCCGAGATCTTCCCCCGCCTGCGCCACGTCCACCTCACCGACGGATCGGGATCGCTCAAGGACGAGCACCTCGTGCCCGGCGCCGGGACGATGCCCGTGGCCGAGACGCTCCAGTACCTCGCAAAGCACAACTGGTCCGGCGACGTCGTCCTCGAGGTCAACACCCGATTCGTCGCGAAGAAGTCGACGCGTGAGCAGATGCTCGCCGATTCGCTCGCTTTCGCCCGGCAGCACCTCGGCCTCAACGGGGCGAACGGGAAGAACCCGGCGGGCCCGACCGGCTCGGGGTCGGACTCAGCCCCCACCTCGGTGCCGGACTCTGCCGACGGCCACGTCCGCGAAGACGCCCGCTGACTCCTGCGGTTCTCCCTGCCGGGACCGTGCCCGGTACGATACTCAGCGGCACGAATGCCCGCACCAGCACCGCACGAAAGGCAGGTCCTCATGACCACGATCGCATCCATCGGCACGGGAAACATGGGCACGGCGCTCATCACCGGGATCCTCACCGCGGACCCGAGCATCGAGGTGCGGGCGACGACGCAGACGGCCGCCTCGGCGCAGACGCTCGCTGCGGCCCTGCCGGACGCTGTGGTCACCTCGGTCGAGGAGAACCCCGAGGCCAACCGGGATGCGGTCGCCGGCGCGGACTTCGTCTTCCTCGGCGTCAAGCCGTGGATGATGGCCGAGACCCTGCGTGAGCTCGCCCCCGCCCTCTCCTCGGACTCGGTGCTCGTGTCGATGGCCGCGGGCGTGGCCGCCGCCGACCTTGAGAAGCTCGCCCCGGGCAGCCCGATCGTGCGGATCATGCCGAACACTCCGAGCTCGATCGGGCACGGGGTCATCGCGCTCGCCCCTGCCCCCGGCGTCGACCCGACGGCCACGGCCACCCTGCGCACGCTGCTGTCGGGCGCGGGTCTCGTCGTGCCGCTGGCAGAAGCGGAAATCCCCGCGATGACCGGGATCTCCGGGTCCGGCGTCGCGTACTTCTTCCTTCTCGCCGAGGCGATGATCGAGGCCGGGGTCACGCTCGGACTCACCGCGGAGACGGCAGCGAAGATGGTCGTCGCCACCGCCGACGGCGCCGGACGGCTGCTTGCCGACAACCCGGACCCTGCCGCCCTGCGTCAGGCCGTGAGCAGCAAGGGCGGGACGACGCTCGCGGCGCTGACCACGTTCATCGACGCCGGGGTCTTCGACATCACCGAGGCGGCCGTGACCGCCGCCGCGGACCGGTCGCTCGAGATGGAGCGGGAGAACGCCGAGGCGATCGACGGCTGAAGCGCAGCGCACCGTTACGGCAGCGCACACTTACGGCAGCGCGCCTGCCGAGCGGGCGATCGACACCGCCTCGTGCCGGCTACGGGCTGAGAGCTTGACCATCGCCGTGTTGAGATAGGACTTCACGGTCGATTCGCGCAGGCCGAGCGCCTCGGCGATCCGCGCATTCGACCACCCGAGGGCGACGTGGGAGAGGATGTCGGTCTCCCGCGGGGCCAGCGTCACCGCGGGGGCCGGCGGCGGGGCGGACTCCGGACTGTGGCCGGAGAGGATGTCGGCCAGCCGGGCCTCGATCGTCGTCAGCCGCTCCCGCGTCACCTCGTCGGAGACATCCGAGCGGATCGCCCGCAACTCGGCGAACGTATGGCGCAGAGCCTCCCGGCTCGAGGCGTCGAGGTCGGCATACGGCGCCGGCGCGGGAGTCGCCGGGACGGCCGGTTCGGCGCGGAGCGTCCCATGGCCGATGCGCCCGAGGTCGACGGACAGCTGGCGCACCCGACGGACGAGGTCCCCGGTCTGCGGAGCCGCCTTGGCGAAGGCCTTGCGGTGTCCGCAGTAGACCATGCCCGTCACCTCACCGCCGAGCAGGGTCGGCACGGCGATGAGGACCTGGATGCCCTCGCCGAGGATGACCTCGTCGTAATGGTGGGTGATGAACGGATCGATCTCGTAGTCGCGGGTCAGCTGCGGTGTGCCCTCGGTCAGGGCACGTCCGCCGAGCCCCCGACCGGTGCTGACGATGAGCGAGGCGAGGCCGTTCTCGCCCGCCCCGGCGACCGCTTCGACGGTGACGGCGCCCTCCTCGACGAGCCCGCCGAACACGACGTCGCCGGTGCCGTTCGCGTGGAGGGAGTCGACCGCCTCGGCGAAGAGACGGCGGGATTCGGATCTGCGCGCCCGAGCTTCCTTGGCCATGACGTTCATGGGAATAAGCTACCAACTTTCGGTGGTATTACCCAGGACCGAGCGGACGATAGGTTGGCGATGTGTGATTCAGACCACTGACGCTCGAACCACATCTGAAATGGAGAAACGATGTCCGATCCGACGCCGACTCGGGTGGATTTCCTCGCTGAAGAGGAGAACCCCGAATTCAAGGCCCTCAAGCGCAAACGATTCTCAGTGGTGATCCCGCTGTCGATCGCCTTCCTCGCGTGGTATTTCCTCTACGTCATCCTCAGCACGTACGCGCACGACTTCATGTCGACGAAGGTGATCGGGGAGATCAACATCGGACTCGTGCTCGGTCTGCTGCAGTTCGTCACGACCTTCGCGATCACGATGTTCTACGTCTCGTTCGCCAACAACAAGCTCGACCCACCGGCCGCTGCGATCCGTGAGCGCCTCGAGCAGGAATCGGAAGGAGCGACCCGATGATCGACTTCCTCGCCCAAGCGACCACCGAGGTGGAGAACAACCCCGTCCTCAACATCACGATCTTCGCCGCGTTCGTCGCGGTCACGCTCTTCATCGTGCTGCGGGCCAGCCGCAACAACAAGACCGCCTCGGACTACTACGCCGGCGGCCGATCCTTCAGCGGCCCGCAGAACGGCTTCGCGATCTCCGGGGACTACCTCTCGGCGGCGTCGTTCCTCGGCATCTGCGGGGCGATCGCCGTCAACGGCTACGACGGGTTCCTCTACTCGATCGGCTTCCTCGTCGCGTGGCTCGTCGCCCTCCTCCTCGTCGCCGAGCTCATGCGCAACACCGGCAAGTTCACGATGGCCGACGTGCTCTCGTTCCGCCTCAAGCAGCGCCCGGTGCGGATGGCCGCGGCGATCTCGACCCTCGCCGTGTGCTTCTTCTACCTGCTCGCGCAGATGGCCGGCGCCGGCGGACTCGTCTCCCTGCTCATGGGCATCGACGGGAAGCTCGGACAGTCCCTCGTCATCGCCGTCGTCGGCGCGCTGATGATCCTCTACGTCCTCGTCGGCGGCATGAAGGGCACGACGTGGGTGCAGATCGTCAAGGCGGTCCTCCTCATCGCCGGTGCCGGAGCGATGACGATCTGGGTGCTCGCGCTCAACGGGTTCAACCTCTCGACGCTGCTGTCGAACGCCGTCGACAATGCCGCGGCCGGCGTGGGGGAGGGGATCCTCAACCCCGGGCTGCAGTACGGGGCGAACCCGCTCGACTTCATCTCGCTCGCGCTCGCCCTCGTCCTCGGCACCGCGGGTCTGCCGCACGTGCTCATGCGCTTCTACACCGTGCCCACCGCGAAGGAGGCCCGCCGGTCCGTGGTCTGGGCGATCTGGCTCATCGGTGCGTTCTACCTCTTCACGCTCGTCCTCGGCTACGGGGCAGCGGCCCTCGTCGGCGCCGATGCGATCCAGAACGCACCCGGCGGCGTGAACTCCGCCGCACCGCTGCTCGCCCTCCAGCTCGGCGGACCCCTGCTCATGGGCTTCATCTCCGCGGTGGCCTTCGCGACGATCCTCGCCGTCGTCGCCGGTCTCGCGATCACCGCTGCGGCCTCGTTCGCCCATGACATCTACGCGAGCGTCATCAAGAAGGGCAAGGTCGAGGACCCCGACGCCGAGGTGAAGATCGCCCGCCGCACCGTCGTCGTCATCGGCGCGGTCGCCATCCTCGGCGGCATCGGGGTGCAGGGGCAGAACATCGCGTTCCTCGTCGCCCTCGCCTTCGCCGTGGCCGCAAGTGCGAACCTGCCGACGATCATCTACTCGCTGTTCTGGCGTCGGTTCACCACCCGCGGTGCCGTGTGGTCGATCTACGGCGGGCTCGGTTCGGCGATCATCCTCATCGCATTCTCGCCCGTCGTCTCCGGGTCCGAGACCGCGATGATCCCGGGCGCCGACTTCGCGATCTTCCCCCTGTCGAATCCCGGCATCATCTCGATCCCGCTCGGGTTCATCCTCGGATGGCTCGGCTCGATCACCGACAAGACAGTGGAGAGTCCGGAGCTGGCAGCGGAGATGGACGTCCGCGCCCACACCGGGTTCGGCGCCGAGGCGGCCGTCGAGCACTGACGGTCCCTCCGCTGGGCGCGTGGTCAGTCCGGAACGCAGTGCGCCGCCCCACAACTGGGGCGGCGCACGTGCATGAGCGGGGGTTGGACTCGACGCTGCGTGGGGTCAGTGATTGCCGAGCCCGTTGAGAATGAGCTCGCCGAGCTGGGAGAACGCGTGCCCGGTCTCCGCATCAGACCCTGACTGCAATCGTCCAGATTGGATGCCCTCGATCGCCCAGGCGATGAGGTGTCCGGCGAAGTGCGGATCGATCTCCCTGAAGCGGCCGCTGCGAACACCTTCCTCGATGATCTCTCGCACTCGCCCTGCCGCTGCTGCCGAGTTGAGTTCGTAGATCTCGGAAGTCGGCTGGAAACTCACCATGTCGCGGTAGAACGCGGCTGATTGCGTCGACATCGCCGCTCCGACGCACTTGAGATAGACCGCGATGCGCTCGGCCGGGTCACTGACGCCGCGAATCCTGTCCTCGATCTCAGTCGTCGCGTTCTTGAAGAATCGTCGAGTCACTGTGAGAACGAGCTGTTCTTTGGTCGGGGCGAGGGCGTACAGCGTGGATTTAGAGCACTGCAGACGTCGAGTCAGCTCGTCAACGCTCATCGAGGTGAACCCCTCGGCGAGGAAGAGCTTGCTCACGCTCTCCAGCAGGTCATCGCGACGGGACGAGTCGACCGTGCGGCGACGGGCCGTGCGCACGCCTGACGAAGCTCGCGGATGGCTCATCACACCAGTATCACATGCCGTGGGAGCGCCCCTGCACGCAGTGGACCCGAAGTGGAAGTCTCCATTGAGGAAACGTGTAAGGGTACGTTAGTATCATGAAACGTACCCACAACGAACTGCCGAGGAGCTCCAGTGATCACCGACAATGACGTCCTGACCGCACGTGTGCAGGAGATCAATGCAGAATTCGACGATCCGGTCCTGACGGCCGCGTGGCAGATGTGCGATCGCCACGCCCCGCAGTCCGTGGCCTTCACCGTCGTCGACGACGACCTCGTCGGCACAGACCTGACCTATGGGGAGCTGGCCGAGCGGTCACGGCGAATAGCCTCGGTGCTCGCGGATCACGGGGTGGTGCCTGGTTCGCGAGTGGCGAGTCTGATGGGGAAGAGTGCGGATCTTCCCGCGGTGATGCTCGCGATCTGGCGCCTCGGAGCGGTCTACGTCCCGCTCTTCACCGCTTTCGCCTCCGGCGCCGTCTCCGACAGACTGACACGCGCCGAAGCGGTCGTCGTGATCACCGACACGGCCCAGCGGAACAAAGTGCCCGACGGAGGGTGGGTGACGATCGTCGCCGGCGAATGCGACGCATCCGATGGCGCGCTTGTACTCGACGAACTTCTGGACACGGCTGAGGCGCATGCGGATGACGGTCCCGGCGGTCCGCACACGCCGATCGTGCACATGTTCACATCGGGTACGACAGGAAAGCCGAAATCAGTCGTCCATCCCAAATCCTATGCCGCCGGGTGGCAGGGATATCTCGAGTTCGCCCTCGACGCGCATGGCCGTGACCGAGTCCTCTGGTGCGGGGCGGATCCGGGGTGGGCATACGGGCTCTACTGTTCGATCATCGCGCCGCTGATCGCCGGTGTTCGGAGTCTGATGACGGTCGGCCCATTCGACCCTGCGAAGACGTGGGAGGTCTTGGCGGAATTCGGTGTCACGGACTTCGCCACCGCGCCGACCGCCTTGCGGGCGATGCGGATGTCCGATGCCGCGCGACCTCTGCCGCTGCTGCGTCGAGTGTCGAGTGCCGGCGAGCCGCTCACACCTGAGGTATTCGAGTGGACCAGGTCTCTGGGCGCTCCGGTCCACGATCATTTCGGGCAGACGGAACTCGGAATGTGCGCCGGCTTCGCACACCATCCCGCTCTCGCCGTCGATCCTGTGCCTGCCTCGATGGGGCGCAGCCTCCCTGGGTGGTCGCTGACTGTGCTCGGGCTCGATGACGAGGCGCCCGCTGAGGTCGGGGAGACGGGACGTCTGGCGGTCGTCGTCGACTCGAGCGCGTTCTTCTCGTTCACCGGATACGGGGTCGACCGCGATGTCCATTCCGATCGGTTCTCGACCGACGGGAGCCACTATCTCACTGGTGACCTCGCACGGATCGATGACAGGGGTTTGCTCCATTTCTCCTCTCGGGATGACGACGTCATCCTCATGGCCGGATATCGCATCGGACCGTTCGAAGTGGAGCCCGCGCTGCTCTCCCACGAAGCAGTCCTCGAAGCCGCCGTTGTCGCGTCCCCCGATGAAGTTCGCGGGGAGGTTGCGCACGCGTTCATCGTTCTCCAGCCGGGTTACTCTGCCGAGGCACAGCTGGTCAGAGATCTTCAGCTCTGGGTCAAGGCCGAATATGCCGCGCACGCATACCCTCGGCGGATCGATTTCATCGACGCTCTTCCGAAGACGGAGAGCGGCAAGGTCAAGCGGGCGGCACTCCGGGAGCGCCTGCGAGACGACGATAGGTCAGATCTTACTGCGAAGAACCAGGAGGAGCAGTGACCGACCTCATCATTGAGCGGCTCGGGCGAACAGAGGTCTGGGAACTCAACCGACCCCGATCGCGCAACGCGCTCACTCCCGCACTTGTCAGCGATCTCGCAGCCGCTCTCGGCACGGCCGAAACGTCGGGCACCCGCGTCGTCGTCATCTCAGGCAGGGGACCGAGTTTCTGCGCGGGTGCGGATCTGGGGCACCTGCTCAGGTGCGCCGAGACCGGCGCATCGCCACGACCCTTCCTCCGTTCGATCTGCGACCTCACGCTGGCGATGGAGACGAGCCCGGTGGTCTTCGTCGCAGCCGTCCACGGTCATGCCGTTGCCGGGGGATTCGAGGCAGCGCTGGCCTGCGACATGGTGTTCGCCGCAACCGGCACCCTCATCGGCGACGGTCATGTGAAGCGCGACCTCGTGCCCGGAGGTGGGTCCAGTGTGCGCATGGAGAACCGTCTCGGTTGGGGAAGAGCGCGAATGCTTGCCCTGTCCGGGAAACTCGTTCCTGCTGAGGCGCTCGAATCGATTGGATGGATCACCGCTGTTGTACCCGCGGAGGATCTGCGGAGACAGGCGCTGGCTGCCGCAGAAGAACTCGGCGAGGTTCCTGCTGACGCCCAACGCCGTTTCAAAAGGCTTCTGACGCCCGATCGGTCAATCACAGAGACGGCGCTGACCCGGGAACTCGACATGTTCGATGAGCACTGGCGAAGCCGGGACGTCGCCGCCGCTCTGCGCCGGTTCCTCCATTGAGTGCCATCACAGCTGGCGTGCCTGCTATCGCAACTGTCGCTGGACCGCCCATGCTGCGTCATCAACAATCGGACCTCACTTCCACCAGGGGTGATGTCAGTGTGAAAGAGAGGACACCACTGTCATGAACCATCGCTATTACGGCCAGACCGTACTCGTCACCGGTGGAGCTCAGGGTTTGGGGCTGGCAATGGCTCGCCGCTTCGCCGCTGAAGGAGCGACGGTCCACGTTGCAGATCGCAACACGGAGGCGCTCGAGGAGATCGAGACCGAAATCACCCGCGGGGGCGGCCGTGTACAGTCGCATCGCCTTGACGTCGGCCGGTCTCGGGAGATCGACGCATGGGTCGGCGCAGTCGTCGACCGCGAGGGCCGCATCGACGTGCTGATCAACAATGCCGGCATCATCCGCGACGAGCGCATCGAGAGGATCGGTGACGAAGCTTGGGATGACGTTATCGCCGTCAATCTCACCGGCGCCTTCTACGGGATTCGGGCTGTCCTGCCGCACATGAAGGAGAGGGGGTACGGGCGCATCGTCTCCTTCTCCTCGATGAGCTGGCGTGGCAACTTCGGCCAGGCGAACTACGCTGCGGCGAAGGCGGGGATCGTCGGGTTGACGCGAACTGCAGCGCTCGAGGGTGCTCGCAGTGGGATCACGGCGAACGCGATAGCACCGGGTCTCATCGAAACTCCGATGCTCGCTTCGATGAATGCAGCTGCTCGCACGAAGCTGGTCGGCAGAGTTCCGCTGGGCCACATCGGTGACCCCGCCGACATCGCGAACGCGGCGGTGTTTCTCGCGTCGAGAGAAGCGGGCTACATCACCGGAGTGATACTCGACGTCGACGGCGGCATCGGAATCGGATCATCCGTCAGGTAGCGATCCTGCCTGAGTGCAGTCGGCATCCCACGGCACGGCCGTGGGGCGATGGCAGCACCCGCCCCTTACGGCCGCCCGGCGAAGCGGCTGAGGAGTTCGACGTTGCCGGCGACGATGAGGAGGTCCTGCTTGCCGACGCGGGTCGTCGGTTCGGCGTAGGTGAAGTCGCGGCCGGGGCTCTTGATGCCGACGATCGTCACGCCGTACTTCTCGCGGACCTTCGCCTCGGCGAGGGTGAAGCCCTGGATCTCCCGCGGGGGACGCATCTTCACGACCGCGAAGTGACCCTCGTCGAATTCGATGTACTCCATCATCCGGGAGCTCACGAGGTGCGCGACGCGGATGCCGGCATCGGACTCCGGGTAGAGCACATGGTGGGCGCCGATGCGGTGGAGGATCTTGCCGTGGGCGGGTGAGATCGCCTTCGCCCACACCTGTGAGACCCCGAGGTCGACGAGGTTCGCCGTCGTCAGCACGCTCGCCTCGATCGAGGTGCCGATGCCGACGACCGCGGTCTGGAAGTCAGCGGCACCGACCTGGCGGAGGGCGTCGATGTTCGTCGAATCGGCCTCGACGACGTGGGTGAGCTTCCCGCTCCAGTCCTTGACGAGCTCCGGGTTGTGCTCGATCGCCATGACCTCGCGCCCCAGACGGGTGAGCGTGACCGCTGTCGCCGATCCGAAGCGTCCGAGTCCGATGACGAGGATTGCGGAGTTCTCGTTAGCCAACGACAGGCCTTTCTTCGGGGTAGCGGTAGAGGCGCACGGAGTCCTGCATCGACAGGGCTGCGGCCAGTGTAATCGTACCGAGGCGTCCGATGAGCATGAGCACGGACAGACAGTACAGGGCCGGTTCCGACGCCGAGGCGGACACTCCGGCGCTCAGGCCCACGGTGCCGAACGCGGAGATCACCTCGAAGAGCACCTTGTCGAGCGGCTCATCGGTGATCTGGAGCATGACGAGCGTGCCGACGAAGACGATCGCGGCACCGGTGAGGAGGACGGAGATCGAGAGCTTGATCGTCGAGGCGGTCAGCCGGCGGTTGAAGACGTTGACCTCGGCGAGACCGCGCGCCTCGGCGAAGGCGGCGAGGAAGAGGACGGCGACGGTCGTGACCTTGATGCCGCCGGCCGTCGACGACGAGCCGCCGCCGATGAACATCATGACGTCCATGAGCAGGTGCGAGGCCTGGCTCATATCGGCGATCTCCATCGTCGCGAACCCGCCCGAACGCGGCATCACCGCCATGAAGAGGACCTCGACGAAGGTGTGGCCGGCGTTCTTGTCCCCGAGCGTCGCGGGATTCGCCGACTCGAAGAGGAGGAGGAAGAGGAACCCGACGGCGAGGACGATCGTCGTCGTCGTCAGCGTGAGCTTCGTGTGCAGATCCCATTTGCTCGGCTTGTTCCAGTTCATCGCGATCATCAGCACGACGGGGAACCCGAGCGCCCCGACGAACACGCCGATCATGATGAGCGAGAGGATCCACGGGTCCTCCGCGAAGTACGCCGCCCCACCCGGGTGGATCGTGAAGCCGGCGTTGTTGAACGCCGAGATCGCGTAGAACACGGAGTACCACAGCGAGTCCCCGACACTGTCGCCGCGCATGAGGAAGCGGGGGAAGAGGAGGACCGCGAGCACCGCCTCGGCGGTGAGGATGGTGATGAAGACGGTCTTGAGCAGGGTGCCGACCTGCCCCAGATTGAGCGCCGAGGTGGCCTGCTGGGCGATGAGGCGCTGCCGGACTCCCAGCCGCCGTGAGACCGCCATGCCCAGCAGCGAAGCGAGTGTGAGGATGCCGAGACCGCCGACCTGGATGCCGGCGGTGATGACGGAGATGCCGAAGTCCGACCAGTAGTCCTCGGTGACGACCGGGGTCAGCCCGGTGACGCAGACGGCGGAGACGGCGACGAAGATCGCATTGGCGATGTGCTCCGAGGTCGAGACCGATCCGGGGTCACGCATGCTCGCCGGGAGCATGAGGAGGAGGGCGAAGACTGCCACGACGGCGATGAACGAGACGATCGCCAGACGGGCCGGCGAGGCGACGGCGATGTCATCGACGAAGTCGCGGACCCGGCGCCCCGGACGCAGAAATCGGTCGAGGCGCTGCGGAGAATTCATGGACACAACCTCCATGGTAGGACGGACCGGGGCGAATCTCCGGAAGTGAGCCGCGCCATATAGCATTGGCCCATGGCCGATAGCGATGTCTATGTCGTCTGGGACGAGGCGGTGACCGGGTACAACTTCGGTCCCAGCCATCCCATGCACCCCCTGAGGCTCGACCTCACCGCGAAGCTCGCGATCGACTTCGAGCTCTTCGACGCCCCCCGCGTCCACGTCAACCCGATCGGCGACCTCGACGAGGCGGCCCTGTCCCGCGTCCACGACGACGACTACATCGCCGCGGTCAAGGCCGCCGGCAGCCCCGCCGGCGCCGACCCCGAGGTCGCCGAGCGCCACGGCCTGGGGACCGACGACGTCCCCGTGTTCGAGAACATGCACGCCGCCTCGGCGATGCTCTTCCAGGGCTCCGTCGACGCCGCCCGCGCGATCGTCTCCGGCGACTACCGGCGCGCGGTGAACTTCTCCGGCGGCATGCACCACGCGATGGCCGACAAGGCCAGCGGGTTCTGCGTCTACAACGACGTCGCCGGGGCGATCAACGAATTCCTCGACGCGGGATACGAGCGCATCGCCTACATCGACCTCGACGCCCACCACGGCGACGGCGTCGAGCAGCTCTTCTGGGACGACCCGCGCGTGCTGACGATCTCCATCCACGAGTCCGGGAAGTACCTCTTCCCCGGCACCGGCTACCCGGCCGACATCGGGGGACTGCGGGCGGCCGCCTCGGCGGCGAACATCGCCCTGCCCCCGCGGACGACCGACGAGGACTGGCTGCGGGCGTTCGACGGCACCGTGCCCGCGCTCATCGCCGCGTTCTCCCCGCAGATCATCGTCTCCCAGCACGGATGCGACGGTCACCGGATGGACCCGCTCACCCACATGCGCCTGTCCGTCGACGGGATGCGGGTGGCGACCGAACGCGTCCGTGCCCTGGCCGAGGAGCACGCCGGGGGCCGCTGGCTCTCGACCGGGGGAGGGGGCTACGCGATCATCGACGTCGTCCCGCGCGCATGGACGAACCTCATCGCGATCGCGGCGAACGCCGACCTCGACCCGGCCGCCCGGATCCCCGGCCGCTGGGCCCACTACGCGCAGACGAAGACCGGACGCGAGGCCCCGCTGTCGATGACCGACGGCTTCGACGGGACGTTCACCCCGTGGTCGCACGGCTTCGACCCGGAATCCGAGCTCGACCGCGCGGTCATGGGCACCCGGAAGAACCTCTTCCCGTTCTTCGGACTCGACCCGTACTTCGACTGATCCGCGCCCTTCCGGGCGCAGTTGAGGCCCCGCTGTGGATCTCGACACAGTTTTGGGAAAGAACGGGCCGGGGCGATAGAATTGCACGGTTAGTTCAAAGGGTGGGCAGCTGACGTTCACCTCCACCGACGATCACAAGGGGTACCCGCGTGGGCTCAGTCATCAAGAAGCGCCGGAAGCGTATGTCGAAGAAGAAGCACCGCAAGCTGCTTCGCAAGACTCGTCACCAGCGTCGCAACAAGAAGTAAGACCGCACGGTCCTACGCCCCCGCTCGAATCCCATTTCGGCGGGGTTTGTTGTCACCTTCGACTCAGGAGTGTGCCGTGGTCGGACTGACCTTCCTCACGCGCGCCGGATGCCATCTGTGCGCGACCGCGCAGGCAACCATCGCCGAGGTGGTGGCCGGCCGGGACGTCACCGTCACCGAGATCGACATCGACACCGATGAGGATCTGGCCGCGCAGTATGGCTGGGATGTTCCCGTGGTGCTCCTCGAAGGACGACAGCACAGCTTCCACCGGGTCGACCGGGACAGGCTGTCGCAGGCCCTGACCGCGCTGGGCGCCTGAGGCGCCCAACCGGTTCGCAGGCCTGAGGCAGCACGAGCAGATTGAAGGAGTGACACGTTCACGTGAGCGAGATTCTCTCCGCCGGCAGCATCGAGGGTGTCGTTCGCAAGGACGTCCCCGAGCGCGTCATCTCTCGACTCCCGATCTACCTGCAGGCGGTCGAGACGATCGCCGCGACCGGCCAGACCACCGTCTCCTCGGAGACCCTGGCGGCCCAGAGCGGCGTGTCTCCCGCGATCCTGCGCAAGGATCTCTCCCAGCTCGGCCGCTCCGGACGCCGCGGGGTCGGCTACTCGGCGCAGGACCTCGCCGCGACCCTGCGATCGTTCCTCGGTCTCGACCGGGCGCAGAACGTCGCGATCATCGGCGCCGGCCGCCTCGGCTCGGCCCTGGCCGACTATGCCGGCTTCCAGCGGCGCGGTCTGCGCCTGACGGCGATCTTCGACAGCGACGAGGGCAAGGTCGGCACGACGATCGGCGACCTCACCGTCTCCGCGATCGCCGACCTCGCCACGTGGGCCGACCCCATCGACCTCGTCGTCATGGCCGTGCCCGCCTCCGCGGCGCCCGCGGCCGCCCGCATCGCCGCCGAGGCGGGAGTCCGCGGCATACTCAACTTCGCGCCCACCGTGCTCGACACCCCGGAGACCGTGCGGGTCCAGCAGGTCGACCTGGCCAGTGAGCTCCAGGTCCTCGCGTACTACTCGGCGCTCGAAACGGCTACAGCCACTCCAGTGGAGGAGCACAGCAATTGACTCTCTTGGTTCTCGGCATCTCCCACCAGTCGGCGCCGATCGACATGCTCGACGCGCTCGCGTTCGGGGCCGACGACGTCGACCGTCTGCGCACCGACGCCCTCGACGGGGCGAGCGTCGACGGACTCGCCGTCCTCTCGACGTGCAACCGGCTTGAGCTCATCGCCGACGTCTCCGCCTTCCACGGGGGACTCGCCGACCTCGGCAACGCGCTCGTGTCCTCGATCGGACGCGACTGGCAGGACATCGCCGGGCACTTCTACGCCCACTACGACAACCAGGCGCTCGGCCATCTCCTCAAGGTCGCGTGCGGGCTCGACTCGATGGCGATCGGCGAAGCCCAGATACTCGGCCAGCTGCGCTCGACGTTCACCGACTCGATGAGCGCCGGAGCGCTGACCTCCGACCTCTCCCACGCCCTGCAGCAGAGCCTGCGGGTGGGCAAGCGCGCCCATTCGGAGACCGGACTCGACGAGGTCGCCCGCTCCCTCTTCGGCGCCGCCCTCGAAGCCTCCCAGGCCCACATCGGGCCGCTGCACGCCGCGAACGCGCTCGTCATCGGCGCCGGCGCGATGTCAGGCCTCGTCGTCGCGACCCTCCACCGGGAGGGCGTCAACCACATCACGGTGCTCAACCGGACCCTGGAGAAGGCGGAGCGCCTCATCGCCGAGGTGGGCGGTCGGGCCCGCGAGCTCACCCCCCGGTCGCTCGCCGAGGAGATCGCCGACGCCGACCTCATCGTCTCCTCCACCGGCGCCCGCGGCGTCGTCGTCACCCGCGACGACATCGTCGCCGGTCTCTCGCAGAACTCCAAGAGCGCGGCGAACAAGGCGTTCGTCGACCTCGCCCTGCCGCACGACATCGATCCGAGCGTGCGCGAGTTCGAACACGTCGCCCTCTTCGGACTCGGCGACATCCGGAAGCTGCTGTCGACCTCGTCGAACCAGCGCGACGCGGCGGTCGTCGAGACCGTCGAAGCGGTGCGCGCGATCATCGCCGAGGAGACGGAGAAGCTCGAGTCCGGCGCCAAGGAGCGGGCGGTGGCCCCCACGGTCACCGCGCTGCGCACCCACGCCAAGGACGTGCTCGCCGCGGAGACCGAGCGCCTGCAGCGCAAGATCGGCGACCACGTCGACGACAAGGTCTTCGCCGAGGTCCGCAAGTCCCTCCACCGGGTCGCGGAGAAGCTCATCCACACCCCGACGGTCAAGGTCAAGGAGCTCGCGGTCTCCGACTCCGACGTCGACTACGCGCAGGCGCTCATCCAGCTCTTCGACCTGCCGACGATCAAGACCCCGCACGCCGTGCCGACCCCGGAGGCGAAGGTCGCGAAGGCCGCGAGCCCCGACCACATCGAGGCCGACGGTCTCCGGCCGGTCGCCGACCACACCCTCGACGTCGTCGAACCCGAGCATCCGACAGGCCGCACGGTGCGTCTGGGCACCCGGCGCTCCCAGCTCGCCCGCTCGCAGTCGACGGCGATCGCCCACCAGATCGCGGCCCTGACCGGCTGGCGCGTCGAGATCGTCGAGGTCGTCACCGAAGGCGACGTCAACATGTCCCCGCTCGCGGGCTTCGGCGGCACCGGCGTCTTCGTCTCCGCCGTCCGGCAGGCCCTGCACCAGGGCCAGATCGACATCGCCGTCCACTCGCTCAAGGACCTCCCGACGACCCCGGAGCCGGGCATCCAGCTCGCGGCCATTCCGCCGCGCGTCGATCCCGCCGACGTCCTCATCGGCCGTGACGGCCTCAGCCTCGCCCAGCTGCCCGCCGGCAGCGTCGTCGGCACCGGGTCGCCGCGCCGCGCCGTCCAGCTGCGGGCCGCCCGCCCCGACATCGAGGTGCGCGGGGTCCGCGGCAACGTCGACACCCGCATCGCCCACGTCCGCGACGGCCGCCTCGACGCCGTCGTCCTCGCCGCCGCCGGTGTCCGTCGGATCGGGCGGCTCGCCGAGGCGACCGACCTCCTCGACTTCGACACCATGCTTCCCGCTCCCGGTCAGGGGGCGCTCGCGGTGGAGACGCGCGGAGCCGACAGCCCGTACACGCAGGACGAGGCCCTCATGGCCGGCGACGTCGAGATCCGCGCAGCTCTGCGCCGGCTCCACGACGAGGCGACCGACCTCGCCGTGACGTGCGAACGGGCGATCCTCTCCCGCGCCGAGGCCGGCTGCTCGGCTCCGATCGGAGCCCTGGCGACGATCACCGGGACGCAGCTCGTCGTCGCGGCGATGATGGCCGACGACGACGGGACCATCGCCCGCACCCACATGAGCGCGCCGCTGCCGCTCATCGACGACGCCGATCTCAGCTCCCGCGACGATCACGCCCTGCCGATCGCCGGCAAGGAGATCGCCCGGGTCGCCGACGAGCTCGGCACCGCCGCGGCCGAGGACCTGCTGCGCCGCCTCGACATCGATCCCGCGCGCTCCGCCGACCACCTCACCCCGGTCAAGGCCGCCGCCCGGTCCCGGTCCGAAGGACAGTCATGAGCGAGCAGCCCGAGACTCAGGGCACCGGCCAGGTCCAGCCCCGGCGGCTCCTGCCGGTGGGCCCGCGCGTCGTCTTCATCGGCTCCGGTCCCGGTGAGGCGGGACTGATGACCGCCCGCGGCGCCGACATCCTCGCCGACGCCGCGCTCGTCGTCTACGACGCCCACGTCCACTCCGAGATCGTCACCGCCTACGTCCCGCAGGCCGCCGAGGTCATCGACGCCGCCGAACTCGGCCAGTCGCCCTCGACCCGCGGCCGCCGGCTCGCCGAGCTCGCCCGCCCCGACAAGACCGTGGTGCGGCTGAGCTCCGACGACGGTCTGCTCTTCACGACGACGACCACCGAGGCGGCGGTGTGCCGCAAGGCGGGCATCGACGTCGAGATCGTGCCCGGGGTCGGACTCTCCGCGGCGACCGCCGCCTACACCGGCACCGCGCTGACGACGAACCGGGTCCGCTCGGTGCGCTTCATCGAAGCCGGCCCGCAGACCCACGTCGACGTCTCCAAGCACCGCAACACCACGCACGTGCTCACCGGCACCGCCGCGCAGGTCGAGGAGGCCTTCCGGGCCCTGCTCGACGACGGCTGGGACGCGGAGACGAAGGTGCTGCTGGGCTGGGGCATCTCGACGACCGAGCAGACGAGCGTCGAGACCACCCTCGGGCAGGCCCCGGGGCTGTGCCGCAATGCCGGGGACCGCCTCGTCGTCATCATGGGCCAGGGCGTCGACTCCCGCGGCGAGCTCGCGTGGTTCGAGACGAAGCCGCTCTTCGGCTGGCAGGTGCTCATCCCCCGGACGAAGGAGCAGGGCACGTCGACGGCCGAGGCGCTCGCCGAACTCGGCGCCGTCGGCACCGTCGTCCCGACGATCGCCGTGCAGCCTCCGCGCACGCCGACGCAGATGGAGAAGGCGATCCGCGGACTCGTCGACGGCTCCTACGAATGGGTGGGCTTCACCTCCGTCAACGCGGTGCGCGCCGTGCGCATGTGGTTCGAGGACTTCGGCCTCGACGCGCGGTCCCTGTCCGGGGTCAAGGTCGCCGCGGTCGGCGGTCGCACCGCCGCGGCGCTGACCGACTGGGGCATCACCCCCGACCTCATCCCCGACGGCGAGCACTCGGCCCGGGGTCTGGCCGCGGCGTGGCCGGACTACGTCGACGACATCGACCCGATGAACACCGTCCTCCTGCCGCGTGCCGACATCGCCACCGAGGTGCTCGTGGCCGGGCTGCTCGAGAAGGGCTGGGACGTCGACGACGTCACCGCCTACCGCACCGTGCGCGCCTCCCCGCCGCCGGCGCCGATCCGCGAGGCGATCAAGGCCGGTGACTTCGACGCGTTCCTCTTCACCTCGTCCTCGACGGTGCGCAACCTCGTCGGGATCGCCGGGAAGCCGGCGGCCACCTCGGTGATCTGCTGCATCGGCCCGGCCACCGCGAACACCGCGGAGGAGCACGGCCTGCGGGTCGACGTCCTCGCGGAGGAAGCGAACCTCACCTCACTCATCGACGGTCTCGTCGCGTACGCCACGCGCATGCGCGAGGCAGACCTGACCGCCGGGGTCACCCCGGTGCGCCCCAGCCAGAAGCGTCGCAGAAAGAAGGCCTGACATGGCTCCCATCGTCCGTCCCCGTCGCCTGCGGTCGACCGCGGCCCTCCGCCGCCTCGTCTCCGAGGTCCACCTCACCCCCGCCGACCTCATCCTGCCGATGTTCGTCAAGGAGTCGCTGGAGGAGCCCGCGCCGCTGACCGGGATGCCCGGCGTCGTCCAGCACACGCTGACGTCGCTGCGGGAGGCCGCCCGCGAGGCCGTCGACGCCGGCGTCGGGGGACTCATGCTCTTCGGCATCCCCACCGTCCGCGACGAACGCGGCTCGGCCGCCGATGACCCCGAGGGCATCCTCAACCGGGCGCTGCGGATGCTGCGCGACGAGTTCGGCGACGACACCGTCATCATGGCCGACCTCTGCCTCGACGAGTTCACCTCGCACGGCCACTGCGGCGTGCTCGACGAGGCCGGCCGCGTCGACAACGATGCGACGCTCGAACGCTACGCTTCGATGGCCGTCGCGCAGGCCCGCGCCGGTGCCCACGTCCTCGGGCTCTCAGGCATGATGGACGGACAGGTCGGCGTGTGCCGGGAGGCGCTCGACGACCACGGCTTCACCGACGTCGTCGTCATGGGCTACACCGCGAAGTACGCCTCGGCGTTCTACGGACCTTTCCGCGAAGCCGTCGACTCCGAGCTCGTCGGGGACCGCAAGACCTACCAGCAGGATCCGGCGAACGGACGCGAGGCGATGCACGAGCTCGACCTCGACCTCGCCGAGGGCGCCGACATCGTCATGGTCAAACCCGGCCTGCCCTACCTCGACGTCCTCGCCGAGGTGGCCGCGGAGTCCCCGGTGCCCGTGTGGACGTACCAGGTGTCGGGGGAGTACGCGATGATCGAGTTCGCGGCCGCCGCCGGGGCCATCGACCGCGACCGCGCGATCGAGGAGTCCCTCATCGCGTTCAAGCGGGCCGGCGCCGATGCGATCCTCACGTACTGGGCGACCGAGGTCAGCCGGTGGCTGAGCGGAGGTCGGCGATGAGCGAGACCCGTTGGCTGTCCCCGCCGGACCAGCGCGCCTGGCGCTCCTACCTCACCGGCAGCTCCCTGCTCGGGGCGAAGCTCGAGGCCGATCTGCGGGAGAACTTCGGCATCGGCCTGCCCGAATACGAGATCCTCGTGAGGCTGAGCGAACACGAGGGACGATCGATGCGCATGGCCCTGCTTGCCTCGGACACGACGATGTCGCGTTCGCGCCTGACCCACAGCGTCGCCCGGATGGAGAAGAAGGGCCTGCTGTCGCGCTGCCCGATCCCCGAGGACGGCCGCGGCGTCAACTGTGCGATGACCGACGCCGGCTGGGACCTCCTCGTCGCCGCCGCCCCCACCCATGTCGAGAGCGTGCGCAGCAACCTCGTCGACCTCCTCACCCCTGAGGAGATGGCGACGCTCGGCGTCGCATTCGGCAAGGTCGCCCGCCACCTCACCGCGAAGGAGAACTCATGACCGACGCCTCACCCACCCAGAACTCGGCCGCCCTCTTCGCACGGGCGGAGCGCGTCATCCCCGGCGGAGTCAACTCCCCGGTCAGGGCGTTCCGGGCGGTCGGCGGAACCCCGCGCTTCATCACCTCGGCGACCGGAGCGTGGCTGCGCGACGCCGACGGCAACGACTACATCGACCTCATCGGGTCGTGGGGTCCGATGATCATGGGCCACTCCCGCCCCGAGGTCGTCGCCGCCGTCCAGGAGGCCGCGGTCAAGGGCTTCTCGTTCGGCACCCCGTCGGTCGGCGAGGTCGAACTCGCCGAGGAGATCGTCTCCCGCATCGACCCCGTCGACGAGGTGCGCCTCGTCTCGTCGGGCACCGAGGCGACGATGAGCGCGATCCGCCTCGCCCGCGGCTACACCGGCCGGAACAAGGTCGTGAAGTTCGCCGGGAACTACCACGGTCACGTCGACTCCCTGCTCGCCCAGGCCGGTTCGGGGCTCGCGACGTTCTCCCTGCCCGACACCCCGGGGGTCACCGGGGCGCAGGCCGAGGACACGATCGTCGTCGCCTACAACGACGCTGAGGCGCTGCGGGCGGTCTTCGCCGAGCACGGCGAGTCGATCGCCTGCGTCATCACCGAGGCGAGCCCCGGCAACATGGGGGTCGTGCCCCCGCGCAACGGCTTCACGAACACGATCCGCGAACTCACGAAGGCCCACGGGGCGCTGATGATCAGCGACGAGGTGATGACCGGCTTCCGCGTCTCCGCCGCCGGCTGGTACGGCTACGAGTCGGAGACCCTGGGCTACCCGCACGGGCCCGCCGATCTCTTCACCTTCGGCAAGGTCATGGGCGGCGGATTCCCGGCCGCGGCGTTCGGCGGTCGCGCCGATGTCATGGCCCACCTCGCCCCCGCCGGACCCGTCTACCAGGCGGGCACGCTCTCGGGCAATCCCGTCGCCACCGCCGCGGGACTCGCCACGCTCAAGCTCACGACCGAGCTCGACGTCTACTCGCACCTCGGTCGGGCAGCGGACATCCTCCGGCCCGCCGTCGCCTCGGCGCTCGAGGCCGAAGGGGTCGCGCACACGATCCAGTCGGCGAACTCGATGTTCTCCGTCTTCTTCACCGACGGCGAGGTCGTCGACTACGACGATGCCCGCGCGCAGAACGTCGACCGGTACTCCGCGTTCTTCAATTCGATGCTCGACTCAGGCATCCACATGCCGCCGAGCGCATTCGAGGCGTGGTTCCTCTCCTACGCCCACACCGATGAGATCCTCGAGCGGATCATCGCAGCGCTGCCGGCGGCTGCGAAGGCCGCTGCCGCCGTCCCCGATGCGAACGGAGAGCCGAGCCGATGACCACGATCCACCTCGTCCGCCACGGCGAAGTCGACAACCCCGAGGGCATCCTCTACGGTCGGATCCCCGGCTTCGGGCTGACCGAGCGCGGGCATGAGATGGCCCGCCGGGTCGGCGAGCACTTCGCGCAGGAGGACAATGCGCCCGACGCGCTCGTGGCCTCACCGCTGCTGCGCGCGCAGCAGACGATCGCGCCCCTGGCGGAGAACCTCGACATGCCCGTCTTCACCGACGACCGCGTCATCGAGGCGGCGAACTCCTTCGAAGGGCAGACGATGAACGCCCGCACGCTCGCGCAGCCGCGGAACCTCGTGCGCCTCTACAACCCGCTGGTGCCCTCGTGGGGTGAGCCGTACCGCCAGATCGCCCTGCGCACGCAGGCGGCGATGGCGAGCCTGCGCGCCCGCCTCGAGGGTCATGGGCCCGAGGCGAGCGGCGTCATCGTCTCCCACCAGCTGCCGATCTGGATGGCGCGCCTGGCCGGCGAAGGGCGACCGCTGGCCCATGACCCGCGCAAACGGGAGTGCGCGCTCGCGTCTGTCACGAGTTTCACATTTGAGAAGTCCACACTGGTGTCCGTGAGCTATGAGAATCTCTGCGCGGATCTGCAGCCGGGCCACGCGGTGGCGGGAGCATGATCGGCGGCAACGGACAGTACGGTCGCCGGGCGGTCCTCACGGGCATCATCGCCGGCACGGCAGTCGTCCTCAGCGCATGCACCCAGAACGATGAGCTCGCCGCACAGGCGGGCTCCGACCAGGGCTACGTCTCGGGTTCCGGCGTCGTCTCCCAGGTCGCGGTCAAGGATCGCGGCGAACCCCTCGACCTGACCTTCGAGACCCTCGACGGCTCGCAGCTCTCGCTCGCCGACATGCGACCGACCCCGGTCGTCATCAACCTCTGGTATGCGGCGTGCCCGCCGTGCCGCGTCGAGGCCCCCGACCTCAAGGAGGTCTCCGAGGAGTTCGGCGACTCCGCCCAGTTCATCGGCGTCAACGTCCGTGACCAGGCGGCGGAGGCCAACGCCTTCATCTCGAACTACCAGATCCCCTACCCGAACATGCTCGACACGAACGGCGACATGGTCGCCCTGCTCTCGGGCGTCCTGCCCCCGCAGGCGACGCCCTCGACCGTCATCCTCGACGCGCAGGGCCGGGCCGCGGCCCGTGTCGTCGGCGCCGTCGACAAGTCGACCCTGCAGGGACTCATCGAGGACGTGCAGGCGGAGTGAGCGGCATCGGGGCGGAGTTCGCCCAGGCGGTGCTCAGTGGTCCCCTCCTGCTCGCAGCCGGGGCCGCGGCACTCGCCGGGCTCGTCTCCTTCGTCTCCCCGTGCGTGCTGCCGCTCGTGCCCGGCTACGTCGGCTACGTCACGGGGCTGAGCGGCTCGTCGCTGCGTGACAAGGCGACGTGGCGGGTGATCACGGGCATCACGCTCTTCGTGCTCGGCTTCACCGTCGTCTTCGTCATCCTCGGCACGGGCTTCTCCGCCCTCGGGGCGATGTTCTCCCAGTTCCAGGACATCCTCATCCGCATCCTCGGTGTCGGGGTGATGATCGCCGGACTCGTGTTCATGGGCGCGTTCGGCTTCCTCCAGAAGGAACGGCGCATCCACGCCCGGCCCAAGGCGGGACTGTGGGGTGCTCCCGTGCTCGGGGCGACGTTCGCCATCGGCTGGGCCCCCTGCGTGGGCCCCACCCTGTCCGCGGTGCTGACGATGTCGCTGAGCTTCGGCTCCGACGGCACCCTGTGGCGGGGCGCGTTCCTCGCCTTCGTCTACTGCCTCGGACTCGGCATTCCCTTCATCCTCCTGGCGATCGCCATCCACAAGGGTGCCGGTCGGCTGAACTGGGTGCGCGAGCACCAGACGACGATCGTCCGCATCGGCGGAGTCATGCTCATCGCACTCGGCTTCGTCATGGCCATCGGACTGTGGAACCAGTGGATGAACTCGCTGCAGGGTCTCATCTCCGGATTTGAAGTGGTGATCTAGTGGCAGACAAGACTGCTGGCAACACGACGGACGCGGCCCCCGAGCAGGCTGCCGACACCTCGGGCACCGCCGAGGCGCAGCCTCGCCGGGAGCAGCCGGCCGCGGACCGCGCGAAGGCCGCGCCTGCCGGGAAGGCCGGCGCCGCCTCCAAGGCAGGGACCGCCTCGGCGAAGGGAGCGGGCAAGCCCGATCGGTCGGAGGTGACGCAGCCGCAGCTCGGCTTCATCGGCATGTGCAGGTGGGCATGGCGGCAGCTGACGACGATGCGGGTGGCCCTCATCCTCCTCCTCGTCCTCGCGCTCGCCTCGATCCCCGGCTCCCTGCTCCCGCAGCGGATCCAGGACCCGGCCCGCGTCAACACCTTCCTCGAGGAGAACGGGGCGTGGGGAGCGTTCCTCGATACGATCGGCATGTTCGACGTGTACTCGTCGATCTGGTTCTCCGCGGTCTATCTCCTCCTCATGATCTCGCTCGTCGGGTGCATCGTCCCGCGCACGTCCCAGCACTGGAAGGCGATGCGCTCGGCACCGCCCAAGGCGCCGAGGCGGCTGGGACGGATGCCCGGATACGTGGCGTTCACCTCGGCGGAGGTCAAGGACGGGGAGCTTGACGATGAGGAGTTCCTCGACGCCGCGCAGGCCCGGCTGAAGAAGCTCGGGTACCGCACCTCGCGCCACGGGGACCATGTCGCGGCCGAACGCGGCTACCTGCGCGAGACCGGCAACCTCGTCTTCCACATCGCGATCCTCATGACGACGCTGACGATCTCGATCGGGTCGCTCTTCGGCTACGAGGGGCAGCGCATCCTCGTCGAAGGCGACACGTTCACGAATTCGCTCGTCGCCTACGACTCTTTCGACCCGGGCACGTACTACAACGCGGACAACCTGCCGCAGTTCCGCCTCACCCTCGACCGGTTCACCTCGAGCTTCGACGATGCCGCGCCGGGCAACCAGTTCGGTCAGCCCCGCACCTTCGAGGCCACGGTGACGACCTCGGCGGACGGGGTAGAGAAGACCGAGCAGCTCAAGGTCAACGAGCCCATCCGCGTCGCCGACACCGGCGTCTACCTCACCGGCAACGGGTACGCCCCCGAGGTGACGGTGCGGGATGCGACCGGCCAGGTCGTCCGATCCGGGCCGCAGGTCTTCATTCCCGCCAACGGCGACCCCGGGTACACCTCCGAGGGCGCGATCAAGGTGCCCGACGCCGCGGGCACGCAGATGGGCTTCGTCGGGGTGCTGCTGCCGACGGCCACGCAGAACGAGCAGGGCGACCTCGTGTCGAACTTCGCCGAGCTGCGCAACCCCTACCTCGTGATGAGCGGGTACACCGGTGACCTCGGACTCGACTCGGGAGAGCCGCAGTCGGTCTACACCCTCGATGCCTCGAACATGACGGAGATGACGGATGCCGCCGGCAACCCGCTCGTCATCCAGCTCGTGCCGGGGGAGACCCAGGAGCTGCCCAACGGCGGTTCGGTGACCTTCGACGGGGTCAAGCGGTTCATCGCCGTCGACATCTCGCAGGATCCGACGCAGCTGCTCATGTTCGTCAGCTCCGTGCTCGTCCTCCTCGGACTCGGACTGTCCCTGTTCATTCCGCGCCGGCGCGTGTGGGTGCGGGTCAAGGACGGCGAGGTCGAGGTGGCGGCTCTGGCCCGTGGCGAGGATCCGATGGTCGAGCGCGCGGCGACGGAACTCGCGAAGGACCTCGGCAGTGAGAGTGCCGAGGACACGGACAAGAAGGACTGAGCGACCGCAGTGCGGGCCTGCATGGTCCTCGCGGCTTCAAACTGAGGTACTACACGGAGTAGAATCGGGGACGTGCGCCTGAGACGGGCACGCAGATTCACTGACGCAAGGAATTGAGCACCCTCACGGTGCGGAGGATACATGGACGTCAACACCGACCTGGCGATGTGGTCGAATCAGCTCATCGTCTCCGCGATGATCGTCTACGCGGTCGCGATGATCTTCTCGGCCTTCGATCTCTTCGGGGGTCGGGAGCTGAAGAAGTCGAAGTCCGACACGGTGGCGGCCGGCGCGAAGTCGAGCACGGTGCGCCGCACCAACCGGAAGACCGCGACGGCGCTCCTCGACCGTCCCGGCGCTGATGACCACGCCGGAGACAACGGCACCGGCGAGGAGCTGTCGGCCTCCGATGCCAAGCGGCGCCGCGCGGCGCGCATCGGCACGTCGCTCATCGTGCTCGCCGTCGTCCTCCACATCGGCTCGGTCATCACCCGCACCCTGTCGGTGATGCGCGTGCCGTGGGGCAACATGATGGAGTACGTCCTCACCGCCACGGCGATCACCGTCCTCGTCTACCTCATCGTGCTCACCCGCAAGGACATCCGCTACCTCGGAACGTTCGTCTCCGGCGGCGTCCTGCTGTGCCTGGGTCTCGCGATCACGGTCTTCTACACTCCGGCCGCCCAGCTCATCCCCGCCCTCGATTCGTACTGGATCGCCATCCATGTGCCGATCGCGATCCTCTCGACGGCGCTGCTGTCGATCTCGGCGATCCTCGCGGTCTTCCAGATACTCAAGACCGTCAGCGAGACGAAGGACCCGAAGTGGCTGCGGTTCATGCGCCGTCTGCCCTCGAGCACCGAGCTCGAGCGGTTCTCCTACACGATCGCGGCCGTCGGCTTCATCACGTGGACGTTCACCCTCATCGCCGGCGCCATCTGGGCCGAGGTCGCCTGGAGCCGCTACTGGGGCTGGGACACGAAGGAGATCTGGACGTTCGTCGTCTGGGTCGTCTACGCCGCGTACCTCCACGCGCGGGCGACCCGCGGATGGGGCCCGACGAAGGTGGCCGTGCTCAACCTCATCGGCATCGCCACGGTGTTCTTCAACTTCACCGTCGTCAACGTCTACTTCAACGGCCTGCACTCGTACTCCGGCCTCGGCTGACGGTCGTGGGCGGACGGTGATCGGGCCGACGGCCTGAGGTCCGCTGTGGGGCGCCGCCCGCCGGCCTGACGGCCTGACCTCCGTTGCGCGGTGCCGTTCGGCCTCTGCTGCGCAGTGCCGCCCGTCGGTCCTTGAGCAGTGACGTGCCCGGGTCTTCAGCGCGTCGGATGTCGCGCCGTTCCGCCCGGCCTCTGCTGTGCAGTGCCGAATGTGGTCACAGAACCGAGGAGATCGTGCCGATTCGGCGCTTCTCCCTCGGTTCTGTGACCACTTTTCGCTGTCTGCCGCGCGACGGGGGTGCTGTGCCGGTCGGCGCGCGAAGCGGCGTCTATCTCCGGTCAGTCGGGCGGCCGCTGGCGCTCGAAACCGGGCCCGCGCCTGTGACCGATACTGCTGCGACTGAAACTCTGACCGCAGCGTGGTGGACGCGAAGCTGCATCCGGAAGAGCCGGTCTGCCCCAATCAACGCGGCGCTGAAGCGTGCCTACACAGGGCAACGGATGTCGTGCCAGCGCAGGGCAACGGAGGATTTGCGTGGTGACGTGCTCACGCGGTCAGACTCGGTTCACCCGCCGTCAGCGGTTCTGCACTGAGGAAAGTCCAACGATCAACGACTCTGCGTCGGGGTCACGGACCTGCGACCGATTCGGTCTGAGCAGGCCGCCATCTCACGCAGGCCGGGCGATGCTCAGTTCGAGTGGCCGCGGCCCTCGCCCTTGCTGCCTTCCGAGCCGTGCTCGTCGCCGGACTCCTGGTCATCGGGGCGGTCCTCGGGATCGAGGGTGTCACCCGGGGGAGGGGTCTCGGAGTCCGTGGGTTCGTCGTCCCGCGGACGATGCTTGCCGAGCTTGACCTCGCGGTCGACCTGGCGGAGGTAGTCCTCATCGTCGTCGGGAGCGGTCGGGCCGCTGCGCCTCGGTGACGGGTCGGGCTTGGCCTCGGAACCGCGTCCGAAGATGTACCAGAGGACGAAGCCGATGATCGGAATGAGGAGGATGATGAGCGCCCAGACAGGCTTGGGCAGGACTCGGACGAGACTCCGATCGCGCAGCAGACAGTCGAAGAGTCCGTACAGTGTGATCGCTGCCGCTAGGACTATCCCGGCAATGAGTACTCGAGCCATGCATCAAGGATAGTCGACTAACCTGAAGACCAGCTCAGTCGCAGGGCGACCGGTTTCGACAGGCAGTGTTGCCCTTTCGTCGCGTCTCGCCCTCGTCGCCGATCCCGGCCCGAGTTCTGAGAATCCACGCAGACAGTCCCGACTAGAATAGGTGCAATGCGCAGCTTCTGGATCTACACCCTCGCCCGGCTGGGAATCATCGTCGCCGTCGGGCTCGTTCTCCAACCCTTCCTCGGGTTCACACTCGTCATGGCCGTCGCGGCGATCTTCATCGGCGCGCTCATCAGCTACCTTGTGCTCGGCGGAATGCGGGCGAAGGTCGCAGGCGACATCGAGAACCGGCTGGCCAAGCGCGCGAAGACGAAGAAGCGCAAGGGCCAGGACGAGTCGTTCGAGGACACCCTCGTCGACGAGAACGTCTCCGCCCAGGACACTGTCTCCGCCCAGGACACTGTCTCCGCCCAGGACACTGTCTCCGCCCAGGACGCCGAGGCGGCTGGACCGGCGACGAAGCCGACGGAATCGTCGAAGAAGTCCGCAGTTGGCTCCTCGGCTGAGACCGCCAAGGCGAAGGCTGAGACCCAGAACCCCGCCGAGACCCAGCGTCCCGCAGAGTCAGGGACTACCACCGAGCCCCAGACCGCCGCAGGCTCGACCGAAGCGCCGACCCCCGACCGCACGACCGATGCCGAGGCTCCCGACGCCAAACGGCGCTGATCCTCATCCAACGCAGTCGGCCGGTGTCCCCGCGGGGACACCGGCCGACTGCGTTGGGGGCAGACCTCGAGCTACAGCGCCAACCCGAGCGCCATGAGCGCGGCGAAGCACAGCGCCGTCAGTCCCGTCGACTTGATCGTCGGAATGAGACCGGCACCCGTCGTGCCTCCCAGCACCGTCTTCAGCGGTGAGAGCGCGGGCACGAGCGCGAGGATCGCCAGCGCCGCAGCCGGATGCCCGTCGAGGATCGCGAGCGCCAGCAGCGCGAACGGTGCGAGGACGAGCACGGCGTAGGCGACCCGCGCCCGCTGGTCGCCGAGGCGCACGGCCAGGGTGATCTTGCCCGCCTCGGTGTCGGTGGGGATGTCACGGAGGTTGTTGACCATGAGCACCGCCGAGGCGAGCAGCCCCATCGACACGGCGCCGGCCCATCCGCTCAGGCTCAGCGTCCCCACCTGCATCCACATCGTCCCGAGCGTGGCGACGAGCCCGAAGAAGATGAAGACGAACACCTCGCCGAGGCCCATGTACCCGTACGGGCGCTTCCCGCCGGTGTAGAACCACGCCGCGGCTACCGCGGCGGCGCCGACGATGAGGAACCACCAGGCCTGGGAGATGAGGACGAGGGCGATGCCGACGAGCCCGGCGATGCCGAAGCAGAGGAACGCGGCCCGCTTGACCGTCGCCGGCTCCGCCAGCCCGGTCGCGGTCAGCCGCACAGGACCGACGCGCACATCGTCGGTGCCGCGGATCCCGTCGGAGTAGTCGTTGGCGAAGTTCGAGCCGATCTGCAGGCAGAGCGAGACGATGAGGGCGAGGAGGCCCTTGAAGAGGATCGAGGACAGCGACACGTCGGGACCGCTCGTCGAATAGTCGCCGATGATGAACGAGGTAAAGCCCCCGACCGAGCCGATCGCCGCTCCGGTGCCGATGAGCACGGGGGCGACGGCGAGCGGCAGCGTCCGCAGTCGCGCTCCGGAGATCCATTGCGCGGCAGTTGCCATAGGGGTCGAGTGCCTTCCTAGCGATTCGGTGAACCGTCTCATATTACCGAGAGATCATTTGATGCGAAATTCAACTATGGGGTCGGGCAAGCAGGCTTTCGGCCACCTCGGCGGCCCTCCGGCGGTCGGGTTTGCCGATCGAGCGAGCCGGGATCTCGTCGACGACGATGACCTCGCGGGGAAGCATCGTCCCCGCCTCGGCGGGCGCCAGGGCGCGCAGCCGCCGGCCGCGTTCGGTCGGGGACAGGCCGCGCAGCTGCCCGGCACCGGCAGTGTCGTCGGCGAGGCGGACGAGGGCGACGATGCGCCGCCCCCACTCCGCGTCCGCGACCGCGGTGACGAGCACCTCGGCGACTCCGTGGGGCTGCCACACCGGCAGCAGTGCCGTCTCGAGCGCGTGCGGGGAGACGTTCTCCCCACCGGAGACGATGACGTCGTCGACCCGGCCGAGGACGCTGAGCACACCGTCGTCGAGGTGCCCGAGATCACTCGTGTGGATCGTCCGCCCGCCCACCGGGCCGGTCAGGGCGAGGGAGTCGCGGGGGACGATGGTCCCGTCCGCTGTGACGTCGACGTAGGCGTCGGCGACGACGGGTCCGGTGAGGTCGATCGTGCCCGCCTCGGTGATCGTCACGGTGACCCCGTCGAAGGCGACGCCGTCGTAGACGCAGCCGCCCGCGGTCTCCGACATCCCGTACGTCCGCACGATCCGCAGGTCCGCGGCCGCTGCCGCGTCGAGGAGGGCAGGAGAGATCGCGGAGCCGCCGAGGAGGATGGCCGTGAACGTCGCCGCCGCCGAGGTGGCGGCCGGGTCGGCGAGGACCCGGTGCAGCTGCGTGGGCACGAGGGAGGTGTAGCGGGGGCGGTCGTCACCCCGGGCGACGAGCTCGGCGACCTCCGCGGCGAAGGCTTGTGCGGTGAACGGGCCCGCAGCTGCGCGCACCGGATCCTCTCCGGCCAGTCGGGCGCGGAGTTCGACCTGGAAGCCGGCGATGTGGTTGACCGGCAGCGTGAGGTGCCAGCGGCCGGGTCCGGAGAGGAATCGTTCGGTGGCCCGCGCCGAGGCGGTCAGGGCGTGAGCGGAGAGCGCGACGGCCTTCGCCGCCCCCGTCGACCCCGAGGTGAAGAGGATGAGCGCGGGGGCGTCACCGGGGCTCAACCAGCGGTCAGGGGCCACCTCGGTGACGGCACCGGTCCGGGCCTGCGGGAGGATGAGGATCGACTCCCCGGCCAGGGCCCGGTTGATCGCGTCCGGAAGGTCGAGCGGGGTCATCGGCAGCGGCTCAGTAGTACCAGGGGTAGGACGACCAGTCGGGGTCGCGCTTCTCGAGGAAGGCGTCCCGGCCTTCGACGGCTTCGTCGGTCATGTAGCCCAGGCGCGTAGCCTCACCGGCGAAGACCTGCTGGCCCATGAGGCCGTCATCGACGAGGTTGAAGGCGAACTTGAGCATCCGCTGCGCGTTCGGGGACTTGCCGAGGATCTCGTTGGCCATGTCCAGTGCCGCGGTCTCGAGCTCGGCATGGTCGACGACCTCGTTGACCGCGCCCATATCGGCCATCTCCTGGGCCGAGTAGGTGCGGCCGAGGAAGAAGATCTCGCGCGCCTTCTTCTGCCCGACCATCTTCGCGAGGTAGGCCGAGCCGTAGCCGGCATCGTAGGATCCGACGTCGGCGTCGGTCTGCTTGAACTTCGCATGCTCGCGTGAGGCGATCGTCATGTCGCACACGACGTGGAGGCTGTGCCCGCCGCCGGCGGCCCACCCGGGGACGACGGCGATGACGACCTTGGGCATCGTGCGGATGAGGCGCTGGACCTCGAGGATGTGGAGGCGTCCGGCACGGGCCGGGTCGACGGTCTCGCGGGTCTCGCCCTCGGCGTACTGGTAGCCGGAGCGGCCGCGGATGCGCTGGTCGCCGCCGGAGCAGAACGCCCAGCCGCCGTCCTTCTGACTCGGGCCGTTGCCGGTGAGGAGGACGGCGCCGACGTCCGGGGTCTGGCGGGCGTGGTCGAGGGCCCGGTAGAGCTCGTCGACGGTGTGGGGGCGGAAGGCGTTGCGGACCTCGGGCCGGTCGAAGGCGATGCGGACGGCGCCGATGTCCTGGCCGTCCGCGTCGATCGCCCGGTGGTAGGTGATGTCGGTGAAGTCGAAGCCGGAGACCTCGCGCCACCGGGTGGGATCGAAGATGTCAGAGACGGTCATGACCTCAAGCCTAACGCGGCGGCAGGCATCGCTCGGAGCTGCCGTCCGGGTAGGGTGTGCCCATGGTCGTCTCCGCCCGTGATCTCCCCGTCTCCTTCGCCGACCTCGTGCCCCGGGTCCATGTCCTGCGGCTGCCGATGGTCACGCGCTTCCGGGGCATCACCGAGCGCGAGATCCTTCTCTTCGAAGGCCCTGCGGGTTGGGCGGAGTTCTCCCCGTTCGTCGAATACGACGCTCGCGAATCCTCCCGCTGGTTGCAGGCGGCCCTCGAGTTCGCCGGACTCCCGGTGCCGGGGCGGGAACCGATTCACGGTGCTCGCGGCGATGTTCCCGATAGCCCTGCCGATGAGCCTGCGTTCGTCGAGGTCAATGCCACCCTGCCGGCGGCCGGTGTCGATGAGGTCGAGGCGATCCTCGCCCGCTATGGGACCGTGAGCACGGTCAAGGCGAAGGTCGCCGAGCACGGTCTCGCCTCACTGCCGGAGGATCTCGCACGGCTGCGCGAGCTGCGACGTCTCTTCCCCGAGGTGGTGCTTCGGCTCGATGCGAATGCGAAGTACTCCCTCGCCGAGGCGGTCGAGGCGAGCGAGGCGTTCGCGGAGTTCGATCTTCAGTACTTCGAACAGCCCGTCCCCGGGGTCGAGGACCTCGCCCGGTTGCGGGAGCGGCTCGCCGACCGGGGACTGCCGGTGCGGTTGGCGGCCGACGAGTCGATCCGCAAAGCCGAGGACCCGCTGCGGGTCGCGGCACTCGGGGCGGCCGAGATCGTCATCGTCAAGGTCCAACCGCTCGGCGGGGTCGCCGCGGCTGCGGAGATCGTCGAACGGTCGGGGCTGCCGGCCGTCGTGTCGTCGGCGCTCGAATCCTCGGTCGGATTGGCCGCCGGGGCCGAACTCGCCGCCCGGCTGCCGCGCACGCAGACGAGCAGGAGCATCCTCGGTGAGCATCCCGCCTGCGGGCTGGGGACAGCGCGCCTCTTCGCCACCGATGTCGTCGCAGGCGGGCTGGTACCCGTCGACGGGCGGATCCCGGTGACGCGAATCGCCCCGGATCCGCAGCGCCTTGAGGCGTTGGCTGCGGATCCGGGGCGATCGGCGTGGTGGGCGGCCCGAGCTCAGGAGTGCTGGGACGTCCTGCGTGCGGTCATTGACTAGCACTCAGGCACTGGCAGAGTCACTGACCCTGGGCACTGGCGAATGGCCTCCGCGTTGAAACGGCACGTCGATCAGCTGGTGAATATGACAGCCGTGGAATGACTGTGCCGACGTGGAAGCACTTTCATTGCGGTGGGATGAATGTTTGATTTGAAGGGCGACGGAGTAGCTAATTGTAACAATTTCATTACATCAGTTTTCAGTGGTGTGACTCTGAATCGGCGGTCCGGAAGACTAAAGAAGTAATGAATGCGATCGTCGTCGCAGGTCATCCCGACTGTACTTAGGATTCTTGAATGCATAGAGCACTTCTCTGCGCTGTTGCCGCTCTCTCGTTGACCCTCTCAGCTTGCGCTGAACCAAGTGCCCCTCCAGAACAGATGCAGTCACCTTCGCAAAAGGATGAGCTGGTGCCGCAGTCTGTCGTGAAGTCCGTTGAATCCTGGCCACTTCTCAACGAGGCGACGATTGAGCCGTTTGCTGAGAATATCGGGCCATTCAGCGGAGATCTGGTGTCGTTGGTGAGTAGTGACGTCAAGGATCTGATGAACGTGCAACTCGCCGCTCAGCAGGCGGGTTCCAAAGAAGAATTTGAAGGCCAGGCAGAAGAGCTCGTGTCTGAGGCCCCCGGGAAACTGAGCGGTTACATGACTGATCAGATGGAACTGGACAAAAAGGACGAAAGCAAAACATTCGCTTGGCCATTGGCATTCGTGCAGCCGATCGACAAAGCGTTCGTTATCGGGGACGACTCCCGGTTTGCATACGGGTGGAACGCAGATATCGAACCAGTTGCCGATGGTATGGGAGTGACTGTCACATTGTTCACCCGGACCGCCTACTGGGTAAAGGACGACAGGGATCGGGAGACACTGATCGTCATCGGACGATGGATCTCGCTGAGCACTGTTGATCCTGCCTATGCGGCGACTTCCGGCGACTATGCATGGAGTATGAGAACTAAGGTCTACAACGCAACTGTATGTCCGTCGGTCAAGGGTGATCCGATAGCGCCTGACTTCAGCGAGGGTGACCATTCCGAAGGCTTCAAGATGCTTGTCGGGCTTGATGAGCGAGATTATGCGCCGGTTGAGGATTTCAGACGTGATGATGATGATAAAGAACTTGAGGAATACATTGCTCGATGTGACGCTTAAAGATGTATATCTAGGCGCGACGGGTCTCTGTCAAGATAGTCCTCGTGGGGATAGCTGACCGACGAGTTGATTGTCGGCAGTTGCATGAGAATTCAATTGACCGCGAGCTCTTCTCCTCGAATGTGGAGTGATGAAACATTTCGACTTTGAAAGGAAGAATTGCGCAAATGTCCAACGAGTACTTCAAGGCTATGAAGAACGTCGAGCGGTTGTCGGAGGAGAGCGCCGAACAGCTGGCAGAGATCAACCGCGTCAACAAGATCAATACTGTGGCAAACGTCGCCGCGGCGGTGAACTCGTCCCGACAGGTGGCGATGCAGGCTGAGCAGCTCGAACTCGAGCGTCAGCGGGCGGAGGCTGAGAGACACTATCAGCTGTCTATGTGGCGCCAGACGGCCGATGGTCGCGCTTACTTTCAATGGAAGGCCGACGCCGAACGGTTGCTGCACGTCTTTCAGGTCAGGCAAGAGATGTGGGTTTCCGCGTGGTCCATGGAAGTCGAAAGGGCGCGCCAGGCTGTCCCTCCGGAAGAAGTGAAACGATTCAAGTCGAGAGCTGGGCAGTTGAGGCAGATCCCTCTTCTCGTCGCCGCGCTCCTGGCACTGCTCATTGCATTCATATCGGTGTGGATATCTGTATACGCGTTCACCGAGGTGAGCTCGAACAATGGATGGGGTGAAGGCACGATTGCGGATGTCATTCTCTTCGTCATCCTGTTCACCCTGCCGACGATGTTTTTCGTCGCATTGGTGGTTTTCCTGGTTGCATATCGCCGCAGTCGTGTCCGAAGGTTCAAGGCCGACACGCGCTTCGACGACGAAAGAGCCAGGCGATATGCCCACTGGGGCTTTGACCCGCTTGCGGTGTCAGAGGACTATGTTGGCTTCACCTGGTTTGAGGACGAGCGAGTCCACGAGTATCTCGGCAGCATCCATAATCTGATTCTGGCGGAGGATACGTTGCCCGAACCGTCTCGCTTGATTGCATTGCGCCTGCCGAAGTCGAAGGAAGGCAACTCTGTCGTGGCACCCGGCCAGATCATCGATCTGATGCAGAGATTCCAGGAGGATCCGCGGGCCGCAAAGCGATCAGAGCTGCCGGCGCAGGACAGCACCAACCTTGTTTCGGATGAATGACCCCTCAGCGACGCTTCTGAAGGATTGAGCGCCGAGCCCCACAGCGACTGGAGTATCTGTGGGGCCCGAGCAGGAGAGGTCAGCCGGCGGCCTGGACGGCCTTGACGGCTTCCTCGGCCACCTTGACGGCGTCCTGCTCGTCACCGTTGGGGGACAGATTTGCGGCCGAAGCAACAGTGTTGCCAACCCTCGCGTAAACGGCGTCGTTCGACGACATCTCTTGGTCACCGAAGCTGTACGCGATTCGGACGCCCGTGGATTCATCGGCACCGGGGACAGAAGCGTCAAATGCCTCTGTCGTCATCTGCATCTCCATGCCCTGCGTATTCATGGTCACGTCGTTGCACTTCTCGGTGATTGCACTTGAGGTCGAGAGCTGTTCGGTAGCTGCTGCTTCGTCAGGGAAGCTCGAGAGGCCGATTGACATCGAGTTGTCGGACGCAATACCTGCAACGGTCGTGCCGTTCGTCGCCTGCGCGGCGTTGAGTCCGGCCATCGCGAGGTCCTTGCACTCGGCGGGCTCGAACTGGGCCTGTTCGAGGGCCTTCGCGGCTTCTCCGCTCGAGATCGCGCTGGTGTCGACCGTCTTGAACGTCTTGCCGTCGAACTGGGTGGTGTCGATGATGTTCTTCAGAGCAGCCTCGTCGAGCTGGGTGGACTGCTGGGTCTCCTCAGCGGCCGGCTGCGAGCCGGAGCCGGAGTCGGCGGAGTCGGACGAACCGCCGCTGGTGCAGCCGGTGAGGGCGAGTCCGGCGGCGAGTGCGATGACGGGCAGTGCGCGTTTCATTGGTCGACCTTTCGAGTCAAAGTTCGGCCAGCACGGTCGGCTGGAGGGGTGGTGCCTGTGAAACCGCTGGGTGGTGCGGCTGAGTTCAATCGTAGTCGAGGCCTCAGCGCGCAGACCCGCGCGGTTGTGCCGGATCAGGCACAACCGTCGGCGGGTCGGACACATCTGCGATCCGGTCCTGGGGGCCGGCCGAGTCAGGGTGGGCGGTGTCTGCGCTGGTCACCTCCGGCTCCGGTTCCTGCGCCGAGGCGATCCGGACCGTCGTGATCTCCTCCTGTCCGTGGGTGGCGAAGTGCTGAGTGCGCTTGCCGGGGATGATCGGGTCGTGCATCGCCGCGGCGAGGCGACCGGTGAACGTCAGCCGTCCCTTCTTGTCCGCCCGCTGCGGATACTCGTTGATCCCGGTCGGGCCGGTGACCGTGATGTCGTATTTGCGTCCCGGTTGGAAGAGGTCGGGGGTGCGCACACGGAAGCTGCCGGTCCCGGTGAGGGAGAAGCCGGCGGCCGACACCGAGCCGAAGCGCACGATCTGTGCGCGGCGTCGAGAGATCTCGACCCGCCAGCCGTGGATGTCGAAGAGGGCATGGCCGGTGAGGTAGGAGAACTCGCCGCCGTCGGCGACGCGCGAGCTCTCGGTCCCACGGCGGCGGGAGGTCTGCGAGCTCTCGTAGTTCCGGTGCCGGTCGAGTGTTGTCAGCCATGCTCCGAGTTCGCGCTGCCAGCTCGTCCAGTTGTGCAGGCCGGTGCTGCGGGGGAACCACGAATGCCGGATGCCCAGAGCGTTGAGGCGGGCGGAGAAGCGCTCGCCCTGCTGGTTGACGAGCGTCTCGAGGAGGTCCCGGTCCTTCGTCTCCTCGAGACTGCCCGATCCGGCGCTGAACCACAGGTCGATGTCGCGGAGGTTCTCGGCCAGTCCGTAGGGCGAGTTCGCGATCCATTCGCTGCGGTCGGCGTCGCGATCGCCGAAGACCGACATCGACCGGGCGCCCTCGCGCATCGCGATGATGTCGAAGGCCGGCACCGCGGTGAGCGGGTCGAGCGGGGAGGAGAACGCCGCGGCCGCACCGTAGCGATCGGGGTGCCAGGCGGCGTACTTCATCGCCCCGTAGCCGCCCATCGACAGGCCGGCGAGCAGCTGGGACTCCCGGTCGGTGTCGATCGAATAGGTCTTGGCGAGGAACTCGGGGATCTCGGTGGTGTGGAACGTCGGCCAGTCGTGGACTTCGCTGCCGACGGCGACCCGCGAATAGGTGCCGGCGCCGCCGTCGGGCATGACGACGAGGTACGGGGTGTCGGCGGTGAGCTCCTCTGCGGCACCGAAGTCCGTCCATGAGCGGAAGTCGTCGCCGCCGCCGTGGAAGAGGTGGATGACGGGGCTGACCTCGGCGGGGATGCCGGGCAGGAGGACGCGGACTCCGACAGTGCGGCCGAGGGCGGGGGAGTAGAGGAAGAATTCGCGCAGCCTCGGTGAGAGTTTGCGCTTGTCGCGGATGTGCCATCGGCGGGCGTCCTTGCCCCGGGGTTCGGGGCCGAGGAAGGCACTGTTCTGGTCGCGGATGGGGAAGCGGCCGCGGTACGAGCGGGCGGCCGTGAGCGATCGGACGGCGCGTGCTCCAACCGCTAAGAGGATCGATCGGCGCATGGAGCGAGCCTAGAGGGTCAACGTGAACCGCAGGTGGGTAAGTGGTTGAATATCGGGTGATGTCGAATTCGAGCGCAATGGCGCAGCAGATCGCCCGCAGTCTGGTCGCAGCCGGAGTCAGGGAGGTCGTCCTCGCTCCCGGGTCCCGGTCGGCACCGCTCGTCTATGCGCTCGCCCCTCTCGCCGAGGCGGGGGTGATCCGCACGCACGTCCGCCTCGATGAGCGCGACGCGGGGTTCCTCGCGCTCGGTCTTGCGCGGGGTCTGCGGGTGAGGGGTGCGCAGACCGGCGGAGTCGGTTCTGCCGTCGCGGTCGTGACGACGTCGGGGTCGGCGGTGGCCAACCTTCATCCCGCTGTCCTCGAGGCCGCGTACGGGCACCTGCCGCTCATCGCCCTGACTGCCGACCGTCCCGCCCGGCTCCGGGCGACCGGCGCCAACCAGACCATCGATGACCAGTCGCAGGTGCTCAGCGACGTCCGCGACCGTATTGACGTCCCCGCCGGCGAGGACGCGGACATCGTCGACCGGGTGGTGACCGGGGCGGTGCGCACTGCGATGGGTCCGGTCGGCGGGATCGGCACCGAGGCGGCCGGACCCGTCCAGGTCAACGTCCAGTTCGACACCCCGCTGGTCCCGACGCCCGACGAACTGCGGGCGTGGACCGATGAGATCGCGGGGTGGGAAGGGGCAGGATGGGCTGAGACGGGCTGGGATGAGTCCAGGCCGAATGCGGGTGGTGCCGCTTCCACCGAGGCTGTAGCGGCCGGGACTGATGTGACCGGGACAGACGCTGCCGGGGCTGATGCGACCGGTGCTGATGTGGCTGGGACGACGGCAGCCGCGCGAACTGAGTCACCCTCAGTCGAGGTGACTGTCACCGAGGGAACTGTCATCGTCGCCGGAGACGCAGGCGGGCACCCCGCCGACTCGCTGCGAGCACTCGCCGCCGATCATCATCTGCCGGTGCTCGCCGAACCCTCGAGCCCGCTGGCGCAGCCCACGGCGGGTGTTGCGACCTTCGTTCCCGCTCATGCCCGGGTGCTCAGCGAACGGACGGACCTGAGAGAGGCGATCCGGACGGTCGTCGTCCACGGCAAACCGACCCTGACGAGGCCCGTGGCCGCATTGCTCGCCGACGCCTCCGTGTCGGTGCAGCGCCTCCCCGATGACATCGATGCGATGGTGCTGACCGTGTCTGACGACAACAGAGTCGACAACACGGGGGCCGACAACAGAGGAGCCGACGACAAGCGAGCGGACGAGGCGGCCTGGCTGCGCTCCTGGGTCGAGGCGGGAGAGTCCTTCGTCACCTCCGCTGCGGATGCCCCGCCGACCCCGCAGGCGAACCCCCAGCCGACCGCCCGCGCGATCACCGAGCATCTCGCCGTACAGGACATCACCCTTTTCGTCGCGAGTTCGAACTCGGTGCGCTACCTCAGCGGTGCCACCGATTTCCGCGCCCGCATCCACGCATCGCGGGGCTTGGCGGGCATCGACGGGCTCGTGTCCACGGCCACCGGGCTCTCCCTCGGACTCGATGAGCAGGTCGTCCTCCTCATCGGCGATATCGCGCTGCTCCACGACGTCGGCGGTCTGCTCACCCCGGCGCATGAGCAGACCGGCGACGTCGTCATCGTCGTGCTCAACGACGACGGCGGTGCGATCTTCTCAGGACTCGAGCACTCGCAGGACCACGTCATCGACCACCTCGAACGCTATTTCACCGTGCCCCATGGCAGACGCTTCGCCGACCTCGCCGCAGCGTACGGGTGGGAGCATGCGCAGGTGTCCACGCTCGAGGACTTCTCCGCCGTCTTCGCCGACACCCAGGCCGGCTCGCCGTCTGCGGGCGGACATGGTGCCGGCCGGAGGATCATCGAAGTCGATCTCACCTCACCGCCGACCGATCACGA
The DNA here is from genome assembly GCF_006489205.2 of Brevibacterium sp. XM4083. Lineage (GTDB taxonomy): Bacteria > Actinomycetota > Actinomycetes > Actinomycetales > Brevibacteriaceae > Brevibacterium. The sequence goes on along the minus strand of NZ_VFYR02000004.1, from coordinate 191,862 downwards.
CGCCTGACGCGCACTCCTCACCCCGTGTCCCGCAAGATCAACTCGCGATAGACCGACTCGACGGTGCTCGGCGACTCGACGGTGCTGACCGACTCGACGGTGCTCGGCGACTCGACAGTGCGCGGCGGCTGGGCGTCGTCGCCGTCCGGCCTGATGGGAACAACTTCGACGGTCGGGACCTCACCTCCCGGCCGCCTCGGTGGGCCGTTTCGATTGCTCGGCGTGCTCCGGCCTCGGGCGCGCAACTTCGTCACGAGAGGCGGAGTGTCCGCCCGATAGCGCTCCCCGGTCGGGGTGGTGACGGTGAGCGTGCCCGGAGTGGCCTCGTGCTTCCAGCCGGCCTTCTCCTTCGCGTAATTGCAGGCCGCACACAGTCCGGATGCGTTCTCCCACTCCGTGGGGCCGCCGTCGGCCACCGACTGCGCATGGTCGACGTGCTTGATCGGAGCGTCGCATCCCGGGGACCGGCACACGTCGTCGCGGAAGATCACCATCTTCCGCAGCTGACCGGTGAACTTCCGCGACTTCGAGTCCATGCCGACCAGCTGCCCGGTCGTCGGGGATGTGAAGACTCGCCGGAGGAAAGTCTGCGCGTCGGACGCCGCGAGGAACTCCCGCGCCGTCTTCGCCGGCAGGGGACCATAGCCCGGCAGCCAGGCGGGCACCCGCCCGTCGGAGAAGAGGCTTTCGGCCTCCATGACCACGGCGACCTCGACCGGCACGTCGCCGGCTGCGCCCTGCCCGGTCAGCCGTTCGACGAACAGGTCGGCCATGAGCTGCTTCTCATCGCGCCCCTCGGCCTCGCCATCTGCGATTCGACTCAGGGCGGACTGGCGGAGGTGGTCGACGACGGCGATGCCTTCGATCATGGGCAGCACGGCACTGACGCGGGCCATGCCGTCCTCGAGGTCGGCGAAGGACACGTGCCGGTCCGCCACGGCGACGTTGGAGCTCTCCCATTCGTAGGCGGGATCGTCGTCGACGCGGGCCTCATACGCGAGTGCCCGCACCTCACGGCTCAGGCGTCTGTTTCCGGTGTGGGTGAGGCGGTCCTTGAGCTCGTCATCGATGCGGACCCGCTGCTCGTGGGTGAGTCCGGCGGTGCGCTCGGCGACGGTACGGGCACGACTCTGCGGAATGTCCCCGCGGGCCAGGGCGGCGAAGGTGTGCGGGAGATCGTCGACGAGAGCATGGGCGGTCGAGAGGAATCTCCGTCCGGAGGCCGGTGCCGTGTTATTCGCATAGGCGACTTCGTGCCCGGCATACGTGCCGCGTTTGCTGGCCGGCACCTCATTCACGGTGTCCTCGGCTCCCCGATGGGCGTGCAGCGCGACGGCCTCGCTGGCTTGGACGGCGGCGATCGTCGCGGTGAGACGCTCGAGAAGACGGATGCGGTCCTGAGCCTCGCAGGCATTGGCCGAGGAGGCCAGATCGAGGAGCATCGAAGTGAAATCACGGACGACACCGGCGAACTTCGGCGCGGCGAAGGAGAGGTCGGATTCACCGTCCCCCGGAACAGCTGTGTCATCCTTCGCGTCCATACGACAACGCTACTGACCGGTCCTGACACGACATCAGAACCGACACGAGATCAGAACCGACCCCCTACTCCAACCCGAGCGCCCTCCGCATCGGGGCGAACTTCGCCTCCGTCTCGGCCACCTCGGTGGCGGGATCGGAATCGGGCATGATCCCGGCCCCGGCGAAGAGACGGATCCGGTTGCGGTCCTCGAGCTGTCCGCAGCGCAGCGCGATGCCGAACTGCCCGTTGCCGCGATCGTCCATCCAGCCCACCGGACCGGAGTAGCGGCCGCGGTCGAGCGGTTCGAGTTCGTCGACGCGCGCGACGGCGCTGGCCTGCGGGTATCCGCCGACGGCGGCGGTCGGGTGGACGGCGGCGGCGACGTCGAGGGCGTTGAGCCCGGAGTCCGCCGGCAGCTGCCCGGTGGCATCGGAGGCGGAGTGGATGACGTTGGCCAGGGGCAGCAGGTGGGGACGCTCGTCGACGGAGACCTCGTCGGCGACGGATCCCAGGCTGCGCTGCAGGGAGGCGATCGCGAAGGCGTGCTCGGTGCTGTCCTTGTGCGCGCTGAGCACCTGGCGGGCCGCGGCCATCTCCGTCGTCGGGTCGTTCTCGACCCGGTACGTGCCGGCGAGCACCCGGGAGGTCACGCGGCCGTGGTCGACGCCGATGAGCAGCTCCGGGGTCGCGCCGATGAGTCCGGCGACGTCGAACGTCCAGCAGCTCGGGTAGCTGCGGTTGAGCGCACCGAGCACGGAGCGCACATCGATCTCCTCGTCGGTGGTGACGACCTCGTCGCGGGCGAGGACGACCTTGCGCAGGGTCGGGTCATCGGAGTCGGCATCGACTTCGGCGGCCCCGTCGACGGGGGTGAGCATGGCCGAGACGGTGGCGACGAGACGTGCCCACGTGTCCTCGTCGAGGTGGCCGGGGGAGGCCTGCGCCGAGGTGACCGGTCGCAGCGGCTGTTCGCGCAGGACCGGGGGTGTCGGGGTCGCGTCCTCGGTCGCGATCGTCGTCATCCACACGCGACCGCCTCGGCGCCCGATGACGAATTCGGGGATGTGGATGAGGGAGTCGACGGCGGAGTCCTGCGAGTACGTCACCGTCGCGAAGCACATCAGCCCCGACCCGAGGAGGTCGACCTCGTCCTCGATCACCGCGGCCGCGGTGATCGTCTTCCACGCGTCCGAGAGCTGCCGGAACCGGTCGCGCCCGCGCGCCCGGATGCGCAGGGTTCGACCGAAGCCGATGAGTCCGGAGGTGTCCCTGACCCAGCAGGAGAACGCCGAGGTGGGCAGCAGTGCCAGCGTCTGCTCGACGGTCGTGGGCAGGTCGGATCCGAAGGGGAAGCCGGGGCCGGGGTCGACGTCGTCGACGAAGCGGGAGCGGACCTGCAGACGCGGGGTCGCGGTGGCGATGTCGGAGGCGGAGAGCGTCGTAGTCATGGCATGGCCACTGTATCCGAGCCCGCTCGCCGATCGCGGCACAGGGTCGGGCCCGGGTGCGCGGCTCGGCGCCGGGTGTGTGCAGGTGCACAGCGACTGATTCGCCCGCGGGCACCTCGTGTTGAGAGAATGAGGCCATGAACCGTGCCCAGCTGGACAAGCAGCCCGCTGACGTCGCCTCGATGTTCGACGACGTCGCCTCCCGTTACGACATCACCAACGACGTCCTCTCGCTCGGGCAGGCACGTGCGTGGCGGCGCAGCGTCTCCTACGCCGTGGCCGCAGGGCCGGGGGAGCGGGTCCTCGATCTCGCCGCCGGCACCGGCACCTCGTCGATGTCATTCACCCATCACGGCGCCGAGGTGGTCGCCGGTGACATCTCCGAGGGCATGCTCGCCGAGGGCCGCCGCCGGCACCCGAAGATCGACTTCGTCTATGCCGATGCCCTCGATCTGCCGTTCGAGGACGAGAGCTTCGACGTCGTGACGATCTCCTTCGGCATCCGCAACGTCCATGACGTCGATCGGGCGCTGGCCGAGATGCTGCGCGTGCTCCGGCCAGGCGGCCGGCTCATCGTCTGCGAATTCTCCACTCCGACGTTCTCGCCGTTCGCCCGCGTCTACAAGGAGTACCTCATGCGGGCGCTGCCGCCCGTGGCCACCGCGGTGTCGTCGAACCCTGAGGCGTACGTCTACCTCGCCGAGTCGATCCGCGCGTGGCCCGACCAGGACGAGTTCGCCATTCAGATCTTACGAGCCGGATTCGACCAGGTGAAGTACCGCAACCTCTCCGGCGGCATCGTCGCCGTCCACCACGCGCTCAAGCCGTGAACGAGTTCGACGCCGACGTCATCGTCGTCGGGGCGGGACCTGCGGGGTCGGCCCTCGGCACGTATCTCGCCCAGGCCGGGCACGATGTCGTCATCCTCGAGAAGTCGGGGTTCCCGCGGGACAAGATCTGCGGTGACGCGCTCACCCCGCGGGCGGTCAAGGAGGTCGGCTTCCTCGGCCTCGAGACTCCGGAGGACGAGGGCTGGCACCGCAACCGGGGGCTGCGCCTCATCGGCGGAGGTCACCGGCTCGAGATCGCCTGGCCCGATATCGACGGGACTCCTAACTACGGGCTGACCCGCCCGCGGATGAGCATGGACGAGGCCTTCGCCCGGCATGCCCAGCGCTCGGGGGCCCGCCTGTTCGAGCAGGTCAAGGCCCTGAGCCCGGACATCGGCGAGGACGGATGGATCCGCGGGGTCCATGCCGCCGGAACCGATCATCGCGGTCGGCGGGTCGGACCCGACGCCCATTTCCGGGCGCCGATCGTCGTCGCCGCCGACGGCGTCTCCTCCCGCCTGGCCGTGGCGATGGGCCTGGAGAAGCGCGACGACCGGCCGATGGGAGTGGCGGTGCGCGCCTATCATTCCTCGCCCCGGCACGCCGATGACTTCATCGAGAGCTGGGTCGAGATGCGGTCGACGAACGCCGAGGGCCAGTCCGAGGTGCTGCCCGGCTATGGGTGGCTCTTCCCGATGGGCGACGGCACGATCAACATCGGCGCCGGTCTCCTCGACACCTCACCGCGGTTCGGCTCCGTCGACCTGCGGGCGGTGATCGGGCGGTGGATCGCCGACATGGGCGGCGAATGGGGGATCGACGAGACGACGGCGCTCGGGCCGATCAAGTCCGCGGCCCTGCCGATGGCGTTCAACCGCACCCCGCACTTCCATAAGGGTCTCCTCCTCATCGGCGACGCCGGGGGGATGGTCAATCCGTTCAACGGGGAGGGCATCGACTACGCCCTCGAATCCGCCCGCACCGCCGCCGAGGTGATCTCGACCTATGCCCGCTACCCGGAGCGGATCATGCGCAGCAAGCTCACCGAGTACCCGGCGCTCATCGGGGATTCCCTGGGCGGTTACTTCACGTTGGGCAGGGTATTCGCTGCGATCATCGGCCATCCGGCACTGATGCACTTCGGAATCAAGTACGGTATGGGTGTTGACGTTGTGATGGAGTTCGTCGTCAGACTGCTGGCGAACCTCTACCGCGACCCCACGATGACCGAGGCCGATCTCATCGACCGGGTGATTGCCACTCTCACCCGGATCGTCCCGGCCACGAGCAACGCGTGAGCCCTGCAAGGTACCCTGCGATAACTATGACGAATGACGAGGACATGAGCCACCTAGCCTCTCCGGTGACTTTCATCGGTGCCGATGCCCAGCTCGCGGCCGACATCGCCGCACAGCTCGACATCGTCGAGCGGCGTCTCTACGCGGTCACCGACCAGACGCGGAAGCTTCCCGACACCGCGTCGAAGCATCTGCTCGCCGCCGGCGGCAAACGTGCCCGCCCGAACCTCGTCCTCCTCACCGCCCGCCTCGGGCAGCCGCAGTGCGACGAGGTCATCGAGGCCGCCGTGGCCGTCGAGCTCATCCACCTCGCCTCCCTCTACCACGACGATGTCATGGACGACGCTCCCGTGCGCCGGGGTGCGCCGGCCGCCCACGAGGTGTGGGGCAATTCCGTGGCGATCCTCACCGGCGACCTCCTCTTCTCGAAGGCCTCGCTCGTCACGGCGGGTCTCGGACCGGAGGCCGTGAAGATCGAGTCGGAGACCTTCGAGCGCCTTGTCCTCGGGCAGCTCGCCGAGTTCGCCGGTCCCACCGAGGACGAGGATCCGATCGCGCACTACATCGACGTCCTCGCGGACAAGACGGGGTCGCTCATCGCCGCCTCGGCGCAGTTCGGCGTGATGTTCTCCGGTGCCGATCCGGCGCTGGTCGAACCGGTGCGGATCTTCGGGGAGAAGGTCGGCATCGCCTTCCAGCTCGCCGATGACATCATCGACCTCACGACGACCGGTTCCCAGTCGGGGAAGACGCCGGGCACCGACCTGCGCGAACGTGTCCCCACCCTGCCCGTGCTCTACGTGCGTGCCGCAGCGGAGAAGGGCGACGCCGAGGCGGTGCGCATCGTCGGTCTCCTCGACGCCGATCTCAGCTCGGATGAGGCGCTCGAGACCGCCCGTGCCGCGCTCGCCGCCCATCCGGTGACGGATGAGGCCCGCGCCGAGGCGGTGCGCTGGTCGCAGGCGGCCAAGGAGGCGCTGGCCCCGCTGCCGGAGGGCATCGTCAAGGACTCCCTCTTCGAGTTCGCCGACTCCGTGGTCTCCCGCTCGCGCTGATCACCCCGTCGTCGGGGGCCGGCGGCTCTGCCGGATCATGTCCGTGCACAGGAGGATGACGGCGATCCAGATGATGAGGAAGCCGATCCACCGGGTCACCGACATCGACTCGCCGAGGATGGTGATGCCGATGATGAACTGCAGCGTCGGTGCGATGTACTGGAGCATGCCGATCCACGACAGGGGGATCCGTCTGGCGGCGGCACCGAAGAGGATGAGCGGAATCGCCGTCGCCGGTCCCGTCGCGAGGACGATGACGACGTGGAGGGCGCCGAAGCCGGTGAACGTCTGCGTGCCGGCCGCGGCGAGGAAGCCGAGGTAGGCGAGGCTGGGAATGGCGAGGATCGCCGTCTCGACCGTCATCCCCTCGAGCGCGCCGATCCTGCCTCCCACCTTGTTCTTCACGAGCCCGTAGAACCCGAACGACAGGGCCACGGAGAACGCCAGGTAGGGCACGCGGCCGAGCCCGAGGCCGACGATGATGACGGCGACGAGCCCGAAACCGACGGCCGCCCACTGCAGGTGCCGCAGCCGTTCCCCGAGGAAGACGACGCCGAGGCCGATCGAGATGAGCGGATTGAGGTAGTAGCCCAGGGAGATCTCGACGAGGTGACCGGTGTCGATGCCGTAGATGAACGTCGTCCAGTTGATCGCGATGAGCACCGCGGCCAGCGCGAGCAGCCAGAACGTCCTGCCCGAGCGCATGATCGCCCACGTCCGGGCGAAGCCGCGGGCGAAGACGAGGAGGATCGCGCAGATGATGAGCGCCCAGATCACCCGGTTGGCGACGAGTTCGAGCGCGCTCGTCGGAGCCGCGGCGGCGAAGAGCAGCGGGAGCAGACCCCAGAGCAGGTACGCCGACGAGCCGTAGATGAGTCCGAGGCGCCGGAAGGCGCTGTCGTCAGGAGCGGCAGGAGTGTTCACAACGAAAGTCTAGGGCGGAACACGTGCGAGGTTCGTCACGTGAGTGTTAGGAGAACCTATATAGGCGATAGAATCGTATCCGAATGTCTAGAGAGGTGTGAGAATGACTCGTCCGTTCCGTGTGGCCATTGTGGGTGCCGGTCCTGCCGGAATCTATGCGGCTGATCTGCTGACGAAGGCTGAGCGTGATTTCGACGTCAGCATTGATCTCTTCGAGCGTCTGCCGACGCCGTTCGGGCTGGTCCGGTACGGGGTGGCGCCGGATCACCCGCGGATCAAGGGCATCATCAACGCCCTGATCAAGGTCCTCGACAGGGGAGACATCCGGATGTTCTCCAACGTCGAGTACGGAGTCGACATCGCGCTTGACGAGCTCACCGATCGCTACGACGCCGTGATCTTCTCCACCGGTTGCTTCGTCGATGCCCCGCTCGACCTCCCCGGCGTCGACCTCCCCGGTTCCTACGGTGCGGCGGACTTCGTCAACTGGTACGACGCCCACCCCGATGTGAGCCAGGACTGGCCGCTCGAGGCCGAGCAGGTCGCGGTGATCGGCAATGGCAACGTCGCACTCGACGTCGCTCGCGTGCTGGCGAAGCAGGCCGACGACATGCATGTCACGGAGATCCCGGACCACGTGTACGAGGGTCTGAAGTCCTCGAAGGTCACGGACGTCCATGTCTTCGGGCGCAGGGGCCCGGCGCAGGCGAAGTTCACCCCGCTCGAGCTGCGTGAGCTGGGCCATGTCGCCGACGTCGATGTCATCGTCTACCCGGAGGACTTCGAGTTCGATGAGGGGTCGATGGCGGCGATCGAGTCATCGAATCAGGTCAAGCAGGTGGCGAAGACGCTGACCGATTTCACGATGCGCGAACCCACCGGGGCGAAGCGTCGGCTGCATCTGCACTTCCTTCACGCACCCGCGGAGATCCTCGGCGATGGGAAGGTCGAGGCTCTGCGCACGGAGCGTCAGGAGCTCGATGGGACGGGGAACGTCCGGGGCACGGGCGAGTTCGTCGACTGGCCGGTCCAGGCGGTCTACCGCGCCGTCGGCTATGCCGGCTCCGCACTGCCGCAGCTGCCGTTCGATCCGCGCCGCGGGGTGATCCCGAACCATGAGGGGCGCGTCGTCGACGCCGTGGATCAGAGCGAGGCGGCCGAGTCCGATGTCGTCGCCGGCGTCTACAGCACCGGGTGGATCAAGCGGGGCCCGGTCGGCCTGATCGGGCACACGAAGGGCGATGCCCTCGAGACGATCTCCCACATCCTCGCCGACCGCGCCGCCGGCGTGCTCGCCGAGCCGGTCGCTCCCGCCGAGGACTCGATCGTCGAACTGCTGCAGGCCAAGGGCGTCGAGTTCGTCGACTGGCAGGGCTACCACCGGCTCGATGCCGCCGAACGGGCCGCCGGAGCCGTCGAGGGCCGTGAACGGGTGAAGATCGCCACCCGCGAGGGCATGCTGGCCGCCGCCCGCGACCACGCTGCAACCGCCTCGGCGCCCGTCTCCGGTCACTGAGCCGACCCCGCGTGAACGCCGATTCCGACCTCCGACGACACGTCGATGCCGCCTACGCTGAGCGGCTCGACGTGTGGGAGGCGACGGCGACGCGGATCAAGGTCTGGCTCAAGGAGCAGCAGCGGGGCCTGCTCAAGGACAAGGACATCTCGCGACTCGACGTCGACGGTCACCGGATCAAGGATCCGGCGCGCACCCTCGCCAAGCTCGCAGAGAAGGTCGCTGCCGAACCGGACGTCACGGTCACCTCGGCGATCGATGTCGAAGACCAGATCAGGGACATCGTCGGGGTCAAGGTCCTCTGCAAGTCCCCGCGGGACCAGAAGATGATGTTCACCTCCCTCTGCGACCCCGCGCAGCTGGGAGCGTTCGAACTCATCGAAGAGAAGAACTACGTCGATCACCCGAAGGCCAGCGGCTACCGCGCGTGCCACGTCACCCTGCGCATCCCCTCCGACCACGGGGAACCGGTGTACGCGGAGGTCCAGGTGAAGACGCGGCTGCAGGATGCGTGGGGCGAGCTCACGCACGAGGACATGTACAAGCCGGGCGCGGCGATGAAGCCGAGCGAACTCCACGGCGAGTTCGCCCGCGCGATGGCGAACATGCTCGCAACCGTCGACGAGATGGCCGGCACCCTGGCCGTCGAGCTCTCGGCGCTGACGAATCCGGAGCCCGAGGCCGGTGTGCTCGCCGGCGCCGAGGAACGCCGTGCCGTCGACGTTCGGGTCCGGGCGACCGGCCCGAAGTACGCGCTCGCCGTGGACTCCGACGGCCGTCAGGGCCTCATCCCCGCGTTCGCGGTGCGCGAGCTCAGCGGGGAGAAGGGCACGATCAAGGTCAGCGACTTCGTCCGCGTCGACGATCGCCTTCATGTCAGCGTCGAAGAGGACTCGAAGGGCCTCTACTACATCCCCACCGAGCTGCCGCGCGGAGCGTAGCTCACCGCAGGGTGTCGACGAGGGCCGCGAGACCGCTGGGATCCTCGAGATGCGCCATGTGCCCCTGGCCGGGCACGGTGTGGGTGCGTGCCCGCGGGGTGAGGCTGAGGACGTCGGCGACGCTCGTCCCATAGGGGGCGGCGCCGAGGTCGTCCTCCCCGATGAGGACATCGATGCGGTGCGCTCGGGCCCCGAACTCGGCCGGCACCGAGGCGGTGGCGATCGCGCGCAGCTCCGGGTAGAGAGGGCGTGCGAGCTCCTCGAGCATCCGCCACGCGTGTTCGTTCGCGCGCAGGCCCGCGACATGGTCGGCGTCGAATCCCGAGACGTCGACGTTGATGATCTCGACGGCCGCGTCCCAGTCCGCGGCCTCATGGGCTGCCTCGAGCGCTGGCAGTGCGTGTTCTCCGAAGGGCGCCATGACGGGTTCGTAGGCGATGACGTGGTCGAGGCGGCGGTCGTTGGCCGCGTGCAGGCCGACGAGTCCGCCGAAGCTCCACGCGAAGAGCTGCCGGGCAGCGAAGGCATCGAGGACAGCGCCCAGGTCGGCCACCTCGGTGAGAAGTGAATGACCCTCCGGCAGCTCCGATGACGGGGCCCGACCGCGCCGATTGACGACGATGACGCGCGCCCAGGTGGTGAGCGCCGCGGCGAACCGGCGCCACGCCCGCGCATCGCTCATCACCCCCGGGAGAACGACGAGCGAGTCGGCCGGATCGCCCTCGGGATCGCCGTAGACGTCGACGGTGAGATGGCCGTCGGCAAGAGGAATCGCTTTCTGAATCATCTGCTCCATAAATCAATTATGGACCGACTGCTCTAGAATTCAAGGATGATGCGTGGACGGCCTCCGGCCTTCGAACGGGACCAGGCGCTGCTCGAGGCGGCGCGGCTGTTCTGGCGTCACGGGTATTCCGGCACGTCGACGAGGGCGCTCACCTCGGCGATCGGCATCTCGAGTTCGAGTCTCTACGCCGCCTTCGGGAGCAAGGCCGGTCTCTTCGCCGAGGCGGTCGAGGTCTACGCGAACCGCTATGCCGAGATCTACCGGCGAGCCGTTGCTTCGGATGCGATCGGCGAGGTCGTCGAGACGCTGCTGCGGGAGTCGATCATCGAGTTCACGCAGGATCCCGCGGACCATCCCGGGTGCATGGTGACGAGCGCGATCATCACGGACTCGGCGGACGCGAGCGACGCGGGAGAGATCATCAGCGCCATGCAGACGGAGAACGCGCGGCTGCTCCACGCCCGATTCACCCGGGCCGTCGAGGACGGCGATCTGCCGGCCGACGCGTCCCCGACAGCGCTCACCGACGCCGTGCAGGCCGTGTGGCTGGGACTCTCCGCCCAATCGAACCAGGGCATGAGCCGCGAGCGGCTGCTGCGCGCGGCCGATCTCGCCGCCCATGCCCTGTGGGGGACCCGCACCGCCGAAGCGTGAGCGCGACTCAGCCCGGGATCACCCGGGGGCCTGGCCTGCCCGGACGCCGGTCAGCACCGCATCCCGTGCCGCCACGAGGTTCGCCAAAGCCGGCTCCACCTCGGCGTACCCGCGGGTCTTCAGCCCGCAGTCGGGGTTGATCCACAGCCGCCTGGCGTCGACGGACTCGAGCGCGGTCTCGATGAGCTCGGTGAGCTCGACGACGCTCGGCACCCTGGGGGAGTGGATGTCGTAGATGCCCGGCCCGATGCCGCGGGCGAAGTCCGCCGCGGCGATGTCGGCGAGCACTTCCATGCGCGAGCGGGCGGCTTCGATGCTCGTGACGTCGGCGTCGAGGGCGTCGATCGCCTCGATGATCTCCCCGAACTCCGAATAGCACAGATGGGTGTGGATCTGCGTGGCCGGCGCCGCCTGAGCTGCGACGAGGCGGAACGAGCGGACCGACCAGTCGAGGTAGGACGCGCGATCGGCCCGGCGCAGGGGCAGGAGTTCACGCAGCGCCGGCTCGTCGACCTGGATGATGCCGATGCCCGCGGCTTCGAGGTCGGCGACCTCATCGGCCAGCGCCAGCCCGATCTGGTCCGCGGACTCCTGGAGGGTGACGTCCTCGCGGGCGAACGACCACGCGAGGATCGTCACCGGGCCGGTGAGCATGCCCTTGACCGGCTTCGTCGTCCGGGACGCCGCGTACGTCGACCAGGCGACGGTGATCGGCTCCGGGCGGGAGACGTCGCCGAAGAGGATCGGCGGCCGCGTGCAGCGGGACCCATAGGACTGGACCCAGCCGTTCTCCGTCGTCGCGAACCCGTCGAGGTGCTCGGCGAAGTACTGGACCATGTCGTTGCGCTCGGGTTCGCCGTGGACGATGACATCGAGTCCGAGGCGCTCCTGGAGGTCGACGGCACGGTCGATCTCCGCCCGCATTGCCGCTTCGTAGGCCTCGGCGTCGATCCGCCCCGCACGATGGTCGGCTCGGGCCCGTCGCACCTCGGCGGTCTGGGGGAACGAACCGATCGTCGTCGTCGGCAGCACCGGCACGGCGATGGCCTCCTGGGCGAGGGCCCGGTCGGCTGCCGCGCCGCGGCGACCGTCGTGGCCGGCCACCGCGGACACGCGCGCGGCCACGGCCGGGTTGTGGACCCGGGCGGATTCGCGGCGCGTGCGCAGCGCCCGGTCGGCCCGGGCGAACGCCGTCGGGCGGGCCTGCGGGCCGTCACGGAGGGCGGCGGCCAGTGCTTCGACCTCGGTGACCTTCTCCTCGGCGAAGGAGAGCCACCCGGCGACGTCGACGGGGAGATTCGGCTCGTCGGCGACCGTGTGGGGGACGTGGAGCAGGGACGTCGACGTCGAGACGCTCACCTCATCCCGACCCAGCCCGGTGAGGACGTCGAGGGTCGCGGTGAGGTCGTCGGCCCAGACGTTGCGACCGTCGATGACTCCGGCGACGAGGCGGACCGACGCGGGCACCTCGGCGGCGATCCGGTCGAGCCAGGTGGGATCGAGGCGGCGGGTGGCCGCGGAGATGTCGACCCCGAGGGCGGCGATCCCGGAGTGCGCGAGTGCCGGCAGACCCGCCTGGAGCGAACCGTACGGGGTGGTGACGAGAAGTTTCGTGTGCGTGAGTGCCGAGGTCAGCGTGCCGTAGACCCGGGCGGCCGCCTCGGCGAGTTCGTCATCGCTTGACTCGTGCGCATCGGCGACGAGGGCGGGTTCGTCGATCTGCACCCATTCGACGCCGGCCGCGGCGAGGACGCTGATGACATCGAGGTAGACGGCCGTGAGCTCGTCGAGGCGGTCCAGCGGCGCCGTCGTCGTGCCCGGTGCGGTCTTCGCGAGGGTGAGGAGCGTGACCGGGCCGACGAGGACGGGACGGACCCGGTGCCCGGCGGCGCGCGCCTCGGAGACGAGCGTAAGGAGGTGCTGCGGGTGGGCCTTGAACTGCGTCGAATCCTCGAGCTCGGGGACGAGGTAGTGGTAGTTCGTGTCGAACCACTTCGTCATCTCCAGGGGCGAGCGGTCGGCGGTGCCGCGGGCGAGGGCGAAGTATTCGCCGAGGTCGAAGTCTGTGCCCAGCGTCGCCGACGGGATGAGGCCGACGGTGAGCGCGGTGTCGAGGACGTGATCGTAGTGGCTGTAGGTTGCGGGGATCGCGTAGTCCTCGGTGAGGCCGAGTTCGGCCAGCCGGTGGTAGGTCTGGACGCGGTGGGCGCGCACGGACTGGGCGAATTCGTCGGCGTCGATACGGCCGGCCCAGAACCGTTCGAGCGCGGTCTTGAGTTCGCGCCGGCGGCCGATGCGGGGGTAGCCGGTGATCGTCGCGGTGGGAAAGGGGGTCGTCATGATGTCTCCTTCGCAGGGTGGGGTGGATGTGGTGCGCCTCAGAGGGCGGGCACGGGGGTGGGGTGGAGTGAGACGCCGAGGCGGTCGAGCGCTCCGAGCAGGTCGATCGTCGTCGTCCGGTCGTTGAAGGTGTAGAAGTGCAGGCCGGCGGCGCCCTGGTCGAGGATCGTCGCGACGTGCTCGGCGGTCATCTCGAGTCCGATGCGGCGCTGGGCCTGAGGGCTCGCGGCTCCGTCGAAGCGGGCGAGGAGGTGGTCGGGCACCGGCAGCTCGGCGAGCCTGCTCATCGTGTGCAGGCGGCGGATGTCGGTGATCGGGAGGATGCCGGGAATGATCGGCATGGTGATCCCGGCGAGGTCCGCACGGCGGCGGAGCCGGGCGAAGTGGCCCGGGTCGAAGAAGAGCTGGGTGATGGCGAAGTCCGCGCCGAGGCGCTGCTTGGCGGCGAGGACATCGAGGTCTTCGTCGGGGCCGGAGGACTGTGCGTGCCCGGACGGGTAGGCTGCGACCCCGATCCCGAGGCGTCCGGCGGCGAGTTTGGCTGTGTGCTCGGCTTCGATGGTCCGCAGCAGGTGGACGAGGGCGTCGGCGTGGGGGAGGTGCCCGGCGGGGACGCGGTCGGTGCCGGTGGGGAAGTCGCCGCGGATGGCGAGGAATCCGCGCACTCCGGCGCTGAGGAGGTGGCGGATCCAGCCGCGCAGCTCGTCAGCGGTGCCGGCGGTGCAGGCGAGGTGGGCGAGCGGACGCAGCTGAGTGGTCTCGCTGATGATGCGGATGAAGTCGGCGGTGCCGTGCAGCCAGTTGCTCTTCGCCGAGCTCGTCACCGCGAGGTAGTCGGGGTGAAGCTCATCGAGGAGGGCGAGGAGTTCGGGGGTGCCGGCCGCCTGTGCCGCGCTGCGGGGCGGCATGACCTCGAAGGAGAGCGCGAGGGGGTGGTGGCGCTCGGAGTCGGGTTCGGGGTGGGGGAGGCTGACCGGCGCCGAGGCGGAGGCGCGGGGCTCGCGGACCGTTGCGTCGGCGTCGGGGTGGGGTCGTGGTGGGCGGTGGTCGATCGGCGGTCGCCGGTCGACGTCGCGGAATGAGGAGTCGAGGACAGGATCCGGGTGTGTCAGTGATGTGGACATGCCGACATCGTGCCAAGGTCGGCATGTCCACCGCGCCGCTCATGGCGCACGGCGTCACGGTTCGACTTATGTCGGACGCACGCGGTCGCGCGAGGTCATGAACGGTCGGAATCCGTCATGGTCACCGGTAGTTGGTGAACTGGTGAACTGACTTTGAGCGGTTCTCGAATTGACTGAGTGTCGCAAGTTCTAGGGTCTCAAAGGCTGGTGGATTGGTGGTGATGCCTGCCGGAAGTGGTGCTTTCGTGAGATTTCTGCGGGCTGTTTGCGGACTGAAGGGTCTCGGTGTTGACGTTCGCAGTGTCATGCCCCGGGGATAATAGAGGCAGGGAGATTGGAAGAAGGAGATTCTCTCTTGCCAGTGAAATACACCGACGAACTCAAGGCTCGTGCTGTCGAGCTCGTCATCCATGCCCAAGCCGATCCGGACACTGCGAACGGAGCCATCACCCGCGTCGCGAAGGAACTCGGCCTGAGCAAAGAGACCCTGCGAGTTTGGGTACGCAAGCACAAGGACTCCGGTAAAGCCACACCGACTGAGTCAGTCGACCTGGAAGCGGAGAACCGCCGGCTACGGGCAGAGCTGGCTGAGGCGAAACGAGCCAACGAGATCCTGAAGAGGGCGTCGGCTTTCTTCGCGGCGGAGCTCGACCGCCCATCGAAGTAGTCGTCGGTTTTATCGACGAGAACAAACACGAGTTCGGAGTCGAGCCAATCGTGCGCGCCTTGTCCGGGACTGCTGCACGGATTGCTGTGAGCTCGTATTACGCGTACAAGAAACGTCAACCATCAGCCAGGGCCCGACGGGACCAGGCTCTGATGGTGGTGATCCAGGATGTCTATGAGGCGAACTATTCCTGCTACGGAGTACGGAAGATGTGGAAGGCGATCAACCGCGGCTACGCCGACCAGTTCGGGCCGGTGGCCCGGTGCACGGTGGAGCGGTTGATGGCCCAGTTGGGCATCGACGGGATCCGGCGGAGACGGAAGCGTCCGAAAACGGCTTCAGCCAGGGCTGAGGACTGCCCGGACGATCTCGTCGACCGTGAGTTCACGGCTGCTGGTCCGAACTGTCTGTGGGTCGCCGATATCACGTACGTGCCGACGCAGGCTGGGTGGGTGTACGCGATGTTCATCCTTGATGTGTTCACCAGGGAGATCGTGGGCTGGCAGGTGACGAACCATCTGCGGGAGTCGCTGGCCAGGGACGCTTTGACGATGGCGCTAGCGGCGAAATTCCGGGCTGGTGAAGATGTGTCGGGGCTGGTCCACCACAGCGACCGTGGGGTTCAATTTCGGTCGATTCGCTATGGCGAGGCTCTCGCGGAATCCGAGCTTGTCGCGTCGGTGGGATCGCGCGGAGATTCGTATGACAATGCGATGGCTGAGGCTCTGAACTCGGTGTACAAGGCTGAGCTGATCGACAGACGGGTGTGGTCAGGATTGATCGAGGTGCTCGCGGAGACGTCTGCGTGGGTGGCCTGGTACAACCAGGAGCGGTTGCATTCAGCGGTCGGGTACCGTCCGCCGATCGAGGTCCATTCTGAATGGGTCAACCAGTCCGCGGCAGAACCCGTGGCTGCTTAGGAAACCAAGAAAAAGAGCCTCTACGAAACCCGGGGCTTGACACAGGGGTCGGTCCAGGTGGCTCAACTGAGCCACCAATCACGTCGCGATTCATGGTGGCAACGCTTGCCTCAAAGAGCGACACGAATGACCTAGTAGACATGTCTGTGCGGGAAGCATCTGCACCATGTCCTGTGGTTCAGCTCGGCGATCGCGAACTCATGTCAGGCCCGACTTGTAGCTTGTGAACATCCTCACAGAACGGAGATCACCATGGGTCTCAGTTGCGACAGCATCCTCCGGTTGATGCTCCAGAACGGCCTGGATTACGAACTCCTCGAAGAAGAAACACGGGACTACGTGTTCTACCCTGCGATTCACTTATTGGCGGATTCGCTACCCGACAACGATGACCTCATGTGGGCGTTCCTCTCACTCGGCGAATCTACGACTACAAGACAGGCCATCCAGTATGTTGCGATCAGTAGTAGCTTCGTGGCGTCGGGCAGCGGTTACCATGAGAAAGATGATGCCGCTGGGAAACGAGACAGTGAACTAAACCTAATGCGGGTGAGTGACATCGCGGAAGTCGAGGTCAAATCGATTGATGGCCTAGAGCTCAGGGGCGAGTACACATCGGCCGGTCGCCCGCATGTGAAAGTTCGCGACAAGAGCTCTATTGATGTCACACTCGGATCTAGGCGGCTCGGCCGGAAGTCGGTCTCGAAACTGATCGGCGATTTGGTGAGATTGGTGGGTGCCTCAAGTTAAGGCGCGATGCGGGTGGCTTATCGGCGCGACTGTCAGTGCTGTTTGAGCCTTTCCCACCGCACAGGGGGAGGGGCACCCTCAGATGCCCACTCGACCTGGTAACCCAACTTTCGAAGAACATCTATAGCCGAGTGCGGATCATCTCTCACCACGGCGCGTGTTTGCGTCCGGCGCCACTCAGCTCGCCCTTCCTTCAACGCCTCCATCGTGCCCTCCTGCTTGTCCACCCCGAACTCTTCTATCAAAGTCTCGAGCACGTCTTCGAGGCAAGGGCGGAAGCGGTGACCGCCGAGAGGGAAATGGATGCTCTGCAACGATGGGACCGTATTGCCATCAGCACGCGAGCGAGCCCGGCGCGTGCCCTGCCCTGCTTTGGCCATCAAGAAAGTGAACGCATCCCGATGAGCATGAACATGCATATGCGCAGAAGGAACCTTACCTGAGTTCCGGTCGTATTCGTATCGGAAAATCGGACCGGTGCCGGCCATCGGGACGACCGCGATCTTGGATTTTTCGACTGCCAGGAAATCACCATCCCCGTCGAGGCAACACCGATAGTCCACCTTGAGGTTGAGGAACGGCTGCCCGTCCACGGCCAGAGGAATGCCGACCGACGGATTCTGACGAACAGAAACACGCGGAGTGCCTTCAACGTTGAGAGCCTTGAACGGATCACATTGCGGCGCCACCGCGTGCACTGTCTTAGTCAGCCGTTGCGCGAAGTCAGTAGCCTGGGTTTCCAGCGAGGAACGATCAATCTCCAATGAGGTATTCCAGCTCCATCAGATCGTCATACAGAGCCTGATCGTCATCACTCAAGACATAGGGCCTTGACCCTCGATCGTGGACACGGTGTCGGTTCGGTTATGCCGCTTCCGCGAGGGTAGCGGATGCGGCGGCTTCGTAGGTGTTCGGGCTGATGTTGCCGATCGCGGAGTGGCGTCGGCGGGTGTTGTAGCGGTTCACCCAGCGGAACACGGCCCGGTAGGCGGTGGCCTGGTCCGGGAACGCCGCGCGTCCGGCGAGGAGCTCACGTTTGAGGGCGGCGTTGAAGCTCTCCGCGAGTGAGTTGTCGGCACTCGTCCCGATCGCTCCCATGGACTGGATGACCTTCAGGTCCTTGCAGAGCTTGACGTAGGCCTTCGAGGTGTAGACCGAGCCGTGGTCGCTGTGGAAGATCGCGCCGGCCAGTGAGCCACGCTCGCGGGCCGCGGCGCGGAGGGCGTCCTCGACGAGCTCGGTGCGCATGTGGTCGGCGACCTGCCAGCCGGCAAGCTTGCGGGAGCCGAGGTCGATCACCGAGACGAGGTAGAGGTTCGAGCCGTCCGCGATGGGCAGGTAGGTGATGTCTCCCACGTACCTGCGGTTCGGCTCGCCGACCGTGAAGTCGCGTTCGATCAGGTCCGGGAAGCGCCTGCCCGACTGGTCCGGGATCGTCGTCTTCACTCGGCGTCGCAGCCGGATTCCGGCGAGCTGGTGCTCGCGCATCACCCGGGCGACCCGCTTGCGATTGACCCGTTCGATCGGCGCGACGCCGTCGTTGAGGTCAGCGGTGATCCGCGGTGCACCATACGCGCGGTCGCCGCCCTGGTCGGGATCCTGCAGCACCCGGATCCGCGCCGCCAACGCCGCGTCCGCAGCGTGACGCTTGGCTCGTCCTGGCGCGGCTGCGAGCCACGCGTAGAACGAGGATCGGGCGATCTGAATGACCTCACACAACCGCTTCACGCCGTAGGCGTCCTTGTGGTCCTCGACGAACTGGAAGCGGTTCACCAGTTCGTCTCCCCGGCGAAATACTTCGCCGCCTGACGGAGTATGTCCCGCTCCGTCTCGAGCTTGCGGGCCTCGGCCTTCAGCGCTGTGTTCTCCGCTTCGAGCCGGGCCACCCGCGCCGCCTGCGACTCCGGCCGCGGCCCATCAGGCACCGCCATGCCACCGCCGACAGTCGTCCCGGAGCCGAGCTTGTCGATCCACTCCTTCAACGCGCCCCGCGAGACCCCAAGATCGCCCGCGATGCCCTTGAGCGTCGCGCCAGGCGTCGACTCGTACAGGTCCACCGCCCGCCGCCGGAACTCGTCGGTGTAGTTCTTCCTTGCCATCCTTGGATTCTCGCTTCCCCAGCATCGTGCTGGAATCAGCGTGTCCAAGATCAGGGGTCAAGCACCATAAGCTTCGCCGCGTGCTTTGAACTCATCTAGATCGCTGATGCTTTCAATCAGAGCGACATGACGGCCACGTGCATCTTCGAGAGAGATGATTTCAGTTGTTGCAAATGGCATAGTGTTCCACCTCCCGGTTTCACTCATAATAGCCTCGATTCAATGAGCGTACGCGTAGGTACTGACACGAGTTTCGGAGCTAAGTCTCGGAGCGATTCTCGCACTGACAGAGTTCACGACCGTTCGTTGAATAACGCCACCGAACCAGACTGCACGAGACTATCTAGCCTTCACGTCGAGGCTGCACTCGCCGTCAAGTGTGCTTCATTCCTGATCTTGGTCGCCGCATACAAATTGGCGATCGTCTCCTACGGATCATCCTTACATCGGCCGTTCGAGCTTCAAGCTTTCGCAATGAATCCTTGCTCGAGAGCCTCATGTGCGGCCACGGCAACGTACAAAAGAGACGCAAGAGACGGGGCGGGTTCAAGGGGTGGACGCAACACTTCCTTTCAGAGAGGAAGTGTTGCGTCCACCCCTTGAACCCGCATTGCCGATATCGCCTACCTACCCGGGTTGGCGATGCGCAAGGCCGCCGACTTGTATCCAGGGCAGGCGAAGACTGATGCCAGGGATGCGTTCATCATCGCCGACACTGTGCGCACGATGCCGCACACGTTGCGCTCCGTGGACCGCGAATTGGATGTCCTGGCTAATATCAAAGTGTTGGCCGGCACCGATGAGGACCTGGTCCATGACATCACTCGAGCGATCAACCGGCTGAGGTCGTTGCTGCTCCAGATCCACCCCGCGCTGGAACGCGTTTTCAAAGGCACCGTGTTGACCAGGAGCATTGTGTTGGATCTGTTGATTCGGTATCGGTGTCCGGCCGGGTTGCGTGCGGCGGGGAAGTCGGGAGTGAAGCGGTGGGCGCGTAACCATGCCCGTAAGGACCCCTCAGCCCTGATCGATGCGATCTTTGAGGCTCTGGCTGAGCAGACGGTGACCGTGCCGGGCAGTGAGGCGTCGGAGTCGGTGGTGCTGCGTCATGCCGCCAGAATCAAGGCGTTGAAGGTTGAACGGGCCGAGATCGAGGCAGAAGCTGCTGAGTTGGCTGATTCGCTCCCTCTTCTTCAGGTCTTAACGTCGATGCCGGGAGTCGGCGATAAGACCGCGTGCCAGATCCTCCTGGCGGCTGGTGATTTCAGTGCGTTTAGGACTGCTGGGCATTTGGCTGCGTATGCCGGTATTGCCCGTCCCGCTGCGACGAGTTGACGCTCACTCCAGCCGACCATGGCGACGGTCTTGGTGAAGACGCCGATGATCGCGGTGCTCACGGCGTCGTCGGCCGCTTCGGGTTCGCTTGCGCTCAATCCGGCGTCGAAGGCGATGACGTCGGCCACGGTACGACCGTGCCGGTTCGCCAGCCCCGAAATGGTCACCAGTACCGGTTCGCCTGAGATGGCGTCGATCTTCTCGGTGTCATCGCCGACAGCGAGGATCCGTGAGTCGCTGGTGCGCTGCCACCCATCGACGGCGACGCCGCCCGTCGGGCCGACGTGCAACCCCGCCCGGGCCGCGATGGACGATGCCGGGCACACTCCGCGTGCATCGATCAACCAGCTCGCACGCTATCGCAGTGCCATCGTCGAGCAGTACACCCTCGGGCGTGAGCTCAGTGATCGACGAGTTCACATGAACCGTCACGCCATTCGTGGCGAGTTCGTCGAGCACCGTCGCGGCCATCTCTGGATTGAGCGGGCTTAGCGGGTAAGGCGAATGCTGGACTAGTGTGACCTCCGCTCCACGGTGGGCCAGGTTCTCGACGGCTTCCAGTCCGATGAACCCGCCTCCGGCTACGACCGCACGAACACCGTCACCGACGCTTTCCAGCCGCGCGGTGATGCGGCCGACGTCATCGATCGAGCGCAAGGTAGCGACTGCGGGACCGTCCGCGGCCCCTGCGAACACGTCTCGCGGAACAGAGCCTGCTGCGAGCACGAGGTAGTCGTATGATTCCGTCGTCTCGGTGAGGGCGCGTACGTCACGCACCGTGACGGTTCGCGACGCGGGGTCGATCGCGATGACGTCCTGGCCGGTGCGGATATCCAGTTCAAACCGTGAACGCAATGCCTCCGGTGTCTGTACTAGAACCGCATTTCGATCCTTGATGACTCCGCCGACGTAATACGGCAGACCACAGTTCGCAAAGCTCACGTAATTGACGCGTTCGAACACGACAATCTTGGCCGACTCATCGAGGCGACGCAGACGGGTGGCCGACGACATGCCCCCGGCAACACCTCCAAGAACGAGTACACGCGTGACGGTCACTTCCGACCGAATAGCTTCGGCAGGAAACCCGGCTCGCGGGGCTCACCTTCGTGGCCCTGGCACTGCTGCGGCCTCGGGATCCCCCTCATCACTTGGGTGACATGCTGGCCGCAGCCAGCCCAGGTCGTCTTCGAACATCGGCGGCACGTGACAGCTCGGCACATATTTCGTTTCCTCCTGGGCTCTTCGGGGCTCGATACCCCCTGGGGTATTCTTCTTCTCGGAATATCAAGGTGCGTAATGTCGGACCGCCATTCGTCGTCAACGCATCCCGACGGCCGCACCGCAGGGGTGCTGTGCCGTCGGTCCGACCGGGACTGCCGTGCACTGATTTGCCGTTGAGGGTACTGGGCCGATTGCGTCCAGACGGCCCGCCGTAGCAAGCTGAAGCGATGGTGGTGCGGTCGGAGTTTGGCGTTCTGTTGCCGGAATGCGTCAGTATCGTTGCGACCGGCGAGGACCGACCAGTTGCGAGGCACTGGCCGCTGGAGGAAGCCGTCATCAAGCACGTAAGCCCCGAGCGTCGTGTTGAGTTCCGAACGACGCGCGAATGTGCGCGGGCAGCTCTGGAGGGACTTGGCTACACAGGGGTTGAGATTCCGTGTGGAGCGCATCGAGAGCCCATCTGGCCGGTAGGGGTCGTGGGGAGCCTGACGCACTGTTCCGGCATGAGGGCCGCCGCTGTCGCGCGATCCACCAAGCTTCGCGCGCTGGGCATCGATGTCGAACCGGATTCGACGCTCCCGTCCGGAGTACTGGACGTGATCGCAACCGAGCGCGAAGTTGACATGCTGCCACGGCTCCGCAGCGTGGATCGAACGATCTCATGGGACCGGGTGTTGTTCAGCGCAAAAGAGGCCGTATTCAAAGCCTGGTTCCCGGTTACGGGCCAGTGGATCAACTATCCAGACTGTTGCCTGGATATTGACCCGGTATCGGGGTCATTCTCTGCGCACTTCGTTGACGACTTCCGTCGATCCGGCGTTAGCGCGAAGGACCTGGTCGGTCGGTGGAGCGTGCGCAATGGGATGGTGTTCACCGCTGCGCATATTCTGGCGACGTCGCTCGACGAAGAGCCTCACTGACTGCTTGCGGATCAAGCTGAACTCGATCGGATATCTGCTCGTGGGCCCAGCGGTCGAGGTCGAGGATCCACACTTCTTCCATGCGTAGTTCATATAGCCGAAGCATCGCGTCACCGCTGAGCTGTTCTGGCCGAAGTGCGAGTTCGGAGGCTTTGGCAGGATCGGGGTGCATCTGTCGGTAAAAGTAGGCGACTCGCTCGGCCAGGGCAGGGCCAGCGAGTGCGGTGCAGCGTCCAGCAACCTGGAGTCCATCAGGTCCCTCAGGCATTCCCGGCAGGAGCGACACAGCTGCGGCGGCTTGGTGTGTCACAGCGATATCTGTTGAATGGCGGGTAGCGACGTGGGATCCCACGACTAGGCTAAGCGGAGAAGCGAACCAGGCATACTGTAGTTGGGCGGCCCAGGGAGCACCAGCCGGATTGACGGTTGCCAAGGTGAGGTAGCCGGCCTGCCGAATGATGGCGACGGCGCGTTCAAGGAGGTCGGGACTGCTATGCACGGATACCTCATGAAGGCCTGTCACTGGTTGCTCCCTTCGCAGTGCAGAGGACGACCATGCGCTCCCAGAAGACTTGCTCCAGCGTTGCCAGCTGTTGCGCCAATGCGTACGCGCGGCCGAGTGCGTCTGCTGGAGCGTCGGTGACTAGCTGCTGGACTGTAGCGATTTCTTCGTCCTCTATGTGGCCGAAGAAGGCGAAGTGTTCGAGTTCCAGTTCGCTGAAGGCGCCGGTGGCGCTCAGCGCCTCGTGCAGTTGCAAGTAGTTGAGGGTAGAGGGTCGGCACAGGTGGAGAAACGCCACGGGGTAGTCCCATGGGGTTCCTGATACGGCGATTCGTGCGATCAAGCCGGGATAAGCGAGGGCCAGAGCATCGAAAGAAGCAGATCCGTCACGAGTCAGTTTGAAGGCCTGGAGCAATGGGGTGAGGAGCTGGTGTGCTTCCTGTTCCACGGCGACGTTGCCTTTATAGAAACTGGCCAAGGGCGAGCCTCGATGACGTTGCAACATGAGCGTGGCTGAGGCGAAGTTGGCTGACACGAGTTCGTCGAGATGTTGCGGCAAGGGGCACAGTGCCTCCGGAGTGAGGTCGCCAGCGCGGATCATAGTTGCCAGCGGATTGGCGATTAGGGTGGCGCTAGGGATCGCGGGGGTCATCGGTTGGCGCCAATCTCGTAGAGCGGATGAGTAAAGGCACTGCGACCGTGCAGGTCGGGCCTAGCAGTGAGTTCAGCGGCCAGGCTCATTCGCCTTCTGTGTCGTTGATCGTCGTTCAGGTCACGGAGAAGGCCGTCAAGTCGCGACTGCAGTTCGTTAAGGACCGCGGTCCAAGCTGTTGTGGTGGGAGTTTGATGTTCGCCGAGATAGGTTCGGTACTCTTCGACGCAGTACGCGACGAAGATTTCCAAGGCGCAGTTGACCGCGATGGCACGCCGGTGCGCATTCTCCGGGTGCGCCGAGCGTGCTTGCCGGAGCAACTCGCTTTGGTCAGCGATCCACGATGTCGCGTCGGTGCTTTCGGAGTCGGGTAGAGGTGGCGTGCTCTGGGGTTGAGCGAGGGGCTGGCCAAGGGCGTCTTTGATCATTTGGGTTGAGCTGTCGAAGATGCGGGTTACGCGCGTGTCTCGCCAGAGACGTTCGATGTCGAACGGAGGATCGTCGCGGGCGATGGCTGAGGACGCCGTTTCATATCCTCGGCCTCCGACTATTTGGAGGAGCGTGTCGGTCGCGTGTGACGCAAGTTCACTGAGTATGAGTTTGGCGGCTTCGGCGTCGGTCGGCGCACAATGTCGGTCAAGTATGAACCAGGCGACGGCGTTGGCAGCGGTCGACGTTGCCATGAGGTCAGCGAGGAGTTCCTGGATCTGCGGGTTGGTAGGCAGGCCGCGGTCGGCCTGGCGCTCCTCCTGCGCCCACTTAGACGCCGAGCGCAAGCATGTCGTGATTGTCATAAGGCACACGACGGGGAGAGCGGCACGGCACTGTTTCAGACAGCCGAGGACCACGTCGAAACCGTGCCCTTCTGCACCGACGACTCGATCTGCGGGGATGCGGGCGTCATCAAGACGGATACGTCCGTTGGGCAGTCCCCGCATTCCGGCGAAGCTACTGAGCGGGCCCTGCGTGACTCCGACGTCGTCGGATTTGATTAGCAGCGCGGTTACTCCTCCGGGTGAAAGTGGTGTCGGGGCGACATCGACTACAACGATTGCATGGGTCGCGATGGTCGCATTGGTGATCCAAGTCTTGGTGCCGGAAATGCGATAGCAGTTGATCTCGGTGTCGAACCACGCTGTGGTGCCTAGCGGGCCAAGCCCGTAGCCGACAGCTGCTTCGTTGAGAGCGAAAGCAGACGAAGTCTGTGTGAGTTCTGGCAGATAACGATTGCGCTGCTCGGCGGTGCCGAACTCTATGAGCGGACGGACTGCCCCGACCACCTGATGAGCGGCGACAACCTCACACAAGGTCGCGTGTGTAGCTGAGAGGATCGCTAATGCCCCGAGCAAGCAGGAGTCAGAAAAACCAAGGCCGCCATACTGTTGGGGAATCGTGATGCGAAATGCGCCCAGTTTGCTGAGTTCGGCAATGATGTCGTCAGGAATCTGCAACGAGGATTCGATACGGGTAGTGAGGTCACCCCGCGCACACCACTTACTGACGGAGTCAAGGAAGGCGTCTTCTTCTGCAGTGAGGGTAGGGCGAGTTGGTTGCTCTGCTGTTCGCCTTGGTCGATGCCCGGAGAGGATCTGGTCCAGAACCGAAGCAGGATCGAACGGGCGGGTGGTCTGCGTCATGGCGCGCTCGTGAGTTCGACAGCGGTAAGCGGTCCTACGCGGCGGTGGGACAGGGACGCGGTCGGCAGTCCCGCGCGGTCTAGGAGGCGACGTAGATCGTCGAGCGTGCGTTCCCGACCGCCACTGATGACGAGCATGCACATGTCGGTGAGATATCCGACCGCGGCATTGCGATCGAAGTCGTCAGGGATGAAGTTGCCGATGATTATCAGTCTCGCGCCGGCGGGAACCTGTTCTGCGCAGGTTCGCAGGATTTGGTAGGCGCGTTCGTCATCCCAGTCTTGTAGGACGCTCTTGAGAATGTAGGTGGTGCCGTTTCTGGGGATGGCAGTGAAGAAGTCCCCGGCCTGGAAGTCGCACCGGTTGGCGACACTGGAACGATCGATGACACTGGGGGCGTTCGCGATGCCGGCAGGGCTGTCAAAGACGGTTCCGGTTGCAGTGGGGTTCGCTTGGAGCAGCTTGGTGAGGAAGGTGCCATCGCCTCCGCCGAGGTCGATGACCCTCTCGTTCTCGGCGAGCGTGATGATGGTGGTGGCAGCGGTGGCGGTCGCGGCTGCTTCCTCTTGCATCGCGCCGTTGAACAGGGCGTTCGCAGCATCATCCTCAGCGAAGTAGTCGTAGATGCTTTGCTGGTTGACGAGAAAAAAGCCAGGTGTCCCGGTGCGCAAGGTCTCCTCCAGGGAGTCCCAGGAGCGCTGGAAGAGTGGACTGGTGAAGTTCCGAGCGAAGTTGGCCAGCGTCCCTTCGCGTTCAGGCACCAGCAGTCGACCCGGTGAAGTGAGGTGAAATCGGTTCCCGGCCTCTTCGACAAGGTGGGCCTGTTGCAAGGTGCGGAGCAACCTGATGAGGTGCGCTTCGTCGATGCGCGCGCCAAGGGCTACCTCGGTCAAAGTGAGTCCGTCATCGACATCGAGCAGAGAGAAGATGCCGAAATCCCCCGCGGCGCGGATGGCATTGGAGACAATGTATCCGCCGATCAGTTGAATGACGGAGTCGCGGTCCTCGAGTGCAGTCATCAGAGTGTCCTTTCGGATTGTGCGGGTGACGTCAGCGGATGTTCCATCCAGACGTTGGGTTCGACGTAGGCGGCGTAGTCGAGCTCGTGGTTGACCGTTACTGGGGCGATTCCGCCGGGAACGGTGATCACACCGGACCGGTTGAAAGGCAAATCTGTCCACTGTCGCCACCGATAGATGGGTGCGACGACCGTCATCGCGGTTGGACAGAGACCGACCATTCGTGCTCCGAGGCGTTCATGGACACGGAGCCAGTTGTCCACCGGGAAACCGTCGTCGCGACGTCGAGCAACGTAGCTATCGATTGGTTCGTCTGGGCGTTCGGCCTTGCCCGTGGGGCGCACAGGCACGATCAGGTGCTCGAAGCCCAGACGGCGTGCTTCGTCGCGCAAAGCCGT
Organism: Brevibacterium sp. XM4083; assembly: GCF_006489205.2. Lineage (GTDB taxonomy): Bacteria > Actinomycetota > Actinomycetes > Actinomycetales > Brevibacteriaceae > Brevibacterium. The sequence goes on along the minus strand of NZ_VFYR02000004.1, from coordinate 165,300 downwards.
CAGGGCCGTACGTGAGAGGCCACGCCCAGCGTGGTTGCTGCTGACACCCACTTCGAGGGCGCACAGCGTATTGAGGGCCGCACCGCGATGGGTATCAGTGACGGATTGCTCGACGATGCCGTCCCATCCCCGGTCGGGCAGCGAGTCAGGGTGGCCGTCCCATTGGATAGGCAGGGCTGCTACTCGGGCGACAGTGGTTTCCTGATCGAGTACGACGAGCTGGTACTGGGAGTGAACGTCGAGACCCCAATTGACGAGAAGCCGCGAGGGTTCGATGAAGGCAGGCCAGGCAACGTCCAACGAGAGGAAACTGGCTGCGAGGTCGGGGCGATACGCGAGTGAGAAGGTTTGGGTCGAGTTGCTCATGCGGTGTTCAACTCCGCGATGTGCTTGGCAGAGCGAGCTTCGCTAGAGATTATGGTCCGTTGGGTGTTCAGTCGTTGGAGGGCGGTGAGATATGACGATCGAGGCATAGCGGTTGCTCCCAGAGTTCGGGCATGGGGCGTGTCGTGCTGAAGGTCGAGCAAAGTGCCTCCACTTTGTGCGAATCTAGTCATGAGATCGACTACGGCAAGCTTTCCCGCTCCTTCGACGGCCGTGAACTGTGAGTCGGCGGTGAACACGGCACCGAGTCGCAGACCGAAGACGCCGCCAATGAGCTGATCGTCATCCCAGACTTCGCAGCTGTGGGCGACTCCAGCGTCATGTAGATTCCGCAGTGATTTGCGGAGCGCGCTGGTGATCCAGCTGCTGCCCCGGTGCTGGGCGCATCTGGTCACGACGTCATCGAACGCGACATCGATTGTGGTGCGCCATTGTCCGTGGCGTCGTGCGAGACGACGCATGCTACGGCCGGCACCGCGCGAGGTCAGATCGATGACGGGCCGCGGGTCTGGGTTCAGCCACGCGACCGAGTAGGGATCAGGGTCATTGACGGCAATCGTGCGAACGCCGGTGTCTACGTCGGCACCGTAGCGCATCTCGTTGAGGAGTGTCTGTTCGTAGGTCGCCGTGGGAAAACAGTAGAACCCGGCGAGTGCGGCAGCGTGGAGACGGCTCGCGGAAACGTCGCTGCCAAAGGCGAGGGGTCCGTTGTCGAGCTCGGTTGCGTGAGCGATGCGTTGCCAGTTGAGGCTCACAGGAAGTCCTTTCGTTCGAGGAAATCGAGGTACCGATCGATGAGCGGACCGTCGACCTCTGGGAAGGTGATGTCGGTTCCCGCTAGCGCATCTTCGACGTTCGTACGTGTGAAATCCGGGTAGGTGTCTTCCAGATACATCTCGGCAACGCTCATCTGCCCACCGGGACAGCGATCGATGAACAGGGGTGCGAACGGCGTCATAGGGTGTTGCGGGTCGGTCACGGCGAGGTCGATCATGTGGGTGACCCACTCGTCCCAGGGGACCTCTTTGACGGGATGACCGCGCGCCTGCAAACGGTCTTGGAGGACGGAGATGTGTGACTTGTTCGGGTTCGTGAGGTGGAAAACACGTCCATTGGCCGGCTGGGTCGTCGCAATGTGGACCATTGCGTCGGCGAACACGTCGACAGGTGTGTAGTCCATCGGCAGTTCGGCGACCGGAACGGCGTTGACATCGCGGATAAACCGCTTCATGCAACACATCTCCGTGGATGTGTTCCAGGTCCCTCGCGAGGAGTGGCCTGAAATGTCTGCGGCTCGGTAGATTCCCACAGGCAGCCCTGCTTCGGCGGCTCGACGCACATGGTGCTCGGCGATCCATTTGCTCTCGACGTACCCGACGCCCAGTTGATTCAGATGCCCCAGCGTGTCGTCCTCGTGGATCTGTTTCCTGTTGTTGACGATGCCGTGTCCGGCGATGACGGCCATAGTGGAGACATGGTGGAATGGTGCGCCGCGACGGGCGGCGAGTCGTAGGAGTTCGTAGGTTCCGTCGACGTTCGCTGCTTTCATCTCTGCGTAGGGGTAGATGAAGTTAACCGTTCCGCCGGAATGGAACACCATGTCCGTCCGGTTGGCCAACGCGTCGAACGCAGATTCGGTGAGTCCCAGGGAGGGCTGGGCGAGGTCGCCGAGGATGACATCGATACGGTCGAGAGCGTGCTCGGGGATGTCTGAGGCAGAGTCGTACTTCTGCCACGCTGCCATTAGGCGCTCGCGGGCGGCGTCTTCGGTTTCCGCGCGAACCAAACACGCCACCCGCGCGGAAGTTCGGCTAAGAAGACGCGGCAGAAGGTGAGCGCCGAGGAACCCGGTAGCCCCGGTGAGGACAGCGGCCGATGCTGAGGTGAGCGGTGATGCTGCATACGGCTGCTTGACGATCGGGGCGGGACGGCGAAGGTCAGCATCCATTAGCTCTTGAGGGCTTGCACCGGCCTGCAGGATGCCTGCGCGGGCCTCGGCGACAGCGATGCAGTAGGCGGAAAACGTCGGATTGGTCAGGAGACGTTCGATGAGTGCCCGTGCGAAGCGAACATGGATACCGAGACTCGAACGGGTGCGTGCGACGAGTTCGGCAGCGGCGATTGAGGTGCCTCCGGCATCGAAGAATGAAGCGCCCAGCTGGGCAACGTCGATCTCGAGAACATCTGTCCACACGGTCGCAACCGCTCGCTCGATTGCCGACTCACGCGCTTGTGGTCGCACGGGAGACGTAGAGTCCGCGCTCGAGGGCGCGATGAGTTCGAGTGTTCGGTAGTCGGTCTTTCCGTGTGGCGTCTGGGGAAGCGCGTCGAGCGCTGTCGCATGATTCGGGATGCAGTAACTCGGTAGCGTGGCGCGTGCCGTCTCGATCAGGCTGGCGCCACCAGGGTCAGGGTTGCCGAGCGCCACAGTGTAGAACGCGTGAAGCCGCAGTGCCGAGGCATCAGCGATGACGGCGACATCGCAAATAGCCGGGTGGCGTCGGATCGCGTTCTCGATCTCGTCCGGGCTGACGCGGAAACCACGGATCTTGATCTGACGATCCGAACGACCATCGATCACGAGGTGGCCAGCTGTGTCCAGATACCCCGTATCACCGGTGAGATACACAGGTTCTTCGCCGACTGCGATCGTGGCCAACGGAGTCAGCGTGCCACTGTCGCTCAGCGAGCCGAGCGCGAGCCGTCCTCCAATGGCAACGTGGCCGATCGTGCCGTGTGGGACAGGTGTGTGATTGTCGTCGATGACCACGACATGAGCACCCTCGATTGGTGCGCCGACGGCAGCAGGCCCGGTTTCAGGGAGGGACGAAATGTCCGGCTCAGCCAGACACGAAGTGATGCCAGTCTCGGTGAGCCCATAGGCATTGATGATCCGGGCGCGCGGATAGTGGGTGCTCACATCGATGAGGTCGTGATTCGACACCGCCGCGCCGCCGAGGATCGCGAGCCGCACGGAAAGGTCTTGATGCGACACGCTCGATGCCGCGTGGACAGCGACAGCGCGCCAGTAGCTCGGAGTCAGATCCATGACGGTCACTCGATAGAGTGCCAGCTGGTCTGCAAACTCCGAGGGAGCCCATGGCGTATCGGGTTGGACCAGCGTAGCTCCCGCGGCAAGGGTGACCCCGATCTGCTCCAGCGCCGTGTCGAACGTGGGAGCCGCGAACTGCAACACGCGATCATCGCGGGTGATGGCATAACGACTGACGAGGTGTTTGATCAGATCAGCGAAAGCTTCGTGTGATGCCAGAACTCCTTTAGGCGTGCCGGTCGAACCGGACGTGAAGATCGCATATGCGCCCGGTGCTGTTGCGCGGGCCTCGTCCGGGACGGTGCAATGGTCCTTGATCCGGGTGGCGCGCACCTCGTCAGTAGGCTCGTATCCGGCGAGGGTGATCGTGGCTACAGCCCCTGTGGCGCTGCGAATGGCCGTTTGTCGCTCGGTGGGATCATCCGGATCAACGGGGACGACAGTCAGACCGACGGCCCATGCGGCGAGCAGCGTGATGATCTGTTCGGGGCCGCGTGGCAACGCCACCATGACTGTCGACCCGGCCTCCCAGCGGTGCGCACGTAATGCCTCGGCAGCTTGGCTTACCCGGCTGACCAAGTCGCCATAGCTGATCTGAGTTGCCCCGTGGATGAGTGCGATGGCACTGGGACCGGCCTGCCCATGGTGGACAACCTGATCGAGAACATACGAGGAGTTGGTCAGCGAGTTCATTGGGGCACTTCCTGAGGTGAGGACGTGGGCCTGTGCAGTAGGGCGAGCACCGTTTCGGTCATGACGGCAGGCATCTGCGAGGGATCGGTGCGTCGGACTCCGAAATCACCGGGCGTCGCGTGGAAGATCCGGTGAATGGCCGCGATGAGCCACCACATAGGGAGGTCGGTGCGGAACGTACCCGCGTCTTGGCCTCGCTGTATCAGGGCTGTGATTCTCGCGGCTGGAACCTCGTGCAATTCCCACAGTCGTTCTGGTGACAGTTCTTCGCATGCAGCGATGACCAGGGAACGCGACTGGTCCATGAGTTGCCAGCTTCGATTGAGTACATTTTCCAATGCCCGCGCGGAGTCCGGGTCACCGGTCATGGTGTCGAGCGCGCGCTGGGCCTCCGAGAACTCTCTGGCAAGTGCTGCGTCGACGAGGTCGCGACGGGACTCGAAGTGCCCGTAAAGCGTGGCGCGTCCGACCCCTGCTACACGAGCGATGCTGGTCATCGTCGCGTCCGGTCTCTGCCGAAGCTGGAGTGCTGCAGCTTCGACGATGCGCTCGGTGTTCCTGACTGCATCGGTGCGCCGAGCGGCGCGAGGTTCATGCATGAGCCGGACCTCCAATAGTCAAACATCAGTGTCTGACTTACCGTATCACAACTCATACACTATTGCGCGAGATCGGTACCGGCGCGGGTACTGCGCTAGCGAGCGGCCGGGAGGGGGGGAGAAGTCCTTCGATGCGTACATGTGGCAGGCCGTGGGACGTAAAGCGCGGTTCATCTCCCAGATCATGCATGGCTCCTCGACGCCCGTGAGATCGAAGAGATCGACTCCGCCGAGCTCTCCGCAGCCGAGGCCAAGGCGGTCAGTTCCTGCAACCCACTGCTATTGGAGCACTCCACCATCCAAGCCGAGGTCGCCAAACTCCACCGCCTCGAAATCGCCCACTCCCGCAACGAGTCCATGCTCGAACACACTCGTGCCCGCGCTCGCGAGGACATCACTGCCCACCAGGACGAGATCGCCGGGCTGGAGAACGCCACCGGGCGGGTCAAGGACACCTCTGGTGAGGACTTCCGCATGAAGGTAGCCGGACAGAGTTTGGATTCTCGCACCGATGCAGGGCAGGCGGTGGCCCAATGGGCCCACCGTGAGGGCCTGACGTGGGCGCCGAAGCACGTCAGCCGCGACTTCAGCACGCTGGGGCAGATCAGTGGCTTGGGACTGCTGAAGGTTCGGTTGACTTCACGACTGGATAGAATCCAGGAAGGTGAGAGGTCATGCCAAAGATCTACACCGATGAGTTCAAGCAGTCAGCACTCGACCTCATCAACGACGGAATGACCCAGAAGCAGGTCTGCGCCGACCTTGGCATATCGAAATCAGCCCTGCAAGCCTGGGTTCGCGACTCACGCCTGCGTGAGCACGGACTCGAACCCGCCCAGCGATCCCGAGGAGTCACGGGCCCAGGCAGCAGCATTGAAGCGGATCCGGGGGCTTGAGCGGGAGAACACGATCCTCCGCGAGGCCGCAGCGTATCTCTCGCAAGCGAACGTGAAGCTCGGTGGTCACCACCCACAATGATGTACCCGCAGGTACCGTGACCATGCTGCCACCGGGGTGCCGGTGGCAGTGACCTGCAGGGTGCTCGGCTTCTCGAAGCAGGGGTTCCACCAATGGTGTGCGCGCCCCGACTCGGATCGGGACTGGGACGAGGCACACCTAATCAATGCCGCCTACGACATCCACACCGACGACCCTTCAGTATCGGGCACCGGTTCATCGCTGATGAACTCCACGCCGCCAGCTACGGGGCCTCTGAGCGTCGTGTGTGGCGACTGTACTCGCAGGACCAGTTGTTCTCCCACACCATCAAACGAGCCCGGAAACACGGCAAGACGCCCGGCCCGCGGGTGTGTGATGACCTCGTCAAACGCGACTTCACCGCGAGTTCGATCAACGAAGCGTGGGTGACCGATATTACGGAGCACCCCAACGGTGAGGGGAAGCTGTACATGTGCGCAGTCAAGGATGTCTACAGCAACAAGATCGTTGGCTATGCCATCGATTCCAGGATGAAATCGCGCCTGGCGGTCGCGGCGATCGAGGACGCCGTGGCCCGTCGTGGCGGGCCACGAGCCGCAGCCGGCTGCGTGGTCCACAGCGATAGGGGCTCGCAGGGCGGATTCAATTGGTCGTCGCAACACCTCGAGTATGGAGGTCGGCAAGAGTGGCGACGAAGGACTGGATTGCCAAGACCAGCGATGTGCCCGAGGGCGTGCGACGGCAGTGGCGCGCGGATCGAGCATTGCGGCCCCCGACGCGGTCCCCGGGACGTCCCGAGCCCTCACGGGCGGTGCAGCGTGAGTTCTGGAGGCTGATCACAACGGGTATCACCTCGGCCGAGGCCGCGTTGACAGTGGGCGTGTCCGTGCCGGTGGGTACACGCTGGTTTCGCCATGCTTGTGGCATGCCACCGATCTCGCTTGCAGCGCCCACCGGCCGCTACTTGTCGTTCGAGGAGCGTGAGGAGATCGCGATCATGCGCTCCACAGGCCTGGGAGTGCGCCAGATCGCTCGTGAGCTGGGTCGTGACCCGGGGACGGTGTCACGGGAACTGCGGCGCAACGCCGCGACTCGAGGCGGTAGATCCGAGTATCGGGCGGTGGTGGCGCAGTGGAAGGCGCAGCAGGCGGCCAAACGTCCGAAAGTCGCCAAGCTCGTGACCAACGACCGACTTCGCCAGTACGTTCAGGAACGCCTCGACGGGTCAATCAAGCGAGCTGACGGGACCGGGGTTGCTGGGCCAGTGACAGGCGACTGGAAGGGGCGTAACAAGCCGCACCGGCAGGACCGGCGGTGGGCGACGGCGTGGAGTCCGGAACAGATCTCTCATCGTTTGAGGATCGATTTCGCTGATGATGAGTCCATGCGTATCAGCCACGAGGCGATCTACCAGGCCCTGTTCATCGAGGGACGCGGCGCGCTCAAACGAGAGCTGGTCGCGTGCCTACGCACTGGGCGGGCACTTCGCCGGCCGCGGGCGCGGACTCAGAACAAGCCGCGGGGGCATGTCACCGAGGACGTGGTCCTCAGCGAGCGTCCCGCCGACGCCGCCGACCGCGCGGTTCCCGGGCATTGGGAGGGAGATCTGATCATCGGCACAGGCCGGTCCGCGATCGGCACCATCATCGAGCGCTCCAGCCGCTCCACACTGCTGGTACACCTGCCCAGGCTCGACGGCTGGGGCGAGAGTCCGCCGGTGAAGAACGGTCCCGCCCTCGCCGGATACGGCGCGGTCGCGATGAACGCTGCGCTGACGACCGCGTTGACCCGCCTGCCCGAGCAGTTGCGCAAGACCCTGACCTGGGACCGCGGCAAAGAGCTCTCCGCTCATGCACAGTTCACCCTCGATACTGGCACGCGAGTGTTCTTCGCCGATCCACACTCGCCTTGGCAGCGACCCACGAACGAGAACACCAATGGTCTGCTGCGACAGTACTTCCCGAAGGGCACTGATCTGTCGCGCTGGTCGGCCAAGGACCTCGAGGCAGTCGCTCACGCGCTGAACAATCGACCCCGGAAGGTCCTCGGCTGGAAGACGCCGGCGGAGGTCTTCGAAGAGCAACTACGATCGCTTCAACAACCCGGTGTTGCAACGACTAGTTGAACTCGCCCAATTTCGGTCGATTCGCTATGGCGAGGCTCTCGCGGAATCCGAGCTTGTCGCGTCGGTGGGATCGCGCGGAGATTCGTATGACAATGCGATGGCTGAGGCGTTGAACTCGGTGTACAAGGCTGAGCTGATTGACAGACGGGTGTGGTCAGGATTGATCGAGGTGCTCGCGGAGACCTCGGCGTGGGTGGCCTGGTACAACCAGGAGCGGTTGCATTCAGCGGTCGGGTACCGTCCGCCGATCGAGGTCCATTCTGAATGGGTCAACCAGTCCGCGGCAGAACCCGTGGCTGCTTAGGAAACCAGGAAAAGGAGCCTCTACGAAACCCGGGGCATGAAACGTTGTTCCACTCGGCGTGGGTGGCGTCGTGTCATGACTCGTTGTCGAAGGCGTATTACGACCGGAAACGGGTTGAGGGTAAGCGTCATATTGCGGCAGTCATGTGTCTGGCTCGGCGCCGGCTCAATGTTCAGTTCGCGATGGTCAAGGCCGGGGCCTTCTACGAGGCGAAGACCCCGACTGCTGCTTGACAATGAATGTAACGGGGAATCGTCGAGTTACAGGGCTCTGCTGATCGAGTCGCCTGACCACGCCGTTGGCCGCTCCCGCGGGGGCCTATCGACAAAGACTCATCAGCTCGGCCACTCGATATGACAAGCTCGCCGTCGTCTACCGGGCCGCTGTCGTGTTCAACGGTGTGATCGCCTGGTTACAGTATTTATCAGACACGCCCTAACTGTCCTGCCTCCATGCGATCCGGAGATGGCTCTCACCGTGCCACATGCCATGTGAGTCCAGGTGGACGAGCTCCCCGACCGCCGAGGGCATCACGATGGTCCTGTGCGCGGCGGCAGTGAGCACAGGAGATGACTCAATAGCTGAGGGCATCGCCTGCAATCCCACCCCGAGGGCTTTGCCAGCGGCCTCCTTCGCCGTCCAGATCTCGGTGGAGACACGCTCGACGGCAACCTCGCCTTGGAGTTCAGCACGCTCGCCAGGCGACCAGGCACAGGCAAGGTCCGCGCACCCGGGCGAAGAGAGTCGCTGTTCGATGTCGACTCCGACCGGCACGTCGGCGACCACTACCGCGGCGGTCAGTGCGGAGTGTGAGACCGAGAAGTACTTGTCCTCGTAACAAAGAGGAAAACACCGGTCTGAACTGCGGAAATAGCGCCTGGCCTCGGTCCCGAGTGCTCGTTCGACAAGGAGCGCGGCAACGTCATCGCCGCTGTGCCAGGAGGCCGTCCAGAGACGGAGGGGCGACGGTGATCTATGACACATTTTGGCGTTTTCGCCGTTAAACCTTGATGTATGCACAAGCACTAGTCTAGGTTAATGCATGTACATCGAAGAACATTCGAGGTGATCAGACCGGATCCGATCCGGGCCGATCGGCTCGACGCGCAACGAACACGGAAGGGGACAGCATGAGCATGACAGTCACGAGCGTCCATACTGCGGTGACTGGCCTGAGCCTGGAACCAGGCACCATCGTCGAAGGCGAAGACGAGCGCAAGGACGACATCACTGGTCGTGAGTACGGCATCTACCGCGCGGCGAAGAACCGTCACCTCATCGATGAGTGCGTCAGCCTTCTCAACAGGGGAGGAGTTGCAGCGCTGGTGCCCACCTCGGCCTCCGCCGCCTACGTGGAGACGATCGCCGAGCAGGTCGAACAGTTCGCCAGAACACGCTCGACCTCCACGAACGCTTCGGAGGGCGGCGTGCTCGCTCTGCCCACCTCCGGCTCGACGGGAGCACCCAAGCTCGTCGCCCTCCCCGTGACAGGTCTGGCTCACTTCCTGAACTGGGGCAGCGAGTACTTCGGCTTCGAGGACGCGACGGTCTCGTTGAGTCTGAGCCCCTGGAACTTCGACGTCTCCCTCCTCGACACCTGGGCCGTTCTGGTCGCCGGCGGCACGGTGGTGGCAGCGGAGGCAGCGCGACTGCACGACGCGGCATACCTGACCCGGATGCTCGATGAGTACCGACCGACGTTCGTCCAGGTCGTTCCCTCCACACTAGACGCACTGCTCAACGCCGCAAGGGATGCGGAGTACCCCTCGGTTCACGACGTCGTCCTCACCGGCGGCGTCGTGGCACAACCCCTGCGTGCCGCCGCGACGCGCCTGTTCCCCACAGCAACGTTCCACAACGTCTATGGCGCCACTGAGGTCAACGACTGCCTCATCGAGACACTCTCGGCCGAGCAGTTCGCCGCCGCTGAGACGTTACCGATCGGCAAACCCATCTCCGGTTGCGAGGTCTACCTCGACGCCGACGGAGACCTGGCCCGCCTTCACGCGGCTGAGGAAGCCATGGACGGGGAACTGCTCGTACGCACGCCGTGGATGGCGCTCGGCTACATCGCTGAGGGAACCATCGCTCCCTTGCCGCTGACCGGGGAGGGCCTGTACCCGATGAAGGATGAGGCCAGCTGGTCAAGCGGGCACCTGATGTACCAGGGCCGCCGCGACCGCATGGTCAAAGTCCGCGGGCAGCGCGTGAATCTCGAAGAGATCGAGCATTGCGCGCGCCGGACGGCCCTGGTCGGCATGGCCTGCGCGTGGTTAGAGAACTCCGGTTCCGACGAGAAGCTGCATCTGGCCTACACTGTGCCCGACCATGGCCGCCTCGTCAACGGGTTCCAGCTTCGCATGGCGATGAGCGCTCACTTACCTGCCTTCGCGATGCCGAACCAGCTGCATGCCTTCGACGGCCCCTTTCCCTTGAACGGCAACGGCAAACCTGATCTGCCCACCATCAAGTCACACGTAGAAAGCGAGTAACGAATGTCCACCATCCACGAGGTCAAGCAGTACATTGTCGAGACTTTTGCCACCGATATCACCGCTGACCAGTTGCCCGACGATGTCGACCTGCTCACGACCGGCATTCTCACCAGCGTCACCACCGTCCAGCTGTTGGGCTGGTGTGCCCGGACCTACAAGATTCCGATCAACACGATCCCTATCAACCCGGACGAGCTGAAGACTCCCGAAGGCATCACCGGCTTCATCGCGGCCAACCGGACCGACGCTTTGGCCTCCTGACCTCCATCACGACCAACCATCACCGAAATCCCTTCTAGAAGAAAAGGAGTACCTCCATGTTCACCAGGTCCAAGAATGACGTTTCCGCTGTCGAGTGGGGCAATGGCACCAGCCACCGCCTCTTGGTCGAGAACGACAACATGGGCTTCGCCCTGGCCCACACCGTCGTCCGCGCCGGCACCGAGTCCAAGCTCGAGTACCGGAAGAACCTCGAAGCCTGCTACTGCATCCGCGGCTCGGGCAACGTCGAAGACACCCAGGGCAACTTCTTCGAGGTTACTCCCGGCGTGGTTTACGTCCTGGACGGCAACGAGCCCCACTACTTGCGGGCATCGGACCACGAGGATCTCGAACTCGTCAGCGTCTTCAACCCGCCGATCCGCGGCGACGAGAAGCACGTGCTCAGCGCTAGCGGTTTCAGCACCTACTGAGGAGGACGAGCATGAGCACGATTCTGACCGACGACCCATGGTCGAGCTTCCTCGACCATTTGCGCGAGTACACGCCCACGACCCCATCCTCACGGCAGGATGGCTTTCCAACGGGACTGTGGAATGCTGCTGCCGCGAGCGGGCTGTTCAGCCTCCTCGCTGCCGAGGGCATTGGCAGCACAGGGATGAGTACCGCCATCAACCGGGTCCGTGAACTCGGGCGCACCAGCCCGGACCGGGGACTGACCTTCTCAGCAGTGACTCAGCTGGCCAGTACCATCTACTGCCTGCGCGCATTCGCAGATCGACAACTGCGGGACCGCTACCTTCCGGCGGCCGAATCCGGCACCGCCATCGGTGGGCACGCCATCACCGAGGCCGACGCCGGCTCAGACGTGATGAAGATGACGAGCACTGCCGTCCTCAGCAACGGCCACTACGTCCTGAACGGAGCGAAGCGGTTCATCACCAACGCACCGATCGCCTCGACCTTGGTGATCTACGCCAAGACCGTCGAAGACGGCGCCGACAAGGGGCTCTCAGCCTTCCTCGTCGAGACCGGATGGCCCGGTGTCGACACCTCCCAGCAGTTGCCCACGGCCGGGCTGACCACCTCGCCGATCGGAGAGGTCGCGCTGGAGGACGTGAGGGTACCCATCACCAACCGGATCGGGCACAGCGGCGCAGGCCTGTTGATCCTCGACCAGGTCATGAAACGCGAGATCCTGCTGGCTTTCGCCGGCAATATCGGCGAAATGGAGCAGCTGGTCACCCGCTCAGTGCAGTATGTCAACGACCGCAAACAGTTCGGGCGCAGCATCGGCAGCAATCAGCTGGTGGCGGACCGGATCGTGCAGACCCAGATCGCCATCGAACTGGGCGGAGCCCTGCTGGAATCTATCGCGGAACGACTGGACGGCTTCGAGGACGTGACCGTCCCGATCGCCGCGGCCAAGGTCTTCATCAGCGAGGCCAACGTCGACTCGGCGATCAATGCCATCCGTGTCCACGGCGGCAACGGGTACCTGACCACGGCACCGCTGGCGAGCAACCTCCTCGACGCGATCCCCGGAGCGATCTACTCCGGATCGAATGACCTCCTGCGCACTAAGATCGCCACCATGTTAGGAGTGAGCTCATGATCGCCCGCGACCTCCAGCTGACCCAGGCAACCGCCGTGCTCGACTACGACGCCCCGAGCGTTGCGCAGTTCGTCGAGGACGCTGGCTGTTACAGCGAAGCGAATATCGCCAAGGCCGTCGAACGCCTCCACGACGCTGTCCGCGACACTATCGACTACAACGTCTTCAACGTCGCGCTGCACACAGACCTCGGCGCCTCCGACGTTGTCGATGAACCCTCCGGCTTCTGCCTGCACAAGAGCATTCTGTTCGTCGCCGGGTGCCGCAAGCTCGGAGTTCCAGCCGTGCTGTGCTCCGACGTGGTCACCAACCACGTCGCCGACGCCGCGATGCACGAGCTCGTCGGAGGTGAGGAGTTCCTGCACTGGTTCGCACGGATCTACCTCAACGGTCGATGGATCAAAGCTGCGCCCATCTTCAACACGCTGCTGTGCATGCTCTACGGCATCGACGTCCTCCGCTTCAATCCCAGCGGCGACGCCATCGAACAGCGCAACAGTGACAGCACGAGGATGATCTATAGCGGCGAGCAACGCTCCTACGTCGATCCGGACATGGACACACTGCTCTCGCTCATCGCGGCCAAGCACCCCAAGATGGTCACCGACTACGGACGCACTCCGACCTCGCTGAGCCTGGCCGGAACGACGTTGCCGAACTAGAAAGGAAAGGACATATGTGGAAATACGACGGTTGGGAATCCGACTTCAAACTCGGAATCGTCACCCCTCACGCCGACATCGGCCCGGAGGCTGAAGCCCAGGCGATGCTCGCCGGCACACGCAGCACCATTCACGGAGCACGCGTGGACTTCAGCCCGATGCACCCAGGCGGGACAATCGACGAGAAGATCGCCCATGACCCGGTCTTGCAGTTCATCGCTCCAGATATCATCGACCGCACGGTCGACAGCCTCTCCAGCTCGCCCTTGGACGCCATCGGACTGGCCTTCACCAGCTCCTCGTTCAAGATCGGAGCACACCGTGAGCAAGAACTGCTCACACGCCTGGCAACGGTCAGCCACGGCATCAAGCTCGACACCACCGGTACCGCGGCCACCGCCGCGATCCGAAAGCTGGGTCTGAAAAAAATCGCTATCATGGCGCCGTCCTGGTTCGACGACGACCTCTGCCGAGCCGGCGAGGCCTACTTCCTCGACCAGGGCATCGACATCATCTCCGCAACCCCCAGTGGCCCTACAGGAGGCCCGCTGACCATCACTCCGGCGGCCACTGCCGCAGCAGTGGAGGAACTGGTCGCGGCGACCGGCGCTCAGGCAGTGTTCGTCGCCGGCAACGGACAGCGAGCCATCGGAGCGATCGACCATCTGGAGTCCATGCTCGGCATCACGATGCTCACCGCCAATCAAGTTCTCTTGTGGTCAAGCCTCGACGGCACCGACCTGAGGTCCCGGGTGAGAGGATACGGATGCCTATTTGACGCGGGTTGACTCAGAAGGGCGCCCACGATAGTGTTACGTGCATGTACATGGAATCATCTGAGGCAGCAGACACCCCCCCGGCCCGCAATCTGAGCACGGCATGGGCGCAGGTCACGGCGATCGTCGCCGCGGTGGACGCGACACTGGGCAAATGGCTCGTCGATAATTACGGCATCGGTCTGACCGAGTATCGTGCAGTCCTGCATTTGAGCAGAACCTCGGACCGGGAGTTGCGTATCACCGAGCTCGCCCACAGGGTCGGCCTCAACCAGAGTTCTGTGACCCGGCTCGTCGGCCGCATGGAGGACAAGGAGCTCGCGTTCCGGGACGCCTGCCCCGACGACGGGCGCGGGGTCTACGCCGTCATTACCGAGAAAGGCCTCAACTCCGTGGCAGAGATCCGCGAACCCTACGAAGCGAAGATCTGCGAACTCCTCAGCGGGGCAGCCAGGCAGTACCCGCAGTTGGACCTCGGTGACCTCGACCGTTCCTTCGAGACCATCAGCAAGCTCGTCTCGTAAGGTTGCCAACCCTGGAGAAGGAGGGGCGATCTCTACCGTTATATATGCATGCACATACAAACAGAATACATATTGAACCGAAAGGATGACCACCATGACTACGAAAATCGATGTCTTCGTCGACTACGTCTGCCCCTTCTGCTTCCTCGTCGAGGGAGCGATCGAGGAACTCAAGCGTGACCGCGACGTCGACGTGACGATCCGGCCCTTCGAACTGCGACCGGATCCCGTTCCCACTCTGCGCCCCGAGGACGACTACCTGCCGCGGATCTGGAGAGACGCCGTCTACCCGATGGCCGACCGGCTTGATGTTCCCATCACCCTGCCGACGATCTCTCCCCAGCCGCGCACGGAGAAGGCGTTCATGGTGCTGCAACTGGCCCAGGAGCAGGGCAAGGCCGAGGCGTACTCCGAGGCGATGTTCAAAGCCTTCTTTCAAGACGACCGGAACATCGGTGAAGATGAGGTGATTCTCGACGTGGCGGTTTCGGTCGGACTCGATCGGGCGGAGGCCGAACAGGCCCTTCGCAGTGAGGAACGACGTGCCCGGCAGCAGGCAGATCAGGACTACGCGGTCAACGCCGTGGGCGTCACCTCCGTGCCAGGCATCATGGTCGAAGGTCAGCTCCTACGCGGGGTGCCCAGCGCCGCTCGGCTGAAGAAGACTGTCGACACGCTCGTCGAGGGCGCGACGGCCGCCGAGGGCCGATCATGACTTCCGTCCCATCGGATGTCCTCGTCCAGGTCATGGATGAGGCGGTCGAGAGGTGCCTCGAGCATGTCGAGGCCGGAGGGTTGCCCTTCGTCGGCGTGCTCGTCGACGGCAGCGGCGTCATCTCCGGATTCGGCGTCAACCGGGTGCGGGAAACCGGTGACCCGACCGCTCACGCTGAGATCGTCGCCATGCGCGAAGTGCTCAACGCAAATGACCGCGACGACCTCTCCGGCACCACGCTGGTGGCCACCGGAGAGCCCTGCGGACTGTGCTATCGCTTCGCGATCCATCACGGCGTGGACGCCATCTACGTCGCCGTCGATCGCGACACCGCTGCCGAATGGGGCTTCGACTACCGCACCAGCTACCCCTCGCTGGGCATCACCGAAGAGCTCCGGTCCCACCTCTTCAACCACCTTCCGACAGAACGGGGAAATGAACCGTTCTCCCGCTACTTGCACACACAGACCAATTACGGACGCTGACCAGCGTCCGAATGCACCCTTGAAAGGACAACCATCATGAGCTGGCTCTACCTCGGCATCGCCATCATTTTCGAAGTCGCCGTCGGCATCTCTGCCGGAAAGGCGCAGGGCTTCACCAAACTTTGGTGGAGTATCGCCACCCTCGTCAACGGCGGCATCGCCACCTTCTTCCTCAGCCTGGCCCTGCTGACCTTCGACGTCGGCGTCGGCTACGCGCTCTGGACCTCCCTGGCCGGTGTCGGCATCGTCATCCTCGGCGCACTCTTCCTCTCTCAGAAGCTGACTTGGAAGAAGCTCCTGGGCATCGGCGTCGTCATCGCCGGCGTCGTCGGCCTCAACCTCGCCGGCACTGCCTAATCCCGCGTTCACTTCACCCATCTCGAGAAAGGAATCTCACCCATGACTTCCACCGCAGCTCACGAGACCACCACTGTCGAAACGACTGAGAAAAAGGCCGGCGCCTGGTTCGCCCTCCTCCTGGCCGGAGTATTCGAAATCGGATATGCCCTCAGCGTCAACGGCAGCGCGGGCTTCACAGACCTCACCTGGTCCCTCGTCGCGATCGTCTTCTTCCTCTTCACGCTGTTCTTCCTCAGCGTGGCCCTGAAAAGGATTGATGTCGGCATCGGCTACGCCGTCTGGGCCGGCATCGGTGCGGTCGGGGCCGCCCTGCTCGGGCCGGTGTTCTTTGACGAAACCCTCACCCTGGTTAAGGCCTTCTGGCTGGCCGTCATCATCGGCGGAGTGATCTGGCTCAAGCTCGCCGACAGCCCGAAGCTTGAGAATAAGGACGACACCGCCACTACCTCCCCGGACCTGCATCAGTGACCTTGGCTCGGCCCGCCCCCGCCCGCACCGTGGCTCGAATCGCCACGGCCGCCGGCGGGGGCCTCGCCGCGTTCTACACCTTCTACACCACAGCGCCGAGCACTCTCGACGCACTCGGCATGTCAGCCGGAGCCCAGATCAGCATCGTGATGCTGATGGTGGTGGCCATCCAGCCACTCCTGCTCCTGGGGCGGAACTGGGTCAAGAACCGTCGCTTCGTCGTGACGATCGCACTGGCGTGCATGGGCCTGGGAAGCGCGATCCTTCCGGTGGCAGTCCACTGGCCAGGCTTGATCCTTCTCGGGCTCGGTGTCTGGCTCGGCGCCGGCTCAATGTTCTGTTCGCGATGGTCAGGGCCGAGGCCTTCTACGAGGCGAAGACCCCGGCTGCTGCTTGACAATGAATGTAACGGGCGTCTCACAGCGGCGTGCAGGTCGAGGATCCGAAGTGCGGGTCGAAGCGGACTTTCCGTGTCTCGGAGGAGCTGGTGGAACTCATATAAGCGCTTATTGCTACTTACCGGATTCGTGAAGATGACCGCTGCCAATGGCTGTTAACTGACGGCGGGACTCTGTTCCAGCGGGGGAGAGGCGGCCACTATTGGCGGGAAGCTCGATCGAAGTGCGGTATGGAAGAGTACACGTTTCATGACCTCTGGAACTTATATGCTTAGGGCCTCATCGCCTCAGGCTGCGACATGGTGACCGTGCATCACGCGATTAGACACTTGGCGCCGTCACCCGCGTTATACCGGTGCTCAAATCTATGGCCGAACGCGGACGACAAACCCCGCACCGCCGGCACCGCCCTGATGGACTCAGTTATCCTTCTGCGGACTCTGTGCAGACTGGAACGGGTTCTGCCTTGCAATCTCGCGGAGACTAACGGTAGTTCGTGAACTGCAGGTCGACGTCGAGGTCCTTGCCCTTGAGGAGGGCGATGACCTCCTGGAGGTCGTCGCGCTTCTTCGAGCTCACGCGCAGCTCGTCGCCCTGGATCTGCGCCTTGACCCCCTTGGGTCCTTCGTCGCGGATGATCTTCGAGATCTTCTTCGCCTCGTCCTTGTCGATGCCCTCCTTGAGAGAGGCGTCGATGCGGTACTCCTTGCCCGAGGGGTAGGGCTCACCCGAGTCGAGGGACTTCAGGGAGATGCCGCGCTTGACGAGCTTCGATTGGAAGACGTCGAGGACGGCCTTGACGCGTTCGTCGCTGTTGGCCTTCATGAGGACGGCTTCGCCGCTCCACGCGATCGAGGCGTCGGTGCCACGGAAGTCGTAGCGGGAGTTGACCTCCTTCGCCGCCTGGTTGAGGGCGTTGTCGGCCTCCTGGCGGTCGACCTTGCTGACGATGTCAAACGATGATTCGCTGGCCATGGAAGCTCCTTCTTCAGGTGAGAGTGATGCCGGTCGGAACCCGTGCCTGGTCTGCAGACGAGTCTAGTCGAGAGGGGCCGGTGTGACCTGCGTCAACCGAGTTGGCAATCGCGACACGGGCCTAGTATTCTTCTTGAGTGCTCTTCGAGCGCCAACTGCGGCAGATTGCCCGAGCGGCCAAAGGGAGCTGACTGTAAATCAGCCGGCATTGCCTTCGCAGGTTCGAATCCTGCATCTGCCACGCAGACTCACAGGGCCCGATGTTCAGCGGAAACGCGTGAACATCGGGCCCTGTGGCGTTCTCTGCGGGCGTGGAATCACTTGCCGGTGGGCTGCACGTGTCGCAACCGTGTGGCGGCAATGATCGCAGTCAGCGCAGCGATGATCGCCGAGATGACAGCGGCAGCGTTGAGGCCGCTGCTGAACGCCTGCTGCGCTGCTTCGACCAGCGCATCACCGAGCTGGGCCGGCAACTCGGACGCGACAGCGAGAGCGCCGTCGACTCCGGATTCGGCTGTTGCCGCGGCCTCGTCCGGGAGGCCGTCGGGCAGGAGTTCGGAGATTCTCGACCGGTACGCGAACACCCCGATGCTGCCGATGATGGCCACACCCAGAGAGATTCCGAGGTCATTGGCCGTCGTCGCCAGGCCCGATGCACCGCCGGCCTTCTCCGGCGGCACTGATCCGACGACGAGGTCGGTCGTCAGCGCCATCGCGGGCGCCACTCCCGGATATGTCAGCGCGAAGCTGGCAATCACCAGGGCCAGTCCAGTGCCCTCATCCAGCTGCGTGAAGATGCCGTACCCGACCACCTGCGTCGCCAACCCGATCGCGATGACATTCCCCGGTCGGAATCGTCGGGCGAACACCGGCGCCAATGTCGAGACGACGATGAGCACAACCGCGGCCGGGAGGATCGCGAATCCGGCCTGTAGAGGCGACAGTCCCTGCACCGACTGAAGGTAGGTGGTGAACAGGGAGTAGACCCCTCCGAGCGCTGCCGCAGAGAGCATGAACACGATGAGGGCGGCGCTGACTGTTCTGTTGGCGAACAGCCGCACATCCAACAACGGTCGCTCGGCACGCAGCTGCCGGATGACGAACCACAGGCCCACCAGCGCTCCCGCGATCAGCAGGCCGATCGACGGGCCCGCGGGCTCCTGCGCTGCGAAACGCTTGATTCCGTAGATGATGGCCAACAGCGAGGCGACGAGGAGCACGGCACTGAAGAGGTCGATGCGGGCGTTGGGATCCCTGTGCTCAGGAAGGAGCAGGGGGGCACCGATCGCCACCAACACCATGACAGGGACGGCGACGAGGAAGGTCGCCTGCCAGCCGAAGCTCTCCAACAGGATTCCGCTGAGCAGGGGTCCCAGCGCGACACCGGCTGAAATTCCGCCCGCCCAGACGCCGATGGCAATTCCCCGTGCTTTGGCATCGGCGAACATGACGAAGATGAGGCCGAGAGTTGAGGGCACCATCATCGCTCCGAACAGCCCCAGCACGGCTCGCCAGGCGATCATCATGCCCGGATCGGTCGTCATCGCGGCCGCGATCGAGATCGCGCCGAACCCGATCGCACCAATGACCATGAGCAGCCGTTTGCCGACACGATCACCGACGACGCCCATGGCAACGAGGAATCCGGCCATGACGAAGCCGTAGATGTCGAGGATCCACAGCAGCTGAGTGCTCGTCGGCTCAAGGTCTATGGCCATGCTCGGCGCTGCCAGGAAGAGAATGGTGAGCATCATGAACAGCAGTGTCGACGGCAGGACGAGTGTCGCCAGCCCCCACCACTGCTTGGCTCCGGTGCGTGCCGGTGCCTGCGGGTCGCCGGTCATCGGGCACCCCCATAGCTGTGTCGTGAAGTTTTCATGATCAGTCCTCCTTCGATTCGGACGACGGGCCATTGGCCCCTGATAACTCATGCATCTGAGTACGAGTTATAACCGTGATACTATCTCATTCATTCCCGTACGAGTTAGTTTTCTGATCCGATTTCCGAGGTGAGCCGATGGCTGCGAAGAACAATGAATCCAAGCAGGCCAACCAGCGTGCCGACGCCCAACGCAATCGTGCGGCGATTCTTGCCGCAGCGCCTCGAGCGCTGCGGAAGAACCCGGATGCGTCGATCGCTGAAATCGCCGCGGAGGCGGGAGTGGGGAGAATGACGCTCTACGGGCATTTCAAGAACCGCGCCGAGCTCCTCGATGCCGCGCTGTCCGATGCTTTGGAGCGAGCCGAGGCCGTCCTGTCCGCAGTTGACATCGACGGCGAAGCGGCCGGGGCGTTCGCCCGCCTGATCGAACCGAGCTGGACGCTGCTCGATCAGGTGAGCACTCTGCTGGTGGCGGCTCAGAACGAGATCCCGGCCAGCCGAATTCGCGAGATGCACGAGAAGGCTGAGGCGCGATTGCGGGGGCTCCTTGAACGCGGTCGTTCTCAAGGAGCGTTTCGCAGTGATCTTTCCGTCGAATGGCTGCTCGCCGTCACCCACGCGGTGATGAACGCCGCTGCTGAGGAATCAGCAGCGGGCAGGCTCGATCCGAAGGAGGCGACTGGTTACATCGTCGCCGTTCTGCTCAGCGCATTCGCCGCGGACTGAGAGCTTGGAGTCCTCGCGGATCCGGGAGGGTGGCCGATGAAGCTCGTCAGATCGGTTTGACACAGCCGCACTGAGCCTCGCGCAGGGTGGCCTCGCCTCTGTTGTCGACTGCCGCACGCTCGTCGACCGAGCACACCCCGTCCGCGCCCCGATGGTTGGGCGCGTCGACTTCCGACCCTGTGCTGTCGATCCCGCTGGGTTCGGGGTCGGCCTCTTCGAGGGGGTGCGAGGGCCAGAGCAGAGGTGCCGTGATGGCTCCCGCGATGGTGAGCATTGCCAGCACGCTCCAGGCCCAGCCCAAGCCGAAGGTGGTGCCGAGCCAGCCGGCGATCGGGTAGGTGATCAGCCACGCAAGATGCGAGAGCGAGAACTGCGCAGCGAACGCAGCGGGCAGTCCCGAATCACTGACCGTGCTGCGGATGACTCGTCCGGTCGGGGTGACGATGAGAGCCATCCCGGCGCCGATGAGCACCCAGAGCGGCGCGGTGATCGCCCATTCCGCAACCGCGGAGAACGCCATGACGACTGCGCCGATCATGCTCACGGACAGGACCGCGGCACCGACGAACATGACCGTCCGATCGGCGACGCGGTCGAGGATCGGCGGAATCACAAGAGCCGCGATGAGAGTTCCCATCCCAGAAGCGGCGAGCATCCAGGCGACATCGGCCTGTGTGCCGCCGAGGATATCGCGGACATAATTGACTGTGTTGACCACTACGATCGACCCTGCACCGGCCACAGCGAAATTGAGTGCAAGGATGCCACGCAGCTGAGCGGTGGCGAAGAACGTCGCCGCCCCGGCAGACAGTCTGTCCCAGACCCGAGACTGCCCGGTGTCGGCGGCATTCGGGATGCGTGTGGACAGCACGAGGCCGGCGGAGACGATGAAGCCGATCGCTGTGCCGATGAAGAGCCAGTTGAACGTCATGAACGTCAGCGCTACCGCTGCGAGGACCGGGCTGAGGAGGCTCTCCATGGTGTACGCCACCTGAGAAGCCGACAGCGCACGGGTGTACTGCGACCTATCGGTCACGATGTCAGGGATCACAGCCTGAAACGTCGGAGTGAATGCCGCTGAGGCGGACTGCAGCACTCCCACGAGGACATAGATCTGCCACACCTCGGTGACGAAGGGCAGAGCGAGGACGACACCCGCCCGGACGACATCGAGGACAGTGAGGAAGGCTCTCCGCGGGAGCCGGTCGGCGTAGGCACCGGCGATGGGAGCGATGACGACGTACATGACCATCTTGATCGTCAGGGCCGTCGCGAGAACTGCCCCTGCGCTGGGACCGGAGAGGTCATAGGCCAAGAGGCCGAGCGCGACGGTGGCCAGCCCGGTGCCGAACAGGGCGATGATCTGAGCGCTGAACAGGTGCCGATAGTCGCGAATCGCGAAGAGCTTCATTGTGGGGCCTCCTGGAATCGGGCAATGGTGTGCGAGAGGTGGTGACAGGCGCGGTCCTGACGTGACGAGCCCCGGCCCGAGCCGGTGATCACCGTGGTCGGGCCGGGGCTCACTCAGCAGAGTTCACTGCCGGGTGTCAGCGAATCTGTAGCCGGCGCCTTCGACGGCGGCTTGGACGGCTTCATCGCTGACCGGCTGGTCGGCCGTGAGAGTGATCCCGCCGGTCGACAGGTCGACATCGACATCGGTGATGCCGGGAATCTGCTCGACGGCCTCGGTGATCTTGCCGGCGCATCCGCCGCAGGTCATTCCCTCAACCACGTAGGTGTTCGTGCTCATTGCTGTGGACTCCTTCTCTCGACTGGTTCCCAGTCGTTCTCGGTACTCATAGCCCACGGAAACCCTTGGGCGCGGGAGCGGGCGACGTCGGCGGCAAGGGGAAGGGCGCCACCGAACCCGTACTCCGTTGCAGGACTTCCGCTTGCGAAGAACACTATACCCCAGTAGGGTATAAATCAACTCGTACTCGGATGAACGATTTCGAGTGAGTTCAGGAAAGGACAGTGATGAGGGTGAGAATCAACGTCGATCGAGGGATCTGTGCGTCCAATGGACTGTGCGCACTCAGCGCCCCCGAGGTCTTCATGCTGGACGACGATCTCGTCCTGCACTACGACCAGCGTCCTGATGAGGTGTGGCTCGACGATGTCAGGGCCGCCATCGAGAGCTGTCCGGTTCGCGCGATCACCTTCGTGGAGTTCGGCGCCGGTGGGGGACAGCCATGAGTCGCTGCGGCTGGGAGAATCAGCGCGTCGTCATCGTCGGCAGCGGCCTCGCGGGGTCTCGCGCATCGACAGCACTGCGCAAGGCGGGCTTCAGTGGTCATATCACGATCATCGATGGCGATGGCGATGCTGATCATGATCGTCCTCCGCTGACCAAGGGCCTGCTCAAGGGCACGCAGCGGGAAGCCGACATCCGGTTCGCGCGGGCCGACAAGCCGACTGCTGACGCCTTCATCGCGAAGACTGTCGTCGCCTCCTCGATGCGCGAGAGGCGCCTGTTCCTCGACGACGATTCGACCATTCGCTTCGACGGGCTCATCATCGCCTCGGGTCTGCGTCCGAAGCGTCTCTCCCATGGGATGGGTTCCGCTGATGTGCCGAGCGTCCGCACTCTGCGTGACGCGCAACGGCTGCGTGCGACCCTGATGAAGGGGCGGGGGCGGTCGGTCGTCATCGGCGCCGGGTACATCGGCACCGAAGTCGCAGCCGCCGCCCGGTCGAGAGGTTGGCAGGTCGACCTCCTCGCTCGCACGGCCCAGCCGCTCGAGCATGCACTCGGGCGCCCGGTCGGTCAGTACATCGGCGACATCCACTATCGCCATGGAGTCAATCTCATGCCGGAGTGCACCGTGACGGAGGTCGCCAGGACCTCGGACGGCTTTCGCGTCGACGTCGACGGTCGGCGATCACTCGATGCCGAGCTCGTCGTCGCCGCAGTCGGCTCCCTGCCCAACGTCGACTGGCTCGCGGGGGACGATGTCCTCATCGACGACGGTGTGCGAACCGACAGCCGACTGCGTGTCCTCGACCGCTCTGGAAAGCAGTGGACTGCCGTGGTCGCCGCCGGTGATGTCGTCCGCTGGCCGCACCCGCTCTTCCCCGTCGAAACCGTGCGTGTCGAGCATTGGTCGAACGCCGCGGAGCAGGCCGCAAGCGCCGCGCGGGTCCTGCTCAGTGAGCTCGATGGGCGCGAGCACCCTGCCCAGCATGACCCCGTCCCCACGTTCTGGTCCGACCAGTACGACCAGAAGATCCTCGCCGTCGGAATGCCCCACCTCGCCGACCGCGTGGCCATCGCCGAAGGCAGCCCGGCTAGCGGGCGGTTCGTCGCCGTCTACACACTCAACGACTACCTCGTCGGGGCGGTCGGGGTCGGCAGTGCCTCGAGCCTGGCCCGTCATAGGCGGGTCATCGCCGAGGAGGGCGCGGCAATTCGCGCCGGAACCTTATCCCCTGGGCCGGGCCCAGGGCACTGATATCAGGGAGGAAAGAACATGAGCATGACGCCGGGATCCGAGGGCTCCACCCCTCCGACCGCAATCAAGGTCGTCGACGACGGACCTCTCCAGGTCAAGGGAACATTCCAGGTCACTGACGGCGGCGGTGGAATCTACGAGGTCCAGCACCGGGCGGTCTTCCTCTGTCGGTGCGGACATTCCGCTGCCAAGCCGTTCTGCGACGGCAGTCACAAGCGGCACGGTTTCACCGATGCCGGTCGTGCGGAGGATCACGGAGAGAAGGACTAGATTTATACCCTAGGGGGGTATAGTATCCATGAACCGAGCGAAGGGAGAGACGGGTGCCCACAATGGAGATCACTGCACCGAAGAAGGGCCGCTGGCCACGTGGCGGGAATGACCAGACTGGCGTTGACGCAACAGCGTGCAGAGTTCGGCTGCGCGACAGCGAAACGAGGAGGGTCTGATGCGCGCACCGGTGAAACTGACGCTCTTCGGCGTCGGCCTCGTCGTCCTCTTCGGCGCCGCCTCGGTCACGGCCAACGCCGTTGTACCGCAGGAAGTCGTCGACGACTGGACGAAGGGATCCGGCGACCATGCCGAGATGAACAGCGACGATGAAGCAGGGAGTGCTGACATGAATGGAGACAGGGGAATGGAAGGGATGGACCATGCCGGTGCGGGCATGGCGATGGGCTTGAGTCAGGCTGAGAACGGCTTTGCCATCGCCGGGGTGACAGCCCCGACCGAGACCGGCAGTGAGGGTCAACTGGCTCTGACGGTGACTGACACCACCGGTCAGGTCGTCACAGACTTCGAGAGGGAGCACGAGAAGGAGCTCCACCTCATCGTCGTGCGCGCCGATGGCCAGCAGTTCCGTCACGTCCATCCGACGATGGACCCGAACGGGCAGTGGACGATCCCATGGTCATGGGACGAAGCCGGAGAATACCGAGTCTTCGCTGATTTCGTGCCCGCGGGAGGGGACGGTCTGACCCTGTCGACCACAGTCTCCGTCAACGGGGACTTCACTGCTGCTCCGGCCGAGACAGAGGTCACGACCAGCGACGTCGACAGTTATGAGGTCTCAGTCGCCGGTGACCTCATCCCCGGGCAGAATTCCGCTCTGACACTGAGCGTGACAGACGGGGGCGCACCAGTCACAGCCCTCGAACCGTATCTCGGTGCATTCGGCCACCTGGTGGCGTTGCGCGAGGGCGACCTGGCGTACATGCACGTGCACCCAGAAGGCGAAGAGCCGGACCCGGACGATCTGTCCGGCCCCGACGTCACTTTCATGGCCAACGTCCCGACGGCTGGACGGTACCTGCTGTACTTCGATTTCCAGATCGACGGAACGGTGCGTTCTGCACCCCTCGTCCTCGATGCCGGCGACGAGGGTTCCACGGTGTCCCTTCCACGAGCAGACAATGCTCTCAACTCGCAGAGTGACGGTGATGACGATGAGCACAACTGAGGCCTCCGCGGCCGCTGGCCAGGATGTCGAACTCCAGATCGGAGGGATGACCTGCGCATCCTGCGCGAACCGCATCGAGAAGAAGCTCAACAAGCTCGAGGGCATCACCGCCAGCGTCAACTACGCGACGGAGAAGGCCAGTGTCACCACGCCCGACGGGTACGACCCGCAGCTGCTCATCGCCGAAGTCGAGAAGACCGGATACACCGCGAAGATGCCGGCTCCCAGAGCCGAGGGTTCCAGCGATGCTCCTGGTGAGGATCCCGAGTCAGTCGAGGACGCAGAACTGCGGTCACTGCGGAACCGCTTGCTCACCTCAGCGGTTCTGGCTGTGCCCGTCATTGCTCTGGCCATGATTCCGGCACTCCAGTTCGACTACTGGGGATTCGCGTCTCTCGTGCTCGCCGCTCCCGTGGTGATCTGGGCAGGCTGGCCGTTCCACCGTGCGGCCTGGATGAATCTCAAGCACGGTACGGCAACGATGGACACCCTCATCTCGGTCGGCACCACCGCGGCACTTCTGTGGTCGATCGTCGCCCTGTTCTTCGGCACGGCTGGCGACCGAGGGATGACCCACGCCTTCGAATTCACGATCTCCCGATCCGACGGGCTCAGCTCGATCTATCTCGAAGTCGCCGCGGGAGTGATCACCTTCATCCTCCTCGGCCGCTACTTCGAGAAACGATCGAAGCGACGCGCAGGAGCCGCTTTGAGAGCCCTCCTCGAACTTGGGGCTAAAGACGTCGCGATTCTCCGCGACGGCAAGGAGCAGCGCGTCCCGATCGAGGAGCTGGAAGTCGGCGACGAGTTCGTCGTCCGCCCCGGCGAGAAGATCGGTGCCGACGGAGTCATCGTGTCCGGGCGGTCGGCGATCGACGCTTCGATGCTCACCGGAGAATCGGTGCCCGTCGAGGTCACTGAGGGCGACACGGTCACCGGTGCCACAGTCAACGCGGGAGGCCGACTCGTCGTGCGCGCCACCCGCGTCGGCTCCGATACGCAGCTGGCACAGATGGCCAAGCTCGTCGAAGACGCCCAGTCGGGCAAGGCCGAAGTCCAGCGCCTGGCCGACCGCGTCTCAGGGGTGTTCGTTCCCGTCGCGATCGGCATCTCCGTGGTCACTCTCGGTGCCTGGATCGGAGCCGGATTCCCACTCGCGGCCGGGTTCACCGCCGCAGTGGCCGTGCTCATCATCGCGTGCCCGTGCGCTCTGGGGCTTGCGACGCCCACAGCACTGCTCGTCGGAACCGGACGGGGAGCTCAGATGGGAGTGCTCATCAAAGGTCCCGAAGTTCTCGAGTCCACACGCAAGGTCGACACCATCGTCCTCGATAAGACCGGGACGGTGACGACCGGCAAGATGACGCTGACCGGAGCGTACGTCGCCGACGGGGTCGAGCGATCTGAGCTGCTCCGTCTCGCCGGTGCCCTCGAAAGCGCCTCTGAGCACCCGATTGCCCAGGCGATCGCGGCGGGTGCATCATCGGAGATCGGTGAGCTCCCCGTGCCGGAGTCGTTCGGCAACGTCGAGGGGCGCGGAGTCCAAGGGATCGTCGATGGTCATGCCATCGTCGCCGGACGGGAGAGTCTGCTCGCTGACTGGTCGGTGCGCCTTGACGGTCGCCTTGCTGAAGCGAAGCGGAAGGCCGAAGCAGAAGGCAAGACAGCGATCGCCGTCGCCTGGGATGGAGCGGCGCGCGGGGTGATCGTCGTATCCGACCGGATCAAACCGACGAGCGTCGAAGCCGTCTCCCAGTTCAGGAAACTCGGTCTCACCCCGGTCCTGCTCACCGGCGACAATCGGGCGGTTGCCGAGCAGGTGGCTGCCGAGGTCGGCATCGACGAGATCTTCGCTGAGGTTCTGCCCAAGGACAAGGTCGATGTCGTGACCGATCTGCAGAAGAGGGGAAAGGTAGTCGCGATGGTCGGCGATGGCGTCAACGACGCTCCAGCCTTGGCTCAGGCCGACCTCGGGCTCGCGATGGGCACCGGCACCGATGTGGCGATCGAAGCCGCCGACATCACCCTTGTGCGCGGGGACCTGCGCGCAGCGGCAGACGCGATCAGGTTGGCGAGGAAGACGCTTGGGACGATCAAGACCAATCTGTTCTGGGCCTTCGCCTACAACACCGCGGCGATCCCGCTCGCTGCGTTCGGTCTGCTCAACCCGATGCTCGCCGGCGCGGCCATGGCGCTGTCCAGCGTGTTCGTCGTCAGCAACAGCCTTCGTCTGCGCGGCTTCAAGGGTCAGGCCGATGTTCGCGCGATGGAGGTGTCCGAAGCAGTCACCGACAGGGCTCCGCGCGATCCCGTCAGCGCCTGATCCACGCAGACTCACAGGGCCCGATGTTCAGCGGAAACGCGTGACCATCGGGCCCTGTGGCGTTCCCGCCCGGTTCTGTCATGACACCGACATCGGGGGACCCGCATTGTCACGCCCGGATCCCCCCACTACCGTGGAGAGCACCACAGTGGAGGGGGCAGCGATGGGAGCGAAGGAACCACCTCGGCGGATGAATTCGCTCGCCGACCGGGACGCGGTCGCGGAATCGGCGATCGACAAGGCCGTCAGACGCGGCGACTTCGACAACCTGCCGGGCATGGGCAAGCCGCTCAAAGGTCTCCACAGCTCCGAGGACCCCGACTGGTGGATCAAGCAGAAGCTCGACGCCGAGGACATCAGCGGCGTCGCCCCCGCCGCCTTCCAGCTGCGCAAGGAGAGCGCCGTCCTCGAGGACACGCTCGATGCATTCGCCAAGGAGTCGGATGTCCGCGACTATCTCACCGGGTTCAACGCCCGGGTGCGCGAAGCCGTCCTCGACCTCCGCACCGGCCCCCCGGTCTTCACCCCGCCCCGCGACATCGACGCCGAGGTGGTCTCCTGGCGACAGCGCCGCACCGCACTGCGCGCGGCAGCCGAAGCTGCGGCAGCAGACTCTGCCGCTGCTGAGGACCCAGCCCCCGCCGAGGAGCACATCGACCCTGATCAGCCCGGACGCCGACGACCTCGCTGGTGGCGTCTCCGCCGGAAGCGCTGAGTCGGGCGCCGGAGACCAGACCCTAGGCCAACCGCGTGATCGCGAGGTGGCTGAGGATCGCGGCCTGCTCGGTGAGCACCGTGTCGTCGAAGATGACGAACGGGGAGTGGTTGTCGCCCTGCTGCTCCGCCGGCACATCGGTGCGCCCGGCACCGAGCATCATGTACGTCCCGGGCACCTCGGCGAGGACGAAGGAGAAGTCCTCACTCGCCATGATCGGCTGCGCGACCACCTGCACCCGATCGTCGCCGAGGAGGTCGCGCAGCCGGTCGACAGCCCACGCGGTCTCGGCGGCGTCGTTGACGGTGACGGGATACTGGACCTCGAAGTCCACCTCGGCGGTGCACCCGTGGGCGGCCGCAATGCCCGTGGCCAGCTGCGTCGCCTGATCCCGCACGGTCTCCAGCGAGGCCTGCGAGAGCGTGCGCACAGTCGCCCCCAGCGACGCCTGCTCCGGGATGATGTTGACCGCCTCGCTGCCGCTCAGCTGCGTGACCGTGAGCACGACGGGATCGAAGAGGTCGACGCGCCGGGTGACCATGGTCTGCAGGCCGGTGACGATCTCCGCGAGCGCCGGCACCGGATCGACGGCCTGGGTCGGCTGCGAACCGTGCCCGCCGCGACCGTGCACCGTGACCTGCAGGACGCTCGACCCGGCCTGCAGGGTCCCCGGCTTCGTCGAGACGATCCCGCGCTCACTGGTGTTGACGTGCACGCCGAAGGCGGCGATCGCCCGTGACCCGGCCGCGTCGAGCACGCCCTCGTCGATCATCACCGACGCCCCGTTGAACCCCTCCTCGCCGGGCTGGAACATCGCGACGACATCGCCTCTGAGTTCGTCGCGGTGTGCCGCGAGCAGGCGCAGCGCTCCGACGAGACCGGCGGTGTGAAGATCGTGACCGCATGCGTGCATCGCCCCGTTCGTCGCCGCGAACGGCTCGGCGGTCGCCTCGGTGAGCGGCAGGGCGTCCATGTCCCCGCGCAGCAGGACCGCGGGTGCATCGGCACCGCGGTCCGGGTGGGTGCCCCGGAGGACGGCGACCACCGAGGTGGTTCCCGTTCCCGTCGTCACCTCGACGTCGAGGTCGGCGATCGCCTCGAGCACCGCGGCCTGCGTCCGCGGCAGGTCGAGACCGACCTCGGGGTGGGCGTGGAAGTCGCGCCGCAGCGCGGTGAGGTCGGGAAGGAGGACGGCCGCCTCGGCGAGGAGATCTCTCACAGCAGACCCACGAGGACGCTGGCGATGACGACGGACCCGGCGCTCACCGAGGTGAATCCGCCGACGAGCATCGGCGGGAGCATGACGTTGAGGAGGGCTTCCTTCTCATCGTCGTCGCGGGCGATCGACCGGGCGACCTCATTGGTGAGCAGGTAGTCGGCGGGGAAGCCGTACATCGCCGTCAGGGCCACGGACATGCCCAGCGGCGCCCGCCAGCGCAGCAGCTTCGTCGCGATGAATCCGCCGATGACGATGCCGGCGCCGCCGACGACGAGGATCGTCACGGTCGGCAGGAAGGCGCGGAGGACGTCCTCGACGGACGCGGTCACGAGCGGGGCCATGACGATCGCGATGACACCGGCCATCGCGATGCCGAAAGAGTTCGAGCGCTCCATCGCCCTGTCCGGGGACAGCCCGATCGCGGTGGCGAGGATGCCGAGGATGAGTGCGAGGATCGACGACGGGATCTGCGTGGGAATCGCGAGCAGGGTGGCCAGGGAACCGCCGACGAGGATGAGGAAGAGCATGAACAGCTGATTGTCGACGAGGTAGGACGGCAGGGTGATGAGCTTCTTCTTCGTCGCCGCCTCCTGTTCCTCCTCGTGGTGGGCCAGCGCCATCTCGTGGAGTTCGCCGCTGTCGCGCAGCTTCGTCGCATACCGGCGCAGGAGGAAGTTCGTCAGCGGCATCGACGGCAGCGACTGGAGCATGAGGACGAGCGCCGGGAGGACGATGATCGACGAGGCGGCGCCCGCGGCGGTCAGGCCCTCGGTCGTCAGGCTCGTGGCGACGATGCCGCCGGCCAGCGGGCCGGACCCGGCGACGAATGTCTCGAAGCCGAAGAGCGGCGCGACGATCGCGAGGATGAGGAGGACGGCGACGAGCATGCCGGAGACCGCGATGATGACCGAACGCCACTGCTTGAGCATGATGCGCAGGGGGATGAGCGTGCCCATGTGGAAGAGCAGCGGGGCGACGAGGATCGTGTAGATCTGGACGAGCATCGAGTCGTCGACGACGGATTCGGGCACGATGCCGATCTTCGCGAAGATGAAGACGCCGAGCATCGCGACGAGCAGGCTGGGAATGCGGGCCTTCGACCAGATCGAGACCAACTCGCCGAGGGCGATGAAGGCGAGGAGGATCGTGGCGGCGAAGATGGCCTCCATGGCGAACCTTTCGTCAAGCGACAGGGTGGTGGAGCGGTTGCGGACTGCGGTGGTGCGGTGTCGGATCGGAGAATCGCCATCCCGGATTCCGAGATGTTCACCGATTCTCAGAAGCGTACGTTACTCCTGGGCGGCGGGGATAGAGCACTGAGTATCCAGAATGCAAGACCGGCGATGTTCTCCGATTCGCGTGCGTGGCATGACTGCTTTGGAATTAGGGTGGAGGCATGAGCTTTCTCCAGTTCCTGCGCGAGCGGGGCATCACCGAGCGACCCGGCTCCGGCACGCGCCCGCTCGTCATCGCCCACCGCGGATATTCGGCCGTCGTTCCCGAGAACAGTCTGGCCGCCGTCGATGCGGCGAGGGCGCTCGACGTCGACTTCATCGAGGTCGACGCCTCGACGAGTGCCGACGGGGTCCCGGTCATCCTCCATGACCCCGACCTCGACCGGACGACGAACCGCAAGGGCCCGGTCGTCAAGCTCACGGCTGAGGAGCTCTCGTTCGTCGACGCGGGTTCGTGGATGGGGCCGGGGTTCATGGGCATCCGGATCCCGACGCTCGCGGCGGTGATGCGCGACATCCAGCACCGAGGCGGCGAACTCCTCCTCGAGCTCAAGGGGGAGTGGTCGCCGGGGGCGGTGGCGAGGATCTCCGAACTCGTCGTCGAGACCGGCACCGCCGATCGCATGGTCGTCCAGGCGTTCAACACCGACACGCTGGCCACATGCCGGGACCTGCTGCCGATGGTCACCCGGTTCCTCCTGCGCATGGTGCCCCGGCCCGAGGACATCGCCACGGCCCGCAGCCTCGGTGCGGTGGCGATCAATCCGTCGTTCAGGGGATTCTCGCTGCGGAAGTCGATCGTCAAGGAGATCCGGGACAACGACCTCGGGGTGTTCGTGTGGACGGCCGATGAGATGAACGAGTGGCGGGAACTCCTCGACGCCGAGGTCGACGGGATCATCACGAACCATCCGGGCCGGCTCCAGGGGTTCCTCGCGGGTCGGTTCGACCCTGTGAAGTAGGCGTCCGAGCGGGTTCGAGCGGCGGCCCCGATGGTACTGCGGTTCCGGCGCGAGCCGGGGACGGGCGTGGGCGAAGCTGCCTGTGAGTGAGGTCACCGGGGACGGATTTGCTCCGGTCGCGCAAACCCGTGTAAATTCTTACCTGTTGCCCCGATAGCTCAGTCGGCAGAGCATCTCCATGGTAAGGAGAAGGTCAAGGGTTCGATTCCCTTTCGGGGCTCTCGTGCCGCGTGAAAACCGCGGCGCTTGATTCGAGGCGCGGTAGCTCAGCTGGTTAGAGCGCACGACTCATAATCGTGAGGTCGGGAGATCGAGCCTCCCCCGCGCTACTCGATAAGCCCCTCACCTGGGAGATTGTTCCGGGTGGGGGGCGTTTTCAATTCTCGGCCACCGCCGAGCGGGGGAGCGGGCCGGCGTCCCGGGCGGCCCTCGATCGACAGGGCGGCCCCTCGATCAACAGTTCGCGTGAAAATGTCGTCCCCAAAGGCGCGATTTTCACGCCAACTGTTGAATGAGCGGCCGCGGCGTCGCCGGAGCGGTGATGAACACGCCAAGTGTTGAACGAGCGGCGGGATACCGGTGCGGAGTGCGGCCCGGCCGTCCGTTCACACGCGACTTCGTCCGTTCGCGTGGCTGTTCGCTCACCCGATCGCTAACCCGGACGCCCGCCTACCTCTGCAGTTTCGCGTTCGTCAGCGTGAGCAGGCTCTGCAGGCCCGCCTCGGTGCCGGGCCAGTGCTTCTCGATACTCTCCATGCCCGCATGGCGGATCGCGAAGCGCAGGACGAGAACGACGGAGATCGCATCATCGGCGTACCCGAGCACCGGGATGAAGTCGGGGACCAGGTCGATCGGCAGCAGCAGGTAGGCGAGCAGCCCGCCGAGCATCCACCGTGTGCCGGTCGGTGTCTGCGGATCCGCGGCCAGACGCCTGATGAGGCGGACGACGTCGGGGACGAGCCGCACGATCTCCCGCCAATTCACGGTCCTGCCGAGGCGCCGCTGCTGGACCCACAGGGTGACGATGAGGGCGATCCAGAGCACGAGCAGTCCCGCGATGACCGAGAGGACGATGACGAGCCAATCTGGCACAGTGCGCTCCAGGAGTGAGGACGGGCGGTTCAGGCAGGCGGCCTCGGCCACGTGCGCGAGTCTGCCGAGCCCGTCAGCGAGTCTAAGGTGTCACCGGTGGCTCCGCATATGCGCGCGTCATGCGCGCGAGCAGGAAGAGCCACGCGAAGAGCACCCCGCGCTTGAGTGGCTTGTGGGAAGATGGGCAACCCACAATCTGCTACCAATGATGTAAGCGAAGAGATCACCGTCACCTTCGCACCAGTCGAATGAAACGGAATGAGATGAGAGCAGACGAAACTGTTCATTCTGAAGGGGCGTGCATTGATGACTCGCCGACCTACCGCGTCAACTTCTGGGAGCGGTCCGGGACAGAAGCGTGGAACCTCGAAGCGTTTGTGCTCGCAGATGCCAGAGATCTCCACGAAGTCCTCGACTGGATCAGCAACAACGAGAGAGGGCGCCGCGTAGAACTGTTCGTCGAACTCGAAGGCGAACCGTTCACATCGTTGGACACGCCGAG
Organism: Brevibacterium sp. XM4083; assembly: GCF_006489205.2. Taxonomy (GTDB): domain Bacteria; phylum Actinomycetota; class Actinomycetes; order Actinomycetales; family Brevibacteriaceae; genus Brevibacterium. Next base: position 131,945 of record NZ_VFYR02000004.1, on the reverse strand, counting down.
GAAGACGGATCTCATCCGCTTGTCTGGATCCGACGCGAACGATGGCGATACTGCGTTCACTTTCGGTGCTGTCCCCGAATAGAGTCGTCCATTCCAGCAACATCGATGGAGTCCATTGGTTCCTCACCTGTGATGATGATCCGGGTGAGGGGCTCTTTCATGCCCCTGCTTCGAGCTTCCCCGATACGCAACAGGCTCGATCAACAGTTGGCGCTAAAAACTGGACCCCGAAGGCGACATATTCATGCCAAGTGTTGAATGAGCGGCCGGTGAGTCGCCGAAGCAGTGACGATCACGGCAAGAGTTGAACGAGCGGCGAGAGGTTGAATGCGCGGCGTGAGTCTAAGCCGTCACCGGCGGCTCCGCATATGCGCGCGTCATCCGCGCGAGCAGGAAGAGCCACGCGAAGAGCACTCCGGCAGCCATCGTCTCCATGCCTGTGAGGTTGTAGTAGCCCAGCGGCACCCACAGCGCGATGGCCACCGCGATCGCGGCGATGACCGTGAACGACGTCGCCGTGAAGTCGCGGGGGAGACCGGGGACCATCCGGAGCAGGGTGAGGAAGAACGCGACGAAGGCCGCGACCATCCCCGCCCCCGCGCTGACGTGCACGGGGAAGTTCACGGCGTCGGGCACCATCCCGACGACGATCATGCAGATCCCGATCGCCGCGAACTCCCACGTCAGCACGGTCACGCGCCCGGGCTCCCGGATGCCGCGGTGCCGCAGCCCGAGGTCGATGTCGCGGCCGATGAAGTTCGCCAGCGTCGTCAGCAGCAGACCGGTGATGAGCAGCGAGACGTTGAACTGATACCCGTTGACGCCGGTGTCGTTGCCCAGCCGCGAGAAGTGGAACTGCCACCACGTCGCCTCCGGGGACTGGATCATCGACGCCAGCGTGCCCATGAACAGCCCGGTGACGACGAGACCGACGACGACCACGCTCGTCACGTCATCGCCGATGACCACGGCGAAGTACGTCATCACCGAGGCGGCCGCCCCGGCCAGGGCGGCCCCGCCGAGCCAGTCGACTTCGAGGCCGAGGAAGCCGAGCTGGAAGACCTGGAAGATCGCGTGCATCGCGATGTTGGCGACGAGCGCCACCGCCGAGGTGAGGGCGAGGAGATCGAGGGCGCGTTTGACCAGCGGCAGCCGTCGTCGCCACGCCAGCTCCTTCCGCCGGCCGGCGAGGAGATACGACAGGCCGAATCCCAGTCCCGCCGTCAGCGCCGTCCACCATCCCGTCAGCGCGCCGAGGGAGTCCTCCCCGCCGAGCGGAATGGTCTCACCGCGGATCGAGACGCCCACTCCGACCGCGACGACGACGAACGCGATGATCGACAGCCGCGTCGCCAGGGATTCGAGCCGAGTGCGCGAGGAGCGCCCGGGCCGTGTCGTCAGTGTCCTGACCGACCGCGAACCGTCGGCTGAGGTCAGGAGCCGGGGACCGCCTCGGCGAGGATCGGAGTCACCCATCGTCGTCACCGGCCAGCCGGCGAACGAACCGGCCCTGCTCGGGCGTGTAGCCGAGGGCGGTGACGAGCTCCGAATCGACCTCCGTCGTCATCTGCGCGACATCGGCTCCGCGGTTGCGGCCCTGCTCATGCGCCCACGCGAGCATCGCCTCCCCGAGCCCGTACGAACGGGCGCGGAACCCGGCGATCTCCAGTCGCAGCGCCCCGCCGTGGGAGAACCCCGGCACGAACGTCAGCTGCATCGTCCCGGCGACCTCGGCGCGCTCATCGCGGACGACGGCGAGATAGTGGGCGCGATCCCGAGTGATCGCGGCATGGAGCCGGTCGAGCACCTCGGCGCCGGGAGCATCGCCGTCCAGGAGAGTGAGGATCGCGGGCACGTCACCGCGGCGGGCCCGTGAGACGCGGAACTCCTCGCCGGCCACGCGCAGGGCGTCGCCTGAGGAGGTCGCGGCGATGTCCTGCATCCGGGCGACGAGCGCATCGAGCCACCCGCCGACGTTGGCACGGGCCTGCTCGGAATCGGGGTACCGGCAGCGCAGGTGGAGGCCGTTCTCGTCGAGGATGAACCACAGCATCACCCCGTCGGTGCGGATCGTCGCGCCCACGTACTGGGCGTCGAGTCCCGTCGAGTCGATGCGCACCGGCAGCCTGCGCAGGTCGAGCCAGGAGATCGCGAACATCCCCGGGGCCTCGGGCATGCCGCCCCACGGTGCGAGGACCTCGGCGAGGGGATGGGAGCCGAGGTCGATGGCCTCCCGCACCGCTGCCGCGCTCGCCCGCGGGGCCGGGTCGGTGATCTCGAGGACCGAGTTCGTGATGAACCAGCCGACGGCGTCGTTCCAGCGCTCCTCATACCGGCTGTGGACGGGGAAGACCGCGCGCAGCGGGCCTCCGCCGACCTCGCGGGTGATCTCCGCCATCGCCGAGAGCGCCAAGGTCAGCGTCGAGACACCCTCGGCCCGGGCCTCGGCGGAGAACGCCGCCGAGGAGTGGACGTCGAAGACATCGCGGACGACGACCCGCTCGAGGTGCGCGGTCGAGTCGCCCAGGGGGAGCGGGAAGCGGGGCATGAAGCCACCACCGGCCTCGAGGATCTCCCGCCACCGGGAGCTCACCCGCTCCGGCGGGGGTCCCGGTTCGGACAGGGCCAGGGTGTGCTCGTAGAACGCCGGGGCAGGACCGAGATCGGGGTCCTCGCCGACGGCGATCGCCGAGAGCGCGGAGAGGAGATCGCGGGCGATGACGAGCATCGACCACATGTCGACGTGCGCATGATCGGCCCCGATGATGACGGTCGACCCGGCCGCGGTCTCGAGCACGCAGAGGCGGTGGGAGGGCCGGGCGAACGGGGTGCACGCCTCATCGAGGACGCTGCGCAGGGCGCTGTTGACGGCCTCGCCCTGGGCGATCGCATGCTCACGCCAGCGCCCTGAGAGGAGCTCGACCTCGGCCAGACCCACCTCGTTGTCGTCATCGGTGAAGAACGCCGTGCGCAGGGTGCCGTGCCGCTGCATGACCGCCCACCAGGCGACGGCGAGAGCATCGCGGTCGACATCGCCGGGCAGGCGCAGCGAGAGCGCCATCCACGATCCGGGGCGCGCTCCGGCGGCCACATGCCGCTGCTGGTCGAACGAGATCGGGCGCCTGCGTCCGAGCGGCCCGGTCACGACGTCGTAGCCGTAGAGGCGGCCGAACGGGAGGTTGAGGTGAGACACGTTGGTCAAACGCATGTCGCTACTCTAACGTGAGAGCCACGGCAGGGAGCCGCAGGTGGGGAGGTCTGGTCCGTGATGTCGAGACATGCCGTCGACGGTGCCGACATCGCCGCCGAGCTCAGCGACGAGGGCGGACGAGCTGTCGTCCAACTCCACGGTCTGACGTCGTCGCGAGCTCGCGACCGCGTGCTCCACCTCGACCTCGGCGTCGGTCTCAGCGGCACCCGTCTGCTGCGCTATGACGCGCGCGGCCACGGGGAATCGACCGGCCGGAGCGCGGCCATCGACTATCGCTGGTCCCGTCTGGCCGTCGACCTCCTCACGCTTCTCGGCCTCCACTTCCCCGGGGAGACGGTTCACGGCGTCGGCCCGTCGATGGGCGCCGCCACCCTCCTCCACGCCGCGGTGGCCGACCCGCGGCGCTTCTCCGGTCTCACCCTCGTCGTCCCGCCCACGGCCTGGCAGACGCGTCCGGCGCAGGCCGAGGTCTACCTCGAAGCGGCCGACCTCGTCGCCGGCGGCGGCTTCGCCGAGTACCTGGCCGTCGGGGCGAGCGCCGTCCGACCCCCTGCGCTCGCCGACGCACCGGAGACCACTCCGCAGGTTCCCGAACGTCTCCTGCCCGCAGTGCTCCGCGGGGCCGCGGCCAGCGACCTGCCCGCCACCGAGGCGCTCGCCGGGGTGGAGACGCGCACGACGATCCTCGCGTGGGCCGATGACCCCGCCCATCCGCTCTCCACGGCCGAGGCGCTCCACGCCGTGCTTCCGCACTCCGAGCTCATCATCGCCCGGACACCGGCCGACCTCGCTGAGTGGCCGGGGGTGCTCGCCGCCGATGTGGCTCGACACCAGGACTGATGGCTGGGATCACTGTCTGCTCAGCGGTGTCAATCGGACGGCGGGGCTTCCTGCGGCCGGTGGGCTAGCGTCGAACCCCGAATCACGAGGTCGGGAGTGATGAGTGATTCAGACGGCGGAGTTCCTTGTGCTCCGAGAAGTTCGAGCACGGCAAGGGCCGACAAGCGACCGATCTCTCGGTTCTGCGGGTCCACCGAAGTCAATGAGATGCGATTGAGGTCGGCAAGTGGGATGTTGTCGAACCCGACGACGGCGAGTTCGTCCGGTACGACCACGCCTGCATCATCGGCAGCAGCGAGAACTCCGATCGCTGAAATGTCGTTGACGCAGACGACGGCGCTGGGCCGCCGGTCCCGGCTGAGAAGGTCATTTGCCGCGCGATAGCCCTCAGCTTCCGAAAAGCCCGCCGGCTCGACCACTGCTTCCAATCCGCGGGATTCCATCTCTGTGATGAAAGCCCGGGCTCGTCCGGCGGAGACCGCTCCGCCTCGACCGCCGATGAATCCGATTCTCGTATGGCCCAGTGAGACGAGATGGTCGACGGCGAGCTCCATGCCTTTAGCGTCGTCCATGCGCACAGAGGAGTGTTCGGTGTTCGGCCTGGGTGCTGCACTTGCGTACACCGTTGGTATTCCGCGGAACATCGCCTCCTCTTCCGGCACCGTTCCGACGACGATGAGTGCCTTCGGGCGCAGATCCTGCAGCATGCGAACAACCCGCGGATCGATGCGACCGTAGCTGTTCGGAAGGTCATCCGAGTCGGTGATCGCGGCGCTGGTGATCAGCCCGTATTCGCCGTTGAGATCTAGCTCTTGACGGACTGCCTCGGCGATCTCGGCAAAGATCGGGTTGCGCAGATTGACGACGAGGATTCCGACGAAGGGCGCGGAGTCCCTGGCCAACGAACGAGCCAGGAAGTTCGGCTCGTAGCCGAGAGCCTGAGCGGCTTCGAGGATGAGTTCCCGGCGCTGAGGACCGACCTTCTGTGGATCGGTGAAAGCGAGTGAGACCAGTGATTTGGAGACTCCGGCGCGCGCGGCGACATCGCGGATTGTGGGCCGTGACCGCTGACCCGACGCAGAATCTGCCCCCGTGTTCGCCATGACAACATCATCACACACGCAGGATCTCCGCCTGATGGACGGGCGATCCGCGACAGCGCGAAATCGGATCCGCGCTAGGGGGTTGACAGCATGAGGCGGGTCACACTAAGTTCGCATTGTCTCCGTATTGGACCGGTCCAAAAGTGCCTTGCGGAACTTCTTGCAAACGAATTGGACCGGTTCAAAGTGGAGGGAATGCAATCGAGCTGGAAGTTTGGAGTACGCGATGGTGCGTCATGAGTTGCTCATCGGTGGACGGTGGCAGCGCGGCAGTGGGCCGGGGGCGATGCGCGACGTCGTCTCGCCTTACGATCACCGTGTCGTGGGGCAGTGTTCGATCGCCGGCGCCGACGATGTCAATGCGGCTGTCGAAGCTGCGGTCGTCGGGGCTGAGACGTGGCGGGCCACTCCTGCGCACGAACGCTTCTCGATTCTCATGCGCGCTGCGGACCTGGCCGACGAACGAGCCGAGGAGATCGCACAGACGCTGTCGGCAGAGAACGGCAAGACGCTCAAGGAGGCGCAGGGGGAAGCCAGCCGTTCGGGATCGATCATCCGACTGGCCGCGTTCGAGGGCACCCAGCTCTACGGCGAGAGCCTTCCGCTCGATGCCAATCCCGGAACCGGGCTCGACAAGGTCGGCTTCACTCTGCGACAGCCCGTCGGCATCGTCGCTGCGATCACGCCTTTCAACTACCCCGCCTTGCTCGTCAATCACAAGATCGCCCCGGCGCTGGCTGCAGGCAACGCCGTCATCCTCAAACCGGCCAGTACGACACCGCTCACGGCACTGGCCCTGGCCGAGTGTTTCGTCGATGCGGGACTTCCGGAAGGAGTGCTCTCAGTGCTCACCGGACCCGGGGGAGAAATCGGCGACAGGCTTTCTTCGGACCAGCGGATCAGGAAGGTATCCTTCACGGGATCCACTGCAATCGGCCGCCATATTGCGGAAGTGGCCGGGGTGAAGAAGCTCTCGCTCGAGCTGGGTTCGTCGGCCCCTGTCGTAGTTCTGCCGGATGCGGATATCCCGCTCGCTGCCGCGGCCGTCGCCGCCGGCGGCTACACGAATGCAGGCCAAGTCTGCATCTCGGTCCAACGTGTCATCGTCCACGAAGCGGTGCACGGCGATTTCCTCGACGCCCTCCGCGCCGAGGTCGCTCAACATCGCACCGGTGATCCGAGCGCGGCTGAGACAACAGTCGGAACACTGATCTCCGAACGCGAAGCGACGCGCGTCCATGAGTCCATTCTGCGCGCCGTTGAAGACGGCGCGTCCTTGGAACTCGGCGGCGATCGATCGGGAGCCATTGTCGAGCCGGCGATCGTCAGCGGAGTCGATCCCCACTCGCGTTTCGCGCAGGAGGAGATCTTCGGACCCGCTGTGGCCGTGACCGATGCACCTGATACGGCGACTGCGATCGCTCTGGCGAACACGACCGAGTACGGCCTATCCGCCGGCATCTTCACCAATGACATCGACGCCGCCATCCGATACATGCGCGACGTCGACGCCGGAAGCATCCACATCAACTGGACGCCTCTCTGGCGAGCGGATCTCATGCCATACGGGGGACTCAAAGCCAGCGGAATCGGCAAAGAGGGACCGCGGGCCGCAGTCGAAGAGATGACGGAGGCGAAGACTGTCGTCCTCCACGGTCGGCCGTGGCGGTCGTAGCCCGACCCATCGAACAGCGAATCCATGCCGATCACCCAGCACCATTCGAGTCAACAGGGAGCACCAATGAAGAACGAACCGACAGTGCGACTGACCGTTGCTCAGGCCGTCGTCCGCTACCTCATCAATCAGCATTCTGTGCTCGATGAGCATCGACAGCGCTTCATTCCCGCGGCCGCCGGAATCTTCGGACACGGCAATGTCGCCGGATTCAGTCAGGCATTCGCCCAGTACGCCGACGACATGCCGTTCATCCAGGGACGCAACGAGCAGGCGCTCGGCCACGCCGGCACTGCCCTCGCGAAAGCCAGCAGTCGCCTTCAGACATTGGCGGTCACTGCCTCAATCGGCCCGGGCGCTATGAATCTTGTGACAGCCGCCGCGACCGCGACAGTCAATCGACTGCCGCTGCTTCTGCTCCCCGGAGACACCTACGCCACCAGACGACAGGGGCCCGTGCTTCAGGAGCTCGAGAACCCGCAGGATCCCAGCTTGAGCGTCAACGACGCGTTTCGGCCGGTGTCGACATTCTTCGACCGCATCACACGTCCCGAACAGCTCGTCACCGCATTGCCCAAGGCATTCCGTGTGCTCGCCAACCCTGTCGAGACCGGCGCCGTCGTTCTCTCATTGCCTCAAGACGTCCAATCCCACGCCTTCGACTACCCGTTGGAGATGTTCTCTCCCCGGGATTGGGAGATCCGACGCACCATCCCTCAGCCAACTGACATCGCAGCAGTCGCAGGACTCGTCGCCTCCTCGACCAAGCCGCTCATCATCGCTGGGGGAGGGGTTCTCTACTCGCAGGCGCAGACAGCTCTGGCCCGATTCTCCGACGCGACGGGAATCCCTGTTGCGGAGACGTTCGGCGGCAAGGGAGCCGTGCAGAGGGCGGCACCGTGGGCGCTCGGCGGGATCGGACTGGAGGGGAACCCTGCAACGAATCGGCTCGTCGCGGAGTCCGATCTCATTATCAGCGTGGGCACCCGACTGACTGACTTCGCAACGGGATCGCAGACGATGTTCGCGAACCCCGAAGTGCGCTTCGCGTCGATCAACATCGCAGAACTCGACGCGATCAAGCAGGGTGCTGCCGCCGTCGTGGCAGATGCCCGCCTCGGCATCGATGCGCTCGCAGAATCCCTAGGCGGCTATCGGGTCAGCGGGTCGTGGGCAGACGAGATCGCTGCACACAAGGAGCGGTGGGCTCCGATCCGCCAGGCCGCCCTCGACCCCGACACGCAGTTCGACAAGGACGCAGCTGAGCACGCCCACCTCAACATTCCCGACACGGACGCCGTAATCACCCAGGGCCAGCTAATCGGTCTTCTTCAGGACCACGCCCGTCCCGGAGACACCATCATCGCCGCAGCCGGAGGTCCGCCCGGTGACCTCCTCAAAGTCTGGGACGCCACGGATGATCGCCATTGTCACCTGGAATTCGGATTCTCCTGCATGGGATACGAGATCCCAGCCGGCATCGGTGTCCGCCTCGCTGATCCGCAGAGTACCGGGCGGGTCACGGTCTTCATCGGCGACGGCACGTTCCTCATGAACCCCACGGAGATCCTCACGGCTGCCCAGGAACGCCTCGACATCACCTACGTGATCTCCGAAAACCACGGATTCCAGGTGATCAGGCGCCTGCAGATGATGAAGTTCGGCGAGCAGTTCGGCAACGACTTCCGATACCGCAACGATGAGGACCGCAGACTGTCCGGAGATTACCTCCGCATCGACCTGCGGGAGATCGCCGAAGGCCTCGGCGCTCAGACCTACAGAGTCGAGACCTCAGATGAGGTGCGCGATGTCCTCGAACGGACCCGTTCGGCACGCGGTCCTGTCGCCATCGTCGTTCCGACGATTCCCCTGGTTGATCTGCCCGGGTCGGAAGTGTTCTGGGACGTCGCTCCCGCCGAAGTCGCCGAACAGGCAGGAGTGCATGAACTCCGAGCCGACTACGAACAGGGATTGGAGAAGCAGCGATGGCACGTGTGAGCACGTTCCGGACACCACTCGATCAGGGAGCACTCGCCGGCCGCATCCGCAAGGGGGAGACGACTTTGGGATCCTTTGCAGGCTTGGGATCGGCTATGGCCGTGGAAGTGCTGGCGGCGTCAGGGCTCGACTGGGTGCTCATCGATCTCGAGCACGGGGGCGGAGACGAACGATCTGTCGGCGATGCCGTGAGCACGGCAGGAGCCTACGGCACTCCAGTGCTGGTTCGTGTCGAGACGCCTGACCGAATCAGGATCGGTCGGGTCCTCGATGCCGGAGCCGCAGGTGTCATGCTTCCCCGAGTCGACTCTGCCGAGGAGGTCGAAGCGATCATCCCGCACCTGCACTATCCGCCCACAGGAGATAGGGGAGTGGCCACGTACAACCGGTCGGTCCGTTGGGGAATGGACCGAGAAGCGTTGTCGGCGGCGAACGGCGATGTCCTCACCATCGTCCAAATCGAAACCGTCGGGGCACTCGCCGATGTCGACGCGATCGCCGCGCATCCGGACGTCGACGTGGTCTTCGTCGGTCCGCTCGATCTCTCCTACGCCCTGGGAGTTCCCTTGGACTTCGACGCACCCGAGTTCCAGGAGGCGCTGTCGGCCGTCGTGACCGCCGCGCGACGACATGGCACTGCCGCAGGAATCCTCTGCGCCGATGCCGACGCGGCTGCCATGCGAGCAGATCAGGGATTCAGCTTCCTGCCGGTGGGCTCGGATTCCACTCTCCTGGCCGCCGCAGCTCAGAACCTCGTCTCAGTGTTGAGACCCTGAGCCGCACCTACGTCAACCTCACTCTGCTACCTAAGGAACTGCCTTGAGCACCATGAACACTCCACAGCACGAAATCGGCGTCGGACTCATCAGCGTCGGCTGGATGGGTCAGCTCCACAGCCGCGCCTACTCCAGTCTTTCGGTCGTCTACCCCGAACTCGGCATCAGGCCGCGCCTCGTCATCGCCGCCGACACAAACCGGGACCGCGCCGACTACGCCGTCGATGTGCTCGGCTATGAGTCCGCCACAACGGATTATCACGAGGTCCTGGAACATCCCGACGTCGACGTTGTCTCCGTCTGTGCACCGAACTTCCTACACGAGGAGATCGGCACAGCTGTCGCCAGAGCAGGCAAGTCCCTGTGGATCGAGAAGCCGGTGGGGCGGTCCGCCGAAGAGACGGAAACGGTGGCGCAGGCCGCAGACGATGCGGGCATCGTCACCGCCGTCGGCTTCAATTATCGCAATGCTCCTGCCATCGAATATGCCCGTCGGATCATCGCCGAAGGTCAGCTCGGTCGGATCATCAATGTACGGGGAGCATTCTTCGCCGACTACTCTTCTGAACCCAACGGTGCACTGTCATGGCGTTTCGTGCGCAGACTCGCCGGTTCGGGCGTGCTCGGCGACCTGCTCGGTCACTTGACCGATCTCGCTCACTACGTCGTCGGTCCCATCGACCGAGTCACAGGGGTGTCGAACACCGCCTACGCCGAACGGCCCAAACTCGAAATGGGCAGCGGCACGCATTTCTCCGTCGTCGAAGGTGGGGAGATGGCCCCCGTGGAGAACGAGGATTACGCGGGACTGCTCGTGCAGTTCGGCCCCGATGCCCAGGGCGCAGGAGCCGTCGGCACCCTCGAAGCGTCACGCGTGAGCGTCGGACCTCGTGCTGAGTACTCTTTCGAGGTCTACGGGACTGAGGGTTCTCTGCGGTGGAACTTCGAGAGGATGAACGAGCTCGAACTGGCTCTGGGATATCGCGGACCCCATGTCGGCTTCACGCGGATCATGGCCGGCCCGGAATTCGGAGACTTCTCGAAATTTCAGCCCGGGGCCGGCACCTCGATGGGCTACGACGATCTCAAGGTCATCGAGGCGAAGAAGTTTCTGCTTGCCCATATCGGAGCAGATTCCGCACATGCCGACGTCCATGACGCGTTGGCGGCCAATAGGGTCGTCTACGCAGCTGAGCAAGCTATCGCCGACGAGAACTGGCAGTCTGTCGAGCAGGTCGAAGGTACCTCGGCGGCCGTGAAGCAGGGATGGGCAGCTTCGGAGACGGCGGTGACCCATGACTGAGACGATGACCGTCGTCGGCCTGGGGCCGGTCCCGAGCGATGTTGTCGCACCCGTGCTCGGACCGGGAGTGCGATTCGTTCCGACCCCCGACGATGCCGAACTCCGGCGAGCTGCAGGAGCCATCGTCCGGGCCGCAGTCAGGGTGGGGCCAGCCGAACTCGATGACATGCCCGAACTCAGAGTCATCGCCCGCACCGGGGTCGGGGTCGACGACATCGATATCGCTGCCGCCAGTCACAGGGGCATCCCGGTAGCCGTGACGCCGGGTGTGAACTCCACCGCCGTCGCTGAGGGAGCGCTCGCCCACATCCTCCATCTGGTGAAGTCGCTCGGGCAGCTGACCGACCTTGTGCGCTCCGACCAATGGTCGGCCCGCACGGAGGTGCCCGTCGGTGATCTCGATGGGGCGAGCCTGGGTCTTGTCGGCTTCGGGAATATCGGGAAGCGCGTGAAGGCACTCGCCGAGGCTTTCGGAATGACCGTGCGCATCTACGATCCGATCGCCGAGGTTCCTTCCGCCAATCGTGTGGACACGTTCGAGGAGATCGTTCGGGGCTCCGATGTCATCTCCCTGCATGTGCCATTGACCGAGAGCACTCGGCACATGGTCAATGCCCGAATGATCGAACAGATGAAGCCGGGCACGATTCTCGTCAACACCAGCCGCGGCGGACTCGTGGACGAAGACGCGGCGCTGGAGGGTCTCGAATCGGGGAGACTCGCCGGAGTCGGCTTGGACTCGTTCGACCCGGAGCCGCCCCGACCGCATCCCCTCTACCAGCATCCCCGAACGGTGCTCACCCCACATGTCATGGGGTTGACGACAAAATCGAGTCGCGCGACCTTCGTCGCTGCGGCACAGGCAGTGAGGAACGTGCTCGAGGGTGGACGTCCAACTGCAGTGGTCAACGCCGCCGACCTCAGCTTCGGCGGTCCCCTCACACAGAACGGAGTCCGATGATGGCCGATGTCAGGATTGCAGCTGCCCCGATCTCCTGGGGAGTCTGCGAGGTCCCCGGGTGGGGCTATCAACTCGCGCCCGACAGGGTGCTCACGGAGATGCAGGAGCTCGGATTCGACGCCACTGAGTTCGGGCCGGAGGGCTTCCTGCCAGTCGATCCCGAGACCAGAGCAGAGCTCCTGAATCGTCATTCCATGCGTTCGGTCGGAGGCTTCGTCCCGGCAGTCATCCACGACCCGGAGGTTGATCCTCTCCCGCAGATCGAAGCGGAACTGCGTTCGTTCGTCGCTGCCGGAGCGGATACCCTCGTCCTCGCGGCGGCCACCGGAATCGACGGCTACGATCACGTCAGGCCGCCCCTTGATGACGACGGGTGGCAGACCCTGTGCGCAAACATCGACAGAATCGTCTCGCGAGCGGCCGCAGATGGCGTCAGGGTTGCACTTCATCCTCACGTAGGGACGATGGTGGAGACTGCGGACGATGTCGATCACGTCCTCAACGGCAGCGCCGTCGACATCTGCTTCGACACCGGACACATGTTCATTGGGGGCATCGACCCGCTGGCCTTCGTCAAGGACCATGCCGAACGGATCTCCCACGTTCACCTCAAGGACGTCTCGCTCTCCCACGCCCGACAGGTGCGCGCCGGGGACTCGACATACTACGACGCGGTCGTCGGTGGAATGTACAGGCCGCTGGGCCAAGGAGATATCGACATTCGTGCGATCGTGACCACTCTGGTCAAAGCCGGCTTCGACGGGTGGTTCACTCTCGAACAGGACACCGTCGTCGTTGCCGACCCAGAAGCGGGCGACGGGCCGATGACGCAGGCGCGGGAGAGCCTTGACTATCTTCGATCGATCGTGAGGGAAGTCCGATGAGCATGCGCATCGGGGTTGTCGGACTCGGTCGGATCGGACAGCTCCACGCGCGCAACGTCGTCCTGGAAGCCCCCGACGCTGAGCTGGTGCTCATCGGCCGCAGCGTGGACCGGCTCGACGCAACGCGGAAGTCGCTCACCGTCTCGCTCTCGGCTGAAAGCGAGGTCGAAGCGGAACCGAAGATCTCCATGCGGACGCTGTCAGACGCGTGGGCCGATGGTCTTGACGGAGTGATCATCTCGACCTCGACCGGTACGCATCCGGACCTGACTCGGTATGCCGTCGAGCATGGCGTACCCTGCCTCGTCGAGAAGCCTCTGAGTCTCGACCTGGCTGAGATCCCCCAGCTGTCTGAACAGCTCGAGTCGCACGGAGTGCCGATCATGGTCGCGTTCCACCGGCGATACGACGAGGGTCATCAGAGGCTGCGGCAGCGCATCCGCAGCGGCTCCATGGGCCCGATCCGCCTGATTCACGCCGTAAACCATGACCACCGACACGTTGATCCCGACTACATCCCGCATTCAGGGGGCATATGGCGTGACCTCCTCATCCATGACTTCGACACCATTCCCTGGCTTCTCGACGACCGGCCTGTGTCCGTCTACGCCACCGGGGGCGTCCTCGATGCCGAGGTCTACTCAGATTGCGACGATTTCGACACCGCATCGGCGGTGATCACGTTCGCCTCAGGAAGCCAGGCGCTTGTCAGCGGCGGGCGCAATGTGGCGTCAGGACAGGACGTCGCCACATCGGTCTACGGCAGCGACGCGGCGTTCTCCGCTGGTGTCGATGACCATACACCGGTTGAACCTCTCGAATCCGGCACAGCACCCTCGGTGACCACGTACGAAGACTTCATGGATCGCTTCGCGGCGACATTCCGTGGTGAGATCAGGCACTTCCTCGCCATGGTGCGAGGGGAAACGGACTCGCTCACTCCGCCATCGGCGGGAATCGTCGCCGCTCGACTGGCCATGGCGGCAGAGGAGTCCGCGCGCACGGGACGACCGACCCGAATCGAGTGGTGACGAATCCACTGTGCCTCCCTCTCCGTCCATGCAACCCTTTTCCACCACAAGGAGAACCCACCAATGTCCAGCGAACAGCTTCGCTTCGGCCTGATCGGAACCGGACGCATCGGCAAGGTCCACGCCGCCAGCATCGCAGCACTGCCGGAAACCGTCCTGACCTGGGTCGTCGACCCCCACCTCGCAGGTGCCGAGCGGATCGCCGCCGAGCACGGAGCCTCCGCCTCGGCGGAGCCCCGCCGGGCGTTCGATTCAGGCGAAATCGACGCCGTGATCGTCGCCTCCCCCACTTCGACTCATGCCGGCCTCATCGCCGAGGCCATCGAGGCGAAGATCCCCATCCTGTGTGAGAAGCCCATCGATCTCGACATCGAGCGAGTCGACGAGTTGGCTCCGATGGTCGAGGAATCCGACGTCCCCTTCGCCGTGGGCTTCAACCGGCGATTCGATCGCAGCTTCGCCGCCGCAAGGGAGCGCCTTCTGGCCGGTGACGTCGGCGACCTCGAACAGCTCATGATCATCAGTCGTGACCCGGCCCCACCGACGATCGAGAACCTTCGGACGACCGGAGGAATGTTTCGCGATCAGACCATCCACGACTTCGACATGGCGCGGTTCTTCGCGCCCGACATCGTCGAGGTGTTCGCCACCGGGTCTCAGATGTTCGACGAAGGAGCAGCCGAGCTCAGCGACTTCGACACCGCTACGGTGCTCATGCGCACGGCTGGGGGTGCCCAGATCACGATTGTGAACTCGCGGCACAGCGCGATCGGCTACGACCAGCGCATCGAGGTCTTCGGCGGCCGGGGAATGCTCGAAGTCGGCAACGCCGGAACGAGCCTCCTCAGGTACTCGAACTCCTCGGCGGTACAGGCGGGAGCCCCGTTCCAACACTTCTTCCTCGAACGCTATGCCGAGGCCTACGTCGACGAGCTTCGCGAGTTCTGCAAGCTGGTTCGTGGAGAAGCCTCGAGATGTTCGACGTTCGCCGACGGCCGGGAGGCGCTCGTCCTCGCCAATGCCGCAGGACTTTCAGCGAGGGAAGGACGTGCAGTCAAGATCGACCGCGGCGCCTGAGCGCCGACCCGGGTCAGCGCTCAGGCGCAACCCGCAGTGCAAAGAAGCACCCAGCATAGGAGACCACCATGGTTGCCAACTCAGTAATGTCGAACGACTCGGCGCTGCCGACAATGCCCAAGACCGGTCCTCACCGGAAGCGGATCGGTCTAATTTCAATCATCGCGTGTTTCGGAGGATTGCTCTTCGGTTATGACACCGGTGTCATCAACGGTGCTCTCCGCCCGATGTCCCAGGAACTGGGTCTGACAGCGGTCAGCGAGGGAGTGGTGACGAGCTCCCTCGTCTTCGCTGCCGCTGTCGGCGCGGTGTCGTGCGGAAAGATCTGTGACATGATCGGGCGCCGGCGGACTATCCTCATGCTGTCGGGTCTGTTCTTCTTCGGAACACTTGTCGTTGTCTTCGCGCCGAACCTGGAGGTGCTCGTCGCCGGGCGAATCATGCTCGGTCTGGCAGTCGGCGGTGCGTCGATCGTGGTTCCCGTCTACCTCTCCGAACTTGCACCCTACGAGATCCGTGGCTCGATCAGCGGACGCAACGAAGTCGCGATTGTCTCCGGCCAGCTGGCAGCCTTCGTCGTCAACGCCATCATCGGCAATGTTTGGGGACACATCGACGGCATCTGGCGCGTGATGTTCGCCGTCTGCGCGCTGCCGGCGATCTGCCTGTTCATCGGAATGCTGCGGATGCCGGAGTCGCCGCGATGGCTTGTCGAACACGACCGACACGAAGAGGCGTTGGCTGTGCTGCGAACCGTGCGTACCGAAGAGCGTGCCGTCGCGGAACTCGGTGCTGTGGAGCAGGTTGCCGAAGCCACCACCGGTGACCAACGAGTCGGTTACCGGAAATTCGTCTTCAACAAGTGGCTGATCAGGATCGTTCTCGTCGGCATCGGTGTCGCCGTGTGCCAGCAGCTGACCGGCATCAACTCGATCATGTACTACGGACAGATCGTCCTCATCGAGTCCGGTTTCGCGGCGAATGCGGCCCTCATCGCGAACATCGCCCCCGGAGTCGTGGCAGTGATCGGAGGATTCGTCGCGCTGTACATGATGGACCGAGTCGACCGCCGCACGACCTTCCTCATCGGACTCACGCTCACGACGACCTTCCATCTGCTCATCGGACTGTGCTCGATGTACATGTCTGAAGACAACCCCCTCCGTGCTTGGGTGATCCTCGCCCTCATCGTCGGCTTCGTCGCTTCGATGCAGACTTTCCTGAACGTTGCGGTCTGGGTATGGCTGGCCGAGGTGTTCCCTCTGCCCATGAGAGGCGTCGGCATCGGCATCTCGCAGCTCTTCGGGTGGGGGATGAACGGGGTTATCGCTCTGGTCTTTCCCTCTATGGTCGCTGCGATCGGCATTTCCGGAGTGTTCTTCGTGTTCGCCGGGGTCGGGGTCATTGCCCTGATCTTCGTCGCCACCCAGGTTCCCGAAACACGGGGCATCTCATTGGAGAAGATGGAAGAGGGGATAGAGTCGGGAATGGCCTATGACTTCCGGGGTTGGAAGAAGCTGAGAGACGAGTCATGACCGAACCTGCGTTGATCGCCTCGTGTTGGACCAGCGCCGGAGACACTGCGCCGCTGCGCGCTTCCGAACTGAGCCCATACGATGCCCAGACGCGTGTCCGGGAGGTGTCGGCATCTGGATGGGAGGGCCTGGGCTTCGTTCTCGACGATCTGCGCCGTGTGCGGGCTTCCATCGGCTACGACCGTTTGGCTGACGACATCAGATCGTCGGAGCTGACGCACGTCGAAGTCGAGTTGTGCTCCGGATGGTGGACCGACGATGGGGCTTGGCGGCGGGACTGGGATGATCTGCTCGACGCTGCGCAGTCTCTCGGTGCGTCGTTCATCAAAATCGCGACCGCAATGGCACCGCAGGTCGATGACCTCGAACCGTTCGTCAAGCCCCTCCGGCGTCTGGCGATCGAAGCCGAAGCGCACGGAACACGCGTGGCATTGGAGCCCTTCCCGTTCGGAATGATCGCAACGGTCCCGCAGGGTGCTCAGCTCATCGATCAAGTCGCGCACCCGGCCGCTGGTCTCATCATCGATTTCTGGCATGTGTTCCGTGCGGGAACGTCGTTTGCCGAGTTGTCTGAGAGTGTGAACGCTGACGTTGTGTTCGGTGTCGAACTCTGTGACGCAGACGCCGAGGTGGTCGGCACACTCTTCGAAGACACCCGGGACAACCGCAGACTCATCGGGGAGGGGGTGCAGGACGTGGCCGGCTTCGTCGAGACGATGCGTGCCATCGGCTTCGCTGGCCCGTGGGGAGTGGAGATCCTCTCAGCGGAGCATCGACAGCGACCCTTGCGCGAAGGGCTGGAACTGGCACGGACCACGACACTGTCAGCTTTCAGATGACCCGGACACCGGCCGACCTTGCTGAGTGGCCGGGGGTGCTCGCGGCCGATGTCGCGCGCGCAAACCCGTGACGTCAGGGGCGACCGGGACTAAGCTGGTGGCCGTGAGCCCGACCTCACGGGCTGAAGTGGGCTCCGAGCCGACTGTGGAGGAGATCGACGATGATCGACACACGTATGAGGGACTGGCTGCTCGACTCCGATCCGGCGCTGCGCTGGCAGGTCGAGCGCGACCTCCTCGGGGCCGACGAGGACACCTGGCAGGCCACCCGGGCCGCAGTCGCCACCGAGGGGTTCGGGCGCGACCTGCTCGCGCGGCAGGACCCCGACGGCCAGTGGGCCGGGGGTCCGTTCTTCCCCGCCGACTTCAGCTGGGAGGGTGAGCAGCCGTGGACGGCGACGACGTGGGCGCTCAAGGATCTGCGCGAATGGGGCATCGACGCCGAGGTGCTCGCCGGGACCGCGGAGAAGCTCGCGCCCGTGCGGTGGGAGTTCAAGGACCTGCTGTACTGGGGTGGGGAGGTCGACGTGTGCATCAATGCGTGGACCCTGTCGAACGGCCTGTGGCTCGGCGCCGACGTCGACGGGATCGCCCAGTGGTTCCTCGACCATCAGCTCGACGACGGCGGCTGGAACTGCGAATGGGTCGAGGGCTCGACCCGGTCGTCCTTCCACTCGACCCTCAACGCCCTCGGCGCCCTTCTCGACTATCAGCAGCGCACCGGCGATGTCACACGGGTCGCGCAGGCGCGTGCCGCAGGGGAGGAGTATCTGCTGAAACGCGACCTCTACCGGCGCCTGAGCACCGGCGAGCCATTCTCGATGAACGCGTTCAGTCTCGCGCACCCTAGGCGCTGGCACTACAGCATCCTCGCCGCCGCGGACTACTTCCGCGACGCCGCGTTCACCGACGGAACGCGGCCGGATCCGCGTCTGGCCGACGCGATCGAGCGCATCCGGGACCAGCGCCAGGCCGACGGCACATGGCTGCAGGGACACCGGCTGGCCGGCGACGTCTGGTTCCACGTCGACGTCCCCGCGGGCGAACCGTCGAAGTGGGTGACCCTCCAGGCCCTGCGCGTCCTCGACTGGTGGGACGCCGCGAACCCTCCGGGGGCCGCTGACACT
This sequence comes from Brevibacterium sp. XM4083, assembly GCF_006489205.2. GTDB lineage: Bacteria > Actinomycetota > Actinomycetes > Actinomycetales > Brevibacteriaceae > Brevibacterium. Next base: position 113,585 of record NZ_VFYR02000004.1, on the reverse strand, counting down.
GCGGACGCCGCGACTCCCTCCTGAGTCGGGCAACGATCCCCTGCCGAACCCATGCTGCCTCCGCCTCTCATGAGAATATTCGAAAAAATCTTGAGGCTTCGAAAGTTCTCGTGTAGAACTGATGTCACGCGACAACGCAGTCGACTCAGGAGGGCATCATGCCGGAGAGCACCACCAATGAGCACATCGTCGTCATCGGCGGCACCCGCGGCCTCGGACTCGAGATCGCCCGCGCCGCCGTGGCCCGCGGGGACCGAGTCACGGTGACCGGCCGGGACCCGCAGCGCAACGCGGAGCGCGCGGCCGAACTCGGGGAGAACGCGCGCCACGGTGTCTGCGACCTCACCGACTGGGCGTCGCTCCAGGCCTTCTTCGACTCCGTCGACGGGCCGATCGACCACCTCGTCCTCGTCGCCCTCGACCGCGACAACAACGACATCAGGGACTTCCGACCCGACGACAGCGCCCACACCTCGCTGATGAAGAACGTCGGCTATGCGACGAGCGTCCACTACGCCCTGCCGAAGCTCGCCGCCGACGGATCCGTCCTCATGTTCAGCGGCCTGTCGATGTGGCGTCCGTTCCCGGGATCGACGACGATCTCCATGGCCAACGCCGGAGTCGTCGGCCTCGCCACCTCCCTGGCCGTGCAGATCGCACCGGTGCGCGTCAACGTCATCACCCCCGGAGTCGTCGGCGGCACGGACGCCGTCGACAACGCGGACCCCGTGCGCGCCGAAGCCTATGAGGCCGCGCGCCAGCGCACCCCCGGCAAGCGCCTGCCGACCCCGGACAACATCGTCGACGCGTCCTTCGCGCTCATGGACAACCGCGGCATCAACGCCGCCAACCTCGTCGTCGACTCCGCGATGCACACGATCTGAGCGGCAGGAGACGACCACCATGAGAATCGAGACCACCGACGTCCTCGTCGTCGGCGCCGGCCCTGCCGGACTCACCGCCGCCGCGTGCCTGGCCAGGGACGGCATCGACGCCATCACCGTGAGCAAGTTCCCGAGCACCGCGCACACCCCGCGGGCCCACATCACCAATCAGCGGGCGATGGAGATCTTCCGCGACCTCGGCATCGAGGACGAGGTGCTCGCCGCCTCCCTGCCCGGAGACGGCATGGGCACGAACGTCTTCGCCACGAGCGTCGCCGGCCGCGAGCTCGCCCGGATGGACGCCTGGGGGAGCGGACCGGCACGTCGCGCCGACTATGCCAATGCCAGCCCGAGCTCGATGTGCAACATCGGCCAGCACGACCTCGAGCCGATCCTGCGCCGGCGGGCCGAGGACCTCGGCGGCGACCTGCGGTTCTCCACCGAGCTCGTCGCGATCAGCCAGACCGCCGACCACGTCGAGGCCGAGATGCTCGATCGTGCGACCGGTGAGCACTACCTCGTGCGGGCGCAGTACGTCGTCGCCGCCGACGGCGGTCGCAGCCTCATCGCCGAGGAGCTCGGCTTCCCCTTCGAAGGGGAGACCGGTCTCGGCTCGGCGATCAACATCTGGATCGAAGCCGACCTCGAGAAGTATCGCGCACACCGCCCCGGAGCGCTCTTCTTCACGATCCAGCCCGGCCGCGACTTCTGGCTCGGGGCCGGCACCTTCGTCACCGTGCGGCCGTGGACCGAATGGGTGCTCATCGTCGTCTACGACCCCGAGACGGAGACGATCGACACGAGCGAGGACGGACTGCAGGAGCGCATCGGCAAGGTCATCGGCGATCCGAGCGTCGACGTGCGGATCAAAGGGGTGAGCGAATGGCAGATGAACCACCTCGTCGCATCGACCTACCGCCGCGGACGTGTCTTCCTCGCCGGGGACGCCGCCCACCGGCACCCGCCGGCCAACGGCCTCGGCAGCAACACCTCGGTGCAGGACGGGTACAACATCGCCTGGAAGCTCGCGCACGTCGTCACCGGCCTCGCCGGACCCGACCTGCTCGACACGTATGACGCCGAACGCCGGCCCGTCGGCCGCCAGGTCGTCGACCGGGCCCTGGCCAGTGTGCAGGCCTTCGGGCAGGTGCCCTCGGCCCTCGGCTGCCGGATCGGGCAGACCGATGCCGAAGGGCAGGCCGCGCTCGACGAGTTCTTCAGCGACACCCCGGCCGGAGCGGCGAGCCGCAGTCACCTCGACGATGTGCTCGCGCAGAACGAGTACCACTTCAACGCCCACGGTGTGGAGCTCGGTCAGCGCTACGAGTCGACGGCGGCCGTCACCGACGGTGAGCCGATGCCCGCCTACACCCGCGATGCCGAGCTCTACTACCAGCCGACGACGTGGCCGGGCGCCTACCTGCCGCACGTGTGGGTCGTGGCGGACGGACGGAAGGTCTCGACCCTCGACCTCACCGGCGGCGGGGAGTTCACCCTGCTCACCGGGATCGGCGGCAAAGCCTGGGAGGACGCCGCCGAGGCGGTGTCCGCCGACCTCGGCATCCCGCTGCGCACTCGGTCGATCGGTCGCGGTGAGGACATCGACGACGCCTACGGCGCCTGGGCGAAGGCGCGCGAAGTCGGCGACGGCGGCGCCGTGCTCGTCCGGCCCGACCGCTACATCGGGTGGCGGGCTCCGGGCATGGTCGCCGATCCCGAGGCCGCCCTGCGGGAGGCCGCCGCCGCGATCCTCTCCCGCTGACCGCACCACCTGTCCACTCACAGCTCAACCGTTAGGAGACACCATGAACACAGGACTGCTGCTCTTGCGCGGCGTCGTCGGCGGACTCATCCTCGGGCACGCCTCGCAGAAGGCCTTCGGGCTCTTCGGCGGGGGCGGACCCGACGGCACCGCGCCGATGTTCGAGAAGTGGGGCTTCGTCCCCGGCAAGTCGATGGTCAAGCTCGCCGCGACCACGGAGTCCGTCGGCTCCGGGATGCTCCTCCTCGGTGCCGGCACGCCGCTCGGTGCGGCGATGGTCAGCGGCACCCTCGCCGTGGCCGCCTCGGTGAATGCGAAGAACGGCCTGTGGGCGATGAAGGGCGGATACGAGCTGCCGCTGCTCTACGCCGCCGGTGCCGGGGTCCTCGGGTTCACCGGGCCCGGGGAGTACTCCGTCGACGGTGCGCTCGGGCTGACGAAGAAGTACGGCGTCGCCAGCGGACTCGCCTCCCTCGCCCTCGCCGCGGTCCCGGCGACCGCGTTCATCGTGTGGTCGCAGCGCAACCGCGCCGAGGCGGAGGCCGCAGAGGCACGGGCCGCTGACGCCGCCGACGAATCGGTCGTCGTCACCGAGACGGAGACCGTCCCCGCGAACTGACGGGCCGGGCGCGTCGCGATTCCGGCGACGCGCCCGTTTCTGTGCCTGAAAAGCCTGCGCCCGACACTCTGCACCGACCCAGCGGTGCCTCTCACCCCTGGGTGCGGGGAAGGGGCGACGACAGCCCTTCGGAGAGGATCTCCGCCGTCGTCGCATAGTGCGCGCGCAGCGCCTCGGTCGCGGCGTCGACGTCGCCGGCCAGCGCCGCCTCGAGGATCGCGCGGTGCTCGTCGATGCCGTCGCGCTTCGGCTCCCGCTGCACCGCCCAGCGGCGGTAGAGGGCGGTGGCGTCGCGCAGCGACTCGGTCATCGCGAGCAGTCGGGGGCGCCGGCATCCGGCCAGCAGGGCCGCGTGGAAGGCCGTATGCGCCTGCTCCCACTCATCGGACATCGTCCGCGGCGCGTCGGGTGCCGTCATCGGTGTGCGCTCGAGGCGGTGATGGGCGGCGACGAGATCGGATTCCCAGTCGACTCCGCCGTGCTCGATCGCCCCGCGCAGGGCGAGGACTTCGAGGTCGATGCGGGTGTCGGTGAGATCGCAGAGATCCTCGGCGGTCAGCGGCATGACGCGGAAGCCGACCATGGGCTCGGCGACGACGAGCCTCTGCTCCGTCAGCCGCGTCAGACACTCCCTGATCGCGCTCACACTCGCACCGTAGCGCTGCCCGAGATCGGCGAACTTGAGCTTCTGCCCGGGCGCGAAGACGCCGCCGAGGATGTCGGCGCGGATCTGTCCGTGCACCTTGTCGGTGCTCGCCCGTTGACGTGACATGGAGCCACTCTAGCCTATATTCGCAAATGCCGGTGTTGTTCGAACAAACTCCGTGCGCGAACAAACTCCGTGCGCGACCCACTCCCAGCTTAGAAGCTCACGTCGTCCTTGTTGAGTCCCGGGAACAGCACCTCGTACTTCACCATCGCATCCTTGTGGTCGATGAGCTCGACCGTGCCGAAGTACGTCATGTCCTTGACGACGACATCGCAGGGCTCGAAGCCGCTCCACGCCGTGACCTCCATGTCCGTGTCGCACGTGGCCTCCTCGACCTCGAGGTCGAACTTGTTCCTGAAGAGATCGACGAGATCGGCTTCGAGCGAGGCGGCGGGGATCGTGCCGTTGCCGTCGGCGTCGATGTCCATCCCCTCGTCGCTCGCCCACGACTGGGCGCGGGCGGAATCGGCGAAGGGATCCTCCGACGGTGCCCCCTCCGTCGACGCCTCCTCGGATGACCCCGCCTCGGACGAACTCGGCGCGGTCGACTCCGCTGCGCTCGGGTCCGCTGAGGACGGTGTGTCATCGGCGGGCGCATCCTTTTCCCCGCCGGCTCCGCAGCCGGTCAGGCCGAGGCTGAGCGCGAGCACGGACGCGGCGACGACGGCGCGCATCCTGGGGGCGGTGAGCATGGGGGACATCGGGACTCCTCGGGTGGGGTGACGGGGTGGGACTGATGCCATTCTCTCCGCGGAACCCCGCGTCCGCGGGCCTGACGATGTGCGCATTCTGCGACATCGGTGTCCGACCCGACGCAACAACGGCCCGACGACGTGCGCCGACGGCACTGTGCGCCGACGACGCCGTGTGACGTCGGCGTTGACCGCGCGAGTCCCGGCTTGGCACGATAAGCCGATGCCCACCCCTGCGCTCGGTCTCATCTCCCACGGCACCTCGTCCCCCGAGGGGCAGGCCGTCATCACCGCCCTCGCCGAGGCGGTCGCCGCCGACGTGCGGCAGCGCGGGATCACTGACACCGTCGTCCTCGGGCACGTCGACGTGCAGGCCCCGGATGTCGCCGAGGTGCTCCGCCGTCTGCCCGCCGACCGGCCGAGCGTGCTCGTCCCCCTTCTCCTCTCCCCGGGCTATCACGTCCATGTCGACCTCGCCGAGGCGGTCACCGCCGCAGGCGGCCCCGCCCCGGACAGTGCCGGCTCCGCCCACGAGGCGGTGCGCGACATCCGCGTCGCCGGCACCCTCGGGCCCGACCCGCGGCTCGCGGAACTCCTCGCACAGCGCATCGGGGCCCTGACCGCCGACGACGAGGTCGTCCTCGTCGCGGCCGGCTCGAGCGACGAGCGCGCCAACGATGCGAGCCGCGCAGTCGGACGCCTCCTCGCCGACCGCCTCGGCCGGCCCGTGCAGACGGCGTTCCTCGCCGGCGAACGCGACAATCTCCGTGACATTGTTGAGCAGAAGTGCCGCCTCGGTGAGCGCCTCGTCGTCGCCAACCTCCTCCTCGCCCCCGGCTACTTCGACGACCTCGCCGCGCGCCTCGTCGACGGCGTCGGCGGACGCCTCGCCGACCCCCTGCTGCACGGCACGTCACCAGCGTCGCCGCTGCTCGTCGACATCGTGCGCGAGCGCATGATGGCAGTCCTCTGAGGCTGCGTCAAGCCCGCCCTGCGGAAACGTCTTCCGCTGTCGCGGACCGTCATATGTCGAAACATGACAGGCTTTGGCCATCCTAATTTGTTGAGCAATTCTGTTAGCCTGTAGCGTGACTGACCAAGCAATCGCACCAGCATGGGGAGTTGGCTATGTCCACAGATGTGGAGCAGCGCGGCGCGAAGCCCGCAGGCAAGGCCGCAGCGCGACCGAAGAAGTCCAACGGACAGTGGAAGATCGACGGTCACGAACCGCTCAACAAGAACGAAGTCGACAAGGCCGAGGACAACGGCCTCAACGTCCGCGCGCGGATCGAGGAGATCTACGCCAAGGGCGGGTTCGCCTCGATCGACCCCGATGACCTGCACGGTCGCTTCCGCTGGTGGGGTCTCTACACCCAGCGCAAGCCCGGCATCGACGGCGGTCGCACCGCCACCCTCGAACCCCACGAGCTCGAGGACGAGTACTTCATGCTCCGGGTCCGCATCGACGGCGGCAAGCTCACGACCGAGCAGCTGCGGACGATCGCTGACATCTCGAACGACTTCGCCCGCGGGTCGGCCGACCTCACCGACCGGCAGAACATCCAGCTCCACTGGGTGGCCATCGAGGACGTCCCGGAGATCTGGCGCCGCCTCGAAGCGGTCGGTCTGCAGACGACCGAGGCCTGCGGGGACGTCCCGCGCGTCATCCTCGGCTCGCCGGTGGCCGGGATCGCCGCCGACGAGCTCATCGACCCGACCCCGGCGATCGAGGAGATCTCCCGCCGCTACATCGGGGATCCGAGCCTCGCGAACCTGCCGCGCAAGTACAAGACCGCGATCACCGGTCACCCCAGTCAGGACGTCGTCCACGAGATCAACGACTGCTCGTTCGTCGCCGTCGAACACCCCGAGCACGGCATCGGCTACGACCTCTGGGTCGGCGGTGCCCTGTCGACCGTGCCCCGCTTCGCCGAGCGCCTCGGCGCCTGGGTCGCCCCCGACCAGGTCGTCGAGACCTGGCTGGGCGTCACGGAGATCTTCCGCGACTACGGGTACCGCCGGCTGCGGAACAAGGCGCGCCTGAAGTTCCTCATGGCCGAATGGGGTCCGGAGAAGTTCCGCGAAGTCCTCGAGACCGAGTACCTCGGCTACGCACTCGCCGACGGTCCCGCCCCGGACAAGCCGCTGACGGCCGGTGACCACGTCGGCGTGCACCGGCAGGCCGACGGGAAGTACTACATCGGGGTGAGCCTCATCGCCGGTCGGGCGTCGGGCACCCTGCTCGGGCAGATCGTCGACCTCGCGGAGAAGTACGGCTCGACCCGGCTGCGGACGACCCCGCACCAGAAGATCCTCCTCCTCGACATCGCAGAGGACGACATCGACGACGTCGTCGCCGGTCTCGACGCCCTCGGGCTCTCGAGCCGGAAGGACCTCTTCCGCCGCTCGACGATGGCCTGCACCGGCATCGAGTTCTGCAAGCTCGCGATCGTCGAGACGAAGCAGACCGCCGCCGATGCCGTCGCGCAGCTCGAGGCCCGTCTCGCGGGCATCGACCTGCCCCACCCGATCAGCCTCCACCTCAACGGCTGCCCGAACTCGTGCGCCCGGATCCAGACCGCCGACATCGGCCTCAAGGGTCAGCTCGTCACCACCGAGGACGGCACCCAGCAGCCCGGCTTCCAGGTCCACGTCGGCGGGGGACTGGCCTCGCAGGACCGCGACGAGGCCGGCCTCGGCCGCACCGTGCGCGGACTCAAGGTCACCGCGGAGAACCTCAGCGACTACGTCGAGAAGCTCGTGCGCCGCTTCCTCGACGGCCGCGGCGAATCCGAGACGTTCTCCGAATGGGCGCACCGCGTCGACGATGAGGAGCTGGTATGAGCACGCGCACCCTCGATGATCTCCGTGCCCTCGCCGAGGCGGGGAACCGGGAGCTCGCCGGTGACCCGGACAACGGGGTGGCCGAAGCCGCCCCCGCCGACGTCATCCGCTGGGTCTCGCGGAACGTCGACACCCGGGCCGCGGCCGTCGCGTGCTCGATGGCCGATGCCGCGCTGCCGCACTTCGTCGCCCAGTACATGCCCGGCGTCGACGTCCTCTTCCTCGACACCGGCTACCACTTCGCCCAGACCTATGAGACCCGCGACGAGGTGGCCCGGACGATGGATGTGCGCATCGTCGACGTCCTCCCCGAGCAGACCGTGGCCGAGCAGGATGCCGAATTCGGGGCCGAGCTCTTCGCCCGCGACCCGGGCCTGTGCTGCGCCCGCCGCAAGGTCGCGCCCCTGAAGAAGTCCCTGTCCGGCTACGAACTCTGGTTCACCGGGGTGCGCCGTGATGAGGCGCCGACGCGGGCGAACACCCCGCTCATCACGTTCGACGAGAAGAACGGCCTCATCAAGGTCAACCCCGTCGCCGCGTGGTCCTTCGACGACCTCCTCGACTACGCCGGCGCCTTCGGCGTGCCGGTCAATCCACTCATGTCCCAGGGCTACCCGTCGATCGGGTGCGAGCCCTGCACGCGTCCCGTCGCCCCGGGGGAGGACCCCCGGGCCGGACGCTGGGCAGGTTTCTCCAAGACAGAATGCGGGCTGCACGTATGAGCATCGACCACCAGGCACCGACGACCCTCGACGTCCTCGAGTCCGAGGCCATCCACATCATCCGCGAAGTCGCCGCGGAGTTCGAGAAGCCGGTCCTCCTCTTCTCCGGCGGCAAGGACTCCGTGACCGTCCTCCACCTCGCCCAGAAGGCGTTCTGGCCGGCGAAGATCCCCTTCGGCCTCCTCCACGTCGACACCGGGCACAACTTCCCGGAGATCCTCGACTACCGCGACCGCACGGCCGAGCGCTTCGGCCTCGAACTCACCGTCGCGAAGGTCCAGGACTACATCGACGACGGACGGCTGCGCGAACGCCCCGACGGCACCCGCAACACCCTGCAGACCCAGCCGCTCATCGACGCGATCGCCGCCGGCGGCTACGACGCGGTGTTCGGCGGGGCCCGCCGGGACGAGGACAAGGCCCGGGCGAAGGAGCGCATCATCTCCCTGCGCGACGCGTTCGGCCAGTGGGACCCGAGCAACCAGCGGCCCGAGCTGTGGAACCTCTACAACGGCCGTCACGTGCCCGGCGAACACGTCCGCGTGTTCCCGATCTCGAACTTCACCGAACTCGACGTGTGGAACTACATCGCCCGCGAGGGCATCGACCTTCCGCCCCTCTACTACGCCGCCGACCGCGAAGTCTTCCACCGTGACGGCATGTGGTGGGCGACGGGAGAGTTCTCCGCCCCGCGCGCGGACGAACCCGTCGTGACCAAGTCCGTGCGCTACCGCACGGTCGGGGACATGAGCTGCACGGGCGCCGTCGAATCCGACGCCGCCGACATCGCCGCCGTCGTCGCCGAGGTGGCCGTGACCACCGTGACCGAACGCGGCGCCACACGCGCCGACGACAGGATCTCCGCCGCCGCCATGGAGGACCGGAAGAAGGACGGATACTTCTGATGACGACCATCGCCCCCACCACCACGAAGACCCTGCTGCGCTTCGCGACCGCCGGGTCCGTCGACGACGGGAAGTCGACGCTCGTCGGCCGCCTCCTCCACGACGCGAAGGCGATCCTCGCCGACCAGCTCGCGCAGGTCACAGCCACGAGCGCCGAACGCGGCTTCGTCGGCGGCGAATTCGACTTCGCCCTCCTCACCGACGGGTTGCGCGCCGAACGCGAACAGGGCATCACGATCGACGTCGCCTACCGGTACTTCGCGACCGACCGGCGCTCGTTCATCCTCGCCGACTGCCCGGGACACGTCCAGTACACCCGCAACATGGTCACGGGCGCGACGACCGCTGATGCCGTCGTCGTCCTCATCGACGCCCGCAACGGCGCGACCGAGCAGACCCGTCGCCACCTCACCGTCGTCCACCGGCTCGGCATCCGCCACGTCATCGTCGCGATCAACAAGATCGACCTCCTCGGCTACGATGCGGACGCCTTCGCCGAGGTGGCCCGCGAGGTCGAGGAGATCACCGACCAGATCGGCCTCGACACCGCGCACCTCATCCCGGTCTCCGCGCTCGCCGGGGACAACGTCGCGACCACCTCGGCGAACACCCCCTGGTACTCCGGTCCCTCCCTGCTCGAGCTGCTCGAGACCCTGCCGAGCATCGAGGAGGACACCGCCGACCTCGAGCCCTTCCGGCTCGACGTCCAGTCGGTGCTGCGCCCCCAGGGCGGACTGGCCCCGGGACTCGACGCCGAAGCCTACCGCGACTACCGGGCCGTGACCGGGCAGATCACCTCGGGGCGGATCAGCGTCGGCGATGAGATCGACATCCACCCCGCCGGGATGCGCACCCGCGTCGTCGGCATCGACACCGCCGACGGCTCCCGCGAGACCGCCGGGGCGCCCCTGTCGGTGGCGCTGCGGCTCGCCGACGACATCGACACCGCCCGCGGCAGCGTGCTCGCCGCCGCCGGGTCCCTGCCGCCGGCGCGCACGACCCTGCGCGCCGAGGTCTTCCCCTTCACCGCGGCGGGCCTGCGCACCGGTGACCGCGTGCTCGTCAAAGCGGGCACGTCGACGGTCAAGGGGATCGTGACGATCGACTCCCGACGCAACCTCACGACGAACGACTCCGAACCCGCCGAGGTGCTCGCCGGCAACGACATCGGCACAGCCACGGTGCGCCTGAGCACCGCGCTGCCGCTGCCGGACTTCCGCGAGCAGGGCCGGGCCGGGGGCTTCCTCGTCATCGACCCGCAGACCGGGGCGACCGTCGCCGCCGGCATCCACACCCCCGCGGAGCAGACCCCGACGGAGGCAGGAGCATGAGGACGACCGACTTCGCTCCCGGCAGCGTCCTCCTCATCGGCGCCGGACCGGGCACGCTCGACCTCCTCACCGTCCGCGGGCTGCGCGCCCTCGAGGCTGCCGACGTCATCGTCGCCGACCGCCTCGGCGCGCGCACCGTCATCGACGAGCTCACCGCGGAGCGGGGAGCACCCCTGGAGGCCGAGATCATCGACGTCGGCAAGAACCCGGGACACCACCCGGTGCCGCAGGAGCGGATCAACGAGATCCTCGTCGAACAGGCTCGCGCCGGTCGTCGCGTCGTCCGTCTCAAGGGCGGCGACCCGTTCGTCTTCGGCCGCGGCGGCGAAGAGCTCGCCCACCTGCACGCGGCGGGCATCGACGCCCGTGTCGTGCCCGGGGTGACGAGCGCGAACTCCGTGCCCGCCGTCGCCGGCATCCCGCTCACCCACCGCCGCCTCGCGACCGCGTACACGGTCATCACCGGCCACGATCAGCTCACCGGCCTCGGCGGGGGACGCGACCACACCGTCGTCGTCCTCATGGGCATCGGCACCCTCGCGCACTCGGCGATGGTGCTCGCCGGCGGGGAGCGCGGCGGCGACTGCCCGGTCGCCATCATCGAAGACGGCTACGGCGCCGGGCAGCGCGTCACCGTCGGCACCCTGGAGACCATCGCCTTCCAAGCCGCCCGGCGCGGAGTCCGCAACCCCGCGGTCGTCGTCGTCGGCGACGTCGTGCGCCTGAGCCCGTACGCCGCCGGGGCCTTCACTGAGGTCAACCCGGCCGACTTCCTCTCCGCCCTGACCATGACAAGGACCCCATGACGTACATCATCGCGCAGCCCTGCGTCGACGTGAAGGACAAGGCCTGCATCGAGGAGTGCCCCGTCGACTGCATCTACGAGGGCGAACGCAGTCTCTACATCCAACCCGACGAATGCGTCGACTGCGGCGCCTGCGAACCCGTGTGCCCCGTCGAGGCGATCTACTACGAAGACGACGTCCCCGAGGAATGGGAGTCCTACTACACGGCGAACGTCGAATTCTTCGCCGACATCGGCTCACCCGGAGGTGCGGCCGGCTTCGGACCGAGCAGCTTCGACCATCCCCTCATCGCGGCGCTCCCGCCGCAGGACACCGACGACTGAAACGACAACGAAAGACCTGAGGTGAACCATGACTCGTCCGTTCCGTGTGGCCATTGTGGGTGCCGGTCCTGCCGGAATCTATGCGGCTGATCTGCTGACGAAGGCTGAGCGTGATTTCGAGGTCAGCATTGATCTCTTCGAGCGTCTGCCGACGCCGTTCGGTCTGGTCCGGTACGGGGTGGCGCCGGATCATCCGCGGATCAAGGGCATCATCAATGCCCTGATCAAGGTGCTGGATCGGGGTGACATCCGGTTGTTCTCGAACGTCGACTACGGCACCGACATCACTCTCGATGACCTCACGGATCGCTACGATGCGGTGATCTTCTCCACGGGGTGCATCACGGATGCGGCGTTGACGATTCCCGGTGTGGATCTTGAGGGGTCGTTCGGTGCGGCGGATTTCGTCAACTGGTATGACTCGCATCCGGATGTGGCCCAGGACTGGCCGCTCGACGCGGAACGGGTCGCGGTCATCGGCAATGGCAACGTGGCCCTGGATGTGGCCAGGGTGTTGGCGAAGCAGGCCGATGACATGCATGTCACGGAGATCCCGGACCACGTGTATGAGGGTCTGAAGTCCTCGAAGGTCACCGACGTCCATGTCTTCGGGCGCAGGGGCCCGGCGCAGGCGAAGTTCACCCCGCTCGAGCTGCGTGAGCTCGGGCATGTGCCGGATGTCGACATCATCGTCTACCCGGAGGACTTCGAGTTCGATGACGGCTCGCTGGAGGCGATCGAATCGTCCAACCAGGTCAAGCAGGTCGCGAAGACTCTGACGGATTTCACGCTGCGTGAACCCACCGGGGCGAAGCGCCGTCTGCATCTGCACTTCCTTCATGCCCCGGTCGAGATCCTCGGCGAGGGTCGGGTGACTGGTCTGCGGACGGAGCGACAGGAACTCGATGGGACGGGCAATGTTCGCGGCACCGGGGTGGTGACGGACTGGGAGTTCGATGCCGTCTATCGTGCTGTCGGATATGCGGGTACGGCGTTGCCGCAGCTGCCGTTCGACCCGCGCAAGGGCGTCATCCCCAACCATGAGGGGCGCGTCGTCGACACCTTGGATCAGGCGGAGGCGGCGGGCGCTGATCTGGTGCCCGGTGTGTACGCGACGGGGTGGATCAAGCGCGGCCCGGTGGGTCTGATCGGGCACACGAAGGGTGACGCCCTGGAGACGATCGGCCATATCCTCGGGGACCGGAATGCCGGAGTGTTGGCGGAGCCGGTGTTCCCCGAGGAGTCGGCGATCGTCGATCTCCTCGAATCCAAAGGTGTGGATTTCGTCGATTGGCAGGGGTACCACCGGGTCGAGGCTGCCGAGAAGGCGGCTGGGGAGGCTGAGGGTCGTGAGCGGGTGAAGATCGCCACCCGTGAGGGCATGCTCGCCGCAGCCCGCGATGAGGCCCGCGCCCAGTCCGTGAGCTGAGCACACCCCGGATACCCGAGAACGCGCCTGGGCCGGTCGGAGTCATGACACCGACCGGCCCAGGCGCGTTCGCCCGCCGTCAGCTGAAGTAGCCGTTGCGGTAGCCGTATTCGACGGCGTCGCGACGGTTGCGCACCCCGAGCTTCCGGTAGATCGCGGAGAGACGGTTCTTCACCGTGCCCTCGGCCAGGGAGAGGTCGGCGGCGATCCGTGCGAGCGGGGTCGCCTTCTCGAGCCGGAAGAGCAGATCGAGCTCCTGCGAATCGAGCAGACGGTTCTCGACCTGCGCCTCGAAGAAGGTCTGCGGCAGCGCGAGCAGACGGGCACGCAGCTCCTCGCCGGTGACCGGGACGAGTTCGAACGTCGCGGCGATGAGATCCCACTGCCGGGAGGCAGCGGTGGCCCGGACGAACGCCTCCCTGATGTCCGAGGGCAGCAGGGCCAGAGGCAGCACGGAGCCCGCGACGATGCAGTAGTCGAGGGCGTTGTCGACATCGGCCAGCGCCGCCGTCTCACGGCCCCGGCGGTGCATCGACGCCGCCCGCAGCGCGAGCGCCGACCCCTTCTTCTTCGGGTCGGTGCCCGTGATGAGCACATGCGAGGTCGAGGAGTCGACGACGTCGTACTGTCCGAGCGCGAAGCCGACCCGAGCCCGGGAGAGCCCGTGCTTGCGGTCGACGAGGGGTGCCTGCGCCGCGAGCGCCTGCGCCTCCCGCAGCGCCCCGGTGGCGACGGTGAGGATCGTCATGAGGGAGTACGCGGACCCGACGATCTGCAGGTCGGTGTTCGTCACCTGGTTCTCCGGTGCGAGCGAATGCTCCTTGAGATAGAGGCCCGCCGTGCCGGAGTAGACGTTGTGGAGGACCTCCCCGTAGCGGTACACCCGCGACCCCAGCTGGTCCGGGGCCAGGCGCTTGGAGATCGCGATCGCCGCCGCCGAGGCCTCGAGGTCGAGCTGGTCGAGAGCCCGGTGCAAGCGCGGGGTGTTGGCGATGAAGTCCGTCTGCAGCGTGTGGAAGTCGAACCGCGACCGCAGCTCGTCATACCGGCGCAGACAGCCCTCGCTCTTCGGACCGAACCCGGCGGCGACATGGCCGAGCGCCGCGATCGCGAGCCCCGGCACGAGCGGGTACGGGTCGAACGGGAGGATCGTCTCGGAGATCGTCACCGCCCGGTCGACGAGGTCCTGGCCGCGGCGGACATCGCCGGTCCGCGCGAGATCGAGTCCGCGCTCCATGAGCAGACGCGCATCGTAGAGACGCGACAGGGGTGCGGCCTGGGACTGTCGGGCGAAGAGGTACTGGTTGCCCTCCTCGGCCGCCCGCACCCCGCCGTCGAGGTCGCCCTGCTGCCGGCGGTCGCGCATCGAGCGCAGCGTCATCACGGCCACCTCGTTGGCGGTGAAGTCGCCGTTGTCGAGGCGCACCCGCTCCTGCTCGAGGGTCGGCACGTCGAGGCGGTCGAAGGTGACGAGCGCGAGGACCTCGCGCGGATCCGTCGACCCGGTGCGCGTGGAGATGTTCGCGATCTCCCGGGCAGCGCTCTGGGCCTCGGCGAGGACGAGGGAGCCGCGCGCCGCCGAGGCGGGGGCGGAGAGGATCGCGCGGACGGCGGTGAGGAACTCGGGGTAGAAGACGTTGAAGCCGCGCTCGGCCCACACCTCGGCGAGCAGGGACCACGCCTCGAGGTCGGCGATGAGACCGAAGATCGCCTCGAGACGGAACGTGCCGATGTCGAGCAGCGAGCGGAACGACTCCTCGAGCTCGCAGCTGAGCGCCCGCCGAGCCGTCAGCCCGCTCGGGGCCGGCGTCTGGTCGAAGCGGCGGGCCACGGAGCGGACGAGGCCGGGCATCGCGTAGGTGCCCGGACGGTCCGTGTCGATGCGCAGCAGACCGGCGAAGACGAGCTGGGAGGTCATCTCGTCGATGCTCGGCAGACCGGTGGCATCGACGGCTTCGAGCCGGGGGATCGCCTGCCGGGCCAGCGCGACGGTCGGCTGGTCGATGACGCTGACATGGGCGAGCACCTGGAGGAGGCGCACGGCGGGAGGGACCTCGCCGAGGTGGCCGGTGAGCTCCGAATCCTCGCCGAGGGGGACGAGGAGGGTGCTGAATCGATCGGAGTCGAGGGCGTCGAGGTCGACCTGGGCGCGGTCGGCGCCGACGATGACGTCGCGGGCGATGCGGATCCGACCGGCGGTGAGGTCGAAGAGGGAGGTGACCGTCGCCGCGGCGAGGTCGGTGTCGGGGAATTCAGTGGCCACCCGGCACGCGAACCGCTTCTCCTCGATGATGCGGGGGCCGAGGAAGAGGTCGAAAGCGCCGGGCTCGGGGGAGGGGGTGGATGTCGAATGGGGATTCACATGGGTGCCTTCAGTTGTCTCTGCGCCGCGGCCCGGCATCCGATGCGGTGGATGTCGGGCCGCGGTGGCAGCGAACGCGCGCTGCAGCTCCTTTGGGAAGGAACGTGCCCAAAGATTACAGTCCCGGCCAGTGGAAATCAGGCCCGGTTACGGCCCCGTGACTTTCAGTGACCCGTGAATGACTTCGGAGCGCGCGCGGATGGGAGGGGAGAGCGCAGGGTGTCAGTTGACGGCTTTGGCGAGGGCGTCGAAGGCGCGGATCGTGGGGAAGAGCTTCTTCGCGTCCTGCGGCAGGCCCCAGCTCGAGAGCTTGACGCCGACGAACGAGGCCCCCGGGTTGATGTAGACCATCTGCCCGTGGATGCCGAGGGCGAGGAACGCATGCGAGTCGGGGAAGGGGAACCAGAACTGGTTCCGATACATCCCGCCGGGCATGCGGTTGTCGCCGGGGCTGTCGGCGAACGCCTGCCGGGTGTCCTCGCTGCCGGTCAGGGTGTCGCCGATCCATGAGGTCGGCACCACCTGTTCGCCGGTCAGGGACAGCCCCCGATTCGAGTAGAGGTACCCGAAGCGGGCGAGGTCGCGCAGGGTCGCGTTGATCCCGCCGTCGAACATCCCCACCCCGAACTGATCGGTGGCGATGAGGGCGTCGCGTTCGGCGCCGATGCGCGACCACAGGACACGGGACATGAGCGTCTGCATACTCTGCCCGGCGACCTTCTCGCACACCCAGCCGAGGACGTCGGTTTCACACGAGCGGTACTCGAACGGTCCGCCGTGCTCGGACTTCGCCTCGAGCGTGCGCAGGTAGGCGTACATGCCCTTGGCATCGCCGGGGTCGGTCTCCGACCAGCCGATGGACCGCTCGATCTGGCGCACCTCGGAGTCGGGGTCGAGGTAGTCCTCGGAGAACCTGATGCCCGAGCGCATGTCGAGGATGTCGCGCACCGTCGCCCCCGCATAGCCGGAGTCGGCGAGCTCGGGCACGTAGTCCGTGACGAGTCTGCCGGTGTCGATCTCCCCGGCCCCGACGAGGACGCCGGCGACGGTGCCGACGAGCGACTTGCTCACCGACATGAGGAGGTGTTCGGTCTCCGGCTGCATGCCGCCGAAGTACTCCTCGGTCAGCACGGTGCCGTGGTGGACGACCATCCAGCCGTCGGTGTCGGAGTCGTCGATGACGCTGCGGACGGTGCGGGCCTCTGAGAACTCCGTCTCGGGGATCTCGACCTCGCCGAGGTCCTGGAGGTCGGCGGCGAACTCGGCGACCGGGCCGTCCGCGCGGGAGATCGGCGTCGTCGGCAGCACCTCGTCGACGTGCTGGAAGGACCAGTGGACCTTGTCGGCGTCCTGCCAGTTGTCGCGGTCGACCTCGACCGCCTCGGCGGGCAGGGCTGCCTCAGCAGGCACCACCGCCTCGGCGGATGCGGGGTCGACGAACTCCGCGGGGTCGGTCAGGGTCGGATCCGATGATGTCTCGGACACACTTCACCTCTTCGATCTGTGCTGGGGGTCGGACTGAGACTATCAGTCGCCCTTGGCCCCGGGTCCGCCGATCGTCGGCGCAGGATCCTCTGCGGCGACGGGGACACCGGCGTACATCGCACGGATCGAATCGATGAAGTGCTTGGCGCGGATGCTCAGCGACTTCTTGCCGTTGGCATCGACCTGCAGCGGGTTCTTCGTCACGAGCACGCCGAGGTCGGCGCCCTTCCAGCGGTATTCGCCGGCTCCGTAGATGCGGAGGAAGAAGACTTCGCTGCCGTTCTGGAGCGGGTGCCAGTCGAGGGCGGCCCGCTTGTAGGTGAGGGTGCCGTACTGGTCGAGGTAGTACTGTCCGGTCAGCGGCGAGTGGGTGATGTACTCGGTGATCGGCGCGGTCTCCTTGATGACCATCTGGCTCCACTCGTCCGCACCGGAGAGCTCCTCCCACCGCTCGTTGATCTCATCGACGTCGAGGTCGAATTCGACGTCGAGGTACTCGAGGAGGTGGAAGAGGAAGAGCGGCACGTCGGCGTACGCTCCCGCGGTGACGTTCGTGATCGCCGAGGCGCCGGAGATCCGGGGGTTGAGCTCGCCGAGGTAGACGTCGTTGGTGTCGAGATCGACGAGGACGTCGACCTCGAAGAACCCGCGGTAGCCGCGCTTGCGCAGGCCCTCGCCCATCCGGCGGACGAGTTCGCGGGCCCGGCCGCGCTGGTCGGCGGTGAGGACGTCGGGGGTCATCTCGTTGCCGCACCAGCCGCCCTTGTACGGGGTGAGCTCGGGGAAGCCGGCGAGTTCGGTGAGGAACGGGCCGACGACGACGCCGCTGCTCGTGATCACGGCCTCGACGGCGACCGGGGTGTTGTTGATGCGCTTCATCACCTTGAGCTGTTCGCCGATGATGTCGTCCTTGTGCTTGTCCCATTCCTCCTCGGAGGCGATGAAGAACGTCGTCTTGCCCGAATCCCCGTAGGGGGTCTGGACGACGAGGTCGGTGCCGAGTCCCTCGGCGACCGAGGCCTTCGTCAGCTCCTCATAGGTGTCGGCCGTGGTGAGGACGTTGGGCACCGAGTAGGCGCCCGCCTCGTTGCCGAGCTTCGTCGTCTCGATCTTCGAGTCGAGCTGATTGCGCAGCTTCGCCGAGGGGAGGATGAGGTCGTAGCCGAGCTCGCGGCAGATCCGCTCGGTCTCCTCGTCGAAGAAGACCATCGCGACCTTGGGGCGCTCGCCGTGGGGGACGTTGCGCGTCATGTGGGCGCGGACCTCGGCATTGAGCAGCAGCCAGTTGTTGATGGCCTCACCGGATTCGAACTCGACGAACGGCTTGTAGCGGGGCGAGAACACGCGGGGGTGGGCGCCGTCCCAGCCGTCGTAGTACGTGATGTAGGAGAAGTTGCGGACCCAGCGGTCGAGGCCGAGCAGGTTGAACGGGGTGGCGCCGATGAAGTAGATCGGCGTCTGGTTCGTGCGGAAGAAGTGACGGACCTCGGAGATGTTGCGCAACGGGCGACGCAGCTGGACGTTGTCGGCTTCCTTGCCCGCATAGGCAGCGTCGGTGCCGACGTGGACCTCGGCGTCGGCGGGATCACCGGCGGACGGATCGGCGGGCACGGCCGGGGCAGGAGCGGCGGGGGTGCCCGGGGTCGCCGGCGGGGCGACGGGAGCTGCGGCCGGTGCGGCGGTGGTCGAAGCCGGTGCGGCCATTGCGGCTGCCGGGGCGGTTGCGGCAGCTGGGGCCGTCGCTGCTGCGGGGGCCGGAGGGACAGGTGCCGCGGCGGGGGTTGCCGCTGGTGCAACCGGGGCGGCAGCACCGACGGGAGCTGCGCCGACGGGAGCAGCAGCCGCGGCAGCAAGCGCCGGTTCGGGAGGTGCCGGGGGGAGTTCGAGCTCGTCGGGGGTCGGGGGCAGAGCGGGCTCTGCGGCCGCCGGGGCGCTCACCGCGGCAGCCGGAGGAACAGCGGCGTTCGCGGCCGCCGTCGCGGCTGCGACGCTCTGCTCTTCGGCGGAGCGAGGACCGGGCACGGCGACACCGTCCTTGACGGCGCGCTTCTTCTCCGGGGTCGGGGGCGCTGTCGTCGCTGCTGCTGTCTTCTTCCCTGCAGCGGCAGCCGGCTTCGACGCGGTGGAGGGTGCGGCCGTCTTCGCCGAGGCCGAGGACTTCGCAGCGCCCGCAGGCGACTTCGCCGCTGAGGTCTTCGCCGAGGTGGTGGAGGTCTTCGCTGCTGCGGATCCGGCCTTCGGTGCGGCCGACTTCGCGGGAGCCGCCTGCGCTGAGCCCTTCTCCGCGACCGTGCGCGCCGCCGATTTCGCGGCCGTCGTCTTCGCCGCCGCACCCGACGACATCGACGACGTCGCTCCGGTCTTCGCAGCCTGCGCTGCGGGCTTCGTAGTAGTGGCGGTCGTCTTCGCCGGCTCGGTCTTCGCCGATCCCGCGTTCTTCGCCGCCGCAGACGATGTCGACGACTTGGTCGAAGCCGCCGCGGAAGCGGGCTTCTTCGCCGCCGATGTCGAGGTCGACGACTTGGTCGCCGACTTCGAGGTGGACGCGTCGGTCGATGAGGACTTCGCCGCTGTCTTCGAGGCGGACGCGTTGGTCGCCGAGGACTTCGCCGACGAGGACTTGGTCGCAGTCGACTTCGAAGCCGCTGCCTTCGCTGCAGGCTTCTTCGCTGCCGACGCCTTCGAGGTCGACGCCTTCGTCGCCGAGGACTTCGCCGCCGTAGTCGAGGCCGTTGCCTTCGCCGCAGGCTTCTTCGCCGCTGACTTCGAGGCACTCGACTTCGACGCCGACGTCGTGGAGTTCGACGCCTTCGCCGCAGACGACTTCGTCGTCGCCGCAGTGCTCGTCGAGGTGGACGACCCTGCGCTCTTCGTCGCAGCGGTCCTGCGCGTCGAACCGGCCCCGCCTCCGCTCGCCTTGTCGTTCTTCGTGGTGGGGTTGGTGGTGCTCGAGGGGTCGTTCGTCATGGCAGTGCTCCTTACGGGAAACCGTCGGGCGCCAGGGCGACGACCGAGGTCTCGTCGGCTCCGCTGTCGGCCCGGGAGACGTGCCTACAGCAAATGTGATGGGGACAACCTATCTCAGTTTTCAGCGTCTGTGGCCGATGGTTCAGCAAATGTGTGAATGGGAGGCGAAATCGTGACCACCGGGCGGTGCCCGGCAGTGAAAGCATCGGCGGTCGCCGATTCCCGCTGCCCGCATTCCGGGAGCTAGGCTTGAGCCGACCGATGCCTCTTTCGAAAGTGAGCTGATATGCCGGTGAACGCGGAGAAGCAGGGGGCGACGTACTCCCTGCCGCGCCCCTACGATGTCTCCCGGGAGGAGATCGCGGAGTTCGCTCGCGCGACGAACGCGGGGGCCGACTACCATTTCGAAGCCGAGGCGGCGCAGGCCCTCGGATACCGCGACGTCATCGCCCCGACGACGTTCGCCGTGATCATCGCGCAGAAGTCCGAGGCGGCCTACATCACCGACCCGGACTCCGGCATCGACTTCTCGAAGGTCGTCCACGGCTCCGAGCAGTTCAGCTTCAACCGGCCCATCGTCGCCGGTGACAGCCTCAAGGCGACGACCCATGTCGACGGCGTCCGCGCCGCCGGCAGCAACGCGATGATCACCACGCGCACCGAGATCGTCGACGTCGCCGACCAGCCCGTGGTCACGGTGACCTCGACCATCGTCGTGAGAGGAGACGGAGAATGAGCCTCATCGATCTGTCCGAGCTGACCATCGGCGACGTCGTCGTCGAGACGGACATCCCGCTGTCCCGAGCCTCGCTCATCGACTACGCCGCAGCCTCCGGCGACCACAACCCGATCCACTGGTCCGAGCGCTTCGCCACGGAGGTCGGCCTCGACGGCGTCATCGCCCACGGGATGCTCTCGATGGCCGTCGTCATCGCCCCGATCGTCGAGTGGCTCGGCGACCCCGGCGCCGTCGTCGACTACCGCACCCGCTTCTCCGCCCCGGTCCTCGTGCCCGACGCCGAGTCGGGACCGCCCTCGACGCCGACGACCTCGCTGCACCTGACAGCTACCGTCGGCGCCGTCGACGCGGCCGTGGGCACCCTGCGCATCGACGCCGTCGTCACCGCCGGTGACGCCGACGTGCTCAGCCGCACGCAGATCCGAGTCGGACGGTGAACCTCTCCGAGTTCACGACGTTCCACCTCGGCGGGCCCGCACCGGATCTCACCGTCGCCCGGACCCGGGACGACCTCATCGCCTTCGCCGAGGCGAACGGACTCGAACCCGGCGACCGGTCGATGCCGGACATCCTCCTCATCGGAGGCGGGTCGAACCTGCTCATCTCCGATGCGGGATTCGCCGGCCCCGTCGGCGTCGTCGCGACGACCGGAATGACGTTCACGGAGATCTCGGACACGGAGATGCAGGTGACCGCCGAGGCAGGGGAGAGCTGGGACGACTTCGTCGCCGCCACGCTCTCCTCCGGTCTCTCCGGACTCGAGGCGCTCTCCGGGATCCCCGGCTCCGTCGGCGCCACCCCGATCCAGAACGTCGGGGCCTACGGCACCGAGGTGGCCGAACTCATCACCTCAGTCGAGGTCTACGACCGGCTCTCCGGGCAGGTGCGACGACTCACCGCTGCGGAACTCGAGTTCGGCTACCGCACCTCGGCGCTCAAGCGCGCGGCACGGGCGGCGGGCACACCCGCCCACATCGTCCTCTCGGTGACGTTCGCCCTCCAGCGGGGCACGGACTCCCTGCCCGTGCGCTACGCGCAGCTCGCCGGCGCCCTCGATGTCGCGATCGGAACCCGCGTGCTGGCCCTGCGGGTGCGCGACGCCGTGCTCGACCTGCGCCGGTCGAAGGGAATGGTCCTCGACGAGGGCGACCACGACACCTGGTCGGCAGGATCGTTCTTCACCAATCCGATCGTGGATGGCCCCGCAGCCCTCGCCGCACTGCCGGCCGAGGCCCCGCGGTTCCCCGTCACCGATCCGCTCAGCGGGGCGACGATCCCCGGGCTGACGAAGACCTCGGCCGCGTGGCTCATCGAACGCGCCGGCTTCGGGAAGGGCTACGGCTTCAACGACCGGGCGAGCCTGTCGACGAAGCACACCCTGGCCCTGACGAACCGGGGAGAGGCGACGACGTCCGATGTCGTCGACCTCGCGCGCACGATCGTCGCCGGCGTCAACGAGCGCTTCGGGATCGTCCTCGAACCCGAACCGACCTTCATCGGCACCGAGCTCTGACACGACGCCGCGCCGCGCCCACCGCGGCCCGCGCGCTAACGGCTGCGGTCGGATTCGGCGGAGCCCTCGCCTGGCGAGGACGCGTCCTCGGAGGGGCCTCGCTCCGCATCTCCCCGCCCGGTCGCCCACGCATCGATGTCGGCTTCGGCCCGGGCGACCACCTCGGCGGGGGCTGCGGAGATCGCGAACGAGGACTTCGCCAGATCCGCGAGCTCGCCGTCCGTGAGACCGAGCTGAGCGGCGAACCGGTACTGGTCGGCCAGCCGGGTGTGGAAGATCAGGGGATCGTCGGCGCCGAGGGCGATGTCCGCGCCGGCGTCGAGGAGCCGACGCAGCGGGACGTGTTCGATGTCGGGATAGACCCCGAGGGCGACGTTCGATCCCGGACAGACCTCGAGGCCGATGCCGGCCGCGACGATCTCGTCGAGCAGGCGCGGGTCCTCACCGGCGCGGATGCCGTGGCCCAGTCGGTTCGGCGCCAGCTCGGTGACGACGGCGCGGATGTGGTCGGGCCCGAGCAGCTCCCCGCCGTGCGGGACGGAGAGCAGCCCGGCCCGCCGCGCGATGTCGAAGGCCCGGCCGAAGTCCGCCGTGGTGCCGCGGCGCTCATCGTTCGACAGGCCGAAGCCGACAACCTGGCCGGGGCCGGTGCCGGCATGGTGGGCCGCGAGCCGCGCGAGCATCCGCGCGTCGAGGGGATGGCGGGTGCGCGAGGCCGCGACGACGATCGCCATCCCGAAGTCCTCATCGCTGGCCGCGGCCGCCTCGTCGAGGATGATCTCGAGGGCCGGGGTGATGCCGCCGACGAAGGGCGCATACGAGGTGGGGTCGACCTGGAGTTCGAGCCACCGGGACCCCTCGGCGCGGTCGGCGGCCGCCGCTTCGCGGACGAGCCGCCGCATCACCTCCTCCCCGCGGACGACGCCGCGGGCCATGTCGTAGAGACGCTGGAAGCGGAACCAGCCGCGCTCATCGGGGCTCAGCCCGGTCACCCTGTCGCCGAGCAGCTGATCGGACATCGGCATCCCCGCCTCGGCGGCGAGGTCTTCGAGGGTGTCGGCCGACATCGAACCGGTGAAGTGGAGATGGAGGTGTGCCTTCGGCAGGGACACGAGCGGGTCCGTCATCTTCTCAAGGATAGCCGTGTTCGCCTGACGGACACCTGGGTGCCGTCTCCCTAGAATGGGTCCGTGTCACCCCGCCGCAAGACCTCAGCTCTCATCATCCTCCTTGCCGTCATCGCCGCCCTCACACTGCCCTGGGCGGTCTTCTCAGCGCGGGCCGACCTCAGCTTCGGTCCCCATGAGGCGCAGTACCGGGTGACGGCGGATGCGCGGCTGACCCTCGACTTCGGGCCCCTGGGCTCCCTGCTCGTGCCCGCCGACGAGTTCCTCCCGCTCGGTCTCGGCCTGTCCGTCGACGTCGGGGAGATCCCGGTCTCCGGCGAGACTGAGGATGCCGCCTCGGCACTGGGCACCGATGCCGCGGGCGGGGTCGGCGGGGGAGTCGTCGACGCCCTCGGCGGGGACATCGCCTCCTATGCCTCCCTCTTCTCCGCCCCGCAGACGCAGATCGATGAGATCGTCACCGGCCTGACCCGGGACATCCTCATCCGCTGGGCGCTCGCCGTCTGCGTCACCGCAGGCCTCCTCGTCGGGGTCACGGCGCTGCTCGGACCCGCGCGGATCGCCGGTCTCGGTCGGGCCCTGGCCGGACGGGAGCTCATCGCCATCGGCTCCGTCGTCGTCCTCGTCCTCGGCGGTCTCAGCGTCCTCGTCCTCACCCGACCCGCCCCGCCGCAGCCCGATCCGGCGTTCGCGGGCACTCCGCTCGCCGGCGCAGAGGTGACCGGCCGCCTCGGCGGGATCATCGATGAGGCGTTCACCGCGGTCAAGGAGTTCTCCGACGAGAACGACGCGTTCTACGACGCGGTCATCGCCGGTCTCCACGCCGGGTGGGCGAATCGTCCGCTCAGCGGCGACTGGTCGGCTGAGGGCATGGTCCCGCCGGCGTCGGGCAGTGCCGACGTCTCGACGTTCGTGCTCAGCTCCGACGTCCACTGCAACTACGGGATGGCGCGCGTCGTCGGCGACGTCGCACGGCTGACCGGGGCCGACGGGATCATCGACGCCGGCGATGTGACGATGACGGGCACCTCGGCGGAGAACTACTGCTTCGACGTCCTCGACGACGAACTGCCGCAGGACGTGCCGAAGATGTTCGTCAAGGGCAACCACGATTCGCAGGAGACCGCGAAGCATGCCCGCAGCCGGGGCTGGGCGGTGCTCGACGATTCGAGTGCGCAGCTGGCCGGAGTGCGCTTCTTCGGCGGCCCCGACCCGCGGCGCACCGTGTTCGGCTCGGGTCCGGAGCTCGAGACGGAGCTGACCGCCGACGAGTACGCGGCGCAGCTGCGCGACGAGGCGTGCCGGACCGACTTCGACATCATGCTCGTCCACGACCCGCGCATGGCCCAGCCCGCCCTCGAGTCCGGGTGCGCCCCCTACGCCCTGAGCGGACACTGGCACCGGCAGGTGGGTCCCGAGCAGTTCGGCAGGGGTGTGCGATACGTGAGTTCCACCACCGGCGGAGCGCTGGCGAACGCGCTGACGCCGGGTCCGCTGAAGATGGACGCCGAGGTGAGCGTCATCCGCGTCGACAACGCGACGAAGACGCCCATCGACGTCCAGACGATCACCGTCACCCCTGGTGAGGATGTGTCGATCGGCCCGTGGGTGCGCTTCCCCGCACCGCTGCCGCTCGTTGCGAGACCGGTGGCACCCGCACCGTGAGGCGGGTGCCGGGGCGCGTGTCGGCCTCGGTTCGACGGAACCCGGTGGGAGACGGTATGCTCGTTTCTCGTGGTTGGGCATACCCTCGGATGGGGGCGTCGCCGAATCGAAGGGGTGTGGCGCAATTGGTAGCGCAACGGTCTCCAAAACCGTAGGTTGCAGGTTCGAGTCCTGTCACCCCTGCGCAGTTGACATCTGCCGCGGCACTCCATCGCCGGGCAGGGCGCAGTCCTCGATTGGCTGAAGCAATTGTGCGATCCCCGATAGAAACCGACCGAGTGAGGATGTGTGAGCGACACACCGGCAAAGAAGACTGGACAGGCTCCCGAGGCCACGTCCCGTCGCAAGAAGCTCGGATTCTTCGGACGAATCATCCAGTTCCTCCGCGAGGTCGTGGCAGAGCTGAAGAAGGTCGTCACTCCGACGCGCAAGCAGCTGGTCAACTACACACTCGTCGTGCTGGGATTCATCCTCGTCATGATGGTCATCGTCACGGTCCTCGACCTCGTCTTCGGCAAGCTCGTCGGGTTCGTGTTCGGCGGAACTCCGCTCTGGCCGCTGTGGTGACTCGCCGGCAGCGGCGATAACCTGGATACGATAGAACTTCTCACAATCCCCGTGCAGGGGACCACTACACGCGAAGCGAGGAATTGATCGGTGTCGGATACCAGTTCACCTGAAGAGGTCGACGCACCTGAGACCCCGGACGTCGCCGGTGAGGCGTCGACGGAGGATGTCGCCGAGGTGACCGCCGACGACGCGACGACCGCAGAGACCGACGCGGCGGCTGCCGATGAGGGCGCGTCCGCTGACGAAGATGCTTCCGCCGACGACTCGGCTGCCGAGGACTCGGACGCCACGGATGCGGACGAGTCCGCCGAGGCTGCTGAGTCCTCCGAGGCTGCGGCCGGCGACGACGTCGACCCCGCCGAGGAGTTCAAGTCGGAGCTGCGCATGCAGGAGGGTGACTGGTACGTCATCCACTCGTACGCCGGTTACGAGAACCGCGTCAAGCAGAACCTCGAGAACCGTGCGGTGAGCCTCAACCTCGAAGAATTCATCTTCGAGTCGCAGGTGCCGATGGAAGACGTCGTCGAGATCAAGAACGGCCAGCGCAAGCAGGTCCGCCGTGTGCGCGTGCCCGGTTACGTGCTCGTCCGCATGGAGCTCACCGATGAGTCGTGGGGCGCCGTGCGCCACACTCCGGGCGTCACCGGCTTCGTCGGCAACGCCTACGACCCGGTGCCGCTGTCGATCGACGAGGTCTTCACGATGCTCGCCCCCGTCTTCGAAGAGCGCCAGGCCGAAGCCGCCGCCGCGGAGGGCCACGCCGCCGAGCAGGCCGCGAAGTCCGCTCCGATCACCGAGGTCGAGTTCGAGGTCGGCGAGTCCGTCCTCGTCAAGGAGGGCTCGTTCGAGGGCCACCCGGCGACGATCCAGGAGATCCGCCCCGACTCGCAGAAGCTCACCGTGCTGCTCTCGATCTTCGAGCGCGACGTGCCCGTCGAGCTCGGCTTCGATCAGGTCTCGAAGCTCTGACCTGAGTCACGCACTCTGAGTCACGCACGTCAGTCGCTACGGGGGCCCGGTGAGAACCGGGCCCCCGTCGCGTTCTGCGTCCGCCCGCAGTGCTGTGTTCCCGCTCACGACCATTTGCCTGGGGGAGAGCGGACATGGAATACTGGTGTGGTTTGATTGTCGTCTCTGTATCGGCGGAGGCGGCAGCGAATGATGCGCCGCTCGGCGCATGGAAACTCTCAAGATTAAGGACCGCATATGCCTCCCAAGAAAAAGGTAGCCGGCCTCGTCAAGCTCCAGATTCAGGCAGGTGCCGCCAACCCGGCGCCTCCGATCGGTCCGGCGCTTGCCCAGCACGGCGTCAACATCATGGAATTCACCAAGGCGTACAACGCTGCGACTGAATCCCAGCGCGGGAACATCGTTCCCGTCGAGATCACCGTGTACGAAGACCGTTCGTTCACCTTCGTTCTCAAGACCCCGCCTGCCGCTGAGCTCATCAAGAAGGCTGCCGGCGTGAAGTCCGGTTCGGCGACCCCGCACACCGTCAAGGTCGCTCACCTGAGCGCCGACCAGGTGCGTGAGATCTCGACGACCAAGATGCCCGACCTCAACGCCAACGACCTCGACATGGCTGACCGCATCATCGCGGGCACCGCGCGGTCGATGGGCATCACCACCGACATCGAGGTCTGAGACTCCACCCCCACGGGTGAGTCACCAGACATTCCACTGTGGCAGGGCGGATGCGCCGCCCACACCACGACTGCAAGGAGAGAAGCAGATGGCAAAGCGCTCGAAGGCCTACCAGGCCGCGGCTGAGAAGATCGCCGCTGATGTGAAGTACGAACCGGCTCAGGCGATCGACCTGGCCAAGGAGACCTCGGTGTCGAAGTACGACGCCACCGTCGAGGTCGCCCTCCGTCTCGGGGTCGACCCCCGCAAGGCGGACCAGATGGTGCGCGGCACCGTCAACCTTCCGCACGGTACCGGCAAGACCGCCCGGGTCCTGGTGTTCGCCGCCGGCGACCGTGCAGAGGCAGCCCGCGAAGCAGGTGCCGACTACGTCGGTTCCGATGACCTGCTGGAGAAGGTGGCCAACGGCTTCACCGACTTCGACGCCGCGGTTGCCACCCCCGACATGATGGGCAAGGTCGGACGTCTCGGCAAGGTGCTCGGTCCCCGTGGCCTCATGCCGAACCCGAAGACCGGCACCGTGACCATGGACGTCGCGAAGGCCGTCACGGACATCAAGGGCGGAAAGATCGAGTTCCGCGTCGACAAGCACTCGAACCTCCACTTCGTCATCGGGAAGGCCTCCTTCTCCGAGCAGGCGCTGCAGGAGAACTTCGATGCCGCGATCGAGGAGATCCTCCGCCTCAAGCCGTCCTCGTCGAAGGGCCGCTACATCACCAAGGCGACGATCACCACGTCGAACGGTCCCGGCGTTCCGGTCGACGCAGCCGCGCTGCGCGCCTGATGCCGGCCGCGGACTGATCCGCGACCGACGCCTGAGCAGGGCGGGAAGTGAGATTCTCACTTCCCGCCCTGCGTCGTTCCCGCACCTTGCCCCCGGAGCGGTTCGCGATAGGATTGTCCGTATCCTGGTCAACTGACTGATTCCCGCCGATGGAGGTGGCACGGATCGCGATGCATTCGACACCGTTGCTGCGCGACGACTATCAGCTGATCGTGCGTCGGGCCCATGACAACCTCGCAAGTCCGGCACTGGCACCGCAGCCGGGGCTCGGCGTGCGCTCGACCGTCCTCGAATCCTGGACCCGCAGCCTCGACCGACTCCGCGATCCGGCAGGTGTGCACCCGACAGTCGCCTACGATGAGGCGCAGCTGACCGAGGTCCGCCGCCGACACCCGTTCCACTCGATCATGCCGCTGCTGCGGTCCCATCTCATCGAACCCGCCACCGAGGCGGGACTCCTCGTCGCACTCGGCGACGAACAGGGCTGCCTCCTCTGGGTCGAGGGGGAGAAGCCGGTCCGCCATCGTGCGGAGTCCATGGGCTTCGTCCCCGGGTCCGACTGGTCCGAGGACGCCATGGGCACCTCGGCGCCGGGCCTGGCTCTCCGCTCCCGCTCAGCGGTGCAGATCAGCCGGGCCGAGCACTTCGCGAGCGAAGTCCACCCGTGGAGCTGCAGCGCCGTGCCGGTCACCCATCCCGTCACCGGCGAGGTCATCGGGATCATCGACGTCACCGGGGGAGACGATGCGGTCTCCGCGATCGTCCTGCCGCTGCTCAGCTCGACGGCACAGGCCGCCTCGGCGGGTCTGTCGCAGCTCTACGCCTCCGGCGACGGCACGACCGGACCCGCTCCGGAGACGACGACTGACGCGTTCCTCGAGGTGAGCGGTCCGACTCCGAGACTCAGTGGTCCTGGTGGGCAGCGCATCGACCTGTCGAAGCGCCACGCCGAGATCCTCCTCCTGCTCCACCGCCATCCCACCGGTCTGACGAACGCGGAGCTCGCCGATCGGCTCTGGCCCTTCGGCGGCAGCGACGTCACGGTGCGGGCGGAGATCGCACGGCTGCGCAAGACGATCAGCCGCCTCGGCGACATCGAGGTCCTGGGCCGACCCTACCGGATCCGGGGACGACTCGACAGTGACGTCGAGCGCACCCATCGTGCGCTCGCGGCCGGCGACGCCGAGACCGCGCTGTGCGCCTACCGGGGCGCGGTCCTGCCGGAGTCGGAGGCGCCGGGGGTGCGGGAGATCAGCGCCGAACTCGATGTCCTGCTGCGGGAGACGCTGCTCACCGACGGGACGTGGCAGCAGCTGTGGCGCTACGCTGCGCTGCCGCACGCCCAGGCCGACACCGAGGTGCTCATGGCCGTCCTCCGGCTCGCGCCGCCCGATGCCCCCGAGCGCACGGCCGCTGTCGTCAGGCTCGAATCCCTCGGGCACTGACCGGCCGGCCGACGATGCAACTGTGATGCAACGTTGCCGCCGGTAGCGTGAAGTCCAATCGGAGAGACCTCTCCCGAGGACATCGCAGCAAAGGAGTTGCCATGACTGTGTACGCCCGGCCCGGCGAGGACGGATCCCTCGTCACCTTCAAGCCCCGTTACGAGAACTTCATCGGCGGGGAGTGGGTGGCCCCGACGAACGGAAACTACTTCGAGAACCCCACCCCGGTGACGGGCCAGCCCTTCACCGAGGTGCCCGCGAGCACCGCCGAGGACATCGAACTCGCCCTCGACGCCGCCCACGCCGCCGCACCGGCCTGGGGGAAGACCTCGCCGACGGAGCGGTCGAACATCCTGCTGAAGATCGCCGATCGGATGGAGGAGAACCTCGAGATGCTCGCGGTCGCGGAGACCTGGGACAACGGCAAGGCCGTGCGCGAGACGCTCAACGCCGACCTGCCGCTGGCCGTCGATCACTTCCGCTACTTCGCGGCGGCCATCCGGGCGCAGGAGGGCGGGATCTCCGAGATCGACGAGGACACCGTCGCCTACCACTACCATGAGCCGCTCGGCGTCGTCGGCCAGATCATCCCGTGGAACTTCCCCATCCTCATGGGCACGTGGAAGCTCGCCCCCGCGCTTGCCGCCGGCAACGCCGTCGTCCTCAAGCCGGCCGAGCAGACACCGGCCTCGATCCTCGTGCTCATGGAGCTCATCGGCGATCTGCTGCCGCCCGGCGTCGTCAACGTCGTCAACGGCTTCGGACTCGAAGCGGGCAAGCCGCTGGCGTCGAACAAGCGGATCTCGAAGATCGCGTTCACCGGTGAGACGACGACCGGTCGCCTCATCATGCAGTACGCCTCGCAGAACATCATCCCCGTCACCCTCGAACTCGGCGGCAAGAGCCCGAACATCTTCTTCGCCGACGTCATGAGCTCCGACGACGCGTACTGGAACAAGGTGCAGGAGGGCTTCACGATGTTCGCCCTCAACCAGGGTGAGGTCTGCACGTGCCCGTCGCGCGCGCTCGTCCAGGAGTCGATCGCGCCGGAGTTCCTCGAAGCCGTCGTCAAGCGGACCGAGAAGATCATCCAGGGCAACCCGCTCGACACCGACACGATGATGGGGGCGCAGGCCTCGAACGATCAGCTCGAGAAGATCGTCTCCTACCTCGACATCGGCAAGCAGGAGGGCGCCGAGGTGCTCATCGGCGGAGAGCGGGCCGAACTCGACGGCGACCTCTCCGGCGGGTACTACGTGCAGCCGACGATCTTCAAGGGCGACAACGGCATGCGGATCTTCCAGGAGGAGATCTTCGGGCCGGTTGTGTCGGTGACGACGTTCAGCGACTACGACGATGCGATCAGCATCGCCAACGACACGCTCTACGGCCTCGGCGCGGGCGTGTGGAGTCGCTACGGCAACACGACCTATCGGGCCGGACGCGACATCCAGGCCGGTCGCGTGTGGGTGAACAACTACCACGCGTATCCCGCGCACGCGGCCTTCGGCGGCTACAAGGCCTCGGGCATCGGGCGTGAGAACCACAAGATGATGCTCGACCACTACCAGCAGACGAAGAACCTGCTCGTCAGCTACTCGGACGAGGCCCTCGGCTTCTTCTGAGGGCTCGGCCAGAGCACCCGAACCCGTCCCGCGCGCAGCGAGCCGACCCAGCTGCGCGCGGGGCACCCAAACCCCCTCGAGTCCCGGCGCTCACCCCAGCCGGAGGCAGCACCTGACCGGATGATCCCTGGATCGGTCCGCGAGGCCACCCCCTCCTCGGCGCCCTCCCCGGGGTGTACCCCCGCCTCGCCTCCGGCATCCCGGTCCCACCTCGTCACCCGGATCAGGCCACACCCACCCCTCTGCCCCGGACCCGGACGACCGTGGCCGCCCGGACGCTCCCAACCCCACGCCTCTGTCACCCGGTCCTCCCCGACAACGCGGACCACGCGATTCGACCCGTGGTCCCACCGTCACACCCCGCTGCCATACCCCACGGCCACACCCCACGCACGTCTCCCGCGCCACCCCCCGCCTCGGCGATGCCCCTGTGCTCCCGCGGCCCCTCAAGCCAAACCCCGGCACCACCTATCACCGCAAGACCATCACAACGAAGGAGTCGATGATGTCGGAAATGAAAGCAGCAGTCGTCGAAGGATTCGGCGAGGATCTCGTCGTCGGAGACAATACGATCCCCGAACCCGGGCCCGGTCAGGCGCTCGTCAAGCTCATCGCCTCGGGCGTGTGCCACACCGACCTCCACGCCGCGCACGGCGACTGGCCGATCAAACCGCAGCTCCCGCTCATCCCCGGCCACGAAGGGGTCGGGATCGTCGAGAAGGTCGGCGAGGGCGTCACCGAGGTCGAGGTCGGCCAGATCGTCGGCAACGCCTGGCTGTGGAGTGCGTGCGGCGTCTGCGAGTTCTGCCGGCAGGGCTGGGAGACCCTGTGCGAGTCCCAGGTCAACGGCGGCTACGGCATCGACGGGTCGTTCGGTGAGTACATGCTCGTCGACGAGAAGTTCGCCGCGGTCATCCCCGACGGCGCCGACCCCTACGAGATCGCCCCGGTCCTCTGCGCCGGCGTCACGGTCTACAAAGGACTCAAGCGCACCGAGGTCAAGCCCGGTCAGTGGGTCGTCATCTCCGGCATCGGCGGACTCGGGCACATCGCCGTGCAGTACGCCGTCGCGATGGGCATGCGCGTCGTCGCGGTCGACGTCGCCGATGACAAGCTCGCGCTGGCGAAGAAGCACGGCGCGGAGATCACTGTCAACGCGTTCGCCGAGGATCCCGCCGAGGTGATCCAGGAGAAGATCGGCGGCAGCCACGGAGTGCTCGTCACCGCCGTCCATCCGGCGGCGTTCGGCCAGGCGATCGGGATGACCCGCCGAGGCGGCACGATCGTCTTCAACGGCCTGCCGCCCGGTGACTTCCCGGCCCCGATCTTCGACATCGTGCTCAAGGGCCTGACGATCCGCGGCTCGATCGTCGGCACTCGCCAGGACATGGTCGAAGCTCTCGAGTTCTATGCCGCCGGCAAGATCCACCCGACGTACACGAAGCGCCCGCTCGAGGACATCAACGCGATCTTCGACGAGATGATCCATGCGAAGATCGACGGTCGCGTCGTCATCGAGTTCTGAGCCGCCGAGGCGGTTCCGCCGCGGCGACGAGCGTGGCCGGTGGGCGAACGCTTGTGCTCGGTGAGGCGGGCGTTTCGCTCGTCGAGGCGTGAGTCTCGCGTGCCGAAGCGCGAGTCCGCTCGTCGAAGCGTCGGTGCCGCGTGCCGGAGCGTTGATCTCTCACGCCGCGGCGTCCCCAATCAGCCGTGGCCCCGTTGTCAGTGACGGGGCCACGGTTCTTCTGCGCCGATCTTCGCGTTGGAGGCTGCATTTCGCGCGGCAAACGGCGCAGCGGCGGCCAGCACGCGAGTCCTCCCACCGTCGAGGCGGCAGTCCACGGCGCCGGACAGTTCGCGCCAATTGGGTCTGCGGTGCCTGCCTCGGGTTCGGCTCACTTCGGTGTCCAGGGCTCTGGTATTGAACTGAGCCCTCCGGCCCAGGGTGAGCCGGATCCCGGGCGAGGGGCGGTCGACGGCCTCAAGCGTGAACACGGGGCCCACCCACCACCTCGGTGCCGACCGCGGGGCCCTCGCACCACCTCGGCGAGGACCGCGGGGCCCACCCACCACCTCGACGAAGGCACATGTTGACCGAGCGCCACCTCGGCGAGGACCGCGGGGCCCACCCACCACCTCGGCGACCGACGGGGATTGGAACCGGACTGAGCTCCGCGGACCCGGCGCTCAGTGTGGGGGAGGAGCGGGACTGTGAGCAGGCTCTCCGCGCCGGCGAACGATCTCGATTGGACGGGGCGCAGTCGACCTCGGTAAGCTAGAACCACCGAAGACCGTCGGTCTCTGTGGGAAATCAAGAATCCGCCATCGGATGATTGTGCTCGCAGACGAAGACTCCGCAAGGAGTGACCCTCGCAGGTGAGCCAGAGATCCTTCTGAAGTGAGAACCCCGTTCTCAGCCTCGAAGCGTTTCGCGCCTATCTGCGTGGAGCGCTTTTTTCGTTGTCCGGACCAGACCGGCGCCTGTACGAAAGGAATACCATGGCGAGGCCAGACAAGGCAGCCGCAGTCGAGGAGCTCAAGCAGCAGTTTGAGAACTCCGACGCTGTATTGCTGACCGAGTACCGCGGTCTCACCGTCGCGCAGATGAAAGAACTGCGCGTCTCTCTTGGTGAGAACGTCAGCTACGCCGTGGTAAAGAATACGCTGACCAAGATTGCAGCCAAGGAAGCCGGCATCGCCGGTCTCGATGAGCTCCTCAACGGGCCCACCGCGATCGCGTTCGTCAACGGCGAACCGCCTGAGGCTGCCAAGGCTCTGCGTAACTTTGCCAAGGCGAATTCTCAGCTCGTCATCAAGGGTGGCTACTTCGACGGTGCCGCCCTGACCGCTGAGAATGTCAACCAGCTCGCCGACCTCGAATCCCGCGAAGTGCTGCTTGCAAAGGCAGCCGGTGCCATGAAGGCAAGCCTCCACCAGGCGGCTTACCTCTTCACCGCTCCGCTGGTCAAGGCCGCGCGCACCGTCGATGCTCTCCGCGAGAAGCAGGACTCCGCTCCTGCCGAAGACGCCTGAGCACCACCCCACAAACCCGGTCACCGCAGGTGACCACCACAGGAAGGATTGGCCACCATGGCTAAGCTCACCGCAGACGAGCTCATCGAAGCTTTCAAGGAGCTCACCCTCATCGAGCTCTCCGACTTCGTCAAGAAGTTCGAAGAGGAATTCGACGTCGAGGCTGCTGCCCCGGCCGCTGTCGCCGTTGCCGCTCCGGCAGCCGGTGGCGGAGAAGCCGCTGCTGAAGAGAAGACCGAATTCGACGTCATCCTCGAATCGGCCGGCGAGAAGAAGGTCCCCGTCATCAAGGAAGTTCGCGGGATCACCTCCCTCGGACTTAAGGAAGCCAAGGACCTCGTTGACAGCGCTCCCAAGGCTGTCCTCGAAGGCGCTTCGAAGGAAGACGCCGACAAGGCCAAGGAAGTCCTCGAGGCTGCCGGCGCCACCGTCACCATCAAGTGACTTCTCTTGCGGCAGTCTGACTGACCGCGGATCGCAGAACCCCGCAACCGGTAACGGCTGCGGGGTTCTTCGCGTCCGTCCCGCCGTTGCGCACCCTCGCCGCATTGAACCTGCGGACGCAGAGTGTCGATCTCGAGCGCGCTCATCGACACTCTGCGTCCGGAAGTCGTTGGGTCGGGCCTGCGCGCCGGTTTGCGCCAGTCCAGCGCCCGCCCGGCCATGCACCCGCTCGGCCCAGCACCGACCACGCCGCCCAGCACCCGCCCAGCATCGGCCCCGCCACTGACCCCAGCGCCGAGGCGATGGTGCCGATCCGCTACAACCCGACCGTCCCATTGCGGTCGGCCAGACCATAGGGTTGAGACCATGACGACGACCGAGCGCCTCGCGACGCAGCTGCGAGAGCGGATCCGCACTGCCTGGGAAACCGCCCCGTTGTTCATCGACCCCATCGTCGTTCCCGGCCTCACCGCCCGCCAGCGGGCCTCCCTCGAATCGGCCGTTGCCACCGCCGAGGAGTCGGGCATTCCGGTCTTCGTCGCCGTCACTCCTCCGACCTGGCTCGGAGCAGAGGAGGCCTGGTCGCGCTTCACCGCCGATCTCGCGTACTCGATGTTCGAGGGTTCGAACGCGGAGCAGGCCATCGTCGTCTTCGCGGAGACCGACGGCGGCGCGCGGCTGCTGTCCTACCTCGTCGACGACAACGGTCCGGCCGTCCCGCCCGGCATCGACGAACTGCCCCGCTCGGCCACCGACGATTTCCTGCCGCTCGAACTTGCGGTGCCGTATCACCTCGAGATCCTCGTCGCTGCGGCCACCGGCGCACCCCCGCCTCCGCCTATCGACTTCGATCCGGCGGACGCCGGGGAAGGAGGCAGCCGCGACTACATCGAGGCCACGGGACTCGACGATGCCAGTCCCGACACTCTGGTCCTCGCCGCGTCGGGTCTCGCCGCCCTGGGGCTGACCGCGTGGGTCCTCTCCCGGCGGGAGAGGTACGCGTGGAAAGCGCAGCTGACGACCGACCCTGAGCTCGTGCGCCGGCATCGTCTCATCCCCGCCGTCGAGAAGTCACAGGCGGAACTCCCCGTCCCGCAGAGCACCGACGATGAGGTCTGGGCCCTGCGCGATCGCGGACTCCGCATTCAGGAGGCGATCGCCGCGATCGTCGCCGCGCACCCCGACTGGGCCGAACACCCCGACCATTCCCACCGACAGGCGATCTTCGCCCTCACCCGCTCGGACAAGTGGGTGCGTTCGATGCTCGGTCGCCTCACGCTGCCTGCACCGGGAGACGCCGACGAGAGGAAGTCCTGCTACTTCTTCCCGGCCCATGCCAAACCGGTCACGAGCTATGCGATGAAGCAGGCCGGCACCGTGCTCACGGTCAATGCGTGCGCGACCTGCATCGCCGATCTCGAGGCCGGCCACGACCCCGTCTGCCTCATGGTGCCGAAGGACCCGAAGTCACCGCGGTCCCGCGCAGTTCCGTATTTCCAGCGTGACGACGCCTACGCGACCTCCGGATTCGGCAGCTTCGTCGACCTCGAGGTCGCGATCCTCGACTATGGGGTGCCGGGAGCGGCGAAGCGGGCGACGGCGGAGGACAGGTCATGACATCGACGAGCGCACCCCGGAACCTCTCCCGGACGAAGGACCGGACGCCCCTCATCGTGCGGCTCGCCGCGGCGATCGTCGTCTTCGCCGCCGTGACCGTCGGCGCCGCACTCGTCAGCGCCTCCCTCTTCGAGGAGGCCAAACAGGAGCGCATCGCCGTCGAGGACAGTGGGGAGATCATCGTCGACTCCGTCTATTCCGACCGCATCGCCAGCGGTCTCGACGCCGACTACGATCGCACCCCCTACCAGCAGATCGCCGCCGGATTCGCCGAAGATCCCGTCTATGTCGACGACTACGCGGCCTGGTCGGTCACCGATGCCGACCTCGAGGCGATCCGCTCCGAGGTCGAGGGTCTCGACGATCCGATCTTCGTCGCGTTCCTCACGACCTCCGACCTCGACGCCGCCGACGGTGACCTCGACCTCGCTGCCGCCAGGATCAGCCGCGAGCTGCCGACGCAGACAGGGACGGTGCTCACCTTCGACAGCATCCTCGAGGGCAGCGCGGAGAAGGGCATCGACCGGGAGGTCTACCGGCACCAGCCGGACACCGACTTCGACGAGACCGTCTCCGGCGAGGCTCTCGCCTGGGTGCGCGCGCTCAAGACCGTCACCCCCGACGAGCCGTACACCGACACGGAGTACGTCGCCGACCCCGGGAACGAACAGGACCCCCGCGACCTCGCCTACCACCCCGGGTCCGCGATCGCCGGAGCGACCATCGGTCTGGTCCTCGGTGCTGGTGCGGCCGCCGTCGCCGTGCCGCTCATCGTCTGGATCCGTCAGCGCAGGGCAGGGCAGTCGCCGTCGGGGATGACGAAACCCGCCGAGAACCGGGCGCGAACGAAGGAGGGGAACAGGCGATGAGCACAACACCCCAGCAGATCGCCGAGGCACTCAAGGCCGATCCGTTCTGGATCGATCCCGCCCTCGCCGACACCCTCAACCCGACGCTCATCGACAAGGCGAAGACGACCGTCGACGGACTCGACTTCCCTGTCTACGTCATCGCCGTCGATGCCGACCGCGTCGATCGTGAGCAGCTCGAGCAGATCAAGGTGTTCCACGGCGGTGAAGGCGCCTACGTGATGATCAACGGCACCGAGGACCTCGCCGTCGACGAGACGTTCGCCGACACGGCCGAAAAGCTCGAGGTCATGGACCAGAACCTCAACGCCTCCGACGACTGGAACTACTCCACGCCCTCGACGACGAAGCTCAACATCCTCCTCGGGTACTATGCCGACCCGCAGGAGCGCACCGACACCGAGGCGGTCACCGGGCAGAACGTGCCCGGCACCGAGGTCATCTATGACAGCGGATCCGGGTCGTTCGCGCCGCTCTTCCTCGGCGCGGCGATCCTCGTCCTCGCGCTCGTCATCGCCGGTGTGTGGCTGGCGAAGTCAGCGCGGGAGCGCAAGCAGGACCGCGAGCGGGAGCATGCCTTCACACTGCCGTCCCGGCTCCTCAACCGTGTCGACTCTCTCCAGCGCAATGCGCTGCGGGACTCCATCAGCGGCGAGACGGCCGAGCTCGCCGAATCGCTCGGGCGCCTGCAGACCGCCGACCTCGATGCTGCCGGTGCCGACCGGGTCGAGCGGGCCCTCGACGCCTACCAGATGGCCCGCCGCATCGTCGATGACGAGGCTGCGACGCGACTCGACCTCGCCGGCGCGATGGTCCTCATCCGGCAGGCCGGACATGAGATCGCCGAGGCGGGCCGCAGTCCGAGGAAGCGCGGGGTCCGCAGGTCGACCGTGCCGCAGAGCCTGTGTACGATCAATCCGCTCCACGGCGAAGCGCAGACGACGTCGCGCGTCGACGCCGACGGCCCGAGCGTGCGGGTGCCCGTGTGCCGGGCGTGCGGTGACGATCTGCGTGCCGGCCGCGAACTCCGGTGGATCTTCGACGGTGACACCCCCTACGTCGAGGGGAACAGCGTGTGGTCGCGCACGCTCTTCGGTGCGATCGGCGGCGATCTCGTCACCGCCCTCCACCGCGAGCGCCCCGACCGCGACTGAGCCGCACCCGAGCCGCCGGAGTTCCGGACGGCACACTCCACTCCACTCCTGTGCGCCAGAAGTTCCGGACGCGGAGTGTCGATATTGCTCGCGCGAATCGACACTTTGCGTCCTGGAGTCGCTGTGAGGGTCCGCCCCGCCGGCCCGGCCCGCACCGTCGCACCAGCCATCAGCCGCCCCCAGAAGCGCGCGCCGGCTCGCCGCCTCGCCGCGCCTCAGGTCTGGGGGAGCGTGATCTCCCTGGGGATCGTGCGGTCATGGTCACCGGGCATCGCACGGGAGGGCAGGGTCACCTCGGCGTCGGGCCCGTGCTCATGCTCCTGGGCCTCGTCCCAGGCGTCCTCATCGTCGGCGCCGAAGCCTCCGGTCGCCAGATCGGCGCCCTCGTACGGCTCATCGGCTCCCGGGCTCTGATTCGGCACCGACGCGAGCCGGAAGCCGTCGAGGTCGGCGACCTGCCGCTCGACGAACGCCCGGTCGACCGGCACCCCGTGTCCGGGGACGAAGACCGTCGCCTGCGGGAACGCGAGGAGGGCGTGGAGGCTCTCGACCCAGTGGCTCAGCGACGCGTCGCTGCCGGCCTGCGGGGGAGCGCCCTCCTCGATGAGGTCGCCGGTGAAGACGACACCTGACTCGGGGAGGCTGACGACGACGTCGGCCGTGGAGTGTCCGCCGAGCACGGAGAGTTCGACTAGGGCTTCGCCGAGGTCGATCGTCGTGGGCGACTCACCCGCCTCGGCGATGGGGGTGACCTCGACGAGGAGGTCGCCGGGATCCTCGGGCAGCTCCCGGGTGAACGCGGCGGTGTCGGGATTCGACCGCAGCGCGTCGAGGGCGATCCACGTGCTCGCGGCCTGGTCCGCGGCGAACGCGGGGGAGGCGAAGACCCGGTCGATGCCGGCGTCGACGAGGGCCGCCGCACCGAGGTAGTGGTCCCAATGATCATGGGTGATGACGAGGTCGATGGGATTGGCGACGCCGTTGGCCTCGCGGCTGATCTCGGCCGCACGCGCGGCAAGCGCACCTGCCGCCGTGGGGCCGGGGCCGGCGTCGACGATGAGACTGCGATCGGCGCCGGTGATGATCCCGCAGTTGACGGCGGCCGGGTCGAAGGTGAGCACGGTGATGGTCGTCATGGGCACAGTCTAGGACCGGTCGGACGCCGCGAGCGGGAGGCGGTGGAATAGGATCGCTGATGCGGGGCGGCGTCCCCGCTCACCGACCACGGACAAGGAGATCGATGGAGATCACCCGCATCCTCGCAGGAACCCTGCCCGCTGAGCGGATCGACGCGACCGTCGCCGAGGTGGTCGCCTTCGACCGGATCATCAACGCCGACTCCGGGATGGGCGAGGATTTCGATCCGTTGCCCGCGGAGGTGCGGAAGCGACTGACCCAGCCGACCGACTACACGACGAACGAGTTCTGGCTCGGCCGCCTCGGCGGACGGATCGTCGCGAAGGGCATCGCCTATCTCGATCTCAAGGACAACCTCAACGGCGCGGAGATCCATGTCTCCGTCCACCCCGAGCACCGGCGGCGGGGACTCGGCGGCGAGCTCCTCGGCGTTGTCGAGGCGGATCTGCGCGCGGACGGGCGGACCCGGCTGACGAGCTTCAACGAGGTTCCCGCGACCGTGGTTGCCGCGGATCTTCGGGGTGCGCGGATCGCGGCGGCCTCCGGGGCCGGGTCGCTTCCGGCGGACCTGGCTGATGTCGCGTTCGCCCGCGCTCACGGGTACTCGCTGCGGCAGATCGAGAGGTGCGCGATCGCCCGACTCCGGCCACCGGAGCACGATGGTGCTGCCGAACCTGACGACGGCTATGAGATCCTCACCTGGTCGGGGCCGGTGCCCGAGGAGCACCTCGACGCGCTCGCCGTCGTCCATCGGGCGATGTCGACGGACATACCGGGGGCCGCCGACCTCGAAGAGGAGGAGTTCTGGGATGCCGAGCGCGTGCGTGCGCTCGATCGGCAGCGCGCGGACGCGGGGGAGCGGATGCACACCGCCCTTGCCGTGCGGCGCCCCGGCCGGCGCGACGCCGATCCCACCGATCACGGGACGCCCCCGGAGTATGAAATCGCCGGATACACCGAGGTGGCCCATTTCGACGACCGCCCTGCCGTCGCCTCGCAGGGTGGGACCCTCGTGCTGCGCGATCACCGCGGGCACGGGCTCGGGGCGAGGCTCAAGCAGGCCAACCATGCGCAGCTGCTGCGGTCGAGTCCGGTTGAGCGCGTTTACACGTGGAATGCCGTGGAGAACGCCTGGATGCTCGCGATCAATGACCGGGCTGGCTTCGCGACGTTCGCATGGACCGGAGTGTGGAAGAAGGAGCTGCCGGCGACCGCCTCGGCGGGGGAGTGAACCACGCGGAAAGAATGCTTGCGTGACTTGACCGAATGCTATAAGCTTGATATTTGCGTTGCTGTGCCTGTGGCGTGCCTTCATATAGCGGGGGGCAGGTCAGTTCCACTCCAGTGAACCACGTTGTCGCCCGGTGTCGAAATCGACACACCCGGGGATCGGCAGCCGGTGAGCGAGTGGGGTAGCGACGTATCAATTGGTGAAGCACTCGGAAGGATCCCATTGGCCGCCGCCAACGATAACACCAGGACCGCTAATCCCCCCAAGAGAATCTCATTCGCGAAGATCCGCGAACCGCTTGAGGTTCCCGACCTGCTCGGACTCCAGACCGACAGCTTCGACTGGCTCATCGGATCGGAAGCGTGGCAGGACCGCGTCGCCGAAGCCATCGAAATCGGAGACGACTCCGTCGCGACCACGTCCGGTCTCGAGGACATCTTCGAAGAGATCTCACCGATCGAGGACTTCGGTGGATCGATGTCGCTGTCGTTCCGTGAGCACAGGTTCGAAGCTCCCAAGTACTCGATCGACGAGTGCAAGGAACGCGACATGACCTACTCGGCGCCGCTCTACGTGACCGCTGAGTTCATGAACAACAACACCGGCGAGATCAAGAGCCAGACCGTCTTCATGGGCGACTTCCCGCTCATGACCGACAAGGGCACGTTCATCGTCAACGGCACCGAGCGCGTCGTCGTCTCGCAGCTCGTCCGCTCGCCCGGCGCCTACTTCGAGTCGAGCGTCGACAAGACCACGGACAAGGACATCTTCTCCGCGAAGATCATCCCCTCCCGCGGTGCCTGGCTCGAGTTCGAGGTCGACAAGCGCGACCAG
The DNA here is from genome assembly GCF_006489205.2 of Brevibacterium sp. XM4083. Lineage (GTDB taxonomy): Bacteria > Actinomycetota > Actinomycetes > Actinomycetales > Brevibacteriaceae > Brevibacterium. Next base: position 72,314 of record NZ_VFYR02000004.1, on the reverse strand, counting down.
GTCGGCGTCCGCCTCGACCGCAAGCGCAAGCAGTCGGTCACCGTCCTGCTCAAGGCCCTCGGCTGGACCGAGTCGAAGATCCTCGAGGAGTTCGGCGAGTTCGAGTCGATCCGCGAGACCCTCGCGAAGGACACCGTCTCGACGCAGGAAGAGGCCCTGCTCGACATCTACAAGAAGCTGCGTCCGGCAGAGCCGGCGACCGCCGAGGCCGCCCGCAACCTGCTCAACAACCTCTACTTCAACCCGAAGCGCTACGACCTGGCCAAGGTCGGCCGCTACAAGGTCAACCGCAAGCTCGGCGTCGACGCTCCGCTGTCGGATTCCGTGCTCTCCGTCGACGACGTCGTCGCCACCATCCGCTACCTCGTCTCGCTCCACGCCGGTGTCGAGACGACGAAGGGTGTGCGCGACGGCGAGGAGATCGAGCTGCGCGTCAAGCTCGACGACATCGACCACTTCGGCAACCGCCGCATCCGCGCGGTCGGCGAGCTCATCGAGAACCAGGTCCGCACGGGTCTGTCCCGCATGGAGCGCGTCGTGCGCGAGCGCATGACGACCCAGGACGTCGAGGCGATCACGCCGCAGACGCTCATCAACATCCGTCCCGTCGTGGCCGCGATCAAGGAGTTCTTCGGAACCTCGCAGCTGTCGCAGTTCATGGATCAGAACAACCCGCTCGCGGGTCTGACCCACAAGCGTCGCCTGTCTGCACTGGGCCCCGGTGGTCTCTCCCGCGACCGCGCCGCCATGGAAGTCCGTGACGTCCACCCGTCGCACTACGGCCGCATGTGCCCGATCGAGACCCCCGAGGGTCCGAACATCGGCCTCATCGGCTCGCTCGCCTCGTACGCGCGGATCAACCCGTTCGGCTTCATCGAGACCCCGTACCGCAAGGTCGTCGACGGTGTCGTCACCGACGAGACCGAGTACCTCACCGCCGATGACGAGCTCGACTACAACATCGCGCAGGCCAACGCTCCGCTGACCGACGATCAGCGCTTCGCGGAAGAGGAAGTCCTCGCCCGTCCGAAGGGCGGCGGCGGCGAAGCCGAGCTCGTGCTCCGCGACCAGATCGACTTCATGGACGTCTCCGCACGTCAGATGGTGTCGGTCGCCTCGGCGCTCATCCCGTTCCTCGAGCACGACGACGCCAACCGCGCCCTCATGGGTGCGAACATGCAGCGTCAGGCCGTGCCGCTGGTCATGTCCGAGGCTCCCGTCGTGGGCACCGGCATGGAGTACCGCGCCGCGGTCGACGCCGGTGACGTCATCGTCGCCGAGAAGTCGGGCGTCGTCACCGAGGTGTCGGCTGACTTCGTCACCGTCCTCGCCGACGACGGCACGCAGCAGACCTACCGGGCCTCGAAGTTCAAGCGCTCGAACCACGGCACGTCGTACAACCAGCGCATCATCGTCGACGAGGGAGACCGCGTCGAGGTCGGTGCGGTGCTCGCCGACGGACCCTCGACCGAGGGCGGAGAGATGGCTCTCGGCAAGAACCTCCTCGTCGCGTTCATGTCGTGGGAGGGCTACAACTTCGAGGATGCGATCATCCTCTCGCAGCGCCTGGTCCAGGACGACGTCCTCTCCTCGATCCACATCGAGGAGCACGAGGTCGACGCCCGCGACACCAAGCTCGGTGCCGAGGAGATCACCCGGGACATCCCGAACATCTCGCCCGACGCTCTGGCCGACCTCGACGATCGCGGCATCATCCGCATCGGCGCCGAGGTCACCGACGGCGACATCCTCGTCGGCAAGGTCACCCCGAAGGGCGAGACCGAGCTGACCCCGGAGGAGCGTCTGCTCCGGGCGATCTTCGGTGAGAAGTCCCGTGAGGTCCGCGACACCTCGCTGCGCGTGCCCCACGGCGAGATCGGCACCGTCATCGGTGTGCGCGTCTTCGACCGTGAGGACGACGACGAGCTCTCGCCCGGCGTCAACCAGATGGTCCGCGTCTACGTCGCCCAGCGACGCAAGATCACGATCGGTGACAAGATGGCCGGCCGCCACGGCAACAAGGGCGTCATCTCGACGATCCTGCCGGTCGAGGACATGCCGTTCCTCGCCGACGGCACCCCCGTCGACGTCATCCTCAACCCGCACGGTGTTCCGCGTCGTATGAACATCGGACAGGTCTTCGAGATCCACCTCGGATGGATCTCCAAGCAGGGGTGGAAGATCGAGGGCAGCCCCGAGTGGGCCGAGGAGCTTCCGCAGCTCGCCCGCGAAGCCGAGCCGGGCACCAACCTGGCCACCCCGGTCTTCGACGGTGCGCACGAGCAGGAGCTGCGCGGACTGCTCGACGCGACGACCCCGAACCGCGACGGAGATCGACTCATCGACTCCTCGGGCAAGGCCCAGCTGTTCGACGGTCGCTCCGGTGAGCCGTTCCCGTACCCGATCTCCGTCGGATACATGTACATGCTCAAGCTCCACCACCTCGTCGACGACAAGATCCACGCGCGCTCGACCGGTCCGTACTCGATGATCACCCAGCAGCCGCTGGGCGGTAAGGCGCAGTTCGGCGGTCAGCGCTTCGGTGAGATGGAAGTGTGGGCCCTCGAGGCCTACGGTGCGGCGTACACGCTGCAGGAGCTGCTGACCATCAAGTCCGATGACATCCCGGGCCGTGTCAAGGTCTACGAAGCCATCGTCAAGGGTGAGAACCTGCCCGATCCGGGAATCCCCGAGTCGTTCAAGGTCCTCATCAAGGAGATGCAGTCGCTGTGCCTCAACGTCGAAGTCCTGTCGTCCGACGGCGGCCAGGTCGAGATGCGCGACTCGGAGGACGAGGTCTACCGGGCAGCTGAAGAGCTCGGCATCGACCTGTCCTACCGCGAAGCCCAGACCGTAGAAGAAGTCTGAGCACTTCCACTTCAACCGACACAGATTTTCGATGAGCCTCGAGCTCATCACCAGGAAAGAGGATTTACGTGCCTGACGTCAATTACTTCGATGAGCTGCGGATCGGTCTCGCCACCGCCGATGACATCCGCGGTTGGTCGCACGGTGAGGTCAAGAAGCCGGAGACCATCAACTACCGCACCCTGAAGCCGGAGAAGGACGGACTCTTCTGCGAGAAGATCTTCGGCCCCACCCGTGACTGGGAGTGCGCCTGCGGCAAGTACAAGCGCGTGCGCTTCAAGGGGATCATCTGCGAGCGCTGCGGCGTCGAGGTGACCCGTGCCAAGGTGCGCCGTGAGCGCATGGGCCACATCGAGCTCGCCGCTCCCGTCACCCACATCTGGTACTTCAAGGGCGTTCCCTCGCGCTTGGGCTACCTGCTCGATCTCGCGCCGAAGGACCTCGAGAAGGTCATCTACTTCGCCGCGTACATGATCACCTCTGTCGACGAGGAGTCCCGTCACCGGGATCTGCCGAGCCTGCAGAACAAGATCGACGTCGAGAAGCAGCAGATCGGCGACCGCCGTGACGCCGACATCGACCGTCGTGCCAAGAAGCTCGAAGAGGACCTCGCGGCCCTCGAAGCCGACGGCGGAACCGCGCAGGCCAAGAAGAAGCTGCGCGACGTCGCCGACAAGGAGATGGACAAGCTGCGCAAGAACGCCGATCGCGAGATCGACCGCCTTGAGCAGGTGTGGGACCGGTTCAAGAACCTCAAGGTCAACGACCTCGAAGGTGACGAGAGCCTCTACCGCGAGATGTTCGCCCGCTTCGGCCTCTACTTCACGGGTGCCATGGGCGCCGAGGCGATCCAGAAGCGCCTGCTCGACTTCGACCTCGAAGCCGAGTCCGAGAAGCTGCGCGAGCTCATCAACACCGGCAAGGGACAGCGCAAGACCCGTGCGCTCAAGCGCCTCAAGGTCGTCAACGCGTTCCTCACCACGGACAACAACCCCGAGGGCATGGTCCTCGACGTCGTCCCGGTGATCCCGCCGGAGCTGCGTCCGATGGTCCAGCTCGACGGTGGCCGCTTCGCGACCTCGGATCTCAACGATCTCTACCGTCGCGTCATCAACCGCAACAACCGCCTCAAGCGCCTGCTCGACCTCGGTGCTCCCGAGATCATCGTCAACAACGAGAAGCGGATGCTCCAGGAAGCCGTCGACTCGCTGTTCGACAACGGTCGTCGCGGTCGTCCCGTGACCGGACCGGGCAACCGCCCGCTCAAGTCGCTGTCGGACATGCTCAAGGGCAAGCAGGGCCGGTTCCGTCAGAACCTGCTCGGCAAGCGCGTCGACTACTCGGGCCGTTCGGTCATCGTCGTCGGTCCGCAGCTCAGCCTCCACCAGGCGGGTCTGCCGAAGACGATGGCGCTCGAGCTGTTCAAGCCGTTCGTCATGAAGCGCCTGGTCGATCTCAACCACGCGCAGAACATCAAGTCGGCCAAGCGCATGGTCGAGCGTCAGCACCCGCAGGTGTGGGACGTGCTCGAAGAGGTCATCACCGAACACCCGGTGCTCCTCAACCGCGCACCGACCCTGCACCGTCTGGGCATCCAGGCGTTCGAACCGCAGCTCATCGAGGGCAAGGCCATCCAGCTGCATCCGCTCGTGTGCTCGGCGTTCAACGCCGACTTCGACGGTGACCAGATGGCCGTCCACCTGCCGCTGAGCCCCGAGGCGCAGGCCGAGGCCCGCATCCTCATGCTCTCGGCCAACAACATCCTCAAGCCCTCCGACGGCAAGCCCGTGACCATGCCCTCCCAGGACATGATCATCGGTCTGTACCACCTCACCTCGGAGCGCAGGGGACTCGCCGGTGAGGGCCGGTCGTTCTCCAGCCTCGGCGAAGCCATCATGGCCTTCGACCACGGCGAGCTCGACCTCGGTTCGGCTGTGACGATCCGTCTCGAGAACGTCGTTCCCGGGACCGATCTCGACGTTCCCGAGGGCTGGGAGCCGGGCACGCCGCTCGACGTGGAGACCACGCTGGGCCGCGCGCTGTTCAACGACTACCTGCCCGCGGACTACACCTACGTGAACTCGACGATCGACAAGAAGGCGCTGAGCCGGATCGTCAACCACCTCGCGGAGGAGTACCCGAAGGTCGAGGTCGCGCACACGCTCGACAACTTCAAGTCCGGCGGCTTCCACTGGGCGACGCGCTCGGGCATCACCGTGGCGATGTCCGATGTCGTCTCACCCGAGGCGAAGACGGAGATCCTCGAGAACGCCGAGGCGCTCGACACGAAGGTCCAGCAGCAGTACGAACTCGGTGCGCTCACCGATGACGAGCGCCGCAATGAGCTCGTCAAGCTGTGGACCGAGACCACCGAGAAGGTCGACCAGGTCATGCGGACGAACTTCCCGGAGGAGAACTCGGTGCTCCGCCTCGTCGAGTCCGGTGCGTCCGGTAACTGGATGCAGGTCCGTCAGCTCGCCGGTATGCGCGGTCTGGTGACGAACCCGAAGGGTGAGATCATCCCGCGTCCGATCACCTCGAACTACCGCGAGGGCCTGTCGGTGCTCGAGTACTTCATCGCCTCCCACGGTGCCCGCAAGGGCCTCGCGGACACGGCGCTGCGTACCGCTGACTCCGGCTACCTGACCCGTCGCCTCGTCGACGTGTCGCAGGACGTCATCATCCGCACCCAGGACACGGATTCGACCAAGGGCATCACCCTGCCCGTGGCCGAGCGTGACCACGAGGGCAACCTCGTGCCCCACGAGTACGTCGAGACGAGCCTCTACGGTCGTCTCACCGTCTCCGATGTCACGGATGCCGACGGCAACGTCATCGTTCCGGCGAAGACCGATGTCACGGCGGATGTCATCGACACCCTCGTGGCCGCCGGCGTCGAAGAGCTCAAGGTCTACTCGGTGCTCACCGCGGATTCGGACACGCAGATCTCGGCGATGCACTACGGCCGTTCGATGGCCACCGGCAAGCTCGTCGACATCGGCGAGGCGATCGGCACCGTCGCGGCTCAGTCGATCGGCGAGCCCGGCACCCAGCTGACGATGCGCACCTTCCACACCGGTGGTGTGGCGGCGTCCTCGGGTGACATCACCCAGGGTCTGCCCCGTGTCACCGAGCTCTTCGAGGCTCGCACCCCGAAGGGCTTCGCCCCGATCGCCGAGGCGACCGGTCGTGCGAAGATCGACGACAGTCGCAAGACCCGCTTCGTCGTCATCACCCCCGATGACGGCAGCGACGAGATCGAGCACGCAGTCTCCAAGCGTGCCCGCCTCCTCGTCGAGGACGGTCAGCACGTCAAGGCGGGCGAACAGCTCGTCGTCGGCGCGGTCGACCCGAAGCAGGTGCTGCGCATCCGCGGTCGTCGTGAGGCCGAGCGCTTCCTCGTCGAGCAGGTGCAGAAGGTGTACCGCTCGCAGGGCGTGGGCATCCACGACAAGCACATCGAGGTCATCGTGCGCCAGATGCTGCGTCGCGTCACCGTCATCGAGTCGGGCGACACGAACCTGCTGCCCGGCGAGCTCGTCGACCGCGGGCGCTACCAGGCGGAGAACCGTCGCGTGGTCGCCGAAGGCGGTCAGCCCGCCTCGGCGCGTGATGAGCTCATGGGCATCACGAAGGCCTCGCTGGCGACCGAGTCGTGGCTCTCGGCTGCGTCCTTCCAGGAGACGACGCGCGTCCTCACCGAGGCCGCGATGGAAGGCAAGTCGGACACGCTCATGGGCCTGAAGGAGAACGTCATCCTCGGTAAGCTCATCCCGGCCGGCACCGGTCTCCAGACGCACCGCAACATCGTTGTGGAGCCGACGGAGGAGGCGAAGGCGGAGATGTTCACCAACAGCTACGGTGACTTCTACGCGGGCATCGGATCCGACTCCGGTTCCGCCATCCCGCTCGAGGACTACGACTACGGCGCTTTCAGCTGAGTCGGCACTGAGCTGCCGGTCTCCGGTCGGCTGAGTCGCTGAGGCGGCGCAGTCGGTCCGAGCGCAGTGAGAAGGGGCACCCACCGATCCGGTGGGTGCCCCTTCTGCATGCCTGCGACACGCCCTGTGCCGATTGGGTCTGTACGCCGGATGTGTCTGTGGGCCGAAAGTCGTTGTGCGGGCAACCAGTCGATGGGCAGAATGACTTTTCGCAGGCAGTACGTGCGTGTCGCGAACTTCTCGCCGGCAGAAACACTTTCAGCAGGCCGACACACTTCTGCCCGCCGGACTCGCTTCTTGCTGGCCGCCACACTTCTGGCCACCGGACGCGCTTCTTGCCGGCACTCGCTCCCGACACGCCCTGCGCCGGATGTGTCTGTGGGCCGAAAGTCGTTGTGCAGGCAACCAGTCGATGGGCAGAACGACTTTTCGCAGGCAAGGCGTGCGTGGCGCGAACTTCTCGCCGGCAGAAACACTATCAGCAGGCTGACACACTTCTGGCCGCCGCCGGCACGCGCAGGCACCACGCCCCGATGCTGCGAACACCCGCCCGGAGAGACTCCGCAGGCGGCGCCCCGCAGTCTGCGCCAGGTTGAGGGTGGAAATCGCGCCGGAATCACCACCAATTTGGCGCGAAATCACCATCGACCCGGCGCAGAATCACCACCGCCCCGGCGCAGCAGCACCGCAGACCCTCAGCCGAAGAGGACCTGCGCCTCTTCCCACCGGTCCAGCGGCACGGTCTTGAGGCTGTCGACGGCCGAGGCCATCTCGACGGCGACGATGTCGGTGCCCTTGAGGCTCGCCATCTTGCCCCACTGCTCGTCGTGGGCGAGGTCGGCCGCAGCCATTCCCAGTCGCGTCGAGAGCACCCGGTCGTACGCGGTGGGGGAGCCGCCGCGCTGCAGGTGGCCGAGGATCGTCGCGCGGGTCTCGATGCCCGTCTGCTCCTCGATGAGCGGCGCGAGGTAGTTGGCGATGCCGCCGAGTCGGGCCCGGCCGCGCGAGTCGACTCCGCGGTCGGCGATCTGCTCGTCGAGGCCCTCGGGCACGAAGCCCTCGGCGACGACGACGATCGGGGCGCGTCCGCGATCCCGCGCCGAGGTCACCCACTGCCCGATCTGGCCCATCGACACCGGGAACTCCGGCATGAGGATCGCGTGCGCCCCGCCGGCCATGCCCGAGTGGAGGGCGATCCAGCCGACGTTGCGGCCCATCACCTCGATGACCATGCACCGGTGGTGGGACTCCGCAGTGGTGCGCAGACGGTCGATCGCCTCGGTGGCAATCGACTGGGCGGTGTCGAAGCCGAACGTGTAGTCGGTGTTGTCGAGGTCGTTGTCGATCGTCTTCGGCACGCCGACGATGTTGATCCCCTCCTCCTCGACGAGGCGGGAGGCCCCCGAGAGCGTCCCCTCACCGCCGATCGCGACGATCGCGTCGATGTCGTGCGCGGCGAGCACCTCCCGCATCCGTGCGGGACCCCCGTCCTCGTAGGGGTGGGTGCGCGAGGTGCCGAGGATCGTGCCGCCGCGTCCGGAGAGGCCGCGGACGTCGAGCATCGACATCTCGAACATGTCGTCCTCGAGCAGTCCCCGCCAGCCGTCGCGGATGCCGACGAAGGACGAGCCGTGCGAACGGATGCCCTTGCGGACGATGCCGCGGATGACGGCGTTGAGGCCGGGGCTGTCGCCGCCGGAGGTGAGGATTCCGATTCTCATGTCAGCTGTCCCTGGTCCTTTCCTCGGTAGCCTTTGGCCAAGTGCACGTCGTGGCCGGCCATGAGCGAGAACCCCTTGAGCACGACGGTGCCGTTCGAGCCGTCGCCCCTGGCCGACTGCCGGATCTCGTTGCCGGCCATGATGTTGATCGTCTCGTCTCTGATCTGCACGCCCGGCGGCACATAGATGTCGTTGCCCGCCCACATCGAATACGCGACGAGTTCGACGGTGACGCCGGGACCCATGACCTCGGTGAGGTCGATGTTGTCCCCGCCCATGAGCGCAAACGTCGTCACCTCGGCAGTGCCCGCGGGGACGTCGATCTCCCGCCCGGACATGATCGCCACCGAGTTCACGGGGCTCGCGGAACCCGGCGGGGCCGTCGGCGAGAGCGGCGCGGGTGCGTTGCGCGGCACGATCTGGGCGCCTGGGGTCGTCCCGCCCGTCTGTCGCTCGAGGCGGAGGTGGAGTTCGCGTCCTTCGGGCAGGTCGACGATGAGCGGAGCGAGCTCGTGGAGGTACTTCGCCCGGATCGCCTCGTCCTGCCGCTCGGCGGTCTCATCGGGGTCGAGGCGACCGCTGCTCACCGCCTCGGTGATGACGGCGAGGACGGCGTCGCGGTCGGCATCGGAGGCCCGAATCCTCGGGCGGGACGGTGGTTCGAGCTGTTCGTCGGGCATGGTCCCCAGTGTAGCGGCGGACACACTGCCTGGCCGGGACACGACGAAGGCGGTGCCCCGATAACGGGACACCGCCTTCTCACCTCTCCTCACAGAGCAGGTCATCCTCGCCGAGGCGGCTCACCACGGCGAGGAGAGACTGGTCTCAGCGCTTGAGGTCGTAGCGGTCGGCCTCGACCACCTTCGACCAGGCATTGACGAAGTCGTTGACGAACTTCTCCTTCGCATCGTCGGAGGCGTAGACCTCGGCGATCGCCCGCAGCTCGGAGTTCGACCCGAAGAGGAGGTCGACGCGGCTGCCCGACCACAGCTTCTCACCGGTCGGGGAGAAGGACTCGTAGAGGTTGGTCGTCGCCGAATCGCCGACGGCCTTCCACGTGTTGCCGAGTTCGAGGAGGTTGACGAAGAAGTCGTTCGTCAGCTCGCCCTTGCGGTCGGTGAACACGCCGAGTTCGGAGTCCTCGTGGTTCGCCCCGAGGACGCGGAGTCCGCCGATGAGGACCGTGAGCTCAGAGGTGGTGAGACCGAGCAGGCTCGCCTGGTCGAGGAGAAGGTACTCGGCGGCCAGCGGCAGACCCGGGGTGAGGTAGTTGCGGAAGCCGTCATGGGTCGGCTCGAGGTAGGAGAAGGACTCGACGTCCGTCTGCTCCTGCGAGGCGTCCCCGCGTCCGGTCGACACGGGCACGGTGACGTCGAAGCCCGCGGCCGCAGCGGCGGTCTCGACGCCGACGGCGCCGGCGATCGCGACGACATCGGCGAAGGAGGCGCCGGTCTCAGCGGCGATGCGCTCGAGCACACCGATCACCTCGGCGAGCTTGGCCGGCTCATTGGCCGTCCAGTTCCGCTGGGGTTCGAGGCGCAGGCGACCGCCGTTGACGCCGCCGCGCATGTCGGAGACGCGGTGCGAGGACGCTGCAGCCCACGTCGTCGACACGAGCTGGGAGACGCTGAGGCCGGAGTTGCGCACGGCGGCCTTGACGAGTTCGACCTCGCCGTTGTTGAGCGGGGTGCCCGCCGGGATCGGATCCTGCCAGATGAGGTCCTCGTTCGGCACCTCGGGTCCGAGGTAGCGGGTCGCGGGTCCCATGTCGCGGTGCGTGAGCTTGAACCACGCGCGGGCGAACGCATCCTCGAACGCCTTCTGATCGTCCTTGAAGCGACGCGAGATCTTCTCGTAGGCCGGGTCGAAGCGTAGCGAGAGGTCGGTCGTGAGCATGCGGGGCTCACGGCGTCCCTCACCCTGGGCCATCGGCACCATGTCATCGCCGCCGCCGTCGACCGGACGCCACTGGATGTGGCCGCCCTCGTTCTCGAACTTCTCCCACTCGTACGCGAAGAGGATGTGGAAGAACTCGTTGTCCCAGCGGGTCGGGTGGTAGGTCCACGTGACCTCGATGCCGCTGCCGATCGCGTCGTTGCCCGAACCGGTGCCGAAGTCGGACTTCCAGCCCAGGCCCTGCTCCTCGAGGGCACCGGCTTCCGGGTCGGGGCCCTTGTGGCTCTCGGGTCCGGCGCCGTGGGTCTTGCCGAAGGTGTGGCCGCCGGCGATGAGGGCGACGGTCTCCTCGTCGTTCATCGCCATCCGCCCGAAGGTCTCACGGATGTCAGCGGCGGCCTTGACCGGGTCGGGTTCGCCCTCGGGGCCTTCGGGGTTGACGTAGATGAGGCCCATCGTCGTCGCCGCGAGCGGCTTCTGCAGTTCACGATTGCCCGCGTAGCGCTTGTCGGTGCCGAGCCATTCGGTCTCCGAACCCCAGTAGACGTCGTTGTCGGGCTCCCACACGTCGGCGCGACCGCCGGCGAAGCCGAAGGTCGTGAATCCCATCTGCTCGAGGGCGACATTGCCCGCGAGGATGAAGAGGTCGGCCCACGAGATCTTCTTCCCGTACTTCTTCTTCACCGGCCACAGGAGGCGGCGGGCCTTGTCGAGTCCGACATTGTCCGGCCACGAGTTGAGCGGCGCGAAGCGCTGCTGGCCCTCACCGCCGCCGCCGCGGCCGTCCTGGACGCGGTAGGTGCCGGCGGAGTGCCAGGCCATGCGGATCATGAACGGACCGTAGTTGCCGAAGTCAGCCGGCCACCAGTCCTCGCTCGTCGTCAGCAGCGCGGCGAGGTCGGCCTTGAGCCCGTCGTAGTCGAGGCTGGAGAACTCCGCCGCGTAGTCGAAGTCGGCGTCCATCGGGTCGCGGGCGGGCTGGTTCTTCGCGAGGATCTTGAGGTTGAGCCGGTTGGGCCACCACTGGGCGTTGGCGTCGCCCTGCAGGGGAGTGGTCAGCGATCCGGGTTCGGTCGTCGGGTTGGCACCCGCGGTCGTGTGGACGACTGGGCAGCCGCCTGCAGTGGAGGTGTCGGTCATGGTGTTCCTTTCGGTGTCGAGCCCCGGTCGGGCTCAGCTGATGGCGACGGAAGGGCGCGGCGAGAGCGCCTCCCGGCTCAGACGACAGAGGGCAGCCGGTGTTCGGGCTCCGGCTCGGCACTGCGGCGGGCGCAGTCCGGACACAGACCCCAGAACGTCACCTCGGCCTCGTCGATGACGAAACCGTGATCGTGTGACGGGGTCAGGCACGGTGCCTGACCGACCGTGCAGTCGATGTCGACGATCCGGCTGCACTCCCGGCACACGAGGTGATGATGGTTGTCGCCGATGCGCCGCTCGTACCGGGCGACGGACCCGGACGGTTGGATGCAGCGGAGGAGACCCGCCTCGGTGAGGGTGTGGAGTGAGTCGTAGACGGCCTGATGGGAGACCTCGGGGAGGTCCTCCCTGACCGCGCGGATGACGGTCTCGGTGTCGGCGTGGGGATGGGCGTCCACCGCTGCCAGCACCGCGACTCTCTGCTTCGTCACGCGCAGGGAGCTGGTCCGCAGGATCGCGGAATAGTTCCCTGTCGGCGCCTGTTGTTCCTCTGTCACCCTTTCACCCTTGCATGGTTTTCTTGAATGAGTCAAGGAAGCGAGCCTGCTTCTTCGTGACCTGCGTCTCTCCTCCCGGGGACGGTCGGGCGGAGCAGGATACGCCGCTTCCGGCGATTTTGACCGGAGGCTCGCGCACGCGATATTCTGGGAGGCGACTGATTGTGTTATCTGCGTCGTCGAACGATCATGCCAGGTGTGTTGTGAGACCTGGATCCCGTGTGAATGCGACCGGCGCAGGCCGCCCGACCGAGCAGAACTCTGCGCGCGCGTGTCCTTGCGACACTCCCGACCGCAGGGTGTGTGAGGCCGCGTGGTTACTGGCATCGGGAGTCAAGCTTCACCCGGTGTTCAGTCGGATATGTCCCACGGTTCACAAACGCGACCTGCGTCGCGGCCGATGTGGGAATTAGGTTCATCGAGAAGCAATGGAGAACGCTTAGTGCCGACAATCCAGCAGCTCGTCCGCAAAGGACGGCATAACAAATCCGCAGGGTCCGACGCCCCTGCCCTGAAGGGCAGCCCCCAGCGTCGCGGCGTGTGCACCCGTGTGTACACCACCACCCCCAAGAAGCCGAACTCGGCTCTTCGCAAGGTCGCTCGTGTCAAGCTCTCGAGCCAGATCGAAGTGACCGCGTACATCCCCGGTGAGGGACACAACCTGCAGGAGCACTCGATCGTGCTCGTGCGCGGTGGCCGTGTCAAGGACCTTCCGGGTGTGCGCTACCGGATCGTGCGCGGTTCGCTCGACACCCAGGGTGTCAAGGGCCGTCAGCAGGCCCGCAGCAAGTACGGAGCGAAGAGGGAGAAGAAGTAATGCCGCGCAAAGGTCCTGCACCGAAGCGACCGATCGTCGTCGACCCCGTCTTCAACTCGCCGCTCGTCACGCAGCTGATCAACAAGATCCTGCTCGACGGCAAGCGCTCGACTGCCGAGCGCATCGTCTACGGTGCCCTCGAGGGCACCCGCGAGAAGAACGGCAACGACCCGGTTGCCAACCTCAAGAAGGCTCTCGACAACATTCGCCCGTCCCTCGAGGTCCGCTCCCGCCGCGTCGGCGGTGCGACCTACCAGGTGCCGGTCGACGTCCGTCCTGCTCGTTCGACGACCCTGGCACTGCGCTGGCTCGTGGGCTACGCCCGCCAGCGCCGTGAGAAGACGATGACCGAGCGTCTCATGAATGAGATCCTCGACGCGGGCAACGGCCTCGGTGCCGCTGTCAAGCGCCGTGAGGACACCCACAAGATGGCCGAGTCCAACAAGGCCTTCGCCCACTACCGCTGGTGATCGTCGCCCTTGCCGCCCGATCGGTCTGCTGCGCAGATCGGTCGGGAGGGAAGGGACTGCGGTCAAGTCATCGATTGAGAGAGAGACACCGTGGCACTTGACGTGCTCACCGACCTGAACAAGGTCCGCAATATCGGCATCATGGCCCACATCGATGCCGGTAAGACCACTACGACCGAACGCATCCTGTTCTACACCGGTGTGAACTACAAGATCGGCGAGACCCACGACGGTGCCTCGACGATGGACTGGATGGAGCAGGAGCAGGAGCGCGGCATCACGATCACGTCGGCCGCGACGACCTGCTACTGGCACGATTACCAGATCAACATCATCGACACCCCGGGACACGTCGACTTCACCGTCGAGGTGGAGCGCTCGCTCCGCGTCCTCGATGGCGCCGTCGCCGTGTTCGACGGCAAGGAAGGCGTTGAGCCGCAGTCCGAGACCGTGTGGCGTCAGGCTGACAAGTACAACGTTCCGCGTGTGTGCTTCGTCAACAAGATGGACAAGCTCGGTGCGGACTTCTACTTCACCGTGCAGACCATCAAGGACCGCCTCGGTGCGAAGCCGCTCGTCATCCAGCTGCCGATCGGTGCCGAGTCCGACTTCGAGGGCATCGTCGACCTTCTTGAGATGAAGGCCTACATCTGGCCTGACGAGTCCAAGAAGGGTCAGGACATGACCGAGATCGAGATCCCCGCGGATCTCAAGGACAAGGCCGAAGAGTACCGTGCCCAGCTCGTCGAGGACGTCGCCGAGAGCTCGGAAGAGCTCATGGAGAAGTACCTCGAGGGTGAGGAGATCTCGATCGCCGAGCTCAAGGCCGGCATCCGCGCTCTCGTCATCAACTCCGAGGCCTTCCCGGTCATGTGCGGTTCCGCGTACAAGAACAAGGGCGTCCAGCCCATGCTCAACGCGGTCCTCGACTACCTCCCCTCGCCGCTCGACGTGCCTCCGATGATCGGACACAACCCGAGCAACGAGGAAGAGGAGATCGTCCGCAAGCCCTCCGTCGACGAGCCGTTCTCGGCACTCGCGTTCAAGGTGGCCACGCACCCGTTCTTCGGTGCGCTCACCTACGTCCGCGTGTACTCGGGACAGGTGAAGTCGGGCGAGCAGGTTCTCAACGCCACGAGCGGAAAGAAGGAGCGCGTCGGAAAGCTCTTCCAGATGCACTCCAACAAGGAGAACCCGGTCGAAGAGGCGATCGCCGGTCACATCTACGCGTTCATCGGTCTCAAGGACACGACGACGGGCGACACGCTGTGCGATCCCGCACACCCGATCGCGCTCGAGTCGATGACCTTCCCCGAGCCCGTCATCTCCGTGGCCATCGAGCCCAAGACGAAGGGCGACCAGGAGAAGCTCTCGGCTGCCATCCAGAAGTTCGTCAAAGAGGATCCGACCTACCAGGTCGAACTCGACCCGGAGACCGGCCAGACCGTCATCCGCGGCATGGGCGAGCTTCACCTCGACATCCTCGTCGACCGCATGCGTCGCGAGTTCAAGGTCGAGGCGAACGTCGGCAAGCCGCAGGTCGCGTACCGCGAGACGATCCGTCGCGCCGTCGAGAAGTACGACTACACCCACAAGAAGCAGACGGGTGGATCGGGACAGTTCGCCAAGGTCCAGGTGACCTTCGAGCCTCTCGAGGTCGACGGCGACACGATCTACGAGTTCGAGAACGCCATCACCGGCGGTCGCGTGCCTCGTGAGTACATCCCGAGCGTCGACGCCGGCATCCAGGATGCGATGCAGCTCGGCGTCCTCGCCGGCTACCCGCTGGTCGGCATCAAGGCCACTCTGGTCGACGGTGCCTACCACGACGTCGACTCCTCGGAGATGGCGTTCAAGATCGCCGGTTCGATGGTCCTCAAGGAGGCCGTGAAGAAGGCGAACCCGGTTCTGCTCGAGCCGGTCATGGAAGTCGAGGTGCGCACCCCTGAGGAGTACATGGGCGACGTCATCGGCGACCTGAACTCTCGGCGTGGCCAGATCCAGTCCATGGACGACGCTTCCGGCGTGAAGGTCGTCAAGGCTGTGGTCCCGCTGTCGGAGATGTTCGGCTACATCGGAGACCTGCGGTCGAAGACCCAGGGCCGTGCGGTGTACTCGATGCAGTTCTCCAGCTATGCGGAGGTCCCGAAGGCTGTGGCCGACGAGATCATCCAGAAGATGCGTGGCGGAGAGTAATCTCCACAGCTCATCGCCAAGGTGATGTAGAACAACATCACTGGAATGAAAGATAACCAACAAAGGTCTAAGATATGAACCGCATATCTTTTGCCAACCACGAGGAGGAACCCAGTGGCAAAGGCTAGTTTCGATAGGACTAAGCCGCACGTCAACATCGGCACCATCGGCCACGTTGACCACGGAAAGACCACCTTGACCGCTGCGATCACCAAGGTCCTGGCGGACAAGTACCCCGATCTCAACGAGGCTCGCGCCTTCGACCAGGTGGACAACGCACCTGAGGAGAAGGAGCGCGGCATCACCATCAACGTCTCGCACGTTGAGTACCAGACCGAGAAGCGTCACTACGCTCACGTCGATGCCCCTGGTCACGCCGACTACATCAAGAACATGATCACCGGTGCTGCTCAGATGGACGGCGCGATCCTCGTGGTCGCCGCCACCGACGGTCCGATGCCGCAGACCCGTGAGCACGTCCTGCTCGCGCGCCAGGTGGGTGTGCCCTACATCGTCGTGGCTCTCAACAAGTCCGACATGGTCGAAGACGAAGAGCTCCTCGAGCTCGTCGAGTTCGAGGTCCGCGACCTGCTCTCGAGCCAGGAGTTCGACGGCGACAACGCTCCCGTCGTCCAGGTCTCCGCTCTCAAGGCCCTCGAAGGCGACGAGAAGTGGGTCAAGACCGTCGAAGACCTCATGGATCAGGTCGACGAGTACGTTCCGGAGCCGGAGCGCGACATCGACAAGCCCTTCCTCATGCCCGTCGAGGACGTCTTCACGATCACCGGTCGTGGAACCGTCGTCACCGGTCGTGTCGAGCGCGGCGTCCTCCTCCCCAACGAGGAGATCGAGATCGTCGGCATCAAGCCGAACTCGTCGAAGACGACCGTCACCGCCATCGAGATGTTCCGCAAGACCCTGCCGGACGCCCGTGCAGGTGAGAACGTCGGTCTGCTTCTCCGCGGCACCAAGCGCGAAGACGTCGAGCGCGGCCAGGTCATCGTCAAGCCGGGTTCGATCACCCCGCACACCAAGTTCGAAGGTCAGGTCTACATCCTGAGCAAGGACGAGGGCGGCCGTCACAACCCGTTCTACTCGAACTACCGTCCGCAGTTCTACTTCCGGACCACCGACGTCACCGGCGTCATCACGCTGCCCGAGGGCACCGAGATGGTCATGCCCGGCGACAACACCGACATGTCGGTCGAGCTCATCCAGCCGATCGCCATGGAGGAAGGCCTCCGCTTCGCCATCCGCGAGGGCGGCCGCACCGTCGGTGCAGGTCGAGTCACCAAGATCATCGAGTGATCTGACTCTTCTCCACTGAGCCTCACCGCTCAGCGCTGAAGTCCACAGGGGCCGCAATCATCATGATTGCGGCCCCTGTGGCGTCTATGCTGGACTTTCGCACAGCCCGCATCGCACAGTGAGGAGACAGGGCATGGCAGAGGGGCAGAGCTGGGCGGCCGACGCCGTCATCTACCAGGTCTATCCGCGCTCGTTCGCCGACGGCGACGGCGATGGGATCGGCGACCTGCCGGGGATCCTCGAGCGCTTCGACCACTTCACCGACCTCGGAGTCGACGCGATCTGGCTCTCCCCGTTCTACCCCTCGCCCGGCAACGACGCCGGCTATGACATCAGCGACTACCGGGACGTCGATCCCGTCTTCGGCACGCTCGCCGACTTCGATGCGCTCATCGCCCGTGCCCACGCCGCGGGCGTGCGCGTCATCGTCGATCTCGTCCCCAATCACACGTCCGCCGCCCATCCGTGGTTCCAGGAGGCCCTGCGCGCCGAGGCGGGGGACCCCGCCCGTGACATGTACGTCTTCCGCACCGGTCGGGACGGCGGTGAGGCACCGCCGAACAACTGGACGTCGGTCTTCGGCGGTCCCGCGTGGACCCGGGTCGAGGGCAGCGACGACTGGTACCTCCACCTCTTCGATCCCACTCAGCCCGACCTCAACTGGGAGAATCCGGCCGTGCGGGAGGCGTTCGAGGGAATCCTGCGCTTCTGGCTCGACCGCGGCGTCGACGGCTTCCGCGTCGATGTCGCCCACGGTCTCATCAAAGCCGAGGGTCTGCCCGATCACCTGCCCGCCGGTGAGGGCGATGGGGCACTGGCGGCCTCCCCGACCGCGGCCTCGCCGTTCTTCGACCAGGACGGCGTCCATGACGTCTACCGCGCGTGGCGGACGGTCCTCGACGGCTATCCGGGGGAGCGGATCCTCGTCGCCGAAGCCTGGGTCGAACCGCTCTCGCGCCTCTTCCGCTACGTCCGCGCCGACGAGATGGATCAGGCCTTCAACTTCACCTTCCTCATGGCGGGCATCGACCCGGTCAGCCTCCACCGCGCCGTCGACGAAACCTTCGCGGCCGCCGCCGAGGTCGGGGCGAGCCCCACCTGGGTGATGTCGAACCACGACACCGTCCGCCATGCCAGCCGCTTCGGACTTCCCACCCCGCCGCCGCATCAGCGCGGCATCGGACCCGCGGACCCGCAGCCGGATCAGGCACGGGGCCGGCGACTGGCGGCCGCGATGGCCCTCGTCGAACTCGGCCTGCCCGGCTCCGCCTACGTCTACCAGGGTGACGAACTCGGCCTGCCCGAGCACACGCAGCTGTCAGCCGACGAGCGACGGGATCCGGTGTTCGCCCGCAGCGGGGGTGCCGAACTCGGACGGGACGGGGCGCGCACCCCGTATCCCTGGTCGGGCACGGATGACCACCTCGGCTTCGGCACCCGCGCCGATGCCCAGACGTGGCTGCCTCAACCCGAGTCGCACCGCGGCCTCGCCCGCGACGTGCAGCGCACTGACGCGGACTCGCAGCTCGGCCTCTACACCGAGCTCATCGCCCTCCGACGCGCCCGGGGGATCGGACGCGGAGCGTTCGCGTGGCACGCCCTCGACGATCCCGGCGCCGGTCTCCTCGCCTTCACGAGCGCGACTGCCACCGGCGCCGTCCTCGTGCTCGCGAACCTCACAGCCGTGCCGCGCGCGCTGACCGAGCTGCCGGCGGGGGAGATCCTCGCCGCAAGTCACCCTGATGCCATCTCGGAGGGAGTGCTGAGCGCGGACAGTGCCGTGTGGATCGCGCTCGAGTGATTCCATTCCGCCTGACTTGGGGTAATGTGGCTCACAGACGACCATGACATGTGCAACGCTGCAGAGTGGCAGGTGGGCGATGACGGAGAAGGCAAGGAAGCACGGACCGTGGCGACTGGCGCTGGCAGGCGGCGCGCTGCTCGGTCTCGTCGCAGTCACCGGGTGCAGCGCGAACACCTCGACACCGACCCTGACGTGGTACATCAACCCCGACAATGGGGGACAGGCGACGATCGCCGAACAGTGCACGGCCGAGGCCGACGGGGCGTACCGGATCTCGACGAGCCTGCTCCCCAACGATGCTCCCAGCCAGCGCGAGCAGCTCATCCGCCGGCTCGCCTCTGCCGACTCGTCGATCGACATCATGAGCCTCGATCCGGTCTACGTCGCCGAGATGGCCAACGCCGACTACCTCGCCCCCGTGCCCGAGGAATACGTCGGGGAGTTCACCGACGGGGTCATTCCCTCCTCGGTCGAATCCTCGACCCGGCAGGACGTCCTCGTCGCCGCTCCCTTCTGGGCCAACACCCAGCTGCTGTGGTACCGCAAATCCGTCGCCGAGGCGGCCGGGCTCGATATGTCCCAACCGGTGACCTGGGACGAGATCATCGAGGCCGCCGACAGCCAGGACAAGCGCGTGGGCGTGCAGGGCATCAGAGCCGAGTCGCTGACGGTGTGGATCAATGCGATGGTCGAATCCGCCGGCGGGCAGATCGTCGAGAACCCCGACGCCGATTCGCCCGACCAGGTCAGACTCGGCCTCGACTCCGAGGCCGGCCGGAGCGCTGCGGGCATCATGGAGCGGATCGCTGAGACCGGCGTCGGCGGCCCCGCGCTGTCGAACCTCGACGAGAACGGCGCGATGCTCGAATTCCAGAGCGACGACGGCGGCTTCATGGTCAACTGGCCCTTCATCTACTCGGCCTCGCAGGCAGCCGTCGAGGACGGCAGCCTCGATCAGGCGGTTCTCGACGACATCGGGTGGACCCTCTACCCCCGCGTCGACGAGGGGCAGGAATCACGGCCGCCGCTGGGTGGGATCAACCTCGGCGTCGGTGCCTTCTCGGAGAACCCGGACCTCGCCTTCCAAGCCGTCCAGTGCATCCGCTCACCGGAGAAGCAGTCCGCGTACTTCCTCACCGACGGCAACGCTCCGTCGAACCTCGCCGCCTTCGACGATCCGGAAGTGCGGGAGGCGTTCCCCGCCGCACCGGTCATCGCCGAATCGCTCCAGGTCTCGGCCGCCCGTCCGCTCACGCCCTACTACAACGAGGTGACCGGCGGGATCCAGAAGTCGTGGCACCCGCCGGAGGCGGTCCGTCCGGATTCCACGCCGGCGCGGTCCCAGGAATTCATCCTCGAGATCCTCAAGGGGGAGAGGCTGCTGTGAAAGCAAAGGTGTCGAACCGGCAGCGCGGTGAGACGAGACTCGGGTGGATGCTCTCGGCTCCCGCGGTCATCATCCTCCTCGCCGTCACCGGCTATCCCATCCTCCAGGCGGTGTACTTCTCGTTCTTCAACTACCGGATGACCGACCCGGACAACCGCTTCGTCAACTGGGGGCAGAACTACATCGTCATCCTCACCGATCCGCTGTGGTGGCAGACGGTCGGGGTGACCCTGCTCCTCACGGTCGTCACGGTCGCCGTCGAACTCGTCCTCGGGTTCGCGCTCGCGCTCGTCATGCTCAATGCGCTCAAAGCGGTGCGGCCGTGGGTGCGCACGGCCATCCTCATCCCCTACGGCATCATCACCGTCGTCGCGGCGTTCTCCTGGAAGTACGCCTTCGACCTCGGCACCGGCTTCGTCGGCACCTGGCTGTCGATGCCGGCCTTCGACTGGTTCGGCGACTTCTGGTCCTCGTTCATCGTCATCTGCGCCGCGGAGATCTGGAAGACGACGCCGTTCATCTCCCTGCTCCTCCTCTCCGGTCTCGCGCAGATCCCCAGCGACATGCTCGAGGCGGCGACCGTCGACGGCGCGACCTGGTGGCAGCGGATGTGGAAGGTGATCATCCCGAACATGAAGGCGGCCATCATGGTGGCGCTGCTCTTCCGCACCCTCGACGCGTTCCGCGTCTTCGACTCCGTGTTCGTCATGACCGCCGGCGCGCAGAACACCGCGACCGTCTCGTTCCTGACATACAACCAGTCGATCGGCCAGCTCCAGCTGGGCATGGGCTCGGCGCTGTCGGTGCTGCTCTTCCTCAGCGTCGCCCTCATCTGCTTCATCTTCATCAAGTTCTTCAAGGTCGACCTGGCCCAGGCGAGAGGTGAGTGAGACGATGTCCGGCCGCAAACACACCGTCTGGTGGATCGTCATCAGCCTCGTCGTCGCCGTCTACGCGCTCTTCCCCGTCGTGTGGATCGTCTCCCTGTCGCTGAAATCGCCCGGCGACATCGCCAACAAGCAGTTCTGGCCCACCGCGATCGACTGGTCGAACTACGAGCTGATCTTCACCGGAGCCGCGAAGGACCTCTTCCTCCCCGCGCTCGTCAACTCGATCGGGATCTGCCTCATCGCCACCGTCATCGCCGTCGTCCTCGCCACGCTCACGGCCTACGCGGTGGCCCGTCTCGACTTCCCGGGCAAGAAGCTCATCCTCACGATGGCCCTGGCCGTGTCGATCTTCCCCGTCATCTCGCTCGTCACCCCGCTGTTCCGGATCTGGTCGGCGATCGGGCTCTACGACACGTGGGCGGGCCTCATCATCCCGTACCTCTCGCTCACCCTGCCGATCTCGATCTGGACGCTCGCCGCGTTCTTCCGGCAGATCCCGTGGGAGCTCGAGCAGGCCGCTCAGGTCGACGGGGCGACGAGCTTCCAGGCCTTCCGCAAGGTCATCGTTCCCCTGGCCGCCCCCGGCGTCTTCACCACGGCGATCATCGCGTTCTTCATCGCGTGGAACGACTTCGTCTACGGGATCTCGCTGACCTCGACCTCGGCGGCCCGACCGGTGCCCGCGGCCCTGTCCTTCTTCACCGGCGCCAGCCAGTTCGAAGAGCCCGCCGGCGCGATCTCCGCGGCGGCGATCGTCGTCACTATCCCGATCATCATCATCGTCCTGCTCTTCCAGCGCCAGATCGTCTCCGGTCTGACCTCGGGAGCCGTCAAGGGATGAGCCCCACGCCCACCACCCCACACCAGCGGAGTTGAGAACCATGTCCGAGATCGAACTGCGGAACATCATCAAGCGCTACGGCGACGGATACCCCGCGATCAGCGATGTCAGCCTGCGGATCGCCGAGGGCGAGTTCGTCATCCTCGTCGGCCCCTCGGGATCGGGCAAGTCGACCCTGCTGCGGATGATCGTCGGCCTCGAGGACATCACCGAGGGCGACCTGCGCATCGACGACGAACGCGTCAACGACTCCGCGCCCCGCGAACGCGACCTCGCCATGGTGTTCCAGAACTACGCCCTCTACCCGCACCTGACCGTCGCCGAGAACATCGCGTTCCCGCTCATGCTCGCCAAGGGACAGTACTCGAAGGAGGAGATCGACGAGCGGGTCAACCGGGCGGCGACGCTGCTCGAACTCCGCGACCACCTCGACCGCAAGCCTGCGAACCTCTCCGGCGGGCAGCGACAGCGGGTGGCGATGGGCCGGGCGATCGTCCGCGACGCGAAGGCGTTCCTCTTCGATGAGCCGCTGTCGAACCTCGACGCGAAGCTGCGCATCCAGATGCGCACCGAGATCTCGCGGATGCAGCGCAACCTCGGCGTCACCACCGTCTACGTCACCCACGACCAGACCGAGGCGATGACCTTGGGCGACAAGGTCGCGGTGCTGAAGAAGGGCGTGCTCCAGCAGTACGCGAGCCCGCAGGAGCTCTACGACGAGCCCGTCAACCTCTTCGTCGCCGGCTTCATCGGGTCACCGCCGATGAACTTCCTGCCGGTGGAGAACGTCGACGGTCGGCTCCGCTCCCCGTTCGGGGAATTCAGCCTCCCGGCCGCCGAGGCGGAGAAGCTGCGCGGTGCCCCGCAGTACCTCGTCGCCGGCATCCGGCCCGAGGACTTCCACGATGCGGCGACCCTCGACGTGGCGAAGCGCGGCGGGGGAGCGCGGCTGAGCGCCGAGGTCGACGTCACCGAATGGCTCGGCAACGAGGTCTACGCCTACATCCCCTTCGAAGCGGAGCCGGCGGTGAGGAAGGCCCTCGAGGAACTCGACCGCGACCTCGACGGCGAGGGCGCGCGCACGCAGGTCGTCGCCGTCCTCGACCCGTCCACCTCGGTGCGCGAGGGCGATACGATGGAACTGTGGTTCGACCCGGCCAAGGTCATGGTCTTCGATCCCGAGACGGGAGAGAACCTCACCCGCGATCCGGAGAACGCGCAGCGCCTCGCCGCAGAGTCCGAAGCCGCTCGCCAGCGGGCCCTCGAGCGGGCGAAGTCACAGCAGGCCGCCACCGTCTGAGACTTCACTCACAAGCACAACCCCCGGAATTGCGCGGATGCGTACGCCTGTGAAAAGATAGTCAGGTTGCGTTCTGGGTGTTGACCCCTGCACTGCGGCCTGTTCGGCCGCGAACAGCCCGGAACACTATCGGATCGATGAATCTGCGACACCGCGGGTTCGGACCGAGCAGCCAATGAGTAGAAGCGCCGTCGGCCCTGACAGATGAGAAGCGAGAGCTTCGTCCGCCAGGATCAGCCGACACGCCCGACCTCGGGGGTCGGTCATGGTCAGCCGGCACAGACCCCTGTCGCATCCGCGGCGGGAGGTTGATGGCCGGAAGGAACAAAAGAAAGAGACGACGCCATGGCGGGACAGAAGATCCGCATCCGGCTCAAGTCGTACGACCACGCTGTGATCGACAGTGCTGCGCGAAAGATCGTGGACACCGTCACTCGCGCTGGTGCGACTGTTGTGGGCCCGGTGCCGTTGCCGACGGAGAAGAACGTGTACTGCGTCATCCGTTCGCCGCACAAGTACAAGGACAGCCGTGAGCATTTCGAGATGCGCACGCACAAGCGTCTGATCGACATCGTCGATCCGACGCCGAAGGCCGTCGATTCGCTCATGCGTCTCGACCTCGCCGACGACGTCAACATCGAGATCAAGCTCTAAGGGAGGGAAAAATGGCGAACACTCGTTCCTCAGCTCTCCCGACCACCCGCAAGGTCAAGGGCCTGCTGGGTACCAAGCTGGGCATGACCCAGGTGTGGGATGAGCAGAACAAGCTCGTGCCGGTGACCGTTGTGGCCACCGGAAACAACGTTGTCACCCAGATCCGCGACGAAGAGACCGACGGCTACCCGGCCGTGCAGATCGCCTTCGGCGAGATCGACCCGCGCAAGGTCAACAAGCCGACCGCTGGTCACTTCGAGAAGGCCGGCGTGACCCCGCGCCGTCACCTCGTCGAACTGCGCACCGCTGACGCCGGCGAGTACTCGCTGGGTCAGGAGCTCGGTGTCGACACGTTCGAAGCCGGAGTCAAGGTCGACGTCACCGCGAAGACCAAGGGCAAGGGCACCGCTGGTGTCATGAAGCGCCACGGCTTCTCCGGTGTCGGCGCCTCGCACGGTGCTCACCGCAATCACCGCAAGCCGGGTTCGATCGGTGGAGCAGCTACGCCTGGTCGCGTGTTCAAGGGCATGCGCATGGCCGGCCGCATGGGTGCCGTCAAGCACACCACCCAGAACCTCACGATCCACGCCGTGGACACCGAGAACAACTTCCTGCTCATCAAGGGTGCCGTTCCCGGCCCCAAGGGCGCCGTCGTTCTCGTTCGCTCGGCTTCGAAGGAGGCCTGAACGACATGACTGATGTCAAGACAGTCGACGTCGTCGATGCCACCGGTGCGAAGACCGGTTCCGTTGACCTGCCCGCCGAGGTCTTCGGCGTGGCGACCAACGTGCCGCTCATCCACCAGGTCGTCGTCGCACAGCTCGCAGCTGCCCGCCAGGGCACGCACAAGACCAAGACCCGCTCCGAAGTTCGCGGCGGCGGTCGCAAGCCCTACCGTCAGAAGGGAACCGGCAACGCCCGTCAGGGTTCGATCCGCGCTCCCCAGTACAACGGCGGTGGAATCGTGCACGGTCCGGTGCCGCGCGACTACTCGCAGCGGACCCCGAAGAAGATGAAGGCCGCCGCTCTGCGCGGAGCCCTCTCCGACCGCGCACGCCTCGATCAGGTCTTCGTCGTGAAGAACCTCATCACCGGCGACGCCCCGTCGACCAAGCAGGCGAAGCTCGCTCTGGGCGGCCTCTCCGATCGCAAGAACACCCTCGTGGTGCTCGACCGTGACGACGAGCTCACCTACCTCAGCGTTCGCAACCTGCCGCACGTGCACGTGCTCACCTCCGATCAGCTCAACACGTACGACGTGCTGGTCGCCGATGACATCGTGTTCACCGAGGCAGCTCTTGCCGCGTTCCTGGGCGGAAACCGCGATTCGGAGGACGCATCATGAGTCTCAACTTCAAGGATCCGCGCGACATCATCATCGCGCCGGTCGTCTCGGAAAAGACCTACAGCCTGATGGACGAGGGGAAGTACACCTTCATCGTCGATCAGCGCTCGAACAAGACCGAGATCAAGAACGCCATTGAATCGATCTTCGATGTGCAGGTCGCCAAGGTGAACACCCTGAACCGTCAGGGCAAGCGCCGCCGCACCCGCACCGGTTGGGGGAAGCGCAAGGACACCAAGCGTGCCATTGTCGCCCTCAAGGACGGATCGATCGACATCTTCGGTGGATCGCTCTAAGCGATCCTTCGCATAAGAAGGACAAGACTCATGGGAATTCGCAAGCACAAGCCGACGACCCCGGGCCGCCGTGGCTCGTCGGTCGCCGACTTCGTCGAAGTGACCCGGTCGACGCCGGAGAAGTCGCTTCTGCGCCCGCTGCCCAAGCGCGGCGGCCGCAACAACCAGGGACGCGTGACCACTCGCCATCAGGGCGGCGGTCACAAGCGCCAGTACCGTGTCATCGACTTCCGCCGCCACGACAAAGATGGTGTCCCGGCGAAGGTCGCGCACATCGAGTACGACCCGAACCGCACCGCGCGCATCGCCCTCCTGCACTACGCAGACGGTGAGAAGCGCTACATCATCGCCCCGCAGAACCTCAAGCAGGGCGCTCAGGTGGAAGCCGGACCGGGTGCAGACATCAAGCCGGGCAACAACCTCGCCCTGCGCAACATCCCAGTCGGCACCGTCGTGCACGCCGTCGAGCTGCGCCCCGGTGGCGGAGCCAAGATCGCCCGTTCTGCCGGTTCGTCCGTGCAGCTCGTCGCGAAGTACGGCCGATTCGCTCAGCTGCGGATGCCTTCGGGCGAGATCCGCAACGTCGACGCCCGCTGCCGTGCCACGGTCGGCGAGGTCGGCAACGCCGAGCAGTCGAACATCAACTGGGGCAAGGCAGGTCGCATGCGCTGGAAGGGCAAGCGCCCGTCCGTGCGTGGTGTCGTCATGAACCCGATCGACCACCCGCACGGCGGTGGCGAGGGCCGGACCTCGGGTGGTCGTCACCCGGTCAGCCCGTGGGGTCAGCCAGAAGGCCGCACTCGCCGGCCGAAGAAAGAGAGCGACAAGTACATCGTGCGCCGTCGCCGGACCGGCAAGAAGCGCTGATTGGAGTACTGACTTATGCCTCGTAGCCTCAAAAAGGGTCCTTTCGTCGATGAGCACCTGTACCAGAAGGTCGCTCGTCAGAACGAGAAGAACACCAAGAACGTAATCAAGACCTGGTCGCGTCGCTCGATGATCATCCCGGACTTCCTGGGACACACCATCGCCGTTCACGACGGACGCAAGCACGTCCCGGTCTTCATCACTGAAGCGATGGTCGGGCACAAACTCGGCGAGTTCGCACCCACACGGACGTTCCGTGGCCACGAAAAGGACGATCGCAAGGGCCGCCGCCGCTGAGGCGGGGGACCAGCGATCTCAGACAGGAGAGAAGGAAGCGATGGAAGCCAAGGCTAAGGCGCGTTACCTGCGCGTCACGCCTCGCAAGGCTCGGCGCGTCATTGACCTCATTCGTGGTCAGCAGGCAACCGAAGCACTTGCAGTGTTGAAGTTCGCCGAGCAGTCGGCGTCCGACCCGATTTACAAGCTCGTCGCCTCGGGCATCGCGAATGCGCGTGTCAAGGCCGACGAGGAAGGTCTCGCGTTCGACGAGAACGACCTGGTCATCTCGGAGGCGTTCGTCGACGAGGGGCCGACCATGAAGCGGTTCCGCCCGCGTGCTCAGGGACGTGCGTTCCGCATTGAGAAGCGCACCAGCCACGTCACCGTGGTCCTGGCCAGCGGAGACGACCTGCCGCAGCAGAAGAGCCGGAAGGGGAACCGCTGATGGGCCAGAAGATCAATCCGAACGGATTCCGACTCGGAATCACCACGGACCACAAGTCGAAGTGGTTCGCTGACTCGACCAAGCCGGGGCAGCGCTACAGCGACTACGTGCTCGAAGATGTCAAGATCCGCCAGATGATGACCAAGGGCCTCGAGCGGGCCGGCATCTCGAAGGTCAACATCGAGCGCACCCGTGACCGTGTCCGCGTGGACATCCACACCGCCCGTCCGGGCATCGTCATCGGACGCCGCGGTGCCGAGGCCGACCGCATCCGCGGTCAGCTCGAGAAGCTCACCGGCAAGCAGATTCAGCTCAACATCCTTGAGGTGAAGAACCCGGAGATCGACGCTCAGCTCGTCGCTCAGGGCGTTGCCGAGCAGCTCGCCAGCCGCGTGGCCTTCCGCCGCGCGATGCGCAAGGCGATCCAGAGCGCCCAGCGCGCCGGTGCCAAGGGCATCCGCGTGCAGTGCTCGGGCCGCCTCGGCGGTGCTGAGATGAGCCGGTCGGAGTTCTACCGCGAAGGCCGTGTGCCCCTGCACACCCTGCGCGCGAACATCGACTACGGATTCCACGAGGCGCACACCACCTTCGGACGCATCGGCGTCAAGGTGTGGATCTACAAGGGCGACATGACCGACAAGGAGCTTGCCGCCGAGCAGGCGAAGGCTCCGGCAGCGCGCGGCCCCCGTGGTCGCGGTCGCGGCCGCGGCGGTCGTGGACGGGGTCAGGAAGGCGGAGCCCGCCGGAACGACTCGGCCCGCACGACTGAGAACAACGCTGAGGCCCCCGCGGCTGAGGCCGGAACGGAGGGCTGAGACATGTTGATCCCTCGTCGAGTGAAGTACCGCAAGCAGCACCACCCCAAGCGGGGCGGCGCTGCCAAGGGTGGCACGACGGTGGCCTTCGGTGACTACGGCATCCAGGCTCTCGAGCCGGCCTACGTCACCAACAGGCAGATCGAAGCCGCACGTATTGCCATGACGCGCTACATCAAGCGCGGTGGCAAGGTGTGGATCAACATCTACCCCGACCGACCGCTGACGAAGAAGCCCGCCGAGACCCGCATGGGTTCCGGCAAGGGCTCTCCCGAGTGGTGGGTCGCCAATGTCAAGCCGGGACGGGTCATGTTCGAACTCGCCGGTGTGTCCGAGGAAGTTGCTCGTGAGGCGCTGCGCCTGGCGATCCACAAGCTTCCGCTCAAGGCCCGCATCGTGGCCCGCGAAGGTGGTGAGTGAGCATGGCGATCGGTTCGAAGAACCTGTCCATGGACGCGCTTGACGGTTACGACAACGAGCGTCTGGCGGAAGAGCTCAAGAAGGCCAAGGCCGAGCTGTTCAACCTCCGCTTCCAGTCGGCCACCGGCCAGCTGGAGAACCACGGCCGCCTCAAGGCCGTGCGTCGCGACATCGCTCGTATCTACACCGTGCTCAATGAGCGGGAGCTGGACATCCGTCCGAACCCCGCTGACGCCAAGGAAGAGGACAAGTGATGGCAGACACGACCAACACCGAGGCGACGTCTGTCGACCGCAACTCCCGCAAGACTGCGCGTGGCTACGTCGTCTCCGACAAGATGGACAAGACCATCGTCGTCGAGATCGAAGAGCGCAAGAAGCACCGCCTCTACGGCAAGGTCATGCGCAAGTCGGTCAAGCTCAAGGCCCACGACGAGGAGAACACCGCCGGCATCGGCGACCTCGTCCGTGTGGCTGAGACGCGTCCGGTTTCGGCCGCGAAGCGCTGGCGGCTCGTCGAGATCATCGAACGCGCCAAGTAAGTCAGCGTTCGCCCCTCCCTCCCGGTCCCGCCCATGGCCTGAGACTCTCAGGCCATGGGCGGCTACCGGGAACGGGGCGAGTATGTCAATGAATCCGTTCCGCAAGGCTCGCAGCGATGTGAGAACCAGCGCGACGACAGGAGAAAACAGTGATTCAGCAAGAGTCGCGACTCAAAGTCGCCGACAACACCGGAGCCAAGGAGATCCTGGCCATCAGGATCCTCGGCGGTTCCGGTCGGCGCTACGCCTCGATCGGTGACACCATCGTGGCCACCGTCAAGGACGCAATCCCCGGCGGCAACGTGAAGAAGGGTGACGTCGTCAAGGCCGTCATCGTTCGCACGGCCAAGGAACGTCGCCGCCCGGACGGCTCCTACATCAAGTTCGACGAGAATGCAGCTGTCATTCTCAAGGCTGATGGGGAACCCCGCGGCACCCGCATCTTCGGACCCGTGGGACGCGAATTGCGTGACAAGAAGTTCATGAAGATCGTCTCCCTGGCACCGGAGGTGTTGTGAGCATGGCGAACAAGCTCAAGATCAAGAAGGGCGACCTCGTCCAGGTGATCGCAGGTGCCCGTCAGTCGCGCGGCGGCGATCGTGGGAAGCAGGGCAAGGTCCTTGCCGTCTACCCCGAGCGCAACCGCGTCCTCGTCGAGGGCGTCAACCGCGTGATCAAGCACAAGAAGGCAACGCAGACTCAGGCCGGCGGCACCGCCGGCGGCCGTGAGACTCACGAAGCCCCCATCCATGTGTCCAACGTGGCGCTCGTTGATCCCAAGGACAACAAGCCGACCCGCGTCGGATACCGCGAAGAGCAGGTGGAGCGCAACGGTCGCACCAAGACCGTGCGGGTCCGCTACTCGCGTCGCACCGGGGAGGAGATCTGATGACGGAGACAAGCACGAACCGTCCGGCGCCGCGCCTCAAGCAGGTCTACCGCGATGAGATCGTCGGTAAGCTGCAGGAGGAGTTCGACTACGCCAACCCGATGCAGGTTCCCGGTCTCACCAAGGTCGTCGTCAACATGGGTGTGGGTGACGCAGCGCGTGACTCGAAGCTCATCGAAGGCGCGATCAACGACCTCACCCTCATCACCGGCCAGAAGCCGATCGTGACGCGGGCGAAGAAGTCCATCGCTCAGTTCAAGCTGCGCGAAGGACAGCCCATCGGCGCCCACGTCACCATGCGCGGAGCCCGGATGTGGGAATTCGTCGACCGCGTCATCTCGCTGGCACTCCCGCGCATCCGCGACTTCCGCGGACTCTCGGACCGCCAGTTCGACGGCAACGGCAACTACACGTTCGGTCTCACGGAGCAGTCGATGTTCCACGAGATCGATCAGGATCGCATCGATCGTGTCCGCGGTATGGACATCACCGTTGTGACGACGGCGAAGACCGACGATGAGGGACGGGCCCTGCTCCGCCACCTCGGCTTCCCGTTCAAGACAAAATAATCTCTACGTTGCAGGTCCAAGCGCGCATGCCGCGGGCGGAAACCGTAACGAGGAAGGGCACGAGCCCACATGACAATGACTGATCCAGTCGCAGACATGCTCACGCGTCTGCGCAACGCCAACTCGGCTTACCACGAGGACGTCAGCATGCCGTTCTCGAAGCTGAAGTCGAACATCGCCGAGATCCTCAAGGCCGAAGGCTACATCACCGGGTGGAGCGTCGAAGACGCGACCGTCGGGAAGACCCTGCGCCTCGATCTCAAGTTCGGTCCCAACCGTGAGCGTTCGATCGCCGGCCTCCGCCGTGTGTCGAAGCCGGGACTGCGCGTCTACGCGAAGTCGACGAATCTGCCGAAGGTCCTCGGTGGACTCGGCATCGCCATCCTGTCGACCTCGTCGGGTCTCCTGACGGATCGCCAGGCCGCCAAGAAGGGTGTGGGTGGGGAAGTCCTCGCCTACGTCTGGTAAGGAAAGGGGAGAAGAGCATGTCACGCATCGGCAAGAACCCGATCTCCGTTCCGTCTGGCGTCGAGGTCAAGATCGACGGCCAGGATGTGGCCGTCAAGGGCCCCAAGGGCGAACTGTCCGTGACCATCGCCGAGCCGATCACCGTGTCGCTCGATGAGGGCACGGTCACCGTGGCCCGTCCGAACGACGAGCGCGAATCGCGGTCGCTGCACGGACTGTCCCGCACCCTGATCAACAACATGATCATCGGTGTCACCGAGGGCTACACGAAGGGTCTCGAGATCGTCGGCACCGGTTACCGTGTGCAGGCGAAGGGATCGAACCTCGAGTTCGCTCTCGGCTACAGCCACTCGATCACCGTCGAACCGCCCGAGGGCATCTCGTTCTCCGTCGAAGGACAGAACAAGGTGGCCGTCCACGGCATCGACAAGCAGCTGGTCGGAGAGACCGCTGCGAACATCCGGAAGCTGCGCAAGCCCGAACCCTACAAGGGCAAGGGTGTCCGCTACGCCGGAGAGAATGTCCGTCGCAAGGTCGGAAAGGCTGGTAAGTAGAGATGGCCTTTGGCAAGAAGGAAAGCTACGGCAAGGGCAGGGCAGCTGCTCGCAAGCGCCGTCACACTCGTCTGCGCAAGCATGTCAGTGGTACGGCCGAGCGTCCCCGTCTCTCAGTGACCCGTTCCACGCGCCACGTCTTCGTCCAGGTCATCGACGACACCGTCGGCAAGACCCTGGCCTCGGCCTCCACCATGGAAGCCGATCTGCGCGCACTCGAAGCAGACAAGACCGGCAAGGCCCGCAAGGTCGGCGAGCTGGTTGCCCAGCGCGCCAAGGAAGCCGGCGTCGAGGCCGTCGTGTTCGACCGTGGAGGCAACGCCTACCACGGCCGTGTGCAGGCCATCGCCGAAGGTGCCCGTGAAGGAGGATTGGCGCTATGAGCGAAGAGAACAACGTCTCGCAGGAGACTGCTGAGAACCGCGGTTCCGACAACCGCGGCGGTGACAACCGCGGTTCCGACAACCGCGGCGGACGCGGCCAGGGTCGCGGACGCGGCGACGGTCGCGGACGCGGCGGTCGCGGAGACCGCGAAGAGAAGAGCCAGTTCATCGAGCACGTCGTCACGATCAACCGCGTGTCGAAGGTCGTCAAGGGTGGACGTCGGTTCTCCTTCACCGCCCTCGTCGTCGTCGGTGACGGTGACGGCATGGTCGGCATGGGCTACGGCAAGGCGAAGGAAGTTCCCGCCGCCATCGCGAAGGGTGTCGAGGAGGCGAAGAAGAACTTCTTCCGCGTCCCCCGCATCCAGAAGACGATTCCCCACCCCGTTCAGGGTGAGGAAGCGGCCGGCGTCGTCCTGCTCCGTCCCGCCGCTCCGGGTACCGGCGTCATCGCCGGCGGTCCGGTCCGTGCAGTGCTCGACGCTGCCGGCGTCCAGGACATCCTGTCCAAGTCGCTGGGTTCGTCGAACGCGATCAACATCGTCCACGCTGCGATCAAGGCTCTCCAGAGCCTCGAGCGTCCCGAGGAAGTCGCGGCTCGCCGCGGCCTGCCCGTCGACGAGGTCGCACCGCACGCGCTTCTGCGTGCGGCTGCTGAAAGCGGGGCGAAGGCCTGATGGCGAAGCTCAAGGTAACTCAGAAGAAGTCCGAGATCGGCGGCAAGCAGAACCAGCGTGATTCGCTGCGTTCGCTCGGCCTCAAGCGGATCAACGACGTCGTGGTGCACGAGGATCGCCCGGAGATCCGGGGCATGATCAATGTCGTGCGTCACCTGGTGACAGTGGAAGAGGTGGACTGAAATGGCGAACAACGACGCACTGAAGATCCACGATCTCCGTCCGGCCCCCGGCGCCAAGACCGCGAAGACCCGTGTGGGTCGCGGTGAGGGCTCGAAGGGCAAGACCGCCGGCCGCGGAACCAAGGGCACGAAGGCCCGCTACCAGGTTCCGCACGGCTTCGAGGGTGGACAGACGCCGATGCACATGCGTCTGCCCAAGCTGCGTGGGTTCAAGAACCCCGCGAAGGTGACCTTCCAGGTCGTCAACCTCGACAAGCTGTCGGCTCTGTTCCCGGAAGGCGGCGACGTCACCGTCGCCGATCTGGTCGCCAAGGGCGCTGTGCGCCCGAAGCAGCCGGTCAAGGTTCTGGGCACGGGTGAGATCACCGTGGCGATCAACATCACTGCAGACAAGTTCTCGGGCTCGGCGCTCGAGAAGATCGCAGCTGCAGGCGGAAGCGCCACCGAGGCCTGAGTGCGGGCCCGCACCAGCGGGCACGGCATCAGGACCCCGAGACGAAAGGGGCGGTCACAGTGTGACCGCCCCTTTCGGCATACCCGCACCCCGGCAGATGGCAGTGGGCACACGTGAGGAGAACCCGGGCACCGCCTCGGCGAGACCCTCCTCACGATGGGAGCTGGGACCGGCGGGAGACCGGGGGAGAGGGACCCGTTCGGTTTCTGCCTGAGACCCGCACCCTGGTAGTCTTTTGCAGGTATTTGTCTCATTCGCCAGGTCGTGACAGCGACCCTGACTTCCATCCCCCTGAGGAGGACGCTTGATCGGCGCAATTCGGAGGGCCTTTTCCACGCCCGACTTGAGGAACAAACTCCTCTTCACCCTGGGCATCATCGTCCTCTTCCGCCTGGGCTCCTTCATCCCCTCGCCCGGCATCGACTACACGCAGGTCCAGCAGTGCGTAGCGTCCCCGCAGCTCAACGAGGGCGGGTTCGCGATGATCAACCTCTTCAGCGGCGGCGCCCTGCTCCAGCTGTCGATCTTCGCCCTCGGCATCATGCCCTACATCACGGCGAGCATCATCGTCCAGCTGCTCCGCGTCGTCATCCCGCGCTTCGAGGCCCTCCACAAAGAAGGCGCCTCCGGTCAGGCCAAGCTCACGCAGTACACGCGCTACCTCACGATCGGCCTCGCGATCCTCAACGCCACCACCCTCGTCGCCACCGTGCGCACGGGTGCGCTGTTCGGTCAGATCGAAGGCTGCACGAACCTCATCACCAACGACACGTGGTGGGGCATCACCGTCCTCGTCATCACGCTCACCGCCGGCACCGGCCTCATCATGTGGCTCGGCGAGCAGATCACCGAGCACGGCGTCGGCAACGGCATGTCGATCCTCATCTTCACCTCGGTGGCGGCGGCCTTCCCGTCCTCGCTCGGCGCGATCCTCCGCGAACAGGGCATCGACGTGTTCCTCATCGTCATCGCCGTCGGCCTCGTCCTCGTCGCGCTCGTCGTCTTCGTCGAGCAGTCCCAGCGCCGCATCCCCGTCCAGTACGCCAAGCGCATGGTCGGGCGCCGGATGTTCGGCGGCACCTCGACGTACATTCCGATCAAGGTCAACATGGCCGGCGTCATCCCCGTCATCTTCGCCTCCTCGGTGCTCTACCTGCCGAGCCTCATCGCTCAGTTCTTCAACCCCGAGACGAACTGGGTCGAATGGATCAACACGTACTTCACCACCGGCGACCACCCGATCTACATCGCCGCCTACGCGGTGCTCGTCATCTTCTTCTCGTACTTCTACGTCGCGATCACCTTCAACCCGGAGGAAGTCGCGGACAACATGAAGAAGTACGGCGGCTTCATCCCCGGCATCCGGGCCGGACGTCCCACCGCGGAGTACCTGAGCTACGTGCTCAGCCGCATCAACTTCCCCGGATCGCTCTACCTCGCGTTCGTCGCGCTCATCCCGCTCATCGCCCTGGTTCTCATCAACGCGAACCAGAACTTCCCCTTCGGCGGCACCTCGCTGCTCATCGTCGTGGGTGTCGGCCTTGAGACGGTCAAGCAGATCGACGCGCAGATGCAGCAGCGCCACTACGAGGGCCTGCTCCGCTGACCTCACGGTCAGCGCAGTTCTCCGGAAGGACAGATATGAGTTCACGCATCATCCTCATCGGCGCGCCCGGCGCCGGCAAGGGCACCCAGGCGGCACGACTCGCCGAGGCGCTCGACATCCCCGCGATCTCGACCGGGGACATCTTCCGCGCCAACGTCAAGGGCGAGACCGAGCTGGGCACGCTCGCGAAGCGCTACATGGACGCCGGTGAGTACGTTCCCGACGAGGTGACGAACAAGATGGTCGCCGATCGGCTCGCGCAGGACGACGCCGCAGCCGGCTTCCTCCTCGACGGCTACCCGCGCACCGCCGCGCAGGTCGCCGAACTCGACCGGATGCTCGAGGCAGGCGGCCACGAGCTCTCCGCCGTCGTCGAGCTCACCGCCGACGTCGACGAGGTCGTCGCCCGGCTGCTCGCCCGCGCGGAGAAGGAAGGCCGCAGCGACGACAGCGAAGACGTCATCCGTCACCGCCTCGACGTCTACGCCGAGCAGACGCAGCCGCTGACCGACATCTACCGCGAGCGCGGACTGCTGCGGGAGGTCGACGGCCTCGGTGAGGTCTCCGCGATCACCGATCGCATCCTCGACTCCCTGCGATGATCTTCGGTCCCCGGATCGAGCTGAAGTCGCCCGCGCAGCTGCGCAGCATGCGGGCGGCCGGCGCGGTCACGCGGGCCGCGCTCGACGCCGCCCGGGCCGCCGCGGTCCCGGGGGCGACGACCGCTGAGGTCGATGCCGCCGCTGAAGCGGTCATCGCCGAGGCGGGGGCGACGTCGAACTTCAAGGGCTACCAGGGCTTCCCGGCCGTCCTCTGCATCTCCGTCAACGAGGAGATCGTCCACGGCATCCCCGGGCAGCGTGTGCTTGAGCCGGGCGACCTCGTCTCGATCGACGGCGGCGCGATCGTCGACGGGTTCCACGGGGACTCCGCCTTCACGATGATCGTCGGCGGAGAGGCCGCGGGCACGGCGGCCGACCGCGCGCTGTCTGCCGCGACCGAGCGGGCCATGTGGGCCGGGATCGCGGCGTTCGCGACGGGAACGAAGGTCAGCGACATCGGCGATGCCATCGACGACTACGTCACCGAGGCGGCCCCCGACCTCGGTCTCGTCGAGGAGTTCACCGGTCATGGGATCGGCACGTCGATGCACATGCCGCCGGAGGTCCTCAACTACCGCGCGAAGTCGAACGGTCCGAAGATCCGCCCGGGCATGTGCCTGGCGATCGAGCCGATGCTCACGGCCGGCAGTCCGGAGACCGTGACGCTTGCCGACGACTGGACGGTCGTCACCGCCGACGGCTCCCGGGCCAGCCATTGGGAGCACAGTGTCGCCCGCCACGACGGCGGCGTGTGGGTGCTCACCGCATCCGACGGCGGGGCCGCCGAACTCGCCGAGTTCGGGATCACCCCGGTGCAGCCGGGGCAGTGACCGCAGTGCCGTCGCCGCGCGGCGGCATCCGGGTGAGGGGAGTGGGGCCTCAGCTGCCGACAGCGGTCCCGCGCGTCGACGCGGCGACTCCGAGGTAGGTGGCGACGAAGACCCCGGAGAACGTCATCAGCCCGAGGGCGAACATCCACACGGCCGTCTCGAGGATCTCGGCACCGAAGATCTGGAAGAGGCAGAAGGCGAGGAAGGCGGCCGCTGAGCCCGCGAGCAGACCCGCGACCTTCGCCGTCGAATAGACCCGCTGTCTGCGCTCGAACCTGTCATTGTCCATGGTCATTCGTCCCTTCTCATCAGCCCTGGTGGGATGGCTCTCACGGTAGGATTGCGGCATGAGCGACGTCCAACTTGCCACGAAACGTAGGCGAGATGTGGGCGATCGCTATCGGCTGACGCGGATCGCCTTCGATGTCGTCTCCGTCTTCGGGTGTCTGCGGGCGAGCGGGGTGCCCGGCCCGATCATCGTGCGCATCCTCGCCGACCACGGCTATTCGGCCTCGAGTGTGCGCAACCAGCTCACCCGCATGGCCCAGCGCGATCTCATCTCACTCGAGCGCTGCGGTCGCGTCACCCGGTACCGGCTCAGCCCGCGGATCCTCGCGCAGTTCCGCGACATCAGCGGCGACCGCGACCTTCCGGAGTTCGCCGGCCGCTTCCACGCCGCCCTCTACACGATCCCCGAGTCCTCCCGCCCGCAGCGGGACCGCTTCCAGTACGTCGCGCGCATGCTCGGGTACCGGCAGCTGCGGGCCGGGGTCCTCATCGGCTTCGCCGATCGCAGCCACGCGCTGCGCGCCCAGCTGCCGGCCGACATCGACGGCGGCTGGTACGAGTGCACGCAGATCGTTCCCGGTGACCTCGCCGCGGCGAAGCGGATGACCGCGATCGCCTTCGAACTCGCCGGTGCCCGCCGGCAGATCGAGGAGTTCGAGGTCGAGATCAGCCGCCTCGGCGGGCCGCACGACAAACCGGGGGCGGGGCTGCCGGAGCTGCCGATCGGCCGATTCTTCGACCTCTACTACCGGGTCGGGCGCGCGGTCATGGAGAACCCGTTGCTGCCGGCGGAGATCGTCGGGTCCGGACAGCCCTCGCAGCGCTTCCGGACGTTCATGGACCGCTGCAACCTCGAGTACTACCTCCGCTACGACCAGCAGGTGCGGGAGGCGGCGGCGGAGAACGCCGCCTTCGAGCTCATCGAATGGCTGCCGGAGGGCTGAGGCTGTCCCGCCGCCTGTCCGGAGGTTCCGTTCTCAATCGTGCGGTCCGCGGCGGACCGCGGTGACGAGCCGGCCCACCGCCTCCTCGAGGAGGGGACGGGGGAGGGCGAAGTTGATCCGGACGTGCCCGGCGCCGACCTTCCCGCAGAGGCGCCCCTCGGTCACTGCGACCTTCGCTGCATCGTTGAAGTGCGCCGAGAGCCCCGACTCGAACCCGTAGCCGCGCAGGTCGAGCCACGCGAGGTAGGTGCCGTCGGGCGGGATGTAGGCTGCGTTCGGCAGCTCGGAGGTGAGCAGATCGGTGAGGACGTCGCGGTTGCCCTTGAGGTAGGCGGTGATCTCGGCGAGCCAGTCGCCGCCCTGGGAGTAGGCGGCGGTCGTGGCGAGGATTCCGGGATTCGCGGCCGCACCGGAGACGAAGTGCCCCTTCCGGGCCCAGGTCTCACGGTCGTGGGGATTCGTGAGGATGAGCTGGGCGCATTTGAGGCCGGGGATGTTGAAGGCCTTCGACGCGGCGGTCGCGGTGGCCGTGTGCCCGGCGGTCACCGCGCTCAGGCTCGCATAGGGCACATGATGGGCGGGATCGTAGACGAGGGGAGCGTGGATCTCATCGGAGAACACGCGCGCGCCCGCGGCCTCGACCACCTCGGCGATCGCCTGCAGCTCGGAGGGCGAATAGACCTTCCCGATCGGGTTGTGCGGGTTGCACAGGACAAGGGTGGCTCCCGGGGTGAGCGCTTCGGCCACGGCGTCGAGGTCGACCTGCCAGTCGGTCTCCGTCCGCAGCATCGGCACCTCGATGAGCTCACGGCCGGTGACCGCGGCGACGTCGAAGAACGGCATGTACGCCGGGGTCGGCAGCACGATCGGGGTGCCGGCCGGGGTGAGATGCTCGAGCACGCCGATGAAGGCCGCGAGGACGTCGCTGGCGAGGTGGACGTGCTCGGTGGGGAACTGCCAGCCGTAGCGGTCGGCGCAGAACGCCGAGGTGGCGCTGCGGAGGTCGGCGACGAGACTTCCCGGGGCGTAGCCGTAGAGGTCGCGGGCGTCGATCTCAGTCATCGCCTGTCGGATGACGGGCGCGACCCCGAAGTCCATCTCGGCGATGAAGGCGCCGAGGCTGCCGGGGAACGACGACCATTTGCGGCCGCCCTTCGCGACGAGCGATTCCTCGGTGATGGCGTCGAGATCGTCCATGGTGCTCTCTTCCCTGTGCGCGGCGGTGTCTGTGCTCACGCTAGCAGTCGCCGCGGTCGGTCTCTCGGGCTCGACGACATGGGAGGTCACGGGGCGGAACGACAGTCGCAGCGGTAGGGCGACGACGGCCCGGGGGCTGATCTTTGTCACGAAATGATAACGAAGAGTATGAAAAAATGCTGACCGTTATCTGTGCGTTACGATGGCGAGCATGACCCACATCACATTGAGAGGGTCTTCGCGTGTCCTGGGAGCGTCGTTCATCGGCGCTTCACTGCTGTTCGCGGGCAGTCTGCCCGCCGTCGCCGCAGGCACCGCGGAGTCACCCGCGTCCACCCAGCAGACCTCGCCGACGGCAGACTCGGCGACCGACACCGACCTCGAGATCACCCTCGGCATCGACGCCGAGGTGACCGCGTCGCCGGACCTCACGATCCCCGTCACCGTCGCCGGGGATCCGTCCGGCCCGACCACGCTCACCGTCGTCCACGCGGCCAGCAACGACCCCGTCGACGGGGCCGAGGCCACCGTCGAGGCCGGCACCGGCACGGTCGACACCGAGATCGACGGTGCGCCGCTGACTCCCGGCACCTACATCGTCAAATCCGCGGACAGTCTGAAGACGAGTGACGACTTCACCGTCGTCGCCGACCCCTCGGCCGCGCCCACCGAGACTCCCAGCCAGACCCCCACCGCACCGGAACCGAGCGAGTCCGCACCGAGCGAGCCGGGAGCAACGGAGGAACCGACCCAGGAGCCGAGCCCGAACGCGGAGGAGCTCGACAAGTACTACCCGCAGCTGGCGAAGGAGCTCTTCGGGCAGGATGACGGCACGTACCGCATCCCGGATCCGCAGGGCGGCGGCACGGGTGCGGGCAGCGTTCCCGCCGGGCTCGAGAAGTACTACAACCAGAAGGTCGACCTCAGCGCGGAGAACT
Organism: Brevibacterium sp. XM4083; assembly: GCF_006489205.2. Lineage (GTDB taxonomy): Bacteria > Actinomycetota > Actinomycetes > Actinomycetales > Brevibacteriaceae > Brevibacterium. The sequence goes on along the minus strand of NZ_VFYR02000004.1, from coordinate 32,935 downwards.
GCGGCAAGCTCGGCTACCCCGACTACTCCGAGCGGATCGGGCGGGCACCGCTGTGCGGTTACCTCATCGCCCCGATCGACGCGAAGGATCCGGCTGCGGGCAATGTCGCGATCGCGATGATGAAGGTGCCCTCGGGCAAGATGGTCGGCGGGAAGTTCGAGAAGACGACGTCCCAGGGCACCGTCGCGTGGAACCCCGGCGGACCCGGCGGCTCGGGCATGACGCTCGGCGTGGCCGGCGCGCTCTACGAACCCGACCTCGCCGCGAACTTCGACCTCGTCGGCTTCGACCCGCGCGGCACCGGCGGCTCGATGCCGTTCTCCCAGTGCTCGACCGATGAGCAGATCGACGCCGACCGCGCCGAAGACGCCTGGTCGGGGGACCGTGACAACGCCGAGGACATCCTCAACGATCAGGCCGAGCGCTTCGCCAACGACTGCATCGAGAACACCGGCAAGCTCTTCGACCTCGGCGAAGGCGGCCAGGAGAACCTCATGAAGCACCTGGGCACATGGGATGCCGTGGGCGATCTCGACCTCATCCGCGCGACGAGCGGAGACGACAAGCTCGACTTCATCGGCTTCTCCTACGGCACCCGACTGGGCTACGTCTACGCCCAGAAGTTCGGTGACAGCGTCGGCCGCCTCGTCCTCGACGGCGCCGTCGACCCCGGCAACGTCTCCGCCTACAAGGCGCTCAAGGACATCAACGCCGACCCGCAGGCGTACCTCGATGCCAGCGGCAAGCTCGTGGCCAAGGAGGACGCCGAGGAGGACGCCGACGACTCCGTCAACCAGATCGCCGGCTTCCAGGGCACTTTCGAGCAGTTCGCCCTCGACTGCTCGGCCAAGGGCGCGGACGGCAGGACCTGGGGTGAGACCTACCCCGACCTGAAGTTCCCGGGCCGCCTGGCCGAGCTCAAGGACCAGCCGTTCACGTGCGCACTCGGCGACGGCATCACCGACCGGGAGGAACTGACGACGGCCGTGCAGGGAGTGCTCCGCTCACTCGAGGGCAATCCGCTGCCGACGGGCATCGACGGCGACGACCGCGAGGTGACGTTCGGCGATGCGCGCACCGGTGTCATCCAGGCCCTCTACTCGGAGACGCTGTGGTCGCGGCTCGCCCTCGGTCTCACCGAACTCAAGGCGGGGGAGTCGGCCGGAGAGCTCATGAGGCTCGCCGACGACTACAACTCCAGGGATGAGACCGGCCACTACGATCCGATGCTCCAGGCGTTCACGAACATCCGCTGCACGGATGAGAACAGCTACGGCGACAAGCCTGACCTCGCGGCGCTGCGCGATCTGGCAGAGCGCTACGACGAAGCCGGTCCGTTCCAGGCCGCCTCGGTGTCCCCGGGCGTCTACGACTACTGCGACTTCTGGAAGTTCAAGGGCACCCTGCCCAAGCCGGAGAAGCTCACCGCCGTGCCGAACATCCTCGTCGTCTCCACGTCCCACGACTCGGCGACCCCGTACGCCTCGGGAGTCAAGCTCGCCCGCACGATCGACGGCAGCCTGCTCTCGGTCTCCGGGGCCTCGCACACCTCGTACATGTCACGCGATGAGAACAAGGCGTGCACGGACGAGACGGTCAACACGTTCCTCTCCCAGGGCACGGTGCCCGAGGTCGGCGACTTCGGACCCAAGCTGCCGACGCCCGACACGGCCGTCGACGACCGCGGTGAGACGATCACTCTGCCCAACCGGTGCCGGATGGACACGTTCCGCGCCGAGGACTTCTCCCTGTCGCAGGACACCGCAGCGGCCGGGGAGAGCCTCGATGCGACGGTGAAGCATCAGGCCTCAGAGGCGAGGTACACCGTCGCCTTCGAGACCGGAGGCAGCCTCGGGACGCTGACGACCGACAACGGCGGCAACGCTGTCGGCCGGATCACCGTTCCGCGGGACGCGAAGCCGGGCACCTATGTCGTCCAGCTGCTCGATGAGAGCGGCAAGACGGCGGCGAACACGACGCTGACCGTGACCGGTGACGACGGCAAGGGCGATGACGGCGGCAAGGACAGCGACGGTGCCGGCTCCGGCGGCGGCGGCAGTGCCGCCGGGGACGACCCGAAGGGCGGCGGTGACGCCCCCGGCGGCGGCTCAGCCGGCGGCGGTGACGGTGGCGGCGGCAGTCTGCCGCGCACCGGTGCCGACATCTGGGCGCTGCTCGCCGGAGCGCTCGCCCTGCTCACCGCCGGCGGGCTCGTCTACCGAGCCGCGAAGGTCCGGAAGCCACGGCACTGACCATGAACGCGGCCGGGAGTGCGCTCCCGGCCGCGTCGGCGTCGGCTAGCATCGAGGCAGAGCACGGGCGCGCCCGGCACAGCGATGTGGCGAGGCCGAGGAAGCGTTGCGACGACGCGGTGCGATCGGCGGCGCACAGGCAGGTCAGGGAGTGAGAACGACGGGACGGACATTCCGACACAACCAGTGGGCGCTCAGCCTCGCGCAGCTGTTCGCCGGCATCGGCGTGGCCACGGGCTTCGCCGTCGGCGGGATCCTCGCCGAGAGGCTGACCGGCCGCACCGAGCTCGCCGGCTTCGCGCAGACGGCGTCGATCCTCGGCGCCGGACTCCTCGCCCTGCCCCTGGCCCGACTCGCCGCCGCACGGAATCGGCGGTGGGCGCTCGGCGTCGGCTACGGACTCGCCCTCATCGGGGCGCTGCTCATCGTCGCGGCGATCCTCGCCGGCATCTCCCTCCTCTTCTTCATCGGCATGGGCTGCTTCGGCTCCGCGACCGCAGCGGGGTTGCAGAGTCGGTACGCGGCGACCGATGCCGCCCCCGCGAACCTCAAGGGGCGGGCGATGTCGCTCGTCGTGTGGGCGACGACCGTGGGGTCCGTCGTCGGCCCCAACCTCGCCGAACCCGGGGCCAAGCTGGGGGAGGCGCTCGGCATCGACCCCTTCGCCGGACCCTTCCTCATCGCCGTCGCGGGCTACCTCCTCTCCTTCGTCTGCGTGATGTTCCTCCGCACCCCCGCGCAGGACGCACCCGCGGAAGTCACCGCATCAGTGGCCTCCCCGCACTCTGACGCGACGGTGGGCGGATCCGCGGCGGAGACCGATACGGCGCAGGGGTCCGTCGGCGATGTCCGCACCGCCGCCTCGGTGATGGAATCATCCCGCCGAGGCGGGGCCTGGCGTGCCGTGCGCCGGTCCCCGGGTGCCCTCTTCGGCCTGCTCTCCGTCGTCACCGGGCACATGATCATGGTCTCGACGATGGTGATGACGCCGGTGCACATGGACCATCAGGGGTTCGGCCTCGGCGTCATCGGGGTGACGATCGCCGGGCACATCTTCGGGATGTACGGTCTCTCCCCGGTCTTCGGCTACCTCACCGACCGCTTCTCGCCGGGACGGGTCATCGCGCTCGGTCAGGGGCTCTTCGCGCTCGCCCTCGTCCTCGGGTTCATCGATGCCGCGGGCGAGTCGTCGTTCGCCCGGATCTCGATCGCCCTCTTCGTTCTCGGCCTCGGCTGGTCGGCGTGTCTCATCGCCGGGTCGACGCTGCTGACGCAGGACACCGACGAGGCGCACAGGATCGAGGTCCAGGGTCTCTCGGACGCCGGGATGAACCTCGGCGCCGCTGCCGTCGCGGCCTGCGCCGGTCCGCTGCTCGCGCTCGGGGGATTCGCGTGGATCACCGTGCTCGGCGGCCTCGTCCTCGCGGTCGCCGTCGTCGTCGGTCTGCGCACCGGATACGGGGCTCGCGCGCACATGTGAGCCGGGCGGTCACCGCGGTAATGCCGGGGAGCCAGCGGCCGCCTCGGTGCCGGGGTCGGGATTGTAGGGGAACTCACGCCCGGAATCCAGGACCGCCTGGAAGATCTTCGCATCGTCGTGTAGAGTAGATGATTGGTCTGTTCTCACTCAACTCACCCATTCCCGGTTGTGGGCGGCGTCACGCCATCCACAACTTTTCATGTGGGAAAGTCGGGTCCGAATCGGCCGATGGGATCGCCGGTGTTCATCGGCGATCGACGATTACGTCGAACGCGAAGGATTCGCGGGAATACGAGGTTAGCGAACGATATGGCCAAAAAAGAAGGGGTCATTGAGATCGAGGGCACCGTCGTCGAGGCTCTCCCGAACGCATCGTTCCGGGTCGAGCTGAGCAACGGGCACAAGGTGCTCGCACACATCTCAGGGAAGATGCGTCAGCACTACATCCGCATCCTGCCCGAGGACCGAGTCATCGTGGAGCTCTCTCCTTACGATCTCTCGCGCGGACGAATCGTCTACCGCTACAAGTAAGGATCTTCGATCATTCGCGCCGGACTCCCTCACCCGGGGAGACCGGCCGAGAGAAGGAAAAACGATGAAGGTTAAGCCCAGCGTCAAGAAGATCTGCGAGAAGTGCCAGGTGACCCGCCGCCACGGTCGAGTCATGGTGATCTGCTCCAACCCGCGCCACAAGCAGCGTCAGGGCTGAGCAGCTCTTCGAGCAGACGAAGTCCCGCACCGGGACTTCACGCAGCACCACACCCACGCAGACCTCGCCCCCTGCGCGGCGCCTGAGCGCCGAGCAGGACGATACCTTCGGTCGGGGGCCGAGGACCTTGAGGTGACAACCCGAGGACAGGTCTGCATCAGCACCTCCGAAACATCATTACAGGAGTAAGAACCTATGGCACGTCTTGCCGGAGTCGACATTCCGCGTGAAAAGCGCGTGGAAGTCGCCCTGACATACATCTATGGTGTGGGCCGCACCCGTGCGCGCCAGACCCTCACGGAAACCGGCATCAGCCCGGACACCCGTGTGAAGGACCTGACTGACGCGGAGCTCGTGCAGCTGCGTGACTACATCGAGGGCACGTTCCAGGTTGAGGGCGACCTCCGTCGTGAGGTTGCCGCCGACATCCGCCGCAAGGTCGAGATCGGCAGCTACGAAGGCCTGCGCCACCGCCGCGGTCTCCCGGTTCGCGGACAGCGGACCAAGACGAATGCGCGCACCCGCAAGGGACCGAAGCGCACCGTGGCCGGTAAGAAGAAGTAACATGCTCACCCGGTTGACCGGCGTCAACCACCTCGATCAGGAGTAAAACATATGCCTCCCAAGTCACGCGCCGCTTCAGCGCGCAAGCCTCGCCGCAAGATCAAGAAGAATATCGTTGCCGGCCAGGCTCACATCAAGTCCACCTTCAACAACACCATCGTGTCGATCACCGATCCGACCGGTGCTGTCATCTCCTGGGCCTCCTCCGGTGAGGTCGGCTTCAAGGGCTCGCGCAAGTCGACTCCCTACGCCGCTCAGATGGCTGCGGAGTCCGCTGCCCGCCGCGCACAGGAACACGGCCTGAAGAAGGTCGACGTGTTCGTCAAGGGACCGGGCTCGGGCCGCGAAACCGCGATCCGCTCCCTCCAGGCCGCCGGTCTGGAACTGGGCACCATCCAGGATGTCACCCCGGTTCCGTTCAACGGCTGCCGTCCGCCCAAGCGCCGCCGCGGCTGACCCTTTCCGTGACACTCACCGCAGGTGACGGGCCGACCGGCCCGCCACCCGCGGCGATGCGGATTCTTTGCATAAAACCGAACCGTTCTTCATGACCCTCAAGCGGTCATGACGTGCAGTGCGAACGTCATATAGCGGATGTTCGCTGAAAGGAAGCCCACGTGCTCATTGCACAGCGCCCAACACTCACGGAAGAAGTCGTCTCCGATAACCGCTCGCGGTTCGCCATCGAACCCCTCGAGCCGGGCTTCGGATACACTCTCGGCAACTCGCTTCGTCGCACTCTGCTGTCGTCGATTCCGGGAGCCGCCGTCACCTCCATTCGGATCGACGGAGTGCTCCACGAGTTCAGCACCGTTCCAGGCGTGAAGGAGGATGTCACCGAATTCATCCTCAACCTCAAGTCCCTGGTCGTGTCGTCTGAGTTCGACGAGCCTGTCGTTGCGTACCTGCGCAAGCAGGGCCCTGGCACCGTGACCGCCGCCGATGTCTCCGCTCCCGCCGGAGTCGAGATCCACAACCCCGACCTCCACATCGCCACGCTCAATGGCGAAGGCCGTCTGGACATGGAGCTCACCATCGAACGCGGACGCGGCTACGTGTCGAGCGCGCAGAACAAGAACGCGGATGCCGAGATCGGCCGGATCCCGGTCGACTCGATCTACTCGCCTGTTCTCAAGGTCACCTACAAGGTGGAAGCCACTCGTGTCGAGCAGCGCACCGACTTCGATCGCCTCGTGCTCGATGTCGAGACCAAGCCGTCGATGACCCCGCGCGACGCCATCGCGTCTGCGGGCAAGACCCTGGTCGAGCTGTTCGGACTCGCCCGTGAGCTCAACGTCGAAGCCGAAGGCATCGAGATCGGCCCGTCGCCGGTCGACGCCGCGCTCGCCGCTGACCTCGCCCTGGCGATCGAGGACCTCGACCTGACCGTGCGCTCCTACAACTGCCTCAAGCGTGAGGGCATCCACACCGTCGGTGAGCTCGTTGCTCGCAGCGAAGCCGACCTCATGGATATCCGCAACTTTGGTTCGAAGTCGATCGACGAGGTCAAGGCCAAGCTCAACGAGCTGGGTCTCAGCCTCAAGGACAGTCCTGCCGGGTTCGAATCCGGTCTCGCGGAAGAGGACCAGTCCTACGTCGAAGACGAACAGTACTGATCTAGACCTAGGAGTTTCTCACTATGCCTACCCCCACGAAGGGCCCCCGCCTCGGCGGATCGCCCACGCACGAGCGCCTCATGCTCAACAACCTGGCAGCCCAGCTCTTCGAGCACAAGCGCATCACGACGACCGTGACGAAGGCCAAGCGCCTCCGCCCGGTTGCCGAGCGCCTCATCACCGCTGCGAAGAAGGGCGATCTCGCCGCTCGTCGCCGCGTGCTCGCGCAGATCGGCGACAAGTCGATCGTCCACGAGCTCTTCACCTCGATCGCCGAGACGATGGCCGAGCGTCCGGGTGGATACACCCGCATCACGAAGATCGGTCCCCGCAACGGCGACAACGCTCCGATGGCCGTCATCGAGCTCGTCCTCGAGCCCTACTCGCCGAAGCAGGCGACGGTCAAGGAGGCCGAGCAGGCCACCGCCGCCGCTGCTGCTCCCGCTGACGAAGAGGTCGTCTCCGACGACGTCACCGTCACCGAGGATGCCGACGGCGATGTCGTCGTCGACGAGGTCAAGGTCACCGAGGATGCCGAGGGCAACGTCGAGACCGACGAGACCGTCGAGGTCATCGACCCGGAGGCCGGCAAGGACAAGTGACCCGAGCCTCCGCGTGAGGCCGGCCGCACGTTCTTCGCGCCGTTCACTTCAGGCGGGCACCCCACGCGGGTGCCCGCCTGAGGTGCATTCACGGGGCCTTCGCGTGGTGTGGCGCGTGTGGTGCGTGCCGGTGCTGCGTCGTTCAACACGTGGCGTGAGAATCGCGTCTTGGGGGACGGCTTTTTCGCGGGAAGTGTTGACCGAGCGCGGTGTTTGTGGGCGGTGCGCGTCGTTCGACAGGTGACGCGAATATCGCGCCTTGGGAGGCGACTTCTTCGGCGGAAGTGTTGATTGAGCGCGGTGGTCGTGGGCGGTGCTGCGTCGTTCAACACGTGGCGTAAAAATCGCGCCTTGGGGGACGACTTTTTCGGCGGAAGTGTTGAACGAGCCCGGTAGTTGTGTGCGGCTCCGTCTCGTTCAACAGGTGGCGTGAAAATCGCGCCTTGGGAGACGACTTTTTCGCGGCAAGTGTTGATTGAGCGCGGCACCGAGGCTGCGCGACGCTGGATCTGTGCGAGGCAGACCCTGCGCGGGGGCGAACGCGAACGGCCCGCCGGTCCTGAGAGACCGGCGGGCCGCTGTGCTCACGCAGTGCGGGCGAGGGCGCTCACTTCACCTTCGAGAGCTCCACGCCTTCGTCGAACTCGCGCTCGATCTCCGGATTCGGCTTGTACGTGGCGAGGCTGACGACGACGGCGACGATGAGGTTGATCGCGAAGCCCGGGATGATCTCGTAGATCGCATCCGTCAGCGGGGTGTTGAGCTGCCCCCACACGAACGCGACGACAGCACCGGCGATGAGTCCGCAGAGCGCGCCCCAGTTCGTCAGCTTCTTCCAGAACAGGGTGAGCAGGACGATCGGACCGAACGAGGCGCCGAATCCCGCCCACGCGAAGGCGACGAGGTCGAGGATGCTGTTCGACGGTGAGATCGCAAGCAGCACGGCGATGACGGCGACGACGAGGATGCCGAGGCGGCCGAGGAGGACATACGTCTTGTCCTGCAGGGTGCGGCGTGATCCGACCCGCGCGGCGACGATCTTGAAGAGGTCCTCGACGAGCGCCGAGGAGGTGACGACGAGCTGCGAGGAGATCGTCGACATGATGGCCGCGAGGACGGCGGCGAGCACGAGACCGGCGATGAACGGGTGGAAGAGGATCTGCGCGAGGTCGAGGAACACCGTTTCGGGGTCCGTCGGCGCCTGGTCCGCATGCTGCGAGAAGTAGGAGATGCCGACGATCGCGGTGGCGATGGCCCCGGCGGCGGAGATCGCCATCCAGCCCACGCCGATCCGGCGGGCGACCGTGGCGTCGGCGGGAGTGCGCAGGGCCATGAAGCGGACGATGATGTGGGGCTGGCCGAAGTACCCGAGGCCCCAGGCCAGCGAGGAGATCACGGCGAGGTAGGTGCCGCCTGCCCAGAACGGTCCGGAGCCGAAGAGGCTGAGCAGGCTCGGATCGATCGCGCGGACATTGGCGATCACCTCGGCGGGGCCGCCGGCGTTGATGACGGCGACGATCGGCACGGCGATGAGGGCCGCGAACATCAGCAGCCCCTGGGCGACGTCGGTGAGCGTCGCACCGAGGAAGCCGCCGAAGAGGGTGTAGACCATTGTGATCGCGGCGACGATGAGCATGCCGGCGAGGTAGTTGAGTCCGAAGCTCGATTCGAAGAACTTGCCCGCCGCGACCATGCCGGAGGAGACGTAGAACGTGAAGAACACGAGGATGATGAGGCCGCAGACGATCCGCAGGAGGTGGGTCCGATCCTGCAGCCGCTGTTCGAAGAAGCTCGGAATGGTGATCGAATCACCGGCGGTCTCCGTGAAGGCGCGCAGGCGCGGGGCGACGAACTTCCAGTTCACCCAGGCGCCGACGGTGAGGCCGATCGCGATCCACGCCTCGACGAGGCCGGCGAGGTAGATGGCACCGGGCAGGCCCATGAGCAGCCACCCGGACATGTCGGAGGCACCGGCGCTCAGGGCCGCGACCGACGGGCGCAGACCGCGGCCGGCGAGCATGTAGTCGTCGAGGTTGTCCTTGGTCTTGCGGTACGCGAACCAGCCGATCGCGAGCATGCCCGCGAAGTAGAGGACGATGGCGATGGTCCGGAATGTCGGCTCCGACATGATGGTGTGCCTCCTTGTCTCAGCATCGGAGACTCTACATCACCTCGGACGTGTGGTGTGAATAACGTGTGAGTAACATCAGAGTCCTGGATTTTCGCGACTCCTGCCTCTATACGCCTGCTCGCGTCGTCCTTCCCGGTCAGCGGCGAGCCGACCGCGGCACCGGGGTCGTCGAGCGGCCGACCGAGAACGCGGCGAGCGGTCGCGTCGCCGGTCCGTCGCCGAGGCGGTCGCGCAGTCTCGCGTGCGTCGCCGGGCAGTCCTTGATCTCCGAGTGGACATCGACGCGCAGTCCCGCCCGATCGAAGAGCAGCCACGTCCGCAGCAGGGCACGACCGAGCGCGATCTCGCGGGCCGCATCGTCCCCGTCCTCGGTGACCGCGAGGACGACGTGGTGCGGGGCTCCCGTCCGCGCCGAGGTGGTCGCCGAGCCAGGGCGTCTGCTGGCCGGATCGGGTCGCCCGGGCGCCGAGTCCTCGGCGGGCGCCGCATCGTCGTCCGGCGCCGAGCCTGTCCTCTCGTGTCCGACGGGTGGACGACCCGCTTCCCGGCGCTGGTCGCGGCGACTGCCGCGGAGGCCCTCGACCCATTCGGCCGGAGCAAGGGCGGTGGCGAGGGCGCGGGCGAGGAACGGCCGGAGGCGGGGGCGGTTGAGGGCACCGGCGAGCCGGGCGGCCGCGACTGGGATCCTCAGGCAGTCAGCGCTCAGTCCGTCCTGCCGGTAGGCGGGGTCGGCGGGATCGAGGCGCAGCCAGGCGAGGGTTTCGGCGAAGACGGCCGGATCGGCGAAGGAGTGCCGGGCGGCGCGCGTGAGCAGGTCGGACCACTCGTCGTCGGGGATCTCGACGAGGCGCGCCCCCGCTGGCGCCAGGGCCGCGTCGGCGTGGCCGACCGCCTCGGCGAATGCGCTGTCATCGCGGGACAGGGGCCCGCGGTCGACCTGACGGTGACGGAGATCGGCGGCGGTGAAGGCCGGCCGGTCTCGGTGGTCGCCGTCCCGCGCCTCACGGTCGACACCGGTTGCCGCGCTCCGCTGCCCGCGGGGGTCGTCGCTGACGGTGACACGCAGTCGCACGTCGAGACTCGGTCCCCACCCGTCGACGCCGGTGATCGCGGCAGCGAGTCCCGCCTCGGCGGCGGCGATCGACAGTGCCTCGACCCAGCACCCGATCGAGAGGTGGAGATCCTCGGACCGCGGATCGCCGGCCGGGAGGGTGCGGGCGGGATCGACGGTGAGGACGAGTTCCGCCGATGATCCGTCGTCGGCGATCTTCGCGGCTCTCGGCAGCCACGGCTGCGTGTTGTGGGCCGAGGGTGAGCGTCCCGCCGTCGCGATGAGGTCGGTGAGGAGCGCGGCGTCGATGCGCGCCGCCGAGGTGGCCAGGACGGCAGGCGCGGGAGTCGCTGCCGCGGTCGCCGCCGCTGCAGTGGCTGGCGCGGTCACGGGCTCTGCAGTCGCTGACGCAGGGTCGGCCTGCCCGTTGGCGGGTTCCGCGGCGCCGCTCGGTGCACGCCGGTCGAGGAAGCACAGGGAGTGCAGCGGCGTGCCTCCGGCCTTGGCGAAGACCGCCGCGGAGGCGGGGTTGTCCTCGGCGATGAACGTCACTCGCAGACGCCGGTAGCCGCCGGCGGCGAGAGCCGAGTAGACGTCGCCGATCACGAGGGAGAGCAGGCCGGTGCCCTGGAAGCGCGGATCGGTGCCCTGGATGATGAGCACGGCGTCGCGGAGGCGGGTTCGGTGCCGCAGCAGGTCGGCGATCGCCGCCGGACCGAGGCGTCCGCCATGCCGGCGCAGCACGGGCGCGGGGTCGGGGAGGACGAGGGCGAAGCAGCGGGAGGGAGCGTCGTCGTCCTCCGTCTCGCCGACGACGTCGACGATGAGGGACGGGTCCATGAGTGCGGCCATGCCCGCCATCTGCGACCGCAGCTGGGCAGGGGAGATCGGGGTGTAGTACGGCAGAGCCGCGAACGCCGCATTGAGCGTCGGCAGCATCCGCCCGGCGAAGCTGCGCAGATCCCACCGGGACACCGGCCGACGCCTCAGCCCGTGCGCGGCCCACTGCGTCGAGGTCGCCCGCGCGTGCGGGATCTCGCCGACAGCAACCTCCCACGTCTGGGCGGGCCCCCACTCCCGGAAGCCCGCGGCCCGGAATGCGGGAGCGAAGAACGCCGGGTTCCACGCGGTGTCGAAGAACCCCGGATGGTCGTGGCCGGCGGTGACGAGACCGCCGGTGACATTGGGCAGGGGAGAGACCGGTCCGAAGACGCGGTCGGCGCCGAGGCGGTGCGCCCGCTCGTCGATGAGCGCGATGACCGCGGTGAGGGCCGCCTCGTCGGCGGCCTCGAGGGCACCGAAGAAGAGCGTCTCCGGAGCCTCTGCGGCAGGTCCCTCGCTGATCCGCTCGGCGAGGGGCCGCGAACGGTGGCACATCAGCCGCCCGACCGGCGTGCCCGCGGCGTCGCAGACGAGCCAGAGTTCGACCGCCTCGGCGAACCATCCCGTCCCTGCCTGCCACTCCGCGATGTCGGCGGCGAAGAGGGGCACGAAGCGGTCGGTCTCGCCGCGGAGAGCGGCGATCCGGGGACTGAGGTCGATGAAGGTCCTCAGGTCCGCTCGCGAGGTCACGCGGTGGGCGGTCATCCCCTGCTCGAGGAGGACCGGGGCGAAAGCGGCGGCCGGGCTCCGCGCTGGTCTCACCCTCATTCCTCGCTCGTCGGCGTGAAGGTCTCGATCATCCCCAGGCGGCCGTCCTCGGCGCGGAACTCGCCGTTCGTGTACCCCCACTCCTCAGCGTCGAGGAGGCGGATGAAGCCGCCGCGGGCCGGGGAGGCCTCCCCGGCGCCGACGAGCCAGTGCATGATCTCGACGTGTTCGGGGGTGCGGGCGAAGCGCATGAGGTCGTCGCGGGTCGCGAAAGCGACGAGGAGGCCGATCCGGTCGGGGAACTCGTAATAGCTGCGGTGCCACAGGTAGCCGGGGGCGCGCCGCAGGGCCTTCGCGAGCTTCGGCCAGCGGCGCACCTGACCGAGCATGCTCAGCGGATTGCGGTAGCGGTTGGCCCCGAGGAAGAACGACTCGGCGCGCGCCTGCGGAGGGGCGAGGGAGAAGTCATTCGATCGCATTGCTCTCCTTGGGTTGGAGGTAGACGTTCTTGATCTTCGTCGAGGCGGTGGCGAAGGGACCGGTGCCGAAGTCGTGGATCTCGATCTCGAGCTCCGCCGTCGTCGGATCCTCCTTCATGCTCTGCGCGAAGTCCCTGGACACCGAGGCGAGATGGCCGAGCACGCCGGCCCGGATGGTCTCCGCGAGCTCCTCGCGCTCGCCGTCGTCCAGCGCCTCCTCGCCCTCGGCGGCGGTCTCCCGGAGTTGGATGTGGAGGGCGGGGCGGTGCTCGTGGTCGGCGAGCTCGCGCAGTTCGATGCGGAAGGACTCGATGAGGTGGGCGCGCGGGTTGTCCCGGTAGAGGCCGTTCTCGATGTCGAGCGGATAGATGTTGGCGCCCATATAGGAGATCGTCGAGTCCGACCGGCCGAAGAGGAGGACGAATGGCAGCCTCATCCCGTTGTCGGCGAAGGCCTCTGAGCACTGCCGGGCGAGCTCGGGGTGGGCGCGGGTGAGCTCGACCATCGTCGGGAAGTCGATGAGCGTCGCCTCGTCGCCGATGTTGTAGCGCAGCCGGGGACTCATCACCGATGCCGAATTGATCGTCGCGACGAGTTCCCCCTCGGCCGTCGTCTCGAGGTAGGTCTCGAGCGGGTTGTACTGGAAGACCATGGGCACGCGGGACTCCTCGGGTCCGAGCACCTCGGCGCGGAAGGCGAGGTCATGGGCCAGTGCCCGGCGGATGACGACGGAGAGGTCGGACTCCCCGGCCATGCCGATCGTGAGATCCGAGGCGCCGTAACCGGAGTAGACCCGGTGGAACCGCTGCTCGAGGTAGTCGCGCAGGCCCTCGGTCATCGCCTCCCCGCCGACGAAGCCGTTGATCCGGTACGCGTCCCAGACGCCCGGTTCGGCGTCCATGCGGTCGACGAGGTGCTTGAGGAACGGAGGATAGGCACTGATGAGATAGGTGTGGCCGGGACCGAAATGGCGCATCGTGTCGAGGATCTTCTCGAGGTCGGGTCCGGTGTTCTTCACCATCGCGACCTTCGCCATCGCCAGGCCCGTGTTCGTCCCCGTCGCCCACGCGCCCATCGAGAACGCGTTGATGCAGAAGAGGTCCTCATCCCCGAAGAGCATCGTCACGTACCCGGCGACGTTCTTGTGGACGGTGTCGAGCTCGCGCTTCGACCGCATCCAGTTGAACGGTGTGCCCGAGGAGCCCGATGACTCGTCGACGACCGTCCCGATCCGCTCGATCCGCCCGCCCCAGCAGCGGTGCTCCTCACTGTAGACGCGGACGAAGTCGTCCTTCGACGTCGGAGTGTAGGCCTCGAGGTCCCACCACGTGAACGTGAACCCGGTGCGCGCGAGATAGTCCTGGTAGGCGGGCACGTCGAGGGAGGCCTGCTGGCAGATCATCCACGCGTTGAGCCGGGCGAAGGGCTCGAGCTTCGGCGAGTAGTGCCGGGCGGTGAAGCGCCAGATCGCCGGGTGGAGCCGGTACGTGCCGTAGGCGGCGGTCAGGCCGAGGTTCGCGGTGCGCAGCAGGGCTTGGCGGGCGAGGTTGATCGGCCCGCGGGGGATCGGCAGGCGCCGCAGCGCAGTCTCACTCATAGTCGAACGGTAGCCTACGTTGACCGCCGGGGACCCGTGTGCGGCGCAATTGTGTCAGAACCGCACCACGGCGGCTCTCTGCTGCGGTGTGCCGTGGGCCCAGGGCCGGGGTCAGTCGAAGACGACGGTGCGATGACCGTCCATGAGGACGCGGCCCTCCGCATGCCAGCGGACTGCGCGGGCGAGCACGGCCGCCTCGACGTCCTGGCCGCGGGCGACGAAGTCGGCGATGTTGCGGTTGTGGTCGACGCGGGCGACGTCCTGTTCGATGATCGGGCCCTCGTCGAGATCGGGGGTGACGTAGTGGGCGGTCGCGCCGATGATCTTCACCCCGCGGGCGTGCGCCTGGTGGTAGGGCTTGGCGCCCTTGAAGCTCGGCAGGAAGGAATGGTGGATGTTGATGACCCGCCCCTCGAGTGCCGCGCAGAGCTCGGGGGAGAGGATCTGCATGTAGCGGGCGAGGACGATGAGTTCGACGTCGAGGTCGGTGACGAGGCGGCGCAGCTGCGCCTCGGCGGTCTCCTTCGTCTCCGGGGTGATGGGGATGTGGTGGAAGTCGTGGCCGTGGAACTCGGCGAGGGGCCGCAGCGCATCGTGGTTGCCGGCGACGGCGACGATGTCGATGGGCAGCTGGCCTGCGCTCTGCTGGAAGAGCAGAGTGTTGAGGCAGTGCGCGGCCTTCGAGACGAGGACGAGGGTGCGGGTGCGCTTCTGTGCGGGCTGGAGACCGAGCGTCATCGAGAACCGCGCGGCCGCCTCGGCGAGGGCCGATTCCAGGTCCTCCTCACTCACGGGAGCCGGGGTCGCGAAGTGGACGCGGAGGAAGAACTGGTGGGAGTCGGGGGAGGAGAACTGCTGCGATTCGGTGATGTTCGCACCGATCCCGGCCAGCGCCCCGGTCACGGCGTGGACGACTCCGGTCGCATCGGGGCAGGTTACTCGCAGGATCCATTCTTCGCTCATAGCCGCGAGTCTAATCGGGTGCGGCATCGTCCCCGGTCAGCCGTCCGGCATCCGGCAGCACGGGGAGTTGTGACAACGCGGTTGCCCGCCTGCGGACGAGGCAGTTGTCGGCCAGTCGTCCAGACGACTGCACAGGTGGTCTCGCGGGCGACCCTGCCCGCCCCTCGGACCCGCAGCCGCCCAGGCCTCCGGCTGGCGGGCGGCCGGGCGGGGGCCGGGGCTTCGCTGTTAGCATTGCCTCGGAACGCGCGCGGGGGAAGACCGCGCCGCCGAATCTCGACGCCACAGGAGTGCAACCATGTCCGAATCCTCGCTGCAGGCTTCGCTTGCCGACATCGACCCGCAGATCGCCGAAGTCCTCGACCTCGAGCTGGGGCGACAGCGGTCGACGCTTGAGATGATCGCCTCGGAGAACTTCGTGCCGCGCGCCGTTCTCGAGGCGCAGGGCTCGGTGCTGACGAACAAGTATGCGGAAGGGTACCCGGGCAAGCGCTACTACGGCGGCTGCGAGTTCGTCGACATCGCCGAGGATCTCGCGATCGACCGCGCCAAGAGCCTCTTCGGCGCCGAGTACGCCAACGTCCAGCCGCACTCCGGCGCCTCGGCCAACGCCGCGGTCATGCACGCGCTCGCCCGCCAGGGCGACAAGATGCTCGGCCTCTCGCTCGCCCACGGCGGCCACCTCACGCACGGCATGAAGATCAACTTCTCCGGTCGCCTCTACGATGTGGCGTCGTACGAGGTCGACCCCGACACGTACCGCATCGACATGGACCAGGTGCGGCAAAAGGCCCTCGACCACCGTCCCGAGGTCATCGTCGCCGGATGGTCGGCGTACCCCCGCCAGCTCGACTTCCAGGCCTTCCGCGACATCGCCGACGAGGTCGGAGCGAAGCTGTGGGTGGACATGGCCCACTTCGCCGGTCTCGTCGCCGCCGGACTCCACCCCAACCCGGTGCCCTTCGCCGACGTCGTCTCCTCGACGGTGCACAAGACGATCGGCGGACCCCGGTCGGGCTTCATCCTCGGCAAGGAGGAGTACGCGAAGAAGCTCAACTCGGCCGTCTTCCCCGGCCAGCAGGGCGGCCCCCTCATGCATGTCATCGCCGCGAAGGCCGTGGCCTTCAAGCTCGCCGCCTCCGAGGAGTTCCGCGACCGGCAGGAGCGCACCGTGCGCGGCGCGCAGATCCTCGCCGAGCGCCTCCTCGCCGCTGACGTCGCCGAGGCGGGCGCCACCGTGCTCACCGGCGGCACCGACGTCCACCTCGTCCTCGTCGACCTCCGCAACTCCGCCCTCGACGGCCAGCAGGCCGAGGACCTCCTCCACGAGGTCGGCATCACCGTCAACCGCAACGCCGTCCCCTTCGACCCGCGTCCGCCGATGGTCACCTCGGGACTGCGGATCGGCACCCCGGCACTCGCGACCCGCGGTTTCGGCGACAAGGAATTCACCGAGGTCGCCGACGTCATCGCCGAGGCGCTCAAGCCCGGCGCCGACGTCGAGGCGCTCGCGGCTCGGGTGAAGAAGCTCAGCGATGACTTCCCCCTCTATGAAGGACTGGAGCAGTACTGATGGCAGCGCAGATCCTCGACGGCAAGGCCGCCGCCGCGCAGATGAAGGACGAGATGCGCGCCGAGGTCGCCCGTCTCGCCGCACAGGGCATCGTCCCCGGACTCGGCACCGTCCTCGTCGGTGACGATCCCGGATCGAAGTGGTACGTCGCCGGCAAGCACCGCGACTGCGCCGAGGTCGGCATCGAGTCGATCCGCCGCGATCTGCCCGAGACGATCACCCAGGACGAGCTCTTCGCCGTCATCGACGAGCTCAACGCCAACGACGCGTGCACCGGCTACATCGTCCAGTTGCCGCTGCCGGACCACATCGACACCGATGCGGTGCTCGAGCGCATCGACCCGGCCAAGGACGCCGACGGTCTCCACCCGACGAACCTCGGCCGACTCATGCTCAACGTCAGCCGGGAGATCACGACGCCGCTGCCGTGCACCCCGCGCGGTGTCATCGAACTCATGGTGCGCAACGGGATCGACCTGCCCGGCAAGCACGTCGTCGTCATCGGCCGCGGCGTCACCGTCGGCCGTTCGATCGGCTCCCTGCTCACCCGCCGGGAGTACAACGCGACGGTGACCCTGACCCACACGGGCACGACGAACCTGCCCGAGCTGCTCGCCCAGGCCGACATCATCGTCGCCGCTGCCGGGTCCCCGCGCCTCGTCAAGCCCGAGGACGTCAAGCCCGGCGCGATCGTCCTCGACGTCGGCGTCTCCCGGGAGGAGGACCCCGAGACCGGCAAGTCGACGATCGTCGGCGACGTCGATCCCGGAGTCGCCGAGGTGGCCGGCTGGATCTCGCCCAACCCCGGTGGCGTCGGTCCGATGACCCGGGCCCTGCTGCTGCAGAACGTCGTCGACATGGCGGCGCGCTCCGCCGAGTGACCGAGCATCGACCGTCGAGCGGCGACTGACGACCGTCGACCGTCGAGCGTCGAGCGTCGACTGACGACCGTCGAGCGTCGACTGACGACCGGAAACGGCCCGGATGCCCCGGGCCGTTTCCGTATTCACACCAGGCCGGGTGACCGGTCATGGAAGCCCGGTCACATCTGCGCCTGTCAGGCAGACCCGGTCACACGGTGCCGGTGTCCGCCAGTCGCCGTCCCTGCGCGGTGAGCGCCTCGAGTCCGGCGGCGATCGTCGGATGGGAGGCGCTGCCGGCGCGGATGTAGGCGCGCAGGCGCCGGTGCGGAACGGTGTGGGAGTCCGGCCAGCCCAGCTCGAGACGATGGACCCCGGACTCCGGGGCGATCCTGATCGTGCGGGGGAGCAGGGCGATGCCGTGCCCGTATTCGACGAGAGCGATGATCGCGCCCCAGTCGAGAGCGTCGTGTCGCAGGTGAGGAGTGAATCCGGCCTGGGCGCAGAGGCGGAGGAAGAGCGCCTTCTGGTCTCTGAGGTCACCGGCGCCGATCCACGTCTCCGCAGCGAGAGCCGAGAGTCCGACCCGCTCGTTGCCTGCGAGCGGGTGCCCGGGTTCGACGATGACGTCGAGGGGCTCAGTGAGCAGCTCGCGCACCTCCCACGGCCCGCCGTCGTCGGTCGTCGCCGTCGTGCCGGCCGAATCGGCAGCGCTGTCCGGGAGCGTGGCCTCCAGAGTCACGACGATGTCCGTCTCGGACTCGGCGAGCATGCGGAACCGGTCGCGCACCGCGTCCTCACCGATCTCCACCGCGATCTCCGGCAGCCGGGCCACCGCGGGACAGACGAGGGCGACGATCGCCGAGGCGACGGCGGAGATCCGCAGCCGGGCGCGACCGGCTGAGCGCAGGGCTGCGAGGTCGGCGAGGGTGGCCTCCCACTCGGCGTTGAGCGCCGTCGCATGCGCGAGGACGACCTCGGCGGCGGGAGTGAGCCTGACGTTGCGACCGACGGGTTCGACGAGATCGGCACCGACGACGCGGGCGAGTCCGCGCAGGTGCTGGGAGATCGTCGACGGCGTGACGTGGAGGAGCGCGGCGGCCGCGGTGACCGTGCCGGTGTCACGGACGGCGGCGAGCGATTTCAGGCGCGGGTCGATCATAGTGATTCACTGTACAGTTCGTCGCGAAACATTCGATGGACGCACACGATGCGCACCGGGCACGGTGGAGGCATGTGGGAAACCTTCGGATACGGACTCTGGGCAGGCTTCGGACTGGCGATCCCGGTCGGTGCGGTGGCCGTGCTCCTCATCCAGCGCACGGCGACGTCCTCGCTGCGCCACGGTCTCGCCGCCGCGACGGGAGCGGTCGCTGCCGATGCCCTCTACGCCCTCGCGGCGGTGGTCGGCGGGACCGCGGCCGCCAGGCTCATCACACCGTGGCAGGTGCCGGTGACGGTCGCCGGGGCGGGACTCCTCCTCTTCCTCGCTGGGCGGATCGCCATCGACGGCTTCCGGCGCGAGAACGACCATGCGGACGCGAGCGACGACTGCGCGGCCGCGAGGGGCGAACCGCGCTCACCGCTGCGTGAGGGGCTGCTCTTCTTCACCCTCACCGGACTCAACCCCTGGCCGCTGCTCTACTTCGTCTCCGTGGTGCTCTCGGGCGGTCTGCTCGCCTCCGCCGGTGCCGCGGACTCCGCAGCCCTGCTGGCCGGCATCGTCATCGCCTCGGCGTCCTGGCACTGCATCCTCGTCCTCATCGGTCGCGGTGCCGGCCGTCTGCTGCTCTCACCGACCGGTCGCCGAGTCGGGGGAATCGTCTCCGCGAGCGTCATCGCGGCACTGGCGATCCGGATGCTCAGCGGACTGTGACCCGCGTCTCCGGACTGTCCCGGTGCCGTGACTTGTTCCGGTGCCGCCGCTGTCCCGTGCTCCGGGGAGCGCAACGACGACGGCCCGGTCACCTCGCTGCAGGTGACCGGGCCGTCGATGTGGTGAGGAGACTCAGTCCTGGTCGAGCTTGAGTTCGAAGAACACGCGGGGATTGCCGGGGCCGGCGTAGTCCTCGACGAGTTCGCCGCTGAAGCCCATCGAGGAGTGGAAGGAGATCGCTCCCGACGAATCGGGCATCGTCGTCGCCTGCACCGAGTCGACGCGCAGTTTGCGGGAATGGTCGATGAACCGCTGGTAGAGCTCACGACCGATGCCGTGATGCCGGAAGTCCTTGTGTGCGGCGACGAGGTGGATGTAGCCGGGACCCTCCTGCGGGATGACTCCGAGGAGGTAGCCGACGATCTGACTGCGGTAGCGCGCGACGAGCCCGGAGGCGACGAACTGACGGAACCAGTACGCGTCGTGATCGGCGCGCAGGTCGCGATCTCCCCAGAAGTTCTCTTGGGCGCTGAGCAGGAATTCCCGCATCTCTCTGGCGTCGACTTCGTCGAGCGGGCTGATGCTCAGCTCCTCGGCGTCGAAAGTCTCCTCTTCGGCCATTGCGCCTCCTCAGGTCGGCAGTTTCTCAATTCCCACCCTATAACGCGGAGCGCGCAAGAGCAGTTCGCTCTGTCATCATAGAGCACATGATTCGCATTGCCTCAGTCAACGTCAACGGAGTCCGAGCAGCCTGGCGGAAGGGGATGCCCGCCTGGGTCGACGCCTCCGCTCCGGACTTCATCACCCTCCAGGAGGTCCGCGCGGCCAACGACATCGCGCTCGGAGTCCTCGAGGAGAGCGGGTACACGACGATCAGCCACGACGCCGAGGCGAAGGGCCGGGCCGGGGTCGCCGTCATGGCGAAGGCCGCCCCGGTGGAGACGCGTGAGGGGATCGGGTCCGACGGCTACTTCGATCGGGCCGGACGGTGGCTGGAGACGGACTACCGCCTCGGCGACGGCACTCTGCTCACCCTCGTCTCCGCCTACGTCCACTCCGGTGAGGCAGGCACCCCGAAGCAGGACGACAAGTACCGGTTCCTCGACCGGATGACCGAGCGGATGCCGCAGCTCGCCGCGACCGCCGACCACGTGCTCGTCACCGGTGACCTCAACGTCTGCCACACCGAACGGGATCTCAAGAACTGGAAGGCGAACCGGAAGAAGGCCGGCTTCCTGCCGGAGGAGCGCGCGTACTTCGACGGGTTCTTCGGCGATGTCGGCTTCGTCGACGTCCACCGGCAGCTTGCCGGTGACATCGACGGGCCCTACACGTGGTGGTCGATGCGCGGGCAGGCCTTCGACAACGACGCAGGGTGGCGCATCGACTATCACATGGCCACTCCGGGACTGGCCGGAACGGCGACGGTCGCGACCGTCGACCGGGCGAACAGCTGGGCTGAGCGCTGGTCGGATCATGCCCCGCTCGTCATCGACTACGACCTGCCCGCCCCGCAGTGAGGTGAGCCGCCGCGGCGCCGAGGCAGTGCCGCGGCGGCGGCTTCGCGGATCGACAGTCAGGGGCTGCGGATCGAAGCCGCCGTGGCCGACGCCGCTGACATCAGTGCGCGGAGCCGACCTCGATGAGGAGGACACCGACGATGATGAGGCCGATGCCGGCGACCATGAGCCTCGTCAGGCGCTCCTGGAAGAGCACGCGTCCGGCGATCGCGGTCAGCGCGACACCGGTGGCCGCCCAGATCCCGTAGGCGACGCCGAGGGGGAAGCCGGTGCGCAGGGTGAGGCTGAGAAGGCTGAAGGAGACGATGTAGCCGCCGGCCACACCCGCGTACCACCATTTCGAGCCGCCCACCGAGGCCACGCGCAGGCAGATGGTCGCCGCGACCTCGAGGAGGATCGCGCCGATGAGGAGCGCCCAGCCGAGGATCATGACTCCTCCTGACGAGCCTGCGAATCGACTGACCGGCAAGCCTGCGATGTCGGCCCCGACCGGAGCGACTCCGCTTCCCCGCGATCCTCCGGCTTCGCCTCCCGCTGAGGCGACTCGGCGGGGTGCTCTGCCTCGGCGGGGTGCACCGCCTCGGAGGCGACTGCCGGGTGCACCGCCTCGGTGGCGGCGGCCGGCGGGTACTCCGCTTCGGTGGCGGCGACGGTCGGCCGGGCCTGCCCGCGGTGGCCGACTTCGACGAGGATGACCCCGGCCATGATGGCGACGATGCCGAGTGCCATGACGACGGTGATCGGCTCGGCGAAGAGCAGCGCCGAGGCGGCGGCCGTGAGCGCGACTCCCGAGGCACCCCAGATCCCGTAGGCGATGCCGAGCGGCATTCCCGACCGCAGCGTGAGGCTGAGGAAGACGAACGCGGCGGCATACCCGAGGGCCATGAGGATGTAGAGGGCCGGATGGTCGATCGCCGCCTTCATCGACAGCGTCCCCGTCACCTCGGCGAGGATCGCTCCTGCCAGAAACACCCACATTCGCACCCGTCCATCCTCCCCGATGACCACATCAGCGGGGAAGACCGTCTATCGACGTGAGACCGCCGATGCCCAGGGTGTGGACCGTCTGGACGGTTCACACCCTGGGCATCGGCAGTCTCAGCAGCAGCGCGCCTTCGGGTTGCGGTCCTGTTCATCGGTGTGGTCGCGCCAGAACTCCCGCTCTCCCATCGCGCCCTCACGGGTGCCGTGGCGGCGCTCATAGGACTCGAGGTAGTGGAGGTAGGCGTTCTCACCCATGATCTCTTTGAGGTACCAGAGCAGCCAGGCCCCGCCGCGGCGCAGGGACCCCCACGGATTCCTTGCGACTCGGGTCAGCAGCGGTGTCTCGGTCATGGTCGACTCCTGCCCGACCGTTCGTCCCACTGGGCCTGGACCTCGCGTTCGGACCGGCGGGCGATGAGGCCGGCGGGGGCGAAGAGCTTCGTCTCGGTGAACGGCTCCTCCGTCGTCGGCAGGGAGCCCTTGCGGATGGCTTCGATCGACTTCCACAGCGCCATGACGACGACCATGGCGACGAGGAGGGCGAAGATGATCGACAGCGTGCCCTGAACGAAGGTGTTGCGCACGACCGCGCTCATCGCCTCGACCCCCTGGGTGGCCCCGAGCGAGGTCTCTCCCGCGGCCAGCGCATCGCGGTACGCGAAATGCTGGGCCCAGTAGCCGAGCTTGGGGTCGGCGGAGAAGATCTTCTGCCACGACGCCGTCATCGTCACGATGAGGTCCCATGCCAGCGGGATGCCGGGGATCCACGCGTAGCGCGCGAGCCCCATCTTGCACACGATCGCGAAGATCACGGCGAGGGCGATCGCGGCGAGCAGCTGATTCGAGATGCCGAAGAGCGGGAAGAGGGTGTTGATGCCGCCGAGCGGATCGGTCACCCCCATGAGCAGGATCGATCCCCACGCGCCGACCATGATCGCCGTCGTCAGCCACGCGCCCGGAGTCCACGAGGGATCGCGGAACCGCTTGGAGAAGTTGCCGAGGGCGTCGCTGAGCATGAAGCGGGCGACACGGGTGCCGGCATCGATCGTCGTGAGGATGAAGAGCGCCTCGAACATCACGGCGAAGTGGTACCAGAACGACATCCAGGCCGGTCCGCCGAAGACGCTGTGGAGGATCTGCGCCATGCCCATGGCGAGGGTCGGTGCGCCGCCGGTGCGGGAGACGATGCTCTCCTCACCGACGTCGCGAGCGGCCTGTTCGAGGAACTGCGGCGTCGTCTCGACCCCCGACATGCCGAGGGAGTTGTTGATGAAGTCCGCGGCGCCCTGGGCGGTGCCGCCGGTCAGCGGTTCGGCGGCGTTCATCGCGAAGTAGAGGCCCTTGTCGAGGCAGATCGCGGCGACGAGCGCCATGATCGCGACGAAGGACTCCATGAGCATGCCGCCGTAGCCGATGAGTCGGGCCTGGGATTCCTTCTCGATGAGCTTCGGGGTCGTGCCCGAGGCGATGAGCGCGTGGAAGCCCGAGAGCGCACCGCACGCGATCGTGATGAAGAGGAACGGGAAGAGCGCGCCGGCGAAGGCGGGACCGGCGGAGTTGAACGCGAACTCGGTGAACGCGGGCATCTGCACGGTCGGGTTGACGATGAGGATGCCGACGGCGAGCAGCACGATCGTGCCGATCTTCATGAACGTCGAGAGGTAGTCGCGCGGGGCGAGGAGCACCCACACGGGCAGGACGGCGGCGAGGAAGCCGTAGATCATCAGGCACCATGCGAGCGTCACCTTGTCGAGGGTGAAGACCTCCGACCAGACGGGGGAGCTGTTGACCCAGCCGCCGGCGATGATCGCCGCGAGCAGGAGGACGACGCCGATGACCGAGGTCTCGATGACCTTGCCCGGACGCAGGTAGCGCATGTAGACGCCCATGAACACGGCGATGGGAATGGTCATCGCGATCGAGAAGACGCCCCAGGGGCTCTCGGCGAGGGCGTTGATGATGACGACGCCGAGGACCGCGATGAGGATGACCATGATGAGGATGATGCCGATCGAGGCGATGACACCGCCGGTCCTGCCGAGTTCGTCACGGGTCATCTGCCCGAGCGAGCGGCCGTTGCGGCGCACCGAGAAGTACAGGACCATGTAGTCCTGGACGCCGCCGGCGAGGATGACGCCGACGATGATCCACAGGGTGCCCGGCAGGTAGCCCATCTGCGCGGCGAGGATCGGGCCGACGAGCGGTCCGGCACCGGAGATCGCGGCGAAGTGGTGGCCGAAGAGGACGCGACGGTCCGTCGGCGCGAAGTCACGGCCGTTGTCGTTGATCTCCGCCGGAGTCGCCCGCCGCGGGTCGGGACGGCAGATCTTCCACTCGATGAACTTCGCGTAGAAGCGGAAACCGATGAGGTAGCTGCCGACGGCGGCGGCGACGAACCAGCTCGCCGAGAGGTTCTCCCCGCGGACGAAGGCGACCATCGTCCATCCCGCACCGGCGATGAGGGCGATGGCCACCCAGAGCACGATCTTGCCCGGCGTCCACCGGGGCTTCTCCACCACACCGACCGGGGGCAGCCCCTCTTCGGTCTTGACGTATTCAACCGACACGCGGTCCTCCTCATTGAGCTGGGTCGTCCACGATCCGCCCGGCACTCCCTGCGACAGCGCCGGCCGGTCGGGGTCCTTGTCGTGCGGCACCCCGTCCCACCAGCCTCAACATGTGAAGAGCCTTGGCGAATCATGTGTTCTGGGTGACATCATACTCGCCGCGGTGTGCTGCGAGTCACGCGGTGGACACCGGCATCGGCCGGTGTCGGACAGCGGCGTGGGAGGCGGGGCGCCGAGGTGGCAAAATGGAGCCATGACGACGACTTCACTGCCCCGTACCGTGTCCGGAATCCAAGCGACCTCCGATTCCCTCCATCTCGGCAACTACATCGGGGCCCTGCAGCAGTTCGTCACCCATCAGCAGTCCCATGACGCGTTCTACTTCATCGCCAACATGCACGCGATCACCGTCGAACAGGACCCCGTCGAGCTCAGGGAGCGGACCCTGCGCACAGCCGCGCAGTTCATCGCCGCCGGCATCGATCCGGAGGCCTCGACGATCTTCGTCCAGTCGCAGGTTCCCGCCCACCCGCGTCTGAGCTGGGTGCTCGAGTGCACGACCTCGATGGGCGAGGCGACGCGGATGACCCAGTTCAAGGACAAATCGGCGAAGCAGGGCCACGTGTCCCTCGGGCTGCTGACGTATCCGGCCCTCATGGCCGCCGACATCCTCCTCTACAACCCGCAGATGGTGCCCGTCGGGGAGGACCAGCGCCAGCACCTCGAACTCACCCGCAACCTCGCCGAGCGGTTCAACCACCGGTTCGGTGAGACCTTCGTCGTGCCCGAGGCGCAGATCCTCAAGGCCACCGCGAAGATCTACGACCTCCAGAACCCGGACGCGAAGATGTCGAAGTCCCTGCCGAGCCCGCTCGGCCGCATCGACCTCCTCGACGAGCCGAAGGCCCTGACGAAGAAGATCAAGTCCGCCGTCACCGACGACGAGACGGAGATCCGGTTCGATCCGACGGCCAAGCCCGGGGTCTCGAATCTCCTGACGATCTACTCGTCGCTGACGAACCGGCCCGTCGACGACATCGTCGCCGACTACGCGGGGAAGATGTACGGTCACCTCAAGGTCGATCTCGCCGAGGTGGCCGTCGAGGCCCTGACGCCGGTGCGGGAGCGCACGCTCGAGCTCCTTGAGGACCGTGCCCAGCTGCAGCGGATCCTCGACGCCGGGGCGGAGAAGGCGAACGCCATCGCCGAGGTGACACTGCGCGAGGTTTATGACAAGGTCGGTTTCATCTGAACCAGCCGTCGGGACACCCCGACGACCATCCCAACGTACCCGCCGAGCGCGTGGAGGAGCCGCCGTGGCCAAGAAGAAGACCGCAGAGGGACCGCTCAACCTGACTCCGGACATGCTGCACACCGCAGCCCGGCTCGAGGACCGCTTCAACGGATGGATCCAATCGCGGGCGACCAACCACAGCTACCAGCGGACGGTGCTCGCCTACGACACGTACGGCGGCACCGACTGGGTGCGGGTCCTCGGCCGCCTCGTGCTCACCCCCGACGGCCACCCCTCGGCCGATGCGCAGGCCAGCGTCCGCGGCTGGCGCTCGTTCGTCAGCGTCCCGCTGCCCAACGACACGGCGTGGGTGCGGATCAACGACGAGGAGCACATGGTCACCTCGGACCGGGGCGGGATCATCGACACCGTCATCCCCGGCGACTTCACCCCGGGGGAGACGGAGATCGAACTGTGGACCGACGGGTCGCTCGTCGACTCGGCCGCGGTGCGCATCATCGGCGAGGATTCGACGTTCGGCATCATCTCCGACATCGACGACACGGTCATGGTGACCTCGCTGCCGCGCCCCTTCCTCGCCGCGTGGAACACCTTCGTCCTCAGCGAGCACGCGCGCTCGCCGGTGGCGGGCATGTCCGTGCTCTACGACCGGATCACGTACATGCGGCCGAACACCCCGATCATCTACCTCTCGACGGGAGCGTGGAACTCGGCGATCACGCTCAAGCGGTTCCTCTCCCGCAACCTCTACCCGATCGGGCCGCTGCTGCTCACCGACTGGGGGCCGACGACGACCCGCGTCTTCCGCTCGGGCAAGGAGCACAAGCGCAACACCCTCGAGCGGCTGGCCCGGGACTTCCCGTGGATGAAGTGGCTGCTCATCGGCGATGACGGGCAGAACGACGAGGAGCTCTACGGCGAGTTCGTCGAGAACCACCCGAACAACGTCGCCGCCGTCGCGATCCGGCAGCTCACCGTCGGTGAGGCCGTGTGGGCCGGTGGTCGCTCGAAGCGCCACGGCCGCGGTCAGGGCGTGCCGTGGATCTACGCGCCCGACGGCGCGGGCCTGGCCTCCCGGCTCACCGAGCGCGGCATCATCTCAACGATCTGACTCCGGTGCCCCGGGACTCCACCGGGGTCACGGGCAGGGCTCGAGACGGACACGTCGCGCCGAGACCGCCACTTGTGAGCGGCGGTCTCGGCGCGACGTGTCCGTCTCGGCGACGGCGCGGACTCAGACGGTGCCGGGGGCCGCAGCGGGAGCGGTGCGGGCCAGTCGCGTCCGCAGCTCGTCCTCGGCGTCACGGAACTCGGCGACGAGGCGGTCGACGAGCTCGGCGGTGGTGCGCTGCAGCCCGAGCGCGCCGATGCCCTGGCCCGACCCCCAGATGTCCTTCCACGCCTTCGCGTCGGAGTTCGGGTCGGTGCCGAAGTCCATCTTCGAGGGGTCGGCCTCGGGCAGGTCGTCGGGGTCGAAGCCGGCGGCGACGATCGAGCCGCGCAGGTAGTTGCCCTTGACCCCGGTGAAGTAGTTCGAGTAGACGACGTCGTCGGCGGCGGACTCGACGATCATCTGCCGGTACGCGTCGACGACGTTGGCCTCGGGGGTCGAGAGGAACGCCGAGCCGATGTAGGCGTAGTCCGCGCCGGCGGCCAGCGCCGCGAGGATTGACCGGCCGTGGGCGATCGCCCCGGAGAGCAGCAGCGGCCCGTCGAACCAGCTGCGGATCTCCTGGACGAGAGCGAACGGAGAGAGCGCGCCCGCGTGCCCGCCGGCCCCGGCGGCCACGGCGATGACGCCGTCGGCACCCTTCTCGACGGCCTTGTGGGCGAAGCGGTTGTTGATGATGTCGTGGAGGACGACGCCGCCGTACGAGTGGACGGCCTCATTGACCTCTTCCCTGGCACCGAGCGAGGTGATGACGATGGGCACCTTGTGCCTGACCACCTCGGCGAGGTCGGCCTCGAGGCGATTGTTCGACCGGTGGACGATGAGGTTGGCCGCGAACGGGGCGGCGGGGGACTCCGGGTGGGCTGCGGTGTAGTTCGCGTTCGACTCGGTGATCTCGTCGAACCAGTCGGCCAGCAGCGATGCCGGCCGCGCGTTGAGGGTGGGGAACGCCCCGACGATGCCGGCCTGGCACTGGGCGGTGACGAGTTCGGGGCCCGATGCGATGAACATCGGGGAGCCGAAGACCGGGAGGCGCAGCCTCAGGTCGAGAGAGTCAATGGGGTTCACGATGCCTCCTTGGATGAGCGAACAGCACCACTCTAACTGAACGAGTGTTAAAAACCGGTGCGCAGGGAGCAGAAAGCGGGGGCGCGGCCGATGATTCGGCTGCGCCCCCGCCTCGCGATCGGCGTCCGTCAGGAGTCGGTGAAGTGCGGATCCCGCTTCTCGACGAAGGCGGCCATGCCCTCGGTCTGGTCGTTCGTCGCGAGCACCGAGTGGAAGAGGCGGCGTTCGTAGCGCAGGCCCTGCTCGAGCGTCGTGTCGAATGCGACGTTGATCGCCTCCTTGACCATCGCCGAGGCGATGAGGGACTTCCCGGCGATCGTGCGGGCGATCTCGTTCGCCGTCGACAGGAGCTCCTCGGGGGCGACGACGCGGGCGACGAGGCCCGAGCGCTCAGCCTCCTCGGCGTCCATCATCCGCCCGGTCAGGCACATGTCCATCGCCTTCGCCTTGCCGACGGCCCGGGTCAGACGCTGGGACCCGCCCATGCCGGGGAGCACACCGAGGTTGATCTCGGGCTGACCGAACTTCGCCGTCGTCGCGGCGATGAGGATGTCGCCCATCATCGCGACCTCGCAGCCTCCGCCGAGGGCGTAGCCGCTGACGGCGGTGATGATCGGCTTGCGGACGTTCGTCAGGCGCTCCCAGCCGGAGAACCAGTCGGCCCGGTAGGCGGTGGCGAAGTCGAGTTCCGACATCTCCTTGATGTCCGCGCCGGCCGCGAACGCCTTCTCGCTGCCGGTGATGATGATCGCGCGCACCGCGTCATCGGCGTCGAACGCGGTCGCCGCATCGGTGATGTCGGTGAGGACCTGGAGGTTGAGCGCGTTGAGCGCCTTGGGCCGGTTGATCGTGATCGTGGCGACTCCGTCGTCGACGGAGGTGAGGATGGTTGCGTAGTCGCTCATGAGAACACCTTGTCTGTCTGCTCGGTGGTGAGGATGGCGGTCACGGTGGCGTCGTCGACCTCGCTGAGGGAGGCCGGCGACCACTGGGGGCTGCGGTCCTTGTCGATGACCTGCGCGCGGATGCCCTCGCGCAGATCGGGTCGGCGCGTCATCTCGACGGCGATGCGGTAGTCCTGTTCGAGCACCTCGGCGAGTGTCATGTCCGCGGCCCGCCGCAGGGCGGCCAGGGTCACCTTCACCGAGGTGGGGGCCTTCGTCCGGATGAGGGCGGCAGCCGCGTTCGCCTCGGGGTTCGGATGGGCCTCGAGGCGGGCGAGGATCTCCTCGATGTCATCGCCGGTGTAGCACTCGTCGATCCAGGCGGCCGCCTCGGCGAGGTCATCGGCCGGGGCCTGCGCGGCATAGCGGGAGACGACGGTCTCGACGTCCTCCCCGGCTTCGAGGTCGGCGATGAGGGTGGGGAGGTCGGCTTCGGGGACGTAGTGATCGGCGAGGTCGAGGGCCAGCGCCGCGCCCGGGCCCACCGCGGTGCCGGTCAGCGCCAGGTGCGTGCCGAGCTCACCGGGAGCGCGCGCGAGCAGATAGGTGCCGCCGACGTCGGGGAAGAGGCCGATGCCGGTCTCGGGCATCCCGACCTTCGTGGAATCCGTGACGATGCGCTCGGAGCCGTGCCCGGAAATCCCGACGCCGCCGCCCATCGTGATGCCGTTCATGATGACGACGTAGGGCTTCGGGTACTCGGCGATCGCGGCGTTCATCCGGTACTCGCGGTTCCAGAACTTCGCGTTCTCGCCCGTGCCCTCGACGATGTCGGTGTAGACGGCTTTGATGTCCCCGCCGGCGCACAGACCGCGCTCGCCGCGGCCGGTGACGAGCACGGTGGTCACGGAGTCGTCGTCGTACCAGCTGCGGAGGGCGTCATCGATGCCGGCGACCATGTCGAGGCTGAGCGCGTTGATCAGCTTCGGTCGGTTGAGTTCGATCCGTCCGAGGCCGCCGGACGCTGTGGCGATGATGCTCGGATTCTCTGTCGTCATATCAGCCCACTCCTGTGCTCTTGCGCGAGATGATCACGCGCATGATTTCGTTGGTGCCTTCCAGAATCTGGTGGACGCGCAGGTCACGAACCAGCTTCTCAATCCCATACTCTGTCAGATACCCGTAGCCGCCGTGGAGCTGGAGGGCCCGGTTGGCGACGTCGAAGCCGGTGTCGGTGGCGGTGAGCTTCGCCATCGCCGAGAGCAGGGACGTGTTCGGGTCGCCCGCGTCGTAGGCGTTCGCGGCCCGCCACAGGAGGGCGCGCGCGGCCTCGAGCTTCGTCTGCATCTCCGCGACCTCGAAGCGCAGCGCCTGGAAGCCGGTGAGCTCGGTGCCGAAAGCCTGGCGCTCGCCCATGTAGTCGATGGCCTTCTCGAGGGCGGACTGCCCACCGCCGAGCGAGCATGCCCCGATGTTGAGGCGGCCGCCGTCGAGTCCGGACATCGCGATCTTGAAGCCCTGGCCGAGGTCGCCGAGCATGTTCTCCTTCGGCACCCGGACGTTCTCCATGATGACCTGGCGGGTCGGCTGGGCGCGCCAGCCCATCTTCTGCTCGTTGGCGCCGAAGCTCAGGCCCTCCATCCCCTTCTCGAGGATGAACGCGGAGATCCCGCGGGCGCCGTCCTGGCCGGTGCGGGCCATGACGAGGTAGGTGTCGGTCGACCCGGCTCCGGAGATGAACTGCTTGACGCCGTTGAGGACGAAGTGGTCTCCGTCCTCGCGCGCCGAGGTGCGCAGGGCGCCGGCATCGGATCCGGCGTTGGGTTCGGTGAGGCAGTAGCTGCCTAGGTGCTCCATCGAGACGAGCGGCAGGAGGTACTTCTCCTTCTGCTCCTCGTTGCCGTACTTGTCGATCATCCACGCGACCATGTTGTGGATCGAGATGTAGGCGGCCACCGACGGGCAGCCGGTCGACATCGCCTCGAAGATCAGGGCCGCATCCATCCGGCCCATCCCGGTGCCCCCGGACTCCTCACGGACGTAGATGCCGCCCATGCCGAGTTCTGCCGACTTCCTGATGACGTCGACGGGGAAATGATGGTCGGCGTCCCAGTCGAGGGCGTAGGGCGCGATCTCCGTGTCGGCGAAGTCGCGGACCATGGCAGAGATCGTCTGCTGCTCCTCGGTGAGGCCGAACGGCAGGGCAGTCACAGTGCTGCGGGACATGGTTCCTCCAGGATGACGGGTGGGCGCTGGTGCGCTCGAGCGAGGTGGGCGGCGTGACCGCGATCACGGGCACGGCATTGTCATCAGGATACGGAGAATTTACTAGGACGTCCAACTAAATGCACCGAGGCTGCTCTCCCGTGATGGTGAGCCGGCGGAGTCCCGGAATTGCGGCAGGGGGTCCCGGGAGAGCGGTGGGGGAGTCCCGGAGGGTCATGGAGCCCGGTGGACTCAGGGGCCCGGCGGTCGCGTCAGGAGGGGTCCTCGAGGCGCACCCGCAGCGCCTCGAGGTGGGGGAGGAGCGCGCTTCCGCCGGTGCCGGAGACGGCCGGGGACGTGAAGACCTCGTCATTGAGCGCCGAGGTGGCGCGGGCGGCGAGCTCGCGACCGGCCTCGGTGAGGTCGACGAGTGTGGTCCGGCGGTCGTCGGGATGGCTGCGACGACGGACGAGGCCGGCTTTCTCGAGGCGATCGACGGAGTTCGTCGTCGACGTCGCGTGGACCTGGAGGCGGGCGGAGATCTTCGACATCGGCAGGGTGCCGGACTTCGTGAACGAGAGCAGAGTGAGCACCTCGTAGCGCGAGAACGTCAGGGAGAAGGGCTTGAGCGCGGCGTCGACCATCGCGAGGAAGAGCTGGTGGACGCGCATCACGGAGATGACGGTGTTCATGCCGTCGGCGGCCTCATCCCAGCCGTGTGCGAGCCACTGCTTCCGTGACTCCTCGATGGGATCGAACCGTACCGCTGTGCTCTTCTCCGGCGCCATTGTCGACAGTGTAGTGAAGTGAGAGGATTGGCGCATGTGCGGTCGACTCAACCTGTCATCTGACCCGGCGGACCTCGCCGACGAGCTCCGCCTCGACGTCGTCTCCTACGACTACACCCCGCGGTACAACGTTCCCCCGGGTGCCGACATCCCCATCGTCGTCGAGCGCCTCGACGACGAAGGACAGCTCACTCGCCGTCTCGAAGCGGCATCGTGGGGACTCGTGCCCAGTTGGGCGAAGGACCGGGCGATCGGGTTCAAGGCCTTCAATGCGCGTTCGGAGACGGTGCTCGAGAAGCCGATGTTCCGGCAGGCGATCAAACGCCGGCGGTGCGCCCTTCCCATCCCGGGCTACTACGAGTGGGAGGTCACCGAGGACGGCAAGCAGCCGTGGATGATGTCGGCGGCCGGTCCGGGCCCGCTCTTCATGGCGGGGCTCTTCGAGTTCTGGAAGCAGCCCGACGACACCTGGCTCGTGTCGACGTCGATCCTCACGATGGCGTCGGCCGGTCATCTCAGTGACGTCCACGACAGGATGCCGGTGTTCCTCGGCCGTGAGCACATCGACGATTGGATGAATCCGGCGCTGCCGAGCGGCGAGGTCCCCGACCTGCTGGCGGCCACGCTCGCCCAGGTTGATCCCGCCAGCGTGACCAGGCATCGGGTCGGCAAGGCCGTCGGCAACGTCCGCAACGACTCTCCGGCACTCATCGAACCTGTTGCCTGAGGGCGTTGGGCTGCTGGTGTTCGCGCGCTGGGCGACGCGGTGAGCGAGATCACCCTCCGAAGGGCGTTCTGCCCCTTGTGGGTGCCGATCCGGGTGGTGTAGAGTAAATCGAGCTGCCGGCCCGATGGGCCACAGCGAACGCTTCAGATGGATTTCGATCCAGGTGACGCGGAGGTGAACTCCGGGTTGCGGACATCGAAGAGACACTGTAGAGTAGAGATCCGCTGGTACGGCGGGCCGCAAGGCGAAGAGTACAAATCCTGTGGATGCCCCCGGTTGATCACGCGGATGATGGTTCGTGTGATGGTTGGGTGTGTGTTTGTGGTTTGAGAATCCAATAGCGTGTTTGTTTGAACAATGTGATGCCAGAAAATTTTTTCTGGTAAGACAACCACACCATGACCCATTGCCTGGGTTGTGGTG
>NZ_VFYR02000003.1 GCF_006489205.2 Brevibacterium sp. XM4083 | reverse complement strand
GCGGTCACGACAAGCGCGTAAGGGGTCCCGGCCCCGGCCTGGTCCATGCTGATCCGCGAGACCAGAGTCGCGAACCGTTCATAGATCCACGCCCTCGCTGTCGGCTGCTCAGCACTCAGATCCACCCGGGACCCGTCAGCACGCACCCCGACACCCACCACAAATCCACTGTCCTCAGACTCACCGGCCATCTCACCAGGATTGGAGCCGCCTGAGGTGGCATTGCCGTCGGGGCTGTCCGAGCCGTCAGGCGCCTGGCCGACGGTCGGCAGTGGTGCGTCGAACCGGTCACCACGCAGCACGGAATCGACAACATCGAACAGAGACTCCTGACCACCGACAGCACAATCAACACCACCGTCAGCGCCGTCGGCATCGGCGGGTGCTCCGACGACGCCACCATCACCAGGATTCCCGCGAACACCCGAACCATCGGTGGGTGCCCCGAAGGCATTACCGTCACTGTTGACGTGTTGGGGTGTCGTGGATTCGTTCGCGGATTTGATCCGCGAGGTCAGCAACCCGTTCAACGCCGCCCCCGCCACAGGGTCGAGGAGACCATTGAGCACCCAGTCCCCATTGCGTTTGGGTCGCATCGTCACCGAATAGTCACTGCGCGGTGTCTCCTCGACCGGTTTCTTCCCATCCGGATCGATATAGCCGAGCATCCGGGTGAAGATCGCTCGAAGATCAGTGACCCGCACTGTCGGGGCATAGGCGACGAGGCGTTTCTCCACATCCGCCCGCTGCCCGGGACTCACCCAGTCGGGCAGGGCGGCCAGGCAGTCATCAATGGTCTTCGCCTGCCCTGCCGACAAGGCACCGGTGTGGAGAGCTTCGGAGACTTCGGGACACAACGGTTCGAGTGCCTGTCCGGCCAGATCCACCCGCCCACCGAGGTTCTTGGCCATCTCGGCCCGCCGGTGGGCCTCGGTGCGGGTGAGGTTGAGGCGGTCCTGGATGAGGGACTTCGTGTCCTTCGCCCCCGTCTCCGCCGGTGTGCCTACCCGGTCGTAGACGGCCAGGGCGAGGATCGACAGGGCTTCCGAGACCCGGGAGAGGGCCTCGGCGCCGTCGACGAGGAGGAGTGCCTCTTCCGGGCCCATGGGTTTGTCGAAGGACCGCAGTTGGGCATCGAGGTGCATGAGACTGGTGATGCCGGTGGTGACTTCCGGGGCGAACGCCGTCAGGTCGGCCCACGCACTGCCGGTGAAGAGGGGGTGTCTGCTCACCCAGGCGGGCACGTCGGTGTCCCCGTCCAACGCGGCCGCGGCCGCAGCGATCTCAGCGACCTCGTCGTCGACGGAATCCTGTTCT
This sequence comes from Brevibacterium sp. XM4083, assembly GCF_006489205.2. GTDB lineage: Bacteria > Actinomycetota > Actinomycetes > Actinomycetales > Brevibacteriaceae > Brevibacterium. Next base: position 689,874 of record NZ_VFYR02000003.1, on the reverse strand, counting down.
GCGCCCGAGGGTGTGGATGGGTCACCGGCGGCATCAGTGGGTTGGGGACCGGCCTTGGGCGGTTCAGGATCGTGTGCGGCACCGTCGTCGACGGTGTCGAAGTAGGTGCTGTCCGGTTCAGGCCCGGGATCCTCGGCGGGTGGGGTCGGGGTGAGGGTGGTGAACGTGTCGGCGAGGGGGTGGCCGGTGAGGTCGATGCCGGCGTTGGTGAGCTGATCGAACAGCGACTCAGCACGCGGGGTGTCACCCGAGGTTGGGGAGGACTCCGACGAAGACGACCCGCCCGTGTGCGCACCCGCGGCGTTGTTGCCGGGGGTGGGGTGCTTGCGGTTCGGGGTGAGAGTCATGGTGTCCAGGGGTCCATTCGCCATTGTCCATGTCGTGTGACCTATTATACACCTTTGTGGTGTGTGTCAAGATGTTTGTTTGTTTTTTGTTCGACTATTTTTTACACGTTCTAGCGTCTTCGATTTCTAGGCCGAGCTGTGGTGTCGCCGTGCCGTTGTGTGATCCGACTTCGGTGTCGGCAGGGGTTCGTGTGTTCCAGGGTGGGTCAACGCTACAGGCCGCTGCTGACACCACCCGAGTCCTCGCAGCACATACCGCAGACGACCCTGCAGTGCCCGAAGCCGAAGTGCGTGTGCATCACGGGCACATCTTCTGCCTCCGGCACACAGTCCTCCACGCGGGCACCCGGGCACCAGACCCCACGCCTCCGCTCAGAGGCCGCCGAGCATCTTCCCCGGATTGAGGATCCCGAGCGGATCGAGCGCGTTCTTCACCGCGAGCTGCATCCTCTGCGCCCCGGCGTCGAGCTCCTCGCCCAGCCAGTCCCTCTTGAGGTATCCGACGCCGTGCTCGCCGGTGATCGTCCCACCGAGCTCGAGGCCGATGCGCATGATCTCCCCGAAGACCTCGAGCGCCTTCGCAGTCTCCTCCTCGTCGGCGGCATCGAAGAACACCGACGGGTGCGTGTTCCCGTCTCCCGCATGCGCGACGAGCGAGATCGTCAGCCCCGACGACTCACGCAGCGCGTCGAGTCGGTCGCAGAACTCCGGCATCGCCGCCCTCGGCAGACACACGTCGTCGAGCAGCTGCCCCCCGCCATGCGCACCGGCGAACTTCTCGTACGCCGGCTGGATCATCCGCCGCGCTGCGATGAGGGCGGCGGAATCGGCGGGATCATCGGAGTACGCAACGTCGAGGGCACCGCACGCGTGGGCCACCTCGGCGAATTTCGCCATCATCGCCTCCGACTCAGCGACCGCAAGATCGACCTGCATGATGAGCATCGACCCGGCCTCCCCGTCGAGACCGAAGTCGCCGTACGCGTTGAGCATGGTCAGGCTCGAACCGTCGAGGAACTCGAAGAGGCTCGGCACACCGCCGCCGGCCATGAAGTCGGCGACCGTCTGCAGACCGCTGCGCTCATCGGGGAACGTCGCGACCGCGGTGAATGGATCGGGCAGGGCGGGCACAAGCCGCAGGGTCGCCTCGACGATGACGCCGAGCGTGCCCTCGGACCCGATGAAGAGCTGCCGCATATCGAGCCCCGCCACGCCCTTCGCGGTCTGCGGACCGAGCACGCTCAGCGTCCCATCAGCGAGAACCACCGTGAGACTGCGGACATAATCCCTGGTCACGCCGTACTTGACGCAGCACAGGCCGCCCGCGTTCGTCGCGATGTTCCCGCCGATCGACGAGATCCCCACCGACCCCGGGTCCGGCGGGTACGACAGCCCGAACGGCGCGAGGTGGTCCTTGAGGTCCTGGTTGATGATGCCCGGCTGCACGGTGACCGTCCGCTCGGCCTCGCTGACGGCGACGACGTCGTTCATCCGCGCCACGCTGAGCAGGATCGCCCCCGGTGAGGCGTTCGCGCCGCCCGAGATCCCCGAGCGCGCCCCCTGCGGGACGACCGGGATCCGATGGTCGGTGGCGAACCGCATGACCTCTTGGACGTCGCTCGCCGAGGTGGCCCTGACCAGGGCGATCGCGCCCTCGGCCGGGCAGAACAGGGCTTCGTCGCTGGCGTGGGCGGCGATGATGTCGGGGTCAGTCGTGAGCACACCCTCGCCGAGGCGGGACGCGAGCTCGGCCAGGGGCGGAGCGGCGACCCCACGGGAATCGTCCGCCGAGGCATCCCCCGCCGCAGCGCCTGCCGTTCCCACCGGGGGCTCCCCCGCACCCGTGTTTCCGGCCACTGGCGTCGTTGAGCTCGGCTCGGTCATCGTCTCGGTCCCTTCACGCGGAGGGCGGCCGGCGCCGCCCGTCTTCGTCATCATTGTCATCGTCGCTTCATCGCCTGTCACCTCGCCGAGGTGGTCCGACGACCCGCACGGCTTCGTCGTCACCGGAGGCGACGCCGTCGGTACCGAACGCCACCCCGTTCGTCAGGGGCGTCGCGGTGGACCAGGGCTCGGCAGCAGGGTGCCGATGACCGGGACGAGGAGGGCCAGACCGCAGGCCACGACGACGAACCACCCCGTTCGGGCAGTGACCATGAAGGCGGCAGCGGGCACGCCGGCGATGAGTCCACCGGCCACCGCGATGCCGATCGACGTGCCCAACTGGCGCGCCGTCGATGCGACTCCGCCCGCGGCACCGGCACGGTCAGGCGGGAGATGGCTGACCGCGGCATTGGTGATCGGCGCATTGCCGAAGCCGATCCCCGACCCGATGAGACCGAGGGCGAGCCCGAGGAGCAGCGGATCGATGCCCGCGCTCCCGACGCCGCGTCCCCCGCTGAGAACCGCCTGGGTGGCGATGAGGAGGACGACCCCGCCCGCAGTGATGAGACCGGCGGAGAGCAGGAGCGGCCCCCGAGCCCCGAACCTGCCGACGAGGATGCCCGACACCGGTGCGAAGACTGCCGTCGCGATGGCCATCGGCAGGATCGCGGTGCCCGCGGCCAGAGCGCTGCGTTCCTCGACGACCTGGATCATGCTCGTCGTCAGCAGCAGGGTCACGCTGAAGGCGATGAAGATCGCGACCGCGCCGAGGATGGCCCCGGCGAATGCCGGCGACCGGAAGGACGAGGGCTCGACGAGGGGCGAGCGCACGCGGTTCTCAACGACGACGAAGACGACTGCCAGCAGCACTGCGAGCCCGTACCCGACGAGCGCTGTGACCGAGGTCCAGCCGATCGCGTTGCCTTCGATGAGGAGTCCCACGACGGTGGCCAACAGGGCGATGAGGAGAAGTTGGCCGGGGACGTCGAGCCGCCTCGGCGAAGGGCTGCGGGAGGGCGGCACGATGAGGGCGACGAAGACGATGATGATCGCGACGACGGGCCCGTTGATCCAGAACAGCGCACGCCAGTCGAAGGCGGCCAGAAGGAGGCCGCCGGCGATGGGACCTGCGGCCATGCTCACGCCGAACATCGCGCCCCACACTCCGATGGCGAGTGCGCGTTCGCGCTGCGTGGGCATGACGTTGACGACGATCGCGAGCGCGACGGGGGAGAGCATCGACGCGCCGACGCCCTGAATGGCGCGCAGGCCGATGAGCATGGCCCCGTCGCCGGCGAGCGCGCAGAGGAGCGAGGCGACGGCGAAGATGCTCAGGCCGGTGAGAAGGACGAGGCGACGACCGAATCGGTCGGCGACGGCTCCCGAGGTCATGAGCAGGCTGGCGAAGACGACGGTGTAGGCGTCGACCACCCACGGCAGCCGTGCCGCATCGAGGTCGACCCCGGAGCCGATCTCGGCGAGCCCGACCGTGACGATCGTCGTGTCGAGTCCGACGAGGAAGAGAGCGAAAGCGCAGATGACCATGACCGTCCAGCGGCGGCGGAAGCTCAGGGGAGCTGTGGCCGAGTCCGTCATCGCTGTCCTTTCGCCGTCGTCTGACACCTGCACAGTCGCCGACCGGTCGTCGCGGTCTGCTGCCATCGTCCACCGTATTGTTGATTGGGACGATGCCATCCGCTTGTCGAGACAGAGTGGGGATGCTGCCCGGGGGCAGGGCCGGATTACGATGAGGGCAGGGAGGGTAAGAACGGCTGCCGCGACCGGCGCCGGGCCGCGTCGCTCTCCCCCGAACCGACAGAAGAGATGCAGGTGAGAAGGCATGCGACCGATGACCGACCTCGACGCTGAGACGCTGCGCGAGTACTACCGCAACTTCTCCCGCATCGAGGCGGCCGGGACGTCGCCGATCTACACCTCCTGGGCGGCAGGTGTCGCCGATGACGACGAGATCCTCGCCCTCCTCCTTGACCTTCCGCGGCCGAAACGTCAGGCGAATCTGCTCTTCGGCGCGGCCAGGCATCTCGGCTCCGGTGAGGGTGACTACGCCGAGCTGCGGCAGTGGCTGCTCGAGCACTGGGTTGAGACGCGCACACTCATGCTCGCCCGCTCGACACAGACGAACGAGGCCGGACGCTGTGCCGTGCTGCTGCCGGCGCTCGCGCAGATCAGCGGTCCGGTCTCGCTCATCGAGGTCGGTGCTTCTGCCGGGCTGTGCCTCTACCCGGATCGCTACAGCTACACCTACCGCACGGGTGGCAGCCCGAGCCCGGACGAGCGCGAGCCCTCCGGTGCCGTCTCCGGTGCCCCGCAGGACGAGCGCAGGACCGCCGGTGCCGACTCCGGCCCCGCGCAGGACGATCCCATGCCCGGCGATGCCCGAGCGTCTGCTGCTGGGGAATCCACGGCTCCGGGATCCTCTGTCACCCACCTCGATCCCGTCGACGGGCCGAGCACCGTCGACCTCGCCTGTGACATCGCGGGTGCCCTGCCGCCGGACCGACTTCCCGAGGTCATCTGGCGCGCGGGCATCGACCTCAATCCGCTCGACATCACCGACCCGGAAGAGCGAGCCTGGCTGCGCTCGCTCATCTGGCCCGAGCACACGGTGCGGCGCGACCGGCTCGACGCCGCTGCGGCCATCGCCGCCGCAGACCCGCCGAGACTCGTCACCGGTGACCTCACGACAACCGTCGCGGCACTCATCGCCGAGGCACCCGCGGACTCACAGGTCGTCGTGTTCCACAGCGCAGTCCTCGCCTACGTCGACCCGGAGAGTCGAGACGAGTTCGTCGCGATCATGCGGGCCCACCCCGACGTCGTGTGGCTGAGCAACGAGGGCGAGCACGTGCTGCCCGACATCGGCGCGCAACTGGCCGACCATGGCATCGACGGTGCGGACGGACGCTTCGTCCTCGCCGTCGACGGCGTCGCCACGGCCCTCACCGGCCCCCATGGTCAGAGCTACGAGGCGCTGCTGTCCCCCTGACTCGTGTCGACCATCCACGGCACACCGAACTGGTCGACGCAGGCGCCGAAACCCGGGGACCAGAACGTCGGCCCGAGCGGCATCTGCACCTGCCCGCCCGCTGAGAGCGACTCGAAGACCTCCGTCGCCGCGTCGACATCGGGAGCGACGAAATTGAGCGCGACTCCGGTCATCGCGCCGCCGTCACCGGTCGGATCATCGGCGCCCATGATGCGCGAATCGCCGAAGGTCAGCTCGGCGTGCATGACCGAATCCTCGCTCGCGCCGGGCATGCGCGCCTCCGGCGGCGCATCCTTCGACCGCGTGAGCGAGAGCTCACCGCCGAAGATGTCGCGATACCGCTCGAACGCGGCTGCGCACTGACCGCCGCTGATGAAGACATGGGGAATGACTGGCATTGCTATCCACCTCGCATGATGAGTGATCGAACCTGCCGTACCACCGCGTGGGCGACACTGCCCTCCGCGATGCCTCCAGTATGCGCTCGACCACTGACACAGTCACCCGGTGCGCGCGGCCCGGCCCACCGGCCCAGTCCACTCGCCCGACCCGCCGCATTCGAACCGGCGCATCCGAACCGGCACAGCGGGCCACGTCACGAGGCCGGTCCCAGCACACCAGTCCAGGCACACCAGTCCCAGCACAACGGACTCAGCCCGCCCGCCCCCTCACGCCCACGCGACGACGAGGCGTGCCGCCTGCACCGGGATCGTCGGGTCGACGCCGGTCACCTCGGCGAAGCGGCGCAGACGGTTGGCCACGGTGTTGCGGTGGCAGTAGAGGATGCCCGCGGTCCGACCGATGCTCCCCGTCTCCAGGTAGGCGCGCACGGCTTCGACGAGGCGATCGCGTTCGGCGATCCCGCACGCGGCGAGCGCATCGTCGACGTCGGAGATCACCGACTTCCCGCTAGCGTTGAGGGCCCTGGCGGCCAGCCTCGCCCAGCCTCTGCTCCAGGTCATCGCCCCGGTTTCGCCCGCCTCGAAGACCTGGGCGAGGTCACGCGCGGTGAGCGCCGACCGACGCAGCGACCCGAGTCCCGCTGCCGCGACCATTCCGACGCGCGCCTCGGCGAGGCGGTCCTCGATCTCGCCCGCCCGCAGGTCGCCCCCACCCGTCCGTGACTCCTCGCTGCCACCGATCCGCGACTCACCGCCGCCGGCCCGCGACTCCTCGCCGCCGCCGGCCCGACCGGTCTCCGCCCGCACTGTGTCCCGTCCTGTCACTCCGCCGGGTCGCACTCGCCTGGCCCGGGTGAACGCGATGAGCACGTCGCCGAGGTGGTGGGTGAACATCGTCCCACCGGCGCTTTCGTGCGCGGAGACGAGGACGCGCAGGGCAGGGGTGTCCTCGGCACCGGCGGCAGCGACGATGAGCGCGTCGTCGACGTCGAGGCCCAGCGCCGAGGCGATCGTTGCGAGCCGTTCGGCGGTCGGGTCGGCGTCCTGGAAGAGTCCCGCGATGACGCCCTGGCGGACCGAGGACTCCTCGGCGCGCATCCGCGCCTGCTCCGCCGTGTACGCCTGTTGGACTTGGACGATGTAGTCATCGACGGTGCTGAGGACGTCTCCGGTGTGGCGGATGACGAGTTCGGCGTCGCTCGGTGCGGCGACCCGGGTGAGGGCCTCCCAGAGCACGGTGAAGTCGAGTCGGATCGCGGTCATCAGCGCTTCGAGTGGGATCCCGGCCCTGGCGCGGGAGACGCCGACGTCGGTCGAGACGGCTACAGCGCCGGAGAATCCGCCGGCGCGCAGTCCGTCGATGAGCGTGGCGAACGAATTCCGTCCCGTCCGCCGCAGCTCGGACAGCGGCAGCGGAGCCGGATCGTAGCCCGGCACGACGGCGACCCTGGCGACGAACGATTCGGTGAGCTCGTCGAGGTCGAGGGCGTCGAGCAGTTCGCTCCACCGGGCCTCATCCCCGGGCAGCGGACGATCGTGAAGGGTGTGCGTCGCACTCATCGACTCAGTGTAGGCACGCGTCTCGCCCCAGTGTAGGCACACGACACAGTGCAGATGCACAATGCACAGCGGTGAAACGGCGGCATTTCCTCGTGGAAACTCAGCGTTCTCCCTCGGTAGTGTCGTGAGTCACAGGAGAATCATCGTGGCGACGAGGCCACCAGCGACGACCGCAGACCGCGACCCACCGGTCGCACCCGACCTGCGCACCCGACGGAGATCACGCATGAGCAGCAAGCCCACCACCTCGGCGATCGAATACGACGCGACCCAGGAACTCAGCGTCAAGGACGCCAACAAGGTCGCCGTCGGCGCGCTCATCGGCACAGCGCTCGAATGGTACGACTTCTTCCTCTTCAGCGCCGCCGCCGCGCTGATCTTCAACGTCCAGTACTTCACCTCCGAGAACGTCACGGCCGCCGCACTCGCGTCGTTCGCCACCTTCGGTGTGGGGCTTGCCGCACGTCCGATCGGCGGGATCATCTTCGGTCGGATGGGCGACCGGATCGGGCGGCGGCGGGTGCTGATGATCACGATCGTCGGCATCGGCATCGTCACCGGACTCATCGGCATGCTGCCGACCTACGCGGCGATCGGGTTCGCCGCCCCGGTCCTCCTCGTCCTCCTGCGCATCGCCCAGGGTCTCTTCGTCGGCGGCGAATGGTCGGGGGCGATGACGCTCGTCGTCGAGAACGCCCCGCTCCACCTGCGCGCCCGCTACGCCGCGATCCCGCAGATCGGATCGCCGATCGGCACGATCCTCTCCTCCGGCGGCTTCTTCGTCATGACGCTGCTGCTCTCGCAGGAGAACTTCAACTCGTGGGGCTGGCGCATCCCGTTCCTCGTCGCAATCCCGCTCCTCCTCGTCGCCGTCTACATCCGCAGCCGCCTCGAGGAGTCCCCGGTCTTCCGGCAGCTCGAAGAGACCGGCGAGGTCGAGAAGAGCCCGATCAGCACGACGCTGAAGAACAGCTGGAAGCAGATCATCGTCGGCATGGCCGCCGCGCTCCTCGGCGTCGGCGGGTTCTACCTCGTCACCGCGTTCTGCGTGTACTACGGCGTGACGATCCTCGGCTACGACGATTCGCTTCTCCTGCTCGGCAGCATGGTCGCCGCGTTCGTCGAGATCTTCATCCTCATCTGGGGCGGAATGCTCGGGGCGAAGTTCGGCGCCAGCCGCGTCATCCTCTGGGGCGGCATCCTCTCCGCGGTCGTCGCGGTGCCCGCGTTCCTCATGTTCTCCTCCGGCCAGCCGGTGCTCATCGTCATCGCGATGACCGTCGCCGTCGGCGCGCTCTCGTTCCCCTACGCCGCCTCCGGCACTGTGCTCACCGGCCTCTTCCCCGCGACCACCCGCTACACGGGAGTGGGCATGGCGCAGAATGCGGCGGGCATGCTCTCGGGCTTCATCCCGCTGCTCGCCACCGGCTTCGTCGCCTCGGCCGGCGACCATTGGTGGCCGGCCGCTGCGATGCTCGTCTTCCTCTCCCTCTTCACGGCGTTCGCCGGAGCGATCGCCCCGAGGCTGAGCGTCTCCCTTCCCGGCTTCAAGCACTGACCACACCCCACGCGCACAGAAGGACCCCTCGATGAACGACACCACCGCCTCGGCGCCGGCGAATCTGCCTGACCGGGCCGACCGCGACGCCGACTTCCTCGCCGACTGGGCCGTCCACTCCCGCTTCGGTGCCGTCGAAGGCACGAACGGCGTCGACCGGCAGGCGGCGAGCCCCGCCGATGGCGAGCAGCGCGCATGGTTCGCGCGTCTGCTTCAGCAGCACGGGTTCGTCGTCGAGCGGGACGCGATCGGCAATCAGTTCGGGCTGCTCGAACTCGTGCCCGGCGCCCCCTACGTCCTCACCGGCTCCCACCTCGATTCGCAGCCGACAGCCGGACGCTTCGACGGGGCGTACGGGGTGATGGCGAGCGCGCATGCCGTCTTCGCCGTCGCCGAGGAGCTGCGCGCCGACCCCAGCCGGGCGCGGTTCAACCTCGCCGTCGTCAACTGGTTCAACGAGGAAGGCTCCCGCTTCAAACCGTCGATGATGGGCAGCAATGTCTTCACCGGCAAGGCCGACCTCGAGGCGGCGCTGACGACGACCGACCCGCAGGGCATCACCGTCGCCGAGGCGCTCGATGCCCTCGGCGAACGCGGCGACTTCACGGCCCCGCCGATCGCGTCCTATGCCGAGATCCACGTCCAGCAGGGCCGCAGCATGGAGGAGGACGGGGTGACGATCGGGCTCGTGGGCGCGACGTGGGCCGCCCACAAGTTCGAGTTCCGGGTCCACGGCGCGCAGGCGCACAGCGGCTCGACGCTCATGGCCGATCGCCGGGACGCCCTGCTCGGCGCGGCCCGGCTCGTCGTCGCCGCCCGCGACCTCGTCGACGAGTTCGAGCCCGGAGCGCTGCACACTGCGTGCGGCGAACTCACCGTCTACCCGAACTCCCCGGTCGTCGTCGCCAGCGACGTCGCGCTGCTCATCGATCTGCGCTCCCCCAGCGCCGAGGTGATCGCCGCCGCCCATGCCTCCCTCATGTCGACGGTCGCGACGGTCGCCGAGGAGGTCGGGGTCGACATCGAGATCACCGCGGAGCACAGCTGGGATCAGAACCCGTACCCGGCCGAGGGCGTCGAGCTCGCCCGCGCGGTCGCCGATGACCTCGGGCTCACCTCGGCGCCGGTGATGACGGTGGCCGGCCACGACTCGACGAACATGAAAGACACCGTGCCCACCGTCATGCTCTTCGTTCCCAGCGTCGGCGGGGTCTCCCACAGTCTCGAGGAGTTCACGAAGGACGAGGACCTCCTCTCCGGCCTCCATCACCTCACCGAGGTGGTCCGGCGTTTGGCGTCAGGAGCGCTCGCGGGGTAGGGGCCGGGCAGATGTCTGTATGCCCTCGACCAGTTGAGCGCATTGCGACTTTCGGCCGACAGGACGGCGCGTGCCGCCTCGCCGTAGATATCGCGATCACTGCGCGTGTGCCGCGGCGCGGAAGGTCGCGAACGCAGTCGCCCACGCCGTGAGCTGGTCGACCATCGACTCGACCGCTGCCCTCTGCAGGTCTCGAGGCGCGAAGTCACCCGTCGCGAGCGGATCGGCGATGACGAAGTCCTCGAACATTCCCAGAGCCGGCTGCACCGCCACCGTCGCGACCTGGAGCTCGCCAAGGATCTGACGCAGATGCTCAGCGGCACGCACACCGCCGTTGACTCCGTAGCTGACGATGCCTGCGACCTTGTCCGACCACTCTCCGTAGAGCGTGTCCACCGCGTTCTTCAATGCTGAGGGAACCGAGTGGTTGTACTCCGGAGTGACGAAGACGAAAGCATCGAGCCCGGCGACAACCTCCGCCCATGCTCGTGTTTCTTCTCGCTCATAGAGACCGAACTTCGGTGGATTCGGCTCGGGCGTGAGGCCCAGCCCGATGTCAGCGATGTCGATGACTTTGACCTCGCACTCGACGCCTACAGCGGCGCATCGCCGGTCAACGATGTCAGCCACCCAGGCGGCCACTGCCGGTCCTCGTCGACCAGGTCGAACAGTTCCCAGAAAGATTCCGATGTTCACCACGCCATTCCTTTCATCACCTTCAATATTACAGTTGGCACTGTACTTTTAAGCATGATAAAGTGCAAGACTATAATCGGAATCATGAACTCTGTGGACCACCGCTCGGCCACCGCGTCTGGAATTCCACCGAAACGGTTGGCGATTCTGCGTGCCGGACTCGAAGTGTTCGCCCGAGACGGCTTCGCCCGCACCAGCGTCGAGAAGGTCGCCGAGGTCGCCGCGGTGTCCACGCGCACGGTCTACAACCACTTCACCGACAAGGCCGGGCTGTTCGCGGCAGTCGTCGAGTTCAGTTCCGCTGCCGTCTCAGAGATCCACATCGGCGAGATCGAGAAGCATCTGGGAACGATCGGCTCCCGGACCGAAGTTGAGCCCGCACTGGTCTCCTACGGTCTGTCGATGCACTCCTCTGTTCCACCGAACGCACCGCATTGGCGTCTGGTCACGCAGCTCCAGGCCGAAACCGAGCACATCTCCTCGGAACTCCTCGAATCATGGAGACGCAGCGGACCTCTGCGAACGCGGCGGCAGATAGCGCTGCACCTCTCTGATCTCGCCCGACGCGGGTACCTCGAACTCGATGATCCCGACATCGCCGCTGCTCACCTCGCTGCCCTCATCAACGCCAGTCGCAGCGACATCCTCGACCCTGACCCGAGCGCCGAGCGGCTCGAGGAACTCATGCGCAGCGCCATTGGGACGTTCCTGCATGGCTATGCTGCGGCCGAACCACTCTGACACCCCGATGTCTCGGTCGCTTGATCTCCATCTCACCTGGATGATCGGCCTGTTGGCACGGGCGCCTTTGACAATAGAGAGTCGCGTGGCCTCCGCTCACACCCGTTCCCTACCGCACGACCTCACGATGCGAGCCGTCGAGGCGCCTCGTCCACCCGCGGCCATCGAGGTGTTCGAGGAGCGGGATGACGACCCGCCGCGTCGTGCCGAGCGCCTGCCGGGCCTGACTCGTCGTGAACGGCTGAGCGAGACCGGCGAGCAGGCGCATCGCCTGCGCCGGGGTGCGCGGGGAGACGACGACACCATCGCCGAGGCGCAGCACCCTGCCGGCCTTTTCTGCGACCGCGAGCTCCCGCGCTCCCAGGCGCAGCGCCCGCAGATCGTCCGCCTCCGGCGCATCGAACGGATCGGCCGCGAGGCGACGTTCGAGTGCGGCGACCCCGGCCTCGGCGGGACCGAGATCGGCCGTGTGACCCGGCGGGCGCACCATGCCGTCCGCGGTCTCGAGACCGGCCCGCCCGATGATCGTCGCCACGAGCGCTCCGCCGCCGTCCGGCAGCGGCGGATCCGTGCGTCGCAGCGCCTCGATGACGACCTTGACCGGCACGCCCGCCGCCATCGGCTGCGCGGCCAGCTGTCTCGACACAGTCTCGCGCGCCGCCTGCACCCACGCCTCGAGTGCCGGCGTGTGGACGAGCCGCCCGGCGAGCGCCTCGACACCGGCCGGCAGGGTCGCGTCGACTGAACCGCTCGCGTCAGTGGACGAGGCCGACCCCGCAGCCACCACCCCGAACCGTGCGAGCACGGCGCGTTCGACGGCTCCTCGGCGGGCCACCTCGGCGAGGACATCCCCGGTCACCGGCCGCTCGGCGAGCTCAGCGGCCCGACGCACCCCGTCGCCGCGTCGTCCCAGTTCAGGCGGATCGACGTCGAGGACGACGACGCCTGCGAAGACATTGCGGCTGCCGGGATTGCGCAGCACGACCCGGTCGCCGAGCTCGAGCGGCAGGGGCCGGTCGAGGGTGAGCCGGGCGTGGTCGGCGTCGAAGGGCCGCAGGCGCACGGGCACGGCCGCGGTGCCGATGTGGAGCATGAGCTCATGGACGCCGTCGTCGAGGGGCTCACCCATCGTCCGGCGGACGTCGACGACGGTGACGATCGGCCACGCGTCCGGGGTGATGAGGGCGTCACCGCGGTGGATGTCGTCGGCGGAGACGTCGCGGAGGTTGACCGCAACCCGGGCGGCCGGGGTGACGACCTCGGCGGAGGACTCCCGGCTCTGCATTCCGCGGATCCCCGTCCGGGCCGACGTCGTCGCCCCGACGATCTCCATGCGCTGCCCCACCTGCAGGGTTCCCGCGGTCAGCGTGCCGGTGGCGACAGTGCCCGCCCCGGTGATCGAGAACGCGCGGTCGAGCCACAGCCGCACGCGCGCAACGGGATCGGGGGCCGGGGCCGCTGCGGTCACCTCGTCGAGGCGGGCGACGAGGTCGTCCATCCCCTCCCCCGTCGTCGCCGAGACCGCGACGATCGGTGCCGCGGCGAGCGGCGTGCCCTGCAGCTGGGTTCTCACCTGGGCTTCTGTCACCGCAATGGTGTCGGGTGCGAGGTCCGCGCGGGTGATGACGACGAGGCCCCGGTCGATCCCGAGCGCGGTGATCGCATCCCGGTGATCGCTCGACTGGGCCTGCCACCCCTTGTCCGCGGCGATGACGAAGCAGACGATCGGCGCGGGCCCGACCCCGGCGAGCATGTTGGACAGGAACCGCTCATGCCCGGGAACGTCGACGAACGCGACCTCCCGGCCGGAGGGCAGCGTCGTCCACGCGAACCCGAGATCGATCGTCAGCCCGCGCCTGCGCTCTTCTTCCCACCGGTCCGGTTCCATCCCGGTCAGGGCTTTGACCAGGGTCGACTTTCCGTGATCGACGTGCCCGGCGGTGGCGACGACGAACATCAGGCACCCTCGCCGAGGCGGTCCGACGCGGTCCTGATCGCCGCGGCGACAGCGTCGTCGGCGGCTTCCGGCACGCACCGCAGGTCGATAAGGCACACGCCCTGGTGGATTCGGGCGACGACGGCGGGCTCGCCTGCGCGCAGGGGGGCGGCGAGCGCCTCGGGCATCTCGAGGGCCCATCCGGGCAGGGGCACCCCGGGGGCTCCCCCGCCGCCGACGCGACCGTCATGGGCGACGACGGTTCCGCCGACTGCCTCGGCGAGGGTCTCCGTGCGCTCCCGCAGCCGGTCGAGGTTGATGTGGAGGGCATCGTGGACGGGGTTGCCGCGCCCGGCGATCGTCGCCTCGAGTGCGGCGAGCGTGAGCTTGTCGGTGCGCATCGCACGGGCCAGCGGGTGGGTGGCGATGCGCTCGATGGCCGCGGTGGACCCGAGGAGGATCCCGGCCTGCGGCCCGCCGAGGAGCTTGTCGCCGGAGACGATGACGACGTCGGCGCCGGCGCGCAGGGCCGTGTCGATGTCGGGTTCGTCGGGCAGTGCGGGATCGGGGGTGAGCAGACCGCTGCCGAGGTCGGCGATGAGCGGGAGGTCGTGCTCGTCGGCGAGCGTGCGCAGTTGCGTCAGGGTCGCCTCGGCGGTGAAGCCGGTGAGACGGAAGTTGCTCGTATGGACCTTGAGCAGGCACGCCGTGGCCGGGGTGAGCGCGGCAGCGTAGTCGGCGAGGTGGGTGCGGTTCGTCGTGCCGACCTCGCGCAGCCGCATGCCGGTGGTGACCATGAGGTCGGGGAGGCGGAACCCGGCACCGATCTCGACGAGCTCCCCGCGGCTGACGACGATCTCATCCGGCGTGACGGATCGGGCGTCAGCGGCCGTACCGTTCCCCTGTTGAGCAGAACCGCTTCCCTGCGGGGCCGAGTTTCCCCGCAAGGCCGTGACGGCGAGGAGGAGGGCGGCAGCGCCGTTGTTGACGACGAGGGCGTCCTCGGCGGCCGGGCAGGCCCGCAGCAGGGCCTGCTTCGCGCCGACGCCGCGCTTGCTCCGCTTGCCGGACTCGAGGTCGAGTTCGACGTCGACATAGCCCGCGGCATCGGCGATCGCCTGCTGCGCCGCTGGTGAGAGCGGTGCGCGACCGAGGTTCGTGTGGACGATGATGCCCGTGGCGTTGAGCACCGGGGTGAGCGAGGAGGCACCATGGTCGGTCACGGCCGCGATGACGGTGGGGGTCACCTCGGCGACGGGGAGCTCACCGGACCGCGCGCGGGACTGGGCATCGGCGATGACCGCGCGGATGACCGATTCGCCGAGGCGGTCGCGGGCGGCCTCGACTTCGGGAAGGGCGAGGAGATGGTCGGTGCGCGGGATGCTCCGGCGGGGGTCGGGCTCGACCATGGCTGCCTCCTCCTCGGTGCGTGCACGACCGTGCTCGGGCCGGTGCGGGCGTGTGGCGGAGGCGGACGGGAATCGAACCCGCCAGACCGAGATGCTCGGTCTCACCGGTTTTGAAGACCGGGGGGCCCACCAGGACGCCAGACGCCTCCGGATCGAACTCTACCCTGTGCCCCGGACACCGCAGACCGCGCCCTCGCACCCCCTGCGGCGGTGACCGCGGAGACCCCCGTCACGGCGGTCGGGCCACCACGTGCCTTGCCGTTGACGCACGGGACGACCCCGCATAGCGTGGTCACCACGGATGACGCCGCTGACGCGGCGGTGTCCCGGAACCGACAACCGCTGGTCGAAGGCAGGTCCCATGCGCGCCGAACTGTTCGTCCCGCCCATCGCCTTCCATGCCGAAGGCCCCGTGTGGTGGCCCGACGACGGGTCCCAGGCAGCGAATTCCCTGCGCTACGTCGACATGCTCGCCGGGCGGATCCTCACCGCGCACGGCGCGCCCGGCTCCGGCAGCCCGAGCGGCCCGAACAGCACAGGCGGCACGAACGGCACCAGCGGCCCAACGAGTGACGAGGTGACCGTCCTCGATGTGCCCGGCCCCGTCGCCGCGTGTTTGCGCCCCCGGCTGTCCGGCGGCATCGCGGTGCTCACCGAGCACGGACTCAGCGTCTCCGCCGACCCGACCGGCGGCGACTGGACCACGGTCGCCGAACTCGTCTCCGACCCCGAGGTCCGCCTCAACGAGGGCGGCTGCGACCCGGCGGGACGGTTCCTCGCCGGCACGATGCGCTACGACCAGGGAGACGGCGGGGCGACCCTCTTCCAGATCAGCGGCGACGGTGCCGTGTCCACCGTCTTCGACGACGTGACGATCTCCAACGGCATCGCCTGGACCGCCTCCGGTGACCGCGCCTACTACAACGACACCCCCACCCGCAGCACATGGGTCCTCGACTGGGATGAGGAGACGGGGCTGACGAACCCGCGCCGCCTCTTCACCCTCGACTCCGACGACCCGGCCGGCGGTCCCGACGGGCTCTGCCTCGACGCCGAGGACAATGTGTGGACGGCGATCTACGGCGGTTCCCGCGTCGAGTGCCGTGACGCTGCCGGCACGCTCCTCGAGGTCGTCGAACTGCCGGTCACCAACGTCACGGCGTGCACCTTCGGCGGTCCCGACCTGCGGACCCTCTTCATCACGACGAGCCAGGAGGGGCTGACCCCCGGTGCCCAGCCCGAGGCCGGTGCCGTCTTCGCCGCGACCCCCGGAGCCACGGGGGTGCCGGTGGCACCCTTCGACGGCTGAGCCCACCGCCCCCGGCGCGAGCCCACCCACCAGACCCAGCACGGACACCCACCTGAGAGGACCATGATGAGAGCACTGAGCGTCGAACCGGGCACGGCCGATTCCCTCGCCGTCACCGAGGCGGCCCTCCCGGAGCCTGAGGCCGACGAACTCCTCGTCACCGGCCTGGCGATCGGAGTCTGCGGCACCGACCGGGAACTCAACGGCGGGCAGTACGGGTGGGCGCCGCCCGGTCAGGAGCGGCTCATCATCGGCCACGAGTCCCTCGGCCGGGTCGAGGCCGTACCCGACGGCTCCGACTTCGCCGTCGGCGACCTCATCGCCGGGGTCGTCCGCCGTCCCGATCCTGTGCCCTGCCCCGCGTGCGCGCACGGCGAGTTCGACATGTGCCGCAACGGCGAGTACACCGAACGCGGCATCAAGGAGCTCAACGGCTTCGGTTCCGAGCAGTGGGTCGTCAAACAGGACTTCGCGATCCGCCTCGACCCGGCGCTCGGACAGACCGGTGTCCTCATGGAGCCGACCTCGGTCGTCGCGAAGGCCTGGGACGAGGTGTTCAAGGTCGGCGGGCGCGCGTTCTTCGACCCGCAGACCGCAGTGATCATCGGCGGGGGCACGATCGGTCTCCTCACCGCACTCCTCGGGCGTCAGCGCGGGCTCGAGGTCCATGTCATCAACTCCTCGCAGAAGCCGAACAAGGAGAAGCTCGTGCGGGAGCTCGGCGGGCAGTTCCACGTCGGCGACCTGCCGCAGGTCCTCGCCGAGGTGCAGCCCGACATCGTCCTCGACACCACGGGCGACTCCCGGACGTTGGCTGACATCCTTGAGGCCGTCACCCCCTACCAGGTCGTGTGCCTGCTCGGGATGCACGATCCGCAGGGCGCGACCGAACTCGACCTCGCGACGATCGGCAAGCAGATCGTCCTCGACAATGTCGCGATCGTCGGGTCCGTCAACGCGAACGTCGAGCACTGGCGGCAGGCCGCCGAGGCGCTGGCCGCGGCCGATCCGCAGTGGCTGTCCGCGCTCATCACCCGGACCGTGCCCCTGACCCGCGCCCTCGACGCCTTCGACCATGAACCCGGGGACATCAAGGTCGTCATCGACCTGCAGAGCTGAGCCGGCGCGCCGCCACCACGCTGGCGCGCCCCAACCCCACCGGCGCCCCGGCAGCCATCCCCTCACCCGCACCTTGGGAGATCAGTCCATGAACACCTCGGCGCCGTCGGATCCGACGAAGAGCTGGTCACTGCGCTGCCGCGCCATCCGGGCGCTCTACGCGCTCATCGGCGTCGTCCTTATCGGTCTCGGGGCCGCAATCCTTGAGACCGGCGGGGTCGGCGTCGACCCCTACACGGCACTCAACATCGGGATCAGCGAGAGGATCGGGTGGAGCCTCGGCGCGTACCAGCTGCTGAGCAACGCGATCCTCTTCATCCCCGTCCTCATCTTCGCGCGCCGGTACATCGGCGTCGGCACGCTCATCAACATGACGCTCACCGGGTTCTTCATCCAGGTGTTCGCGGGCCTGCTCGCCCCGCTCGCCGTCGCCCCCCGGCGATCACGCGATGGCCGCCCTCTTCTTCGCGATCGGGATCATCGTCTTCGCGTTCGGAGCCAGCGGGTACATCTCGGCAGGCGTCGGCACCGCACCCTACGATGCGATCGCCCCGATCATCGTCGACCGCACCGGCTGGAAGTACCAGCGCGTGCGCGTCCCCCAGGACCTCATCGTCCTCGTGGGTGCCCTCCTCGTCTCCGGGCCCGTGGGCGTGGGGACGATCATGACGGCGTTCTTCGTCGGCCCGCTCATCGCGTTCTTCTCCGCCCACGTCAACGAGCCCCTCGTCGACCGGCTGACCCGGGGCCTCGGACGCACCGATTCCCACCCCGATGCCGGAGCTCCGGGAGACCCGACGAAACTGCTGTGACCTCGCCGAGGCGGCCCTCACTCGATGCCGAGGCGGGCGAAGGCGTTGCGGAAGATCGTGAGATCACCGAGGCCGGGCAGCTTCTGCACGCGCTTGTCGAGCTTGTCGACCTCCTCGCTCTGGCCGCGGAAGAGATAGGACATCACGTGCTTGACCTCGGCGTCGTCCATCATCCCCGAGCCCACTGGCTTCCACAGCTTCCCCAGCGCGAGCTGCACGATCCGCTGCGCCCGCGGATTGTCCTCGAGGCGCTCCCGGGCCTGGGTCGAGTAGAAGGCGACGTGCCGCGTCTCCTGCTTGGCGATGCGCTCGAGCAGCGGTGAGAGCACAGGGTGGTCCTGCATCGCCGCCATCCGCCGGTAGCCGGCGGTCGCCGACAGTTCGTTGGCCGCGCCCCACGCCATGTGGACGGCGATGAAGTCGGAGCCGACCATGTTCGCCAGCAGCGACTGCTTCGCCGGGCCGAGCGCGAGCTTCCAGCCGAGTCCTGCGCGCTTGGCCTTGATCTCGTCGTAGTCGACGTGGATGCCGTGCTTCTCGAGCACGGCGGCGAGCGCCTCACCGTGCCAGAACTCCTCCCGATTCCACATCGTCATGAACGCCGCCGGAGCGTCCTCCCGATGAGAGGGAGTGACGAGCAGCTCCCGGACGAAGCACGTCGTGTGGTACTCGACATCGCACATGTAGC
Source organism: Brevibacterium sp. XM4083 (assembly GCF_006489205.2). Taxonomy (GTDB): domain Bacteria; phylum Actinomycetota; class Actinomycetes; order Actinomycetales; family Brevibacteriaceae; genus Brevibacterium. Next base: position 671,089 of record NZ_VFYR02000003.1, on the reverse strand, counting down.
GCACCGACCGCAGCGTGTCGCGGTCGAGGGGCATCTCGTCGAACACATCGAGATCGAGGTCGGACCACTTGACCGCCTCGGACGTCTCGGCGTAGTTGTCGAAGTCAAACGCCATTCTCACTCCTCACTCGAGATGTCGGCGCCGGGGCGCTCGGACTGTCGGCTCGCCGCGCCGTGCGCAGGGCCGCCCGCACCTGGGCCACCGACGGCTGCGGGTTCCCGGGCAGCAGCCGGCCGATGACGGTGTCGGAGTCGCCGAGCTCCTGGCGGGCGACGCTGCCGGTGAACAGACTCGACAGGGCGACCGCCTCGTCGGGGTCGGGCACACCGACGATCCGCAGCGGCGCCCACGGCTTGGCGACGTGGAGGCGCGCGGTGAGCGCTTCGGAACGGGACCGGGTGATGCGGGCGATCGCCTCGGTGCGGAAGAACCGCACGATCTCATCCCGCCTGTCGACCACCTCGGCGAGGACTCGGGCGGCCTCCCCCGTCAGACGCGGCAGGAGTGCCCGCTCCGCGGTCTGCAGCGCGCCCTCCTGGAGGGCGAGCCGGGCCATGTGACCGGCGGTGATGGGCTCCTTGACGGCTCCGCCGAGGACGGGCGCGACGATCGGCAGGGCGCGTTCGACCCAGGCGCCGCGCAGCGTCGACGACAGGGAGCGCGGGGCGCGGGGCGAGCGGTGAGCGTCTCCGGCGTCGAGGATCTCGCGCAGCGCCCGGGCCAGCCAGTACCGCTCGTAGCCCCACGCGGTGACGAAGGCGGTGATCCGCGCTTCGTTGGCCGTCCACGAGGCGAGCATGGCACGGGTCTCGGCAAGTGCGGAGTTCTCCAGGCGCCAGAGGAAGCCGAGGTCACGGGCCGCCTCGGCGGGCAGGTCGAGGTGCTCGGCATCGACCGTGATCCGGCCCCGGGCCGCCGCGAGGTAGCCCGGGACGTCGAAGTCGGTGACGAGGACCGTCGGATGCGCGGCGTCGGAGAACAGCCGGCCGTTGACGTGGCCCGGCGGATGGTCGCTGGTCACCATTCGAGCACCTTCCATCGCTTCTTCAGGGCCAGTCCATAGAGGCCCAGGTCAGGGGTGACGGCGATCGGTTCGCCGACGAGTTCGAGCCACGCCGCATCCGCCAGCGAATCCCCGTAGCCGGTCGACTTCCCGAGGTCGGCGCCGATCCCGCTCGCGTACTTGCGCAGCCAGTTCGCGCGGGCCTCGTCGACGAGCGGCGGCGTCGCGAGGTAGCCGGAGAGGACCCCGGCCTCGGTGACGTCCATGCGGGTGGCGACGACCTCGTCGAAGAGATCGGCCAGCGGTTCGACGAGAACCTCGAGGGCCCCGGTGACGAGCACCGTGCGGTGCCCGGCCGCGCGATGCTCATCGATGAGGGTGCGCGCCTGCGGGCGGATCGAGCTGCGGATGCGCTCCCCGAGACCGCCCGCGATGACCTCGCGCAGCTGTTCGATGCGGAACCCCTTGTAGCGGCGGTTGACCATGCGGATGAGCTCCGACCGGTCGCGGGACTCCGCCCGCAGCAGGCCCGGAACGATCCCCGCGATGCCGGCGAGCGCGGCCGGCCAGCGGTGCGGCGGCTGGGTCGCGCGGACCACGGCCGCGTACTGCCGGACGATGTTCGTCGAGATCACCGTGCCGTCGAGGTCGAAGACGGCGAGGGCGTCCGGGGCCGGGGCGATCGGCGCCGGACTCGCCTGCCGGGCGGTCGAGCGCCCCCGCTTGCGGGCATAGCTGCGGGTCAGCTCCGTGACCGCGGGCAGGTGGATGTCCTTGAAGTACCGGTCCCAGTCGATCTCGGTGACGTCGAAGCTCCTGGCGTGACCGGGCGGCAGCGCCGCCTGGAGGGCCCGGGTCGCGGCGTCGTCGAAGACCATCTCCGTCTTCGTGTACTGGCGGTAGAGGTCGGCGAACTGGCGCAGCGAGCGCAGCCCGGAGTCGATGCGGCTCAGCCGCGCCGCCCACTGCCGGGTCCGGCGCGAGGACGGGAGACGGTCGACGATGCTGCGGCCCGCCCGGGAACTCAGCTCCTTGAGCCGGATCCGCTGCTCGATGAGCTCGGAGTTCGGGAAGCTCCACTCCGGCACCGGGGTGGGTTCGCCGTCGGGATCGGGCAGCGGTCGGTCGAGGAAGTACTCGCGCACCGTGCGCACCATCTGGTGGAACGGGAGCGGATTGCTCGTCCCGGACACGACGTGGAAGTACTCGGGTTCCCGCGGGAGTCCGTCACCGTGAGCGGCATCCGCACGCCCGTCCTCGGCATGCGCACGCTCCCGGTCGACGAGGGCGAGGATGACGTTGACGACGAAGTCGACGGGGATGATGTCGAGCACGGAGTCCGCGTGACCGGGGAATTCTGTCAGACTGCCGTTCGCGTAGGCCATGATGAGCGGATCGGCGACCTTGAAGCCGTCGATCCACCCGGGATGCGGGTGACGCAGCGCCGATTCGATGATCGAGGGTCGGACGAAGGAGACGCGATGGCCGGTGTCGGCCCACTCCTCCTCGGCGACCCGTTCGGCCATCGCCTTCGTGAACGTGTAGACGTCGGTCCATCCCAGCGATTCGGCGCGGGTGCGGCCGAAGTCGACGAGGCGGTCGGCGACGTGGGTCTCGCGGGCGGCTTCCGCGGCGGCGGCGACGGCCTTCGGTCCCATCCGGGAGCTCTGTGCGCGGGCCTGCCGGAGGAACCCGCGCAGGCTCTCCGGGGTCCGTGATTCGGCGTCGACGCGCTCGCGCGCGAGCTCGGCGGCCGCGGATTCGGCACGGTGGTCGACGGCGTGGCTGAGCCGACGCTCCTGGGCCACGCCCTTCGAGATCCCGCCGACGTACGCGGTGGAGACGTGGATGACGTGCGGGTCCTGACCGGAGACGAGCAGCGCCCGGTAGAGGTTCTCGACCCCGCCGACGTTCGTCCGGAACGCCTCGTCGATGGGGGCGTCGAAGGACACGCTCGAGGCGGAGTGGATGACGATGTCGATCGGCTCCGGCAGCGGCGGCAGGTCGGTGAGATCACCCTCGAGGACCTCGACTCTCGTCCGCACCGCCTCGGCGACGGCATCATCCCCGACCCTGGAGCTCCAGTCGGCGAAGACGGGCTTGGTCAGCAGCCTCTCCACCCGGTCCCGGCCCGTCTGCGTCCCGCGGGGACGGACGAGGACGGTGACGGTGTCCTCCGGTCGGCTCTCGAGCAGAGCCTGGAGGACCGCCTGACCGAGGAATCCGGTCGCACCGGTGAGGAGAATGCGGCTCGGTGTCATGTGCAGCCTATCGAGGTGTGAGGAAACGGTATCGGAGTCTGATTCGGAGTCACGGCCGAATCGGATGGGACCACGGGCGAAGTCATTGCGCAGTCACCTGCGAGTATGACCCGCGTCACTGTATCGTGACAAGTATGCATGTTGCTCTCATCACCGGCGGCACCGCGGGCATCGGCGCCGCGTTCGCGCGCGCGTTCGCCGCTCGCGGGGTCGACCTCGTGCTCGTCGCCCGGAATCGCGACCGGCTCGAGGAGTTCGCGGCGGAGCTGCGCGACGGCAGCGGGGTCGCCATCGAGACCATCGTCGCCGATCTCTCCGACCGCGCGGCCCAGGCCGAGGTCGCCGAGCGCATCGAGGCTCCGGGCTCGCGGCCGCCGATCGACATCCTCGTCAGCAATGCCGGGTTCTCCGTCCGCTCGAGTCTGCTCGACCCCGACCTGCGGCAGCATGATCGGGGCTTCGAGGTCATGCAGCGGACGGTGCTCGTCCTCGGTGGTGCGGCCGCCCGCGCGATGGCCCTGCGCGGACGCGGCTGGATCATCAACGTGTGCTCGGTGAGCGCCGGGCTCACCCAGAACAACTACACCGCGATCAAGGCGTGGACGCAGAACTACTCCGAGTCGCTGTCGGTGCAGACGGCGGGGACGGGAGTGACCGTCACCGCTCTCGTGCCCGGATGGGTGCGCACCGAATTCCACGCGCGCGCCGGCATCGCCGGCACCTCGATCCCCGATCTCCTCTGGCTCGATGCCGACGACCTCGTCGAGGAATGCCTGCGCGATGTCGCCCGCGGCCGCACCGTGAGCGTCCCCCAACTGAGGTGGAAGGCCATCGTCGCAGCCCTGCGCGCAACTCCTCGTCCCGTCATCCACCGGCTCTCCGCCCTGCTCACCTCGCGGCGGAATGAGGAGGAATGAGGGCGTGGGCCGGCGGGATCCGTCGGGTCCGGGATCGCAGTCGGGGCCGCAGTCAGGGCCGCTGAGTTCACGCCGGAGGAATTCTCCCGCCGAGGCGGCATCCAGAACCGCGGTCGGCTCCGAACAGCGGGTGATGACCTCTGATACGTCCCCACCTCGCACGCCGGTGTCGACGGAGAAGTACCGCTCCCGACCCCGTGCGCTGTTGCGCGCTCTCCTCCAGCGCGTCCTCTTCCGCGCCCTCGTCGTCTCGACGATCTCGCCGACGGTGCGGATCGAACCGCGGGTCCGCGGGCTGACCGAGGGCTACCTCGTCATCGCGAACCACACCTCGCATCTCGACGCTCCGCTCATCGCCCAGAGCCTGCCCCACCGGCAGGCGCGCTTCCTCTCCACCGGCGTCGCCTACGACTACTTCTTCACCGCCTGGCACAAGCGGCTCTTCGTCCGCAGCCTCTTCAACGCCTTCCCCGTCTACCGGGAGGGCTCGCGCGGCAGCTCCGAGGTCCCGCGGGCGCTGCTGCGCGCAGGCGTCCCCGTCCTCCTCTTCCCCGAGGGCGGTCGGCAGCAGGGCCGCGTCATCGCCGATTTCAAGGTCGGGGCCGTCAAGCTCGCCGTCGATGCCGGGGTGCAGATCGTTCCGGCCGCCGTCGTCGGCGGGTTCGAGGCGATGCCCAAGGGAGCGAACTGGCCGGTGCCCGGCCGACCGCCGGTGCGCATCGTCTTCGGCGAACCCGTCATCCCCCGGCCCGGGGAATCCCTGCCGGCGCTCACCGCCCGCGTCCAGTGCCTCGTCGAGGAGCTCTTCGACTCCGGAGCCGACGCCATCGGGGTGCCCCGCCTCGCGCACCGGCATGAGAAGCTCGCGCCCGGCGAAGAGCCGCGCATCCCCACTCATGCCCCGGAGCCGGACAAGCAGACCACGCAGCACCATTGGACGACCGCCCCGAGCCCCCGCCGTCATCGGTCGCGGACTCGGGGCCGCCTCGGCGAAAGCACGGATGAGAGGATGAGGAATTGAGCGCACCGGTCAGAGCGGAGGACGTCAGGCGGCATCGCTGGTGGGGCTGGGGCGCCGACGGCGTCGAGTTCCGCTGGGAGACGAAGCCGGCGTTCGCGGCGATCGCGAAGGAGAAGGTCGGGCTCGACCTGTGGAACGCCCCGCGCCCGCGCACTCCGGACCTCGCCGACGTCGACGCGCCCGCGTCACGGTTGCCCGCTGACCTCCTCGCCTCCTTCGCCGAAGCGGTCGGAGCCGACAACGTCAGCACTGATGACGAGCTGCGCATCGTCCACTCGTTCGGCCGCTCCCTGCCCGACCTCTACCGGGTGCGCAACGGGATCATGCCGCGGCTCACCGATGTCGTCGTCCATCCCGGCAGCGAGGACGAGGTCACAGCGGTCCTCGACATCGTCCTCGCACACGACCTCGTCCTCATCCCCTACGGCGGCGGGTCGTGCATCTCCGGATCGGTCACCCCGGATCCGGCGGAGACCCGCCCCATCGTCTCGCTCAACCTCGGACGGATGCGCCGGGTCCTCGACGTCGACGAGTACTCGGGGCTGGCCCGGGTCGAGGCCGGCGCCTACGGTCCCGACCTCGAAGAGCAGCTCAACCTCCGCGGCTGGACGATGGGGCACTTCCCCGACTCGTTCAGCTATTCGACCCTCGGCGGGTGGGCGGCGACCCGCTCATCGGGGATGCAATCGGATAAGTACGGTGACATCGAGGACATCGTGCGGGGGATGCGCGTCGTCCATCCCCGCGGTGTCGTCGTGAGCAAGCCGATCCCGGGTCGCGACTCCGGCCCGTCGGTCCACGAGATGATCCTCGGCAGTGAGGGCCGCCTCGGCGTCATCACCGAATGCACGGTCCAGATCCACCGCCGGCCCGAGGTCAGGGAGGTCGTCGCGTACCTCTACCCGGATTGGGCGTCAGGCGTCGAGGCGATGCACGACATCGCGCGCTCCGAGGTCAGCCCCACCTTCACCCGGCTCTCCGACGGACCCGAGACGCGCTTCAGCCTCGCCATGGTCTCGCAGCCGACCTCGGTGAAATCCAAGGTCAGCGCCCGTGGTCAGGATGCCCTCTTCGCGTATCTGCGCGCCCGCGGCTGGGACACGACGGAAGGGATGTGCCTGTCCTACGTCTGCTTCGAGGGGTCGAAGGAGCACGTCGCGCGGGAGCGGGCCGAGGTCAAGCGGATCGTCTCGGGTCGCGGTGGGATCAGCCTGGGCACCGGGCCGGGAGCGATCTACGACCAGAAGAAGTTCGACACCCCGTACCTGCGCGATTTCCTCCTCAACTACAAGGTCTTCGGCGATGTCTGCGAGACCGGGGTGAGCTGGGCGAACCTCAAGACGATGCACGCCCGCGTCCACGAGCGCTTCGAGCAGGTGCGTCGGGCGCAGGGCGGGCCGGGCTTCATGTTCTGCCACCTGTCCCACAGCTATCACGGCGGGGCGTGCCTCTACTTCACGTTCGCCGTCCCCTACAGCCGCGAGGACACCGCGCTGACGGAGTACCAGTTCGTCAAGGACGCCGTGCAGCAGGAGTTCATCGACTCCGGCGGCGGGCTCTCCCACCATCACGGGGTCGGCACCGAGCACCGGCCGTGGATCGTCGACGACGTCACCCCCGCCGGGGCGTTCATCGTCGACTCGCTCTTCCGCGCGAGCGATCCGGGCCGGAATCTCAACCCCGGCAAGATCGTCGCCGAGGCGGACGTCGAGTCCGCGGGTGTTGACTGACCGCCGTTGACTGACTCAGCCCGCAGGCTATCGTCCCGGCTCCTACGTGAAGTGCCGACGGGTGAGGGCATCCGCAGGCAGGAACGTCTCCAGCCGCAGACCCTCGAGGGCGGTGTCGGCGGCGGTGGTGAGCTGGGCGCTGGTGCTGAACAGCTTGAGCACTCCTGTCTCGGCGCGCAGGGACATCGCGACCACGGGACCGGCCGGAGCCTCCGCGCGGGGTGTCTCTCCGATGAGTTCGCAGATCTCGTCGGCGAGAGCCCTGAGTCGCACGTCGCATGTGCGCTGCCCGCGCCGCAGCACCTGGTGGTAGAGGTGGGCGGCCCACTCGGACAGGTTCTCCAGGCGCGGGGCCAGGCCGCGGGGATGGACGCTGAGACGGACGGCATTGACCGGTGGTTCGAGCAGCTCGGGGTCACAGCCGGCCAGCAGGTCAGCGACCGCGTCATTGGCGTCGATGATCGTCCACTGCTCGTCGAGGAGCAGAGCCGGGTACGGTGCGTGCGCATCGAGGAGATCTCGCAGGCCGGTCATCACCACGGACAGGGAGGCGTCGTCGAGGTCCGTCTCTGAGTACTTCGGTGCATAGCCGCCGGCCAGCAGCAGCCGATTGCGCTCTCTCAACGGCACATCGAGGTTCTCCGCGAGGAAGTCGATCATCTCGGGAGTGGGGTGGGCACGCCCGGTCTCGACCCGACTCAGGTGGCGGGTCGAGACGGTGGAGAGATTCGACAGCTCCTGCTGGCTGAAGCGCCGCTGCTCCCGCCACCACCGCAGCATGTCCCCCACCGAATGCACCTTCGCCACCGTGTCCATGTCGCCAGTGTAGGTGCGCGCCGAACCCGTCATCCATGACCTCGGAGGTCATGGCCACGGCACGGATGCGGCGAAATCATGGGTGATGTTCCTGCACGCCGAACACTCAAGGAGAGCCATCATGCAGCAGATCATCGACGCCTACATCGCGACGTGGAATTCCACCCGGGACGACCGGCAGGCACTGCTCGAGCGTCACTTCTCTGCCGACCTCAGCTATTGCGATCCGCTGTCGCAGGTCGGAGGCCGCGGAGGCATCGACGCCCTCATCGACAGCACGCAGTCGCAGTTCCCGGACTTCGTCTTCACCCCGCTCGGAGATCCGGACGGCCACCATGACCAGGTTCGCTTCCGTTGGGGCCTGGGGCCCGAAGGCGCGGAACCTGTCATCATCGGCTTCGACGTCATCGTCATCGATGACGATGGCCGGATCGAGGATGTGCGCGGGTTCCTCGACAGGGTGCCGGACTCGGCCTGAGCACCCGAGGCCTCCGGCCGGTGCCCACGCGGCACCGGCCGGGGGCGTCTCCGCCACCCTGACTGCCGGGGCCGTCCCCCTGCTAGGCTCGCGCACATGGACACCTCGGAGACGCTCGAGACCGCACAGTACCGCCTCACCGGGTTCGCTCACGGCGGCGGCTGTGCGTGCAAGATCCCGCCCGGTGAGCTCGAGGACGCGGTCCGCGGGCTGACCGGGCAGACGCACCCCGAGGTCATCGTCGGTCTCGATGACGGCGACGACGCCTCGGCGGTGCGCATCCGCGAGGATCTCGCGGTCCTCTCCACCGCGGACTTCTTCACCCCCGTCGTCGACGACGCCTACGACTGGGGTCGGATCGCAGCAGCCAACGCGCTCTCGGACATCTACGCGATGGGCGGGACCCCGGTCACGGCGATCAACCTCGTCGGGTGGCCGCGGGAGACGCTGCCTATGGAGCTGCTCACCGAGGTGCTGCGCGGCGGTCTCGATGTCGCCGGGCAGGCGAACTGCCCCGTCGCCGGCGGGCATTCGATCGACGATCCCGAACCGAAGTACGGGATGGCCGTGACCGGCATCGCCCATCCCGAGGCGATCATGCGCAACGACGCCGCCGAGGCGGGACTGCCGATCACCCTGACGAAGCCGATCGGGGTGGGGATTCTCAACAACCGGCACAAGCAGACCGGGGAGGTCTTCGACGAGGCGATCGCGACGATGACGCAGCTCAACGCGGACGCCTCGCGGGCGGCCGTGGCCGCCGGCATCCGCGCGGCCACCGACGTCACCGGGTTCGGGCTGCTCGGCCACCTGTTCAAGATGGGCCGGGCCTCCGGGATCGGTGCGGTCATCGACGCGGCTGCGGTGCCCCGCCTCGGCGGGGTCGATGAGTCGATCGCCGCGGGCTTCGTCTCCGGCGGGACCCGGCGCAATCTCGACTGGGTGCGGCCGCACCTGACCGCGGATGACACCGTCACCGAGGCGGACCTCCTCCTGCTCGCGGATGCGCAGACCTCCGGCGGCCTCCTCGTCGTCGGGGAGCTGCCGGGGCACCCGATCATCGGGGAGACCGTCGCCGGCTCGGGCATCCGGATTCGCTGAACCGGGTCAGCTCACCCGTGCCTCGATGCCCGCGATGAGGAGATCGAGCCCGCGGTCGTAGACGAGTCGGTTGCGCTCTGCACCGGTCGGATGGCCGGTGGCGAGTTCGGCCAGCGGTGAGCTCGGATCTCCCGGTGCGAAGATCTGATTCGGGGACAGGGCGTCGAGGGCGACCCCGAACGCGAACGCGTCGAGGACTTCGAGGGTCGTGAGCAGTTCGTCCTCGGGCAGGCCGGCGCGGCGGAGGATCTCAAGGAGCGCTTCATAGAGTCGCAGGGTCGCGGGTTCGTCGATCGTCACCCCGAGGAGATGGATCATCACCCGCGGATGGTCGGCGTAGAGGCGCCAGAGTGACCCGACGCCGGCCCGCAGCGAGTCCTGCCACGCCGCGTCGGTGAGGGTGACGAGGTCGTAGTCGCCGTTGAGGACCTCGCGCATCGCATGGACGATTCCGTCACGTCCGTCGACGTGGTGGTAGAGCGAGGAGAGGGAGACCCCGAGGCGCTTCGCGAGCGGTTGGATCCTCAGCTCCTCACCGGCATCGAGCATCTCGATGGCGGCGAGCGCGATCTTCTCCCGGCTCAGCAGCGGGGACGTCGGTCGGGCCATGGCGCACTCTCCTCCTTCTCGCGACTCTGCGACTGCGTGCGACTCCGCGCCTGCTCACTACGGAGCGAGTGCCGGGTCCGGCGACGATGCGATTGACAAGCTCTCGAGCCGACGTGCACCATTCTAGGTAACCGAAAACTTTTCGTTTAGTCAATGAGTGCCGCCATCGGCACCGCGACACCGGCAAAGGGGCCACTTCATGAGCACAGCACCCGCACCCGTCGACGATCCCCGCGTCCCGCTCGGACTGCGCAACGGCGCGGCGGTCTTCCTCGTCGCCCTCGCCGGACTCATGCTCGCCAACCTTGCTCCCCTCGTCCTCGCCGTCCTCGAGGACATCGGCTTCGACGTCATCGCCGCTGGCAACATCCTCACCTGGGCGCTGCTGGCCTCGGCGCTCGTCGGACTGGGGACCTCGCGCCCGGCGGCAGGACGCCACCGCCGCACGATCGCCGTGGTCGGACTCGTCATCGCCATCATCGGCTTCCTCGCCGCGGCGCTCATCGGCAGCCCCACGATCGTCGTCGCCGGACTCATCGCCGGCGGTGCCGGGGTGGGCGCGGCGATCTCGACCTCGGGGGCCGCGATCGCCGCGATCGAGAACCCCAACCGGGTGAGCGCGACGAGCGGCGTCGTCAATCGCCTCCTCGTCATGGTCGTCCTCGGGGTCATCCCGGCGATCGGCCTCGCCCAGTTCACAGTGTTCGGGGCGCTGGCGCTGCTGTCGGCCCTCAGCCTCGCCGTGACGATCTGGCTGCCGGCCACTCCCGACTACTCATCGGCGGTCATCGCCGCCGAGTCCCCCGCCGGCACCCGCGCGCCCCGGAAGGTCGTGCTCGCCGGCATCGGCATCCTCATCATCTTTCCCCTCTGGGGCACGAGCGAGGACTCCGTGTGGACACTCGCCCCGGTCCTCGGTGACTCCGTCGGCCTGAGCGAGCAGTCCCTCGGCTTCGCCCTCAGCGCCGCCGCCGGCTGCGGGGCAGCGGCGATGCTCATCGTCATGCTCTTCGGCACCCGGATCGGGCGAGCGGTGCCGCTGGCCGTCGCGCTCATCCTCGGCGGGGTGACGAAGATCTGGATCGGCATGACGACCGATCCGCAGACCCTGGCTGTGCTCATCGTCGTCGTCAACACGATCTACGCGTTCGCGTTCGTCCTCTTCATCGCCACCGCCGCCGGACTCGACGCCCGCGGGTACTGGTCGGGTCCCCTCGTCGGGGCCTACATCGTCGGATCGAGCTTCGCTCCGCTGCTCGGCGCATGGGTCATCGACACCGTCGGCATCCCCACCTTCGGGCTGATCATGGGCATCGTCAGCTTCGTCGTCGTCATCCCCACGGTGCTCATCGCCCGCGTCTCGACGCGCGTCGAACGCACCCTGACCCACCTCGGCGAGGACTCACCGCCGCCTGCGGATCCGTCGACCGCGGACACTCCCACCACCGAGGCGACCGCCACCACGACCGACTCCTCCACCACCGCTGACGCCTCCGACTCGGACTCCGCCACCGACGCCACTGACGGACGGAACGCCACCCCCAGCGACTCCGCCTCCGACAAGACCGAAAGGACATCATGACCACCGTCCTCACCAATGCCACCGTCTTCACCGGCAGCGCCGATGCCCCGCTCCACGAGGCCGTCGCCTTTGAGGCGGGACGGATCCTCGCCGTCGGTGACGCGGCCACCGTCCGGGCGATCGCCGGTGAAGACGCCGAGGTGGTCGACCTCGACGGTGCGCTCGTGTCCCCCGGATTCGTCGAGGCGCATACGCATCTGGCGATGCTCGGGCAGACCCTGGACAAGGTGCAGCTGCGCGACGCCGGAAGCCTGAGCGAGATCCAGGAACGACTGCGGGCGGCCCGCAGCGCGCAGCCGGAGGCGGCGTACCTCCTCGGCGCGAGTTGGATGTTCGACGCCGTTCCCGGCGGGCAGCCGACGGCGGCGATGATCGACGAGGTCATCGACGACATTCCCGTCATCCTCGACTCGAACGACGTCCACTCCTCCTGGGTCAACACTGCGGCGCTCGAGGCGATGGGCATTACGGCAGAGACGCCGAATCCTCCCGGTGGGGAGATCGTCCGCGACGCCGACGGGCAGGCGACGGGCTTCATGCTCGAGACCGCGGCGATCGAGTACGTGTGGTCCTATCTCGATGAGATCACGACGGCCGCCGACCGTGAGCGGTTCCTCGACACGGCATTCGAGGCCTACCTGCACAGCGGGGTGACCGCGGCGACCGATATGGCGCTCGGCGAGCCCGAGCTCGCCGCCGTCGTCCGCCTGCTCGAGCGCGACGGCCGCCTGCCGTTCCCCGTCACGGCGCATTGGCTCCTCCGTCCCACCGGTGATCCCGAACGGGATCTCTCCCAGGTCACGCGAGCGGTCGAGGTGCGCGACCAGGTGGCCGCGCTGGACGGCTCCGAGTGGTTCCGCCTGGCCGGGGTGAAGTTCATCCTCGACGGCGTCATCGACGCGTGCACCGCGGCGATGCGGGCGCCGTATGCGAATGGGACGAACGCCGAGGCGATCTGGTCGTATCAGACCGCCGCACCGGTGGCCGTGGCCGCCGATGCCGCCGGTCTGCAGCTGGCGATGCACGCGATCGGCGATCATGCGAGCGAGATCGCGCTCGACCTCGTCGAGGAATGCGGGCGGGCGAATGGTCCGCGGCTGCGCAGCCCGCGCATCGAGCATCTCGAGTCCGTCACGGATGACACGATCCGCCGCATGGCCGCGCTCGGCGTCGTCGCGTCGCTGCAGCCGGTCCACTGCGATCCGGCGATCATGGACAACTGGATGGCGATGCTCGGCGACGAGCGCGCGGAGACCGGCTTCCCTTGGCAGAAGTTCCGCGACGCGGGGGTGCGGATCGCGCTCGGAACCGATGCGCCCACGGCTCCCCTCGAGGCGGCGCACAATCTCTTCATCGCGCTGACGACACGGTCAGCGCTCAGCCCGGGATCTGCCGTCTATCACCCGGAGAGAGCGTTCACCCCGGGTCAGGCTCTTGAGGGGCTGACCCTCGCGGGGGCAGTGGCGGGCGAGTTCGGCGATGGGATCGGGCGGATCGTGCCCGGTGGTCGCGCGAATCTCGTCGTCCTCGACGTCAACCCGTTCACCGGCGACCCGGACGACCTCCTCGAGTCGACGGTCCTGCGGACCTACGTCGACGGCGAACTCGTCGCCGGCAGCGCGGCGTCGACGCGCGAGTAGCTCGCGAACGGTGCGCAGACACCTGGCGGGTGGGTTTCTCGCCAGCGGGCACGGTCGGGACGATCCGAGGCGCGCGAAGGAATGCGGGGCTTCACAAACAGCCAGAGTGAACTAGACTGCCCCGAACGGCGGACCATCCGGAGCTCAACGACGGAAGCGAGAAGCGCATGGAACGTGTGACCGGTATCGGTGGGGTCTTCTTTCGCGCTGAGCGGCCCGATGAGCTGACCGCCTGGTACGAACGGCACCTGGGAGTCGAGGCACCCCCCGAGACCTACGACACGCCGTCGTGGTGGCAGCAGTCCGGCCCGACCGTGTTCGCGGCGATGCCCGCGGACTCGGATCACTTCGGTGGACCGCACAAGACCTGGTCGGTGAACTTTCGCGTCGCCGACCTCGACCTGATGGTCTCGCAGCTGCGGCAGGCCGGCATCGTGGTGGACGTCGATCCGGAGATCTATCCCAACGGCAGGTTCGCGACCCTGACCGACCCGGAAGACAATGTCGTCCAGCTCTGGGAACCGGCCGGCGCCGACGCAGCAGGGGTGGCGACGGATCCGGGGTGAGGCTCCACCTCAGGCTGCGTTCGCGCGACCGATCCTGCCCATTGTCGGGTGGTGCTCGGTGCCTGCCTGTTGCTCCGCCTGCCAGTCCCGGCTAGAGCCTCCTCGGAGGCCGTACATGACCTTTCCCTGGTGGCCCGGCACAATCCAGGTCCTCGTCACCCTGGTCACCGTTGCACTTCTGTTCCTCTGACCGGGACTTATCCGCTCATGCCGCTGAGTGCGCGGCTCCGCCACGGTGGTGCCTACCGTCCCACCTGCGCCGCGACGCCTGATGGGCCCTCAAGCCGGTTGCACACGCCGACTTCCCGCGGGGCGGCGCACCGCCCCGCGGCCGGCTACCAGCCGGTGGTGATCGAGTCGTCGGTGATGCCCTGGGCGCGGCGTTCCTCGAGGCGGGCGCGCTGCGGTTCGATGACGTAGCGCGGATCCTTCGTCGAATCGATGCCGGCCTCGAGCATCCCGAAGCGCGTGTACGCCGAGGCTGCCGCGAGTGCCGTACCGCTGACCACGGACAATGTCCGCAGCAGTGCACGGACCTTCCAGCTGCGTCCCGCCTTGTTCGCCGCGACGGTGGCAGCGCCGGAGGCGACCGCCCGTCCGGCGACGCCCTTGGCCACGGCCTGCGCGACACCCGATGCCGTGAGACCGGCGACGCCGGTGGCCGCCGTCTTCGCGACGCCCTTGATTCCGCGCAACGCCGTGTCGCCGGTCCGGCTACCGAGCTTCTTCGCGAAGATCCGCGCCCCCACCTCGACGACGGCCGCGCCGACCGCCCCGGCGATGAGGAGCTTCTCGGCGCGGTGGAGCTTGTGGCCGGGTTCGCCCTCCTCCATCGGCTCGACCTCGACGGGGTGCATGCCCTTCTTCATCCGCGACATCGCATAGAGGTCGCCGGCCGAGCCCATGAGCGCGAGCAGACGCGCCGGTTCGGCCTCGCGCACAGGTGAGAGCGCCATCGCCGCACCGCCGGCGGCCAACGACGCCGAGGACACGAAGACGAACGGCAGCCCATTGCGGCCAGCGGCATTCCACGTCGGCACCGCCGTGTCGCCGAGGAGGACCGCCGTGTACGCGGCCAGCGGAGTCGCGAAGAGCGCGGACTCGAGGGCCGCGGGCAGTTCGAGGGCGTGGAGGACCTTGCGCAGCGGTCCCAGCGGCAGGATCTCCTTCGTCAGCCGGTCGACCTCGATGACCGAGGTGACACCGGCACCGACGCCGAAGCCCGAGAGGATCCACGTGCCGAGGCTCATCGGGGAGGACACCTTGACCACGCGCATCATGTTGATGAAGCGCTCGGGGCGACCGAGGTCCTTGACGAGCGCCGCGCCGCCGAGAGCCGTCGCGCCGATCGCGGTGAGCCGGGTGGCCGTGCGCATGCCCGGCCGGTCGCTCAACTGGGCGCCGAGGCCGAGCAGCGTCGACCCGCCGGCCAGCCCGCCGAGGAAGAGGTAGAGCGAGATCTCATGACCCCATGGCGGCGGTTTGACGATCGGGCGACCGTAGTACGAGGTGAACTCGACGTCCTCGACCATCGGCATCTCGCGGCCGCCGTCGGCGCCGCGGTTCTGCCAGCCTCCACCGGAGCCCTGCCCACCGGAACCACCGGAGCCGGACCCGGATCCCCCGCGACCGCCTCGGCGACGCTTCTTCCGGCCGCCTTCGGGCTCGGGGGGACGGTACGAATCGTAAACGGATGAGCTCATGAACGCTTGCTCCCGAGGAAGGACAGGCCGGCCGCGGCGATCATGCCGAGGGCGGCGATGCCGGCGGTGGCGAACATCGCGGGCAGGTCCTTCGTCGCGACCCGGGGGTCCGGCGGCAGGCCGTAGACCTCGGGTTCGTCGAGGAGGAGGAAGACCGATCCGGTGCCGCCGACCCCGTCGTTCGGGTTCGCGCCGTAGAGGCGCGCCTCGGTGAGGCCCTTCGCGTGGAGATCGGCGACCCGCTCGTGGGCCTGGGCGACCATGTCCTCGCGGTCGCCGAACTTGATCGACGTCGTCGGGCACGTCTGCGCGCAGGCCGGGGTCTGGCCCTCGACGAGGCGGTCGTAGCAGAGCGTGCACTTGTTCGCCGTGTGCATGTTCGGGATGTCCTCGGTGTCGAGCGGGTACTCCTCCCCGCTGCGATCCGTGGGCGGGCGGATCGTGCCGTCGTCACGGCGTTCGATGACGCCGAACGGACACCCGGCCACGCAGGTGCCGCAGCCGTTGCAGACATCGGCCTGGACGACGACGGTGTCGAACTCGGTGCGGAAGAGCGCACCGGTCGGGCACACGTCGAGGCAGCCGGCGTGCGTGCAATGCTTGCACACGTCGGAGGACATCAGCCAGCGGAAGTCCGCGGTGTCCGGCGGCGTCGTGTCGACACCGTCGAAGTCGACGGGGTCGAGCGCGCCGGGGGCGAGGAGATCGACGTCGAGCTGCGGTGACGACGGCAGTCCGCCGCCCACCGGCTGCGGACCCGAAGTCTCATCGGTGCGCGGCCTGATCGAGGGCATGCCGAGGTTGACGAGCTTGCGCCCAGATTCCCTGGCCGCCTCGATCTGCTCCTTGCCCTGTTCGACGAAGGCGACATGGCGCCACGTGTTCGCGCCGAGCTCACCGGTGTTGTCATACGACATCCCGAGGATCTCGAAGTTCCCGTCCTGCGGGTTGTGGTTCCACTCCTTGCAGGCGACCTCGCAGGCCTTGCAGCCGATGCAGATCGAGGTATCGGTGAAGAATCCCTTGCGATTCTGCGTCGTCTCATGCCAATGGCCGTCCGCGACGGTGCCGGAATCCAGCGTCGGTGCCGACATCAGTTCTCCTCCTCTTCCTGTTCTGCTCTCCTGCGCGCGTTCTTCTCGTACTCCCACGCGTTCGCGGGCTGCTCGGGATCGACCGGCGTGTACGGGTTGCCCTCGGCGTCGTAGCCGAAGTGCGGGTCACCGTCGGTGGGATCCCCGTCGACGGCGTAGTTCGCGTCGACCCGCTTGTTCGGCTGCTCACCTCCGGACTCACGATCGCCGGCGCCCTCGGGCGCACCGCTGGCGCCGGCTCCGCTGCCTGCGGAGTCCCCGGAATCCGTGGGTGCGCTGTAGCCCTTCGCCGAGGCGGTCCCGGAGTCCTCGGATTCGTCGGCTCCGTACGTGCGACCGGGGGTGACGCCGACCGCGGAGTCGCCTCCGCGTTCGTTGTGCCCACCCGTGTGCGCCGGAGAGCTCGCCTCGGCGGCGCGGTCGACGACCTCGGGCGGAACCGTGACGAGTTCGTTGCCCGACTCCGGGGTGAGCCCGGCCTCGCGCTGGTACTTCTCGACGAAGTCGACGAGCTCGGGTCCGCGCGGCCGCCTGCCCGGCAGGGCGGTGCCGGCGACGTACTTGCCGTTCTGGATGAAGACGTTGGGGTCCATCGTCACGCCGAGGAGGTCGTTGGCCGAATCGCCGTCGACCCATGCGCCCTTGCCGCCGACGCCCCAGTGGTAGGGCAGGCCGATCTGGTGGACCCACTTGCCGCCGATCTTCAGCGGTGTCATCCGCTCGGTGATGAGGACCCGGGCCTCGATCGCCGCCCGCGGGGAGACCAGGGTCGCCCAGCCGTAGGGTTCGAGTCCGACCTCTTCGGCGAGCTCCGGAGAGACCTCGCAGAACATCTCGGGTTGGAGCTCCGAGAGGTAGGACAGCCAGCGGGACATGCCGCCAGCCGTGTGGTGCTCGGTGAGACGGTAGGTCGTGAACACGTACGGGTAGACCTCGGAACCGGGGAACCCGGCGCCCGGGGCGGACAGGTTGTCCTCCCGGCGCATGATCTTGCGCAGCGGATTGTTCTGCTGCGTGTAGAGCGGGTTGCCGATCGTCGATTCCTGCGGTTCGTAGTGCGTGGGCAGGGGTCCGTCGACCATGCCGCCGGGGGCGAAGAGCCAGCCCTTGCCGTCGGCCTGCATGATGAACGGGTCGTCGCCGTCGAGTTGACTAGGACCGCCGAAGGGCACATCGGAGTGTGCTTCGGGGTTGAGCTCGACGGGGAAGTCGGGTTCGTCGGCGCCGACCCAGCGGGCCTTGTCCGTGTCCCACCACACGAGCTTCTTCCGCTCCGACCACGGCTTGCCCTCAGGGTCGGCCGAGGCGCGGTTGTAGAGAATCCGGCGGTTCGCCGGCCACGCCCACGCCCATTCGGAGGCGATCTCGTCCTGCTCGGTGCGCGGTTTGCGGCGGGCGGCCATGTTGACGCCGCCGGAGTAGATGCCGGTGTAGATCCAGCAGCCGCCGGCGGTCGTGCCGTCGTCGCGCATCTGCGTGTAGACGTCGAGCGGCTGCCCGTCCTTCTCCCCGCCGACGTAGTAGCCGTTGACCTCGGCGAGGACCGCTTCGGGATCGACCTCGCCGTCCTCGTCGAGCGGGTAGTCCCACGTCAGGTCGAGGAGCGGGCGATCGCGCGGATCGTCGGAGTCAGCGAGCTTCGCGCGGATGCGCTTGCCGAGCTCGTAGAAGAACTCGAGTTCGCTCTGCGCCTCACCCGGCGGGTTGACCGCCTTGTGCCGCCACTGGACGAGGCGCTGCGTCTGCGTGAACGTGCCCGCCTTCTCCGTGTGGTTGGCCGCGGGCATGAAGAAGACCTCGGTGTCGATGTCCTCGGTGCGCAGCTCCCCGGTCTCGATCTCCGGGCCGTCCTTCCACCAGGTGGCGGATTCGATGAGGCTGAAGTCGCGGACGACGAGCCATTTGAGGTGGCTCATCGCCATCCGCTGCATGCGCCCGTTCGCCGACCCCACGGCCGGGTTCTGGCCGAGGAGGAAGTACCCGTCGACG
Organism: Brevibacterium sp. XM4083; assembly: GCF_006489205.2. Taxonomy (GTDB): domain Bacteria; phylum Actinomycetota; class Actinomycetes; order Actinomycetales; family Brevibacteriaceae; genus Brevibacterium. The sequence continues at coordinate 652,578 of NZ_VFYR02000003.1, read as the reverse complement.
CCGTCGTTGAGCATCCGCACCTGCGTCTGGTAGGTGCCGTGGGCGCCGTTGATCCGCGGCAGGTAGTCGAACGCGAAGTCGTTCTCCTGCGTCGCCGCGTCACCCCACCAGGCCTTGAGCAGGCTCGTCGCGTAGCTGCGGCCGTTGGCCCAGTAGCCCTTGTGGGTCTCGGGCGTGCCGACGGCGGCGACGTAGTCGTCGAAGGTGTCGTGGACGCCGGCGCTCGGCATCGGCAGGTACCCGGGCAGGAGGTTGAACAGCGTCGGGATGTCCGTCGAACCCTGGATCGTCGCGTGTCCGCGCAGCGCCATGATGCCGCCGCCGGGGCGACCCATGTTGCCGAGCAGGAGCTGGAGGATCGAGGCGGTGCGGATGAACTGCGCGCCGAGGCTGTGCTGCGTCCACCCGACCGCGTACGCGAAGCACGTGGTCCGTTCGCGACCGGAGTTCGTCGTGATCGATTCGAGGAGGTACTCGAAGTCCGACTCCGAGATCCCGCACGATTCGGCGACCATTTCCGCGGTGTAGCGCGAGTAGTGGCGCTTGAGGATCTGGAAGACGCTGCGCGGGTCGGTGAGGTTGGGATCGCGCAGGGCGACGCCGGCCTCATCGGTCTGGTACGACCACGTCGAGTTGTCATACGAGTTCGTCGCCGGGTCGTAGCCGGAGAACAGTCCGTCGAGGTCCTCGGGGTCGAGGTAGTTGTCGCTGATGAGGTTCGTCGCGTTCGTGTACGACCGGACGTACTCCTCGAAGTAGAGGCCGTCGGTCAGCACCCGGTTGATGAGCGCGCCGAGGAGGACGATGTCCGAGCCCGCCCGGATCGGGACGTGCTTGTCGGCCACCGCCGTGGTCCGGGTGAACCGCGGATCGACGTGGATGATCCGGGCACCGCGGGCCTTGGCCTCAGTCACCCATTGGAAGCCCACCGGGTGGCATTCGGCCATGTTCGACCCCTGGATGACGATGCAGTCGGCGTTCGCCATGTCCTGCACCGGCTGGGTGGCGCCGCCGCGCCCGAACGAGGTTCCCAGACTGGGAACCGTGGCGGAGTGTCATATGCGGGCCTGGTTCTCGATCTGTATCGCGCCGGCGGCGGTGAAGAGCTTCTTCGCGAAGTAGTTCTCCTCGTTGTCGATGGTCGCCCCGCCGAGGCTGGCGATGCCCATCGTGCGACGCAGGGGGTGGCCCTGGTCGTCGAAGTCCTCCCAGTGGTTGCGGCGGGCTTCGAGGAACCGGTCGGCGACCATGTCGATCGCCGTGTTCAGGTCGAGCTTCTGCCAGTCCTTGGCCTTCGGGGCGCGGTAGAGCACCTCGGTCTGCCGGGAGGGGTTGTTGACGAGCTGTTCGCTCGCCGCGCCCTTCGGGCAGAGGCGTCCGCGCGAGATCGGCGAGTCGGGGTCTCCTTCGATGCCGACGACCTTGTCGTCCTTGACGAAGATCCGCTGCCCGCAGCCGACGGCACAGTACGGACAGACGGACTGGACGACCTTGTCGGACGTCGTCGTCCGCGGGACGATGTTGCGCGTGTGCTCTGACACCACGGACTCGCCGCGTCCGGTCGAATCGGACGAACGGAACTGCCGCAGCACCGGCCACTCGAGAAAGCTGAACCGTGCCATGGCGTCATCATACCCCCGCACTCTCTACGGCGTGTAGTGAAGAATGCCTAAACTTTCCTTGCCACGAGAATGCCGTCCTCGAGCTCGGACTCCGTGCCATCGGGCCCGGTCACAGGCCGATTCCGCGTCTCCGCGAGCACAAGCTCCCATGGTCCGCCTCCGCTGTCGGTGAGGAGTGCGAAGTCCTCCTCGGGCGTGCCGAAGTCGCCGTCGAGCCCGTGGTGCTCGTGTCCTGCTCCCTCATGCTCTGAAGCCTCGCCGCCTGCCCACGGCGGAACCGTGGCGTGGGAGATGAGGATGAGCGTCCCGCCGGGGCTGACGAGCTCGCCGAGGTGGCGCATGAGGTCCGCGCGGGTGTCGGGCAGGCGGGTGTGGAGGAAGCATCCGGTGACGAGGTCGTAGGCGCCGCGGTGGTCGTCTGCGGTGGCCCAGTCGACGAGGTCGGCGGCGGCGAAGTCCGCGTCCGCTCCTGCCGACTCGGCGGCGGCTCGGGAGCGGGCGATCGCCGTCGGCGAGAGGGCGATGCCGGCGGCCTGCCAGCCGCCGCCGGCGAGCCAAATGACGTCGGCGCCCTCACCGGAACCGACGTCGAGACTGCGGCCCGGGGTGAGGTCGAGGTCGGTGACGACGTCGACGAGGGCGACGTTGGGACGGCCCGACCACACTGCCTCGGCGCCGGAGTAGCGGTTCTCCCACTCCTCGACGGAACCGGGCACCCGCCCGGATTCGGACACCTGCCCGGTGTCGGCTGCCGTGTCGGGTGCGGACACAGACGCGGCCCGGGCATGGGGCCCGGGCCGGTCGGTGTGGCTGTGGTGCTCGGTCACTGTCCCTGACCGGGCGCGCCGTCGGCGGTGGAGTCGGCGCCCTCGCCGGCTTCGCGCTTGGCGATCTCGGCGCGGACCTCGTCCATGTCGAGGTCGTTGACGGCGGTGATGACCTGCTCGAGCTGCGGGGCGGCGAGCGCACCGGGCTGAGCGAAGACGACGATGCCGTCGCGGAACGCGACGAGGGTGGGAATCGAGGTGACGTTGAAGAGGCCGGCGAGCTGCTGCTGGTCCTCGGTGTCGATCTTGCCGAAGGCGATGTCGGGGTACTGCGTCGAGGCCTGCTCGAAGACCGGGGCGAACTGGCGGCACGGGCCGCACCATTCGGCCCAGAAGTCCAGCAGGACGACGGAGTTGTCGGTGATGGTCTGCTCGAAGTTGTCCTGGGTGATCTCGATCGTAGACATTCGGGCAGTCTAACGACGGTTCCTCCATTTTGCCTGCATGTTTCCCTGCCGTCTTGAGCAATGGGACTCAGGGTCGTCCACGACGCAGCACTCCCGCCTACCCGGCGGGGTCGACGGGCTTGAGGGCTGTGCCCGAGGCGATCTGCGTGGCGATGACGGCGGTGAGCGCACCGGCGAGCATGAGGGAGGCGAGGACGACGATCTGGAACTGGGCCGCCTCGAGCGGGGAGGCGCCGCCGAAGAGCGCGCCGACGAAGGCGCCGGGCAGAGTGACGAGACCCGTGTTCTTCGTCTGGTCGAGGTTGGGCAGCAGGGCCTCGCGGACCGCGATCTGCCGCAGGCGCTTCGTCGCCCGGCGCGGCTGCGCTCCCACGGCCAGCCACGCTTCGACCTCACCCCAGCCCCCGCGCAGTTCGCCGTCGTAGCGGCGCATCGCGAGCGTGGCCGCCGTCATCGCGTTGCCGGAGACGATGCCGGCGATCGCGATGACCCGCTCGAACTGGAGATCGACGAGACCGAGGGCGAGGACGAGCCCGAGCGTGACGAGGGTTCCGACGATGACGCCGACGACGGCTCCGAGCGGTCCGCGCGGCACCTCGCGGGACCGGCGCAGCGAGGTCAGCGAGGCGGTCGTGAGCATGAGGCCGATGAACGCCGCGACCGCCCACCACGCAGTGAGTGCACCGGAGAGGAGGAGGGCGACGAGGGCGAGCTGGACGACGGCGCGCACGATCGCGACGACGGGCAGCCAGCCGAGCCCCACCTCGGCGATGCGGAGGATCGTGACCGTGAGGACGACGAGAACGGCGATGCCGGCCAGGAAGGGGAGAACCTCGGTGAGCGTCACCGTCTCAGTGTAGGGCTGTCGCTCAGCCCTGATCGGGCTGCCACGGGTCGGAGAAGACCTCCTTTCGACTCCGTTCGATCTCCTCATACGACCGTGCAGACGGCGGGTGCGCACCGGCCCGATAGGCCGCCACCGCGGCCGCCGCTTGAGTGATGGCCGCGCGGAACGGCCAGGATCCAGTGCTCACCCGACCGACTCCGAGGTCGCGCAGCCGCTGCCACGGCAGCTGCGCCAGCAGGTTGAGGGGAACGTCGCCGAGGAGGTCGACGAGCTCCTCGATCGTGCGCTCCTCTCTCAGACCGGGAACGAAGACCCCATCCGCCCCCGCCTCGGCGTACGCCCGGACGCGGCTCGCCGTCTCGTCGCGCGCTGCTCCGAGCCAGTGGGTGTCGACCCTCGCGTTGACGAAGAGCGCGGGGGCGGCGTCCTTGATCGCTGTGATCGCGGCCGCGTGGTCGGCGGCGCGGGTGAGGTGATCGCCGCGACCGTCTTCGACGTTGATCCCGGCGATGCCCATGACGGACAGGTCGAGGGCGAGTTCGGCGGGATCGTGGCCGAAGCCGCCTTCGACATCGATGCTGACCGGGACGGGGAGGACGCTGAGGCGACGCGCCAACTCCATCGTCTCCCGGTACGCGGCACCTGTAGCGTCGGGCAGTCCGTGGGAGGCCGCCACGCCGAGACTCGTCGTGCCCAGCGCCGGATACCCATCGGCGACGAAGGCCGTTGCCGACGCACAGTCCCAGGCGTTCGGCAGCAGCAGCGGTTCATCCCCCCGATGCAGATCGGCGAACCGGTTCACTCCGTCCATGAGCGCGCGGGCCTGCTCCTCGCCCGGACACGCATGTCTGCCGGCGCCGAACGGATGATCGGTGAGGTCGATGAGGATCTCCTCGCCCGATGGTCTGCGGCGGCGAGTGAATGGGACTGCGGGTACGCTGCCCTTCGCCCACGCGGTCAGCGCACCCGACGCCTGCACGAGCAGCCCGATGCGGGCGGCGGTCGCCTCGTTCCGTTCCCCACCCGCGGCGGCGACCAAGCGCTCGACGGCGGCATCGGTGTGCGGAGTGATCGGCTCATGAGGCTGGTAGCCTGCTGCGGCGATCTCGACGTCGACGACAGCGTCGCGAGGCATGCCGAGGGCAGCGGCCAAGGTGGCCACCGGATGGCCGGGTCGACGCAGATGTGCGAGGTCGATCGCCTCGAGCAGGCGAACCGCGTGGGCGCGACGGCGCTCATGGTCCGGGCCGTCGCAGAACCTGGCGACGTGTGAGCGCAGCCAGGCCATGCCATGCGCACCGTCGGCAACATGGGGAACAGAGAGAGCGGGATCCTCGAGAGAAGTCATAACTTCATCCTCGAGCCCGAACACTTCGGTGGTCACCACACTGTCGGGGGCGCACACTGAGAATATGAGCGCAGAGAACCTGTCCGCGGTGGCCGGGGCCGTCGCCGACCCGACCCGGGCCCGCATGCTCGTCGCGCTCATGGACGGTCGCGCGTGGACGGCTCGAGAACTCGCCCACGGCGCCGGCGTCACCCCGTCGACGGCGACCAGCCACCTCAACCTCCTCGTCGACCGCGGGCTGCTGCGGGAGCGACGCCAGGGACGGCACCGCTATGTCGAGCTCGCCGGGCCGGCAGTCGCGCACGCGCTCGAAGCCGTGGTCTCTCTCGGCGAGCAGCCGTTGCCGAAGGTGCACAGCCTGCGGGAGGCGACGATCGATTCGGCGCTGCGCCGGGGTCGGACCTGTTACGACCATCTCGCGGGCAGTCTCGGAGTCACGATCACGCAATCGCTGATCGGCAATGGCGTGATCGACGATTCCTTCGCGCTGACCGCCCAGGGGCGGGCGTGGATCGAGGACACCCTGGCGACCTCGCTGCCGGCGGGACCCCGCCCGGTCACTCGCGAGTGCCTCGACTGGACCGAACGGCGGGTGCACCTCGGCGGGGCGCTCGGGGCGCTCATCTGCTCGACTCTCCACGAGCGAGGCTGGGTGCGCGGCGCCGCGAGCAGCCGGGCGGTGACTGTGACGCCATCCGGGACAGAGGCGCTGCAGCGAGTGCTGAGCATCGACGTCGCCAGCGCGACGGGCTGAGACCGCACGCCCGTCCCGACGACCGAATTCGGGCAGGGAACATTGCATCGGATTCGACGTCGGACCGGGACGAATCTCTGATAGACTGGCCCCATCGCTTCAACTCCCTCCCTCTTCATTTCGATCGCGTCCTGTGTCGACGCGTCCCCCAGGTTTTCGTCGGTTCCGCAGCGCTCTCGCCTGTGCTCCGACGGGAAGATCACACCTTTGGGCCACCGAGCGATCGGCCCCCGCCGTTCGCAGAGCGGCCGACTGTGTGTGACAAGCCGGATCCACGTCGGATCCGACCATCAAGACCGCTCCGGCGGTCGCAGCTGAATAAGGAAACAAGGAATATGACCACAGGTACCGTGAAATGGTTCAACGCGGAAAAGGGCTACGGATTCATCCAGCCTGACGACGGTTCGGCCGATGTGTTCACGCACTTCTCCGCCATCGAATCGACCGGTTACCGCGAGCTCACCGAGGGCCAGAACGTCGAATTCGAGTCCGAGATGGGACAGAAGGGCCTCCAGGCCACGAGCGTTCGCCCCCTCTGAGCTCAGAGCCCAGAGACTTCTCACCGCGACTGACGCCGGATCGGCGTCGACGGCGGTGAACTGATCGGCAGCGGCCGGTGACAGTGATGACCACTGTCACCGGCCGCTTCGCATTCATCCGCCCACGTGAGCCGCCGCGCTTCTCACAAAGTGGAAACATCCTATTGCCAGGCGGAAAAACTCTGATCTAAGATTCTTCGTACTTGCCTATGGCGAGTTCAAGGTCGAACTTGGGCTATCTACCGGGCGCTGCAGAAAGGACTGGTAGCCCCGTGTTGGATCGCCTCAACGCCTATTCGTCGACCGTGGAATCCCCTGACCGGTGGGTCGTCGCGACCGTCATCGCCGTCTCCGGGTCCGTCCCCCGCCCCATCGGCACCTCGATGGCCGTCCGCGACGATACCCTGACCATCGGATCGATCTCCGGCGGCTGCGTCGAATCGGCGATCGTCGACGCCGCCCTCACCGCGATCACCGACCAGCGGTCGATGATCTGCGAGTTCGGCTTCAGCGACGAGTCCGGACTCTCCGTCGGCCTCATGTGCGGCGGCGACATCAGCGTCCTCATCGAACCGCTCACCCCTCTCGCCGAGGCGGTCGCCCGTCTCATCGATTCCGCCCGCGACGACGCCGCCGACGACGCCGGTGCCCTCATCCGCGAGATCCCCCTCGACGTCGCGATGCGCGGCGGCGAACTCGTCGCACCCGCGCCGCCGGACTCCCGCGCACCGCTGTCACCCGTGACGCTCGGCCCCGGCGAGCCCCTGCCCCAGACCTTCGCCGAGGCGGTCGGGACCGCCGCTGCCCCCGTCGCTGAGATCGTGCGCCGCGGAGGCTGCGGGATCGTCGCGGTCCGCGACGAGACCCGACCCGACTGCCCGACCGTGCGCCGGCTCTTCGTCGAATCCCGTCGCCCCCGCGCCCGCGTCCTCATCTACGGCGCCAACGACTTCTCGACCGCGATCGCCCAGGCCGCCTCCCTCCTCGGTCTCCACGTCACGGTCTGCGACGCCCGCCCCGTCTTCGCGACCCGAGCCCGCCACCCCGGCGCGCACGAGGTCGTCGTCGACCGTCCCGGCGAGCACTTCGCCCGCGAGTGCGCGGCCGGCCGCGTCGACTCACGCACCGCGGTCATCGTGCTCACCCACGACCCGCGCTTCGACCTGCCGGTCCTCGACCGCGCCCTGCGGATGGATCTCGCCTACGTCGGGGCGATGGGGTCACGGACGACCCACGAGAGGCGAGCGCAGGAACTCGTCCACGGGGGCCTGCCGCAGGCCGCGTTCGACGCGCTCCACTCCCCGATCGGCCTCGACATCGGCGCCCGCACCCCGCAGGAGGTCGCCGTCGCCGTCCTCGCCGAACTCATCGCCGTGACGACGGGCCGGGCCACCTCGGCGGGCATCCCCGAACTGCGCCACACGACCGGACCGATCCACAGGTCCCGCGCCAGCGACAGCGACAGCGCTGCGCCCGACCACGCGACGCCCGACCCCGACGACGCGGCACCCAGCCCCGACCCAACGGCACCCGACCCCGGCCCCACAGCACCCCCGCGGGAGGAATCGGCGGCACCCCCGCATCCCCTGCACCGGCTCGGCACCGCGCTCACCCGCGGGGAGGCGATGATCTCATGGATATGAGCTGCGTCGACGAGGTGCTCACCTGCGCTGATCCGGAACGGTGGCAGCCCGGTGACAGCTGGCTGGCCGGGGGCACCGTGCTCTTCTCCTACGGCACCGACATCACCCAGGGGCCGCCGCGGCGCCTGCTCGACATCACCGAAGCCGGCTGGACGCCGACGCAGTGGCGCTGCGACGCCTCCGGTGAACCCCTCGAGCTCGAGATCGCCGCGACCTGCCTGATCAAGGACATCTTCGAGTTCCGCGCGAACGGTCCGCGCCTGCCCGCCCACACCGATCGGGTGCTGCCCGGCCTCGACCTCTTCGCCCCGTGCTGTGACTCCTTCGTCGCGTCGTGGAAGATCTGGAACGCCTCGACGATCGGCGGCAACGTCGCCACGGGACTGCCCGCCGGCCCGATGATCTCCCTCCTCTCCGGCCTCGACGCCGTCGCCCTCCTGTGGGGACCACGCGGGTCGCTGCGGGCCGTGCCCGTCGCCGACCTCGTCGTCGGGGAGGCGCAGACGACGCTCGAGCCCGGGGAGCTCATCCGCAGCTTCCACGTCCCGATCGCTGCGCTCACGCAGCCGTGCGCGTTCCGCCGCATCTCCCTGACCGAACGCGGACGCACCGCGGCACTCATCATCGGCCGCCGCCTCGGCGCCGATACCCTGCGCTTGGCGATCACCGGGTCGACCCGTCGCCCGCACATCATCGACCTCGGCCCGGACGCCGCGCATGCGGCGACGTGTGCGGGGCTGCAGGCGGCGATCGACGAGGCGGTCGCCGGGGTCTGGCACGACGACATCCACGGCACCCCGCAGTGGCGGGAGGCGATGACGCACCGCCTCGGCGCGGAGATCCTCACCGAACTGCTCGACCCCGCCGAACCGCACCCGCGCTTCGCCGCGCGCACGACCGGAGACATCACGATGACGAGGAGCACGCGATGACGACGACCGAACACACCCCACCTGCCACCGCACCCGGAAGGCCGTCGGCCACCGTCGACGGACGCACCGTCACCGTCTCACCCGAACCCGGGCAGTGCCTGCGCACGTGGCTGCGGGAACAGGGGGCGACCGGGGTGAAGAAGGGCTGCGACGGCGGCGACTGCGGAGCGTGCACCGTCATCGTCGACGACGAGGCGATCCACTCGTGCCTCTATCCCGCCCACCGGATCGCCGGGAAGTCGGTGACGACGATCCAGGGACTCGGCACGCCGGAGGACCTGCACCCGGTGCAGGAGAACTTCCTCGCCGCCGGCGGCTTCCAGTGCGGGTTCTGCACGGCGGGGATGATCTGCACGGTCGCCGCGATGACCGAGGCCGACAAGAAGGACCTGCCGCGCAGTCTCAAGGGCAACGTGTGCCGGTGCACCGGCTACCGAACGATCGAGGATGCCGTGGCCGGCCACCGCAACGTCGACCCCGGATTCCGCGGCATCGGGGCGAACACCGGGGCACTCGCCGGCCCCGGCGTCGTCACCGGCACCGTCCGGTACACGATGGACCTGCGACCGGACGAGCTGCCCGCGCCCCTGCTCCACGGCGCGCTCGTCCACGCGACCCGGGCGCACGCGCGGATCCTCGCCATCGACACGACGCGGGCGCTCGCCGAACCGGGCGTCATCGCCGTCCTCACCCACGAGGACGCCCCGGCCAAGCGGTTCTCGACCGCGCAGCACGAGATCGTCGAGGACGACCCCAAGGACACCCGCGTCTTCGACGACGTCGTCCGGTACTGGGGACAGCGCGTCGCCGTCGTCATCGCCGAAACCCAGCGGGCGGCCGAACGCGGGGTCCGCCTCGTCGACATCGAGTACGAGGACCTGCCGGCGGTCTTCGACGTCGAACTCGCCGACGCCCCCGACGCCCCGGCGATCCACCCAGACGCCGGTCCGGACGCGGGCATCGCCCGACCCGGTGACAACGTCCTCGCCGAAGTCCACCACGAGATCGGCGACGTCGAGGCCGCACTCGCCGCCTCGGCGGTCACCCACGAGGCGACGTACCGCACCCAGCGCCTCTCGCACATGGCGCTCGAGACCCACGGGGCGATCGCGTGGACCGACGACGAAGGCCGATTCGTCGTCCGCAGCAGCACGCAGGTGCCGTTCCTCGTCCGCCGGGCGCTGAGCCGGATCTTCGACCTCGACCCGGATCGGGTGCGGGTCTACTGCGAGCGCGTGGGCGGTGGATTCGGCGGGAAGCAGGAGGTGCTCTGCGAGGACGTCGCCCTGCTCGCGACGATGGCCACCGGCCGGCCCGTGCGTCTCGAACTCTCCCGCAAGGAGGTCTTCACCGCCACCACCGTCCGCCATCCCTTCCGGATGCGGGTGCGCGCCGGCGCCGACGAGACCGGGACGCTGACAGCACTCGCCGTCGACGTCCGGTCGAACACCGGCGCCTACGGCAATCACGGTCCCGGCGTCCTCTTCCACGGGGTCGGGGAGTCGGTGGCCGTCTACAACGCACCGCACAAGAAGGTCGACGCGATGGTCCTCTACACGAACACGATGCCCTCGGGAGCGTTCCGTGGCTACGGGCTGAGCCAGATGATCTTCGCCGTCGAGTCGACGATCACCGCCTTGGCCGACAAGCTCGGCATCGACGAACTCGAGATGCGCCGGAGGAACATCATCGGACCCTCCGACCCCATGCTCAGCGCTCACGACGAACCCGAGGAGGACCTCCTCATCGGCAGCTACGGACTCGACCAGTGCATCGATCTCGTCAGCTCCGCCCTCGACCGCGGCCGCACTCGCTGGGCCGAGCACGTCGCCGCCGGGCACGGGGAGGACCTCGGCGAGGAGTGGAACATCGGCGAGGGGCACGCGATCGCGATGATCGCCACCGCCCCACCGCGCGGCCACATCGCCCACGCCCACATCACCCTCGGCGAGGGCGGGACGTACGAGCTGCGGGTGGGCACCGCGGAGTTCGGCAACGGCACCTCGACCGTCCACGCGCAGCTCGCCTCGACCCTGCTCGGCACGACGACGGACCGGATCACGCTGAAGCAGTCCGATTCCGATGTCGTCGAACACGACACGGGGGCCTTCGGGTCGACGGGGACGACGATCGCCGGGAAGGCCAACGATCTCGCGACGAAGGACCTCATCGCGCGTTTGCAGGCACTGGCGGCGCCCCACCTCGGCGCCCGGCCCGAGGAGGTCGAGATCGCCGGCGACTATGCGTGCGTGCGGGTCCCGGCCGACCTCAATGCCCGCTTCGCCGCGGTTGTCGGACCCGCCGGCGGCAGGCGCGCGGTCCACCTCGACGTGCTCCTGCGCGAGTCGCTCGCGGCCACCGGGGAGGCCCCGACGGGGTCGGGCTACTGGGGTGGGGAGCCGCGGTCGGTGGCGTTCAACGTCCACGGATTCCGGGTCGCAGTGAACATGTGCACCGGTGAGGTCCGGATCCTCCAGTCCGTCCACGCCGCTGACGCCGGGGTCGTGATGAACCCCCACCAGTGCCGCGGACAGGTCGAGGGCGGGGTCGCCCAGGCGATCGGGGCCGCCCTCTACGAGCGCATCATCGTCGACGAGGAGACCGGCAGACCCGTCACCGACATCCTCCGGCAGTACAAGGCCCCGAACTTCGCCGACATCCCCCGCACCGAGGTCCACTTCGCCGACACCCATGACGCCGTCGGTCCGCAGGGGGCGAAGTCGATGAGCGAATCCCCGTTCAATCCGGTCGCTCCCGCGCTCGCCAACGCGATCCGCCATGCCACCGGGGTCCACTTCACGGCGACGCCTCTGACGAGGGATGCCATCTATGCGGGACTCGCCGAGGCGGGGGTGCTTGAGCAATGAGCGCGACCGTGCCGCACGCGCGCAGGCCCACAGTCTCCGGTTCCGGGAGGTCGGCGATGACAGGCCGGGGCGTCGCCCTCATCCTCGCCGCCGGGTCGGGGCACCGCCTCGGGCTCGGCCCGAAGGCGCTGCTGCCGTGGGAGGACTCGGTCCTCGTCGTCCGGGCCGTCCGGGTGGCCGTCGCCGCCGGGCTGAGGCCCGTCGTCACCGCCGGTCCCGGTCGCGGCGAGATCGAAGCCCACCTCGCCGCGGCGGGGCTCGGGGACGTCGCCGTCATCGACGTGCCCGACGCCGAGGTGGGGATGTCCGCATCGTGGCGGGCCGGGATCGCGGCGATCGGTCGGGAGCCGGGGACCACCTCGGCGACACCGGTCCTCGTCATGCTCGTCGACCAGCCCGGGATCGGCCGGGCCGTCCTCGACCGGCTCATCGGCGCGTTCGATCCCGGGCGCATCGCCCGCGCGGCCTGGTTGGGCTTCCCCGGCCACCCGGTGCTCCTGCCGCTCAACCACGCCCGCGCCGCCGTCAGGCGAGCGAGCGGCGACGAAGCGGGACGGGCGTGGCTGCGGGGGCACACCCACCTCGTCGACCTCGTCGAATGCTCGGACCTCGGGGACGCCTCCGACATCGACACCCCCGACGATCTGCGGGCCTGGCGGGAACGGGCGCCGACGAACCGGTAGCGTGGGAGACCAGACCATCCACCCACCAACGCCGAGGCGGTGCGCCGATGACCGAAGCTTCCCACGACCCGATCCCCGCCGGTGACAGCGGGACCGGGGTCGCCGTTCCCACGACCGTCGTCTTCGACCTCGGTCAGGTCCTCGTCGGCTGGGACCAGTCCGGGCCGCTGGCCGACCGGATGAGCCGGGCCGAATGGGACGCCTTCGCCGCCGAAGCCGACTTCGCCGCCCTCAACGTCTCCGCCGACAACGGTGCCACCATCGCCGAGGTGGTCGAGCGGGCAAGTGCGACCGATCCCCGCCACGGGGAGATCGTCGCGACGTACTACGAGCGGTTCGACCGGTCGCTGACCGGCCCGATCCCCGGCATGGCCGAGATCGTCGCCGAACTGGGAGCTCAAGGCACCCGTCTCCTCGGACTGTCGAACTGGTCGGCCGAGACCATCCACTTCGCGCCCGTCGCGGCACCGGCGATCAGCGAACTCGAGGACATCGTCGTCTCCGGGCGGGAGAAGCTCATCAAACCCGACCCCGCGATCTTCCGCCTCCTCCTCGACCGCTTCGACCTCGACCCTGCTCGCACGGTGTTCGTCGACGACCTCGCGGCCAACGTCGAGGCGGCGCGCGCTCTTGGGCTCATCGGCATCGTCTTCACCGGTGCTCAGGACCTGCGGGCCGACCTCGAGCGGCTCGGCCTCCTCGGTGCCCGCAATCACACGTGAGGCGCCTGGCTAGCCGAGGTCGACGCCCTTCGCCGTCGCGAGCGCCTGCAGCTTCTCGCGGTCGTCGGTCTGCACGCACACCGTCGCCCGCAGCCCTTCGCTCTCTCGTCGCAGCAGGTAGTGCGCGACGCTGTCGGTGAGCGGGTCCCCCGCGTCGTCGACGAAGTCCCAGCGCACCTGGACCATGACGAGATCGGGGGTGAGATGATCCTCGCCGAGGAGGTCGTACCCGACCGTGGCGAGCCCGAGCTTCCGGTAGAGCGGGTAGGACTGCTCGAGTCCCGCGGCCATCGCCTCCCGCGACTCGAGCACCCCGGAGAATGTGTCGTCGACGATCATTCCCGGCATCGACCACAGCCGGCTCGCCGCCTCGGCATCGAACTCGGTCAGCGAGCGCGCGTACTCATCGAGGTAGGCAGTGATCTCGGTCGTCTCGATCGTCATGTCCCCACCGTACCGCCGCACCTGCGGTGAACATGTTCACTCCAGTGCCTTCCGGGCGGCCTTGAGCGCGATCCTCCGGGGCAGCAGACCGGCACCGGCGGCAAGCACCTTGTTGCCGAACCCCGAGATGACGCTGCGCGGCTGACGGTGCTCGAGCGCGGCGAAGGCGACCGCGACGACCTGTTCGGGTGTCTCGAACCGTCCTGTGCCCGCGAAGTCGCTGCCGGCCACGGCGAAGAACTCCGTGTTCGTCGGACCGGGGCTGAGCGCGAGCACCCGCAGCGGAGCCGACCGCGTCTCCTCGGCGATCGCCTCGGTGAGGGAGAGGACGTAGGCCTTCGTCGCGCCGTACGCGGCCATCCCGGGCGTGGGTTGGTAGGCCGCGGTGCTCGCGATGTTGACGAGCACCCCGGTCAGCTGCGGCAGCAGCGCGCGGGTCAGCCGGGTCAGCGCCACGACGTTGACGGCGAGCATGTCATCGATCCGCTCGGGGTCTGTGTCGGCGAAGGGTTCGGCGATGCCGAACCCGGCGTTGTTGACGAGCGAGTCGACCGCGATGCCGCCGGTGGTGAGATCCGTGAGGAGCCCGTCGACCCCTGCCGCCTCGGCGAGATCATGGACGAGCACGTGGGCGGTGATGCGGTGGGCGGTCTCGAGGTCCCGCGCGAGCTCCTCGAGCCGGTCGCGGCGGCGGGCGACGAGGACGAGATCGGCGCCGCGGGCGGCGAACTGTCGGGCGAACTCCGCCCCGAGGCCCGAGCTCGCGCCGGTGATGAGGACGGTGGTGCCGCGGACGTCGAGTGCGTGCCGTCTCACGCCCTCGGCCCCGGTGCCGCGCGGCGGCCGTCGACATCGGCGATGATCCGGGAGGCGAGCGCCTCGGCGGACGCGGGATTCTGCCCCGAGTAGAGGCTGCCGTCGACGACGATGTGGGGACGCAGTGGAACCACGCCCTTCTCGTAGTGGATCCCGGCGTCCTTGACGGCGTCCTCGAGGAGCCACTTGGCCTTCCACGCGAAGGCGTTGAGACGCTCCTCGACGTTGGAGAGTCCCGTCATCGTCCGTCCGGCGAAGGCGTTCGACCCGTCCTCGTTCTTCGCCGCGAGCACGGCGACCGGCGCATGGCAGAGGAGGGCGAGGGGCCTGCCGGAGTCGAGGCGGCGCGCCAGCAGAGCACCGGAGACCGGATCGACCGCGAGGTCCTCCATCGGGCCGTGCCCTCCGGGGTAGAAGACGACGTCGTAGTCGGCCTCGTCGACAGTGTCGAGGGCGAGGGGATGGTCGAGGGCGTCCTTGATCGAGTCGAGGTAGGCGCGGATCTCCCGGCGCTTCTTCGGTCGACCCCCGGCGATGCCGAGGCTGAGCTCGTCGAGCGTCGGAGGCACTCCCCCGGGCGTGGCCACGGTGATGTCCCACCCGGCCTCGGAGAAGAGACGGTAGGGTTCGGCGACCTCCTCGGCCCAGTAGCCGGTGGGATGGACGGTGCCGTCCTCAAGCGTCCATCCGGTGGCGGCGGTGATGACGAAGAGAACCGATGTCATGAGGGGACCTTTCCTGCGACGACGGGGACGCTGTGGGAGAGGACGATCTGCTTGCTAAAGTTAACAGTGTCCACACTGAAAAAGTACGGGGGAGGACCGACAGTGTCAACAGCGCCTGCGGAGAAGCCGCGGCATCATCATGGCAACCTGCGCCACGCGCTCATCACCGCCGGCGTCGAGATGCTCGAGACGGGTGAGGCCTTCTCGCTGCGCGCCGTGGCCCGCCGGGTCGGCGTCTCCCAGGCCGCGCCGTATCGCCACTTCGCAAGTAAGCAGGACCTCGAAGCCGCGATGGCCGCCGATGGCTTCGCCGAGCTCCAGACCGCACTCGAAGCCGTCGTCGGCGAGCACGGGGAGGGCGACACCCCGCTCGTCGAGCTCGCGCTCACCTACATCCGCTTCGCCGAGGCGCATCCGGCCCTCTACGCTCTGATGTTCGGCCAGGAGCTCAGCACCGTCGACGAGGTCAGGGTCGCCTGCGCGGCCGTCTTCGCCCGCATCCAGGAGGTCGCGGTCGCCACCCACCCGCAGCGGGATCCGCACGGACTCGCCACCGCCGGATGGGCTCTCGCCCACGGACTGGCGACCCTCCACATCGACGGCACCCTCGGGGCCAACGACGACGTCGACTTCGACACCCGCGTCCGCGCCGCCTTCGCCGCCCTGCTCACCGACTGAGACCCACGCAGCGCCGCTGAGACCGGGAACACACCCGGAGGTCGGGAATGAATCTCCGCATCGCTATGTTGACACCGTTAACTTCGTCAGCCTACTCTCAGTTCGAGAGTCCGGAATCAGATGTGGAGATGAGAACCATGACCGAGACGAACACCGCCCCGACCACCGAAGTCACCCTGGGCTCGCGCACCCTCCAGGTGCCCGCGGGCGGTCTCTTCGACCGCTATCGCATGCAGCCCGACCTCGACGAGGTCGCCCGCGACCCCCGCGTGACCAGCGTCGACTTCTTCCGCAACCAGCCGAAGGTCGAGGTGGAGTCGCGCATCGGGCGCACGTTCACCCCGAACTTCTACTACGCGATGTCGAGCGCACGCCTGACGATGCTCGCGCCGATGAGCGCGCTGCGCGACCGGCTGCCCGCACCGCTCGATCCGCTCGAAGCCGTTCCCGGCTTCGGTCTCGCCTCGGTGCTGCTGTTCCGCTACGACGTCGCCGACATCGACTTCTACACCGAGGCGGCCGTCGGCATCGCGGTCAAACCGCCCCACCACGGTCCGCTGGGGGCGATCGACCTGCTCGCGGCGCTGAAGAACAACCACCTCGACTCGTATGTGCTCTCCCTGCCCGTCAACACCGAGATCGCCCAGGTCCGCGGGCACGACGGCTACGGTTTCCCCAAGTGGGTGACCGACATCGATGTCGACATCACCGCGCAGTCCGTGACCGGACGGGTGCTCAACGACTCCGGCGGCAGCGACTTCGAACTCCGGGCCCCGACTCCCCGGCAGAAGCGGCACCGGTCGGGCACCGCGGTGTCCTCCCTGACGTCGTATACGCACTTCGACGGAGGATGGCATGCGACGTTCAACCAGACGAACGCCCTCGTCTCGGGATCTGCGCTGTTCCCGCGCCATGTCGAGACCCGCCTCGGCGAGGGACGGATCTCCGATGACATCCGCTCGCTGCGTCCGACGCGGACCCTGATGTTCGATGTCATGACCCACGGTCAGGCGGCTCTCCACATGCCGCGCGTCATCTCGCTCGACTGACGACGTTCATGTCTCTGACCTACACTCCCAGCCATTCCCGTCACACGACCACAGAAGGGCAGACCATCGTGTCCACACTGACCGCGGATGCGCGGATCACTCCGAGGATCACCGCCGACCGTCTCGCGGCGCTGAGTCGCCGCGTGCGGGTCGCCGACCCCGACGCCACGCAGGACGTCACCAATGCGATGACCGGTGAGGTCCTCGGCACCGTTCCGCACGGCACCCCGGCCGATGTCGTCGCCGCGGCCGCTCGGGCCCGCAGCGTTCAGAAGGAGTGGGCCGCCCGCCCGGTCCGGGAACGGGCGGAGGTGCTATTGCGCTTCCACGACCTCGTGCTGCGCCACCAGGACGAAGTCCTCGACCTCATTCAGCTGGAGAACGGCAAGGCCCGCCGGCATGCGTTCGAGGAGATCATGGATGTCGCGTTGAGCGCCCGCTACTACGCGCACACGGCGGAGAGGTACCTGCGGCCCAAGCGCCGTCAGGGTGCGCAGCTGGCGCTGACGAAGGTGTGGGAGCTCCATCATCCGAAGGGCGTCGTCGGAATCATCTCGCCGTGGAACTATCCGCTGACGCTCGGCATCAGCGATGCCCTGCCGGCGATCGTCGCCGGCAATGCGGTGGTCACGAAGCCGGATGCGCAGACGCCGTTCGCCGCACTCTGGGCCGTGGAGATGCTCGAGCGGGCGGGCATGCAGCCCGGTCTCGTCGAGGTCGTCACCGGGTCGGGTGCCGAACTCGGTCTGCCGATCATCGAGAACTCCGATTTCCTCATGTTCACGGGGTCGACCGCTGTGGGACAGACGGTGGCCGCCCAGGCCGGGGAGAACCTCATCGACGCGTCGATGGAGCTCGGCGGGAAGAACGCCCTTCTCGTCCTCGACGATGCCGACGTCGACAAGGCGGTGTCCGGGGCGATCCGGGCGAGCTTCTCCAACACAGGGCAGCTGTGCATCTCGATGGAGCGCATCTATGTCCCCGACGTCCTCTGGGACGACTTCACTGAGAAGTTCGCCGCTGCCGCCAGGGCGATGACGCTGACCGCCGGGATCGACTACTCCGCGGACATGGGCTCGCTCGTGTCGCAGAAGCAGCTCGAGACGGTGATGCGCCATGTCGATGATGCGCGGGACAAGGGCGCTGCGGTGCTCGCCGGCGGTCGGCGCCGTCCCGAGCTCGGCCCCTACTTCTACGAGCCGACGATCCTCACCGATGTCGACGAGTCGATGGAGGTCTACGCGCACGAGACCTTCGGTCCGGTCGTCAGCCTCTACCGGGTTGCCGACGAGGAGGAGGCGATCGCTGCGGCCAACGACAGCGACTACGGCCTCAACTTCAGCGTGTGGACCTCCGATGAGGACCGGGGAGTCCGCGTCGCCTCCCGGCTCGAGGCCGGCACCGTCAACGTCAACGACGCGTACGCCGCGGCGTGGGGGTCGATGGATGCGCCGATGGGCGGCATGAAGGCCTCGGGCCTCGGCCGGCGGCACGGGGAGCACGGCATCCTCAAGTACACCGAGTCGCAGACGATCGCCGCCTCCCGGCTGCTGCCCGTCGGTGTGCCGGACGATGTCGATCCTGTGCGCTACGCCCGCATCGTCACAGGCGCGCTGCGCGTGCTCAAGCGGATCCCGGGTGTGAAGTGAACCCGACCGACTACGCCCGCGAACGCGGCGACGGACTGCAGACCATCCTCGGTGCCGGTGGGCCGATCGCCGACGAACTCGCCCGCGCCCTCCATCGCGACTTCACTCAGGACATCCGGCTCGTCAGCCGGCACCCGAAGCAGGTCAACGGCACGGATGAGCTCGTCACAGCCGACCTCATGGACCCGGCGTCGACCGAGCGTGCTGTCGCGGGCAGCTCGATCGCCTATCTCACGGTGGGTCTGCCGATGGATTCGGCGCTGTGGGAGGAGAAGTTCCCGGTGATGATGCGCAATGTCATCGATGCGTGCATGGCCCATGGGACGAAGCTCGTCTTCTTCGACAACACGTACATGTACCCGGGCACCCCGACCCCGCAGACCGAGTCGACGGGATTCGCTCCCGGTGGCCGCAAGGGCCGGGTGCGGGCGGCGATCGTCACGATGCTCCTCGACGCGATGGCTGCCGGACAGATCGACGCGCTCATCGGTCGCGCCCCGGAGTTCTACGGGCCGGGGAAGACGAAGAGCTGGTCGAACATGCTCGTCTTCGACCGGATCAGGGCGGGCAAGCGCCCGCTCGTGCCGGTGAGTGCGACGACGAAGCGCTCGCTGATCTGGACGCCGGATGCCAGCCGGGCACTGGCGCTGCTCGGCAACACCGCCGACGCGTACGGGCAGACCTGGCATCTGCCGATTGATGAGCATCGCCGCACGTACCGTGAGCTCATCGCGATCGCCTCCGAGATCACCGGGCGGAAGATCGGCTACACCGTGCTTCCGCTGTGGGTGTTCAAGTTGGGCCGCCGGTTCAATCCGATGCTCGCCGAGGCGGCCGAACTCCTGCCCCGGTACCGCGGGGACAACATCTTCGACACGTCGAAGTTCGCCTCCCGCTTCCCCGACTTCGCTGTGACGACGTATCGGCAGGGCATCGCCGACATCCTCGGCGAGTGAATCCCGAGGCGCCCGCACCGCACGCCGTACGTCAATCAGATCGTCTGTTCCTTCCCCATGAGGGCGTCATAGTATGACGCCGTCTGGTGCTTGAGCGCCCTGGCGACTGCGGCGACGGCGGGACGGCGCATGGAGTCGGGCCGCAGCACCATCCAGTACGGGAGGTGTTCGGTGAGGTCGCCGGGGAGAAGTCTGACGAGGTCGGCATGCTGGTCGGCCATGAAGCACGGCAGGAACCCGATTCCGGCCCCCGTCCGTGTGGCTTCGACGTGGACGAAGACATTCGTCGAGGTCACACCGTCTTTCATCGACGGCACGAGGCGCCGGGGAGCGTCAAGGTCGTCGACGTGGAGCATCGAGTCGACGAAGTACACGAGCTGGTGCTCCATGAGCGCGTCGACCGTCGTCGGGGTGCCGTGGTCGGCGAGGTAGTCCTGCGCAGCGTACATTCCCAGCGCATAGTCGCCGAGGTGGACCGCCTCGGCGCGATGGACCTGCGGTTTCCCGACGACCACTTCGATGTCGAGTCCCGACCGCTGCTGTAGCGCCTGCCGCGTCACCGTGACGATCTCAACGCTCAGGCCCGGGTGGGTCCGCCGCAGCGCCGCGACGGCCGGTGAGGCCACATAGGCGCTGAACCCGTCCGTCGCCGACATCCGCACGACGCCGCTGACGGGATCGGGAGTCTCGCCCGACTCACCGAGGCTGCCGACCGCGAGCTCGACCTTCTCGGCGACGCGCACCGCCTCGGCGCCGAGCTCCGTGAGCTCCCATCCGCTGCCTGATCGGGCGAGCACCCGGCCGCCGAGTGCCTTCTCCAATGCCGCGATCCGTCGTGAGATCGTCGTGTGGTTGACGCCGAGCGCATGGGCAGCCGTGGCGAACTTTGCCGAGCGGGAGACGGCGAGCAGCACGAGCAGATCGTTCGGGGTCGTGTCCATGCCTGCCATCGTACAAAGCGCCGTGAGGGCACTGACCAGTGATCGACGATTCGCTCCGGCAGTGAGACCGTGCCGTCAGTCCACCATCGGGGCGCAGATGCAGCAGCGATTGCCGTCGGGGTCTTCGAGCACCCAGTACGACGGTGCAGCCGTATCGCTGACCAGTTTGCCCCCGGCCCTGATTGCCGCGGCAATGCGCGCCTGGACCTCATCGTGTCCGACCCAGACGTCGAGGTGCCACCGCTGTGGCACCGAGGACTCAGGCAGAGGAAACCGTGAACTCGCTCTCGGCTCCTGCCACCACAGGCTCATCGCCTGGCCCGTCGGGTCGACGAGGTCACCCTTGGCATGGACTCCAGCAGGTGCAGCACCGAGGAGGGCGGCATAGAACGGGGAAACACCTTCAGCTGACTGAGTATCGAGGGCGAACTCGACCTGTTGGAGGCTCGCGGTTTCAGCGACCGCGCCCACCTGCGCGGCGATGCGGCTGATGTCCCTGGCGAGCGCGACTTCCCGGGCGCTCACTCCGACGGAAGCGCTGCCGAGGGTGACGCTGACGGCAGTTTCGGTCAATCCGATGTCAGGCGACAATCCGGCCCGCTCCGCCTCCGCCCCGGTCTTTGCGACGAAATCGAGCCCGGCCGAGAAGTTCGCTGTTCGGAATCGCGCGCGAATCGGGCCGGCCAGCTGGCGCCAGTCGTCGATGCCGGCGTCGTCGATCTCACTGCTGCTGAGTGCGTCCACATTTCGCTCCTGGGCCGGGAAACCTACTGCGGCATGTTGACGAACCGCGACTTCGCGCCCTGGAACGCCACGGCGATGTCTCCGGTCGGTCCGGCACGGTGCTTGGCGACGATGATGTCGGCCTCACCGGCGCGTTCGTGCTCCTTGTCGTACATGTCCTCACGGTGGATGAGGAGGACCATGTCGGCATCCTGCTCGATCGATCCGGATTCGCGCAGATCGGAGATCATCGGTCGCTTGTCGGTGCGCTGCTCGCTGCCGCGGTTGAGCTGCGAGAGCGCGATGACGGGCACTTCGAGTTCCTTGGCCAGCAGCTTGAGCGAACGCGAGAACTCCGAGACCTCCTGCTGACGGGACTCAACGCGCTTGCCCGAGCTCATGAGCTGGAGGTAGTCGACGCAGACCATCTTGAGGTCGTGCTGCTGTTTGAGCCGACGGCACTTCGCGCGGATCTCCGTGAGCGCCATGTTCGGCGAATCGTCGACGAAGAGCGGCGAGTCGTTGATGCGCGCCTCGGTGGCGGCGAGGTTCGTCCAGTCGTGGGGGCTGAGCTCACCGCGGCGCAGGTTCTGCAGCGGGATCTCCGACTCCGCGGACAGGAGTCGCATGACGAGCTCGTTCTTGCCCATTTCGAGGGAGAAGAAGACCGCGGCCTGCTTGTGATGGATCGCCGCGGACCGGATGAAGTCGAGGGCGAGCGTCGACTTGCCGACACCGGGTCGCGCGGCGATGACGATCATCTGCCCCGGGTGGAGGCCGTTGGTGAGCTGATCGAACTCCGTGAACCCGGTCGGCACCCCGGCGGTCTGCCCGTCGGTGTCGCCGTTGCGCTCGATCTCGGCCGCGACTTCGCCGAGGATCTCGGAGAGGATGACGTAGTCCTCTGTCGTGTGCTTCTCCGTGACCTGATAGATCTCGGCCTGAGCGTTGTTGACGACGGCGTCGGTGTCGCCTTCGGCGTCGTAGCCCATCTGCACGATCCGGGTGCCGGCCTCGACCAGGCGGCGCAGCACGGCCCGTTCGCGGACGATCGAGGCGTAGTATCCGGCGTTCGCCGCGGTCGGCACGGACGCGATGAGCGTGTGGAGGTAGGCGGGACCGCCGATGCGGGAGAGGTCGCCGGACTTCGTCAGATAGTTCGCGACCGTGACCGAGTCGGCGGGCTCACCGCGGGAGTAGAGATCGAGGATCGCCTCGTAGATCGTCTCGTGGGCGGGTTTGTAGAAGTCGTCGCGCGACATCGACTCGACGCAGTCGGCGATCGCGTCCTTCGACAGGAGCATGGCCCCCAGGACGCTCTCCTCGGCCTCGATGTCCTGCGGAGGAGTTCTGAGTCCGTCATACCCCAGATCGCTGCTCACTCCCACGTCTCCTCCTCTGTGCCAACGCCTGCCCGGCCCGGGTGCAGTGCCATCCCACTTTACCCGTGCCGCGCGCGGACCCGACAGCGATTCACGTCACCGCAGGCACCGCCCCGGTCTCGCCGAGGCGGTGCCCGCGACCCGGTCTCACAGCCGCGCGCGACCGGCGGTGGCCACCGAGGCGAGGATCGGCTTGGCGACCTGCAGCCCCAATCTGATGACGACGATACCAAGGGCCGCTGACGCGAGAATCGTGACGAACGTGACCGGCTTCATGACGAGAGCGGCGCCGGCCAAGGGGAGGACGAGGAAGAGTCCGAGGCCGCCGGCGAACAGCGTCACCCAGATGACCGGACCGAGCACTGCCCTGACCATCGCCTTGTGCATCGTGTCGACATCCATGCCCGCCGAGTGGAGGTCGGCGAAGGTGTCGGCGCGATCGTAGACGTCGGCCACCTGGTTGATGAGCGCGGAGACGGCGATGAGCACGATCGAGATGCCGAGGACGAGCAGCACTCCGGTGAACATGTCCTGGAAGAGCGTGATCTGCTCATCGGAGACCGGGACCTCAGGATCGTCGGCGGAGTCGAGTCCCATCTGCATGAGTGCGATGCCCGTGCCCCCGACCGCGGCGACGAACGCCGTCATCGCCAAGCCCGAGACCCGGCGCCAGAATCGCTTGGGTTCGTCGGAGACGAGCCGGGCGGCGATGAGCCGCTCAGGGGAGGCGGCGCGCTTGCCCGCCAGGTGTGCGAACCACCGCATGAGCAGTCCGCCGAGGAGGTCGACGACGATGAGTCCGATGAAGAAGACCGAGAGCATCGCGGAGATCGCGACCCCGAGTTCGACGTTCGGTGACTTCGAGATCGCGAGCACGATCGGCAGGAGGATGATGGCGATCACGACCGCGATGACCCGGCCGACGGGGAACTTCCGTGCCAGGGACTTCGTCCGCACGCCGAGAGGAGAGATCGTCACCTTGCGCAGCCCCAGCAGCGCCGAGGCGACGCACACGACGATGAGGAAGAGGACGACCCCGGCCAGAAGGAGCGGCGGCATGAGCATGTTCGCGTACCCGATCGGGGCGCCGAGGAAGTGGATCCAGCTCACCGGCCATGCGAGGCCGAGATACCCGAGGACGCCGAGGACGATGCCGATGATCGCGGGCACGAGCGGTTCGGCGACGGCGAGGGCGGCGATCTCCGAGCGCTTCGCCCCCAGCAGGGACATCGTCGACAGCCGTTCGTCCTGACGGCGGGCCGACAGCGTCGCCGAGGCGGCGGCGAGGGTGCTGGCCGGAATGACGAGCAGGATCGTGCCGATGGTCGCGAGGAGCTTGTAGGCGAAGTCGATGCCCTCCGCTCCAGGATCGGTGCGCGGCGGGATCTGGAAGAACATCCACGTCCCGGCGGCGACGGTGAGGAACAGCGTCGCACAGGCGAAGAACGCGCTCATGATGAGCAGAGAGCTCGGGGCGGTCACGGTCTTGCGACCGAGGACGACGGGAATTGCTGCCACTGGTGAGGACATGACGGACTCCTGTTCGAGGCGGGGGCCTCAGGCGGTCACAGCGGTGACGCGCCGGACGAGCGGACGGGTGAACTGCAGTCCCAGCCACACCATCGCGATTCCGCCGAGGAGGACGGAGGCGACGACGGCGATGGTCAGCGGATCGCCGAGGTCGCCGGCCGAGGCCATCGCGGCCGCGAGCAGTCCGCCGAGGACGAGGGAGACGAGGGTGACGAGGACGATCGGGGACATCACAGCGCGCACCGTGACCCGGTGCATCATCGCCGGTGACATGCCGGCGGCGTGAAGCTCCCGGTAGGTCGAGGCGCGGTCGAGGATGTCCGCGGCCTGATTGATCGTCGCGGAGACGACGATGAGGACGAAGGCGATCGCCAAGGTGAGGATGAGACCGGTGAAGACGTCGTCGCCGGTGTACTGCAGCGGTCCCATGACGTCCCGTTCGGCCGCGCTCATCTCGTCGCCGGTGCCGCGCATCATCGCCGCACCGGTGCCGCCGACGACGGCGATGAAGGTGATGAGGGCGAGTCCGGCGACACGTCGCCAGTACTGGGCGGGGGCGTCGGCGATCATCGCCGCCGAGAGCATCCCGGCCGGACGCCGTGCTGCCTTCCCGCTCATCCAGGCGTGGATGCGCATGACGAGGACGCCGACGACGTTGATGAGGAGGAGCGCGACGCCGATCGTGAGAATGCTCGCGATGATCGCGGTGCGCTGCGACTGACCCTCCTGGAGGGAGAAGACGAGAGCGGCGACCATGCCGACGGCGAGGACGACGACGGTGATGATGCGGGCGAGCGGGAACGTCCGTCCCAGCGACCGCGTGCGCACACCGAGCGGAGAGACGATGACCTTCCGCAGCCCGATGAGGGCGGCGAGGAGGCAGATGAGGAGAAGGACCGCGACAACGCCGACGAGCAGCCACGCGGGCATGAGGAGGGCGGAGTAGCCCAGCGGCACGCCCGTGAAGACGATGAGGCTCAAGGGGTAGGCGAGCACGAGGTAGCCGAGGATGCCGGCGACGATCCCCGCGGCTGCCGGGATGAAGGGTTCGGCGACGGCGACGAGCCGGACGGTTCCCTTCGACGCGCCGAGGAGTGAGAGAGTGGAGAGACGCTCATCCTGGCGGCGGGCGCTGAGCTTCGCCGAGGCGACGCCGAGGCTGATCGCCGGCACGACGAGGAAGACCGTGGCGAGGATCGCGAGCATCCGATAGAGGTCGACCACCTCGGCGTAGCGGGGCACGTCGGGACGGTCATTGAACGCCCACGCACCGGCGGCCACGGTGAGGAAGAGGGTCGAGCAGGCGAAGAACGCGATCGCGACGAGGCGTGCCGTCGGTGCGGTGAACGTCTGCTTCGAGAGGACGAGAGGAAGCACCTTCATGGTCGGCATCACCCGTTGTGCGTCGCGTACTGGGCGGCGGAGTCGGAGACGATGCGGCCGTCGGCGAGGCGGACGACGCGGGAGCAGCGCGCGGCGACGTTCTCATCATGGGTGACGACGACGAGCGTCGAGCCGCGGCCGGTCGTCGAGGCGAGCAGCTCCGAGAGCACCTCGGTCGACGTGCGGGAATCGAGTGCGCCGGTCGGTTCGTCGGCGAAGGTGACGACGGGCTGGGTGACCTGAGAGCGGGCGATGGCCACACGCTGGGCCTGGCCGCCGGAGAGCTGGCCGATGCGCTTGGTGAGGTGCTCACCGAGGCCGAGGCGCTGCAGCCACGCGCGGGCGTGCTTCGTCGCATCGGCACGGTTCATGCCGGCGAGCATCGCGGCGAGCGCGACGTTGTCCTCGGCGGAGAGCTCGGGCAGGAGCAGTCCCTGCTGGAAGACGAATCCGAACACCTCGCGGCGCAGGGCGGTGCGACCGGCCTCCTTGAGGGAGGTGATCTCCGCGGCGGCGCTGCGCTCGGTGGGCAGCAGGCGGATCTGACCCTCGTCGGGCCGGAGGATGCCCGCCAGACAGTGCAGGAGGGTCGTCTTGCCGGAACCGGAGGGACCCATGATCGCCAGGGACTCGCCGAGGCCGATCGTGAGGTCGACGCCGGCCAGGGCGTAGGTCTGGTTGTAGTGCTTGGTGACGTGGGAGGCGGTGATGATCGCAGGCATGTGTGTTGTGGTCATGACTCAATGGTTTCGCAGGCCGCTGCCAGCGACCATGCAGTCCTCCCACGACTGCCGCGAGGAAAACCCGAGAGTCGCGACGGGAAACCGGGAGTGAATGTGACCCGCATCCATTGACAGGCAAGTCATTGCTTGCCTATGGTGTCGGTGTGGCCGATCTCTTCAAGGCGATCGCCGACCCGACCAGGCGGACGATCCTCGACGAACTCGCCGAACGCGACGATCAGACCCTCTTCGAGATCTGTTCGCGTCTGGCCAATCGGCATGGTCTCGGGCTCTCACGCCAAGCGGTGTCCCAGCACCTCGACGTGCTCGAGGCCGCCGGTCTCGTCGTCACCCGCCGTGAGGGGCGCTACAAGTACCACACGCTCGATCCCGCGCCGCTGCGCACCGCGTTCGATCGCTGGACCGGTGGGACGCGGAACCCCCGACCACCCGGCATCGACCAGGACACCGACCAACCCGCATCACCGCAGGCACCGCCTGAGTAAGGAGACACCGTCATGAAGGCCCAGTGGATCAGCATTCCCGTCGACGACCAGGCTCGCGCGCTCGACTTCTACACCGACAAGCTCGGCTTCCAGCTGAAGTTCGACGTCCCCGTCGGAGACGCGCGGTGGCTCACCGTCGTCTCTCCCGAGGACCCGGAGGGAGTGGAGATCGTCCTCGAGCCGAAGGGACATCCGGCGGCCGGTGACTACACGGCGGCGCTCATGGCCGATGGGATTCCGATCAACCAGTTCGCCGTCGACGACGTCGAGGCCGAGTACGAGCGCCTCAGCGCCCTCGGAGTAGAGTTCACGCAGAAGCCCTTGTCGATGGGACCGATCACCACGGCGGTGCTCAACGACACTGTGGGCAATCTCGTCCAGCTCATTCACCAGGAGGACTGACCGCGTCCCCGCGCCCTGCGCCCGTCCGATCGACCGGTCGGGCGCGCCGCGCAGCGGAGACGCCGCACGGCCATGAAGAGGATCGCCGAGTACATCCGCGGGACCCTGCGACTCGAACCCACCGACGACGATCGGCGGGCACCGCTCAGGGTCGGCCTCGGCGTGGCGATTCCCTCCCTCGTCCTCCTTCTCCTCGGGTACGAGCAGTTCATCATCTACGCGGTCTTCGGGGCGTTCTGCGGGATGTACGGTCGCGGGGAGGCGCACCAGCTGCGCCTCATCCACCAGCTGCAGGCCGCGGTGCTCCTGCTCTCGGGTGTCGTCATCGGCGTCATGCTCGCGATGCTCGACACCCCGGTCGTCGCCCTCATCGCGATCGAGGCGTTCTTCGCCGCCGTCGGGTCGATCATCGCCGACCGCGCGCGGATGCGTCCGGGCGGCCCGTTCTTCGGCATCTTCGCCCTCGGGGCGTGTGCCTCGGTCGAACCGCTCGCACCGCCGTGGATCCCCATCGGGATCAGCGTCCTCGCGGCGGCCTTCGCCATCGCCCTGGGCTTCCTCGGGTGGTTCCGCACGCGCACGTGGCGGGCCGGGTCCCGGCGGATGATCACCCCGTTCCGCGGGCCCCACGCCCTCGCCATGCTCAGACATGCGGCGACGTATGCGGTGGCGGTCGCCTCGGCGGGTCTCATCGGGGTGTTCATCGGACTCGACCATGCGTACTGGGCGATGGCGTCGGCTGCGGTGCCCCTGGCCGCCGCAGAGCTGCCGGGGCGCATCGCCCGCGGCGTGCACCGGGTGCTCGGGACGTTCTCCGGACTCATCGTCACCGCGCTCATCCTCTGGCCCGACCCGTCACCGCTGTGGCTGGCGATCCCCGTCATCCTCCTGCAGTTCCCCACCGAGTACCTCATGATGCGCAACTACGGGTTCGCGCTGACGTTCTTCACCCCGATGATCCTGCTCATGACGCAGCTCGCCCATCCGATCCCGCGGTCGACGCTCATCATCGACCGCGGGGTCGAGACGCTGCTCGGGGCCGTCGTCGGCATCGCCGTCGTCCTCGTCGTCGGGTACGTCGGCAGGCGCCGGGCGCGGATGCGCAGTGAGTCGGGCGGGCTCGCCGAGGCGTGAGGTGACCCCTCACCCCGGCATGAGGACGATGACCGTGTGGAGGAGGATGCCGACGAGGGCGCCGATGACGGTGCCGTTGATGCGGATGTACTGGAGGTCGCGGCCGACGTAGAGCTCGATGCGATCAGCGGCCTCCTTCGCGTCCCAGCGTTCGATGGTGTCGGAGATGACGCTGGCGATCTCGGGCCCGAAGCTCTCGGCGAGGTCGCCGGCGGTCGTGGCCACGCGGTCGTCGATCGTCGCCGCGAACTCCGTGTCCGTCTGGAGGCGCTGGGCGAATTCCCCGATGAGATCGGCGATGCGGCCGCGCACCTCGCCGTCGGGTTCGATGATCGCTTCGCGCAGGAGCTGCTTGAGCGAGGTCCAGATCTCGAGGACGGAGTCGACGACGCCGTCCTGGGTGAGGAGGTCGTTGATGATGTCCTCGGCCTTGTCGGCCAGCGGGGTGTCGGTCGACAGGTCGGTGGAGAGGTCGACGAGCCACGCGTCGAGCGCCTGCCGGGCCTTGTGGTACGGGTTGTCGCGGACGTCGACGAGCCAGCCGAGGATCTCGCGCTGCAGGCGATTCGCGAGCTGTTCGTTGACGAAGTCGGGCACCCACGACGGGGCCCGGTTGTGGACGATCTCGTCGATGACCTGCGGGTTGTCGCTCAGCCACGTGTACGCCTCGGCGACGACGAGGTCGACGAGCTTGTGGTGGGCGCCATCGAGGACGATCTGACGCAGCAGCTTGCCGAGCACCGGAGACTTCCGGGTGGCGATGAGGCGCGGGAGGATGACGTTCTTCGTCAGGGCGACGATCGACTTGTCGTCGATGCGGGAGAGGACGTATTCGAGACCGGCGGCGGCCCGGTCGACGACGAGGTCGCGGTTGGCGGCCTTGCTCAGCCACTCACCGGCCCGCTGCGCGACGTGGGCGGAGCGGATCTTCGTCGACACCGCCTCGGCGTGGAGGAAGTTCGCTGCGACGAAGGCGGAGAGGCTCGCTCCCAGGGCGTCCTTCTTCCGCGGGATGATCGCGGTGTGCGGGATCGGCAGGCCGAGGGGATGCCGGAAGAGGGCGGTGACGGCGAACCAGTCGGCGATCGCGCCGATCATCGCGGCCTCGGCGCCGCGGGCGACGAATCCCCAGACGCCGGACAGATCGGTGAAGAGGTTTGTGGCGAGGAAGATGAGGGTCGCGAGGATGAGCAGTGAGAGCGCCAGCGTGCGCATCTTCCGCAGGCCCCGCGCGCGTTCCCGGTCCTCGGGTGTGAGTTCGTTCGGGCCGTCGAAGCGCGGCACCTTCTCGGTTCTCTCGATCGTCATGGTTACCCCCTGGGCACCGACTTTAGCGAACCTCGGCGCAGGTTCGATGCCGACCGGCTGGACTGCACCTGGGAACGCGCCCTGTCGCGTGCGACGCCTGTGCGCTGCGGCTGGTCGGAGTACCGTGGAGGCATGATCCGAGCATTGACCGACCTCGAGAGGGACACTGCACTCCTGCTCATCCGTCGCGGTCACACCTCACCGAGTGCCGAGGATTATGCGGAGTTCACCCCAGAGCAGAAGGAAGCATGGGATCCGCCGACGCCGATCATCGATGCCCAGCGGGCACTGTGGGAGGCCAACCTCGCCGAGGTGGTCGTCACCTCTGAGTGCGGATGCGAGACATGTCCGTCGGTGGACCTTGAACCGATGGGTGACGCGATCGCGCGATCCGATGATGCGCTGATTCTCAACGGCTATGTCCCCGATGCCCTGCTCCTCCTCTTCATCGACGAGGGCGTTCCGAGTTACCTCGAGCTGGCCCCGCTCGACGAAAGCGTCGTCTACACTCAGTTCCCTCCGGCTGAGCGCATCGACTTCTGAAGGAGATCGACATGGCACACGCATTCTCCGTCGGCGATCACGTCGGATGGAACTCCGAGGCCGGCGAGGTCTCCGGCCACATCATCAGGGTCCACACCTCGGACTTCGAGTACAAGGGCCACACTCACCGCGCCTCGGAGGCTGACCCGCAGTACGAGATCAAGAGCGACAGGACCGATCACATCGCCGCGCACAAGGGCAGCGCGCTTCACCTCATCGACGGCGAATGACCGCCGACGAGCCGGACCGGGAGCCCGCCCGCACAGGGCCCGCCTCGGTGCCGGACTTCCTCACGATCGGCCATTCGAACCGCTCGCTCGAGGAGTTCATCGACCTGCTCCGCGACTCCGGCGCCGAGGTGGTCGTCGACGTCCGCAAGCTGCCCGGGTCGAACGCGAATCCGCAGTTCAACGAGGATGTGCTCGGCGATGCGCTGGCCGCGGTCGGCATCGAACTGCGCCGGCTCGACGGTCTCACCGGGCGGCGCCTCGTCAGCCGGGACGTGCCGTTCACGGTCAACGCGTGGTGGGAGAACCGCAGCTTCCACAACTATGCCGACCACGCCCTCGGCACGGAGTTCGCCGCCGACATCGCCGTGCTGCTGGACTGGGGCGATGAGCGGCGGTGCGCGGTGATGTGCTCGGAAGCCGTGTGGTGGCGCTGTCATCGGCGCATCATCGCCGACTATCTGCTCGCGCACGACCGCGAGGTTCTCCATGTCCTCGGGCCCGGTCAGACCGCCGAGGCGGTGCTCAGTTCCGGTGCGGTCATCGAGGGAGCGCCCGGTAGCGGCGCGGATTTCGTGACCCCGGGCGATCGCGAGGACTCCACCGACGTCCGCATCACCTACCCGGAGCAGTGAGACACCCCAGCAGCTCCGCACACACCCCTCGGCTCTGCTTGCCAGGTGGATCCCGCTCGAGATCGAGCCAGAAGTCGAGCGGGATCCACCTCGGGAAGCCCGGCCGAAGTCAGCGCGCGCAGGTTGATCCGACGCCCCGGCGCCCCGGCCGTGCGACCCGCGGTCGTCCTCCCACACCAGCCACGTCCAGCCCCAGGGCCGTGCGACCACGCTCTCAGTTCGAGAAGACGCCGACGACGAGGTTGATCGCCGTAGCGAGGATGACGGCGTTGAAGACGTAGGACAGGAGGCTGTGGCGCAGGACGACGGCGCGGATCTGCGTATCGGAGACCGAGGTGTCGGTGACGCCGAAGGTCATGCCGACGGCGTAGCCGAAGTAGAGGAAGTCCTTGTAGTTGGGGACGCGGTCGGAGTTGAAGTCGATGCCGCCGGGGGTGCCGTCCCCGAAGTACATGTACGCGTAGCGGGCGCTGTAGAGGATCTGCAGGCCGGCCCACGACATGAAGACGCCGAGGAGGGCGATCGCGGCTTCCCAGTTGCCGGCCTGCGATCCGCCGACGACCTGGAGAAGGACGATGCCGCCGAGGCCGCAGAGCTGGGCGATCGTGATGACCACCTCGTCGAGGACGGGGTTGAAGTCCTCGCGGCTCGCGTTCGACTTCGTCTCCTCCGACGACATCGGCCACAGGGCGGCGGTGCCCACGAGCACGAAGAACGTCGTGGCCGTCGAGATGCCGACGAGGAAGCCGTCGCCCGTGGAGGTGAAGGCGCCGACGATCGAGCCGACGATGATGCCGATGATGATGGACGCGATGAGACGGCCCGTCGCGCTGATGAGGAACTTCTTCATCGGGTGGCTTCTCCGTTCGAGTGGGTTGAGGATGGGCGGCGAGCCGGCAGCGCCGGTGGCGGCAATGCGGCTTACGAGAACACTCTGCCACACCACAGCCGAATCTCACCCGACTCACAGACAGGCATTTGTTTGGGCCGTCGACAGTGACGACCTCGAATTCAGCCGCGCACCGGCCCGGAATCGACGAACGGCCGCCTTGGTATTCTGATGCCATGGCTGACGTGCTGGGTACCGACCTCTGCACCTCGACCGACCGCGCGTGGAGGGTGCTGGGAAAGCGCTGGAGCGGGCTCATCATCGACCTGCTCCTCCAAGGGCCTGCCCGGTTCAGCGAGTTGGAGCGCGGTGTCGAGGGCCTGTCGAACAAGGTCCTCGGCGAACGGCTGCGTGAGCTCGAAGGTCTTGGGCTCGTCGAACGCCAGGTCGACACCGGCCCCCCGATCACCGTGACCTATGCGCTCACGCCGCGCGGACTCCGTCTGCGCCCGGCCTTCGATGCCCTCCGCACCTGGGCGCAGGAGATGGACGCCGAGCCCGACGAGCCCTGAGGGCTGAGCGCCCTCAGCGCCAGAGGACGGTTCAGACCTCACGACGGCCCAGACCCCCAGAGAACGACGCAGCGGCCGGTCATCCGACCGGCCGCTGCCTCCCTGTACCTCGCACTGGCACCGCGGGCATGCCCTCTCACCGGGTCCCGCCCACGCCGAGCTCGCGTCAGCAAGTCCGACATCACCTCAGCGAGTCGATTCTCACTTCATGTTGTCAGCAGTCTCCTGCGTGCGCTCGACCTCCTGGGCCTTGGCGTAGCTTTCGATGAGCAGCTGGTACTCGGGGAAGATCTGCGTGTAGACCTGTGCCCATTCGCCGCCGTCCTCGCGATTCCACGTGTGCTGGAGCTCGGACGCCACTGCCGCCACATCGATCGGCACGACGCCGGCCTGGACGATGCGCGCCAGGGTGATCTCCTCGGCCATCTTCGAGTAGGTGCCCGAGGTGTCGACGACCGCGAAGACCTGGAATCCGTCGGCGACGGCGCTGATCGCGGGGAAGGCCATGCACACGCTGGTGATGGTGCCGGCGATGATGAGCTGCTTCCTGCCCGTCGCCTTGACGGCCGCAACGAAGTCCGGGTTCTCCCACGCGTTGATCTCGCCCTTGCGTCCGACGTACTGCGCATGGGGTGCGTTCTCGTGGATCTCCGGGATCAGCGGACCGTTGGGTCCCTGAGGCACCGAGGCGGTCGTGATGACCGGGATGTCAGCGAGCGAGGCGATCTTCGCCAGCGCGGCCGCATGACGGCGCAGGGTCGTCATGGGCATGTCCTTGACCGTCTGGAAGAGTCCGCTCTGATGGTCGATCATGAGCAGGACGGCATTCTCGGGATCGATGACTGGGCGAGCGCCGTTGAAGTTCGCGGGACCGATGTCGGTCATGGTGTTCCTTTCTCCTGGGGTTACTTTTTGTCACCCCGTTATAGATTGAAACCATGATCGTCCGAGAATATTCCCGCCCCGAGAATGCGCGAACGCCGGGTGCCCCCAGAGGGGAGCACCCGGCGTTCGTCGTGTCAGCGCTCAGCTGACCCGGATCGGAAGCGGCCCGACACCAGCGGTCCGAACCCGCATACAGCGAGCGCGGACCGCCGGCAGCGGACTCAGCCGAAGCGGCTCAGGCCTTGCCGATGACGTCGAACTTGGCGTTCGCGGTGATGTCGTCGTTGACGCGCACGACAGCGGTGTAGCTGCCGGGGGTCTTGACATGACCGGTGAGCGCGACCTGACGACGATCGAAGTCGTGTCCGGTTGCGGTCTGGAGCGCCTCGGCGACCAGGGCGGGGGTGACGGCGCCGAAGAGGCGACCGTTCTTCCCGGCCTTGAGCTCGATGCGGGCGCTCGTCGTCTCGAGCTGCTCCTTGACGCGGACAGCTTCGTCGTGATCGGCGATCTGCTTGGCCTGGCGGGCCTTGCGGAGGGCGACGATCTGCTTCTCCGCACCCTGGGTCCACGGGGTGGCCCAGCCGCGGGGAACGAGCAGGTTGCGCGCGTAACCGGCGCGCACGTCGACGATGTCGCCGGCGGCACCGAGGCCGTCGACTTCCTGGGTGAGAATCACTTTGCGGTTAGGCATGTCTGTTCTCCTCCGATCAGCGAGCAGAGCTCGAGTAGGGCAGGAGTGCCATCTCGCGGGCGTTCTTCACGGCCTTCGCGATGACGCGCTGTTCCTGCACGGTCACGCCGGTGACGCGACGTGCACGGATCTTGCCACGGTCAGAAATGAACTTGCGGAGCGTTGCGGTGTCCTTGTAGTTGATGTTCGCCGCTTCGCCCTTCTTGAGCGGATTCGCCTTCTTCTTGATAGGCTTCCGGATCTCTGGCTTTGCCATGAGTATCTCCTGTGTGAGAAATGTCTGTGCGTGGATCAGAACGGCGGTTCGTCGGCGCCGGGGTTGCCCCAGCCGCCGTTGTCGTTCTGCGGACTCGATGATGCCCACGGGTCGTTGCCCGGACCGTTGTTCCCCTGGTTGTAGCCGCCCTGGCGCTGACCACCCTGCTGCTGGTTGCCCTGCTGCGGGTTGTTGCCCCAGCCCGACGACTGCTGCTGGTAGCCGCCCTGCTGGCCGCCACCCTGCTGGTTGCCGCCGTAGCCGCCACCTCCGGAGAATCCGCCTCCGCCGCGTTCGTTCTTCGAGACCTGCGCGGTGGCACGGCGCAGGCTGGGGCCGACTTCGTCGACGTCCAGCTCCATGACCGTGCGCTTCTCGCCTTCCTTGGTCTCGAACGAGCGCGACTTCAGTCGGCCCTGCACGATGACCCGTGTGCCCCGCTGCAGCGATTCGGCGACGTTCTCGCCCATTTCACGCCAGACCGAGCAGCGCAGGAACAGGGTCTCCCCGTCCTTGAACTCGTTGGACTGACGATCGAAGATGCGCGGCGTCGAGGCCACGGTGAAGTTCGCGACTGCAGCACCATTGGGTGTGAAGCGCAGTTCGGGATCGCTTGTCAGGTTCCCGACGACCGTGATGACTGTTTCGCCTGCCATTGAATGCTCCTGTCAGCGAGGTCGCGTGACGCTTACTTGGCGTCCGGGCGGAGGATCTTGGTGCGCAGAACGGACTCGTTGAGTCCGAGC
Source organism: Brevibacterium sp. XM4083 (assembly GCF_006489205.2). GTDB lineage: Bacteria > Actinomycetota > Actinomycetes > Actinomycetales > Brevibacteriaceae > Brevibacterium. Next base: position 617,652 of record NZ_VFYR02000003.1, on the reverse strand, counting down.
TGGCGATCGAGTTCCTTGGTCGTGGCCGGCTCCGCGTGGAAATCCACCACGACGTAGTAGCCTTCGGACTTCTTCTGGATCTCGTAGGCGAAGCGCCGACGTCCCCAGATGTCCACGTTGTCGACGGTTCCCTTCTCGGCCGGGACAACCTTGATCAGGTTGTTCACGGTGTCAGCCAACGTCCGCTCTTCGAGGTCGTTGTCGAGAATGAGCATGAGCTCGTAATGACGCATGTGTCACCCACCTCCTCTGGTCTCAGCGGCCATGGTCGGTCCATGGCAGGAGGGTAAATGCGTTGCCGTTCCGCCTTCGCACCGGTGTGCGAAATGAGAACAGACCTCACTATTCTACGCGACGGCCCCGCAGGCTGTCATGTCGGTCATCCGTGCCCTGGCTGCCCCTCGTCCGGTCCGTCCCCGCGCCGAGGCGGCTCACCGTTCCCGGCGACCGCGGGCTCCGGTCGGGGATCGTCGGCGTCGCTGCGCCGAGGCGGCCCACCGTCGCGCAGCTGCCCGCGGATGCGCCGCCGGTGGAGGTTCTCCCCGGCGAAGACGACGACCATGATGAGGACGAAGAGCCGGAGCAGCGCGAAGAGCGCGATGAACGAGGGTTCGAGAGCTTTGTCCGGCTCGCTCGCGGCGATGTCGCCGAGCTGGATCGCGACGGCGAAGACCGCCTCGACGAGCGCCCAGGCGATGAGCACCCACCAGCGCGAGACAGCGAGGGCGAGGAACGGCAGGATCCACAGCGAATCCCACGGCATGAGCCCGGGAGCGAACACGAGCACCGCACCGATGAGCAGGCAGGCGGCGACAGCGGGATCGATGCCGCGCCGGGAGACGACGACCATCGCCGCGCCGACGGCGAGCACTGCCAGTCCGCTGACGACGATCCACACCATCGCCCACGTCTCCGCGTTCCCGATGCGGGCCATGAGGAGGATCGAGGCGAACGAGCCGCCGTCGATCGCGTCGGTCGTCCAGTGGACGATCCGACTGAGCGCGGTGCCGTCGGCGATGAGGAGGAGCGCCGAGGTGATCGTCGCGGTCGCGATCATCATCAGCGGGCTGCGCGGGGCGAGCCGCCCGGCAGGGTGGAGCCCGGAGAGGGTGAGCGCGGCGAGGACGAGGAGGGCGAGCGGGTTGATGAACGTGGCGATGCCGAGCAGGATCCCCGCCAGCCACGGCTGCGGTGTCACCGGTGCGGGGGCAGCGACGAGGACGACCGCCCAGAGGCTGAGCGCCAGGGCGAGCGGATCGAGCGTCGAGCCGAGGGTGAAGAGGATCGCCGGTGAGGCGAAGACGGCGACGAGCCAGGCCCGCTGCCGCGCGAGCACGAGGAGGGCGACGCCGATCGCCGCGACGGCGAACACGTTGATGAGGAGGACAAACGTCATGAACACGGAGACGTCGTCGGTGACGAGCCGGAAGAGACCGACGAGGCGGGCGTCGATGACCGAGAGGTCGGCGAGTCCGCCTTCCGCCCGGCCCACCGCCTGCGGGTTGAGCTGACCGAGGAACGACGCGGAGAGGGGCCCGGCGCACATCCTGGCCGCGGCACTCGGCTGCTGGTAGCCCGAGCTCAGGCACGGGGCCTGGAGGGCGAGCGCGAGGAACGTCGTCACTCCGAGGACGCCGGCGAGGACATAGGCCTGAGTGCGCCGATACACCGTCGAGGCGACACCGCGGTGAATGCCGTCCGGACCGCCGAGCAGAGGCTCGGCGATCCGGGTGGCGTGGTTCAAAGGCATATTCAGAGGTTACCGGTCACGGCTTCCCCGAGCGGAATCATCCGCCCGGTGCGACCGGGGCGCGAGTGGAGCCGCCGTTTCCGCCCCCACCGCTGGAGCCGTTGCCGCCGCCGGTGTCGCCACCCGAGCCGCCGCCTCCGCCGCTGCCGGAGCCGCCTCCGCCGTCGCTGGAACCTCCGCCGCCGGAGCCCGAGCCACCAGTGCTCGTGCCACCGCCGTCTTCGTTGCCCCGGTTACCGCCGCCGGTCGACGACCCGGTGTCGTTTCCGGTGTCTCCGGTGTCCTTCGAGCCTTCGCTGTCCTTCGACCCGTCGGCAGAGTCCTTCGAGTCGGACGACGAATCGGCGTCCTTCTCCTTGTCCTTGTCCTTCTCCGAGTCCTTGTTCTCGTCGTCGGCAGGCTTCTTCGTCGGTTCGTCGACCGGCGCCTTCTTCTTCGTGTCCTCACCGTCGTCCTTCGGCTGCGGACGCGGGGCCGGAGGAGCGTTCGTGTTGACGGGCTTCTTCACCTCGGGCAGAGTTCCGCGCTTCGGGAACTTCTCGACCTCGGTGCCCTCGAGGGCGGCCTTCATGTAGTCGGTCCACACCTGGATCGGGAACGACCCACCCGTGACCTCACCGCGGCCGCCGTAGGGTCCGATCGGAACCGACTTGCCGTCGACCTCACGGTAGAGGACGACCGAGGTCGCCAGCTGCGGGGTGTAGCCGGAGAACCAGGCGGACTTGTTCGACGTCGACGTACCGGTCTTGCCGGCGGCGGGACGACCGAGGTTCTGTGCGTAGCTGCCCGAACCGCCGTTGACGACCTGGCTGAGCGCGTAGGTGGTCTCCGCTGCGACGGCCTTGTCGAAGACTCGCTTGCCCTCGGTGTCGGCCTTGTAGACCTCTTCGCCGTCCTTCGAGATCGACTCGATCGAGTGGGTCTCGTGGCGGACGCCGTTCGAGGCGAACGTCGCGTACGCCGTCGCCATGTCGATGACCTTGACGCTCGGGGTGCCGAGGACGTTCGCGGCGTTCGGCGTGAGGTCGATCGTGCAGCTGCTCGTGTCACCCGAGGCCATCTGCTCCTTCGTGCAGTTGGGGCTCAGGCCCGCCCGCTGCGCGACGTCGACGGTCTTGTCGGGACCGACCTGGACGTTGAGCGCGGCGTACGCGGTGTTGATCGAGGACTGTGTGGCCTTGAGCAGCGTCACCGGACCGTAACTCGAGTTGCCGAAGTTGCTGACCTCCCACGGCGTGCCGTCGTTGTTCAGCGTCGTCGGGCTGCCGGGGTAGCGGTCGGACAGGCGCACGCCGTTCTCGAAGCCGGCCACGAGAGCGAAGGGCTTGAATGTCGAACCCGCCTGCGCGTGTCCCTGGGTCGAGGTGTTGAACGCCTGGTCGAGGTAGTTCTTGCCGCCGTAGAACGCCTCGATGCCACCGGTCTTCGGGTCGATCGAGACGAGTCCGGCCTGGAGTCCCTTCGGCTGGTTGCTCGGCAGGGACTCGATGGCCTTCTCGGCTTCCTTCATCCGGTCTTCGTCGAAGGTCGTGACGATGTTGTAGCCGCCGCGATCGAGCTGCGACTCATCGATGTTGAGCTTGGCCATCGCCTCCTTGCGGACGTACTCCCACATGTAGCCCTTCTGGCCGCTCAGGGAGTCCTCCTTGCTCGGAGGCTGGACCTCGGGCATCTCGACCTGGTCGGCCTGCTCCTGCGTGATGAAGCCCTCGTCGACCATCGACTTGATGACGTAGTTGAAGCGGTCCTCGTAGGCGCCCGGATCCTCCGCGGGGTCCGCGGCGCCGGGGCGCTGGATCATCGCGGCGAGCAGCGCGGACTCGCTGACGTCGAGGTCCTTCGCCGACTTGCCGAAGTAGTTCTGGCTGGCGACCTCGACGCCGTACGAGCGGCGGCCGAGGTAGATCGTGTTGAGGTAGTTCGCGAGGATCTCGTCCTTGCTCTGCTGCTGGTCGATCTTGAGCGCGATGAACATCTCCTTGACCTTGCGGTCGAGGGAGTGCTCGTTCGTCAGGTAGAAGTTCTTCACGTACTGCTGGGTGATCGTCGACCCGCCGCCCGCGTACTGGTTGGTGACGACGCCGACGACGGCGCGGGAGAGACCCTTGACCGAGATGCCGCGGTTCTCGTAGAACGAGGTGTCCTCCGCGGCGATCGCCGCCTTCTGCATCGGTTCGGAGATCTCGTCGATGGGCACCGACTTGCGGTCCTCGATCTTGTAGTGGCCGATCGGCGTCTTGCCGTCGGCGTAGTAGATCGTCGACGTCTGACCGGTCGCCTCGAGGTTCGGCTCCGGGATGTCGGTCGTCGCATAGCCGATGGCGAATGCGATGCATCCGAGGATGACGGCGCTGAGGCCGCCGACGACGAGGATGCGAAGACTCGGCAGGAAGCGCGTCCAACCGCTCACGCCCGCACGCGGGTAGTTGAGCAGATTCTTCGCCGTCCTGCCTTTGGTGTTCGTGGGATTCTCAGCCTTGGCCATCCACAGTCCTCCAGGTCTTCTCCGTGCGCCGCAGCGGAGTCGCGACGGGGGTGGAAAAAGGGTCACAAATGAGCTTCAGTTTCGCACGCGTTCATTGGAACACCGTGAAAAATGCGGGATTACGCGCGCATTCAACTACTCCGCGGTAGAGCAGAAATCGTACCGCACCCCTGTTCACCTGGGGTTATACCTGCGTTTGCGTAAAGCAAACACTCAGACTGCGTGATTCCTCACATTCAGACGTCGCGGCACCGTCGTGCCCATTCTATGAGGTCGCCCCGGGTGCTGCCGAATCCGGCGATTCGCTCACCCCTTGAGGTCGAAGTCCGTGTCGGCGTATTCGGTCCCCTCGACGGCCGGTTCGCCGCTGAAGGGGTGGAGCTGATCCTCCCGTGCCCGCAGCTCCACGCGACGGATCTTGCCGGAGATCGTCTTGGGCAGCTCGGCGAATTCGAGACGGCGGATCCGCTTGTACGGCGCGAGGTTGGCGCGGCAGTACGCGAGGATGTCCCGCGCGGTCTCCGCGTTCGCCTCGTATCCGCCGGTGAGCACCACGTAGGCCTTCGGCACGGCGAGCCGCACCGGATCCGGGGAGGGGACGACAGCCGCCTCGGCGACGGCGTCGTGCTCGATGAGCACGCTCTCGAGTTCGAACGGGGAGAGCCGGTAGTCGCTGGCCTTGAACACGTCGTCGGCGCGCCCGACGTACGTGATGTAGCCGTCCTCATCCCGCTCTGCGACGTCACCGGTGTGGTAGACGCCGTCGGCAAACGCCTCGGCGGTCTTCTCCGGATTTTTCCAGTACCCGGCCGTCAGCCCCAGGGGCGGAGGATCGAGGAGCAGGCAGATCTCGCCCTCGCTGCCCTCCTCGCCGGTCGCGGGATCGATGAGGACGACGTCGTATCCGGGCAGGACCTTGCCCATCGACCCGGACTTGAGCGGCTGATCCGGCGAATTGCCGATCTGCAGGGTCGTCTCGGTCTGTCCGTACCCGTCGCGGATGAGCACGCCCCAATCGCTCTTCACCCGGTCGATGACCTCCGGGTTGAGGGGTTCGCCGGCCCCGAGCGCCTTCGTCGGCGGGGTCTTGAGATGGGTGAGGTCGGCCTGGATGAGCATCCGCCACACGGTCGGCGGCGCGCAGAAGCTCGTTACGCCCACCCGGTCCATGGTGTCCATGAGGGCGTTGGCATCGAAGCGGGAGTAGTTGTAGAGGAACACGCACGATTCGGCGATCCACGGGGTGAAGATGTTCGACCACGCATGCTTGGCCCACCCGGGTGAGGCGACGTTGAGATGGACGTCGCCGGGGGTCAGACCCATCCAGTACATCGTCGAGAGGTGGCCGACAGGGTAGGAGACGTGGGTGTGGGCGACCATCTTCGCCTTCGACGTCGTCCCCGAGGTGAAGTAGAGGAGGAGCAGGTCGTCGGCCCGGGAGCGGCCGTGCGGGTCGAATTCGGTGCTCTCCTCATCGGCGTCGACGTAGTCGTAGTCCTGCTGCCTGGTCGGCTCGCCGCCGACGACGATGCGGATGACCTCGGCGTCGACGTCGTCGAACTTCGCCGCATCCTCGGGCCCGGCGACGACGAACTCCGCCTGCCCGCGCTCGACCCGGTCGTTCAGGTCGATCGGGCCGAGCTGCGTGGTCGTCGGCAGGAGCACGGCGCCGAGCTTGATGCCGGCGAGCATCGTCTCCCAGAGTTCGACCTGATTGCCGAGCATGACCATGACATGGTCGCCGCGCTTGACGCCTGACCGCCGGAGGAAGTTCGCCACCTGGTTCGAGCCGGCGGCGAGCTCGGCGAAGCTCCACTTGCCCTCCGTGCCGTCCTGCTCGACGATCCACAGCGCGGGGCTGTCGTTGTCGACGGCGATCTGGTCGAACCAGTCGATGCCGAAGTTGAAGTGCGTGAACTGCGGCCACGCGAAATCGGCGCGCGCGGCCTCGTAGTCGGTGCGCTGGTCGATCAGCCGGTCCCTGGCGCTGCGGAACTCGTCGGTCACAGTCATCACGGTCTCCTCGCGTGCTCGCTCACCGTCGCCTGTGACGACGGACACATGGTCTCGAGACCGAAGTTACCAGGTGCCCTCCCGCTGCGACACCGGCAGGGGCGGGGTGACCTGCGGTCTCATTCCGCGGGAGCGTTCTCCGCCCACCAGGCCCGCAGCTCCGCCTCGGCGCGCTCGGCCCCCAACGGCCCATGTTCGAGACGCAGCTCGAGGAGGTGCTTGTACGCCTTCCCGACGAGCGGGGAGGGCTCGAGGCCGAGGATGTCCATGATCTGCCGCCCGTCGAGGTCGGGGCGGATCGCCGCGAGCTCCTCCTGTTCGGCGAGCGCGGAGATCCGGTGCTCGAGATCGTCGTAGGCGAAGGCGAGCCGGTCGGCCTTCTTCCGGTTCCTGGTCGTGACATCGGCGCGGGTGAGGATGTGGAGGCGCGTGAGCAGGGAACCGGCATCGGTGACGTAGCGGCGGACGGCGGCATCGGTCCAGCCGGCATCGCCGTAGCCGTAGAAGCGCAGATGGAGTTCGACGAGGCGGGCCACCGCCTTCGTCGTGTCCTTGTCGAAGCGCAGGGCCTTCATCCGCTTCGCGGTGAGCTTCGCGCCGACGACATCATGATGGTAAAAGGTCACGGCCCCGCCGTTGACGAAGTTCCGCGTCGCGGGTTTGCCGACATCGTGCATGAGCGCGGCGAACCGGACGACGAAGTCGGGTTCGGGCAGGTGCTGCGGGTCGTCGGCGCTCATGTCCGCGCGTCGCTGCCGGGCCGCGTACTCGGCTTCGAGGTCGACGGCCTGCCGGAGCACGGTGAGGCTGTGCTGGTAGACGTCCTTGTGCCGGTGGTGTTCGTCGGTTTCGAGCCGCAGGCCGGAGACTTCGGGGAGCACATGGTCGGCGAGCCCGGTGCGCACGAGGAGATCGATGCCGGCGGCCGGGTCCATGCCGGTGATGAGCTTGACGAGTTCGACCTGGATGCGCTCGGCGGAGATGATCGCGATCCGCCCCGCCATCGCCTCCATCGCCGCTTCGACCGCGGGGTCCGGGTCGAGGCCGAGCTGGGAGGTGAACCGGGCCGCCCGCATCATCCGCAGCGGGTCGTCGGAGAACGAGTCCTCGGCCGCCCCGGGGGTGCGGATGCGCCCGGCGAGGAGGTCGTCGAAGCCCTGGTGGGGGTCGACGAAGGTCTTCTGGGGCAAACGGACGGCCATCGCCCCGATCGTGAAGTCGCGGCGGACGAGGTCGTCGTCGAGGCTGTCGCCGAACCGGACGATCGGTTTGCGCGATTCGGGCTCGTACGCCTCGGCGCGGTAGGTGGTGATCTCGATCTGGACGCCGGACTTCATCGCCCCGATCGTGCCGAACTCGCGACCGATGTCCCAGTGCGCGTCGGCCCAGTCGGAGATGAGGGCGAGGATGTCGTCGGGCCGGGCGTCGGTGGTGAAGTCGAGATCGGGCATCGGCCGACCGAGAAGTGCGTCACGGACGGACCCCCCGACGAGGGCGAGTTCGAATCCGGCGTCAGCGAAGCGGCGGCCGAGGGGCTCGAGGATGTCATCGAGGTCGTCGAGCCTGTCGTACAGCCGGACGTGCGCGCTCTGCGGATCCACCGAACTCCTTCTTCTCGATCGTCAGGTTCCCTGCCGGAGGCAACCTCCAGCCTACCGGGAGCGCGTCGGACGAAACTTCCAAGAATCGACCATTAAGGTAGGAGAATGACCACACCGATGCCCAAACCTGGACCCCGGGCATCCCGCCGCACGACGGTCGAGGAGACTTCCGCCGGGGGCATCGTCGTCGACTTCGCCAGCGATGATCTCAGTGTGGCCGTCATCGCCCGGCTCAATCGGGCGGGCCGACTCGAGTGGTGCCTGCCCAAGGGTCACCTCGAGGGAGCGGAGACCGCCGCCGAGGCGGCCCGCCGTGAGGTCGAGGAGGAGACCGGGATCTCCGGCCAGGTCATCTGCCCGCTCGGCACCGTCGACTACTGGTTCACCGTCACCGGCATCCGGATCCACAAGCTCGTCCACCATTTCCTCCTGCGCGCCCGGTCGGGCACGCTCACCGTCGACAACGATCCCGATCAGGAGGCCGTCGACGCCGCCTGGGTGCCGTTCGACGACCTGCGATCGACGCTGTCGTTCGCCAACGAACGCCGCATCGTCGCCGCTGCTCGTCCCATGGTGCGCCAGTGGGAGCTGTGAGAGCGGTGTCCGGGTGGACCGCCGGATGAGGACAGAGGACCTGTGATCACGCGCTTCCTCTTCGCGCTGCTGAGTGCGACCCTGCTGCTGGCAGGGTCGGTCTTCGCGTACCCCCTGACCGCCTCGGCGACTCAGTCCGGCACCGCCTCACCGACGCGCTCGAGCGGCACCGGGGCCGCCGACGGCGGTGACACCGACGGCGGGGAATCGGGAACCGGAGTCTCGATCGCCCTCACCGAGGTGACCCCCTGGCTCAACGGCAGCGGGACGCTCACGGTCCGCGGGACCGTGACGAATTCGACGGATGCCGCGATCTCCGACCCCACCCTGCGGCTGGGCATGTCGACGCGCAACCTCGACGCCGAATACCGCATCGAGGCGTGGAAGTCCGACCCCTCGATGCACCGCGTCATCGCCGATCTCGACGACAACGGACCCGATGCGAGGAACCGGGCCGACGCCGGCAGCTCCGGCGACAACGACCCCGTCACCGCCGTCGACGCGACGTTCGCCGACCAGCTCGGCCCGGGTGCCACCGGCGAATTCACGATGACCGTGCCGGCTGACCAGCTCGGCCTGCCGCGGTCCTCACCGAACACCTCGTGGGGTCCGCGCGGCCTCAGCGTCCAGCTCAGCGACACCTCGGGGGCATTGGCGACCGGCGTCGCGTTCACGACGTGGTACCCGGATCCGAAGTTCGATCAGACCCGGATCAGCTTCCTCGCCCCGGTCACACTGCCCGGCTACACCGGCGACGGGCTCATCAGCGCCGAGGAGCTCGATCGGGCCATCGCCGCCGACGGTCCCCTCACCGCTGTCAACGGAGTCCTCAAGACCCCCGGCGTCGCGATCGCACTCGACCCGCGGATCATCGCCTCGTTCGAGGCCGCCGTCGCCGAACCGCCGCCTCCCGGCGACGACGGAGACCCCGCGGCCACCGAGGAGCCCTCAGCACCGGCCACGGACGCCGGCACCGCCCCGCCGGAGGACGATCCGGGCGCGCAGAGCCCCGAAGAGGAGAAGGCAGCAGCGGAGCGTCGACAGCGGCTCGACACGTGGTACCGGGACTTCCTCGAGACCGCCGGCTCCCACACCGTCATCGCGCTGCCCTTCGGCGATCCCGATCAGGCATCGCTGGCCGGCAAGGAGCTCGACGACCTCGGCCGGTTCGCGCAGGAGGAGAAGCGGCTCGTCAAGGACGTCCTGCCGAAGGCGCGGACCGACATCGGATGGCCGATCGCCGGGACCGCGACCCGCGCCGATCTCGCCGCGCTGTCGGCGGCCGGCAACAAGACGATCATCCTCGACGACGTCCAGCAGCCGCCGCTGTCGGGCATTCGGGAGAGCGCGCACTCGCAGACGCGGACGAACTCCGACGGCAGCTCGATGGTCGAAACGCTCATCAGCGACTCCGCTCTCACCGCCGCCAGTGCCGACGTCATCGCCGCCGACCGGCCGGCCGCGGCGATGAGCGAACTCGTCGCGACGACCGCGGCGATCCAGTCCGAGGCCCCCAACCGGTCCCGGCACCTCCTCGTCCCGCTGCCGCGGACGACCGCCTCGGCGCAGTGGGAGCAGGTCGTCTCCACGGTCGCAGGATCCCCGTGGGTCGACGCCGCGAGCCTCGACAGCCTGCTCAGCAGCGACATCCAGCCGCGCGGACTCCTCCAGAAGGCACAGGACCCTGAGCGCATCGCCACGAGCACCCTCGAAGGGCTCTCCGACATCCGTGCCCGGCAGTCGCAGTTCAACAGCGTCTTCACCGATCCCGACGCCGCGAATCGCCGCACCGATCGCGCGCTGCTCGGCTGCACCTCGGTGGCATGGACGCTCGGCGGCGACTCCGCGAGGTGCCTCGACCAGGCGCAGCAGACGAGTCAGGCCCAGCTCGACAGCCTCTACCTCGAGAAGGGATCGTCGGTGCTCCTCGTCACCGGGGAGAAGACGACGATCCCGGTGACGATCGTCAACGACTCCGGCGCCGAGGCGACGCTCAAGCTCTCGATGAAACCGCAGACTCCGCAGCTGCGGGCGCAGACGACCGAGACCGTCGTCGTGCCCCCAGCGGAGACGATGCGCGTCGACGTGCCCGTCGAGGGACTCGCCAATGCCGACGTGCCCACGCGCATCGAGATGATCTCCGAATCCGGGGTCGTCCTCCCGCAGAGCACCTCCCTGCTCGTCAGGGTGCGCGCGGACTGGGAGAACATCGGCACCGCCGTCGTCGGATTGGCGCTCGCGGCGGTGTTCGTGATCGGCTTGGTCAAGTCCGTGCGCCGCGGACGCAGGAAGATCCCGGAACAGCAGCTGGCCGCAGCGGTCGCCCGGGCGAAGAACGACAACCCCGAGAGGAAGGGACAGTAAGTGGCGTCATTCTCCTCGCTCGCCCGCTCGTCGGCGATCATGACGGCAGGCACCCTGACCTCGCGGATCCTCGGCCTCGTCAAAGCCTCACTGCTCGCCCTCGCAATCAGCGTCACTGCGGTGCAGGCCGACGCCTTCGACGTCGCGAACAAAGTCCCGAACACGCTCTACATGCTGCTTGCCGGCGGCGTCGTCAACGCCGTCCTCGTGCCGCAGCTCGTCCGTGCGACCAAGCGCGACGACGGCGGCCAGGACTACACGAACCGGCTCCTCACCCTCTCGTTCCTCCTGCTCACGATCGTCACCGTCATCGCGACGCTCGCCGCCCCGATCCTCGTGTGGCTCTACTCCTCGGGATGGAGTCCCGAACAGCTCGCGCTGGCCACGGCCTTCGCCTACTGGTGTCTGCCGCAGATCTTCTTCTACGGGCTCTACACGCTGCTCGGCCAGGTGCTCAACTCGAAGTCCTCATTCGGCCCGTACATGTGGGCCCCGGTGCTCAACAACATCGTCGCGATCATCGGCCTCGCCATCTTCATCGTCGTCTTCGGCACGAACAACGCCTCCCCGCACACCCTCGACACGTGGACGCCGGACAAGATCGCCCTCCTCGGCGGGTCGGCGACACTCGGGGTCGCGGCACAGGCGCTCATCCTCATCTGGCCCCTCAAGCGCATCGGGTTCTCGTACCGACCGACCTTCGGATTCCGCGGAGTCGGCCTCGGCACCGCCGGCAAGGTCGCGTTCTGGACGTTCGCCGCGATGCTCGTCGGCCAGCTCGGGTTCCTCGTCATCTCCCGGGTCGCGGCCGGCGCCTCGGTGCCGGGGGAAGAGAACGCGTCGAACGCGGCGTACACGTATGCCTACCTCGTCTTCATGCTTCCGCACTCGCTCATCGCGGTCTCACTCGCCACTGCCCTCTTCACATCGCTGAGCAGGAACGCCGCCGACCACGACACGGCGGCGGTGAAGTCGGACTTCTCGATGGGCGTGCGCACCGTCGGGCTCATCAACTCCTTCGCCGTGGCCGCCCTCGTCGTCCTCGCCTCGCCCGTGGCGATGATCATCGCCGGCTCCGGCCGAGAACAGGCGACGGCGGTCGGGCTCGTCATCATCACGATGGTCTTCGGGCTCATCCCGTTCAGTGCGAACTACCTCGCCCAGCGCGTCTTCTACGCGTACGAGGATGCGCGCACCCCGTTCTTCATCCAGCTGCCCCAGATCATCTTCCAGTCCCTCGCGGTGCTCTCGGCGTCGATCTTCCCGAAGTCCGTGACGGTGGCGATCATCGGCCTCGTCATGAGCCTCGGATACCTGCTCGCGATGATCCTCTCGTTCGCACTCCTGCGCCGCCGCCTCGGCGACATCGACATCAGAGCGATCGCGCAGGCGCATGTGAAGTTCCTCCTCGCGGCGCTGGCAGCCGGCCTCGCCGGATTCGGAATGCTGCTGCTCTTCCCTGACTTCGCCCTCGCGGGTCAGTGGCAGGCGTTCGTCACCACGGCTGTCGTCGGATCGGTCATGCTCCTTGTCTATGTCGGTGCCTGTTTTCTGCTCCGTGTCAGAGAGTTGCATTCGATTATTGGGCTCGCAGCTGGGAAACTGAAGAGATAGCCTGCCCAATCCCCGCCCCGGAGGTGATCCCCCTGATCGATATCGAACCCGGCATGGTCGTAGCCGGTCGCTATGTCGTATCAACGGTCGACCGTCCCTGGCTCGAGGACAAGCCCGCCGTCGGCACAGTGTGCACGGCTCTCGATGCGATCCTCGATGAACCCGTCCTCATCCACGTCGCCGACGCCGAGGCCTCCTCCGACGTCCTCGAAGCCGCCCAGCGCGTCTCGATCCTCGGCGATCCCCGCATCGCCCCGACCCTCGACGTCGGCCATTCGAACGGCCTCGACTACGTCGTGTCCCAGCGCATCGCCGTCACCGCGCTCGGACAGATCCTGCCGAAGACCCCGCTGCCCGTCGACGCGGCGAAGGCGCTCATCGGTGAGATCGGCACGGTTCTCGTCACCTCGGCGCGGCGCGGGCTCTTCCACATGTTCCTCCGGCCGAGCGTCGTCGGGATCACCTCCTCCGGCGGCGTCCTCGTCTCCGGCATCGGCATCGACGCGGCCCTGGCGCTGGGCACCGGGGTCATCGACCCGGACGACTACACGCCGACGAAGGCCTCCCGGCAGGACGCCCTCGACCTCATCCGGCTCTTCTATGCGGCGGTGACCGGTTACTGGCCCGCCGAGGAGGGTATGAGCGGAGTGCCTGCGGCACCGCGGGAGAACTCCCGGATCGCGCGCGCGAAAGCGCTCAACCCCGAGGTTCCGGCAGAGCTCGATGATTTCATCAGTGGTGTGCTCACCGGGCACGATCCCGGTCCCGGATCCGTCGCCGAGGTGCTCGGCTTCATCGACGAGTGGGACGCCGAGCTCCTTCGCTACGTCAACCGCACTCCGGCGGCCGAGAACGACAAGCTCTTCGACGCCTCACCGGCGAGCTTCGAGGAGGCCACGAGCCTGCCGATGGCGGGGTCGCCGACGATCGGCGGAGCGACGACACCGGCGAGCGAGGACCAGGTCAAAGCCGCGCTCGTGCGCATCGGCATCACCCGACCGGGGACGAGGGGACTCGCTGCCGGAGTCTCCGGTCGCACCACCGGGCGATACGCCGATCGGATGCAGATGCGGAAGGCGTCGAGCTTCCCGATCGGGGCCGAGCAGATCGACAATGCCGCGAAGGACTGGGACGAGTGGCAGCCGGAGCAGACCTACTCGGAGTACTCGGGCTACTCGGCCCACGAATACGACGAGAACCTCACCTCGCCGATCCTCAATCGCGACGAACCCGAACCTGACACTCAGGCCCTCGACATCGTCGCACTCGACGAGTCGGAGGATGAGAACGACACCCGCGTCATCATCGACGACGAGGACGACGGCTCGTGGTTCCTCGGGGGAATGTTCGAGACCTCGGAACAGCAGCGCGAGCATCAGCTGCGCGAATACGAGCGTGAGCGCCGGATCTCGAAGGCCAAGGAGGAAGAGGCGCGCAGGCGTCTGGCAGCACTCGAGGCGTCCTCTGCCGCCCGCCAGGAGGAGGCCAACGCCGCGACTCCGCCGAAGCAGATGCGCCGACTCTCACCGGAGACCGTCGACGACGGCCCCACGGCAGCCGGCCTCGGCGCCGGGACCGCCGCTGCCCGCTCGGGCAACGGCGGTTCGGGGTCCGGTGGCGGTGCGGGGTCCGCAGTGGCCGCAGGAGCAGGAGCCTCCGGCACAGGCGGTTCGCCCTCGAGCGGTCGCAGCCCCGCTGCCGGAGCGGCCGCAGGCCCCGGAGCCGCTGCTGGTGCCGGAGTCGCCGCTGGTGCCGGAGTCGCCGCTGGTGCCGGCGGAGCCGGTGCCCAGCCACCCGGAGGCACGGGTGCGCAGTCACCTGCAGCCGGTGGGCAAGGCGGCCACGGCGGCGGCACCACGGCGAACTCCCGGGCCGTCGCAGCCGATGAGGACCCGCAGGCGGCGAAGGCGCGCACCCGCAAGCCATTCGCGCTGCTCGTCCTCGGTCTCCTCGTCGTCGCAGCCGTCATCATCGGCATCATCGTCGTCAACCTCAATTCGGGCGGGGACGAGCCGACCGCCGCACCCGCCTCGACGGCTCCGAGTCAGCCGGCCGAAGAGCAGCCCACGAAGGAGCCTCAGGCTGAGCCGCCGGTGATCGACAAGGTCACGGCGCTCGATCCGCAGGGCGATGACACGGAGAACGACGATCAGGCCAAGGACGTCATCAAGGGCGAGAAGGGCTCGTGGCGCACCGACCGGTACAACTCGGCGGAGTTCGGCAACCTCAAGGACGGCGTCGGTCTGCTCTTCGAGTTCGAGAAGAAGGCCCCCGTCAGTGAGGTCACCGTCGTCTCGTCGACGTCCGGCGGAGCGTTCGAGATCCTCAGCGGATCTGACCCCGAGTCGGCGAAGAAGGTGGGCGAAGGGGAGTTCGACGATGCGAAGGACGGAGTCACCGTCACCCTCGATGAGGGCGTCGACACCGACAGCCTCATCCTCTGGGTCACCGAGCTGCCCCGCGACGACGGCGGCTACAGGGCCGTCATCAGCACCGTCGACATCACCTAGCGACGCGAACGGATGACAGGCTTACTCCGTCGGGCGGTCGGCACCGATCGACAGCCTCGGCGAGGAATAGTCACCGACTATGCTCGGTTACCTAGAGAGCACCCAATCAGCGCCTCCGCGGCGCGACATGACAGAACACACAACAGGGACAGGGAACGCACATGACTGACACTCAACTCGTGATCATCGGGTCGGGACCGGCCGGATACACGGCCGCGATCTACGCCGCGAGGGCCAACCTGTCTCCTGTGGTCATCGCGGGCTCGGTGACGGCCGGCGGCGAGCTCATGAACACCACCGACGTCGAGAACTACCCCGGTTTCCCGGCGGGCATCCAGGGCCCTGAGCTCATGGAGAACATGCGCGAGCAGGCGGAGCGGTTCGGGGCTCAGGTCATCTACGACGACGTCGAGACGCTCAAGCTGCACCCCGGTGCCCATCAGATCGAAACCGCTCTCGGGTCCCGCTACACCGCGAAGGCCGTCATCCTCGCCACGGGGTCGGCCTACCGCGAGCTGGGGCTGCCGAATGAGAAGAAGCTGTCGGGCCACGGTGTGAGCTGGTGCGCGACCTGCGACGGCTTCTTCTTCCGTGACCAGCACATCGCCGTCGTCGGCGGTGGCGATTCAGCGCTGGAAGAGGCGACGTTCCTCACTCGCTTCGCCTCGAAGGTCACGCTCATCCACCGCCGGCAGGAGCTGCGTGCCTCGCAGGCGATGCAGGATCGGGCGAAGGCCGACGACAAGCTCGAGTACATGCTCGACACCGAGGTCGAGGCGATCCACGGCGAGGACGCGCTCACCGGGATCACCGTGCGCAATACGGTGACGGGAGAGACCTCAGAGCTGCCGGTGACCGGCCTCTTCGTCGCCATCGGCTCGGACCCGCGCACGAGCCTGTTCGCCGAGCAGCTGCCGCTGCGTCCCGACGGCTACCTCGAGGTCGAGGGCCGCTCGTCGAAGACCGCTGTCGAGGGCGTCTTCGCAGCCGGCGACGTCATCGACTCCGTCTACCGTCAGGCGATCACCGCAGCCGGATCCGGTTGCGCTGCGGCCCTCGACGCGGAGAACTACCTCGCGGATCTCGAGGCCTCCGATGTCCTCGAAGCCGAAGGTGACCACGAAGCCGCCGTCGAGGTGATGAACGCCTGAGCCCGATTCCCTGAGGATCCGGTTGCCCTGAGGAGCAGATCTCCTTGAGGGCCGGAGGAACGTCGGCCCGGAGCGCCTCGGACTCGGGGAATGAAACCCGCGCGTGCGCTGTTGCCGCTTATGACACTCACCAGCAGAAAGGGAGATCATGTCGACCGACGTAACTGACGCCACATTCGACGACACCGTCCTCAAGTCGGACAAGCCAGTGCTTGTCGACTTCTGGGCACCCTGGTGCGGACCCTGCCGCATGGTCAGCCCCATCGTCGATCAGATCGCCGACGAGAACGCTGACAAGCTCACCGTCGTCAAGGTCAACACCGACGAGAACCTCGAGACCGCGAGCAAGTACGGAATCACCTCGATTCCCGCTCTCTACGTCTTCAAGGACGGTGAGGTCGCGAAGACCATCATCGGCGCCCGCCCGAAGCCTGCCCTCGAAGACGAGCTCAAAGACTTCATCTGATCAAGTTCCAAGGCGCCTGTTGTAATATCAACAGGCGCCTTCGGCGTACATCCCCGCAGTTTCACACCCTCAGCACAGCAGATTGGCACGACATTGAATCACCAGGAACGACCGCAGTTCAGAAGCGGAGACGCTTCAGAGGTCCTGCCGGCGATCAAATCGCAGATGGCACGTTTGGGTCTCAATGTCGGCGACCCCCGCGGAGAGGACTTCGACCGGCCGTTCGAACTCGCCGTTCGGCAGTTCCAGCAGACACGGGGGATCCTCTGCGATGGTGTGCTCGGCTCTGAGACGTTCACAGAGCTCGATCGTGCTCGTTTCCAGCTCGGTGACCGAGTGCTCCGTTTCGACCCCGTCAAGGTCCTCACAGGCGATGATGTGCTCACCCTCCAGCGCAGCCTGTCGGGACTCGGCTTCTACGCCGGCCGCATCGACGCAGAGTACGGCGCGGCCACCGAAGAGGCCGTCAAAGAGCTGCAGATGGGTCTGGGAGCGAAGGTCGACGGCATCGCCGGTCCGCAGACTCTCCGTGGCCTCGAAGCCGTCGATCGCAAGCACACGACCGGAAACCTCTATGCTCTCGAGGAGACGGCACGCGTCGCCGCGTCGGGAACCTCTTTGGCCGGTCGGACCTTCGTCATCGAAGCCGCCACCACAACGACCGACTTCGTCACGCTGCCGATGAACGAGTGGCAGTCGAAGCTCGAACGCGATGTCACTACAGATGTAGCCGGCCGTTTGGCCGGACGGCTCGAGGCGGTCGGGGCAGGGGCCATCGTCCTCGACGGCGACGCGGCTGAGATCAACGCCGCAGATCAGCTCGGTGCCTCAGCTGTCATCACTGTCACCGCCGACGTCAGCCGCTCGCCCGGAGCGAACGGTCTCGCGACGTTCTACTTCGGCCACGAGGAGCACCCGGATCTCAACTCACCTGTCGGGAAGCGGCTGGCCTCGCTCATCCAGAGCGAGATCACTGCGCGCACGGGAATGCTGGACTGCCGATCGCACGGGCGCACATGGTCGTCTCTCAAACGACTCCGCACGCCTAAGGTCCATGTCGTCACGGGATACCTCACCAATGCCGACGATCGCCGCAACCTCGAGGACCCCGCGGTGAGAGACGCCATCGCCGACGGCATCGCCGCAGCGCTGCAGCGGCTCTACGTCAAGGAGGACGCCGACCCGGCAACCGGGACGCTCAGCCTCGCCGAGATCAAGGCCTACGGCTGACACAAGACCGAACTCCGGATTCCACAGCTGCTCCGAGATCGGGTACTGAAGTTTCGCGAGTTTTCCACCTTCCATGCGAGCAGGGTCGGCTCCGTTTGACCAGGTCGGCTCGATTGTCAGACCGTTAGAGGCACCGTGTACCGTTAGAGGCACCGCGTACGGGGCAACACGTTCAGGGTAGCGTTATTGGCGTGTAGCGTTGTCTAAGCAGCGTTTTCGAGGCACTTCGTTCGGGACTGCTTTTCCGAGGCACTGCTTTCGCGCCAGTGGTTTCGAACCAATGCGCTGTGGCCTTTGCGTTTCGGATGTGTGAAAGAACTCCCACACCAGCCGCTGACCAAATCGGTCGACAACTGGACCGCGCTCAGTCCATAACTACCAACGGTCGAACAGTCGGCTCTCTGTCGAGATCGGCGGCTGCGTCCACGTACGTGGTCGCAAGGCGGATTGAAGCGGGCGACTATGCGGCGACTCCACTGATTCGAGGCTTCGTGAGATCGTTGCCGTTCCACGTGAAACGGCAACCTTCTCAGCCACCAAAATGCACGGACATCGACTACAGGGATCTCCTCCTCCAAGCCAAAGTCGTCGCTTTGTCGGAATCCCGGTAGCCGAACACACCATAGACAAAATACGTTCATGGCCTCGCCGATTCTCCGCTGACCAAACGCATTCATGGCCACGCGAATACTCCGCGGTACCCACATGGGGCAGAGCGAAACAGCTCGGGCACACGAGGTAATCTCGGTCCATCAATAACACATCTTTCCGCCCGCTACGTACACAAGCACATGCTCAGCCGTCGCGGGAAGGGGTAACCGCCGCACGGAGAATGAGCAGTTCTCTTGTCGCGGCCCCCCGGAATGTGGACAGTTCCGCTGCCCCAGAATGCCCAGCCTGGCACCCCTCTAAACCCTCGCCGAGAACGACATCGTCGACTCCGCGGTTGGCAGCATACGCCTGGCATCCTCGTGGCTACCACGTCCCAGAGTGAGCGTTTCGGGCGAAATACACCAGCCGTTTCACGTGAAACACTTTCACGTGAAACACCCCGGCGGTATCACGAAAGTCATGTCGTTTGGGGTCTCTCCGACAAGCATCGAAACCCGGCGTTGGATCGTAAGAGGTCGGTATCAAGCGGCTTGCCCCAACCATGCCATGAGGACCCGACGCCCACTTTGTACGAACTGGATCCGCGCATAGTTCCGTCGACCATAGCGACGAGTGCTAAGGACCTCACAGGAAAACTGACTTCAACTGATTGCAATCCTGCCTGAGCTGCTCAAGCCGGAACCATCGCCGCCAGTATGCGAAAGGTGAACGATCAGGAATGTACTCAACGAGTGGCATTTCCGAGGCAGTAGCTAGACCGATACCTCGCGTTTTTTGCCAGGGAACACCGCTTTGCCTACCGTTCCAAGTGAAACAATCCGATGCAGCTCAAAAGCTCGCACGAATAGCTCGAACCCTAGGACAGAATCTGATCGACTCCAGAATCCTCATCGGCTGCCTAATGTCGAGGTTACAGCACCATCGTCCGCCAAGCCTCAGCACGCTTTCTGGGCCCCACGAGGGGGACACTTCGATCGATGTACGCCAAGCGTAGAGCTGCTCCATGCTCCTAGAGCTTCCGGACGGACAGTTTCACGTAACGCACCCGAACTCAGTAGCCCGACACCTGTGCAAGACTTAGCCGAGACCGCCCACAAGGGCGGTCATCGATCCGGGGATTCTCCGTTTCACGTGAAACTAGCCTATAGGTCGAACATAATGCTTCAAATCGAGGAGGGTCGCACCTCTCAACCGAAGCGTTGACCAGGGGCCATTACCAAGCAAGTAGCCCCGTTCCCAAACGCAGTCACCGGCGCGCGGCCTCGTGCCCGACCGCAGTAGCAAGCGCGAACGTTTCTCTCTAACGCCGTCTTCGTTGTAGACACCCTTAGTGGGGGCGCATTGCAGGCTGTCGACGAAATGAACTCGCGCACTCCATCGCCCAGCGGCCGGGAAGTGTGTCGACTATTCGTCGCTTCTTAGAACCCAACCGGGCTCGGTTCCCGGTCGACTGCATGAAACAACCAGAATGTTTCACGAACCCACTTACGGGGGCAGGCCCCCGGACCAGCTTCACTGAGGGCGTTTCACGTGAAACCACTAGTTCGACGCAGGGAGCAACTGTGATTTGACCACTTAGGTTTAAAACGTAGAAGCAGTCCGCGGGGTAGTAGGAGCGACGGCGAGCCCCACGCGTTAGGAAGCGTTTTTTCACGTGAAACGGACGACAAGCTGTAGAGCATAGTCCCGCGTGAAACCTTATAGAACCCATGAAGCGCTGTTTCACGTGAAACGAACCGCATGCTGTGGACCTCAGACTCACGTGAAGCCACATACATCCTTTGAAGGGCAGTGTCACGTGAAACTGCGAAGAGAATGAACTCACGAACCTCGGTAACGAACCTCGGCCAGCAGTTCGTATTCCCCCATCGCATGTTGTGCAGTATTTCGACTTCGCCCGTCGCACGTTGTGCAGAGCTTCGACACTGGTCGTACAGAACAGTTGCCAACAGGCCACGATGTTTCACGTGAAACCCCCTGTATCACCTGAAGCGCTCTTCATGCCCGCGCGAGGGGTGAAAGCAAAACTGTAAGTGATTCATTCCGACTCGTACTCCACGGGAGCCCCGGAATCCATAGCGCGATCTCTACGCCCGAGATCGAACAGATACACCGAGCAGGACGAGGGGCGGCGGGTAGAACCGTGGCCAGTGGCCGCCGTAAACAACGACAGGTATGTGCCGCTGCAGCCACAACAACGGCCCCGAACGAAGAGTTTTTTCATCGCACTCGGGGGAGGACAGCAAACCCATCTCAATCCTGGCCCAGCGGGCGGGTGACGCTGACCGACACGTCGCCACAATCTTCGCAGCCGTTAAGGTCAACCGACTCGGCATGACCGCATATACGGAGTCATCGATTACGGCTCCGTTTCACGTGAAACCAGAGCGAAGAAGTCGAGCATTCCCGACACGACCCGATTGAATCGACCCTACAACCTGCATGCTGAGCGATCGAAACTGCGTCAGGAATACGGATTACCTGTTCTGCATGAAAAGATGCAGCTCGACGGTAAAAATTCTCCAGATCGAAACAGCTAGGACGATCCACATCCGCACCGACAGTAACTGCACAAGCGAGGCAACAATGAAGCACCAACGTCACGCATCCTGCTCGCTCGTCAGCGTAAGCAGCTTGTCCGTCGCCCTCGCATACAGCGGCGATCGACCGTTTCACGTGAAACCATAGGCAGCGGCAAGTCGCGGTTCGCTGGATGAGTGAAGATTCTCAAACCTCGAAAGCGAGACTGACGCGAAACGGCCGGCGCAAACTTCGCCAGTCACCAAGTCTTACAATCACTTCGGACATTTGATCGTCACGTGACCGAATAGCCGGGCAGACAGCTGCCTACCCTGAGGGGCTAACTGGAGAGACTACTCGGCGGACTTGACGCCAAGCAGCGAAAGGATTCGATCGAGATCCTCCTGATTCGCGAACTCGACGCTCAGCTTTCCCTTGCGTTTACCGACGGTGATGTTGACCTTCGTGTCGAGGCGATCACCGAGTCGTTCGGCGACCTCGATGAACTCCGGGGCCACCCGCGACGTTGCACGTGAAACATTCACCGAGTCACCCCGATTGAGGAGGACGACGGCTTCCTCAGATGCGCGAACCGACAGTCCCTCAGCAACGATCCGCTGGGCAAGGACTTCCATCTGCTCGGGATCCTTCAGCCCGAGGATCGCCCGTGCATGTCCTGCGGAGATGACTCCGGCCGCCACGCGACGCTGAACGAGCGGGGGCAGACGAAGCAGGCGCAAGGTGTTGGAGATCTGGGGACGCGAACGACCGATGCGCTCCGACAGCTCCTCCTGGGTGCAGTTGAAATCCTCAAGCAGCTGTCCATACGCCGCAGCCTCTTCAAGCGGGTTGAGTTCAGCACGATGGAGGTTTTCGAGCAGCGCATCTCGGAGCAGGTCAGTGTCGTCGACGAAGCGCACGATCGCGGGAATCGTCCCGAGTCCGGCTTCCTTCGTTGCCCGCAGACGGCGCTCACCCATGATGAGCTCGTATCGCTCCTCAGCGCCTGGCTTGCGCCGGACGACAACAGGCTGGAGCACGCCGATCTCGCGGATGCTGTGAACGAGTTCAGCGAGCTGATCCTCATCGAAGACCGTCCGCGGCTGGCGAGGGTTCGGGTCGATGAGCTCAACGTCGACTTCTCCGAACGCGGTGTCCGGAATCGAATCCACACCCGGTCCGTCATCGAACTCGGAGTCGCCATTCGCCGAGGTGTCATCCGGTGATTCAACTACACCCATAGTACCCGGCTTCGGGGACTGCTCGTCACTGTCGTCAGCAGGCTCACCGGCCGCAGCGGAATCGTCTGCTGCAGAGCGGTCATCGTCGAGTGAACCGCCCTTCGAGGTATAGACCCCGGGGTGCTGCTCTCGCACATCATCAACCGTCTCGACCTCGTCGATCGACCGAGAACTGTCGATGGACGCAGAGCTGTCGACCGATGCAGAACTCCCGAGAGACCGAGCAGCATCGCTGGCTGCGACCGACGACGCAGTCGTCTGCTCGTCGACAACAATCGATTCATCGGTTGTTGAGTCAGGGGCAGGAGACGGCTTCACCGCGGTCCGCTTGTTCACAGGTGACGCCACATTGCTGGTCGCGGCCTTCGCGGCCTCGGACTTCGCTTTTGCAGTCTTCGCAGTCGTGCTCTTAGCAGTCGACGATTTCGCTGTCGCGGCTTTTCGGGTCGAGGACTTGGCCGAAGAGGACTTTGCCGTCGACGCGGTCTTCGCACCGCTCGACTTCGCCGCCGAGTTCGAATCTCCCGCATCCGCTGCGGAGCCGGCCTTGGCCGCCGTGCCCGATTCGGCCGCAGCGCCGGTCTTTGCAGCACCGGTCTTCGCAGCGCCGGTTTTCGCCGCAGAGGCCTTCGAACCGGGGGCCCGGGTCCCAGCCGCGGAGGAGCTCTCCGTCGTGTCCGCCTTCGGCTTGCGACGGCGTGATGACTGCATCGACGCTGCGGGGTCGGTCCGGCGCGTTCGGGTCGACTTCGCGTCCTCGGCCGTGGCTGAACTGCGCGACTGCTCCTCGGCGCTGCCGCCGGAGAAGAAGACATCGACGGGACGATCGCTCGTCGCAGCGTCGGGGATGAGCGCGCCGAGACCCCGTCCCAGCCCGCGCTTCTTGCGTTCAGCCACGTTCCACTCCTCGATTCGCGATCTCTTCAGCAGCTTCCAGGTAGGACAGAGCGCCGCTGGAATGGGGATCATAGGTGATGACAGTCTGACCGTAGCTCGGTGCCTCGGATATCCGCACGGAACGCGGAATGGCCGTCCCGAGAACCTGCTCCGGGAAGTGCGTCCGCACATCCTCGGCCACCTGAGCGCTGAGGTTCGTGCGCCCGTCGTACATCGTCAGCAGGATCGTCGAGACCGACAGCTGCGGGTTGAGGTGCTTCTGGATGAGCTGGATGTTCTTGAGCAGCTGGCTCAGCCCCTCGAGTGCGTAGTACTCGCACTGGATCGGGATGAGAACCTCACGGGCCGAGACGAAGGCATTGACGGTGAGCAGTCCGAGGCTCGGCGGGCAGTCGATGATGACGTAGTCGACCCGATCCCCGGCGGCCGCCCGCTCCTCGAGGTAGAGACCCAACGAGCGCTGCAGGCGCTGCTCACGGGCGACGAGGGACACGAGTTCGATCTCCGCCCCGGCCAGGTCGATCGTCGCCGGCACACAGACGAGAGTGTCGAAGTCCGGTGCCTGAGCGACGGCGTCGCGCATCGGCACATCATCGATGAGCACATCGTAGATGCTCGTGACATCGGAGTAGTGATCGATGCCGAGCGCCGTGCTCGCATTACCCTGCGGGTCGATGTCGATGACGAGGACGTTGAGGTTCTGCTTCGCCAGGGCTCCGGCGATGTTCACCGCCGTCGTCGTCTTCCCCACACCGCCCTTCTGATTGGCGATCGTGAAGATGCGAGTGGAGTCCGGCTTGGGAAAGCTGACCTGCGCAAGGCGGTCGGCACGACGATTGTCGCGAGCGATCGCGGCACCTATCGGAGACGACTCGTCCATGATCGGCATTCGGCGCACTCCATCATCCATCGGGTTCACAAAGCTACTGACAGCCTAGACCACATTTGGTTCGTTCTATTTCTTCGCTATTTCCACGACGCGACTGGGAACCTCGAGGATTCCGCCGTTGACGACGTGGATCGTCGGCTGCCCGAAGCGGTAGCGTTTGAGCAGCTTCTTCGCTTTGACGAGCTCACCCTCGACCGACTCACCCTTGAGCGCGAGGATCCGGCCCTCGGGCCCGATGACGTCGTGGGTCCATTCGACGAGTGTCGTCATCGCCTTGACGGCCCGCGCCGTGACGACGCTGAACATCTCCTCGTCGACGAGGTCCTCGACACGGGCCCTGACGATCCGGACATTGTCCAGTCCGAGATCGTCGACGACCATCTTCAGCCATTCGACCCGGCGCTCCATCGGCTCGATGAGCACGACCTTCGCCTCCGGGCGCATGAGTGCGATCGGGATCCCGGGCAGTCCGGCGCCGCTGCCGACATCCCCGACGACGTCGTCGGAGGACACGAATTCGGCGACGACCGCACAGTTGAGGATGTGGCGCGTCCACAGTCGGTCGATCTCCCGCGGTCCGATGAGACCCCACTCGATGCCCGTGGTCGCCAGATGCTCCGCGTAGCGCTGGGCCAGCGGGAACGCCTCACCGAAGTACTCTTCGGTCCCCGCCGGGGGAACTTCGAGCGCGGACAAGTCAGTCATCTGCGGGGCGGACGACGACGTGACGGCCCTCGCCTTCGCCTTCCGATTCCGACACCAGACCGGCCTTGGCGACCTGGTCGTGGATGATCTTGCGCTCGAAGCTGTTCATCGCCTTGAACGCGAACTCCTCGCCGGACTCCTTGACCTGTTCGATCGCGGCCTCGGCCTTGCCGATGAGCTCATCACGGCGGTTCGAGCGGTAGCCGTCGATGTCGAGCATGAGCCATGAACGCTGACCCGTGCTCGTCTGCACAGCGAGTCGGCAGAGCTCCTGCAGAGCCCCGAGAGTCTTGCCGTCGCGACCGACGAGTGTGCGCAGGTTCGAGTCGTCCTCGTCCTCACACACGATGGACAGCTGCGCACGCCCATCGGCGACGTCGATGTCGATGTCACCGTCGATGTCGGCGATGTCCATGAGCTCTTCGAGATAATCCGCCGCGATCTCGCCCTCTTCCTCGAGGAGCTCGGCACGGGTCGGCTTCGCAGCCTTGTCGTCGATGACTTCTTCTGACATGTCCTACCTCAGCGCTTCTTGTTCTTCTTGCGGTTCTTGCTCACAGGCTGCTGACGCTGCCCGGACGACTTCGGAGCCTCCTCGGCGGGGACAGCGGCGCCTTTGACCTCTGCCTGCGGAACGGTCTTGCCCTTGCGCGCCTTGCGCTCGAGCATCTCCTTCTCCGCCTTCGACCCCGGCGCGGGCATGTTCCTGATGACCATGTGCTGCTGGACCATCGTCCACGTGTTCGACACGAGCCAGTAGAAGAGCACACCGAGCGGGAAGTAGATGCCGCCGACGCCGAAGACGACCGGCATGATGTAGAGGAGCATCTTCTGCGACTGCATCATCGGGTTGGCCATCGCGGCCTCCGACATGTTCTTCGCCATCATCTGCTTCTGCGTGATGAACATCGTCGCAGCCATGATGATGATGAGGACCGCGGTGAGCACCTTGACGGTGATGCCCGGATCCATGAACGTCGCCGAGAGCGAGACGCCGAAGACCGAGGACTCCTCGGCCTGCTGCGCGAGCTCCTGGGTGAGACCGCCGATCGCGTCGATGCGGCCTTCAGCCACGCCCTGCATGTTGTGGATGACGCGGAAGAGCGAGAAGAAGATCGGCATCTGCACGAGCAGCGGCAGACATGACGCCCACGGGCTCGTCTTGTTGTCGCGGAAGAGGCTCATCTGCTCTTCGGCCATGGCCTGGCGGGAGTACTGGTCCTTCTTGCCCTTGTACTTCGCCTGCAGCCGCTGGATCTCGGGCTGGAGGAGCTGCATCTTGCGCTGAGCGCGGATCTGGTAGACGAAGAGCGGGATGAGGAGCGCACGGATGACGACGGTGAGGCCGGCGATCGAGAGGACCCACGTCCAGCCGTTCGCGGCGGGGAGTCCGAGTGCGGTGAAGATGTCGTGGAAGATCGCGAGGATCCATGCCACTACCCACTGCAGGGGGTAGAGCAAGCTGTCGATCCAGTCCATTCAGTTCTCCTCGTTACAACGACTCGTGCGCGTCGTTCATTGTGCCATTGTTGTCAGTCGGTCGCGACATGGGCGCGGACCGGTGCGTCCCGCGCGGGACGGGCGATCACGAGCGCTCCTGCCCGTGTCCGGAGCCCGTGGTTCTCATCGCCGCGGACCGGGCTTCGCGGGCGGAGCCGGGAACGTGATCGACCCCGCCGTGGGAGAACGGATTGCACCGCAGTATCCGCCATCCAGTTAACACCATTCCCTTGAGAACTCCGTGTATCTCGAAGGCCTCGAGCCCGTACATCGAGCAGCTCGGATAGTACCGGCAGACTTGTCCGTAGAGCGGGGAGACGACGACCCGATACGCCCGGATGAACCAGACGAAGGGCATCCGCGGCGCGATGCGCAGGAACCACCACACCCCCGGCCAGAATCCGGCCGGGCGGCGCGGCACCTCCGACTCATGTCTGAGGTCGTGTTCGGCGTCCACGATTCTGCTGCTTCTTCCGGGCCTTCTCGATGAGCTCGCCCACTTCGGTCTCGAGGTCGGCGAAGGCCGCCTCGGTGGCATTGGGCAGTGCTCGGATGACGAACAGGCTGCCGGTCTCCATCTCCGCCAGCCTCGGGTGCATGATCTCCCGCAGCCGGCGCTTCACCTTGTTGCGCTTGACCGCGTTGCCGACGGCCTTGGATACGATGAAACCCACGCGCGGGGCGTGGGAATCATCTGCCTCTGACAGGCTGTGCGCCATGAGGTGGTCCGAGCGCACCCGAACGCCGGCTCTGAAGACTCGTCTGAAGTCCTCGCCGCGCCGGAGCCGGTGCGCATCCGGGATCAAAGGTCAGGCCGAGACTTCGGAACGTCCCTTGCGACGACGCGAAGCCAGGATGGCGCGACCGGCACGGGTCCGCATGCGCAGGCGGAAGCCGTGCTTCTTGGCACGCTTGCGGTTGTTCGGCTGGAAAGTACGCTTGCTCACTTGAGGTCTCCGATTTCTGGGTTGCGGGTGAACGCCTGACGCGTTCTCACAAAAAACGGCGGTGCGAGTCTCGACCGCCGAGCACTCCTGTGCATAAGAGCTAGAACAGAATCGGATGCAGCCCGGTACACAGGACACTCCATCTTAGCCAAGGCCGGAGAGACCGGTCAAACCGGCCGATCATGTTTCACGTCACCGTTTCAGCCCGTTCACTCACGTTCATCTCCGCGTCGACTGCCGTCTTCCACAAGTCACAATCATGTAGTTTTCCACACGCTTATCCACCCGTGTGGAGGATTGCCCGGCCGACTCGTCAGTCCTCCACAAACTGTGGAAAACTGTGTGGAAGTCATGCACAGGTGTGGACTGTGGGACGACCGCGAACGACAACAGAGAGGATCGACGGTGTCGAATTCCAAGAACGAGCTCATCAGCCAATGGCGAACGGTGGTCTCCAATCTGGATGAGGACGCCGACCTCACGAAGCATCAGAAGAGCTTCCTCTACCTCGCGCTGCCCAAGGCGATCGTCGACAACGCCCTCGTCCTCCTCGCCGTCCGCGACGAGCATTCCCGGCGCACCATCGAGACCCGCCTGCGTGAACCTCTGACCAGGGAGTTCTCTCGGGTCATCGGCTTCGACGTGACCTTCGGGTTCGTCGTCGATCCCGAACTCGACGTCCCCATCCGCTTCGACGAGCTCATCGACGAGACCGACCACACCACCGCCGCGCCGACCACCGCCACGACGCCGGCAGGCCACGGATCGACGACCGCCTCGGCGCCGACTGGTCAGACCGCCTCGGCGCCGGCCCCGACTCATGAGCACCCTGCCCCGGCACCTGTGGAGACTCCGGTGGCTGCGCCCGCCCCGACCCCGGTGGACCGACCTGAGACGGTTGTCCCCCGACCCGAGGCGGCACCGGGTGAGACGGGGATCCGGGAAGCGGAGATCGCCGAGGCGACCGCTGCCCCGACCCCGCCCGTCGACGTTCCCGGGGTCTCCCAGCTCAACCCGAAGTACACGTTCGACACCTTCGTCATCGGCGCCTCGAACCGCTTCGCCCATGCCGCCGCCTTCGCCGTCGCCGAGGCACCGGCGAAGGCGTACAACCCGCTCTTCATCTACGGGGACTCCGGACTCGGCAAAACCCACCTCCTCCACGCGATCGGGTTCTACGCGACACAGCTCTTCCCCGAGATCCGCGTCAAGTACGTCTCGAGTGAGGAGTTCGTCAACGACTTCATCAACACGATCGGCTCGTCACGGACGTCGAACGCGCTCCGTCCCGCCTTCCAGCGGCGGTACCGCGAGGTCGACATCCTCATGATCGACGACATCCAGTTCCTCCAGGGCAAGGACGCCACCGTCGAGGAGTTCTTCCACACCTTCAACGCCCTGCACAACGAGGCCAAGCAGGTCGTCATCACCTCCGACCAGCCGCCGAAGATGCTCAAGGGCTTCGAGGAGCGGCTGCGCTCGCGCTTCGAATGGGGCCTGCTCACCGACGTCCAGCCCCCGGACATGGAGACCCGCTTCGCGATTCTGCGCCGCAAGGCCGCAGGCGAGCAGCTCGACGTCCCCGACGAGGTGCTCGAGTACATCGCCTCCCGGGTCTCGTCGAACATCCGCGAACTCGAGGGCGCCCTCATCCGGGTCACCGCCTTCGCCAACCTCAACGATCAGCAGGTCGACGTCTCCCTGGCCGAAACGGTGCTCAAGGACTTCATCACCCAGGACGACACCCCGGCGATCACCGCAGCCGACATCATGGGCCAGACTGCCGCCTACTTCAGCCTCACCCTCGACGACCTCTGCGGCACCTCGCGCTCCCGGACGCTGACGACGGCACGGCAGATCGCGATGTACCTGTGCCGGGAGCTCACGGATCTGTCGCTGCCGAAGATCGGCCAGGCCTTCGGCGGCCGCGACCACACGACGGTCATGCATGCGAACAAGAAGATTCGAACGCAGATGGCCGAGCGACGGGCCGTCTACACCCAGGTCACCGAACTCACAAACCGCATCAAACAACAGCACCGCCTATAGAAGACGCTATGCACACCTGTGGATAAGTCTGGGGACAATCCGATCACAATGGGGATAACCCTGGGGACGGAGGCCGTGGAGCACGTGGACCGCTGTGAACTACACGTCTGTGCTTACCCAGGCCTCCCCGTCCGGTCGTCCTGCGGTGCACAGGCGATCCACACCCTCACCGAGGCGGCGATCCCCTGATCTCCGGCACCTGCCCGACCGTCATCCACAGATTCCACAGGTGCTGATACTTCTGCTGTATCAACTCAAGGGGATAGGACGGCGGACGCCATCGACTGCGCTCGGCGGACGGCTCGGCTACCGTGCGGTCACTCCGGAGGCTGAGGACTATTCGAACATCGCCTTGAAGACGATTCTCGGATCCGAGATCCACGGGCCCGACCGCCACCTCGGCGTTCGTCCGGGCAGCCGTGACGACCACGCTCGGGTATCGGATCATCGGTTAGGCTGTGTACAGTTTTCCGAGCACCGTCAAGCCACAGTCGCGAGCACATCGGGTGATTTCCCGAAGGAGTGAAGTGAACGCCGAAGCAACCCCTCTGAAGTTCAAAGTCAATCGTGACGTCCTCGCCGACGCCGTGACCTGGGCGACCAAGACCCTCCCCAATCGGCCCTCCGCTCCCGTCCTCACCGGCATCCTCATCACCGCCGAGACCGGCGGCACGGTGCGCCTGGCCGTCTTCGACTACGAAGTGTCCTCCCGGGTCGAGATCTCCGCCGACGTCGTCTCCCCGGGCACCGTGCTCGTCTCCGGTCGCCTCCTCGCCGACATCTCCAAGGCGCTGCCCAACCAGGAGGTCACCCTCGAACAGGTCGGGTCGAAGGTCGACGTCACGTGCGGTTCCTCGCGCTTCTCGCTGATGACGATGCCCGTGGCCGAATACCCGTCGCTGCCGCAGGTCCCCGACGATTCGGGAACCGTCTCCGCCGGCGAGTTCCAGAACGCCGTCTCGCAGGTCACGATCGCCACGTCGAAGGACGACACCCTCCCGATCCTCACCAGCGTCCGCGTCGAGATCGAGGGTGAGAAGGTCACCCTGCTGGCCACCGACCGCTACCGCCTCGCCGTCCGCGAATTCACGTGGAACCCGGGTCGCCCCGACGTCTCAGCCGTCGCGCTGCTGCGCGGTCGCACGCTCTCCGATGTCTCGAAGTCCCTCGGCGGGGACGTCACGATCGGCCTGAGCACGGACGCCGGCAAGGACCTCATCTCGTTCACCTCGGCGGGACGGGTGACGACCTCGCTGCTCGTCGAGGGCGAGTACCCGAAGGTCCGCTCGCTCTTCCCCGACTCGGTGCCGATCCACGCGATCGTCGAGACCGCGGTGCTGCGCGAAGCCGTGCGTCGCGTCTCCCTCGTCGCCGAGCGCAACACTCCGCTGCGCTTCGAGGTCAGCGACGGCATGCTCACCCTCCACGCCGGCACCGGTGACGACGCGCAGGCCTCCGAGGCCGTCGAAGCCGTGCTCCAGGGCGAGCCGATCACCGTCGGCTTCAATCCGCACTACATCGCCGAGGGGCTCGCGGCGATCGAGAGCCCCTACGTCAACTTCTCCTTCACCCAGCCGATGAAGCCCGTCATCATCTCCGGGCAGAAGGACCTCGACTCCTCGGCCGATGAGTCGTATCGCTACCTGCTCATGCCCACGCGCATCTGAATGTGGATATCCCGACTCTCGCTGCGCAACTACCGGTCATATCCTGAGCTCGACCTCGAGTTCGGGCCCGGAGTCACCACCTTCGTCGCCGACAACGGCACCGGCAAGACGAACATCGTCGAGGCGATCGGGTATCTCGCGCATCTGCGCTCCCACCGGGTGGCGTTCGATGCCCCACTGGTCAACGAAGAGGCGAGTTCGGCGACCGTCTCCGCTCTCGTCAACCGCGGGGCGCGGCATGCCGCCGTCGAAGTCTCCATCCAGGCCAAAGGCGCCAACCGCGCGCGGGTCAACCGCTCGCCGGTGAAGATCAGGGAGATCCTCGGACTCGTCTCCGCCGTCGTCTTCGCACCCGAGGACCTCGCCCTCGTGCGCGGCGAACCGGCCGAGCGCCGGTCGTGGATCGACACCCTCGTCGTCGCCCGCAATCCGCGCTTCGCCTCGGTGATCACGGACTTCGAGCGCGCCCTCAAACAGCGCAACGCCCTCCTCAAACGCCTCCGCGAGGACCGCGATCCCGGGCTCGAGGCGACCCTCGACATCTGGAACATGGCCTACGCCGAGGCGGCCGCCGAACTCGTCTTCGGCCGGCAGCGGGTGCTCGCCGACATCGTCGACCCGCTCAAGGAGAACTTCGCCTACATCGCCGCCGATGCCCGTCTCGAACGGCAGGGGGTGAGCGCACGCTACGACTCGCGCATCGACTACTCGCAGACCACCTCGGCGAGTGAGGCCCGCGAACTCCTCCTCGGTGCCCTCGAGAGGCGCCGGACGACGGAGATCGACCGCGGGCTGACCCTCCACGGGCCCGGACGCGACGACCTCTCCCTGATGATCGGCTCGCATCCGGCGAAGGGGTACGCCTCCCACGGTGAGACGTGGTCGCTCGCGCTGGCGATGCAGCTCGCCGGCTGGGATCTCCTCAGCGCGGATGCGGGATCGACCGCCGAGCAGCCGATCCTCGTCCTCGACGACGTCTTCGCCGAACTCGACACCGGGCGGCGCAACCGGCTGGCCGCGCGGATCACCGCCGCCGAGCAGGTCCTCGTCACCGCCGCCGTCGACGCCGACCTGCCCGCGGGCCTCGACGGCGCGCGGATCGACCAGTCGACGCTGCTCGGGACCGACGGCACGGATGAGGGGCCCGCCTCATGAGCGGCATCAGCCGCGACGAGGCGACCCCGGTCGCCGCTCTTGAAGCCCTCGACCGGGTGCGGCGGATGGAGGCGACCGAGGCGAGATTCGTCCGCAGCCGCCGTCGCTCGCGCGTCCGCGCGGAGGTCACCTACACCTCGGCGGGCAAGGACCGTCGCGATCCCACGGCGATCTCCTCGGTCCTCGGCGGACTCATCAGCTCCCGCGGCTGGTCGTCGTCGATCGACATCGGCAAGGTGCTCGGGCGCTGGCCCGACCTCGTCGGCGAACAGGTCGCCCGCCACTGCACCCCCGTCGACTTCTCTCCGCCGCTGCTCGTCATCGCCGCGGACTCGACGACGTGGGCCACCCAGCTGCGGGTGCTGCGTCCGACGATCCTCCGGGCCCTCGAGGCGGGACTCGGATCCTCGACGATCACCGAACTCGAGATCCGCGGTCCGGCCGGACGGACATTCAAGAAGGGCCGCCGCAGCGTGCGCGGCCGCGGTCCGCGCGACACCTTCGGATAGAGGGAAATCGGCGAAGTCGGCAGAATCAGCAGAAGGCCTGTAGCGGCGATAACCGGACCCGTCTGCGTCCGGGGGTACGTCTGCCGGGTCGAAAATCCCGATATGGACGTTTCTGTGCCGCTTGCGGGCATTTGTCAGCTGCGCCCGGTAGAATAATGAGCTGATAACGTCCATTTGTACGAGGAGTCACATGACGACCGAGGAACAGCCCCATTACGACGCCGGGGACATCACGGTACTTGAAGGTCTCGAAGCGGTCCGCAAACGCCCTGGCATGTACATCGGGTCGACCTCGGAGCGCGGACTCCACCACCTCGTGCAGGAGATCGTCGACAACTCCGTCGACGAGGCGATGGCCGGGTACGCCGACGACATCGACGTGACGATCCTCGCCGACGGCGGCGTCCGCGTGGCCGACAACGGCCGCGGAATGCCGGTGGCGATGCACCCGACCGAGCACAAGCCCACCGTCGAGGTCATCCTCACGATCCTCCACGCCGGCGGCAAGTTCGGCGGCGGCGGCTACGCGGTCGCCGGCGGCCTCCACGGCGTCGGGTCGACCGTCGTCAACGCCCTGTCCGAGCGCCTCGACGTCGAGGTCCTCCGCGACGGCTACCACTGGACGATGGACTTCCGCCGCGGCGTGCCCACCGGCGAGCTGCAGCGCGGGGAACCGACGGACAAGACCGGCACGATCGTCACCTTCTGGCCCGATGCCGAGATCTTCGAGACCACCGACTTCTCGTACGAGTACCTGCGCGCCAGGTTCCAGCAGATGGCCTTCCTCAACAAGGGCCTGAAGATCAGGCTCATCGACGAACGCCACGCCCAGGTCGACGACGACAACGTCCAGATCGACGAGGACGAGGAGACCGACGCGAAACCGCGCGAGGTCACCTACCAGTACGATCACGGTCTGCTCGACTACGTCGAATACCTCAACTCGGCGAAGAAGGTCGACCTCATCAACCCCGACATCATCGTCTTCGAAGCCGAGGAGGCCGCGGAGACGCTCTCCCTGGAGATCGCGATGCAGTGGACGACGGCCTTCAGCGAGTCCGTCCACACCTACGCCAACGTCATCAACACGCACGAGGGCGGCACCCACGAGGAGGGCTTCCGCACCGCGCTGACCTCGCTCATCAACGGCTACGCGCGCGAGCAGAAGCTGCTGCGGGAGAAGGACCCCAACCTCACCGGCGACGACATCCGCGAAGGCCTCACCGCCGTGATCTCCGTCAAGGTCGGTGACCCGCAGTTCGAGGGACAGACGAAGACGAAGCTCGGCAACTCCGAGGTCAAGGGCTTCGTCCAGCGCGTCGTCCGCGACGAGCTCGGACACTGGCTCGAGTCGAACCCCGCCCAGGCCAAGGACGTCGTGCGCAAGGCGCTGCAGGCCTCGCAGGCCCGGCTGGCGGCCCGCAAGGCCCGTGAGGCGACCCGCCGCAAGGGCCTCCTCGAGTCCTCGGGCATGCCCGGCAAGCTCAAGGACTGCCAGTCGAAGGACCCGAACATCTCCGAGGTCTTCATCGTCGAGGGCGACTCCGCCGGTGGTTCCGCTGTGCAGGGACGCAACCCGTTCACGCAGGCGATCCTGCCGCTGCGCGGCAAGATCCTCAACGTCGAGAAGGCCAGGCTCGACCGGGCGCTCGGCAACAACGAGGTCCAGGCGATGATCACCGCCTTCGGCACCGGCATCGGCGAGGAGTTCGACCTCGACAAGCTCCGGTACCACAAGATCATCCTGATGGCCGACGCCGACGTCGACGGCCAGCACATCACGACACTGCTGCTCACCCTGATCTTCCGGTACATGAAGCCGCTCATCGAACACGGCTACGTCTACCTCGCGATGCCGCCGCTCTACAAGATCAAGTGGTCGAACGCGCCCTACCAGTTCGCCTACACGGACAAGGAGCGCGACGCGCTGCTGGCCACCGGCAAGGCCGAGGGCAAGCGCCTGCCCAAGGAACAGGCGATCCAGCGCTACAAGGG
The DNA here is from genome assembly GCF_006489205.2 of Brevibacterium sp. XM4083. Lineage (GTDB taxonomy): Bacteria > Actinomycetota > Actinomycetes > Actinomycetales > Brevibacteriaceae > Brevibacterium. Next base: position 583,188 of record NZ_VFYR02000003.1, on the reverse strand, counting down.
CCTCGGCGAGATGAACTACGAAGAGCTGTGGGAGACGACGATGGATCCCGACACGCGCCTGCTCCGGCAGGTCACCCTCGACGACGGGATCGTCGCCGACGAGATCTTCACCGTCCTCATGGGCGACGACGTCGACTCACGTCGCCGCTTTATCCAGGAGAACGCGAAGGACGTCCGCTTCCTCGACATCTGAGCCGGCATGCGGATCCGGATGCCCCGCCTCGGCGCCGGATCCGCACACCTGCCGCGCACATTCCATCCGCCGCCGTTCGCCACGGATCCCGCGCCTTCACGGACGGGAGCGCCGCTCCCGCTGAGGGAGCCGGCACCGAGGCCGGAAGAACGGTCACGACACTAGGGAAGAGCCCACATTGGCTGACGATTTTGAAACCCCCACCGAGATCAACCGCGTCGAACAGGTCGATCTCAACCTCGAGATGCAGAAGTCGTACCTCGACTATGCGATGAGCGTCATCGTCGGGCGCGCGCTGCCCGACGTCAGCGACGGACTCAAGCCCGTCCACCGCCGCGTCCTCTACGCGATGTACGACGGCGGGTACCGCCCCGACCGCAACTTCTCCAAGTGCGCCCGCGTCGTCGGCGACGTCATGGGCCAGTACCACCCGCACGGCGACTCCGCGATCTACGACGCCCTCGTCCGCCTCGTCCAGCCGTGGACGATGCGCTACCCGCTCATCGCCGGGCAGGGCAACTTCGGCTCACCCGGTGACGACGGGGCCGCAGCCCCCCGGTACACGGAGTGCAAGCTCGCCCCGCTGGCCATGGAGATGGTCCGCGACATCGACGAGGACACCGTCGACTTCCAGCCGAACTACGACGGCCGCAGCCTCGAACCCGTCGTCCTGCCCTCCCGGTTCCCCAACCTGCTCGCCAACGGCTCGGCGGGCATCGCAGTGGGCATGGCGACGAACATCCCGCCGCACAACCTCCGCGAACTCGCCGCCGGCGCCCAGTGGCTCCTCTCCCACCCCGAGGCGACGAAGGAGGAGGCCCTCGAAGCCCTCCTCGGCATCGTCAAGGGCCCCGACTTCCCGCTCGGTGCGACGATCCTCGGCCACAAGGGCATCGAGGACGCCTACCGCACCGGCCGCGGATCGATCACCCAGCGCGCCGTCGTCGAGGTCGAGGAGATCCAGGGCCGCACGTGCCTCGTCGTCACCGAGCTGCCCTACATGGTCAACCCCGACACGCTCGCGGCGAAGATCGCCTCGTACGTCAAGGACGGCAAGGTCGCCGGCATCGCCGACCTCCGCGACGAATCCTCGGGCCGCACCGGCCAGCGCCTCGTCATCGTGCTCAAGCGCGACGCCGTCGCGAAGGTCGTGCTCAACAACCTCTACAAGCACACCTCGCTGCAGGAGAACTTCTCCGCGAACATGCTCGCGCTCGTCGACAACGTGCCGCGCACCCTCTCGCTCGACTCGTTCCTGCGCCTGTGGGTCAAGCACCAGATCGAGGTCATCGTCCGCCGGACGAAGTTCCGCCTGCGCAAGGCCGAGGAGCGCGCCCACATCCTGCGCGGCTACCTCAAGGCACTCGACGCCCTCGACGAGGTCATCGCCCTGATCCGCCGCTCCCCGTCCTCGGACGAGGCGCGCACCGGGCTGATGGAGCTACTCGAGGTCGACGAACTCCAGGCCAACGCCATCCTCGACCTCCAGCTGCGTCGTCTCGCGGCCCTCGAACGGCTGAAGATCCAGGAGGAGTCGGAGAAGATCGAGGCGCTCATCGCCGAGTACAACCACATCCTCGAGACCCCTGCGCGCCAGCGCGAGATCGTCTCCGAGGAGCTCGACGAGGTCGTCGACCGGTTCGGCGACGACCGTCGCACGAAGATCCTCGCCGGGTTCGACGGTGATGTGTCGATGGAGGACCTCATCCCCGAGGAGGAGGTCGTCGTGACGATCACGCGCGGCGGCTACGCCAAGCGCACCCAGTCGACCCTCTACCGCGCCCAGCACCGCGGGGGCAAGGGCATCAAGGGCGCGCAGCTGCGCGGCGACGACGTCGTCGAGCAGTTCTTCGTCACCTCGACGCACAACTGGCTCCTCTTCTTCACGAACACCGGCCGCGTCTACCGCGCGAAAGCCTATGAGATCCCTGAGGGTTCCCGGGACTCCAAGGGACAGCACGTTGCGAATCTCCTGGCACTTCAGCCCGGTGAGACGATCGCGAAGGTGCTCTCGATCCGCGACTACGACGAGGCCGAGTTCCTCGTCCTCGCGACGAAGTCCGGTGTCGTCAAGAAGACCCGCCTGAGCGAGTACGACTCGAACCGCACCGGCGGCGTCATCGCCATCAACCTGCGCGAATACAAGGGCGAGCCGGACGAACTCGTCTCCGCCCGCATCGTCGGATCCGAGGATCACCTCCTCATGATCTCCCGCAAGGGCATGTCGATCCGCTTCGCCGCCGATGACGACTCGATCCGCCCGCTCGGCCGCGTCACCGGCGGTGTCACCGGCATGAAGTTCAAGGACGACGACGAGCTGCTCACCATGGACGTCGTCCAGCCCGGCACCTACGTCTTCGTCGTCACCGAGGGCGGCTACGCCAAGCGCACCCCGGTCGACGAGTACCGCGTCCAGGGTCGCGGCGGCCTGGGAATCCGAGTTGCGAAGATCACCGAGCAGCGCGGAGACTTGGTCGGAGGCCTCATCGTCGACGAGGGAGAAGAGGTTCTCGTCGTCATGGAGCGCGGTAAGGTGGTGCGGTCGAACATCGACGAGGTTCCTGCGAAGGGACGCAACACCATGGGTGTGGTGTTCGCGAAGCCGGGCAAGAATGACCGTATCATCGCAGTAACCCGTGGACCCGAAACCGCAGTGGAAGACGAAGACGACGCCGAGGTTCCGGCACTCGAGGGCGCAGCTCCTCAGGCCGCGGCACCCGAGACCGAGGGTGCCCAGCCCGAGGGTACGGCGACCGACGGTGCCGACACCGCCGGCGCAGAACCTGAAGGTCTGGACCCCGAGACCGGCAGCGAGGATGTGGAAGAGTGAGCGACAACAAGCAGTCAGGACCCGGCAAGATCATCCGCACATCGAGCGGTTCGACCCGACTGACCGCCGGTTCCGGCAAGAGCGAGACCGGCTCGGGCTCGTCCGCGTCCGGCTCGTCCGGCTCCGCGCGTTCCGGTTCTTCGGGATTGTCGGGATCGTCGAACAGCGGCCGCGGCGGTGCTGCGCCGCGCACCGGGACGTCGGCGAAGGCGGAGAAGTCCGCCGCCCCGGCGACGGAGAAGGCCACGGTCGTCGCTCCGCCGGCCCCGAAGGCCTCACCCAAGCCCGTTCGCGCACCCTCGACGGGTTCGGCACCCACCGCCCCGGCCACCTCGGCGAGCACACAGACCGCTGACTCCCAGTCGACCGCCTCCCAGACCGCGGGCGGGACCGGCAGCGGTCCGTCCACCTCGGTGATGGGCAACGTCGCGAACACGGTGCGCGCCAGCTCCGGGGGCGTGAAGATGGGCGTGAAGAACATGGTCGACAACGGCAAGGGGAAGAAGCGGAAGGGTCCCCGGACCGTCCGCCTCACCGTCGCCGCCGTCGACCCGTGGTCGGTCATGAAGATGTCCTTCCTCATGTCCGTGGCCATCGGCATCGCGACGATCGTCGCGTTCGTCGTCCTCTGGATCGTCCTCCAGGCCACCGGCGTGATGAGCGGCCTCGAGGCGACGATGACGGAGCTCGCCGGCGCGGAGTCGGCCGAGCGGATCATCGGCATCTTCGGCTTCGGCCGGGTCGTCGCCGCGGGCTTCATCATCGCGGTCATCAACATCGTCCTCATGACCGCGCTCTCGACGCTTGCGGCCTTCGTCTACAACATCGGCTCGCTCATCGCCGGCGGCTTCCATCTGACGCTCACCGACGACTGAGCTGACCGGTCCGGCCGCACAGGATCCGCGCGCCGGCACGCTGTGAGGCGTGTCACGGCGCGCGGATTTGTGCAGGGGATGCGCCGTTCGGTATATTTTTACTTCGGGTTCACCCCGAAAAGGGCCTATAGCTCAGGCGGTTAGAGCGCTTCGCTGATAACGAAGAGGTCCCTGGTTCAAGTCCAGGTAGGCCCACTTCCTTTCGAGGAGGATCATGAAGAAGTGGATTCTCTCCGGTCTCACCCTTGTGGGGCTGGGGGTGTTCTTCCGGTGGCGGCACACGAATCAGCGTGCCCAGGCCGAATGGTCAAAGCACACCGACTCGGTGTAGGGTGATTACCCACCTGGGGGTATGGCGCAATTGGTAGCGCATCTGCTTTGCAAGCAGAGGGTTAGGGGTTCGAGTCCCCTTACCTCCACTCGAGAGCAATTGAGACAGCACTCGTTGACAAAGGCCCAGAATCCGCGGATTCTGGGCTTTCGTCGTGCTCGGGACGCGTCTGCTCCCGCCCCGGTCACCTGCCGGCGAGGATGTCCTTGACGAGTGGGACGACCGATTCCCCGTAGAGGCCGATCGACGTCTGCCGGACGGCGTGCGTGACCTCGGACTGGTCGTACTTGAGGTCGAAGCGGTTGACGCCGAGGGCCCGCACAGTCGTCGCGATCTTCTTCGCCACGGTCTCCGGGGAGCCGACGTAGAGGGAGCCGGTCTCGATCTCCGCTTCGAAGTCGCCCGGCTGCGGCGGCGGCCAGCCGCGTTCGCGGCCGATCTTCTTCCGCGACTTCAGCCAGCCGTCATAGACGAGTTCGCGGGCTGCCTCGTCGGTCTCGGCGACGAGACCCGGAGAGTGGACGGCCACGGGCCGGTGCGGCACGCCGTACTCGTCCTGCGCGCGCTTGAAGAGGTCGATGTAGGGGGCGAACCGTGCAGGTTCGCCGCCGATGATCGCGAGGAACAGATTGAACCCGTACTTCGCGGTGCGCACGACCGACTCCGGGCTGCCGCCGACCCCGACCCACGCGGGGATCGGCTTCTCGGTGGTCGGGTAGACCCGCTGGTTCGACAGCGGCGCGCGTGTCGTCCCCTGCCACGTCACCGGCTGGTCCCGCAGCAGCTCCGCCAGCAGCTCGAGCTTCTCCTCGAAGAGCACCTCGTAGTCGCTCAGGTCGTAGCCGAAGAGCGGGAACGACTCGATGAACGAGCCGCGTCCCGCGACGATCTCCGCGCGCCCGTTCGACACCGCATCGAGGGTCGCGAACCTCTCATAGACGCGCACCGGGTCATCGGAGCTGAGCACGGTGACCGTCGACCCGAGCTGGATCTTCGTCGTGCGCGCCGCAGCCGCTGAGAGCACCATCTCCGGACTCGAGACGGCGAAGTCGGGCCGGTGGTGCTCCCCGACCCCGAAGAAGTCGAGTCCCACCTCATCGGCGAGGACCACGTCGTCGACGAGGTCCCGAATCGCCTGTGCCTGCGTCACCGGAGTGCCGTCACCGGCCACCGTGACCGAACCGAAGGTGTCCACGCCGAACTCCACGCCCCCGGCTGTCGTGCCTGGGCCTGTCGTGTCTGCGCCTGCCGTGTCTGCGCCTGCCGTGTCTGTGCCTGCCGTGGCTGGGCCCGCCGTCGCATTCGTGCCGGCTGTGTCCGTCGTTTCCGCATTGTCTGTCATGATCCTGCCAACGCCGGGGCGGTGCGAAAGATTCCGTGTCAGCACCGCATGCGACGCTGGAGGCCGGGAAGGAGAACTGTGCGACAATTCTTCCTGCAGCCGGAATAAGCCCAATGACGTCGCCGTTGAGTGCTGTGTCTGCCTGAGATCCCGCCTCATCTGCGGGGACCGACCACCACGTCCGATCGGAGTCCTGACTTGTCGACCGACAAGAACACCACCCCAGCCTCAGCCTCGAACGAGGACGTCATCGATCCCGCGGGGATGCGGGTCATCTGGCTGCTTCTCGTCGCCGCCTTCGTCGCGATCCTCAACGAGACGACGATGGCGATCGCGATCCCCGAACTCAACCGCTCGCTCCACATCCCGCCGGAACTCGGCCAGTGGCTGACGAGTGCGTTCATGCTGACGATGGCCGTCGTCATCCCGACCACCGGCTTCCTCCTCCAGCGCTTCACGACGCGGCAGATCTTCCTCACCGCGATGATCCTCTTCTGTCTCGGCACGCTCATCTGCCTGCTCTCGCAGGGCTTCCCGATGCTCCTCGTCGGACGCGTCGTCCAGGCTGGCGGCACGGGCATCATGATGCCGCTGCTGATGACGACGATGATGAACGTCGTCCCGCCGCATCAGCGGGGCCGCATGATGGGACGGGTCAGCCTCGTCATCTCCCTGGCTCCGGCCATCGGCCCGACGATGTCGGGCATCGTCCTCGACTCGCTGGGCTGGCGCTGGCTCTTCGGCATCGTCCTTCCGATCGGCCTCATCGCCCTCGGTCTCGGTGCGAAGTGGATGACCAACCTCGGTGAGACCACCCATGCCCCGATCGACGCCGTCTCGATCATCCTCTCGGCGTTCGCCTTCGGCGGGATCGTCTTCGGTCTCAGCCAGTTCGGCGGCGGCGAATCCGGTGCCGGCGCCTCGGCGGGCACGGGTCTGGCCTGGGCGGCGATCGCCGGCGGCCTCGTCTTCCTCGGCCTCTTCGTGTGGCGGCAGCTCGTCCTCATCCGAGCGGACCGGGCACTGCTCGATCTGCGGGTGTTCACCTCGCGCAACTACGTCCTCTCGGTCATCATCATGGCCGTCGTCGCGCTCTCGATGTTCGGCACGCTCTCCCTCCTGCCGCTCTACCTGCAGAACGTCGTCGGCCTCGGCGCGACCCAGTCGGGCCTCGTCCTGCTGCCTGGGTCGATCCTCATGGGCCTCCTCGGCCCGGTGATGGGCCGGATCTACGACGCCAAGGGTCCGCGGACGCTGCTCATCCCCGGCACGATCCTCATCGCCTCGGCGATGTTCGCGTACTCGAACGTCGGCATCGGCACGCCGGTGTGGGTGCTCGTCCTCATCCAGATCGGGATGTCCCTCGGCCTCGCCGGATCGTTCACCCCGCTCTTCTCGGCATCACTGGGATCCCTCGACCGGCACCTGTACTCACACGGCTCGGCAGCGCTCAACACGCTGCAGCAGGTGGCCGGTGCGGCAGGCACCGCACTGCTCATCTCGATCTACTCCTCGGCGCTGCACACCGGTCAGGCCGCGGGTGAGAGCGTCGCCGAAGCCGGTGCCCCCGGTGCCCACAACGCATTCCTGCTCGCCTCGATCATCGGGCTCGTCCCCGTCGTCCTCGCGTTCTTCATCCAGAAGCCCGAGGACCAGCGGGAGGTCACCCGCGACGAAGCTCCGCTCGTCGACGACAACTCGTAAGCAGGCAGCCGTCGTCGCGACCGTCCCCGCATCGGTGATCTGAGCCACATAAGCACCGGCGACAGCCCTCGCCTGCCCCGCGAACTCGGGGCAGACGAGGGCTGCGGCAATTGTGTGGGATGCCCAAGTCTCAGGTGTGCGTAGACACACCGAACCCGCGTGGACGAGCCTGGAGGGCGAAGGGGAGTAGTTCCTCGCCGGAGACCACCGGCTTGAGCCCTGTCGACACACTGGCGGTCACGAGGACCGCCCGGCGCGGCACCTCGCAGGGACCTCATCGACTCAGGTGAGGCACGTGAGGCGAACGAGACCTTCGGCCGCTTGTCGCGTCCGAGGTCCTGCCCGGCTGCGGCACGTTGAAGGAGTCCACGTGCCCCCTGCACTCATCCGCCGCATCATCCTCTGCCTGCTCGTCGCGGCTCCCGCTGTCGTCGTGCGCGTCGCCGGCATCGAGATCGCCCCGGTCGTCGAGCTCGTCCTCTTCGGCGCCGCGATCGTCGCCGCCGCGTTCCTCCTCGCCTGGGCCGCCGAGGCCGCGCAGAAGGACATCGCCGGGGCGCTGGCGATCGCTCTCCTCGCTCTCATCGCCGTCCTCCCCGAATACGCCGTCGACCTCTACTACGCGTACCGGTCGGGCTCGGACCCGCAGTACCTCCACTTCGCGGCCGCGAACATGACCGGGTCGAACCGTCTGCTCCTCGGCTTCGGCTGGCCGCTCGTCGTCATCATCGCCCTCCTCGTCGCCTACCGCGTCTCGAAGCGCACCGGCGGCCCGGTCAACCGTGCCCTGCAGCTGAGCGGTGAGAGCCGGATGGACATCGGCTTCCTCGTCATCCTCGCCCTCATCGCGTTCATCATCCCGCTCATCGGCAGCATCCCGCTGTGGTTCGGCATCGGCCTCATCGTCATCTTCGGCCTCTACCTGTGGCGGGCCGGTCAGGGTGCCGACAACAGCGACGAGGAGTTCGTCGGCGCCGCAGCCCTCATCGTCTCGATGCCGACGCGGGCCCGCCGGATCACCGTCGTGGCGATGTTCATCGTCTCCGCGGCGATCATCCTCACCTCGGCTGAGCCCTTCGCCGAGGCGCTCGTGGCCTCGGGATCGACGCTCGGCATCGACTCCTACTTCCTCGTCCAGTGGCTCGCCCCGCTGGCCTCGGAGTCACCCGAGTTCATCATCGCCGCGATGTTCGCCCTCCGCGGGCTCGGCGGTGCGGCGATCGCCACGCTCATCGCCTCGAAGGTCAACCAGTGGAGCCTGCTCGTCGGCTCACTGCCCGTCGCCCATTTCCTCGGCGGCGGCGACACGATGCTGCCGCTCGACGCCCGGCAGGTCGAGGAGTTCACGCTCACGGCCACGCAGACCATCCTCGGCGTCGCGATCATCCTGGCCCTGCGCTTCCACTGGATTCCCGCGGTCGGACTCGCCGCGCTCTTCGGGGTCCAGTTCTTCGTCACCGACACGACCGGACGCTACGTGCTCTCGGCGATCCAGGTCGTCCTCGCGTTCATCTTCCTCATCATCCATCGCAGGGACATCATCCCGACCCTTGCCGCCCCGTTCCGCCGCACGACGCAGCTGACGGGCGCCTCGGCGGAGAGGACGGACCCCGCCGAGGCGGGCGCGACGACGGGACCGCGCGCGTAGGAACCTCATGCATAGAATGGTCAACGTGCCACGTCCCGCAGTCACCCGCATGGTCGAGGACTACGTCACCCTCATCTGGAAGGCCTACGAATGGCCGGGAGGCCGTCCCTCCACGACGGATCTCGCCGAACAGCTGGGAGTGACCGCCTCGACGGTTTCGGCGAACCTCAAGAAGCTCGCGAAGGACGGCTACCTCGACTACGAGCCCTACGGAGCGATCGCGCTCACCCCTGCCGGGCAGGAGATCGCCGTCGAGATCGTCCGTCGGCACCGGATCGTCGAGACCTACCTCGTCGAGAAGCTCGGGCTGAGCTGGGACCAGGTCCACGACGAAGCCGACCGGCTCGAGCATGCAGTCTCCGACCTCGTGCTCGAGCGGATGGATGCCGTCCTCGGCGGTCCCACCCGGGACCCGCACGGCGATCCGATCCCCGATGCCGACGGTCACACCGCGGCCGCACCGAATCTCTCGCTCGCCGAGGTGACCGTCGGTCGCGATGTCACCGTCGTTCGCGTCTCCGATCGCTCCCCCGAGCTGCTGCGCTACCTGAAGGACCGCGGCATCGTGCTCGGCACGGTTCTCCAGGTGACAGCCGTCAACCCGGCCGCCTCGGCGATCGGGGTGAGCATCGACGGCGTGTCCGTCGAACTCGCCCTCAGCGCCGCCGAGGCGATCCGGGTGGGATGGTGAGGAGGCCTCAGCCCGCGGTCGCCGGAGTCTCAGCGGTCTCCGGAGTCTTCTCGTCACGGGTGGTCGGGCCGCCTCGGCGCAGCTCTCCGCCGCGGGAGAGCCCGACGATGACGAAGACGACGAGGCCGGCCAGGGTGACGAGCGCGCCGGCCCAGAGCGGGGAGGCGTAGCCGAGGCCCGCGGCGATCGTCAGCCCGCCGACCCAGGCACCGAAGGCATTGCCGACGTTGAACGCGGCGATGTTCGCACCCGATCCGAGGGTCTGCGCCGTCCCCGAGTGGTTCATGATGCGCATCTGCAACGGCGGCACAGTGGCGAAGCCGAAGCCGCCCATCAGGAAGAGCGCGATGATCGCCGCCGGCTGCGAGCCTGCGACCTGCGAGAACACGGCGAGGATGACGACGAGACCGATGAGCAGGGTGAGCAGAGTGGCACCGAGGTTGCGATCGGCGGCGCGCCCGCCGAGGAAGTTGCCGATGAAGAGTCCGACGCCGAAGAGGACGAGGAGCCACGGCACGGTCGAGGCGGCGAACCCGGAGACGCCGGTGAGGGTGAACGCCATGTAGGTGAAGGCGCCGAACATGCCGCCGTAGCCGAGGACGGTGAGCAGGATCGAGGCCCACACCTGCGGTGTGCGGAAGATCCGGAACTCGCCGAGGATGCTGCCGGTCCCGGTCGCGCGCCCGGCGTCCTTGGGGATGAGGGTGACGATGCCGATGAGGGCGATGATGCCGATGATCGCGATCGCCCAGAAGGTCGAGCGCCAGCCGGCGGCCTGGCCGAGGAACGTGCCGAGGGGAACACCGAGGACGTTGGCGCTGGTCAGGCCCGCGAACATCATCGAGATGGCAGCGGCCTGCCGATTCGGGGCGACGAGTCCCGCGGCGACGACCGAGCCGATGCCGAAGAACGCGCCATGGCAGAGCGCGGCGACGATGCGCCCGATCATCATCATCTCGTAGGTCGGGGCGAGCGCGGAGAGCGCATTGCCGATGATGAAGAGGACCATGAGGCCGATGAGTGCGGTCTTGCGGTTGACCCTGGTCAGGGCGACGGTGATGAGGATGGCGCCGATCGCGACGGCGAGGGCGTAGCCGGAGATGAGGTAGCCGGCGACGGTCTCCGTGACGGCGAAGTCGGCGGCGACCTCGGGCAGCAGGCCCATGATGACGAACTCCGTGAGTCCGATTCCGAACCCGCCGATGGCGAGTGCGAGGAGCGCGAGTGGCATGAGGTGTCCTTTCGGAACGATGATCTTTGTGGTGCTCGTGCAATATGCGGCGTGTGCAGTAGTTGCAGACGCATCGACATAGATATTTGCACACGCGCTCTATCGGCGCAAGTGGTGTATTATGGGAAGACCGAGATTGCGAGGAGGAACACATGGGCATCAGGGACGACGCCGTGGAGATCCGCGCCCGCGGCTGGCGCACCCTGGCCGCGCTCCACGGCCTCATCGACACCCGACTCGAGAAGAGCCTGCAGCGCGAGCACGAGCTCTCCGTCGTCGAGTTCACCGTGCTCGACGCCCTGAGCAGGCAGGACGGGTGGCATATGCGGATGAGTCAGCTCGCCCGGGCGGCGGCGCTCTCGAGCAGCGCGACGACGCGGCTCGTCACGCGCCTCGAAGATCGGGGGCTGCTCACCCGCATCCTCTGCGCCGATGACCGGCGCGGCATCTACACCGAGCTCACACCGGCAGGGGAGAAGCTGCTCCTCGCCGCGCACCCGACCCATGACCGGGTGCTCGAGGAGACCCTCGCCGAAGCCCGCGAGATGCCCGAACTCGAACCGCTCGTCACTGCGCTCTACGCCGAGGCCCCGGCCGCTGCGAGGTAAGCGGCGGTGAGGCCGGCGCCGTTGGCCGTGGTGTCGGCTCCCTGGGCGGCGAGGTCCGCGGGGGTTCCCGTCGCGACGATCGACCCGCCGTCCGTGCCGGCCCCGGGGCCGAGATCGACGATCCAGTCGACGACGCGCAGCGTGCGCAGATCGTGATCGGCGATGACGACGGTGTTCCCGGCGTCGACGAGCCGCTGGAGCTGACCGATGAGCATGTCGATGTCGGCCGGGTGGAGACCCGTCGTCGGCTCGTCGAGGATGTAGAGGCTGCGCCCGCGCGATGACCGGTGGAGTTCGGAGACGAGCTTGATCCGCTGCGCCTCCCCGCCGGAGAGGGTCGGCGCGCTCTGCCCGAGGCTGACGTAGCCGAGTCCGATGTTCTGCAGCAGGGTGAGGATCGTTGCCGCCACCGGCACCTCGGCGAGGAAGTCCGCGGCCTCATCGACGGTCATCGCGAGCACATCGGCGATCGTCCGATCCCGGTAGGTGACCTCGAGGGTCTCGGGGTTGTAGCGCTTGCCGTGGCATTCCGGACACGGCGCCGTCTCCGTCGGCATGAAGAGGAGCTCGATGCTCACGACTCCGTCACCGAGGCAGACCGGGCACCGTCCCTCCGGCTGGTTGAACGAGAACCGACCGACGCCGTAGCCGCGCTCCTTCGCCCCCGGCTGGGCCGCGAAGAGCCTGCGGACGCCGTCGAAGAGGCCGGTGTAGGTGGCCGGTGTCGACCGGGAGGTCCGCCCGATCGGCTTCTGGTCGACGACGATGATGCGGTCGAGGGCATCGAGGCCGGATGTCGATCCCGTCGTCAGCTCATCGCTGCCGAGATCCCACACGGGCACCCCGTGGACGAGTTCGTCCCCGATCTCGACGGCGGCCGGATTGCGCTCCTCATCGGCGGCGACTTCGGCCGAGTCGAGGTGGGCGCGGACAGCATCGGCCAGGGCCGTGAGCACGGAGGTCTTCCCAGAGCCCGAGACTCCGGTGATCGCCGAGAGCGCATGGAGCGGCAGCCGGACGTCGATGCCGGTGAGGTTGTGCCCGGTGACGTCGTGGAGCTCGACCCAATCGGTGAGCTGCCGCGCCCCCGACCCGCCCGGTGGAAGCGGAGGCGTCGCGCCGAGGTAGCGGGCGGTGACCGAGTCGACCACCTCGGCGAGACCGGCCGACGGTCCGTTGAAGAGCACCTCACCCCCGTACCGACCGGCGCCGGGACCGAGGTCGACGATCCAATCGGCGGCGCGGACGACCTGCGCACTGTGCTCGACGACGAAGACGGTGTTGCCGTCGTCCTTGAGCCGCGTGAGGGCGGCCAGGAGGAGCTCGAGGTCGGCGGGATGGAGACCGGCCGAGGGTTCGTCGAGCACGTAGAGGACGCCGAAGAGGCCGCTGCGCAGCTGGGTGGCCAGGTGGAGGCGCTTGAGCTCACCGCTCGAGAGCGTCGAGGTGGGGCGGGCGACCTCGAGATAGCCGAGGCCGAGGTCGATCATCGTGCCCAGCTGGCTGACGAGGGCGTCGATGAGCGCCTGCGCAGCCTGGTGGCGTTCGACGGAGAGCGCGGTCGTCGCCGGATGGGTGCGGGCGGATTCGAGGAAGGAGACGAGACCGGTGAGGGGAAGGCGGGCCGCCTCGGCGATGTCGATGCCGGCGATCGTCACTGCGAGCGCTTCGGGATTGAGCCGCTTGCCGTGGCAGGTCGGGCAGAGCCTGTCGGTCATGAAGGACGCGGCCTTCGCCCGCATCCTCGCCGACGGTGAGTCGGCGAACGTGTGCTCGACCCAGCGCTTGGGGCTCATGTACGTGCCCTTGTAGCCCTCCTTGACGACGATGGTGGGCTGGTCGTCGGTCGTGAGCACCCACTCCCGGGTGTCTGCGGGCAGGGAGTCGAACGGGACGGTGATGTCGATGCCGAGGTCGCGGAGGACGCGCCGGTTGTTCTTCCCGCCGAAGGCCCCCGGCCACGCGACGATCGCGCCGTCGTCGATGCTCAGGTGAGGATCGCCGACGAGGAGGTCGTCAGCGACCTGGAGGAGGCGCCCCATGCCCGAGCAGGTCCGGCATGCGCCGACTGCGGTGTTCGGGGAGAAGCTGTCGGAGTCCAGCGGTGCGGCGTCCCGGGGGAACGTGCCGGCGAGATCGGCGGGACGGTAGCCCTCGGGATAGGTGCCGGACCGCGAGTAGAGCATGCGGAGGACGTTGGAGACCCGGGAGACGGTGCCCACGGTCGAGCGGGTGCTGCCCGACTGCTGTTGTCGGAGGGCGACGGCCGGCGGCAGTCCTGTGATGAGGCGGACCCGCGGCGGCGAACCCTGGTCGATGAGGCGCCGGGCGTAGGGGGCGACGGATTCGAGGTAGCGCTGCCGGGAGTGCGTGTAGATCGTGCCGAAGGCCAGCGAGGACTTTCCCGAACCGGAGATGCCGGTGAAGGCGACGACGGTGTCGCGGGGGATGTCGATGTCGATGTCGCGGAGGTTGTGCTCGTGGGCGCCTCGAACCGCGATGTGCCCGGCAACGACGTCGCGTTCGTCCATGTCAGCGTCCTTTCCGTCCTGTTCGCTGCGTCACCGTCGCTGCGGTGGTGTCGCAGCGGTGGTGTCGCAGCGGTGGTGTCGGCGGTGTCGGCGGTTCGGCCTCATGCTGCCGGGATTCGATCTTGCCATCGGCGGGAGGAGGCCCGGGCATGCGACAGGCCGGTGGCGAGATCGCCACCGGCCTGAGGCGGTGCCGCGAGGGGCAGTGCCGTCAGGGGTCAGGAGTTCTCGTCGCGTTCCTTGTCCGACTGGGACAGATCGCTGGCGGCGACGGAGCGAACCTCCTCGGAGTCACCCTCGCGGGTGAGGTCTCCGGCTTCGGAGGCGACCCAGGCGCTCGTCTCCCCGTCGCGCCCGCCGGACTGGCGCAGCACACTGGCGGCGACCGAACGCTGCTCCTCGGTGGAGTTGGGGTCGTCCATGATGCGGGCGGCTTCGGAAGCGGTGACGGAACCGGATTCGTTGGTGTTCTCGGACATGTGCAGACCTTTCTCGACAGTGGGGCGATACCCCGTGGCGCGATGGGTCGGGCCCCGTTGGGTGGAAGTTCAGTCTGGCACCGCCCGGTGGGGCTGTCCACCCCGAATGGCGACAAACATCATTGTCAGCTGACATTGCCGCCGATGACAGGCCCGCCCACGGACACCGGCGCCGATCACTGTGCGAGCGCCCACCGTCCGCATGACGGTGGGCGCTCGGGCGTCGGACCCCACCGCAGGCCGGTGAGGTCGGCAGAGTCGGGCTCGCCGCAGGGTCAGGGGTGGACGCGGATGAGGTGCTCGTTGGTGAACGCGCGCAGCGCCCACTCGGCGTTCTCGCGCCCGTAGCCGGAGCGGTTGATCCCGCCGAACGGGTACTCCGGACCGGATTCCATGTGCGAGTTGACGAAGCTCATGCCGGCGTTGATCCGGGCGGCGAAGCGCTCGCCCTTCTCGAGGTCGTCCGTCCACACCGAGCTCATCAGTCCGTAGTCGGAGTGGTTGGCGAGGCGCAGCGCGTCCTCCTCGTCCTTCGCGCGGTAGATCATCACCGCCGGTCCGAAGAGCTCGTTGCAGCCGAGATCGGAGTCCGGGTCGATGTCGGTGAGCAGGGCCGGCGACATGAACCACCCGGGGCGGTCGAGCTTCTGGCCCCCGGTGACCAGGGTCGAGCCGTCCTCGACGGACTTCGCGATCCGCTCGACGATCTCATCGCGGGCGCTCTCCGACGACAGCGGTCCCATCCCGACCTCGGGATCGTCGAAGGTCGAGACCTTCGTCGCCTCGACGGCTTTCTTCGCCTCGGCGACGAATTCGTCGTAGAGCTCGTCGACGACGATGAATCGCTTCGGTGAGGTGCACACCTGCCCCGCGTTCGTCAGGCGGATGCCGACGACCTTCTTCGCCAGCGCCGGCACGTCGGTCGAGTCGAGGACGACGAGCGGATCGTTGCCGCCGAGCTCGAGGACGGAGCGCTTGAGGTACTTCGCCGCGATTCCCGCGACGGAGGCACCGGCGGCCTCGGACCCGGTGAGCGAGAAGCCCTTGACCCGCGGATCCTTGAGCACCTCCTCGGCGTGGGAGCTGTCGAGGTAGATGTTCTGATACACGCCGACCGGAAGGCCCGCCTCGACGAGGAGGTCGGCGAAGTACTGGGAGGACTTCGGACAGATCGACGCCTGCTTCATGATGATCGCGTTCCCGACGACGAGGTTGGGGATGACGAAGCGGGCGATCTGGTTGTACGGGAAGTTCCACGGCATGATGCCGAGCAGCACGCCGAGAGGGTCGTGGCGGACGTAGCTGCGGGCGGCTCCGGCGGACGGCAGCTCGGTCGGATTGAGGTACATGTGGGCGTGGTCAGCGAACCAGCGGGCGGTGCGGGCGACCTTGTCGACCTCGGCGAGGCCCTGCTGCTTCGGCTTGCCCATCTCCCGACCGATGATGTCGGTCATCTCGTCGGCGTTGGCGTCGACGAGGTCGGCGAACCGGCGGAGGATCGCCGAGCGTTCGATGAGCGGGGTGTCTTTCCACGCGGTGAAGGCGTCATGACCGCGGTCGATGTAACCGGGAATCTCCTCGACGGGAACCGAGGGGAATTCCTCCTCCAGCTCACCGGTGTTGGCGTTGGTGACAGCGAATCTGCTCATGGGGATGTCCTTTCGCATGTGGGAGTCGTGGTCACTGCCGAGCGTAGACCTGTCGGTGGAACGCATCGCGTGCGGGCCCCATTCCTGAGATTCCCGAATGGTGGGATACGCGCCGAGGTGGGGGTCGGGTGCGTGCAGAGAGTTTCGGTGAGCAGTGGGGGTTCCCGTGGGCGGAGCCCGATCGTAAGGTGGCTGGCATGGAGAGAGTGAACGGAATCGGCGGATACTTCATGCGTACCCGTGACCCCGAGGCGGTTTCCGCGTGGTATCAGGACATGCTCGGCATCGACATGACGGACGGGGTGTGGCGTCAGGCGGCGGGACCGACGGTGGTCGCGGCGTTCGAGGACGAGACCGACTACTTCGGGTCACGGCCCGACGGTGTCGACCGACAGCAGACGATGCTCAACTTCCGCGTGGACGATCTCGACGCGATGCTCGAGCAGCTGCAGGCCGCCGAAGCGGACGTCATCGATGAGATCCAGGAGATGGAGGGGATCGGACGCTTCGGGTGGGTGACCGATCCCGAAGGCAACCGGATCGAACTGTGGGAGCCCGCCCCGGGAGCGGAGTTCCCGGAGAGCTCCGAGTCGCTCTGATGACGGTGCGACGCTCCTCCCGGCAGAGTCCCGGCACGGCCCACTGAGCTTCGGTCCCGGTCAGAACGGGGGCGGATCGGATGCGGGGTCGTGGTCCCAGATCCTCTCATCCGAGCCTCCACCGAAGTTCTGAGGGTATTCGAGTGGGTCGTCGGGGCCGATGGCGCCGTCATCGGTGAACGTCTCATTGCCCGGGAAGTGCTCGGCTACCGCCTCGGCGATCCTCGTGTCGAAGTACGCGCACGGCGTCGACGATCTGGTACGCCATCTCCGCTCGGCCGCCAGCTGTTCGGGATCGGGTTCGGTGCGGCGGGGTCTGCGGCCGCTGGGGCCTGGTGGCAGTGCCTGCGTCGTGAGCAGATCGGATCCCGGCGGGAGGCTCTTCCGGTGGTCGATCTCGTTCCAGTCGATCTCATTCCAATGGAGGGCCAGCCAGAGCCGGCGTCTGCGCCGGGCGGCTTCGGAGCGGGCGATGGCGTCCTTCATCGCTTTCTGCCGAGCGGCCTCGTCCGCGACTCGACGTCGTTCGGCCTCCCACTCGGCGATCTGCTCTTCGGTGGGCATGACCTCGACGATTGCGGATTCGTCGGGCACCTCATGGTCCGGCACGGCTCGTCGCAGCGGCTTCTCCTGGAGGAGCTCGTAGAGTTCGATCGCCTGTGCCGCATTGATCGGCTGGTCGGGTGCTGTCACCGTGGTCATGAGGCCGTGACCGAATTGGTAGTCGATGGCCGGGGTCGCCGACCCCCGGTCCGCCATGCGCACCGAATATCGCCGGGCAGTCTTGAGCGCGTGGTCCTTCTTGCACAGGGGATGGAGGTTGCCGAACCGCGTCAGTCCGCCGTGGCTCGGGTCGTCATGGTTGTAGGGGTCGACATGGTCGATCTCAGACTTCTCCGCTGTTCTCCGACAGCCCGGCACAGTGCACACCGTCCATTGGGAGATGAGTGTTCTTCTCACCTGCTGGGGAATCGCATAGGTCTTCGCCTGGGCGTTGATCGGAGTGCCCGTGGCCGGGTCGGTGAGGATGCGCGTGAGCGTGGGCGAGCCGGCGGCGATGCGTCGTGCCGTCTCCGCGGGGATCGGAGAGCCGTCGGGCAGAACGCCGGGCAGGTTCGAGTCGCCGAGGAGCGACATGAGCGGAAGCGTGACGACGAGTCCTGCCTGATTGCGGATCCAGTGCGGACCCGTCGGCATTGAGACGTCGATGAAATACTCCCGTGGCACGGGATGGGGCGGCGGACCGGGAAAGAAGGCCGAGCCTGGGCTCCAAGGCGCAGCTGTGGCCTCGGGTGCACCGGTGCTCGTGTTCGGACCTGGGGTGGTGCGCGGATCGGCAGGCGCGCTCGGGTCGGCGGGCGGACGGTGGTCGCCGCCGGTGCGCGGATCGGCGATCGTGGGTCCATTGCCTGTGGCGGTCGGTTCAGCGCTCGTGTTCCGATCTGGGGCCGCTGGGGGATCGAGGAGATCCGTCAGGCCGGAGATGCTGCGCTCATCGGCGGAGAACAGCGGTTCTCCGGTGTCATCGAGCATCGAGGCCGACCGTTCGCTTTCGATCCCCGTCACCGGGTCGATCTCCCGAACCCGGATGCGAAGCTTCGGCTGGGGGCGGAGCAGGATGTCGCACATGAGGGCGTTGATGTCACGCTCATCGATGATCTCGATCCGCGAAGGAAGCCCGAACGTGTTCGTCTGTCCGGCATGGATCGCCCTCGCCATCGCCTGGACGCGTGCGAAGCAGGCATGGATCTCGTCCGCGGGTCCGTTCACCATGAGGCAGGCAGAACCGTCGGAGAACGTCTCGACGCTGACGCGGCGCCGTTCGGCAGCTACCTCGGCACGGTCGGCCGGGGTCTGCAGCAGATTGATCTTCTTGCGCAGTGATGCGCGCAGGGTGTCGGAGGTGATGTCGGCTCGACGGGTCGCGAGATGGTCGTCGAGCTCTGGCAGATGCCTGAAGGCCACGGTCTGGCAGAGGTCGGCGACGGCGACGACCTGAGCGTGGGTGAATTGGCCGTCGAGGGCACGAGCGGTGAATCGCGGGAGCCCGAAGATCAGGGTCATCGACTGGGTGAAGTGCCGATATGAGCGAGCCGTGGTCGTGCCGAGGATCGTCGATGTCTCGGCGACGTGTTCGCTGCGCACATGGTCGTGCACCCACGCCGCGAAGGTCGTGTCGAGCGAGAAGTGGAGGAACTCGGGCAGTGCCGGGGCCTCGTCTCGGTCGCGGTCTCCGTCGTGGTCTTCCGCTTCGCCACCGGCGTTCGAGTCAGCTGCGCTGGAGTCGACTCCGGGGGCGGCAGCGTCAGTCCCGGGGATGCCAGCGTCAGTCCCGGGGGCGTCGTCACTGTCACCACCGATGGCATTGTCCCTCGTCGCGCCAGTGGTGGCGCGCAGGACTGATTCCGAGAGTGACGCGAACCTGTATGGTTCGCCGTCGCCTGGCGCGGGAAGGTCGAGGTCGGCAGCGGCCTCACCGAGGATGATTCCGGCGGTGAGCTCGAAGACCGTCATCTGAGCACGATCGACTGCTGCCGATGCCTGGGCGAAATCCGTGATGCTCGATCCGACGCGCAATGTGTAACGGGAGGTGCCCGAGGACACGGCGCCACTGCCCGAAGACACGGAGTCGTTGCCCGAAGATACGGAGCCGTTGCCCGGAAACTGGGAGACGGGGGATTCAGCGAGAGAATCGGGTGATCCAGCGGCGCGCGCAGGTGGGTGTGCGTCGATGTCGGGGACATCGACGGGGATCGGATCATCATGACTGCTCGAAGGAGCAGTGGTGCCGCGCATTGTGTTTCACCTGCCTCAGACAACAGTGTCGGGGAAGAGTGGTGCCACGAATCAATGGAACAAACTAGTACATCAATAGTAAACAATTAGGAGAGATGAAGTCAACAGTTGATTCGAAATTCATTAGAAGTGTTTTCAGTCTCGCTTCCGTCAGCTCTTCTCTTTGTCCTTCAATGATGGCATTCGGCACTGACACGAGAGTGCACTGATTCGAATCGCGGCAGGGATGTGACTCGGAGTTCGTGGACGAACGCCGGTATCGATGCACGCTCTCACCACGGGCTTTCACACGTTCTCAGAGCGGATGCCATGCAGAAAGGGGCCAAGGCTGCGACCGTGACCGGCCGATCAAGGGTGAGGACAGGGAAAGGAGACCCGCGAGACGGCTCACCTCGCCTCGTCGATGCCGCCCCTCGCCGAGCATCCAGCCTCAGCGGTTCCAGCTCCGGCGCACGCAGATTCAGCAGTCTCCGCTTCCGGACGTGGAGTCCCACCGGGCGCGATCCCGGGTTGCGCAGGCTCGGCGCCGGCAACCTCACCGGACGTTGCCCCAGAACACGCAACCTCACCGGACGCCTCCCCGGAAACCGCACCCTCACCGGATGCAGTCTCCGCAGTCGATGACATGGGGACGGTCACCTCGGCGAGGGACTGCTGATCACGCGCACGCCAGCGCCGTTCGAAGCGGATCGCGATGCCGGCGACGAGGAGCGCGGTGAGGGCGAGGAGGATCGCGACGATGACCGGCGCCCGGAATCCCCAGCCGAGGGCGATGACCGCCGCGCCGGCAGCGGGCCCGAGCGCATTGCCGACATTGAACGCTGAGGTGTTGACGCTGGCCGCGAGGGTCGGCGCCTCGGTCGCGATCTGGAACACTCGGGCGTTGAGGGCGCCGGCGATCGAGAAGCCGCTCGCCCCGACGAGGACCATCGCCACGATCGCCGCCCAGCCCACGTCGGCGACGAGCCACAGCGCGAACAGGCTGATCGCGAGTGCGGTGAGGCTGCCGACGATGTTGCCGAAGACGGTGCGGTCGGCGAGGCGGCCGCCGATGACGACCCCGATGAACGCGCCGACGCCGAAGGCGGCGAGCACACCGGGCACGAGGTCGTGCGAGAGTCCGGCGACCTGGGTGAGGAGCGGGGAGAAGTACGAGAAGGCGGCGAACACGGACGCCTGGAAGAGCGCTGTCGTGCCGAGTGCGAGCCAGATCCGCGGGCCCCGGAAGGCGACGAGCTCGGCGCGGATGAGAGTCGGGAGGTGAATGTCGGCGCGATGGTCCTCGACGGTCGCAGGGTCGTGGGCGCCGGTCGCAGGGTCGTGGGCTCCGGCTGCGGCTCCGCGCGCGTCGTTCGGTGTCGCTCGCGGGCGGGTGGCGATGGCGATGAGGATCGCGGCGAGCGCGGTGACGACGGCGACGGCCCAGAAGGTCGCGCGCCAGCCGAACTGCGTGCCGATCCACGTGCCCATCGGCACGCCGACGAGGTTCGCCACGGTGAGTCCGCCGACGAGGCTCGCGAGCGCCCGGCCGTGCACGGCGGGAGGCGCGATCCGCGTCGTGTGCACGGCGGCAACCGCCCAGAATCCACCGCACGCGATCGCGGAGAGGACGCGGCTGACCATGAGAACGGTGTAGTCGGGGGCAAGAGCGCCGAGGATGTGGAGCGCTGAGAAGGCGACGATCGTGATGATCATCGTCGCCCGGCGCGGAAGTTTGAGGGTGAGCAGGGCCATGGCGGGCGCCCCGACGATCATGCCGATGGCGAATCCTGTGATGAGGAGGCCGGCCTGTGGGATCGAGATGGCGAGGTCGCCGCTGATCGGCTCGAGGATGCCCGCGATCATGAACTCCGAGGTGCCGAGGCAGAAGATCACTGCGGCGAGCAGGTAGACCTGGCCGGGAACGCGCGGTCTCGGTTCGGGGGCAGCGGGCGCGGTGGCGTGGCCAGGGGTCTGGGCAGAGCCGGGGGCGGCATCAGCCGAGGCGCGGTCGGGGGTGGTCATGCTGTCCTGCTTTCGGTCGGCGGAGCGTCGTGCGGGGCGTCGTGCGGGGAGCGTCCGGCGGTCAGTGGAGCGTCGTGCGGCAGTAGCGCGACCGGCAGTCAGTCGAGCCTCGTTCAGTCGGCAGTAGGGGCGGGGCACGTCGCGCAGCGCGGGCACGCCGCCGGTGTCGGTGCGGTCAGGTGGACGAGGGCAGAGGCGCCGGAGTCACCGGAGTCTCCGGAATCACCGGAGTCTCCGCGGCCAGGGTGGTCACCCCGTCCGGGGTGCAGAGGCTTTCGACGAAGGTCCTGGCCTGGGCCTGGACGTTGTCGGCGGGCATGACGCGGGCGGCGATGCGAAGGCCGGCGAGCACGCTGTGGATGAGCTCGGCGGTGACGGCGGCATCGAGGTCCGGGCGGATGTGCCCCTCGGTCTGACCGCGGTCGAGAAGCGCGCGATAGGTCGCAAGCCACGCGGTGCGGTCGGGGTCGAGGATCGTGCACACGGCGTCGACCTCCCGGCCGAGTTCGGCGGCGGTGTTCGCTGAGAGGCATCCGGTGCGCTTCTCATCCGCGCACTGCTGCGCCAGAGCCCCGCCGAGGCGCTCGAAGACGAGCACCGGAGCCGGCAGTGTGCTCGTGCCCAGGTGCTCACGCAGTGGGATGCCCGTGGCCGTGTAGTCGCTGAGCGCGCGGAGGAAGACGGCGTCGAGGCTCTCGAATGTGTTGTAGAAGCTCGACCGGCCGATCCCGGCGCGCTCGCACACGAGTCCGACGTCCGTTCCCGCGTACCCGTGCTCGCTGAACACGGCGATCGCGGCGTCGATGACCGCCTGTTCGTCGAACGTCTTCTTCCTGCCCATGGCTCGAGCGTAGATCATTATGGACATTGGTGTCCAATAAAATTTCCCCATCGCCGAGGCGAGTGTACCCTGACAGCGGATGTCGTCATCAGCGTCGGCAGAGTTGGTCGATCAGTGCTGTGACCTCGCAGGACGGTCGGCAAATGGTGAGACGCGCAGTGAGAAGGGGCGGCACGAGTCGAGCGAGAGGTGAGACGCGATGAGTTCGCTGAGCGCAGGTGAGAAGCAGGCGATGCGGGAGAACGACGCGAACTGGAAGCTCGGCCTCCTCTATTTCTGTCCGCGGGATCCCGGCTTCCTCGTCCCGAAGAGATTCGGCGTCGGCTGGACGCTCAACTTCGGCAGCATCTGGACGCTCATCGCGCTCATCATCATCGTTGCCGTCATCGTCTGGGGCGTCGCGTTCTGACCCAACGCTGCCGGTGTGGGGTTGGAGCGCAGTGAACCCGAGCGCGGAGCGGCCGCCTACCCCTCCTCGCCTGAGTGCTCGAGGACGTGGTCGAGGACGGCGGCCTCGCTGATCTCGGCGTGCTTCGATGCGGTGAGGAGGGTGACGGTTCCCTTCTCCGCATACTCGCGCAGCGCCGCGAACGCCTCGGCGTGGTCGTCATCGTCGAGCTCCGCACGGTAGCGGCGGGAGAACTCCGCGAACTTCGCGGGGTCGTGGGAGTACCACTTCCGCAGGCTCGTCGAGGGGGCCACGTCCCTCAGCCACTCGGTGAGATCTGCTCGCTCCTTGCTCACTCCGCGCGGCCACAGGCGATCGACGAGGATGCGCGCCCCGTCAGCGGGGCTCGGCTCGTCATAGATCCGCCGGACTCGGACACTGTGCTCCGTCGCCATCGTGCTCCCTCACCTTCCATCGTCGCTCAGCCACCCAGTCTAGCTCTCGGCGCCACCCGGCCGCTTCTCGTCACCGACGCTCCGACCTGGGAGAACACCGGCGCGCGAGGGGTACGGGCCGGGCCGGCGAGGGGGTGCGGATTCGTCGGCCTGAGTCCACCTCACGGCGGCTTTCGCCGCGTATACTGACCGACCAAGGACGATTGTCGTCCGACCTCGCACTGTCGGGGCTCGCGGAAGAGGAGACGATTCAGTGACAACGCAGTATGGAAACCCTCCGGACAGCACGAACCCGCAGCACGTCCTCGAGCCGCCGTCGCAGTCGGGCGTCTTCCTCGTCGTCACCGTCAAGCCCGGTGCCGAGGACCATGTGCGCGACTTCTTCGGCGAGATCGGCGGCGTCATCCGCGCGGTCGGCTTCCGCGTCAAAGCGGCCGGCCTCAGCTGCGTGACCGGCATCGGCTCCGACCTCTGGGATCGTCTCTTCCCGCAGAAGCGCCCCGCGAAGCTCCATCCCTTCAAGGAGCTCAAGGGCGGCAAACACGTCGCCCCGTCGACCCCCGGCGACCTTCTCTTCCACATCCGCTCGGACCGGACGGATATGAGCTTCGAACTCACCCGCCAGCTGATGAGCAAGCTCGAGGGCTATGTCGATGTCGTCGACGAGGTCCACGCGTTCCGCTACTTCGACCAGCGCGACATCCTCGGCTTCGTCGACGGCACCGCCAACCCCGAGGACCAGCTCGCCGTCGACACCGTGTTCGTCGGCGACGAGGACCCGGACTTCACCGGCAGCAGCTACGTCATCGTCCAGAAGTACATCCACGATCTGCCGAAGTGGAACTCGATCACCGTCGAGGAGCAGCAGGACGCCTTCGGCCGCCACAAGCTCTCCGACATGGAGTTCCCCGACAAGGACAAGGCCCCCGACTCCCACATCGTGCTCAACACCATCACCGAACCCGATGGCACCGAGCGCAAGATCGTGCGCGACAACATGGTGTTCGGCTCCGTCGAGTCCGGCGAGTTCGGCACCTACTTCATCGGGTACGCCGCCGATCCGACGGTCACGGAGACGATGCTCGAACGGATGTTCCTGGGCGACGGCGACGCCACCCACGACCGGATCCTCGACTTCTCGACCGCGCTCACCGGCTGCCTGTTCTTCGTGCCCACCGCCGACTTCCTTGACAACCCCGCCTCGGTCCTCGGCTCGACCACGGAGTCGGGAACTCAGGGTGCGAGCACTCCGGGCGCGGGCGGCGACCACAGCGGCGGGGTCGGCACGGCGCCGAACTGACCGGCAGGAGAACCCGGTGGTGAGCGAGACTCCGACGGTGCGCCGGATCCTCCCCGGAGACCCCGCGCAGCTGAGTCTGCCCGAGGCCTTCGCCTTCCCGCAGGACCACGCGGCCCCGGCAGGTCCTGGGCAGTCCTGGGTCCGGGCGGTGTTCGTCGCCTCCGTCGACGGCGCCGCGACCGTGTCCGGGCGGGCCGGCGGTCTCGGCAACGCCACCGACCGGGCGGTCTTCGCTCTCAACCGCGCTCTCGCCGATGTCATCATCGTCGGCGCCGGAACCGCCCGCACCGAGGAGTACGGACCCGCCGAGGACGACCCGCAGTGGCGTGCGCTGCGGGCCGGCCGCAGTGCGACTGCGCCGCTCGCCGTCGTCTCCGAGAGACTCGCCCTCGACTTCACGGCACCGCTGTTCACCGACGCCCCGGCTGACGCCCGGACGATCGTCCTCACGAGCGAGTCCTCCCCGCTCGCGGCGCGGGAGAGGGCATCCGAGGTCGCCGAGGTGATCGTCGCCGGAGTCGATGCCGTCGACTTCGCCCTCGCCCTCGCTCAGCTGCGTGACCGCGGCTTCCACCGGATCGTCTGCGAGGGCGGCCCGAGCGTCTTCGCCGAACTCGTCCGCGCCGGGTGCGTCGACGAACTCTGCCTCACTCGTTCCCCTGAGATCGTCGGCGGGACAGGCACCCGCATCGTCCACGGGCCGACCTTCGATCCTCCGGTTCCCCTCGACCTCGCATCGGTGCTCGCCACCGACGACGGGTACCTCTATCTCCTCTACCGATTCCCCGCAGACAGCCGCTCGCTCAGGAGCCGACCATGACCGAGGCCCCACAGTCCCCCGAACCCCCGTCCGGGGCGGCCTCGACGCCGCGACCGGCCGACGGCGCGGAGATCGGGTCGCTCATCGCCGGCGTCTTCGGCCTCGTCTTCCTCATCGTCAACAGCGCCGGGTTCTCGACCTTCGGCCGGATCTTCGTCATCGTCCTCGGCATCGCGGCGTTCGCGGGAATCCTGTTCCTCGCCTTCCGCAGCCTCAGTCGCCGCCGGGGACAGCCCCGACCCGAGGGCGCGACCCCGTTCTCCCGCAGCTACTGGATCATCGTCGCCGTCGAAGTGCTCGCACTCTTCGGCGGCGCGAAGCTGCTCTCGGGTCTCGGCTACCCGGAGCTCGGCGTCGCGTGGGTGGCCGTCGTCGTCGGCACGCACTTCTACGCACTCGGGTACGTCTTCAGGCTCGGCCGCTTCCACGTCCTCGCCACCGTCGTCACGCTGCTCGGCGTCGCCGGATTCATCGCCTTCTTCGCCTCCGCCCCGGCATTCATTCCCGTGCTCGCCGGCGTCATTCCCGGCTTCGTCCTGCTCGCCTTCGCACTCTGGGCGCTCGCCCCCGCCGCCTCGGTGCCGGCCGCACGCGACGCGCAGCCCGAGGTTCCCGCCTGAGACTGAGGTTCCCGCCTGAGGCGGAAGCTTCCGGACGCAGAGTGTCGATCCGACGCCGCGGAATCGACACTCTGCGTCCGGAAGCCGGTGCGCGGCCTACGCCTCCCCGCCGGGTGCGGCACCCGAGGCGTCCCCGCCGGGTGTGCGGGGGCTGCGCACGCGCGGAGCGGGGAGGTCGGGGGCGGTGACGGCCGGCGTCTCGTCGAGGGCGGCGAGCACCTCGGCGATGCCCCGATCGAGCTGCGGATCATCGTCTCCGAACAGCTGCGCGGGATCGTGCTCGACCTCGATGTCCGGGTCGACGCCGTAGTTCTCGACGTCCCAGCCCTTGCCCTCGAGCCAGAACGCGTACCGCGGCTGGGTGATCCCGGTGCCGTCGACGAGGTCGTAGCGGCCGTCGATGCCGACGACCCCACCCCACGTGCGCACGCCGATGACCGGGCCGATGCCCTTGGCCTGCACGCGGGCGTTGATGATGTCGCCGTCGGAGCCGGAGAACTCGTTGGCGAGGAACACGACGGGACCGCGTCGGGTGTTCTCCGGATCCGGGGTCATCTCGTCGTAGCTGCGCACCGCACCCCACGCGATGACGCGGTCGGCGAAGCGCTCGGCGACGAGCGCGCTCGTGTGCCCGCCCCGATTGAACCGGACATCGGCGACGACGCCCTCGGCGGCCATCGCCTGCCGGATGTCGCGGTGGAGCTGCGCCCACCCGCCGGCCATCATGTCGGGGATGTGGACATAGCCGACGCGGCCCCCGGACTTCTCCGCCACGTACTCCCGCCGCGAGCGCACCCAGTCCTGGTAGCGCAGCTTCTCCTCGCTGCCGATCGGCACGACGGCGACCGTGCGCTCCCTGCGCCCGCGGCGCAGGGTGAGCTCGACGATCGTGTCCGCCGCCCCGACGAGCAGGGGGGCCGGCCCGAGGTCGGGGTCGACGCTCTGACCGTCCACCGCGACGATGACATCTCCGGGTGCTGCCCCGACCCCGGCCTGGCGCAGCGGCGATCGCGCCGCCGGTTCGCTCGTCTCACCGGGGAGGATGCGCGCGATCTCCCAGCCCTTGTCCGTGCGCGTGAGATCCGCGCCGAGGAAGCCGAGCCTCTTCGTCTCATCGCCGAGCGGCGCCGGCGGGGTGACATAGGCGTGGGACGTGTTGAGCTCACCGACGGTCTCCCAGAGGATGTCGACGAGGTCGTCGTGAGTGAGCGCCTTCGCCGCGACCCCGCGCCACCGCAGGGTCACGCCCTCCCAGTCGACGCCGTTCATGTCGGAGCGCCAGTAGTGGTCGCGCATGATCCGGGCGTTCTCCTCGAACATCTGCAGCCACTCGGCCCGTCGGTCGAGCTCGAACCGCAGCCGCCCGAGGTCGACGGCGACGTTCTCGTCGTCATCGGCTTCGACCTTCCGATTCGCCGGGCGCACCGTGACGTCGTCGCCGGAGCGGACGACGATGAGCTTGCCGTTGCCGGACACGCTGTAGTCATCGGCCTTGTCGACGACGGTGGTGAGCTTGCGCTTGGCGAAGTCGAAGTACTGGATGACCTCGGCGGCCTTCTCCCCGGTGTCCCCGGAGTGCTTGTCCCCGATCTCCCCGTCCTCGGCATCGCCGACGCGCATCCACAGGACCCCGCCGTCAGCGGCTTCGAGGTCGCGGAAGACACCCGAGGAGACGGGGAACGGCACGATCCGCTCCTCGGCGCCCTCGAGGTCGACATCGACGGTCGTCACCGCCTGGTCCCGCTCGGTCTTCGCCTTCTTGTCGTCCTCGGTGAGGTCGCTGATCGCCCAGCCGCTCGTGCTCGGGCCGAAGGGCGCCGGGTCGGTCGCCGACAGCGGGAGCAGCCACGGCCTCGTCACCCCGTTGAAGGAGAGGTCGAAGGAATGCTGGTTGTATGCGGGATCGAACGTCCGGTCGGAGAGGAAGACGACGTACTTCCCGTCCCGCGTGAACGCCGGGGAGTGGTCGTTGTACTTCCCCGTCGTCAGGGGCGCGCCCTCCCGCCCGGCCTTCACCTCGGCGATCATCAGGCGGTTGAGCTGCTCCTCGCCCTGCGTCGGCTGCGCCCACACGAGGTACCTCCCGTCGGGGGAGAAGCGCGGGGACGTCGCCTCCCCGAACCCGGAGTGCCCAACGACGTGCGTCCGGCCCCCGGAGACCTCGATGAGGCGCACGGTCCCGTCGTGGGAGATCGTCGCGAGCACCTTGCCCGCGGGATCGGCGGCCAGCGACAGCACCCGGCCGAGCGCTCCCGCCCCGATCCGCCGCGGCTCCTTCTCGCCAGCGAGGTCGCGGATCTCGATCGCGTCCTCGCCCTCGGCGTCGGTGACGTACGCGGCCTGCCCGGTGGTGCCGAGGACGACGGGCAGGCGCACCCGCACCGAGGAGTCCGCCGCGAGCGCCCTGGCCGGACCTTCGCGATGGGCGAGGTGGAAGGCCTTGCCCCGCCATTCGACCACCGCGGCGTTGCCCCCGTGATCAGGGGCGATGGCGCCGATTCCGGCGCTGGGATCGAGTGTGAGCGGCTGCACCTGCGTTCCCGGCAGGACGACGTCGAGGGTGCGAACGTCCGAATCGAGGCTGTCGAGGACCTTGATCTGCCCGCGTGAGTGCCACACGATCCGCGTCCCGTCGCTCGTGGCGTCCCGGACATAGCCCTCGGCCTCGGTCTGGTGGGTGAGCCGACGGGGCTCGCCGAGGCTGCCGGGAGTCCGCGTCGCCAGTCCGTCCCAGATCCACAGGTTCGCCTGCTCGCCTGCGTTGTCGGGGAACGTCGCCGCCCGATCCGAGGTGACGACGAGGGAATCGCCGATCCACAGGGGATCGGTCAGGGAGGCCTCCTCGTCGCGGAGCAGCCGCTCCCACTGCGCCCCGGCACCTGTGTCGTCGGCGGTCCGATCGAGCCACAGCCGCGGCGCGGTGCCGCCGCGGTAGCGCTTCCAGTGGGCGGGCGGCCGGCTGAACGGCGTCGACAGCGCACTCACCCCGGTGTGGTGCCGGGCGAAGCCCGAGGCCCGACCCCACGTCAGGCGCTCGACGTCACCGGTCAGGCTGACGGACTTGATGACATGGTTGCGGACCTCGGCCTCACCGGCGTTCGACCCGATGAGGATGTGCTCGTCGTCGGCCCAGCCGAGCATCGTCGTCACCGAGCCTCCCAACCAGGTGAGCCGGCGCAGGGCGCCGGTGGCCACCTCGGCGAGCATGAGCTCAGGATGGCCGTCGCGGAACGACACGAACGCGACATGGGTCCCGTCCGGGGAGATCCTGGGACTGCGCACGGGAGCATGATCCGAGGTCAGACGCCATGCGCGGCCTCCCTCGACGGGGACGAGCCAGACGTCGTCGTCGGCGGTGAAGGCGATGAGATCGCCACTGACATGGGGGTAGCGGAGATAAGTCACGTGATCCACATTACAACCGTGAATCCAGTCCCTGACCTGAGGAAACCCCATTGGCACCGCGCGAATAGAATGGGAGGCATGCCGACGCTCACTTCACTTCTCAACGACCGGTTCGCCGCGGCCCTCACCGCCGCCTTCGGGGAGGACTTCTCCGATCGCGACCCTGTCATCAGGAGCTCGCAGTTCGCCGACTTCCAGGCCAACGTCGCGCTGCCGCTGGCGAAGGAGCTGACGTCGAAGCCCCGCGACATCGCCGCCACGATCGTCGAGAACCTCGACCTCGACGGCGTCTGCGCACCCCCGGAGATCTCCGGGCCCGGGTTCATCAACCTCACGTTCCTGCCGGAGTTCCTCGCCACCGCGCTCGAGACCGGGGACGCCACCGCCGTCGACGCCCAGGCGACGCCGCAGACGGTTGTCATCGACTACTCGGCGCCGAACGTCGCGAAGGAGATGCACGTCGGCCACCTGCGCACGACCGTCGTCGGCGATGCGCTCGCCCGCACCCACGAATATCTCGGGGACACGGTCATCCGCCAGAACCACATCGGCGACTGGGGCACCCCGTTCGGCATGCTCATCGAACACCTTCTCGACGTCGGGATCGGCGAGACGACGGAAGCCGAGATCGCCTCCGACCCGAACTCCTTCTACCAGGCCGCGCGTGTGAAGTTCGACGGCGACGAGGACTTCGCGACCCGCGCCCGGGCCCGCGTCGTCGCCCTCCAGGGCGGGGATGCCGACACGCTGGCACTGTGGGACACCCTCGTCGGGTACTCGAAGACCTACTTCAACAGCATCTACTCCCTCCTCGACGTCACGCTGCGCGATTCCGACCTCGCGGGGGAGAGCACGTACAACGACGAGCTCGCCGATGTCTGCGACGAACTCGAGGCGAAAGGGCTCGCGTGGATCAGCGACGGGGCCCTCTGCGTGTTCCCGGACGGCTACAAGGGCCGCGACGGCGAACCCCTGCCGCTCATCATCCGCAAGTCCGACGGCGGCTACGGCTATGCGACGACCGACCTCGCCGCGGTCCGCCGCCGCGCCCGTGACCTGCACGCCGACCGGGTCCTCTACGTCGTCGGCGCCCCGCAGGCCCTCCACTTCGAGATGGTCTTCGCGACCGCCCGCGCCGCCGGCTGGATTCCCGAGGGCACGACCTTCGAGCACGTGAAGATCGGCAACGTCCTCGGATCCGACGGGAAAATCCTGCGCACCCGCTCCGGCGCCCCGCTGCGCCTGGCCGCCCTCCTCGAGGAGGCCGTGGCCCGGGCCAAGGTCACCCTCGAGGACTCGAGTGCCGACTTCGCCCCCGGTGAGGAGGACGAGGTCGCCGCGATCGTCGGCATCGGCGCGGTCAAGTACGCCGACCTCTCCGTCGCCCACGACACCTCGTACACCTTCGATCTCGACCGCATGCTCGCCCCGATCGGCAACACCGCCCCCTACCTCCAGTACGCCGGGGCGCGGATCCGCTCGATCCTCCGCCGGGCTGACGCGGAGGACGGGGCTCGCGCGTTCGCGACCGCGCCGATCGTCCTCGGTGAGCCGGCCGAACGCGATCTCGCGCTCGCGATCCTCGGGTTCCCCGATGTCGTCGCCGAGGTGGCCGCCGGGTCCGTGCCTCACCGGATGGCTGCGTACCTCTTCGACCTCGCGCAGTCCTTCACCGCGTTCTACGAGCAGTGCCCCGTCCTCGTCGCCGACACGCCTGAGCTGAGGAACTCGCGTCTGCGCCTGAGCGCGACGGTGCTTAAGGTCCTCGAGGCCGGACTCGGCGTGCTCGGCATCCGCGTGCCCGAGAGGATGTGAGCACGCCCGGCCGCCTGCCGGTGACGGGGATGGTGCCGTGGATCGTCGCGGGCATCGTCCTCCTCGCCCTCAATCTGCGCACTCCGATCATCGCGCCGACCGCGGTGCTCGGCGACATCCGCGCCGACACCGGTCTGAGCGCAGCCGGTGCCGGTCTCCTCACCGGTCTGCCTGTCCTCCTCTTCGCCCTCGCCACGCCGCTGGCGACGAAGACGATCCGCCGCCTCGGCGCCGAAGCCACCGTGCTTGCGTGTCTCACCGGGGTGCTCGCCGGCACCGTGCTGCGCTCGGTCGGGCCGACGTGGCTCGTGCTCACGGGCACGGCGATCATCGGGCTCGCGATCACACTCGGCAACATCGTCGTGCCCGTCATCATCCGCCGCGAGGTGCCGTGGAACCAGGTCTCCATGGTCACCGGCCTCTATTCGGCGACGATGAACATCGGCTCGATGGTCACGCTCATCGGCACCGGTCCGCTGGCCGCCCTCGTCGGCTGGCGCTGGGCGATCGGGCTGTGGGGGATCCTCGCGCTCGCGGGCCTCGGATTCTGGCTGCTCGTCCTCCGCCGGCGCAGACGTGCCGAGGCCGAGTTCGACGCTGGGTTCGATGTCGAGGTCGACGTCGAGCTGAAGCGCCCGCCGGAGCCGGGGAAGCGGCCGTGGCGGGAGGCGCCGCCGCAGTTCCGGGCGATCGTCGCCCTCCTCGTCATCACCTTCAGCGGCCAGTCGATCTCCTACTACACGACGACGACGTGGCTGCCGTCGCTGCTCGCCGACACCGAGGGACTCGCCGCCGGTGCGGCCGGCAGCACGGCCTCGCTCTTCCAGGTCGCCGCGATCCTCGGCGCCTTCGGCGTGCCGCTGCTCGCCGGACGGGCCCGCCCGTGGGTGCCCGTGGCGATCGTCGCCGTCCTCTGGCTGTCCCTGCCCGTCGGCCTCCTCCTCGCCCCGGATCAGTACGCGCTCTGGGCGATCACCGGCGGCATCGCGCAGGGCGGCGGTTTCACCGCGATCTTCTCGATCATCGCGCGTACCGCGGGCAGCGACGCACAGACCGCGTCCGCCTCGGCGCGCGTGCAGGGCGGGGGCTACCTCGCAGCGACCCTCGCCCCGCCGTTCGCCGGCTGGCTGGCGACGACGACCGGCGGATGGGTCGGACCCCTGCTGCTCGTGCTCGCCGCAACACTCGCGTTCACGGTCGCCGGCCTCCTCGCCGCCCGCCTCGCCGGACGCTTCACGCCCGGGGGACCCGCGGGTCGACGCGAGGTGCTCTGAGCATCGCCGACGGCGAAGTGCCGACCCGGTGCACAGGAGGGCTTGCCGACCGCGTAGAGTGAGACCCACGACACACCCGACCGTGTGGAGGAGACCGGCGCATCGCGGCGCCGGTGCGCCCTGACCCGAGGAGAACTATGACGGCCGATGTCCTCACTGCCCTGCGGGACGCGCTGCCCGCCGACGCCCTCGTCACCGATCCGGACTCGATGGACGCCTATCGCTGGGATCGGGCGAACGACCCCGGTGCCGGGATGCCGCTGGCGATCGTCCGCGCGACCTCGACCGCCGATGTCCAGGCCGCGATGCGCGTCGCGGCCGCCGCGAAGATCCCCGTCGTCCCCCGCGGGGCCGGTTCGGGGCTCTCGGGCGGCAGCTCCGCTGTCGAGGGCGGAATCATCGTCTGCCTCGACCGGATGCGCGAGATCGACGTCGACCCCGCGACCCGCATGGCCGTCGTCCAGCCCGGTGCCTTCAACGCCGAGGTCAAAGCCGCCGCTGCCGAACACGGTCTGTGGTACCCGCCGGATCCCTCGTCGTACGAGTTCTGCTCGATCGGCGGCAACGTCGCGACGAACGCCGGCGGACTGTGCTGCGTGAAGTACGGAGTGACGACGGACTACGTCCTCGGCATGACCGTCGTCCTCGCCGACGGCCGGGCGATCGAGCTCGGCGGTCCGCGGATCAAGGACGTCGCGGGACTCTCCCTGCTCAAGCTCTTCGTCGGCAGCGAGGGAACCCTCGGCATCATCACCGAGGTGACCCTGCGGCTCGTGCCC
Organism: Brevibacterium sp. XM4083; assembly: GCF_006489205.2. Lineage (GTDB taxonomy): Bacteria > Actinomycetota > Actinomycetes > Actinomycetales > Brevibacteriaceae > Brevibacterium. The sequence goes on along the minus strand of NZ_VFYR02000003.1, from coordinate 549,980 downwards.
GCCCAACTGCCTCCGACGACCCTCGTGGCGACCTTCCCGACGCTCGAGGGTGCGACCCAGACCGTCCTCGACATCTGCGCGCAGATGCGCCTGTCGATGCTCGAGTTCATGGACCGCGCCTCGATCAACGCCGTCGAGGACGAGCTGAAGATGGGCCTCGACCGGGAGGCCGAGGGCATGCTCGTCATCCAGTCCGACGAGCCCGGCGAGTACGCCGCCGGTCAGATCGCCGTCGTCGAGCAGCTGTGCGAGAAGAACGGGGCGACCGAATGCTATGCCACCGATGACGCCGAGGAGGGGGAGGCCTTCGTCACCGCGCGGCGGATGGCGATCCCCGCCGTGGAGAAGAAGGGCACCCTCCTGCTCGAGGATGTCGGGGTGCCGCTGCCCCGCCTCGGCGACCTCGTCACCGGGATCGAGCGGATCGCCGCCGAGCGCGACGTCCTCATCTCCGTCATCGCGCACGCCGGGGACGGGAACACGCACCCGCTGCTCGTCGTCGACCCGACCGATCAGGCCCAGCGGGAGCGGGCGGACATCGCCTACGGCGAGGTCATGGATCTCGCGACCTCGCTCGGCGGCACGATCACCGGCGAGCACGGGGTCGGTCGGCTGAAGAAGCCGTGGCTGCCGGAGTACCTCGGCGCCGACGTCATGGAGCTCAACCACACGATCAAGCGCGCGCTCGACCCCGACAACATCCTCAACCCCGGGGCGATCTACGCCGACGGCTTCAGCCGGGCGGATGCGGCCGAACGACGGGTGGCCGAGCCGGAGGGCTGAGCTGCAGAGACGACTGCGCACTCAGGGGAACCTGAGATGCAGAGACGACTGACCTGCGGGGACGATTGAGCAGCAGAGACTGTGCAGCGGAAACGACTGAGCAGCGGAAACGACTGAGGCGGACCACCGGAGAGGTGGTCCGCCTCAGTCTTGGATGGCGCTGTGCTGAACAGTCAGCTCAGTGCTTCGCGTTGGAGTCCGTGGTCGGGTCGACGGCCGGCTTCGGAGTCGGGGTCGCCGGGGTGGCGGGAGCCTTCGACTCGGGCACCGGGGCCTGGCTGACGTTCGGGGTCGTGCCCTGGCGCGAGGCCGGGGTCGATCCGACGGGGCGGGCGTCGGCCGGACGGTTGTTCGGCAGCGGCGTCGACCAGGGGTCCTCGACCGGCTGGGCCTTCTTCCACACGTAGTAGCCGATGCCGGCGGCGGAGCCGACGACGAGCGTCCACACGAGGGCCTTCTTGCCGCCGCCGGACTTCTGCGCGGTCTCCTTCTGGATCCGCTTGCCGGCCTGCGCGAGGGCCTTGCGGGCCTTCTTCATCGCCTTCTTGTCACCGGTGAGGCGGACGGCGAGGTTGTCGATGAGCTGCGGGGTCTCCATCGCGGCGAGCGAGGTCGCGGCGGTGCCGGCGAACTTGCCGGCGCGCTCGGTGGCCTCGGGCCGGTAGGCTTCGATCCGGTCTGCCCAGTCGTGAACCTGCTGGTTCGCCTTCTCGGCGAGCGCCTCGACCTGGGGGCGGGCCTTCTCGGTGAATGCCTCGACGCGACCGTTGGCCTTATCGGCTGCCTCACGCAGTTTGGGAGCGGCGGCATCCGAGGCGTCGGCCAGGAAGCGGAGCGACGTCTTCTTCGCGGAATCGAGCTTCGACGCGAGCGGTTCCCGAGCTGGCTTCTTCGACATGAACATTCCCAATCCTCTTAAGTCCGGGGGCAACTGATCACTCCCCAGTCTACGGCCTGGCCCGGGGGGAGGGGCCACCGGAGGGCGAGGAATTTGCCTGCGGATCTGCTGGAGGTTTGTGCAAACCCTCCTTGACGGATCAGCAGATTCGCGGCCGGCGTGGAAGAATGAGGGGCATGTCCACATCTGCAACGAACACAGCGGTCCTGCACACCAACCATGGCGACATCACCATCAACCTCTTCGGCAACCACGCCCCGAAGACGGTCGCGAACTTCGTCGAACTCGCCACCGGTGAGCGCGAATACACCGACCCCCAGACCGGTCAGCCCACGAAGGGCGCCTTCTACGACGGCACCGGCTTCCACCGCATCATCTCGAACTTCATGATCCAGGGCGGCGACCCGCTCGGCACCGGCACCGGCGGACCCGGCTACGTCTTCGACGACGAGATCCACCCGGAGCTCCAGTTCGACCGCAAGTACCTGCTGGCGATGGCCAACGCCGGCAAGCAGATGGGCCGCGGCACCAACGGCTCGCAGTTCTTCATCACGACCGCTGAGACCCCGTGGCTCAACGGCAAGCACACGATCTTCGGCGAGGTCGCCGACGACGCCTCCCAGAAGGTCGTCGACGAGATCGAGGGTGTGCGCACCGGTGCGATGGACAAGCCGGTCGAGCCGGTCGTCATCGAATCCGTCGAGATCAAGGACGCCTGAGCACCGCCTCACACGATCTGCCCTACGATGGGTGCATGAGCACACCAGACAAGGGCCCGGCACGGGAAACCGGCCGGGCCCTTTCTCTGCACTTTCCTCCGGTGACGGCGACGATCATGATCGTCACCGGGCTCTCGTTCCTCCTCCAGCTGCTGCCCGGACTCGATCTCCTCCACCGGTTGAGCTACGTGCCGGCGCTCACCGTCGAGCAGCCGTGGCGTCTGCTCACCGTCGCCCTCGTCCACGAACAGCCCTCGCCGGTCCATCTGCTGGCCAACATGCTCGGCCTGTTCTTCTTCGGCTCGTTCGTCGAGCGCGCGCTCGGCCACTGGAGGTTCCTCGCCGTCTACGTCCTCGGCGCGATCGGCGGCTCCGTCATGGTCCTCCTCCTCGCCGAACCGTGGAGTCGGGACTGGGTGACGAACAACATCGGGGCGTCCGGCGCGGTGTTCGCGATCATCGGCGTCCTCCTCGTGCCGACGAAGCGGCTCGACCGCAACATCACCGGCGTCGTGCTCTTCGTCGTCCTCAACTTCGGCTACGGATTCCTCGTGCCGGGAGTCTCGTGGCAGGCGCACTTCGGCGGCCTCGTCACCGGATTCATCCTCGGCGCCGGTGCCCTGCTCGTGGGTCGGAAGCGCTCGGGACTCGTGTTCTGGCTCGTCGCGGCAGCCCTCGTCCTCGTCATGACGGTCGTGGTCATCGCGAAGACGGCCACTGCCGGGGCGGCGCCCTGAACTGCATTCGTGATTTGTCCACAGTGGTTATCCACACGGTGGATAACTTACATCGGTGTATTTCTGCTGGTCACAGGCGTGGAAAAAGTTATGCACAGGACAGTGCGCGGGCTTGGGTATAACTCAACCCCTCCCTCGGCCCGTGTGGCGGGCCGAGGAAGGGGTGAGTGGGCGCAGGTGGCCTAGCGCCAGCGCGTGGACATGATGAGGCCCGCGACGAAGAACGCGAAGCCGATGAGGATGTTCCAGTTGCCCCATGCCTCGACAGGGAACGCACCCTGCGTGATGTAGAACGTGACGAGCCAGATGAGGCCGATGAGCAGGAGGCCGATGAGCACCGGGAGGAACCAGCGCGGGTTCGGCTTGATCGTCTGCTGGCCGGCTTCGGAGGTGTAGCTCGCGGTCTTGCGGCCCTGTGAGCGCTTGGCCGGATTGCCCGAACGGGTCGTGCGCTTCGCTCCCGCCTTCTTCGCCGACTTCTCCTTGGCCGACGACTTCTCCTTGGAGGCTGCGGTGGATTTCGCGGCACCGGACTTCGCGGTGCCCTTGGAGACAGCGGTGTCTTTAGTCGCCGAGTCCTTGGCCGTCGAGTCCGTCGACGTCGAGTCCGTCGTCGCGGAGTCGTTGTCGTCTTCGTCGGAGTCCGTCTCGGCGTCGTCCTTCGCGTCGTCCTTCGCCGAGGTGGTCTCCGACTTCGCAGCTGCCGTGGACTTCTCGTCGGCATCGTCTTCGACGACCTCGACCTCGTCGACGATGACAACGTCGGTCTCGGTGCCGTCGGCATCGACGACCTCGGTGACCTCGATGTCGGTCTCGTCGACCACGGTGGCGTCATCAGCCGTCGTCTTGGCTTTCGCCGCATTGCGCGTGGTGCGCTGAGGGCGCGAGGTCCGTCCATGGGACTTGGCCACGAGTACTCCTTCGACAGCGACCCCAGGGGCGGGCCACCGATTCACTGGTCGGGGACAATCGCCCCTCAGTCTACTCGGGTGGCGGGGCTGAATGAAAAACCTGACCCCAGACTTCGAGTGAGCTGTGAACCCGCCACAGCGCCGTGTTCATGCGATAAAGTGCATTAGGGTGTCCCCGCTTGTCCACAGGGCGAGCCCCGGATTCAAGGTCATAGGCACGGTGCAGCAGTGGTGAATAGTTCCTCCTCGGGTAACGAAGCGTCTTCGCGACCCACCATCCGATCCGCACAGCGGCGGATGCCCACTCCCCAGACACCGCCGACCCACCCCGCAGAGCCGGTCACGGGCCAGGGCGATGCGGGTCCGGCGACCCAGCCCTTCCGGATCGATGCCGCCTCGGCGAACACCGCAGACTCCACCTCCGCCGCTGATTCCACCGCTCCTGCAAACGCCGGCACGAACTACGACGCACCCCTGCCGAGCCGCCGCGAACTGCGCCGCCGTGAAGCCGCTGCTGCCGCCGGTGGTACCGGGGTCGGAGCAGCCGCCGGCACTGCAGCCGGGGAGGGACGCGCCGACGCCCCGCCGCTGCGCTCCGAGCCCACCGAGGCGATGCCCGCCTGGTCCCAGCAGCACGCACAGCAACAGCCTCAGGCGTACCCGCCCACGGGTGCGCAGCCGACGATGGTCCAGCCCGCCTACGCCGACACCACCGGCAACGCTGCCTCCCCCGGAGCGGGTTACGCAGCAGCGGGCTATGCGGCAGCAGCGGCTGCTCCCGCGGCAGCAGGACCCGGCAGTCCTGGCGGTCCGGGAGGCCCCGGAGGCCCGAACGGCCCAGGCGGTCCCGGCGACGGGGGCTCGGGCGGAGGCCGACGGAAGAAGCAGCCGGTCCAGCGTCAGCCGATCGGCCCGATTCGCGGGACGATCCGCACCTTCGGTGAACTCTGCATCACCGCGGGGCTCGTCCTCATCCTCTTCGTCGTCTGGCAGCTGTGGTGGACGGACCTCGAGGCCAACCGCGACAACGAGGTGCTCGCCGACCAGCTGACGAAGGACTGGGCGAACCAGGACCCCAATCAGCTGCCGGACGATCCGGACGAACCCGTCGTGGCCGAGCCGGTCGAGAAGAACACCGCGTTCGGCATCTTCTACATCCCGCGCTTCGGCGACGACTACTACCGGACGCTCGCCGAGGGAGTCGACCTCGAACCCGTGCTCAACCGCATGGGTGTGGGCCGCTACCCGAACTCCGCGATGCCCGGCGAGGTCGGCAACTTCTCCGTCGCCGGCCACCGCGTCACCTACGGCAAGCCGTTCAACCAGATCGCGAAGCTCCAGCCCGGTGACGAGATCGTCGTGCAGACGAAGGACGGGTTCTACACGTACACGTTCCGCAACTTCGACATCATCCTCCCCGATGCCGTCGAGGTGCTCGCCCCGGTGCCCGACCAGCCCGACTACAAGGGCAAGGACCGGATCCTCACCCTGACCGCGTGCAACCCGATGTTCTCCGCGCGTGAGCGCTACATCGCCTACGCCGAGCTCACCGAATGGCGCCCGGCCGGCGAGGGCCCGCCGGACGCGATCAAGGATTCGAAGGCGTACGACAAAGTCAGCAAGAGCGGAGGAGCGTGACATGTACGGACTGATCTGGCGGATTCTGCCCGGGCCGTGGTTCGTCAAACTCGTTCTCGCCCTCATCCTCATCGCGGCCGTCGTCTACCTGCTCATGCAGTACGTCTTCCCCGCCCTCGCCCCCTACATGCCGTTCAACAACGCGACCGTGACCGATGAGGGCGGGCAGTGACCCGTATCCTCGTCGTCGACAATTACGACAGCTTCGTCTACACCCTCGTCGGCTATGTCCGGGAGCTCGGGGCGAGCGCCGACGTCATCCGCAATGACGATCTGTCCGCCGAGGCGGCCGTGGAGCTGGCGCGCGGATACGACGGCATCCTGCTGTCCCCGGGACCGGGTGTGCCCGCGGAGTCCGGGGTGTGCCCCGACCTCATCCGCTGGGCCGCCGAGGCGGGCCGCCCGCTGTTCGGGGTGTGCCTCGGGCATCAGGCCCTCGGCGAGGTCTTCGGGGCGACGGTGACGCATTCGCCGGTCCTCATGCACGGCAAGACCTCGGTCATCACCCACGACGGGGAGGGCATCTTCGCCGGCTGCCCCTCGCCGCTGACGGTGACCCGGTACCACTCGCTCGCGATCGTCGACGAGACGATCGACCTCGAGACCTTCGCCGTCACCGCGCGCACCGCCGACGACGTCGTCATGGCCATCGAGCACCGCAGCGCACCCCTCTACGGCGTCCAGTTCCACCCGGAGTCCGTCCTCACGGAATCGGGCTACCTCATGCTCGGCAACTGGCTCGAGGTCTGCGGACTGTCCGGTGCGGCCGCCCGCGCCGCTGCGATGTCTCCGCTCGCCTCGGCGATCTCCGCTCCCTCGGCCTGAGCGGCACTTCCGCCTCCCGGGCTCAAGCGCTTAGGATCAACTCAGAGGATCCAGTGAGAGGACATCCCATGGAAGAGCCGAGTTACTTCCCGACCGAGCCGTATCGCGAACTCACCGTCTTCGAGGCCCAGCCCGTGCCCACGGTCGTCGTCGAAGCCCAGAACCATCCGATGAGCGAGCTGCCGGCCCTCTTCGACGCCGTGTACTCCCGGCTCTTCCCCGCACTCGCCGAGGCGGGGGTCGAGCCCGCGGGACCGGCGTTCTCCCTCTACACGCGTCCGCCCACGGACACCGTCGACATCCAGGTGGGCATCCCCGTGGCCACGGGTCTGAGTCAGGCGCTCGAGCTCGGCGACGACCTCACCGCGATCCCCGCCGAACTGCCCGGCGGATCGGTCGGAGCGATCTCCCACCTCGGCGGATTCGACGGTCTCGCCGAAGCGTGGAATGCCCACATGCAGGGTCTCGTCGCCGCCGGCCATCACCCGGACATGCCGTTCTTCGAGGTCTACGTCACCGAACCGAGACCGGACATGGACCCGGCGGACCTGCGCACGGACCTCTTCGTCACGCTCGGCTGAGCGCCCCACGGCGGCTGAACACCCTCTTCGGCTGAGAGCTCAGTCGCCGTTGCCCCTGGCGTCGGCCCAGTCGTCGAACCACGAGCTGCCGCCGCCGACGGCACCGTCGTTCGACGTGCCGCCGCCGTTGCCGTTGTCCCCGCCGCTGCCATCGGGGCTGTCGGTCGGTGACGGTGCAGTCGGGATGCCGCCGGGGATCGACGGGATCGTCGGGGACGGCTCCGGCGGCTTCTTGGCCACGCGGATGGTGATCTCCGAATCCTGCGCGACATCGGAGCCGCCCGGGGTCGACTGCTCGAAGACCTTGCCCTCCTCCTGATCGGCGGTCTCGACCTCTTCGACCTTGCACTGGAGCTTGTAGTCGTCGCCGGACAGGGTGCTGCAGGCCTCCTCCTGCGTCTGCCCGAGGACATCGGGCACCTTGACGAGTCCCGAGGACACGACGAGATCGACGTTCGAGTCGACATCGACCTTCTCGCCCTCGCCGGGCTTCGTCTCGATGACGACGCCCTTCTTCACATCCGGTGAGTTCTGGGAGATGTGGGTGCCCGCCTGGAGTTTCGCATCGTTGAGGATCTTCCTCGCCTCCTCCTCGGTCTTGCCCGCGACCTCGGGAACGGTGACATTTTCGGGCCCCAGGGAGACGACGAGTTTGACGGTGCTGTTCTCCGGGATGCTCTGGCCGGCGGCCGGATCCGTCGAGATCGCACTGCCCTCATCGACGTCGGCGTTGTACGTCTCCTCCGTCGTGACGTCGAATCCCTGATTGCGCAGCTGCGCCTCGGCGGCATCGGCATCCATGCCTGCGACGTCGGCGACCTGGACCTGGACGATCGGTTCGGGCTTGTTGATCTCGTACACCCACAGAGCGACGGCCGCGAGGGCGAGGAGGACGAAGATGCTGCCGATCCAGATCCACGCCTTCGAGCGCTTCTTCACCGGCTGCTGCTCCTGCCGGGTCATGATCTGGGAGACCGGACCGGTCTCGGGAGCCGCCTCGGCGTCGAGCGGGTAGGCCTGCGTCGCCGGCGGCGGACCCATCATTCCGGCCCCACCGGCCGCGGCGAACGCCTGCGTGCGATCGAGGTCGCCGTCGATGCTCAGCGGTCGGCCGTCGCGCGCGGCGAGGACGTCTTCTCGGAACGTGTAGGCGTCCTGGTAGCGCTCGTCGCGATCCTTCTTCAGGGCGTGGAGGACGAGCCGATCGACCTCCGGGGGCACCTCGGGGTTGTAGAAGCTCGGCGGCTGCGGCGTCTCACCGACATGCTGATACGCCACGGCGAGCTGGGAGTCGCCGACGAACGGGGGCCGTCCGGCGAGCAGTTCGTAGAGGAGGCACGCGGTCGAGTAGAGGTCGGACCGGGCGTCGACGACCTCGCCGCGGGCCTGCTCGGGGGAGAGGTACTGTGCGGTGCCGACGACCGACTGGGTCTGGGTCAGGCCGCTGTTGTCCTTGAGCGCACGGGCGATGCCGAAGTCCATCACCTTGATGTCGCCGTCGGGAGTGAGCATGACGTTCGCGGGCTTGATGTCGCGGTGGACGATGCCGTTGCGGTGGGAGTACTCGAGCGGAGCGAGGACCCCGGCGATGACGTTGAGCGCCTCGTCGACGGTGAGCGTGCCGTGTTCGTTGAGGACCTCGCGCAGGGTCTGACCCTCGACGTACTCCATGACGATGAAGGGCACGGAGACGCTCGAGCCGCCGGATTCGACGAAGTCCTCCTCACCGGAGTCGTAGACGGCGACGATGCCGGGATGGTTGAGACCGGCAGCGGACTGCGCTTCGCGCTTGAGTCGCGTGTGGAAGGAGGGGTCGCGCGCAAGATCGGACCGCAGAAGCTTGATCGCGATGCGTCGACCCAGACGGGTGTCGACGCCCTCGTGCACCTCTGCCATGCCCCCACGGCCGAGGAGGGCACGGACTTCGTACCTCTCCGACAGCACCTTGGGCTCAGTCATGTACTTCCTCCGCGTATGTCACCCGGACGCGTTGAGCAGTCCGGGCAGTTCCTCAAGATTACTATTCTTCGCTCGTCCCATGTCCCAGTCGCCTCGGCGGCTAACCCTCGTCTCCGCTGGAGTCCGTGGTCGCGTTCGTGCCGTTTCCGTTGTTGCCGTTGGAGTTCGCTCCGCCGTTCGGGTTCGACCCGGGATTCGAGCTCGCTCCGCTGTCGGAATTCGCTGACGATCCGCTCTCCGAGCCCGACTCCGAGGACGAACCGGAGTTCGAATCCGAAGAGGACCCGCTGTCGGAGCTCGACGACGACCCGCTGTCCGAGGTCGACGAGGATCCCGAATTCGACCCGGAGTCGGACGATGAGCCCGAGTCCGACCCGCTGCCCGAGCTCGAATTCGATCCGGAGTCGCTGCTCGGTTCGCTCGGCCGTGACGTCCGCGTCGGCTCGGGGGCCGGCTCCTCGGCCGGTCCTGAGGAGATGTAGAGAGTGACGGTGTCGCCCTCTTCGAACGTGTAGCCGCCGCCGTCGGCCTCGCCGACCTCGGCGACGGTGCCCTCAGACCGGTTCGAGTCGACCGTCTGAGTGTCGACCTGGAGGCCCTGACGTTCGAGGTTCTGCGTCGCCGAGGACTCGGACTGGCCGATGTAGTCATTCGGGTCGATCTCGATCTCCTGCGGCGCCTGCGAGGTCGTCGCACTCGTCGACGGGGCGGGAGCCGGCTCTTCGCCGTTCTGCCCGAGGAAGTACCAGAGGAGGGACCCGACGGCGATGAGCGCGAGGATCGCGAGGACCCAGATGAGGATCCTCCCCTTCTTCGACTGCTTCTTCTCCAGCTCGTCGTCGGTGCCGTTGGGATCGTTCGGGTCGCCTGCGGCGACGGCCTGGTTGTAGCCGGTTCCCGCGGGCGGTCCGTAGCCGGGCTGCTGATCGGCGCTGTAGACGCGGGTCGCATCGTTGCTCGAGGTGGTCGGCATGACCTGCGTCGAGGGCACCGGGTCGGGGTCGTTGAAGACCTGCGTGAGCGCCTCGGACGCGGCATTGCCGTGGCGCATCTGCGGCAGCGCGGCCTCGGCGGCGGCGACGTTGCCCACGGCCAGCGCCTCGGCGGCCTTCGCCACGGCCATCGCGTCGTCGGGTCGACGTTCGGGCTTCTTCTCGAGCAGGGAGTCGACGAACCGGCGCATCGGCTCGGAGACCGTGTCCGGCAGCGGCGGGTGCTGCTGGTTGACCTGGGCGATCGCGATCGCGACCTGCGAGTCCCCGGTGAAGGGACGCTGGCCGGCGAGGGCCTCGTAGGCGATGATGCCGAGCGCGTAGAGGTCGGATCCGGGACCCGAGCCCTTGCCGGTGGCCTGTTCGGGGGCGAGGTACTGGGCGGTGCCCATGACCTGACCGGTCTTCGTCAGCGGCGCCTGGTCGGTGACCCGGGCGATGCCGAAGTCGGTGATCTTGACCCGGAAGTCCGGGGTCATGAGGATGTTGCCGGGCTTGATGTCGCGGTGGACGACACCGACCTTGTGGGCGGCGCCGAGCGCCTGCGCGGCCTGCGCGACGATGCTCAGCGTGTCCTCCTCGGACAGCGGGGCGCTGCGTTCGATGATCGTCGACAGGGGTTCGCCGGGCACGTACTCCATGACGAGGTAGGGCGAGCCGTCCTCGTCGCCGTAGTCGTAGACGCCGGCGATGCCGGGATCGGAGACGCGGCCCATGTTCTGCGCCTCGGCGCGGAAGCGGGCGAGGAACGTCGAGTCCGAGAGGTATTCGTCCTTGAGGATCTTCGCGGCGACCTCGCGTCCGAGCACGGAGTCGACGCCCTTCCACACCTCGCCCATGCCGCCCACGGCGATCCGCGAGGTCAGGGTGTACCGGTTCCCCAGCTGAGTGCCTTCACTCGGCCTCATTTGTCGACCACCGCTTCCATCATGTCCTTGGCGATCGGTCCTGCGACCGTCGCTCCGTAAGCTTCATTGCCGGCGTTGCCGCCGTTCTCGACGACGACCGCGACCGCGATCTGCGGGTCGTCGGCAGGGGCGAAGGAGATGAACCACGCGTGCGGGGCCGCGCCCTGCGCGTGCTGGGCGGTGCCCGTCTTCGCCGCGACCTGGACGCCGGGGATCTGGGCCACCGAGGCGGTGCCGTCGGTGACGACGCCCTGCATCATCGTGTTGAGCTCTTCGGCCGTCTGCCCGGAGACGGGACGCGAGAGCTCTGTGGGCCTCGTCTCCGTGATCGGCTCGAGGGTGTTCGCGTTGAGCACGCGGTTGACGAGCTCCGGCTTCATCATCTTGCCGTCGTTGGCGATGCCCGCGGTCATCATCGCCATCTGCATCGGCGTCGAGCGGACCTCGAACTGGCCGAGCGAGGACTGCGCGAGCTGCGGCGGGTTGAGGTCGGAGGGGAACGTCGAGGGGGTCACGGTGAGCGGGATCGAGAGGTCCTGGCCGAAGCCGAACTTCGCGGCCTGCTCGGCGATCGCGTCCTCACCGAGATCCATGCCGAGGGAGGCGAAGGACGTGTTGCACGATTCAGCGAGCGACTCCGCAAGGGTGGGGCGACCGCCGCTGCGGCAGGCCCCGGCGTGGGAGTTGCTGATCGTCGCCGTCGTCTGCGGCAGATCGAGGGTGGCCGGGCCGTTGAGCCGCGAATCCGGCGTGTAGTCGCCCGATTCGAGGGCGGCGGCCGCGACGAGGACCTTGAAGGTCGAGCCGGGCGGGTAGAGGTTGCCGCCGATCGCGCGGTTGTAGGCCGGGTTCTCCGGGTCGTTGTTGAGCTGCTCGAACGCCGCGCGCGCCTCGTCCGGGTTGTGGCTGGCGATCGGGTTGGGGTCCCAGCCCGGCGTCGAGGCCATCGCGAGGATCTTCCCGGTCTTCGGGTCGAGCGCGACCGCCGCGCCGGTCTGGTTGCCGAGACCGTCCCAGGCCGCCTGCTGGACGTCGGGGTCGACGGTGAGCTCGACCGCGGCACCGCGCGGCTGCTCCCCGGTGAAGAAGCTGCCGACCTTGTCGTAGAAGAGGGCGTCGGAGTCACCGGAGAGGTAGTCACCGGCGGCGCGCTCCATGCCCGAGGCACCGGAGACGATCGAGTAGTACCCGGTCATCGACGCGTACGCGCGGGGATCGAGGCCGTCCGAGCCGTACTGGCGCTGGAACCGGTAGCGGTCGTCGACGGGTTCGGAGTAGGCGATCGGCGTGCCGTCGACGAGGATCGGTCCCCGGTCGCGGGAGAGCTGATCGAGGATCTGCCGGTTGTTGAGCGGGTTGGCGTTGAGGGAGTCGGCGGTGACGAACTGCACCCAGCTCGTCGAGCCGAAGAGCAGGGCGAACATGACGAAGCCGACGACTCCGATGTGCGTGAGCGACTTCTTCATCGGTCTCCTCCCTGGGTGGGCTCGTCGGTCGGGCGCTGGTCGGGGCCGCTGGGGCGCCGGGTGCTGAGGTTCGTGGTGACCGCCTCGTCGGCGGGCGTCGTCGCGTGGACCGTCGTCGGCGACTCATCGGAGCTGGTCCGGTCGCTGGGGCTGTTCCGGTGTTCAGCGTCGGTCCGGTCGCTGTCGTCGGCGGACTTCTTCCGGCGGCGCGCCGAGGCGGTCGTGGAGTCGGGGTCCTCGGTGATCTTGAGGACGCCGGTGTGGAATTCGTCGACCGGGCGGCGGGCATTGTCCGACATCCGCAGCAGGAGGGCGATGATCACCCAGTTCGCGACGAGGGACGATCCGCCCTGAGCGAGGAACGGCGTGGTCAGACCGGTGAGCGGGATGAGGCGGGTGACGCCGCCGACGACGACGAAGACCTGGAGGGCGATCGTGAACGAGAGCCCCGCGGCGAGCAGGGTGCCGAAGCCGTCGCGCAGCTTCTGCGCGGTCCTGATGCCGCGTTCGAAGATGAGGAGGTAGCAGAGCAGGATGACGAAGAGGCCGGCCATGCCGAGCTCCTCGCCGAAGCTCGCGTAGATGAAGTCGGATTCCGCATAGGGGACCATGTTCGGGCGTCCCTCGCCGAGCCCGGTGCCGACGAGACCGCCGTTGGCCATCCCGAACAGACCCTGGACGAGCTGGTAGGACCCGCCCGGCGTCTTGTTGTACTCCTCAGCGGTGAGCGCATTGAGCCAACCGTCGATGCGCTGCTGGACGTGGGAGAAGAGCAGGGTCGCGAGGACGGCGCCGGCGGCGAAGAAGGACATGCCGATGATGATCCACGAGACCTTCGAGGTCGCGACGTAGAGCATGGCGACGAAGAGGCCGAAGAAGAGGAGGGAGGTGCCGAGGTCGCGTTCGAAGACGAGGACGCCGACGCTGGCGATCCACGCGATGACGATGGGGCCGAAGTCGCGCAGCCGGGGGAAGCGAATGCCGAGGATCTTCGGGCCTGCGAGCACGAGCTGGTCGCGGTAGGCGACGAGGTAGCCGGCGAAGAAGATCGCGAGGAGGATCTTCGCGATCTCACCGGGCTGGAACGACAGCGGTCCGATGCCGATCCAGATGCGGGCGCCGTTGATCGTCCTGCCGAGGCCCGGGATGAGGGGCAGCAGGAGGAAGAAGAGCGCGAGGAAGCCCGAGACGTAGGTGTAGCGGCGCAGCCAGCGGTGGTCGCGGAGGACGATGAGCACGGTGATCGCGAGCCCCACGCCGAGCGTCATCCAGATGAGCTGCTGGGTGGCGCTGTCGAGGAACTCCACGCGACCGAGGTCGACGCGGTGGATCATCGCCAGGCCGAGGCCGTTGAGGAGGACGGCGATGGGCACGAGGACGGGATCGGCGTACTTCGCCTTCCACCACACGACGATGTGGATGAGGAGGGCGAGAGCCGTCAGCCACGCCATGTACCCGTAGATGTCGGTCGGCATGGCATCGTCGACGCCGAGCCCGACGAGCGCGTAGGCACTCGTCGAGGCGACGATCGCCAGGATGATGAGCCCGAGCTCGGCCAGGCGGTAGGGCCTGGGCCGGGCTGCCTGGGAGACGGAGTCTGACATCACTGCGACTCCTGAGTGATCGCGTCACTGGGTTCGGCGCTCTGCCCGTTGGGCGGGGACGGGGCCGGATCGCTCGGCGCGGTCGCATCCTCGGCGTTGCCGGAGACGGTGCCGGCGCTCTCGGCCTCCCGGCGGAGATTGTCGATGATCCGGTCCGCCTCTTCGCGGGAGTCGGCCTGGATCGAGCTGCGCAGCCGGTCCTGGGAGAAGCTGTTGAGCGCGTCGACCTGGATGTCGGTGGTGTCCTCGAGGCGGCTGAGCTCGATGGGGCCGAGTGTCGTGTCGAGCCCGCGGTAGAGCGTGACCTGGCCGTTCTCGTTCGTCAGGTAGTAGTGGTTGTTGATGTAGTTGTAGGCGAAGAAGCCGGCCACGGCGAGTGCGATGATGACGATGGCGGCGATGATCCACCCGAGGTAGGAGCGCTTCTCGACGTCCTCAGGCTCGTCGTCCTCATCGGACTCGGCCGCATCCTCGGTCTCGTCCTCGGTCAGCGTCCGCACGGACCCGGCGGGCACCTCGGCGGTGGGTTCCTGCCCGGAATCACCGGACCCGGCATCGGTCACGGTCTGCAGGGGCACGGTGTCGGTGGGGACGTCGGTGTTCGCGAAGTCGTGCTGGGCGGTCGCGCCGTCGCCCTCCGGGCGGGTGCCGATCGTCGCGTACTGCGGGTTGAGGTGGACGGAGCCCACGGATTTGCCCTGGGCGGTCTCGACGGTGCCCTCGATGACGTCGCCGATGACGACGGTGACGTTGTCGGCTCCGCCCCCGGCCAGAGCGAGGTCGATGAGCTGGCGGCAGGCCTCGTCGGGGTCGGCCACCTCGGCGAGGACCCGGGTGATGTCGCCGATGTCGGCGAACCCGGTGAGACCGTCGGAGCAGAGCAGCCAGCGGTCGCCGACGTGGGCCTCGCGCAGGGAGAGGTCGAGGTCAGGGGACGTGCCGACGTCGCCGAGGACCTTCATGACGACGGAGCGCTGGGGGTGGGTGTCGGCTTCCTCGGCGGTGATGCGGCCCTCGTCGACGAGCATCTGGACGAAGGTGTGGTCGTGGGTGACGGCGTGGAGTTCGCCGTCGCGGTAGACGTATCCGCGGGAGTCGCCGATGTGGGCGAGCGCGAAGCGGTTGCCCGGCGCGCGCAGGAGAGCGGTGACGGTCGTGCCCATGCCGGCGAGTTCGGGCTGTTCGGCGACGCCGCGGCAGATGCGATCGTTGGCGTCGAGGATCGAGGTGCGGAGGATCTCGAGGGCGTCCTCGCCTCCGGTCTCACGGTCGAGTTCGGCGAGGCGGGAGACGGTGATCGCCGAGGCGACGTCACCGCCGGCGTGCCCGCCCATGCCGTCGGCGATGAGGAGGAAGTTGGGGCCCGCGTACCCCGAGTCCTGGTTGTTCTTGCGCACGAGCCCGGTGTGAGACCGGGCTGCGGAGCGAAGGGTGATCGTTCCGTCGGTCGTCACGATTGGGTCTCCAACGTCGTATGTCCGATGGTGATCTGAGTGCCGATGCCCAGGTCGAACGGGGCGGTGATGCGCGAACCGTCGACGAACGTGCCGTTCGTCGAGCTGAGGTCCTCGAGCACCCAGGCGCCGTTCCTCGCGATGATCCGGGCATGGTGGCTCGAGGCGAAGTCGTCGTCGATGACGATCGTGTTGTCCGGCGCGCGCCCGAAGGTCACGGGTGCCCCGGAGAGGATGAGCGAGGTGCCGGCCATCGGACCGGCCGTGACCCGGATCGAGCCGGGATTCGCCCGGGGTGCCGGACGCGAGGGCACCGGTGCGGGCTGGGCCTGCTGGTTCTGGGTCTGCTGGTTCTGGGCGGGAGCGGACTGGCGCGAGGAGCCCCGCGCGGCCTTGTTCTTCTTCGCCTTGCGTGGCCCGCGCCGTGCGCCGAAGATGTCCCGCCTGAGCACGCCTGCCACCCCGAAGACGAAGAGCCAGAGGATGACGAAGAACGCGAACCGGAAGACGGTGACGGTGAATTCGCTCACAGAGAGTCCTGTTCGGTGTAGCGCACATCGGCGTCGCCTGCCGTGAGCACATCACCGTTGCTGAGGTTGGCGGAGGTCAGTTTGCGTCCGTGGAGCAGCGTGCCGTTCGTCGAGCCGAGGTCGTTGGCGACGGCATGGTCGCCCTCGACGACGATCTCGAAGTGGCGGCGCGAGACACCGGGGTCGTCGATGACGAAGTCCGAGCTGTTCGATGAGCGTCCGAAGACGTTGCTGCCCTGACGCAGGGGGTAGGTCTGTCCGTTGATGTCGACGCTCGCCTCGATCGTGCGCTGCCGGGCCGGGGCGGCCTGGCGGATCGGGGTCGACGACCGTGCCGGCTCACTCGAGCGCCGAGGTGCGGCCTGGCGCTGCGGCACGGGACGGGAGGTCGACGCCGGGGCCGGTTCGACGATGTTGTGGGAGCGGGAGACCGGATCGTAGCCGCCGCGGTTGGCCGGCTGCGCCGCCGGAGACCCGTCGGGACGCTGGGTGCTCGAGACGACGCGGTACATGCCCGTGTCGAGGTCGTCGGCTTCGACGAAGTCGACGGAGACCGGCCCGACGAAGCTGTACGCCTGCTCGATCGCGTGGTCGCCGATGACCTGCCGGAGATCGGCCCGCAGTTCGGTCTCGATGCCGGAGAGGCGCTCGAAGTCGGCGGGGGAGAGCTCGATCGTGTAGTGGTTCGCGGTCAGGGTGCGCCCGCGGGAGACGACGGCCGCCTTGTTGTCGGCTTCGCGACGAAGGGCCCCGCCGAGTTCGACGGGTTCGACCTGGGAGCGGAAGGCCTTCGCGAAGGCGCCGTTGACGACGTTCTCCAGTCCCTTCTCGAAGCGATCGAGAATTCCCATGGCACCTCCTCCGGTTCGGCATCGTCTGTCTCGTGTTCGGGCGGTCGGCCAGAACGTGGGCACATGGTCTGCACTGCTCTTTCGCGTGGGCGTGACCGTATCCGGCGCGAGGCGCCGTTTCGGGTACACCAACACCCAATCCTAACGCGGAGGCGCTCTCATCTCACGTCCTGCGCGATCTCGGGGCGCACCTCGGCGGGGATTCACTGTGTGCGTTCAGCCTGGCAGGACACGTTGAGCAGCCCGTCGGTGACGGGGAGCCGAGGGCGGCGGTGGGGTGCGGGAGCGTATTGGGGACGGTGTCGGCAACGGGCCGCAGCTGTGCGGTGGCGGGAGCGATGCCGATGGGTGCCGGCGGGGCATCGGCGGGGTGGTTGAACCGGGACTCAGGCGAGCCGGTGGAATGGTCGGTACGGTGCCGGAAGAACGGCGAAAGTGTGAAGGTCGCCACTTTTCGGTGGTTTCTGCGGCGATTTCGGCTGTTTTCGCTTGATTTCGCGGGTTCTCGGGCCCTCTGGGTTTCTTGAAATCCGCGCGGCGATGATAAAGTCTTCTCTTGTTCGCGCGAGTGGCGGAATTGGTAGACGCGCTGGCTTCAGGTGCCAGTGATCGCAAGGTCGTGGGGGTTCAAGTCCCCCCTCGCGCACCAGCGGACGAGAGCCCCTTACCGGCCCGATCAGGGTCAGGTGAGGGGCTCTTCGCATGCCCGCCCCCTGCCTGTCCCGGAACGTCCAATCCCGCGGGGCCGCTCTGCCTCCGCACCGCGCCCGGGGTCGTCCCGACGAGGCGGGTGAACGCGCGGTTGAACGCGGCCTCCGAACGGTAGCCGAGCTCGCCGGCGAGCTTCGCTGCCGTGACCTCGGTGTCCCGCAGCCGCGACTGGGCGATGGCCATCCGCCATCGCGTGAGGTACGCGATCGGGGCCTCGCCGACGAGATCGGTGAAGCGGGCGTTGAATGAGGACCGCGACATCCCCGCGACCCGTGCGAGGCGCTCGAGCGTCCACTCCTCACCGGGGGCGTCATGGATGGCCTCGATGACCCGGCCGATGCGCTCGTCCCGCAGGGATCGCAGCCAGCCCGCGCTCGCCTCGGCGTCGGAGTTCATCCACGACCGGATCGCCTGGACGACGAGGACGTCGGCCAACCGCGTCGCCACGGTCTCCGCTCCCGGCTGCGGATGCGCGAGTTCGGCGGCGATGAGCCGCAGGGTGTCGCGCACCGAGGAGGCGACCCCGGCCTCATCCCCGCTGACCCGCAGGATCACCGGCAGGCTGCGGACGAGCTGCCGGGCGGCGGGATCATCGAAACCGACGACTCCGCAGATCAGCCGCGTCGTCGGGCCCGTGCCCCCGTACCGGAGGACGGAGTAGCTCTCGCCGAGGTAGTCCTGCGGCAGGAGATCGACGCGCGGTCCGCGCGGAGCTGTGGGATCGCTGAGGAGATCGTGACCGCGCCCGTGCGGGACGAGCGCGAGGTCACCGGCGGCGAGCTCGACGGGCTCCTCCCCGGGCAGGCGCAGCCAGCACGAACCGGCGATGAGGACATGGAAGCTCACGGAGTCGGCGATCGCCGGCATCTCGAGCGACCAAGGGTCACCGAACTCGGCGTGGCAGCAGAACGTCGAGCGCATCCGCAGGGTGCCGAGCACCCGGGCCAGCCGATCCTCGCCGCCGGGCGCCTCGACAGCCCGACCGGCCGCCGATCGTCTCCGCGGTGCCGGCGTCTCCCGTGAGCTCATCATGTCGGCATCGTGTCACAGCGCGTTCGCCGCGACCAGGGCTCGGTTCGATCAACCGGTCTGTTCGGACGATCGAGCAAGAAGTGCGGCTGTCCGGGCATGGAGTGTCCGAGATGACGTCCGTAGCGTCGGAGATGCAGACAGAACAGCCACCCAACAGAACAGCCACCCAACAGAACAGCCACCCCAGCTGAGAAGGAGTCCATCATGTTCGTCATCGCAGGAGCCACCGGACGCGTCGGATCCGCCACTGCCCACACCCTCCTCGACGCCGGTGCCGAGGTCCGCGTCCTCGTCCGCCGGGAGACCGACGCCGCACCCTGGCGCGAGGCCGGAGCGGACACCGCCACGGTCGACCTCACCGACCGCGCGGGGCTGACGGCCGCCCTGACCGGGGACACAGGGTTCTTCGCCCTGCTGCCGTTCGACCTCGGCGCCCCCGACCTCGACGCCCACGCCGATGAGCTCAGCGACGCGATCGCCGGGGCCGTCGCCGAGGCGGGCGTCCCCCACGTCGTCATGCTCTCCTCGGGAGGCGCCGACCTCGCCGCGGGCACCGGCCCGATCACCGGGCTCCACCGCCTCGAACGGGCACTGGGCGCGACCGGGACGACGCTGACGGCCCTCCGGTCGGGGCACTTCCAGGAGAAGGTCTCCGACGTCATCGACCTCGCCCGGGAGACCGGCACCTACCCCGTGTTCGCGCCCACCGCCGAGGCACCCGTGCCGATGGTCGCGACCCGTGACCTCGGCGCGGTCGCCGCCCGCGCGCTCCTCGCCCCGCCGCCGTCGAGCGAGGCCGTCGACATCATCGGGCCGAGCCGCACGGAGTCCGAGGTCGCCGAGGTGCTCGGACGAGCCCTCGGTCGCGCACTCACCGTCGAGATCGTCCCCGAACCCGCGTGGGCGCCCGCGCTCACCGAGGCCGGGTTCGCACCCCACGTCGCCGACAGCCTCGCCGAGCTCTACCGTGCCGACGCCGCGGGTCTCCTCGCGCCGCGGGGCGATCGGAGCATCACGGTGACGACGACGATCGAGGAGACGATCGCAGGACTGGTCGGGCACGGTTCCGAGACGGGCGGCCTGTGATGATCACCGGTGTCGTGATGATCATCGGTGTCCTCGCGGGCCTCGCGACGCTGGCGAACGGGCTGCTCGCCGGACTGTTCTTCGCGTTCGTCTGCGCGATCTCGCCCGCGTACCGGAGACTCGCCGACGGGGAGTTCGTCCGCGGATTCCGGGCGATCAA
This sequence comes from Brevibacterium sp. XM4083, assembly GCF_006489205.2. Lineage (GTDB taxonomy): Bacteria > Actinomycetota > Actinomycetes > Actinomycetales > Brevibacteriaceae > Brevibacterium. The sequence goes on along the minus strand of NZ_VFYR02000003.1, from coordinate 530,135 downwards.
CGCCATGATCGTCCGTCCGACATTCCTTGTCGTCTTCGTCGGTGCCCCGCTCACCGCGGCAGCCGCTGCGGTGGCGGGGACGCTGAGGATCGGTGTCGCAACGGGAGGCCTCGGAATCGGAGCAGGACCGGCGGGGACGGCGCTGCTGTGGGTCGCGGCGGCCGCCTCGGTGGTCTCCTTCCTCATCACCGTCATCGTCAATGTTCCCCTCAACCAGGGCCTCGACCGTGCATCGATCCTCACCCCGGCGGACCACGCGGCGGCGCGCGCGGCGTTCGAGACCCGGTGGAACCGCGCGAACCTCGCACGGACGCTCATGTCGACGCTGTCGGTCCTCGCGCTCGCGGCCGCGCTCGCCCTGGGATGAGCGGTCCCCGCTCCGGAAGCAGGGCCCCAGCTCCCGACGCGGCTGTTGCCGAACCGGAACAGGATGAGCACCACCGGGTTCGAGACCGGGCATAGATTCGCTTCCATGACCTCGATCCGTTCCGCCGCAATCGCGTTCGCCGCCGTGCTCGGTCTGACACTCTCCGCCTGCACAGCCTCGCCGTCGGACGATTCGGACCTGCCGCCCGAGGCGCAGGTGCAGCTGACTCCGCACGGTGATGAGGGCGCGTGGCTCACTGATGAGTACGCGGCCGGGTTCGTCGCGCAGTACGCGACGGCGAACGAGGTGTGCGCGGTGACCGAGGACATGGCGATCGAGGTCGAGCGCGGGGTCGGCGGGGACTCGACGGTGATGGGCAGACAGCTGCGCGGCGGTCAGCTCCTCTGGGAGATCGACGATGCGACCTGCGGGCAGGGCTCGCTGCTGCCCGGGGACCCGGATTCGTCGGTCCCTGCCGCGTCCGCGGCGACGGTCGTCGTCGGGACCCAGTGGCAGTCGGGGATGCACGCCTGGAGCCTCGTCGATCCGGCCACGGGGACCGAGCGGCAGGCCCTGGGGTTGGGACCCGAGGTCGCGAGCGCTCAGCCGGTGGCCTGGGCCGGCACCCGCGTCGTCGTCCGGACGCGCGACGAGGATCTTGTCGGACTCGACATGGGCACAGGTGAGAAGAAGGGGAGCGAGGTGTGGCGCAGTCCCGTCGCGGCAGGCTCCGAGGTGACCGTCCTCGCCGGCGATCTCCTCGGGGTGACGAACCAGCGGGGGAAGCGGATCACCGTTCTCGACCTCGAATCCGGCGAGGAGAGGCTGTCGACCGCCGTCACCCGGCCCGACTGGATCACATGGGCCAGCGACGGTTATGTGGAGAAGATCCAGGAGACCGACCCCGAATACGCGTTCGTCGACCTCGACGGTCGCGAGGTCGACCGCACGACGGGCATCTCGCAGTACCCCTTCGTCCCGGACCCCCGTCAGGGCGTGACGTTCCCCCTGTCCGACCACCGGCAGGCCGGCACCGTTGTCGGCGTGAGCGCCGACGGGACGCCCGCCCTCGTCCAGGACGAGCGGCAGAGCGACTTCACGCGCTCCGGTGAGATCGCCGAGCTGCCCGACAGCCTCATCATGCTCCAGGGTGTGAGTACCGACGGCTCGCTGCTCCTCTTCCCCGGCACTCCCGACGGACTCGTCCTCATCGACGCCGCCGGCGAACAGGTCGCGTCGTGGCCGCTGGGGTACTCGGAGCTGCGGATCGAATCGGGGCTCATCGTCATCCGGGGAGAATCGGGAACCTCGGTGCTCCTCCCTGGCGACGCATAGGATCTCGTGTCAGCAGCGCGCAGTAGGGTTGACCCATGCCGAGTGAGACCGCGCCGACGGTCGCGTGGTCCGTCATCGGTGCCGCGCGCCGCGACGAACAGGCGGGTCCGGGCGACGACGGCACGCTCACCGTCGTCGATCTCGACGCGTCCGGAGGGGAGATCGCCCGAACCGACCTCGCCGAGGCGGCCCTTCCCGACTTCGTCCGTGCCCGTGAACGTCGCGACGGATCGCCCGATGGCCTCGGCGCGCCCCCCGCCCCCGCGCCGAGGTGGGTGCTCAGTGACACCCCCAAGTGGTCCCCGGCGCTGCTCGCGGCCGGGGTGCGCATCGACCGCGCCCACGACCTCAGGCTCGCTCATGCGATCCTCGTCCGCTCCGAACTCGTCACCGAGCCCACGGCGCTGCGGGCAGCCGCGGAGTGGGACGCGGGACCCGTCACCGCCCCCGCCGTCGGGCAGGCGGAGACCCTCTTCGACGTCGCCGGCGGGCGCGGACGCCCGAAGGAGGTGCCCCATGACATCGACGCCGCCCTCGCCGAGTTCGCCCGGCAGCAGGCGGCGCTGACGACCGCGACCGACCCGGGACGCCTGCGCCTCCTGCTCGCCGCGGAATCGGCCGGCGGCCTCGTCGCCGCGGAGATGCACGCGGCCGGAGTGCCGTGGGACGTCACCGAGCACGGGCGGATACTCACGGACCTCCTCGGCGAGAAACCGGCTGCGGGCGCGAAGCCCGCGAAGATGCTCGCCGTCGCCGAGGAGGTCCGGGCCGCCCTCGACGATCCCCGCGCGAACCTCGATTCCCCGACCCGCCTGCTCGCCTCCCTGCGCAACGCCGGGATCAACGTGTCCTCGACGTCGAAGTGGGAGCTCGCCGAATCCGACCACCCGGCGATCGAACCGCTGCTGCGCTATAAGAGGATGGCCCGGCTGCTCTCGGCCAACGGCTGGCACTGGCTCGCCGAATGGGTGAGCGAGGGCCGGTACCGTCCCGTCTACGTGCCCGGCGGCGTCGTCACCGGGCGCTGGGCGGCCAGCGGCGGTGGGGCGCTGCAGATCCCCCGGCAGCTGCGCCCGGCCCTGCGCGCCGACGACGGGTGGACCCTCATCTCCGCCGACGTCTCCCAGCTCGAGCCCCGGGCGCTCGCCGCGATGTCCGGCGACCGGGCGATGGCCGAGGCCGGGCGCGGCCGCGACCTCTACTCCGGCCTCGTCGACGAGGGGATCGTCGCCACGAGGCAGGAGGCGAAGATCGCCGTCCTCGGCGCGATGTACGGGTCGACGACAGGGGAGGCCGGCCGGCTCGTCCCCCGTCTGCGCACGTCCTTCCCTGCGGCGATGCGCCTCGTCGACACCGCCGCCGAGGTGGGGCTCGGCGGCGGGATCGTCACCACCTGGCTGGGGCGGTCGTCCCCGGCGCCGAGCGACGGCTGGCGGCAGGTGCAGGCGCAGGCGAATGCGTTCGATGCGACCCCGGCCGATGAGAACCGGGCCAGACGCGCCGCAGGGGACTGGGGGCGCTTTACCCGCAACTTCGTCGTGCAGGGCACCGCCGCGGAATGGGCGCTCGCGTGGCTCGCCGATCTGCGTCTGCGCCTCGCGCGCCTCCCCGAGCTCGACGAGGGGCGGGCCGACGCCTCCGGACCGGTGTTCGACGGCCGGGCCCACCTCGTCTTCTTCCTCCACGACGAGGTCATCGTCCACGCCCCGGCAGCGCAGGCCGACGCCGCGGCCGACGCGATCAGGGAGGCGGCCGCCTCGGCGGGACGACTGCTCTTCGGCGACGCTCCCGTCGACTTCCCGCTCGATCTGACGATCGGAGAGCGCGCCGCCGCGAAGTGACAAGGCACCTGGTGACCGGGCGTCGGTCATCGTCACGTCAGGGACACGATGTAGGGTGTCCCCAGATCAGCACCGCACCGCTGCACACACCGGAGGTCACCCATGGCAATCACCGTCAAGGCACTGCAGAAGACCGGGCCCGAGGAGCCCTTCCGCGTCGCGGAGATCGAGCGCCGCGACCCGCGTCCCGACGACGTCGTCATCGACATCCGAGCCGCCGGCATCTGCCACAGCGACATCCACACCGTCCGCAACGAATGGGGCGAGGTCGACTTCCCGCTCGTCGTCGGCCACGAGATCGCCGGAGTCGTCTCCGCCGTCGGCGCGGACGTCACCGACTGGAAGGTCGGTGACCGCGTGGGGGTCGGCTGCCTCGTCGACTCGTGCGGCGAATGCGTCGAATGCCTCGCCGACCAGGAGCAGAACTGCCTGCGCGGCAACGTCGGCACGTACAACTCGACCGACGTCGACGGCACCATCACCCAGGGCGGGTACGCGGAGAAGGTCGTCGTCAACGAGCGCTTCGTCCTCCGCATCCCCGACGGCCTCGACTTCGACGTGGCCGCCCCGCTGCTCTGCGCCGGCATCACCACCTACGCGCCGCTCAACCGCTGGGGCGCCGGTGAGAAGAAGGCCGGAGCGCCGAAGAAGGTCGCCGTCCTCGGGCTCGGCGGACTCGGGCACATGGGCGTCCAGATCGCCGCGGCCATGGGCGCCGAGGTCACCGTGCTCTCCCGCAGCCGCAAGAAGGAGCAGCTCGCCATCGACCTCGGGGCCGAACGGATGCTCGCGACGACCGACGAGGACTTCTTCTCCGAGCACCGCGGCGAGTTCGACCTCATCCTCAACACGATCAGCGCCGACATCCCCGTCGACGCGTACCTGCGACTGCTCGCCCCGCGCGGAGTCATGGCCGTCGTCGGGCTGCCGCCGAGCAAGCAGGAGCTCGGCTTCGGATCGCTCATCGGCGGCGGCAAGGTGCTCGCCGGATCGAACATCGGCCGCATCGCCGAGACCCAGGAGATGCTCGACTTCTGCGCCGAGCACGGCATCGCCGCCCAGATCGAGACGATCGACATCGCCGAGGCGGACTCGACCTACGATCGCGTCGTCGCCGGTGAGGTCTACTTCCGCGCTGTCATCGACATTGCCTCGCTGACCGCCGCCGAGGCTGTGCCCGCGAACTGACCCAGGGCCCGCGAACTGACCCAGGGCCTTCCGACTGACCCAGGGCCCGCGAACTGCGGCCGGCCGCGTCAGAGCATCGTCGCCGCGCTTGCCCGGGCGTACCTCGACTTCGCAGGGGACCACCCTGCCGTCTACGAGGCCATGTTCGCGCAGCCGATCGGTGCGCGCTTCGCCGAGGAGGGCAATGAACCGGAGCTGCGCGGGGCCTTCACCGTGCTCGCCGAGGTGATCGGCGATGACACCGCCGCTGAGGTGTTCTGGAGTGCGCTCCACGGCATGAGCCTGCTCGAGGCGGCTGGGCGGATGAAGGTCGAGGACCGCAGTCGGCGCATCGGGGAGCTGACCGCACGGTTCCCGTGAGGCTGGGCCTCTGCCGGTCGGCTCCGCCGGTGAGGAGCAGTCTGACCGCTCCTGGCATGACGGCTGGGAGTCCCACCTCGGCGAGATCGCTATCGTTGTCGGTGATGACAGGCGACGGTGATGACGGATGACAATGACGACAGATGACGGACGGCAGACGATGAGCGGATACAGGCAGCGGCTGCGCACAGTGCCGCTCGCACTCCTCATCCTCTACACCGCGTTCATCGCGCTCGTCACGCTCACCCCGCAGCAGCTCGACACGGGCCCCGACTCGTTCATCGCGCGCCTCCTCGCCTTCCTCGCCTCCCATGAGTCGACGGCATGGATCGACTACGTGACGCTCGAGAAGCTCGCCAACGTCGGACTCTTCGTCCCGTTCGGCTTCCTCCTCGCCCTGCAGCTGGGCCCGCGGCGCTGGTGGATCGCCTGGGTCGCGGGTCTCGTCTTCACCTGCCTCATCGAAGGCACCCAGCTCACCCTGCTCTCACCCACGCGGTTCGGCACCGTCAGCGACCTCGTGACGAACACCCTCGGCGCTGGTCTCGGGGCCGCCCTCGCGCTGCTGGTCATGCTCATCTGGCCTCCGCGCACGGAGAAGGAGCCCGTCGACTACGTCGTGCGGTGAGGCGGCTCGTGGGATGGGTCTGCCGGTCCCTCGAGGGCATCGATGCAGGTGTCGAGTGCCGCGCCGAGGCGCTTCCGCCCGTCCTGGTCGAGGCCGGAGACCATGCGCTCCTCGATCCCCTCGACGAGTCTCGACGCCTGCGTGAGCAGGGTCTGCCCGTCGGCAGTGAGCGTCGTCGGCCGGGCTCGCCCTGAATCGACGGTGTCGGGTCGGGTGACGAGGTCGCGATCCTGCAGGCCGCGCAGCAGCGTGTTCATTGCCTGCCGGGTGACGAACGCGCCGCGGGCGAGCTCCGAATTCGATGCTCCAGGGCTGCGCTTGAGCAGTTCGAGGCACGCATACTGCGGCGTCGAGAGGCCGAGCGGTCGGAGGACTTCGTCCATGCGCGACTTCAGCAGCGACTGCAGGTGCTTGAGCTGATACCCGATCAGTGATTCGAGGCGAGGACTCTCTTGACTCATGTCAATATTCTGACATACGGTGGCAATGTCAGAAACCTGACATATAGAAGCTCCGATGGGTTCGCAGAGTCGAAAGTGACGTCGGAGCATGAGGGAAGGAAGCCATCATGACCGTCAACGGAGTGGATTTCGTCGCCCTGCAGGTGCGCGACGTCGACGACGCCGCCGACTTCTACGAGACGCGGCTCGGGCTGACCCGAGCGCCGGCCAGTCCTCCCGGTGCCGTCGTCTTCGCGACCGAGCCGATCCCCTTCGCCGTCCGCGAACCGCTTCCCGGTGTCGATCTCGACGCCGTCGAGCGGCCGGGAACCGGGGTGGCGCTGTGGCTGAGCTGTGTGGGCACCGCAGAACTCCATGACGCACTCGCCGAGGCGGGGGTGGAGATCCTGCGACCGCCGTCACCGAGCCCGTTCGGTCTGACGTTCACCTTCAGCGATCCGGACGGCTACGCGGTCACCGTGCACGAAGCAGGAGTGTGAGCTGGCCGCCTCGGCGATCGGGCCGCCTCGGCGCGGTCAGCGGGAACGGCGAGGTCAGCGGGAACGGCGTCCGGGGACCCAGCAGGCCACCTCGGCGCTGTAATCGTCGAAGTCGGCACCGAAGCGCTGCCGCAGATCCGCCTCCTCATGGGGGCGGATCATCCAATTCCACAGCAGGGACCCGGCGATCGCGTAGACGATGACGAGCCATGATTCGATGAACATGCCGATCGCCACGCCCTGGACGACTCCGGCGACGGCCATGGGATTGCGGACGAAGCGGTACGGGCCGTCGTCGACGAGGCGGTTGGGCATCGCCGACGGCAGCGGCGTGCCGCCGCCGAAGCGCGCCATCGTCACTGCCGACCAGATGCCGAGCGCGCTCGCGAGGACGAGGAGGGCGAAACCGGCGAGGACGACGAGGAAGGGGAACTTGACGTCGAGCTGCCAGCGCTCCTCGAGGGACTTGATGATCCACGGGAGGATGACGAGGAAGACGCCCCAGAAGCACACGAGCTGGGCGAACGTGCGCATGAGAAGTGCGTTCTCACCGTCGGTCCGGGAGCTGCGGAAGGCGAACGGCCCGACGAGGAGGCGCTCGCTCGGCACGCGTCCGAAAGCGACGAGGGACCCGGCGATGACGCCGGCGACGGCGGCGGCGATCATGGCGACCGCGCCGAGTCCGGCCTGCGTCGTCACCGTCGCGTAGACGGTCATGCCGAGGGCGACGAGGATCGTCCACGGCACGACGACCCACACCGCCAGGCGGACGCCGAAGGCGACGGCCGCCGAGGCGAGGACGAAGAGGGGGATGTCGAAGACGGCGACGACGATGGGGTCGAGCGGGCCGAGGGTCGCAGTGCGCACGCCGGGCATCGTGAAGACGCCTGCCCACCAGGCGGTGCCGAGGAGGGCCTGGAGTCCGAAGTAGACGCGACCGTGGGCGGCGGTGACCGGCACATCGGTCGGGCGGAGTGTGTTCGTCATCGTCCTGCCCTCACGCGCTCGCGGTGCCGGTGAAGCACACGGTCGTCGGGCCGCCCACCCAGACGGCATCGCCGTCCCGGGTGATCGAAATGACGCCGGCACGGCCGATCGCCGTGCCCTGCGTCGCGGTATAGGCATCCGGAACGAGGCCGGAGTCCATCAGCCACTGGGCGACGGAGGCATTGAGGCTGCCGGTCACGGGATCCTCGGCGACCCCGACGCCGGGAACGAACGCGCGGACTTCGTATTCGTGGTCAGACCCCTGCGGATGGGTGCCGACGACGCCGAGCTTGAGGTCGGGAAGCCCCGAGAAGTCAGGGGTGAGGGCGAGCACCTGGTCTGCGGAGGCGAGCCGGACCGCGGCCCAGCCCGGACCGTTGTCGACCCACGCGTGGTCGAGGATCTCGCTGCGATCGACGCCGAGCGCGGCGGCGATGTCGGACACGAACGATTCGTCGAGGGAACCGGACCGGAGGAGATCCGGAGCGGCGAAGGCGAGCTGATCGGCGGTTTCGGTGCTGCGGCGCAGCTCGACGAGGCCGACCCCGCACTCCTGGACGAGACGATCCTCGCGCTGGGGCTGACCGCCCGCGTGCAGCCACGCCGCTGCGGAGCCGAGCGTCGGATGCCCCGCGAAGGGCAGCTCGCGGGTCCTCGTGAAGATGCGCAGTCGGTAGTCGGCGCGGTCGTCGGTGGGCGGGAGGACGAACGTCGTCTCCGACAGGTTCGTCCAGTTCGCGATCTGTGCCATCTCGTCGTCGCTGAGGCCTTCGGCGTCGAGGATGACGGCGACGGGATTGCCGCGATAGGGAACGCTGGAGAAGACATCGACCTGGGCGAACGCGCGCTCGCGGGGCATTGAGACTCCTTACCGTGTGCTGGGCCTGTGACCATCGTAGTCACGGAAGCTCAGCGTTCCCGGACAGTGGGGGCCGCCTCGGCGAACTTCCCCTCCCTGCGATCTTCAACGACAGGGTGGATTGTCGGAGTCGGCCGGCTGTTCGGACTGGCGGGGAGGGGCGCCGGAGAGGGGTGCCTGGAAGGCAGAGGTGAACACACGGGCAACACGTTCACCTCGGCGTCGACCTGCGTCCATGTGGCGGTGTCGTCGCAGGTCAGACAGCCCGCGCGGGGGCTGGCCGCGTGTCGTCTGCGGACGCTCCCGACCCGTTCACCGGCCAGCTCATCGGCGTTCAGGCAGACCTTTCCCGAGGTTCATCGAGGATCGCGACACTGATCCGGTTGCCCGATGACCCCCCCGACCATGACGGAGGACGCCGATGAGCCTGACGCGGACGAGTTCGGCGAAGCGCGAACAGCGCACCCGCAGTCTCCGCGACTGGGCGATCTTCACTGCCTTCATCGGCCCGAACGTCCTCCTCATCCTTGCGTTCATCTACTACCCCCTCGCATCGAACATCTACTACTCGCTCCTCGACTGGCGACTCGGGTCGAACAGTGCCGAGTTCATCGGACTGGGCAACTACATCACGCTCTTCACCTCGCCGACCGGCCTCGACATGTGGCGGGTCACCCTCATCTTCACGGTCTCGACGGTGGCGATCTCGATGGCCCTCGGCCTCGCCCTCGCCCTCGTGCTCAACAAGCAGATCCCGGGTCGCACCTTCGCACGCACCGCCGTGTTCTCGCCGTATGTGCTCTCCGGAGTCGGGGTGGGCATGGTGTGGAATTTCATCTTCGACCCGCAGCTCGGACTCCTCTCCCACGTCGTCGCCTTCTTCGGACAGAACTCCCCGGAGTGGTACCTCGACCCGGACCTGGCGCTCCTCATGGTCATCATCGTCTACGTGTGGAAGAACCTCGGCTACTGTGCCGTCGTCTACCTCGCCGGTCTCCAGTCCCTGCCCCGCGATCTTCTCGAAGCCGCGGCGATCGACCATGCCGGTCCCGTCCGGCGGTTCTTCTCGATCAGCTTCCCCCTGCTCGGCCCGACGACGTTCTTCCTCGTCATCACCACGATTCTGTCGTCGATGCAGGCCTTCGACATCCTGCGCATCATGACGCCGAACGGCAACGGCACGAACACGATCGTCTTCGAGCTCTTCCTGCAGGGCTTCGGGGTCTACCAGCGGGCCGGCTATTCCGCTGCGATCTCCGTCGTCCTCTTCGCCGCCCTCTTCGTCATCACTGCGGTGCAGATGCGCTACGTCGAGAGGAAGGTGCACTACGCATGAGGACGCAGAAGACCAGCGCCGAGGCGGGGCCGGAGGATCCGGTCACCGACGGTGGCATGGGACACGGCGAAACCGCCTCGAGGAGACGGCGGGGCCTCTCCGCGCTGGGCTCGCCCGCACGGACGCAGAGGGCCTCGGGGAATGCTCGTGCCGCCTGGCGTGAGGCGATCGCCCCCGGGCACCTGCTCGACACGATCCTCACGGGGTGGCTGCCGCTGCTCATCGCGATCGCCCTCATCGTCCTGCCGCTCGCCTGGATGGTCATCGCGTCGTTCAAGCCGCCGGGTGAGATCATCACACTGTCTCCCACCCTCCTGCCGCAGGAGCCGACGCTCGGCAACTACGAGGCCGTCGCGGACAGTGTGCCGCTGGGCAGGATCCTCCTCAACAGCGTCATCGTCACCACGGTCGGATCGCTCATCAAAGTGGTGCTGGCGATCACCTCGGCGTACGCCCTCGTCTTCATCCGGGTGCGGTTCAGAAACGTCATCTTCCTCGGCATCCTCGTTGCGCTCATGGTCCCTCCCGAGGTGGCGCTGCTGCCGAACTACCTGACGATCTCCGCCCTCGGCGGCCGGAACACGCTGTGGGGGATCCTGCTGCCCGGCCTCGGCACGGCATTCGGCACATTCCTCCTGCGCCAGCAGTTCAAGACCCTGCCCGTCGACATGCTCGAAGCCGCCGAGCTCGACGGTGCCGGCCACTGGAAGCGCCTGTGGCGCATCGTCGTCCCGGTCTCCGCGCCGGCCATCGCGACGGTCGCGCTGGTGACGATCGTGACCGAGTGGAACTCCTTCATGTGGCCGCTCGTCATCACCGACACCCCGGAGAGCATGACGCTGCCCGTCGGACTCAACCTCCTCCAGTCCGTCGAAGGCCAGACGGGCAGCTACGGCTCCCTCATGGCCGGAGCAGTCCTCGTCATCGTGCCCGTCCTCATCGTCTTCGCCGCCCTCCAGCGCCACATCGTCTCCGGGCTCACCCAAGGGGCGGTGAAGTAGGCCCGCCCGGATCCGGCCGAGACCCGCCACCGACCACCTCCACTCCAGTCGCACCGCCAGACCAGACCCAGCCAGACCAGACCGAGCCAGACCCCGCCAGACCAGACCGAACCATAACCCGCCAGACCAGACCGAACCATAACCCGACCAAGGAGAGCCCATGCCGCGCTTCAGCTCACGACTCACCCTGTCCACCGCCGTCCTCGGACTCGCCGCGCTCGGGATGAGCGCCTGCGGGCCGAGCGTCGGATCCGACTCCGCCGCCGGTGCCGACGTCGACTTCTCGGGAGTCGAACCTGCCGAGTCGATCACCTTCTGGTCCAACCATCCCGGTGGGTCGATGGAGATCGAGAAGGAGATCATCGCCGGCTTCAAGGAGGAGTCCGGCATCGACGTCGAACTCGTCACCGCCGGCGCGAACTACGAGGAGGTGTCGCAGAAGTTCCAGACCGCGCAGACCTCCGATGACGTCGGGGACATGGTCGTCGTCTCCGACGCCACGTGGTTCACGAACTTCGCGAACGATTCGCTGCTGCCCGTCGACCGGGCTCTCGAGGCGGCCGGGGCCGACACCTCGACGTACCAGGAGACCCTCTACAACGACTACCTCTACGACGACGCCCACTACGCGGTGCCCTACGCACGGTCGACTCCGATCTTCTACTACAACAAGGATCAGTACGCGGAGGCCGGTCTTGAGGACGGGGCACCGGCGACGTGGGACGAGGTCAAGGCGAATTCCGAGCAGCTGCAGGAGGCTGGCGTCGCGAACTCCGCGCTCGCCTATCCCAAGGAGGACTCCTACCCGGCCTGGATCCTCGGCAACCTGGTGTGGGGCTACGGCGGAGGCTGGAGCAGTGAGTGGGACATGTCGGCGATGACGAGCCCCGAGACGGTCGAAGCCGTGCAGTTCGCGCAGGATTCGACGCAGGACGGCTGGGCGACGGTTTCGAGCGGAACGCCGGAGGACGACTTCGCCGCCGGTGCCACGAGCCAGATCCTCGCATCGACCGGTTCGCTCAAGGGCATCCTCGACACCGCAGACTTCGAGGTCGGCGTCGGCTTCCTGCCGGGCGGACCTGCGGAGACGGAGGCCGTGGTGCCCACCGGCGGAGCCGGAGTCGCGATCTCGGCGAAGTCGTCACCGGAGGAGCAGCTCGCCTCGGCGATGTTCCTCGACTACCTGACGAACAGTGCGAACACGGCGAAGTTCTCCGAGGGCACCGGATACCTGCCGGTGCGCACCGACGCGGACATGAGCGCGGTGTACGAGACGACTCCGCAGTTCCAGGTCGCCGTCGAACAGCTCGCGAAGACCCGCACCCAGGACCCCGGTCGCGTGCTTCTGCCCGGCGGTGACCTGACCATCGCGAAGTCCCTGCAGACGATCCTCACCTCGGACGTCGACGTCACCGAGCAGCTGCAGTCCGCACAGGAAGAGATGCAGCGCCTCTACGACAACGACGTCCCGGAGAAGCTGAAGTAACCGACTCCCGACAGGAAGGGGAAGACCATGGTCGATGTCGCGCTCACCGACGTCAGCCTCAGCTACCCGGGGGCCGACGTGCCGGCGGTCTCCGGGTTCGACCTGGACATCGCCGACGGGGAGTTCCTCGTCCTCGTCGGACCGTCGGGCTGCGGGAAGTCGACGACGCTGCGGATGCTCGCCGGCCTCGAGCTGCCGACCGCGGGGCGCATCGCCTTCGGCGGCACCGATGTCACGCACGTCGGGGCGAAGGACCGCGATGTCGCCATGGTGTTCCAGTCCTACGCGCTCTATCCGCATATGAGCGTGGCCGGGAATCTTGAGTTCTCACTGAAGAACGCCGGTGTGCCCAAGGAGCAGCGTCGCGCTCAGATCGACACCGCGGCGGCGATGCTCGAGCTCGACGGACTGCTCGACCGCAAACCGCGCGAACTCTCCGGCGGGCAGCGGCAGCGGGTCGCGATGGGCCGGGCGCTCGTGCGCCAGCCGCAGGTGTTCCTCATGGACGAACCCCTGTCGAACCTCGACGCGAAGCTGCGGGTCCAGACCCGTGCGCAGATCGCTGCGCTGCAGCGCCGGCTCGCTGTGACCACCGTCTACGTCACGCACGACCAGACGGAGGCGATGACGATGGGCGACCGCGTCGTCGTCATGAACGACGGTCGCATCGAGCAGGTGGGGACCCCGCGCGAACTCTACGACCATCCGGCGTCGCTCTTCGTCGCGAGCTTCATCGGCTCACCGACGATGAATCTCCTTCCCGCTCACCGCGGTGAGTCCACGGTGAGCGTCGGGGGCGCGGCTGTGCCCGTGGTCAGGGATCTTCCCGCGTCCGGCGCCGAGGTGGTCCTCGGCATCCGGTCCGAAGATCTCCGGCCGGCCGCGGCGGGGGAGGGGGCGTTCGAACTCGAGGTCGACCTCGTCGAGGAGCTCGGCTCCGACACCTACGTCTACGGTGCGCTGACCGGCGGCGCGGGCACGGGATCGTCACCGGGCGCAGAGACCACGTCGACCGGGACTGCGGGCAGCCTCGGCGACCGGCCCTTCGTCGTCCGCCTGCCCAAGGGCGCGGAGCCTCAGCGGGGCGAGCGGATGTGGGTGACCGCGGATCCCGAGCGGGCGCGTCTCTTCGATCCCGAGACGAAGCTGGCGATCGCCTGAGCGCCTCACTCAGGGTCGCTTCCTAGACTTGAGCGCTCAGGCCCGACCGAGCGGTGCGGGCGCGGGGCAGGCGCGCACCACGACGGTGCGGGGACTGCGCAACGGGCGAGTGAGGTGGCGATGGACCTGCAGCAGGGCGTGTCGACGTGGTGGGAGGCGATCACCTCGGGATTCGGGCGCGGTGACGGCCTCGACCTCGGTCCGACGCAGCTGCTCATCATCCTCGGCATCCCGCTCGTCATCACGATGACGCCGGCGATCTGGCGGTTCTTCGGACTCTTCGTCACGTTCGTCCACGAGCTCGGGCACGCGTTCGCCGCCCTGATGACCGGCCGAGTGGTGCGTGGGATCTCGCTCAACTTCGACCATTCGGGGCAGATGAACTCCTTCGGTCGGGTCGGGTTCTCCGCCACCTGGTCCGGCTTCTGGGGATACCCGGCGCCCGCGGTCCTCGGACTCGTCCTCATCACCTCGGCGATCTACGGCTGGGCGCCGCTGGCACTGTCGCTGGGCGCCCTTGTCCTCCTCATCGCGCTCATCTTCATCCGCAACGTCGCCGGTGTCGTCATCGCGGTGTGCACGGCGATCGCCGCGCAGCTGCTCGTCGTCTTCCTCCCGCTCGAGTGGATCGCGGTGTTCGTCGCGGGCCTCGGCGTCGCGCTCGCCCTCGGCTCGCTCAAGGACCTCGTCAAGGTCATCCGCGTCCACACTCGCCGGCGCAACGTCCAGCAGTCCGATGCCTACATCCTCAGCCGCGGCTCGTCCGTGCCCGCAGGGGGATGGCTGACGCTCTTCGGGCTCGTCATCATCGGGTGCGCGCTCGGGTCCGGGCTGCTGCTCTACTCGGCATTCGCCGAGTCCGGCGGGGTCGCCGGACTGATGTGAACGGAGTCGCGCCACTGACGTGATGCTGCGGGGGCCCGGATCACCGAGGCGGTTCGGGGTGCTGCTGGGAATCGGGTCGGTGGGTGCTGCTGGGACCACCGAGGCGGTGGGTGCTGCTGGGACTCGAGTCGGCCACCTCGGCGAGGACATCGATGCGACTTCGACGCCAGGTGAGCGAGGGAAGCCAGGTGAGCGCGGGATGGATGACGGAATCGGCCTCGGCGGATGACAGAATCGACCGTATGGATCTGAGCCCGAAATTCGCTGCCGTGCTGTTCGACTGTGACGGCGTCCTCGTCGATTCCGAGAACATCACGAACGGGGTGCTGCGCGGCATGCTCGCCGAGCTCGGCTGGAACCTGTCGCAGGAGGAAGCGGTCGCGCGGTTCGTCGGCAAGATGCTGCGCGACGAGGCCGACGTCATCGAAGCGCACACGGGATTCCGCATCGACGACGCGTGGCTCACCGATTTCCGGCGGCGCCGCAATGTCGAGCTCGAAGCCTCCCTGCAGGCCATCCCCGGAGTCGTCGAGGCTGTGCGGACCATCGTGCCCGCCTATCCGGGCAGGCTCGCGTGCGCGTCAAGTGCTGACCGCCCGAAGATCGAGCTGCAGCTGAAGAAGATCGGCCTCTACGACGTCTTCGAGGGCCGGATCTTCTCCGGGATGGAGCTCCCCAAGTCCAAACCGGCCCCCGACGTCTATCTCGCGGCCGCGGATGCGCTGGGAGTCGATCCCGCCGAGGCGGCCGTCATCGAGGACTCGCCCACCGGCGTCATCGCGGGGCGGGCCGCCGGATCGTTCGTCTTCGGCTTCTGCCCTCCCTCGCCCGTCCATCAGCGGCCCGAGGCTCTGCTCGCCGTCGGCGCCGACGCCACGTTCGACTCGATGACCGAGCTGCCCGGACTGCTGACCAGCGAGGTGTGAGGCAGGGGAGTCTGAGCCGGGAACACTGAGGCGGCGGGTCTCGGGCGCTGAGTCCGAGACGGGATGTCTGAGACGGGATGTCTGAGACGGGATGTCTGAGACGCTGAGCAGGGGTCGGGGCTTCTGAGACGCTGAGCATGTGTCCCGACGTGCAGTCACGTGTGTCGACGGCGGATTGAGGTGCCCGTGGGTTGAGGGGCTGCGACGACGTTCGGAGTGCCGAGCGGGCACGCGGAGTGCCGTCCGACTACTCACCGATTCCTTTGAAAAGCAGACCGCAACGGCGACTCGCAGTCACGTGTCGAGGGCGGACCGGGCTGGGTTCTCGTGGTGACGCGGACTCGACCAGCGCCCCGTATTCGCGACGGACTGGATTCGCTCGGCGGGTTCGTTCCGCCTGATGCTCCCAGCGCTCCGAATCGCGGGAACCAGTCTGGTTCCACGCGCAATGCACGCCGCAGGACCCTGGTGTCCATCGACGCTGCCCCGCCGATAAGAGTGAGCGCAGTATGCCCGATCCGACTCTCCGAGGCGCACTCGGACCTGACGGTTTCGCTCGCGACCGCCCCCGAATATCGCTCATTACTGCGAAGCGAATGAATTTCACGTTCGAACGAGTTTCGAAATAAGCATTGACATCGAATGCGACGTGAACTACACTAATGTCATTAGCCACGCTGATGTGGGAAGACAGGTGAATCCCGTGACTGACACAATCGAATCGGTTCCATCCGCAGATCAGCCTGGCTCGAATCCCCGTGGTGTCGAGGTCGATCCGACCTCTCCCTACGCCGACGTCTACGCGGTCTACACATCCTCGGACCGGGCGCAGATCGCGGCTCTCGAAGCGACGGCGCGCGCCTTCCTCGCCGATGTCATCGGTCATCTCGACCTCCTCAATCCCGATCCCGGCAGCCCCTACCGGCATGCGACCTTCACCGAGACGGCGTGGAGGTTCATCCGACCCCGCAAGGGCACCGGTGATGAGCCCGACGAACAGAGTGCGACTTGTGGCGACGCCGCGAGCCCACCAGACGCCGCGGGCCCACCAGATGCCGAGGTCTCGTCCGATGCCGGCTCCTCTCCCGATGCCGAGTTCTCTTCTGATGCCAGGCTCTCTTCTGATGCCGAGTTCTCTTCAGATGCCGAGGTCTCGTCCGATGCCGGCTCCTCTCCCGATGTCAGGCTCTCTTCCGATGCCGAGTTCTCTTCTGATGTCGAGTTCTCTTCAGATGCTGGGGCCTGTTCAGACGCCGGGGCCGGTGACCCGGTCGCCGGCCCGATCGACACGGAGCCCGGCAGAACCGGTTCAGATGATTCCGAGTCCCAAGTCCCGGCGCCTGCTGAGGGCGGCACAGGAGCACCCGGGGCGCCGGGAGCAGAGAGTGTCGATTCGGCGTTTCTGCCGGGATTCCCCAAGTTCAGCGAGACCCAGACGATGGATGGATGGGTTCACCGGTTCTCCCACACCGAGGACGTCGCTGAGCTCTCAGCGATCCGCGGCTCGACGGTGTCCGGCACCTACGCGCACATTGTCGCCGCAATGACGCTCGTCCATGGGCTGCCCAGGTTCCACGCGCGATGCGCGGCCGGAGAGTTCACGATCGAGCACATCCTTGCCGCCGCGCAGGCGTGCCGCCATCTCAGGTTCACGAAGCTGCTGGCCATCGATCGCTACCTCGACGAGCGCCGCGCGGACATCACGATCGAAACCTTCAAGAAGTCGCTCGCCATGAAGATCGCGGTTCTGCAGCCCAGCGAGGAGAGGACGGAGAGCGCCCGCGAACACCGTCGCGTCGATCTCACCACGTACCCCGATGGCACGGCGTGCCTGACCCTGACCGGGTCGTCGGCAGACCTGCAGGCCCTCTACGTGCGCATCGAGGCCTTCGCGAAGCTCATCCGCAACGGCAGCACCGCAGCCATCGCCGACCAGCTTCCGCCTGGGGCCGTCATCGACGACGACCGCGGCATCGCCGCACTCATGTTCGACATCTTCACCCGCACGGTTCCTCAGGTCAGCATTCAGGTGCGCGCCCACGACACCGACACGGGCGAAACGACGACAAGGGAGATTCCCCTTGACCTCGACGACGTCAGAACTGCCGAGGACATCGACGCCGCAGTCGCCGCAGCAATCACCGCCGACGCAGCAACCACTGCCACCGCAGCAACCACTGCCGATGGCTCAGCAGGCGGCGACCATTCAGGGGGTTCTGACTCCGCCGGCCGTTCCGACACCACCGGCCGTGCTGACGCCGCCGGCCGTTCCGACACCACAGACGCTCCTGTGGGCTCCGGCGGCAATGCCTCAGCGGTCATCGCCGATTCAGCGGGCGACACCAAGGACCACCCTTCTCCTACGGGCCTTGACGTTGCGCACCGACTGCAGCGACTCCCCGGCGTTGAGCTGGATGATTTCGGTCGGGCGGCGTACGCCCTGTCGGTCTCGATGCCGACCGACGAGTTCTGGATGCGTGCCCAAGCGAAGATGATCACCACCGTGCCCTGCATGTCCCTGGCGCAGCAGGCGGATCTGCCGGGCACCTTCTCCGACGGATCCCCGGTTCCCGCCGAGACCGCGCGATACATCGCCGCCCACTCGAGGACATGGACCCGGATCCTCACCGACCCGGCGACCGGCACGCCGATCGACGCGAAAGCTCTCAGCTATCAGATCCCCGCCGCGATCCGACAGACGCTCATCGCACAATGGCGCGGATGCACCGCTCCGGGCTGTCGACGACGGGCCGAGACCTCGGAGATCGACCACATCATCCCGTTCGATCACGACGATCCGGCATCCGGCGGCAAGACCGTGTTCGGCAACCTCCATCCGCTCTGCAAACAGCACCACCAGGCGAAAACCGACGGGAAGTACTCGGTGCGGATGGTGGAACCCGGCGTGATCGAGTACCGCTTCGCCCATGGCAGCACCGCGACCGTACCGCCACCCGATCACCCGGTGAACGCCGAGAATGCCAGACTCATGCGCGAGATCGGCGATGCCGACCCGCCAGCGCCATCCGGTCCGCCCGATTCATCGGGCCCATCGGATCCGCACGATACGCCGGGGCAAGGGAGTCCGCCAGACTCATCAAACCTGCCAGAGTCGCCAAACCTGCCGGGCAAACCGAACCTGCCGAATTCGCCGGACTCACCAGACCAGCCGGACTCACCGAACCGGTCAGAGTCATCGATCCGGCCAGGTTCACTTGACCTGCCGGAGTCACCGAACCTGCCGGACTCTCCGGTGCAACCCCAGCCGCCCGACCCATCGACGTCTCTCGACCCACCGCCGCCATCCCATTCATGGACGCGTTCCGACACAAGCGACATGCCTGAACCACCGGGGCCGCCCGATCCGAACGACGCATCTCGATCACCGAAGTTGCCCGATCCGAACGACGCATCTCGATCACCGAGGTTGCCCGATCGGAACGAGGCGCCGTGCGAACAGGGCGGCGAGGTCCGCCGCTCGGGTGAGGTGCGGCGGTCCGCCGAATCTCCTGGACCCGAGGGAAGCGGCGGACACCCCGGGTGGTGGGCGAAGTTCGGGTCGATCGAGTGGAAGAACCCGAAAGACAGGGAATGGGTGTGGGACAACGGCGAACCCCCGCCGTTCTGACAGCCTGACAGCGCCCTCGGGGTGACGCTCATGATCACCGACACTGCGCGACACTGACGATCACCACCGCCGGGCGACGTTCACGATCACCCCCACAGTGTGACGCTCATGATCACCGACACTGCGCGACATTCGCGATCACCCCGCCACGCGACGCCGGCGATCACGATCACCCCGCCGTGTGACCTTCACGATCTCCGACGCTGCGCGCCATTCGCGTTCACCCCCGCTGGGCGACGTCGACGATCACGAACGACAACCTCGGCGGGTCACTGCTCCGATTCTTCGATGACGCGGCGGACGTCGTCCTTCGTCTTCACCTCGCCGTTCTTCGTGGCTTCGACGATCTTCTCGTGCTGGTCATCGGTGACGACGGGGACCTCCTCGCCGTTGCAGTCGACGATCTTGCCGTCCTTGATCGTGTCGCCCTCGGCGAGGATCGCCTCGTGGTCGAGGAGACGCTGCAGATCCTGCTGCCGAACCACGCGCCCGGTGCCCGCGACGAACACGGACCGGTCCGAGCGGTCCTTCGTCTTCGCGCCGATGTGGTTGAAGATGAGGTTGAGCAGCACGGCCATGATCGTCGCCGACGAGATGCCCGAGTGGAGGATGATGCCGACCCACGACGGGAACGAGTTGTAGAAGTCCGGCTCGACGACGGGGATGATGCCGAAGGCCAGGGAGACCGCGACGATGATCATGTTGAGGTTGCCCTCGTACTCGACCTTCGACAGCGTCCGGATGCCCGAGGCCGCGACCGTGCCGAAGAGGACGATGCCGGCACCGCCGAGAACCGGCGACGGGATCGCTGCGACGACTCCGCCCATGACCGGCAGCAGACCGAGCACGACGAGGATGACACCGCCGGCGGTGACGACGAAGCGCGACTTCACGCCGGTGATCGCCACGAGGCCGACATTCTGCGCGAACGCCGACTGCGTGAACGAGTTGAACACGGGCGAGACGGCCGAGGAGAGCATGTCGGCGCGCAGGCCGTTCGCGATGCGCTTCGAGTCGACCTTCGTCTTGACGATCTCGCCGACGGCGATGATGTCGGCCGTCGTCTCGGCGAAGGTGACGATGATGACGATGAACATCGAGATGATCGCCGCGGCGGAGAAGGTCGGCATGCCGAACGCGAACGGCTCGGGGAACGCGAAGATGCCGCGATCGAGGACGTTCGAGAAGTCCGCCCACCCGAAGATCAGGCAGACGACGGTGCCGACGACGATCGCCAGGAGGATCGACAGGCGCGAGATCATCGCGACGGGAATCCTGCTGAGCAGCAGAACGACGGCGAGAGTGCCGACCGCGATGAGGATGTTGCGGGCGCTGCCGTAGTCAGGCGCCTCGGCGTTGCCGCCCATCGCCCACCCGGCGGCCACCGGCATGAGGGAGAGGCCGATCGTCGTGATGACGGTGCCCGTGACCACCGGTGGGAAGAACTTGACGATGAGGGCGAACCCCGGCGCGACGATGAGCCCGATCGCCGAGGCGACGAGCACTGCTCCGAAGACCTCGGGCAGACCGTCGCCGCCGGCGAGGATCGCCGTCATCGTGGCGACCCCGGCGAACGACACGCCCTGGACGAGCGGGAGCTGAGAACCGAAGAACGGCACACCCCACGACTGCAGGATCGTCGCCAGACCACCCATGAACAGGCACGATGCGATGAGCACGCTGATGCCGGCATCGTCGAGACCGGCGGCCTTGCCGATGATGAGGGGGACGGCGATGATGCCGCCGTACATCGTGAGGACGTGCTGCAGGCCGTACGCGAACGACGTGCCGACCGGCAGCCGCTCGTCCTCTGGCCGCTGCGTCTTGTGCTTGGACTGTTTGGACACCGACATTGTCTTCTCCATCGAATTCCTGCTCGCGCCCCGAATGATCGGGCGCGAACCTGCTGGCCGGTCGCTGAAGGCGGTGCCGTCCGGGAGTGCGTCAATGCACCGCCGAGAACGAAGGCTCACATCGTGAACCCGGCCTGCGCCTTGAGAGGATCGGATCGCTGTACTGCTTCCGGTGAGGTCGGCCGGAATGTTCCTCTGGCGAATATCACTTCCAAGATGTGAAAGTATTTTTCCTTATCGCAGAATGCTAAGCGAATGCTGTCGGGTTGGCAACTCGAAATCGTGATGCGGAGCACATGTTAGAGTTCAGTCTTGTCGGTGTCGGTTCCGCGCACAAATCAGCGCCGGATCCCACAGATCAGCGCCGGATCCGCACAGGGTGGACGAGCAGCGCGAATCACCCCCGCATCGACCGGCGGAGCAGCAGACGCCGTGAAACCTGAGCTGGTGGCGATGGCCCCAGCGTCCTCGCCTCACCGGCGGCCGGGCACGCGCCCGACCGCGACAGCCCACCCATCGAGAGGCGATGACGATGACGAGAATCTGGCTGCGCAACCCCCTGGCCGTCCACCTCGGGCGCTCCACCCGGGCAGACAGCGCTTCCCCGGCGGGGAGCCCTGCAACCCACGACACCCATGACGCGACTGACGCACGCGGCGGCATCGTCGTCGACACCGCGTCCGGCACGATCGTCGAACTCGTGCCCGCCGGAGGCGCGCCCGGCATCCCTGCCGACGAGATCGTCGATGCGAGCGAGCACGTCATCACGCCCGGACTCATCAACACCCACCACCACTTCTACCAGACGCTCACCCGCGCCTGGGCGCCCGTTGCCGACCTCCCCCTCTTCGGCTGGCTGACCAACCTCTACCCCGTCTGGGCGCGCCTGACCCCGCGCGCCCTCGAACTCGCCACGACCGTCGCGATGGCCGAACTCCTCGAATCCGGATGCACGACCGCCGCCGACCACCACTACCTGTTCCCGACCGGCATGGACGATGCCATCGACGTCCAGGTCGGCGTCGTCCGGAACCTCGGCATGCGCGCGATGCTCACCCGCGGCTCGATGTCGCTCGGTGAGGACGACGGGGGCCTGCCGCCGCAGCAGACCGTCCAGGACGCCGAGGTGATCCTCGCCGACTCGCGCCGCCTCGTCGAGACCTACCACGAGCGCGGCATCGGCGCACAGGTCCAGATCGGCCTCGCCCCCTGCTCACCGTTCTCCGTGACGACCGAACTCATGCGCGACAGCGCCGCGCTCGCCGCCGACCTCGACGTCCGCCTCCACACCCACCTCGCCGAGACGCTCGACGAGGAGGACTTCTGCCGTGAGCGCTTCGGCCTGCGCACCGTCGACTACCTCGAATCCGTGGGCTGGCTGGGCGACCGCACGTGGCTCGCCCACGGCGTGCACTTCGACGACGAGGAGATCGTCCGCCTCGGCGCGGCCGGGGTCTCCGTCGCCCACTGCCCGACCTCGAACATGCGCCTGGCCTCGGGCATCGCCCGTGCCGTCGAACTCGAAGACGCCGGCGTCAGCGTCGGACTCGGGGTCGACGGCTCCGCCTCGAACGATGCCTCGAACCTCATCCGCGAAGTCCGCCAGGCCCTCTACATCCAGCGTCTGCGCTACGGCGCCGAGGCGGTCACCTGCGGCCGCGTCCTCGACTGGGCGACCCGGGGGTCCGCGGCGGCCCTCGGCCGCGACGACATCGGCGAGATCGCCGTGGGCAAGCAGGCCGACCTCGCCCTGTTCCGCCTCGACGGGCTCGCGTTCTCCGGCGCGCACGATCCGCTCCCCGCCCTCGTCCTCTGCGGGGCGGAGAAGGCCGACCGGGTCATGGTCGCCGGCGCCTGGCGCGTCCGCGACGGTCGCGCGATCGGCGCGGACGGTCAGACGCTCGACACCGAGGCCCTCATCGCCGCCCACCGGGAGGAGGCCCGCAGGCTCGTCGCCGGGTGATGCCCTCGCCGAGGCGGGGTCGCCCTCGGTCGGTCACGCCGGGGCCGGGTCCGGTCACTTCCCGTCGAGGAATCCGCGCAGCAGCTGCTCAGTGCCCTCGGCGTGCTGGGCGGCCAGCGTCGCCGCCGCCTCGGCGTCGTGGTCGAAGATCGCTTCGACGATGCGCGCATGCTGCATGCACGAGTGCTCGACGTTCGTGTGGATGAACGGGATCTGATCGAGCAGCGCGTTGATCCGGTCCCGGGTCGTCGCGGCCGCCTCGGCGAGCGAGGGGATTCCCGTGAGCTCGGCGATCGTCAGGTGGAACCGCGCGTCGAGGGCGCGGAACTGCTCGATGTCCTCGGCCGAGCTGCCCAGCGGCATCCAGCAGCCCTGCTCCGCGGCGGTGAGCGTCTCCCGCTCCTCGGCGCTGAGCTCGCGGGCGGCGACGACCCGGGCGGCCGCAGTGTCGAGGATGAGCCGGAACCGCACCGCATCGTCGAGTTCGCCGAGGTCGATCCCGGCCTCTCTGTCGGCGGCCGGCAGGCGGGTGACGAACGTGCCCCCGTAGCGACCGCGGCGGACGCTGACGACACCGGCGGTCTGGAGCTCGCTGAGCGCCTGCCGCAGAGTCGCCCGGGAGACGTTGATCCGCGCGGCGAGCTCGCGTTCGGGCGGCAGCTTGTCGCCGACGAGGTACTGGCCGAGACGGATCGCGCGGAGCAGCTCGGCGATCGTGTGCTCGAAGACGTTGCCGCCGCGCAGCCGGGCCGGACGCTGGGACCCCGCAGCCGCCTCGGTGACATCAGCTTCCTCGGTGGCACCGGCGTCCGCGGTGACGTCAGCCTTGCCGCCCACGCCGCCGCCTGAGTCGTCTGCGTTCCGATCCACGTCCACTCCTCAAGACTAACCTCGGGCGATCCTTGACACCGTGATCTGGGTCATACTACATTCGACTCCAGCCAATGGTCTGAACATGATCCATTGAATCGCTGGGAGCGGATATGTCCAAGAACATCGAGTACGGCAACGTCGATGAGCACTACCTCGAGAAGCGACAGCTGAGGAAGGGCGCGGCCGGGTGGATCCTCCTCGCCGGCCTCGGCGTCGCCTATGTCATCTCGGGCGACTTCTCCGGCTGGAACCTCGGCCTCGCGGAAGGCGGGTGGGGCGGTCTCCTCATCGCATTCCTCCTCATGGGACTCATGTACGTGTGCATGGTCTTCGGTCTCGCGGAGCTCTCCTCGACCCTGCCGACGGCGGGTGCGGGATACGGGTTCGCCAGACGCGCGCTCGGCCCCCTCGGCGGCTTCGCCACCGGCATGGCCGTCCTCATCGAATACACGATGGCCCCGGCAGCGATCTCGACCTTCATCGCCGGGTACGTCCAGGCGCTCGGCATCCTGCCGGAGTCCGTGCCCTCGTGGACGATCTACCTCGTCGCCTACGCGATCTTCATCGGCATCCACCTGTGGGGCGTCGGCGAGGCGCTGCGTCTGATGTTCGTCATCACCGCAGTCGCCGTCATCGCGCTCATCGTCTTCGTTTTCGCCGCGATCCCGCACTTCGATGCGAGCAACCTCTTCGACATCGCACCCACGGCGGCGCTGGGCTCGAGCACGTTCCTCCCGATGGGCATCAGCGGCCTGCTCGGCTCCCTCGTCTTCGGCATCTGGTTCTTCCTCGCCATCGAGGGTGTGCCCCTGGCCGCCGAGGAGTCGGCCGACCCCAAGCGCGATATGCCGCGGGGCATCATCACCGCGATGGCCATCCTCGTCGTCTTCGGCGCCCTCATGCTCCTCCTCGTCCCGGGCATCGCCGGTGCGGCCGCCATGGGCGAGTCGGACAACCCGCTGCCCGAGGCGCTGCGGGCGGCCTACGGGGAGGGCTCGTGGCTGGCGACGTTCGTCAACTGGGCCGGACTCGCCGGACTCGTCGCGAGCTTCTTCTCCATCATCTTCGCCTACTCGCGGCAGCTCTTCGCCCTCTCCCGGGCCGGCTACCTGCCCAGGTGGCTCTCCCACACCGGCAAGCGCAAGACCCCCGTGCTCGCTCTCATCGTCCCCGGCACGATCGGCTTCCTCATCGCCGTGCTCTCCGGCGGCAACGGCGGTGTCCTCCTCAACGTCGCGGTCTTCGGTGCCACGGTCTCCTACGTGCTGCTCAACCTCTCGCACATCCGGCTGCGCTTCAAGGAGCCCGACCTCAAGCGCGGCTACCGCACCCCCGGCGGGGTCGTGACCACGGGCATCGCGCTCGTCCTCGCCTCGGTGGCGGTCATCGCGACGTTCTTCGTCGACATCCTCGCCGCCGGCATCGCCGCAGCCGTCTTCCTCGTCGCGCTCGCCTACTTCTGGTTCTACTCCCGCCACCGCCTCGTCGCGAGCGCCCCGGAGGAGGAGTTCGCACAGATCGAGGCCGCCGAGAGCGAACTCAAATAGCCGAACCACTCGGCGTCTCCGACCCCCGGCGCATCCCCATCCCCACTCATCCCCATCCCCACTCATCCACAGGCTGACGACACCGACTCACGACACAGACTCACGACACCGACGCACGACAACTGAGAACAAGAGGAAACCCTGATGAACGACCTCACGACCTCACCGAAACCGACGATCACCTCGGCGCCCACGACCGCGCACTCGCCTCAGCGGACGTCGCGCGGATCGGTGCAGGCTGAGCCCCTGACGCTCGAGGAACTGCGACGGCGCACCGAGGACGGCTCGATCGACACCGTCGTCGTCGCCGTCACCGACGCCCAGGGCAGGCTCCAGGGCAAGCGCCTGGGAGCGCAGTTCTTCCTCGACGACGTCGCCGGACACGGCTCGGAGGCCTGCAACTACCTGCTCGCCGTCGACGTCGACATGAACACCGTCGACGGCTACGAGATGTCCTCGTGGGAGACCGGCTACGGCGACCTCGTCATGCAGCCGGACCTGAAGACGCTGCGGCTGCTGCCGTGGCAGCCGGGCACGGCGATGGTCAACTGCGACCTGTTCTGGACGACCGGCGAACCCGTGACCGCCTCCCCGCGGCAGATCCTCAAGCGCCAGCTCGACCGGCTCGCCGAGGCGGGACTGAGCGCCCATGTCGGCACCGAACTGGAGTTCATCACGTTCGACACGAGCTACGAGGACGCCTTCGACTCCCGCTACACGAACATGACCCCGGCGAACCAGTACAACGTCGACTACTCCCTGCTCGGGACCGCCCGGGTCGAGCCGCTGCTGCGCGACATCCGCAACTCGATGGCCGGTGCCGGCCTCTACGTCGAGGGCGCGAAGGGCGAATGCAACTTCGGCCAGCACGAGATCACCTTCCGCTACCAGCAGGCGCTCAAGGCCTGCGACGACCACGCGGTCTACAAGAACGGGGCGAAGGAGATCGCCGCCCAACACGGGAAGTCGATCACGTTCATGGCGAAGTACGACCAGAAGGAGGGGTCGTCGTGCCACATCCATCTCAGCTTCCGCTCCGCCGACGGTGACATGGTCATGGCCGGCGACGGCGAGCACGGCTTCTCCACCCTCATGAACCACTTCATCGCCGGGCAGCTGGCGTGCATCGAGGACTTCACGTACTTCTTCGCCCCGAACATCAACTCGTACAAGCGCTTCGTCGAAGGCTCCTTCGCCCCCACCGCGGTCGCGTGGGGCTTCGACAACCGCACGTGCGCGTTCCGGGTCGTCGGCTCGGGTCCCTCGCTGCGCGTCGAATGCCGCGTCGGCGGGGCCGACCTCAACCCGTACCTCGCCGCGGCCTCCCTCATCGCCGCCGGGCTCTACGGGATCGAGCACGAACTCCCGCTGCCGGCGATCACCGAGGGCAACGCGTACATGTCCGATGCGAAGCGCCTGCCGACGACGCTGACCGGCGCGCGGGACCTCCTCGAGACCTCCGACATCGCGAAGGAGGCGTTCGGCGAGGACGTCGTGCGCCACTACGTCCACGCCGCCGACATCGAACTCGCCGCCTACAATTCGACCGTGACCGACTGGGAGAGGATCCGTGGCTTCGAACGACTCTGACATCGCCGAGGCGGGACCCGGGTCCGCAGCAGCGCATGAGGATCCCGTGGTGCCCGCTCCCGTCATCGGGATCAGCTGCTACCTGCAGCAGGCCCAGTGGGGAGTGTGGGACACCGAGGCGGCCCTCGTCCCCGCCGACTACGTCCGCATGGTCGCCGCCGCCGGCGGCATCCCGGTCCTCCTGCCCCCGCACGGTCAGTCGCCTGCGGTGCTCGAGCGCCTCGACGGGCTCCTCATCGCCGGCGGTGCCGACGTCGACTCCGCGGCCTACGGGGCGCAGCCGCACGAGCGCACCGGCTCGCAGCCGTTCCGCGACGACAGCGAATTCCTCCTGCTCGCCGCCGCGCGGCAGCGGGGTCTGCCCGTCCTCGGCATCTGCCGCGGCCTCCAGGTCATCGCCGTCGCCCACGGCAGCACGCTCATCCAGCACCTGCCCGAGGTGACCGGCCACACCGATTACCAGCCGAGCCCCGGGGTCTACGGTGAGGTCGTGGTGACGACGGAGCCGGGCACCATCGCCCGCGCGGTCCTCGGGGAGACGGCGACGGCACCGTGCTACCACCACCAGGCCGTCGACCGCCTCGGCGCGGGACTCACCGTCACCGCGCGCAGCCCCGAGGGCCTCATCGAAGCGATCGAGATCGACCCCGCCCACCAGCCCGACGACGGGACCGGATGGCTCTTCGCGGTGCAGTGGCACCCCGAGCACAACCCGGACGACGCCCGCGTCGTCACCGCCCTCGTCGACGCCGCGCGGGACCGCCTCGGCGCCCCCATGAGCATGACCGCACCAGCGTGAAGGAGACACCGCATTGAGCACGTACACCGTCGTCAACCCGGCCACGGAGGAGTCGATCGCCGAGGTGGAGCTCGCGGACCTCGCGGCCACCGACCGGGCGATCGCGCGGGCCGCCGAGGCGTACGAGACGTGGCGCCACGTCGCCCCCGCCGATCGGGCCCGGCTGCTGCGGCGCTTCGCCGCCGCCGTCGACTCCGCGATCGATGAGCTCGCCGCGCTCGAGGTCGCCAATGCCGGGCACACGATCTCGAACGCGATGTGGGAGGCCGGCAACGTCCGCGACGTCATCGAGTACTACGCGGCGGTGCCCGAGCGCCTCTTCGGCCGGCAGATCCCCGTCGCCGGCGGGGTCGACATCACGTTCCACGAACCGCTCGGCGTCGTCGGGGTCATCGTGCCGTGGAACTTCCCGATGCCGATCGCCGCATGGGGGTTCGCCCCGGCGCTCGCGGCCGGCAACACCGTCGTCCTCAAACCCGCGGAGATCACACCGCTCACGGCGATCCGGATCGGGGAGCTCGCCCGGGAGGCCGGCATCCCCGAGGGCGTGCTGACGATCATCCCCGGCAAGGGATCGGTCGTCGGGGAGCGCTTCGTCACCCACCCGGCGGTGAGGAAGGTCGTCTTCACCGGGTCGACCGAGGTCGGCAAGCGGATCATGGCCGGGTGCGCCGACCAGGTGAAGAACCTCACCCTCGAACTCGGCGGCAAGAACGCGAACATCGTGTTCGATGACGCCGACGTCGCCGCCGCTGCGGCCGCGGCCCCCGGTGGGGTGTTCGACAACTCCGGGCAGGACTGCTGCTCGCGGTCGCGCCTGCTCGTCCAGCGCGGCATCTACGACGAGTTCATGGCCGCGCTCGAGGAGGCTGTCGGGGACTTCGCCGCGGCCGACCCGACCCTGCCCGACACCGCGATGGGTCCGCTGGTCACCGCCGCCCACCGGGACAGGGTCGCAGGCTACGTCGCTGCCGGCGACGTCGCGTTCACCGGGACCGCGCCGACCGGGCCCGGCTTCTGGTTCCCGCCGACCGTGCTCACCCCGCCGACGACTTCGACGGTCGACTTCACCGAGGAGATCTTCGGGCCCGTCCTCTCGGTCGTGCCCTTCGACACCGAGGCGGAAGCCCTGCGGATCGCCAATGACACCGAGTACGGGCTCTCCGGGTCGATCTGGACGGCGAGCCTCGACCGCGCGATGCGCGTGTCCCGCGGTGTCGAGGCCGGGAACCTGTCGGTGAATTCGCACGCTTCGGTGCGCTATTCGACGCCGTTCGGCGGGTTCAAGCAGTCCGGTTTCGGCCGGGAGCTCGGACCCGACGCGGTCGCCTCGTTCACCGAGGTCAAGAACGTCTTCTTCGCGACCCAGCCGGCGGACTGAGCGACCGGCCGAGTCCACCCCACACCACACCAGTCACACCAGCCACACCAGAGCATCAAGGAGAGCAATGACCACTGCGGCAACCCGACTCAAGGACAAAGTCTGCGTCATCACCGGCGGTGCCTCGGGCATCGGGCTGGCCAGCGCGCGGCGCCTGGCCGAAGAGGGGGCGAAGGTCGTCATCGCCGACCTCGACGAGACGCGCGGGCCCGAGGTTGCCGAGGAGCTCGGCGGCCTGTTCGTCCGCGTCAACGTCGCCGAGGAGGAGGACGTGAGGAACCTCTTCGCCCGCACCGTCGAGCACTACGGACGCGTCGACGTCGCGTTCAACAACGCCGGCATCAACCCCACCGATGACAGTTCGATCCTCACGACCGACCTCGCCGCGTGGCAGAAGGTGCAGACGGTCAACCTCACCTCTGTCTTCCTCTGCTGCAAGTACGCGCTCGAGCAGATGGTCAAGCAGGGGTCGGGATCGATCATCAACACGGCGTCGTTCGTCGCGCTCATGGGGGCGGCGACCTCGCAGATCTCGTACTCCGCGTCGAAGGGCGGGGTGCTGTCGATGAGCCGCGAACTCGGCGTCGAATTCGCCAAACAGGGCATCCGGGTCAACGCCCTGTGCCCGGGACCGGTCAACACGCCGCTGCTGACCGAGCTCTTCGCCGCTGACCCGGTGCAGGCGCAGCGGCGTCTCGTCCACGTTCCGAGCGGACGCTTCGGCGAGCCCGAGGAGATCGCGGCGGCCGTCGCGTTCCTCGCCAGCGACGATTCGACGTTCGTCAACGCCTCGACGTTCACCGTCGACGGCGGCATCACCTCGGCGTACGTCACCGCGGAGTAGGACATGGGACCAGGCGGCGTGACGATCCTCGTCATCGAGCACGAGAAGGGCACCGGGCCGGAGCGGTTCGGTCAGTGGCTGGAGGAGGCCGGCGCCGAGGTGGTCGTCGTCCGGCCGTACCTCGGCGACGCGATCCCGGTCGACGTCGACGGTCACGGGGGCGGCGGCCTCGGCGACTATGCAGCCCTCATCGTCCTCGGTGGGGCGTCCGGTCCCCTCGAGGACGCGGACAATCCGTGGTTCCCGGAGGTGAGGAGCCTGCTGCGCCGGTCAGCCGACGGCGAGTTCCCGAGCTTCAACATCTGCCTCGGCGGGGAGCTGCTCGCCGCGGCCACGGACGCGCCGATCACCCGGCGAGCGCGCCCGCAGATCGGCATCTACGATCTGCACACCACCTCGGCGGGGGAGGCGGACCCGGTGTTCGCCGCCCTGTCGGGGATGACCCTGCCGTCCGTGC
The DNA here is from genome assembly GCF_006489205.2 of Brevibacterium sp. XM4083. Taxonomy (GTDB): domain Bacteria; phylum Actinomycetota; class Actinomycetes; order Actinomycetales; family Brevibacteriaceae; genus Brevibacterium. Next base: position 499,900 of record NZ_VFYR02000003.1, on the reverse strand, counting down.
TCTTCCACCAGGAGGAGATGGCGCTGCCCGAGGGCGGAGAGCTGCTCGTCACCGGGTCGGACGCCCCGGTGCAGGGCTTCCGCGTCGGCGAGTTCGCGTGGGGCACGCAGTTCCACCCGGAGACGGACGCCGGCCAGATCCGGCGGTGGCTGCGTTCGGACGCGGTCGCACTGCCCGAGGGGAAGACGACGGACTCGATCGTCGCCGAGCTCGACGCCGCCGATGCCGAGCTCGTGCGCGTGGGACGCCTGCTCGCACAGAGCTTCGTCACGTACCTCAGGGAGCGGGGTTGACGTACCTCAGGGGTAGACGATCTTCTGGTCGGTGTTGCTGTAGCTGATCGAATCGGCCATCGAGCCGACGAGGCCCATCGTCACGCGCAGCAGCCCCGGTTCGACATCGTCGAGGGGCGGTGGCGTGTCGGTGCCGATGGTCACCGAATCCCCGCTCTTCGTCGTCGCGGTGATCGACCCGAGGTAGACGCTGACGTGGCCCTTGAGCGTCATCTGGTCGGCCTTCGTCACGAGCCCCGGTTCATCGGGCGGCCGCACCGTGAGTGAGAACCCGTCGATCGTGATCGACTCCGCGGTGATCTTCAGCGCGCGGATGCTCCCGCCGTCGGCCGTGGGCACGCTGACGATCGAGATCCCGCTCAGGCCGGTGAACGACAGCTTCTCCGATCCCATCGACGCGGGTGTCTTCGCGAAGACCGGGGCGTTGTCGTCCTCCTCCGCGTCGACGGGTGCCGTCGGTGTCGGCGACGGACTCGGTGACTCGGTGGGTGACTCGGTCGGTGACGGTGATTCGGTGGGTGATGGGCCGATCGGCGCTGGCCCGGTCGGCGCTGGCGACTCGGTGGGTGCGGGGTCTCCGGGTCCGAGGTCACCTGGTCCCGGTTCGGCTGGTCCCGGTTCGGCTGGTCCGGGCTCAGCCGGGCCGGGGGCCACCGGTGCTCGGGGCACCTGGGGCGTCGGTCCCGCAGCCGGACCGGGCAGAACGGGGCGCTCGCACGGTGTCAGCGGCGAGCAGAGCCCACCCGTCCGATCGACCGTCGTCGCCCCGGAGGCCTCGGGGGCTGTGGCCCCCACGGACGCCGGGACCGTGAGCGCGAGAGCAGCCAGGAGCAGCGCCGTCCGACGCCCCCGCGCCCTCATCCAGTCCCCTCATCGCTCGCCGTGGCGCGCGGTCCCATCCAGGCGACGACGAGTACGGCGCCGATGCTCGCCAGCAGCATGCCGAGGACGAATCCGCCGAGGTTGACCCCGACGAGCGAATAGATCGCGACGATGAGCGCGAGGATCCCGTAGAACACATGATGCGTCGGCATCGTGATCGCGAGGACGCCGAGGAGCACGAGCGCGATCGGGATGACCGTGGCCTGCAGGCCCTCGATGCCGAACTGGATCTGGATGTTACCGGTGTCGAGCTGGCCGGAGAAGAAGAGCTCGAGCCCGCCGAGGACGACGAGCACCCCGCCGATGAACGGCCGCTGCCGACGCCAGTGCCGAAAGCCCCGGCCGTTCTCGGCCGTGCGCGTCGTCGCGGCGATACGCGACTTCTCGGTGGCACGCGACTTCTCCGTGCTGCGGCGGCTGCGCCGCGACGGCGGTGCCTGCGCGTCCGGGGAGACTGCCGCGTCAGTGGTGGTGGCGGTGCTCTCGGTGTTGGTCGATGCCTCAGCCATCAGAAGCACGTCTTCGAGCCGTCGGTGAGCTCCAGCTTCATCCCCTTGAGGGTGAAGACGGACGCCTGGGTGCTCCAGGCCGTCTGCTCGAGGCCCGAGATCGCGATCGTATCGGCGTCCTGGGCGAAGTCGCCGGGCGAGCCCTTGGCTTTGGTCTCGACGTCCGAGGCGTCAACGCCGATGCGGATGTTCTCGAACTCGGCGTCGCCCTTGAGTCCGGTCATGCCGATCTGCAGATCGCTCGCGGTCGCTGGTTCGCCGTTTCCTCCGGCCGTGATGAGGACGCCGACCTTGCCCAGCGGCGTGTCGGTGACCGCAGACTGGCAGAGATCGTTCAGCTCAGCGCTCTTGATGTTCGCGATCGCGACAGTGTGGTCGCCGCCCTCGGTGTCCTTGGCGACACCGCCGTACTGGGAGAATCCGGTGCCATCGAGCTGGGAGGCGCTGATCTGGAACTGGCTGCCGGAGACGGAGAACGAGACGGGGACGGCACCCTGGGCGACCCCGCCCATGAGGCCGGCGGAGACGATGCCCGCGGGAATCGCGACGAGGGCGATGCGCCCTGCGTGAGTCGAGCCGAGTGCGCGCAGATGACGGAGCATGGGGAACTTCATTGATCCTCTTCCCGACGCCGACTGCAGCGTCGGCGCCTCGAATGTGACGTAAGTTACTACGGGGTGTTACTGCACGGTATAACGATCGTCGGCGGCAAATCAACACCCTGTTCGCGGGTCGACCGGAGCGCGGGCACCCCCGCCGAAACCGTGACATCCGTAGTGCCGGTGTGCGGATTCCGTCGGGTCCGCCGCGAAATCCGCACAGCCTCGGTGAGGGCATGATGACCGTCCGAGCAGTGATGATTCGCCCAGGTTTCGCCACTTGTTGCTCAGGTCACGTGTTGATAGCGTGAGACGCAGGCATGCGCGATCCGTCGCCCCAGACGGTGCTGTGGCATGCAATCGCGTCATCGGAGCCCACCCAGGGCACCGCGAGTCAAAGGAGTCCGATATGAGCAATTCAGTCAGTGCCGCGACCGGCTACCGGGTCGAGAACCCCGCGACCGGCGAGATCATCGAGCGGTTCGACACCGCGACGGACGAGCAGATCGGCCAGGTCATCGACGACGCTGCCGAGGCCTACCTCTCCTGGCGTGAGAAGACCATCGAGGAGCGCGCCGCGATCGTCAACAAGGTCGCCGACCTCTTCGGGGAGCGCAAGGAGGAGCTCGCGAAGATCATCGCCGAGGAGATGGGCAAGCCGATCCCCGAAGGCGTCGAGGAGGCCGAGTTCTCCGAGGCGATCTTCAACTACTACGCCGACAACGGACCCGAGTTCTCCAAGGACGAGGAGATCAAGTCGTTCTCCGGCGGCAAGGCGTTCATCCAGCGCCGCCCGGTCGGCGTGCTGCTCGGCATCATGCCGTGGAACTTCCCGTACTACCAGGTGGCGCGCTTCGCTGCCCCGAACCTCGTGCTCGGCAACACGATCATCCTCAAGCACGCGGAGATCTGCCCCCGCTCGGCGGCGGCGATCCAGCAGATCATGGACGACGCCGGTGTGCCCAAGGGCGTCTACAACACCGTCTACGCCTCGCACGACCAGATCGAGACGATCATCGCCGACCGCCGTGTCCAGGGTGTGTCCCTGACCGGTTCGGAGCGGGCCGGTTCGATCGTCGGTGCGCTCGCCGGCAAGTACCTCAAGAAGGCCGTCCTCGAGCTCGGCGGTTCGGATCCCTACATCATCCTCGACACCGACAACCTCGACGAGGCGGTCGACACCGCGTGGGGAACCCGTCTCTACAACACCGGTCAGGTCTGCAACGCGAACAAGCGCATGATCGTCATGGACGACATCTACGACGACTTCGTCGCCGGTCTCACCGAGCGCGCGCAGAGCTCGCAGAAGTCGAACCCGTCCGATCCGATCGAAGGCGGATACTCGCCGCTGTCCTCGCGCGCTGCCGCGGAGAACCTGCGCAAGCAGCTCGACCGCGCCGTCGAGCAGGGTGCGACGCTCGTCGGCGGTGAACTCGCCGACGACGGTTCGGCCTACATCACCCCGGCCGTGCTCACCAACGTCACCGAGCAGATGGACGCTTACCGCGAGGAGCTCTTCGGCCCGGTCGCGACCGTCTACAAGGTCTCGAGCGACGACGACGCCCTCAACCTCGCCAACGACACGGACTTCGGCCTCGGCGGCGCCGTGTTCTCGAAGGACGAGGAGCGCGCCGCGAAGATCGCACAGCGCCTCGACGTCGGCATGTCGAACGTCAACACCCCGGCCGGTGAGGGCGCGGAGATCCCGTTCGGCGGCACCAAGCGCTCGGGCTTCGGCCGCGAGCTCGGTCCCTACGGCATGGACGAGTTCGTCAACAAGCGCATGTACTACGTCGCCGAGTGACCACCTGGTGAACTCAGCCTGATCGGTCGCGCACCGATCACCGCGCGGGCGTCGCGCCGGGTCCGGGAGTCATCCCAGGGCTCGGTGCGGCGCCCGCGTCGCTGTGCGCTGATCGCTCGCCGCCGGATCCGGCGGCGTCAGGTCTCGAATTCCCAGTCGGCATCGTGAGGCAGCGACGGCACGGGCCAGCTCGGATCGGGCTGGAACGATTCATAGCCCGAGCCGAAGGGGAACCGCCACTGCTCCACATCGGCCACCGCACGCTGAGCGGCCTCGCGGATCGACGTGACGTCGGCGGAGGAGAACAGCCCCGCTGCCTCGGCGAATTCGAGTTCGTCCTCGTCCTTGAACCGATGCGTGCCGTCCGCGGTGACCACGAGATCGAGGACGAGATCGGAGGTCGTGATGCCTGAGCCGTCGCGGGTGAACGGAGCCTCGATGTTGACGTAGTAGGAATCGCGTCGTCCCGACGCGCTCTCGAAGAACCACACGGAGTGCATCGTGTCGGGTTGGAACACCGCGAGGATTCCCTTGCCCACCCAGGACCGCACCGCCTGCGCCCGAGGAGCCGTGAATCGTGCGGATCCTTCGGCGCTGCGCAGCTCCGAACCGTCCGCGAGGACCTGATGGAGCACGCGCGTTCCGGGTGCCAGCCACACCGCCAGATGCCGCTCGTCGTCGGCGACGACCGTGACAGGACGCTGATCGACGAGATCAGGGAAATCGGGGTTGATATAGGTCCACAGGATCGCGTCCCCGCGGTGCCATCGTCGGTCATCCATGCCTCCCAGTATCGCCTCCGAGGTGGATGCATCGCCTCCGAGGCGGATCCCGCTCGACATCAGCCCTGAATTCTGCGCTCATCTCCACCCTTTAGACTGCGCACTATGACGGAGCAGTGGACATCACGGTGGCACATCACCGGCAACGGCCAGGTCATCCGACAGTGGTCGAACAGCACGGACGCAGGCGAACAGGTGTTCCGGCGGATTCCCGCCGACCGCCGCCCCGAACTCTCCGAGATCGTCGCCCTCGACGAGGAGCTCAGCCGCTTCGACACTGTGTGGAGCCGGGTGACGATGGTCTTCGTCTGGCTCGGCGCACTCGCGATCCTCGGTGTGATCTTCGGGCTCTTCGGCCTCCCGATGTACGGCGTCGCCGACTCGATCTCGCTGGCCGTCGGCGTCACCTCGGTGATCATCATCGTCCTCATCCCCATCGCCGCGATCTTCATCATGCGCGCCCTGCGCTCCCGCGTCACCCGGCTCTACGCCGAGGCGGGACTGACCGACCCGCTCGGGATGATCGTTCCGGCCCCCGACGCCGAGATCATGGTCGGCGCCCCGAAGACCGTCTCCACGGACCCGACACCGGCCAAGGCGCCGGACATGAGCGCGCGCAGCCAGGCGGCCTGACCGCCTCGAGCCGCACGACCGACGGAGGTCCCCGTGCCCATCACCGCGAGCATCCTCGAGACCGCGGCGTCCCATCCCGACCGTCCCGCGATCGTCGGCGGCGACGACCGGCTCACCTACGCCGAGCTCGTCGCGGACTCCCGGGCCGTCTTCGCCGCCGTCGACGCCCTCCATCGCGCCCAAAGCGCCCCGCCGACACCGGCCCCGGAGGCCGCGGGCGTGCCGATCACAGCCGTGAGCCACACCTCGGCGTTCCTCACCGCCCGCATCGTCGCCGGGCTCGCCGGCTTCCGCGCGGTCTCCGCGACGATCGACCCCCGCTGGCCGCTGAGCCACCAGGTCGGGATCATCCGGGCCACCGGCATCGGCGTCGTCATCAGCGACTCACCCGCCCTCGCCGAGGCGCTCGCCGCCTCCGCATGGACCGGCACCGTCATCTCCGCGACCGCCTTCGAGGCCGCCGTCGCCGCCCACCGGTCCGATCCCGACCTGACCGCCCCGCGCGTGCGCGCCCCCGCGGAGCCCTTCCTCATGCTCTTCTCGTCGGGCACGACGAGCAACCCGAAGGCGTTCATCAAGACCCGGGAGCAGTACCGGGCGAACGTCGCCGTCTCCGCCGCCCACCTCGAACCGCTGCCGGGCGTCGCGACGCTCGCGCCCGGACCCGTGTCCTACAGCCTCACCCTCTACGCCGTCATCGAGAGCCTCGCGACCGGCGGCAGCGTCCACGTCGCCGACGAGTTCGACCCCGCCGCGATGGGTCGGCGCATCGCCGAGGAGAACGTCACCCGGATCGTCGCGGTGCCGGCAATCGTTCGGGCGCTCGCCGAGGCGGCCGACCGCGACCCCGAGCGTTTCGCCGGTCTCGACCTCGTCGTCACCGGGGGAGCGAACCTGCCCGCAGTCATCCGCGACCGCCTCGGCGCCGTTCTTCCCGACACCCGTCTCATCAGCTATTACGGGGCCGCGGAGATCGGATTCATCGGAGACTCCCGCGCCGGCGACGGCACGTGGATCACGATCTATCCGACGATCGGCGCACAGATCCGCGACGACTCCGGTTCCCCCGTGCCCGACGGTGAGCTCGGGACGCTGTGGATCCTCGCCGCCGCATGCTCCGAGGGCTACGTCACCGGCACGAGCACCGAGGTCCTCCGCGGCCCCGACGGCTGGGCCACCGTCCATGATCAGGGGCGGATGGCCGGTGGTCTCCTCCAGCTCGCCGGACGGGCCGGGGACATCGCGGTCACCGGGGGACACAAGGTCTCCCTCCCCGAGGTCGAACGGGCGTACGGCACCGTGCCCCACCTCGGCGAGGTCGTCGCCATCGCCCTCCCCGATGCGAACCTCGGCACCGTCGTCGCCCTCGTCATCGAGGACGGCGGCGACCGGCCGACGCCGACGCAGGAGCCGGAGTCGGAGCCGGAGTCAGAGTCGATGGCGGGCCTCCCGGACAAGGCGGCTCTCCTCGCGCACGGGCGGACCCAGCTCGCACCGCAGTTCGTGCCGCGGCGGTTCTACGTCCTCGATCAGCTCCCGCGCACGGTCGGCGGGAAGATTCGACGCGCAGAAACCGTTGACCTCATCGTGAACGAACAGGGACGCAGACTGTGAGGCGGCGACCGTGAGCGGTGACCGCCGCGCCGTCATCACCGGCATGGGCGCGATCACCCCGAGCGGGCTCGACCCCGAGAGCCTCTGGGACGCGGTCCGCGCGGGACGGAGCGCGATCGACGTCCTCGTCGGCGAGGAGTTCGCCGACCTCGCCGTGCGCATCGGCGGGCAGATCACGGACTTCGACGCCGAGGCGGTCCTCCCGCGAGCGCTCGCCCGTCGTCTCAGCCCGGTCCAGCACTGGGCGATCGCCGCCGGCGACCAGGCGCTGGCGCAGGCCGGCATTCCCGACCCTGCCGCGGCGCTGCCGTGGGACCGCGAGCGCGTCGGCGTCATCGCCGCCACCGGATCCGGACCCGTCGATGCCATGCAGGCCGCCACCCGCGCCCTCGACGCGGCGGGCCCGCGCGGTGTCCCGCTCACCCTCGCCATCCACGGCGCCCCCGATTCCGCGGCCGCCCTGCTCAGTCAGCGCTTCGACCTCCGCGGACCCGCACAGGGCGTGTCGGCCACCTGCGCGTCCGGGGCGATCGGCCTCGGCGAGGCGATGCGGCGCATCCGCCACGGATACGCCGACGCGGTCCTCGTCGTCGGGATGGAGGACTGCCTCGGACCGGTCAACCTCGCCTCGAACGCCAACCTCCGGGCCCTCGCCGCCGGGTACGAGGACGATCCGCATGCGGCGAGCCGACCCTTCGACGCCGCCCGGAAGGGCTTCGTCATGAGCCACGGGGCTGCGGCGATCCTCCTCGAATCCGCTGACAGCGCGGCCGCCCGTGGTGCCGCGGTGCTCGCCGAGCTCGCCGGGTTCGGAGCCGCGAGCGACGCCCACCATCCGACGAACCCGCACCCCGAGGGCCGCGGTGCGGCAGCGGCGATGCGCGCGGCACTGACCGATGCCGGACTCGAACCGACCGACATCGACCACATCAACGCCCACGCCACCGGCACCCCGGCCGGCGACCGAGCCGAACTCGCCGCCTTCGACGCCGCCCTCGGCGAGACCGCCCGCACGATCCCGATCAGCGCGACGAAGTCGAGCACCGGCCACCTCCTCGGCGCCGCCGGAGTCGTCGAAGCGATCATCGCCGTGCACACGATGCGGGATCAGACTCTGCCGCCGACGCTCAACCTCGGCGACCCGGACGCCGAGGGCTGGGACATCGTCGCTGGTCAGGCGAGGTCAGTGGGTGACGAGTCGCCGATCGACACCGTGCTGTCGACCTCCTTCGGCTTCGGCGGCCACAACGGCGCGATCATCCTCGCCCGGATCACCCCGTGAGGACTCGCCCGGATCACAGCGTGACAACAGAGAACAAGGAGAGACGATGACCGATCGCGAAGCCCACATCACCGAACTCGGCGAGCGCTTCCTGCCCGCAGAGATGCTCGAGCGCTTCCGGGAGCGCGCAGCTGTCACCGACCGGGAGAACGGCTTCTTCGACGCGGACCTCGAGGAGCTCAAGTCCCGCGGCTACCTCACGCTCTTCGTCCCCGTCGCCCACGGGGGACCGGGGCTGAGCCTCTTCGAGGTCGCCCGACTCCAGCAGCGCCTCGCCTCGGCGGCCCCGGCGACCGCGCTCGCCGTCAACATGCACCTCATGACCACCGGCGTCGTCAAGGCCTTGGCCGATCGCGGCGACGATTCGCTGAACTGGGTGTTCGACGAGGCGATGGCCGGTGAGATCTTCGCGTTCGGGATCTCCGAACCCGGCAACGACTGGGTGCTCCAGGGTTCGCACACCGAGGCGGTCCCGACCCCCGACGGCGGCTACGAACTCACCGGGGTGAAGATCTTCACCTCGCTGTCACCCGTGTGGACCCGGCTCATCGTCCACGGCGCGATCACCCCGGTCGACGACGGCATCGCCGGCCCCGACGGCGACGAGCCGGCGGAGGGCGAACTCGTCTACGGGTTCATCGACCGCGACGCCCCGGGAATCACCGTGTCGGAGACGTGGGACGTCCTCGGCATGCGGGGCTCCCAGTCGCGGGCGACGATCCTCGACCGCGTGCCGATGCGCCCCGACCGCGTCTCGCGGGTCATCCCCGCCGGTCGTCACCCCGACCTGCTCACGTTCGCGATCACGAGCAACTTCCAGCTCCTCATCGCCGCCGTCTACGCCGGCATCGCCGCGCGCGCCCTCGAAGTCGGGGCGGCAGCGCTGAAGACGCGGAGATCGGCGAAGTCCGGGACGACGTTCGCCGAGGTCCCCGAAGCCCGCGCCCGCCTCGCCGACGCCCACCTCGACTCCCTCACGGTGCCCGCGATGATCGACGCGTACTCCCGCGACTTCGACGACCTCGTCGATCACGGCGCCGGCTGGCCTCTGCGCCTCGTCGGTGCGCGGATCAAGTCCGCCGAGGTGGCCCGCCGCACCGCGGAGGCCGCCCTGCTGAGCACGGGCGGCAGCGGCTTCGACAACAGCCACGAGGCCTCCCGGCTCTACCGTGACGCGACGGCCGGGCTCTTCCACCCGCCGAGCCCCGACGCCGCCCGCCCGATGTACGCCGCAGTGCTTCTCGACGACTGAGCGCTCCTCGGCGACTGAGCCCTTGGACGACTGGGAATTCCCGCAAACATATTGACATATAAATATACGTGCATACGATTGGGGTATGGACGAGAAGCGGAACGAGTCGGCAGCTGTCACAGCGACGAACGACCGGTCGCGTGCGAAACCCGGCGATGACGGGCACGGCCACGGTCGCCTCGGCGGGCCTGCCTGGGAGCTCGGGTTCGCGATCACCTCCGGTGTCACCTACATCGCCGGAGCGATCTTCGAGTACTTCGTCCCCGGCGCACCCCTGACCCAGATCGCCATCCCCCTCTTCCTCGCGACGTACTTCTTCGGCGGGTTCTTCACCTTCGCCACGGCGATCAACTCCGTGCGGCACGGCCGGTTCGAGGTCGACTTCCTCATGCTCGTCGCCGCGATCGGCGCGGCCAGCGTCGGCCGGTTCGCCGAAGGCGCTGTGCTCCTCTTCCTCTTCTCCCTCGGTCACGCCCTCGAGGAGTACGCGATGGGACGGGCCAAGCGCTCGATCGAAGCGCTCGCGGAGCTCGCCCCGGCCACCGCGCTCGTGCGCATCGGCGATGTCGTCGTGGAGCGGCCCACCGAGGACCTCGAGATCGGCGATGTCGTCGTCGTGCGCCCCCATGCCCGCATCCCCGCCGACGGCTTCGTCGCCGTCGGCAACTCGGCCGTCGACCAGTCGGCGATCACCGGCGAGAGCATCCCCGCGGAGAAGTCCCCGGTCACCGACCGCACCGAGGCTGTCGACAACCCTGGTCGCATCGACCCGGCCTCCCGGGTGTTCGCCGGCACGGTCAACGGCTCCGGCTCCCTCGACATCGTCGTCCTCGCCGTCTCCGCGGACTCGACGCTCTCCCGGGTCGTGACGATGGTCCGCGAAGCCGATGACACGAAGAGCGCGACCCAGCGCTTCATCGACCGGTTCCAGCGCTGGTACGTTCCCGCCGTCATCGCGATGGTCCTCATCGTCCTCGCCGTCGGCTGGTTCGTCCTCGACGAGACGTTCGCCGACAGCTTCTACCGGGCGATGCTCGTCCTCGTCGCAGCGAGCCCGTGCGCGCTCGCCATTGCCACTCCCGCCGCCGTCCTCTCCGGTGTCGCCCGCGCGGCCCGGGCGGGACTGCTCATCAAGGGCGGTGGACCCCTCGAGACGCTCGGGAAGGTGCGCTCGATCGCCTTCGACAAGACCGGCACGCTGACCTGGGGACTGCCCCGGCTCACCGACATCCGACCCGCCGCGGGTGTCGAGGCCGACGAGCTCTCCCGCGTCGCCCTCGCCCTCGAATCCTCCGTCGACCATCCCCTGGCCACGGCGATCGTCACCGGGCTCGACCCGCAGGTGCCGGCCGCCGACCGGCTCGAGGCCGGCGACGTCGAATCGGTCACCGGTCAGGGCGTGACCGCGACGATCGCCGGGCAGCGCGCCGAACTCGGCAGCCTGCGGATGTTCTCAGGCGATCTCACTCCGGAGATCGAGGACCTCGTCACGCAGCTGCAGAACGCGGGCCGGACGATCATGGTCGTCCGCTGGGGCGGCCGGTTCCTCGGGGCCCTCGGCGTCATGGACGCCCCGCGCGCCGAGGCGAAGGCCGTCATCAGCTCCCTGCGGACCTCCGGCGTCGATGAGCTCGTGATGATCTCCGGGGACAATCAGTGCGTTGCCGACGCGATCGGGTCCGAGGTCGGCGTCGACACCGCCGCCGGCGACCTCATGCCCGAGGACAAGGTGTCGACGATCCGCCGACTCTCCTCGCAGGGCGACACTGCGATGGTCGGCGACGGCGTCAACGACGCCCCGGCCATGGCGAACGCCTCGGTGGGGGTGGCGATGGGGGCCGCGAGCTCGGCCGTCGCGCTCGAGACCGCGGATGTCGCACTGATGAGCGACGACATCGGCAAGGTTCCGTTCCTCATCAGGCTGAGCCGGGCCTCCTCGGCGATCATCCGGCAGAACCTCATCGCCTCCCTCGTCATCGTCGCCTTCCTCGTCCCCGCGAGCCTGCTCGGGCTGCAGATGGGACCGGTCGTGTTCATCCATGAGGGATCGACGTTCCTCGTCGTCCTCAACGCTCTGCGGCTGCTGCGGTTCGGCAACGGCGACGAGCACTCGGGCATCGCCCACGAGAACCGCCCCGAGCCCGCCCGGGCGTGAGCGGGTCTGCTGACCGGGGCGAGCCGCTTGCTAGACTGGGTGCCATGATCGATTCGATGAAACTGTGGAACCGCCGCTGACGGCGGCGGGACCGGTCTTCTCAACCCTCTGATCTCTCGTTCGCCGTCCAGGCTGATCGCCGGGCGGCTCCATTGTGCTGTCCGGCTCCATGACGAGCTGAGAGACTGCAATGCCACTGACTTCACCATTTCGACACATCACCCTTCCCGCAGGCGCGGCCGCGCACATCCGCGCTGAGAACCTCACCGTCGACCGCGGCGGATGCTTGGTCCTCGACGGCGTCGACGTCACGCTCTCCGCCGGCTCCCGGCTGGCCATCGTCGGCGAGAACGGGCGCGGGAAGACGACCCTGCTCCACGTTCTCGCCGGTGCGCTCGTTCCCGACGCGGGGACGGTGACCCGCACCGGAACGCTCGCGCTCGTCGAGCAGGAGCTCGACGCCGTGGGGGAGCGGACTGTCGGCGACCTCATCGCCGAGTCCATCAGCGACGAACTCGCGGCACTGGCGGCGCTCGAGGAGACGACCGCGAGGCTGGCCGGCGGTGAGACCGGGGCCGAGGACGACTACGCCGCAGCCCTTGACCGTGCGACGGGCCTCGACGCGTGGGACGCCGAACGGCGCATCGACATCGCCCTTGCCGGGCTGCACGCGACGACGGACCGAACCCGCACTCTGGCCAGCCTCTCGGTCGGGCAGCGCTACCGTGTGCGCCTGGCCATGGTGCTCGGATCGACCACGGACCTGCTCCTCCTCGACGAACCGACGAACCACCTCGACGCCGCTGCCCTTGACTACCTGACGACCCGCCTGCGGGAGCATCCCGGCGGGATCGCAATCGTCAGCCACGACCGGGCCATGCTCCGCGACGTCGCCATGACGTTCCTCGACCTCGATCCCAGCCGGGACGGGCGGCCACGCACGTACGCCGGCGGCTATGCGGGGTGGGTCGACGGGGTGCGACGCGAGCGGGAGAGCTGGGAGCAGGACTATGCCGCCGAGGTGGCCGAGCACTCCCGTCTCACGCAGGCCGCCGAGGATGCCCGGGGGCGCCTCTCCACCGGGTGGCGACCGCCGAAGGGCACGGGCAAGCACCAGCGCGCGACGCGGGCAGCCGGAGTCGTCCAGGCCTTCAACCGGCGAGTCGAGGAGCTCGAGTCCCACCGGGTGACGGTGCCGCAACCCCCGCTGCGCCTGTCCTGGCCGGTGTCGCGGACGCGCCCCGGGTCACCGATCCTCAGCGCTGACGACATCACAGTCGAGCGGCGTCTGACTGCGCCGGTGTCGATCGCTGTCGACGGCGGCGATCGGCTCGTGCTCAGCGGTCCGAACGGGGCAGGCAAGTCGACGCTGCTCGCGGTGCTCGCCGGACTGGTCACCCCGAGCACCGGGGTGGTGTCGCGGCATCCTGAGGCGCGGATCGCACTGCTGACCCAGGAGCCACCCGACTGGGACGCGACGACGCCGGCGTTCCGCATCTACGCCGAACACGTCGAACACGTCGAACACGTCGAGCGGAGCGCACGGGAGAATGGTCGGGCACGCGCGCGAAACGACGATGGCGCGCCGTCGCTTACGAGTCTCGGCCTGCTCGACTCGGCAGCGGCCAGGACGCCGGTCGGACGTCTGTCCCAGGGGCAGCAGCGACGCCTCCAGCTCGCGCTGTGCCTGGCCGAGCAGCCCGATCTGCTCCTCCTCGACGAGCCGACGAACCATCTCTCCGCGTCGCTCGTCGACGATCTCACCGATGCCCTGGGCACGACCGCCTCGGCGATCGTCGTCGCCACGCATGACCGGCAGCTGCGCGCTGACCTCGCGACATGGCCGCAGCTCGCACTCGAGTCCTCAGGTTCGGCGTGAGCGACGAAGTTCCGGACGCGGAGTGTCGATCTCGGTGACCAGAATCGACACTCCGCGTCCGGAACTTCCGTCACGCGGCGGCGTGACGACCGCCGCTGGCTCAGACCTCCGGGAGGAGGGAGATCGGGTTCTCGATGCAGTCGGCGACGAAGGTGAGGAACTCGCTCGGCTCGGCACCGTCGCACGCACGATGGTCGAAGACGAAGCTGAGGAACATCACCTTGCGCACCGTGAGCTCGCCGTGTGAGACCCACGGCCGGTCCTTGATCCGACCGAGGCCGAGCATCGCGACCTCGGGGAGGTTGATGATCGGGGCGGACCCGTCGACGCCGAAGACGCCGTAGTTGTTGAGGGTGAACGTCCCGCCGGTCAGCTCCGAGGACGCGAACTTGCCGGTCGAGGCCTTGCCCACGGTCTCGCCGATCTCGTCGCGCAGCTGCCGCAGACTCATCTCCCCGGCCCCGTGGACGACGGGAACCATGAGTCCGCGCGGCGTCTGGGCTGCGAGCCCGAGGTTGATGTCGCCGTGGGTGACGATCTCGTTCGCGGCCGTGTCGATCGAGGAGTTGAGGATCGGATACTTCTTCAGCCCGGCGATGACGAAGCGGGCGACGAGGGCGAGCAGCGAGAACTTCTCGCCCGTGCGGGCCTCGAGGGCCTTCTTCGTCGTCAGCAGCTCGGTCGCGTCGACGTCGAGCCAGATCGTCGCCTCGGGAATCTCCCTCCGCGACTGGGAGAGCCGCTCGGACACGACCTTCCGCAGTCCCGTGATCGGAGTGCGGGTGTCGCGGTCCGTGCTCGGGATCGGGGTTCCCGTCGTGGCCGCGGTGTGCGGCTGGCCCGGCGCCGAGGTGGGCGTGGCCTGGCGCTCAGGAGTGCCCTGGAGGCCGTCCGCACCCTGTCGGTCGACGGCGGCGAGGACGTCTGCCCTGGTCACGACCCCGCCTGGGCCGGTTCCCGGCAGGTGCTTCGCGCTGATGCCATGATCCTTCGCGAGTTTGCGCACGATCGGCGAGGAGACGGGGGAGGTGGTGGCGGTGTCTGCCGGCTGCGCGGGAGCCGGGGTGGACGGCGCGGCCGGCTCAGCCGACTGGGCCGGTGTGCTCGGCGTCTCCGCCGGTGAGACGGGCGACTTCGCGCCGAATGAGCGCTTCTTGCCCGAGCGCGCCTTCGGCGCGGTCGTCCCGTAGCCGATGAGGTTCGCTCCTCCGCCTTCGATGCCGACGGGGTCGGCGTCGTCGGTGGGCAGTTCGTCCGCGGCGGCACCCGAATCGGCACCAGTGGAACCGGCACCGGCGGCATCGCCCGCGGGGGCAGCGTCAGTGGCCCCCGCCTCGGCGACGGAGAGCAGGGCCTGCCCGGCCTCGACGGTGTCACCGGCGTTCGCGTGGAGCGCGACGATCGTGCCCGCGAACGGGCACGGCAGTTCGACGACGCTCTTCGCGGACTCGACCTCGACGACCATCTGGTCGACGTGGACGGTGTCGCCGACGGCCACCTTCCAGCCGATGAGCTCCGCCTCGGTGAGGCCCTCGCCGAGGTCGGGGAGGATGAAGTCGCGTGCTCCGGTGGTCGAGACAGCACTCATCACAGCTCCCAATCCCAGGATTCGAGGGCGTCGAGGACGCGTTCGGCGGTCGGCAAGTAGTACTCCTCGAGCTTCGGGGACGGATAGGGCACGTCGAAGCCGGTGACCCGGAGGATCGGGGCGGCGAGGTACGTGAAGTTGCGTTCGGTGACCCGGGCGGCCACCTCGGCGCCGTAGCCGCCGAACTGGGCGGCCTCATGGATGACCGCGGCCCGTCCGGTCCGGCGGACGGAGGCGGACACGGTCTCGTCGTCGAACGGCGAGAGCGAGCGCAGGTCGATGACCTCGATGGACAGTCCGTGCTCGGCTCCCGCCTCGGCGGCCGAGAGGGCCGTGCGGACGGTGGGCCCGTACGCGAGGAGAGTGACGTCGCTGCCCTCGCGGACCACCTCGGCGCGGTTCATCGGAGCCGTCGTCACCGGCAGGCTGAGCGTGTCCTTCATCCAGTACCGGGACTTCGGCTCCATGAAGATGACGGGATCGTCGGAGGCGATCGACTCGCGCAGGAGCGAGTACGCGTCGGCCGGATTCGACGGGGTGACGACGGTGAGTCCCGGCGTCGACGTCCAGTACGCCTCGGAGGAGTCCGAGTGGTGCTCGACGCCGCCGATGTCACCGGCGTACGGGATGCGGATCGTGATCGGCAGGGTGACACGGCCCTTCGTCCGGTTCCGCATCTTCGCGATGTGGGAGACGATCTGCTCGAACGCGGGGTAGGCGTACGCGTCGAACTGCATCTCGATGACCGGGCGCATTCCCGCCATCGCCATGCCGACCGCGGTGCCGGCGATGCCCGACTCCGCGAGCGGGGAGTCCCACACGCGTTCGGGTCCGAATTCCTTCCGCAGGCCCTCCGTGACCCGGAAGACCCCGCCGAGGCGGCCGACGTCCTCGCCGTAGACGACGACGTTCTCGTCCTCGGCCAGGGCATCGCGCAGCGCCTGGTTGAGGGCCTTCGTCATCGTCACCGAGGCGGGGGCGGCGGTGGTCGCGGTCGTAGCGGTGTCTGTGTCTGTGGCCGTGTCCGCGGTCGCTGCGGTCGCCGTCGCTGCGGTCGCCGGCTCAGGGGTGTCGGCGGGCGCGGTGTCGGTCGTGGAGTCGACGCTCATGCCTCAGCCCCTGCGAGTTCGGCCTCGAGCTGGGCGCGCTGCTCGCTCAGGCTCGTGCGCTCGGTCCCGTAGACGAAGGCGAACAGCTCGGTCGGGTCGACCTCGGCCTCGGTGTTCATCGCCTCGCGCACCGAGGCGGCCAGCGTCTCGGCCTCGGCAGCGATCTCTGCGACGCGGTCGTCATCGAGGACGCCGCGGTCGCGGAGGAACGTCTCGAGGCGGTCGATCGGGTCGAACTGCTTCCAGTGCTCGACCTCCTCGGCGTCGCGGTACTTCGTCGGATCGTCGGAGTTCGTGTGCGACTCCATCCGGTACGTGAGGCATTCGATGAGGGTCGGCCCGTCGCCTTCGCGACCGCGTTCGAGGGCCGCGGAGACGGCGGCGAACACGGCGGCGACATCATTGCCGTCGACGCGGATGCCGGGCATCCCGTAACCGGCGGCGCGGTCGGCGAGCATCGTCGCGTTCGACTGCTCGCGCAGCGGGGTCGAGATCGCGTACTGATTGTTCTGGATGACGAAGACCGTCGGGGTCTGCCACACCGAGGCGAAGTTGAAGGCCTCATGGGTGTCGCCCTCACTGCTCGCACCATCGCCGAGGAACGTCAGCGTCGCCGCGTGACGGCCCTTGAGCTTCGAGGCCATCGCGAAGCCGGCGGCATGGAGGGTCTGCGTGGCCAGCGGCGTCGCCGCTGGTGAGGTGTGGTACTCCTGCGGGTCGAAGCCGCAGTGCCAGTCACCGCGGAAGGCGGCGAGGATCTCACTCACGGGCACGCCGCGGGTGAGCAGAGCCGCGGAGTCGCGGTACGTGGGGAACAGCCAGTCGTTCGGCGACAGCGCAGTCGTCGCGCCGACCTCGCACGCCTCCTGTCCCGCCGCCGACGGATACGTGGCGAGGCGTCCCTGCCTGGTCAGGTGGGTCACCTGCGCCTCGAACCGGCGGACGAGGACCATCTGCCGGTAGAGGCCGGTCAGGGTCCGATCGCTCGGGATCGTCAGTCCCTCGGTCGGGGTGTCGGTCGGTCGGCCGTCGGGGCCGATGAAGCTGATGGGCTGCAGCTGGGGAAGAGCGCGGCCTGTGGTGGGAACGTCGATGGTCATGACTTCATGATGACGTGACCGCGATCACCGATCCAGGCTCTCCAGACGGTCACGGACGGGGGTGCCGATCGTGTCGCGAACGGTGGACGAACTGCCCGAACGAGGCGGGGTGGAGGGGACGAATGGCCGGGGTCGAATGGTCGAGCGGGAGCTGCTGAGCGTGGGAGCCGCTCAGATCTCACCCCAGCGGTAGCCGCGGGCGGTGAATGCCTCGGCGACCTTCTCCCTCCTGCCCTCGACGCCGCCTTTGAAGGCCTGGTGGCCGCCGGTGGTGAGGATCGTCAGCTGACGGCCGTCGAAGTAGGCGGTGACGAACGACTGCCGCGTGATCCGCACCGGGTCTCCGCTGCGCGACCCGACGGTGATCCCGTCCTCGCCGATCGTCAGCCGCGACGTCGACTCGACGACGACGAGCGCGGCCACACCGCCGAGCAGTGCGCCGAGGATCGGCCGGGCGACGACGATCCACTGCTCGTCGAAGGCGCTGAGCTTCTCGATGATGTCGCCGAAGGGAATCGGGAAGCGGGCGGCGAGCCCGGCGACCGCAGGCAGGAAGAAGCCGAGCGCGATGCCCGCGGCCACGCAGACGAGGCTGATGACGACGATGTCGGAACGGCTGAGGGCGAAGACGTCGGCGGGCGCGCGTGACATCGATCCTCCCGGGTCTCGTGACAGCGCGGATCTCACGCCGTTCTGGAACATCAGTGTACCAGGATGGAACATTAGTGTTCCATGGGGGAGAATCGAGAGACGGCGATCTCTCGATCCGACGGTCGGCGATGCGGCTGGGCGATGAGACACGATCCGACGACGAAGGGCGCAGATGGGCACAGGGATGGGACGGCTCGGCAGGGATGCCCTCGTGCGGGAAGCGCTGGCGGTGCTCGCGGCGAATCCGGCGGCGTCGATGGGCGAGGTCGCGACGCACCTCGGAGTCGGTCGCACGACGCTCTACCGGCACTTCGGCGATCGGGAGGCGATGATCGCCGAGGTGGCCCGCCACGGTGCGCGGGTGTTCACTGACGCCTTCCGATCGGCCCGGCCCGAGGTCGGCAACGGTCTCGACGCCGTAGAGCGGGTGTGCACCCAGCTCTTCACCGTCCCCGACGTGCTCACCCTGCTCTTCGCCGACAATCCCATCATCACCGACGACACCTTCGCCGAGGTGGAGCGCGAGCGTCGCGCCGCCGCGGCTGGCGACGGGGATGCTGCCGTCGGTCAGCAGGGTGGGGCTGAGGGTGACGCCCTCGAGGCGGTCATCGCCCGCGGTCAGGCCGACGGGTCGATCACCTCCGAGGTGCCCGTCGAGTGGGCCGCGATGTACGTGTTCCTCACCGTCGGCTCCGGGCATCTCCACTCCGTCAGCGCCGGAGTCGCTGATCGGGAGGCTCGGGCGCGGGCGCTCGCACTGACGATCCGCGCCGTCCGGCTGACCCTGGCCGCCGGCTGACCCTGGCCGCCGACTGTGCGGGTGCCGACTGTGCGGGCGCTGAACGGCGACACGCACGCCATGTCGGCAGGAAATCGTCAGGCGGGCAACTCGTCGCCGGCGCATCGACTTCTCGCCGACATCGCCCGCGTGTCGGCGTCGGGGAGTCGGGGCAAGCGGCCCTGTGGGGTCGGCACACGGCATTCGTCGGGGCGCGGTGTTCGCCTGACGATCAACCGCCTCGGCGGATTGCGGGGCGACGATAAATCAGGTTAGGCTAACCTACGAGATCACGAACGGACCGCGCATCACGGCAGTTGACACACCTGCTTGGAGTCGCGTCCCGCGGGATCTCACTGTTTCATCCGACACGGAACCCTCGACAGCGGTGATTCGGTCGTCCGCGCAGATGCTGCCGATCATCGTGCGCGCACGACTCAGCGACGACCGCTTCGAGGGTTTCCGTCGTTCGCTCCGCGAAAGGACGCCATGACACTGAAGACGATGACCGCGCTGACCGCCGGCTGTGCCGCGCTCGCCCTCCTCGCCGGCTGCGGGGGAGGCGGTTCCGCCGACGCCGAGGCGGCAGGCGGAGGCGAGACCCGCACCGTCACCGACGCCACCGGAGCCGACATCGTCATTCCCGCCCAGCCGCAGGCTGTCGCCACCCTGCACTACGCCGCGACCGAGACCCTCATGGACCTCGGGATGACGCCCGTCGGACAGGGCGAGTACCAGGAGGCCTCGGTGCCTCAGGGGTGGGTCGACCGCCTCGGCGAGGTGCCCGTCGTGGCGACCGACGAACCGGACATCGAGCGGCTCGCGACGACGGACCCCGACCTCATCCTCGCCCCGAACACCCTCGATACCGGTGTCGTCGACCAGCTCGAGGACATCGCTCCCGTCTACCAGTTCACCCTGCGCGGCGGAGACCGCGCGAACTGGAAGCAGCGGGTCGGGGAGGTCGCCGACGCGGTCAACCGGAGCACGGAGCTCAAGGCCCTCGACGACGCCTTCATCGCCGAGCAGACGCGCATCAGCGAGGAGTACAGCGACGTCACCGACGGGACGACGATCGCGACGCTCTCCTCATTCACTGAGAACACCGCGTACCTGTGGGGGAGCGGGAACATGCTCGGAACGATCTACGATCCGTTCGGTCTCACGTGGTCGGCCGACGAGGACAGAGTCATCGCGGAGAACGCCGAGGCGGCGGAGCCCGAAGCCGAGGTCTCGCTCGAACTCGTCGACAAGGCCGCCGGGGACGCCGACATCGTCTTCGTCACCTCGAATCTGCGCGGCGAGTACGACGAGCTGAGCACCGCGCTCATGGACTCACCGGTCTTCGCTCAGCTGCCCGCCGCGCAGGCCGGCAACGTCTATCCCAACGGAAAGTCGACGATCGCCGGATACTCCGACGCGAACTACAGCCTCGAGATGGTCGAACAGGCGCTGCAGGCGTACCGGCAGAGGTGAGTGCAGCTCAGCCCAGTGGGCTGTTCAGCCTGGTGGGCTGTTCAGCCCAGCGAGCTCTGCGCTCCGGGACGGTGACCCTCGGCCTCGTCGAGGATGAGCAGCGACCGTGACGAGGTGACGCCGGGAACCTCGTGGATGCGGCGGAGGATGACCTGGGACAGCGCCGTGTTGTCAGGTGCGTTGACGGTGACGAGCGCGTCGATGTCGCCGCTGACGGCCTGAACCTTCTCGACGAAGGGGAGTGCGGCGAGCTCGTCACGGACCTCCGGCCACGGCCGCTCGCCGACCTTGACGACGACCACCGCGGTCACGGACATGCCGAGGGCGGCGCGATCCACCTCGGCGGTGAAGCCCTTGATCGCCCCGGACTCGAGGAGGGCGGTGAGGCGCTTGTGCGCGGCGGAGCGGGAGATGTGCACGCGTTCGGCGAGCTGGCGCACGCTCAGCCGGGAGTCCTCGACGAGGGCAGCGATGATGCTGCGGTCGATGTCGTCGAGGTCGAATGACAAGGGCGTGCTCCTTCGGCGTCGCTGCTGGCTGCCGCCCGGCAGCCTCGGTGCGTCGTGCTCCTCACCGGGGTCGCGCTCGTCGTGAACCAGCATCCGGTCGAGGTTCCACCATTCTAAGTGGGTGCGGCAGGTCGTGGGGGCCGGAGCGGATCCCGGCGACCGGGATCGCGGTGGCGCTCACGGGTCACGGCGGTGTCGACGGCAGGTGCGGGCCGCCTCGGCGGGCTGGTAGGCTTAAAATCGATCGTTCGTTCAGTAACGATGAGCTCGTCCCGCACCGACAGGCACCCTGGTGTCCGAAGTGTGGCCTCCACCACGTACCATGGAGGGCGGAGCACGCCGCCGCATGCGCACGCGGATGCGGCGGGCGAACGGCATGTTTCCCGCCTGTAGATTATGGGGGAGACGACACTCAGCAGGACTGACTGCTCGGCGGCGGACCTGCGTCATTCGAATAGGAGCCACGTTGAAGATCGCTGTGTTGGTCAAAGAGGTCCCGGACACGTACGGGGATCGCAAGCTCGATCTCGAAACCGGCCTGGCGGACCGTGCCGCCTCGGAAGCCGTGCTCGACGAGATCGGCGAACGCGCCCTCGAAGTCGCCCTCAACTACGCGGACAGCCACGACGGCACCGAGATCACCGTCATCTCGATGGCCCCGTCGGGTGCGACTGCGACGATCCGCAAGGGCCTGGCCATGGGCGCCGGCAATGCGGTCCACATCTCCGATGAGGAACTCCTCGGCGCCGACCTCGGGCTCACTGCCGAGGTGCTCGCCGCCGCCATCCGCCGCGGCGACTACGACCTCGTCGTCACCGGCAACATCTCGACCGACGGCAACGCCGGCATGCTCCCGGCGATGCTCGCCGAGCACCTCGACCTCCCGCACGTCACCGGCCTGAGCACCGTCGAACTCACCGACTCCACCGTCTCCGGCACGCGCGCCGTCGACGGCGGTCAGCAGCAGGTGACCGCGGAGCTGCCCGCCGTCATCTCGATCACCGAGGCGCTGCCGGAAGCGCGCTTCCCCAACTTCAAGGGCATCATGGCGGCGAAGAAGAAGCCGTTCGAGGTCATCGGCCTCGCCGATCTCGACATCGACGCCGCTGACCAGTCGACCGCCCGGTCGATCATGGTCTCCGTCGCCGAGAAGCCCCCGCGCGAAGCCGGCGAGAAGGTCGTCGACGACGGCAACGGCGGAGCCGAACTCGCCGAATTCCTCATCAAGAACCGCCTCGCCTAAGGAGAGAAGACATGGCTGAATTCCCCCAGGACACCATCCTCGTCGCGCTCACGGTCGATCCCGAAGGCGCTCTCGAGAAGCCCGCTGCCGAACTCCTCGGCGGTGCCGCCGCGATCGGCAGCCCCGTCGCACTCATCGTCGCCCCTGCCGGCACCGGTGACGCCGCGGCGGAGACGGCGGCCTCGCTCGGTGCCGTCCAGACCCTGATCGCCGAGGTGCCCGCGGGCAGCTCCGCGCTCGGCACCTTCGCCGTCGACGCCCTCGTCGGCGCCGCGGAGCTCACCGCACCCGATGCCGTCCTCGTCCCGAACTCGATCGACGGCCGCGACCTCGCCGGCCGCTTCGCCGTGCGCACGGGCTCGGCGCTCTCGGTCGACGCGATCGGCGTCGAACGCGATTCCGAGGGCATCGTCGCCGACCACTCCGTCTACGGCGGCGGCTACACCGCGCAGTCGGCCCCGACCTTCGGCGCGCCCGTCATCACCGTCCGCCTCGGCGCGATCGAGAACCGCGCTGAGGCCCAGCCCGCGAACGCGCAGACCCTCGAGGTGACCGACTCCGGCAAGCGAAGCGCCGACGTCACCTCGTACGAAGCCGTCGTCGAGACCTCCTCGCGCCCCGAGCTGCGCGGAGCGCAGAAGGTCGTCTCCGGTGGCCGCGGTGTCGGCTCGGAGGAGTCGTTCGAGCTCGTCGGCGAATTCGCCGATGTCCTCGGTGCCGCTGTCGGCGCCTCGCGTGCCGCGGTCGACGCCGGCTACATCGCGCAGTCCCACCAGGTCGGACAGACCGGTGTGTCCGTGTCCCCGCAGCTCTACGTCGCGCTCGGCATCTCCGGGGCGATCCAGCACAAGGCGGGCATGCAGACCTCGAAGACGATCGTCGCGGTCAACAAGGACGGCGAAGCGCCGATCTTCGACATCGCCGACTTCGGCGTCGTCGGCGACCTCTTCAAGGTCGTCCCCCAGGCCGTCGAGACCCTGAAAGCGAAACAGGGCTGATATGGCCACCTTCTCCAACACGCTGCGCTCGGGTCTGCCCCGGGTCTCCGGCGGCGATCCGTGGCCGCCGGAGGGCACGGTCGGTCAGGCTGTCGAGTGGGAATCCCGGGAATGGGTGAGCGCCGAGGCGGGTGCCGCTGATCCTGCGGCTGAGCCTGCGGGTGCTGTCGATTCGGGCGCCGTCGATTCGGGCGCTCCCGTCGATTCTGCGGGCGTTGCCGATTCGGGAGCCGTCACCGAGGTGACCGCTGCCGAGACCTCGACCGTGGACTCCGTCGAATCGGATGCGACCAGGGTCGAGCCCGGTGCTGACTCCGGCGTCGACACTGGTGTCGACGAGACCGTGGCCGTTGAGGCCGACGGTGGGTCCGACGCCGAAGTGCCTGCCGGTGCCGCGAGCGATGCTGTTGGCTTGAGCGACGCCAGTGCCTCGAGCGACGCCGATGCACAGGCGGCCGGCGGCGCTGTCGCTGCCGGCGCGGGTGCAGCTGTTGGAGCAGGCGCGGCTGCTGCCGTCGCCGCTGATTCGGCCGATTCGGCGCCTGCGGCCGAGGTTCCCCTGCGCCGTGGTCTTCCCCGCGTGAGCGGTGGAGAGGCCTGGCCGCCGGAAGGGCTCGCCCCTGCCGGAGTGAAAGCTCCCGCGCAGGCCGTAGGAGCCGCCGAGCCTGGTACCGGGCTGTCCGAGCCGGGTGCGACTGAGCCCGGTGGTGGAGAACCCGTCGTCGAGCAGACCTCCCGCGCTGATGAAACGTTTGCCGATCAGACGTCCGCCGAGGACGCCGTCGCCGGTGCGGCGACGGAGCATGCTGGTGTGACTGGTGCCGGCTCTGCTGCCGGGGCAGGCGTTGCCGGAGCCGGCATCGCCGCTGCCTCTGCCGGGGACGAAGCGTCATCGGTGCCGTTGCGCCGTGGGCTGCCTCGCCGGTCCGGTGGGGACGCGTGGCCGCCGGAGGGCTTCGCCCCTGCCGGGGTTACGGGACCCTCGAGAAGCGCAGCGCCTTCTGCCGCGAGCGCTGATTCCGCAGCACCCGGGGCGGGTGACCAGAGTGTCGACTCTGCCAGCGCGGACGCTGTGCCTGCGGATGCTGTGACTGCGGACGCTGTGACTG
Source organism: Brevibacterium sp. XM4083 (assembly GCF_006489205.2). Taxonomy (GTDB): domain Bacteria; phylum Actinomycetota; class Actinomycetes; order Actinomycetales; family Brevibacteriaceae; genus Brevibacterium. The sequence continues at coordinate 475,655 of NZ_VFYR02000003.1, read as the reverse complement.
CGACCGAGACCACGTCCGTTTCCTCGGCAGGTGCTGAGGCTCCTGCAGGTGCTGACCCTGCAGCCTCGACAGCTGCTGCCGCGGCACCTGCCGCCGGTGGAGCGAAGACCGCTCCAGTGAGTGGTGCCGCTGAGCTCAGCGATGTTCCGCTGCGCCGCGGTCTGCCGCGCACCGCAGGTGGCGACCCCTGGCCGCCCGAGGGCTTCGCCCCAGTAACGGCCACTGCGCCCACCGATGAGCAGCCGACGCCTGCACCGACGGCCGATGCCACCGGTGCAGCGGACACCGCCGACACAGCAAGCACCGCGGGTGCCACGGCGGCAGTCGCGGGCGCTGGGGTGGCCGGCGCCGTGGCTGCCGGCGCTGCCGCCTCGGCGAGTGGGAACACCGCAGAGAAGGACAGTGCCGCAGAGAAGGACAGTGCCGCTGAGAAGGACAGTGCCGCAGCTGACTCTGCGGCGGACGAACCCGCCAAGCCTGCGGGCCGCACGGGTCTGCCGAAGACCAGGACTGGCCTGCCGAAGTCCACCGGCCCTGACACCGGCAAGCCCGGCGACAAGCCCGCGGGACGGACCGGCCTGCCGAAGACCGGCGGACCGGCGACGAAACCGGCCGAGAAGCCGGCGGCGAAGACTCCGGCCGCGGGGACCGGCGCGAAACCGGCAGCCGCGGGTTCGACGGCGGCCGCAGCGACCGCCTCGGCGGGAACAGCGGCGAAGTCCACGACGTCCACAGGGGACTCGACGGCCGCGAAGTCGACCGCCTCGGCGAAGCCTGCATCCGATAAGCCTGCCCCCGCCGCCCCGGCAAAGCGCGACCCGATCATGATCGGATCGAAGTCGCTGGGGCAGTGGATCGGTCTCGGTTCGCTCGGACTCGGTGGGCTCATCGTCGCCGCAGGCATCCTCATCCTCGCCGCACGCGGAGTCACGACCCTGCCCGGAGTGCCGGGATTCCTCGAGCGCTACCCGGGCGAGTATCACCTGCCCGACTTCGTCGAACCGGGCTTCCCGGCGTGGGCGCGGTGGACGCACTTCCTCAACTTCTTCTTCATGGTCCTCATCATTCGCACGGGACTGCAGGTGCGTCACCAGCAGAAGCCCCCGGCGTTCTACACGCCGAAGAACGGCGGGAAGAAGATCAGCATCAACCTGTGGCTGCACACGAGCCTCGACGTTCTCTGGCTGCTCAACGGCGTCGTCTTCGTCGTGCTCCTCTTCGTGTCCGGCCACTGGGCGCGGATCGTGCCGACGAGCTGGGAGGTCTTCCCGAATGCCCTCTCGGCGATGCTGCAGTACATGACCCTGGAATGGCCGATGGAGGACGCGTGGGTCAACTACAACTCGCTCCAGCAGCTCATGTACTTCATCGTCGTCTTCATCGCCGCTCCCTTGGCTGCGATCACGGGTGTGCGGATGAGTGAGTGGTGGCCGAAGAACGCGACGACGCTCAACAAGATCTACCCGGCACCGCTGGCGCGGGCGATCCACTTCCCGACGATGATCTTCTTCGTGTTCTTCATCGCCGTCCACGTGTTCCTGGTCTTCACGACCGGGCTGAGGCAGAACCTCGGCTACATGTTCGCCGGGACGAACGTCGTGGGCTGGGCCGGAGCCATCTGGTTCCTCGTGGCCTTGGCCGTGGTCGTCGGCGCATGGTTCGCCGCCAGGCCGCTGGTGCTCGCCCCGATCGCGAACCTCTTCGGCAGGGTGTCGAGCAGGTAGGACAGCACGCCTGAGCAGGCTGGACACCCCACCTGAGCAGGCAGTCGAACTGAAGGGTTCGCGGTGCCAGGCTGGCGCGTTCGCCCTGTCGGAGGCCCCGCGTGGCATCTCGTCACGCGGGGCCTTCTGGCGTCTGCCTCATGGTTCTGTCGCGGGGGTCGTCGGGCGCTGGAAGCGTGGAGAGGCGACCGTTTCTCGGTCTGCGGCAGGTTCACGGCGATTGTGCGCCGCGCCCATGGCGATCTCGACGCGATTTTCGCCATGAGTCTGGCGCAGAGTCCCAGGGTCGCCATGAACCTGGCGCAGAATCCAAGGGAGGTGACGCTCAGGCTGGGGCACGCACGCGCTCGACGAACTCGACGACGGCCTCCTCGAGCTGCTGCAGCCCAGGCTCCTCGAGCGGGAAGTGGCCCGCGCGATCGAGGATGACCTCGGAGAACAGCTCCGGATCGAGCCTCGAGACGACGGGGTCCGACAGATCTCGCGGGGTCCATCGGTCCTCGCCGGGTTGGGTGAGGAGGACGGGGCACGCATCGAAGTCCACCGGCTCGACGGCCGGGACGTACGTGGCGTAGTCGGCGAGGAAGCGCAGCCACATCGCATTGCCCGCCGAGGTCTGATCGGCGAGGAAGACCTTCATTGCGCCCGGGTTGTTGGCCAGCGCCGACATCTTCGACGCCAGACGCATCGGGTAACGGACGCTGCGCAGCGGAGTCCTCGCCAGGAGGCGGACCCAGGGCATGCCGACGCGGGCGGTGATGAGACTGCGCGCCGTCCGGTCGACGACCTCCTGATGGCGCTGATCGAGGAACGTCATGCCGACGATGCCCCTCAGCGCACCCGGTGAGGCCTTCGCGGCGACATGGTAGGCGAGCATGCCGCCGGCCGACAGGCCGTAGAGCACCGTGGGCTTCGGGTCTCGCGCCTGCTCGGCGGCGAGGAAGTCGATGACCATGTCGACCCAGTCCGCATACGACGGCACGTACCCGGACTCGACCCGCGTCATCCCGTAGCCGAGATTGTCGAGCGCGACGACGTCGTAGCCCTGCCGGGCCAGCGGAGCACCGAGGATGAGCGACATCTGGCGCCCGTTCGTCCCGACGCCGTGGTGGAGGATGACACGGGCCTTCGCCTCGGGTCGGCGATAGCGATCAAGATGGATCCCGTGCCCCCGCCACCCCCAGAACTCCTCATCGGGAGCGGAGGTCTCGTCGAGTCGCAATCGCTCGGGCAGGAACTCCTGGAGGTCCTGCCACGCCTGCTGATCCTTATAGAGCGCTGCGCTTGCCATGCGTGTCCTCACGTCGACGATGACAACACCTTACGACAGAAATGACACCGAGTGTCAATACTGACTCGTGCGTACAATGCTGGAATGGACCTGCCCTCCCTGCGCGATCGCAAGCGCCTCCTCATCCAGGAGGACATCATGGCGGTCGCCCTCCGACTGTTCCGCGAACGCGGGTACGAGGCGACGACCGTCGATGACCTCGCCGCCGCCTCGGGGATGTCACGGCGCACGTTCTTCCGCTACTTCCCGTCGAAGGAGGACGTCCTCGCGGGGAAGTGGACGGCGATGGGCGAGGGGATCGTCGTCGCGCTCATCGAGCGTCCCGCCGACGAGGAGCCGTGGGCCTCGCTGCGCGCGTCGCTGGCCGGCGTCGTCGAGCACTACGCCGATCCTGCTCGGCGCACGGACAGCTATGCCCTCGACGAGGTCGTCGATTCCACGCCGTCCCTGCGCGCGGCATTCGTCGCGAAGGTCGACCTCCTCGCCGAGGCGCTCTCCGCCGTCCTCGTCTCCCGCGGAGTCGCCGAGGTGCGGGCGCAGATGCTCGCCAGAGCCTGCGGGGCAGCGCTGACGGTCGCGATGCGCCAGGCGCGCGCGACCGGCGCCGAGGGCATCGCCGACGACCTCGATCGTGCGATGGGAGTGCTCACCCCGGGGATGTGAGCGCCCGGCGGCCGGACGCGCGCGGCGCCAGGGTGATCAGTGGGCGCGCCGGCAATGTGGGGAGCTTCCGCGGTGATTGTGCGCCATGTTCATGGTGAGATCGGTCTGATTTTCGCCATGGAGGTGGCGCAGAAGGGTGTGGACCGCCCTTATGCGAGGGCCTTGCGGACGGTGGCCTCGAACTCGCGGACGTGTTCGCCGGCGAGCGCGCTGACGGCGGGTTCGTCGCCTGCGAGGATGCCCTCGAGGAGGGAGATGTGCTCGCGGATGTGGCCGAGCAGGTCGGGGATCTTCGGCAGGACGAGGCACCAGATCCGGGTGGCGAGGTCGTCGAGGCGCACGAGCGTCTCCTGGAGGTGGATGTTGTCGACGGCGCGGTAGATGAGGCGGTGGACCTCGAGGTCGCGTTCGATGAGCGTGCGTGCGTCGAGGCCGGCCTTCAGCTCGCCGAGTTCGGAGATCGTCGCCGCGAACTCCTCGCGCAGCTCCGGCGTGATGTTCCGGGCGGCCCGTGTTGCGGCAATGGGCTCGAGCGCCTGGCGCATCTCCGTGATCGCCGCGAGGTCGGTGATGTCGACATTGGCCGCGAACGTCCCGCGCCGCGGGTAGGACACGACGAGGTGGGCCCCTTCGAGGCGTTTGAGGGCCTCGCGGATCGGGGTGCGCCCCACCTCGAGTTCGGCGCTCAAAGCCGCCTCGTTGATGACGTCACCGGGAGCGATGTCGAGCATGACGAGCCGATGACGCAGCGCCTCATACGCGCGGTCGGCCAGAGACGAGCTGCTTGCCGAGGTGTCCGCCGTCGTTGTCATCCCACTCCTCCATGCGTCGTCGAGCCGACCCGGCCAGTGAGGCTCGGGCGGGTGGACAGGTCAGGTGGCAAGGCCGGGGGAAAAGTTCTCCCGCACCCATTGCCACGGCTGAAATTCTGCGCCTAGACTACAGGAACACAGCTGATATATTAGTTGACGATTAACGATCGAGGGAGATCGCATGACCGAGCAGCTCACAGGAATCCCGGACGCGCCTGAGGCCGGGTCCACGGCCCTGCCCACCGACTTCCCCAGTCGCGCCCCCGAGGAGCTGAGCACTCCGCTCGCGCAACTCGACCCGGAGATCACCGGCTTCATCGACGCCGAACTCGGCCGTCAGCGCGAGGGCCTGGAGATGATCGCCTCGGAGAACCACACCGCCACTGCCGTCATGGAGGCGCAGGGCTCGGTGCTGACGAACAAGTACGCCGAGGGCTACCCGGGCCGCCGCTACTACGGCGGCTGCGGGTTCGTCGACGAGGTCGAGCGCCTCGCGATCGCCCGGGTCAAGGAGCTCTTCGGAGCGGCCTACGCGAACGTCCAGCCGCACTCCGGCGCCCAGGCCAACGCCTCGGTGATGCACGCCCTCATCCGTCCCGGCGACACCGTCCTCGGCCTCGACCTCGCCCACGGCGGCCATCTCACCCACGGGATGAAGCTCAACTTCTCCGGCCGCCTCTACGACATCGTCGCCTACGGCGTCGACGAGGACACCCACCGCGTCGACATGGCCGAGGTCGCGCGACTGGCCCGCGAACACCAGCCGAAGCTCATCGTCGCCGGGTGGTCGGCGTACTCGCGACAGCTCGACTTCGCCGAGTTCCGGCGCATCGCCGACGAGGTCGGCGCCTACCTCATGGTCGACATGGCCCACTTCGCCGGCCTCGTCGCCGCGGGCCTCCACCCCTCCCCGGTCCCGCACGCCCACGTCGTCACCTCGACGACGCACAAGACCCTCGGCGGTCCCCGTGGCGGCATCATCCTGACCAATGACGCCGAGGTGGCGAAGAAGGTCAACTCGGCCGTCTTCCCCGGTCAGCAGGGAGGACCGCTCGAACACGTCATCGCCGGCAAGGCCGTGGCCTTCGGTCTGGCCGCGACCGAGGAGTTCGCCGACAAACAGCGCCGGACCCTCGCCGGCGCCGCCGAACTCGCCCGCCGCCTCGGAGAGAATGACGTGGCCGAGCGCGGCATCACGATCGTCACCGGCGGCACCGACGTCCACCTCGTCCTCGTCGACCTCCGCGACTCCGTCCTCGACGGGGCGCAGGCCGAGGATCTCCTCGCGCGGATCGGGATCACCGTCAACCGCAACGCCGTGCCCAACGATCCGCGTCCGCCCATGGTCACCTCGGGGCTGCGCATCGGCACGCCCGCGCTCGCCAGCCGCGGTTTCGGCTCCGCTGCCTTCGCCGAGGCGGCCGACATCATCGCCGAGGTCCTCATCGCCGGCACCGACGAAGGCGGACCGAGCCAGGAGACGATCGACGACCTCGGCGCCCGGGTCTCCCGCCTCGCCGCCGACCACCCGCTCTACCCGCACCTCACCCCGATCGGAGCACGCTGATGGCCGACCACCTGCCCGAACACCCCGACTTCCTGTGGCGCAATCCCGAGCCGAAGTCCTCCTACGACGCCGTCATCGTCGGCGGCGGGGGACACGGGCTCGCGACCGCCTACTACCTCGCGAAGAACCACGGGATGACGAACATCGCGATCCTCGAGCGCGGCTGGCTGGCCGGGGGCAACATGGCCCGGAACACGACGATCATCCGCTCGAACTACCTGTGGGACGAGTCCGCGGCGATCTACGAGAAGTCGCTAAAGCTCTGGGAGCAGCTGCCCGAGGAGCTCGATTACGACTTCCTCTTCTCCCAGCGCGGTGTGCTCAACCTCGCCCACACCCTCGGCGACGTCCGGGAGTCGCAGCGCCGCGTCGGCGCCAACGTCCTCAACGGCATCGACGCCGAATGGCTCGACCCGAGCCAGGTCAAGGAGGTCTGCCCGATCATCAACATCGGCGACGACCTGCGCTACCCCGTCATGGGGGCGACGTACCAGCCGCGGGCGGGCATCGCCAAGCACGATCACGTCGCGTGGGCGTTCGCCCGCAAGGCCGACGAGATGGGCGTCGATATCATCCAGAACTGCGAGGTCACCGACGTCTACCGCGACGGCGACCAGGTCATCGGAGTCGAGACGAACCTCGGGAGGATCGCCACGGAGAAGGTCGCGATCGCCGTCGCCGGCCACACCTCGGTGGTCGCCGCCATGGCGGGCATCCGCGTGCCCATCCAATCCCACCCGCTGCAGGCGCTCGTCTCCGAGCTCTTCGAACCCGTCCACCCGACGGTCGTCATGTCGAACCACGTCCACGTCTACGTCTCCCAGGCCCACAAGGGCGAACTCGTCATGGGCGCCGGCGTCGACTCCTACAACGGCTACGGGCAGCGCGGCGGCTTCCACATCATCGAGGAGCAGCTCGCCGCCGCCGTCGAGCTCTTCCCGATCTTCGCCCGTGCTCACGTCCTGCGGACCTGGGGCGGCATCGTCGACGTCACCCTCGACGCGTCCCCGATCGTGTCGAAGACGGAAGTCGACGGCCTCTACGTCAACTGCGGGTGGGGGACCGGCGGGTTCAAGGGCACCCCGGGTGCGGGTTACACGTTCGCCCACACGATCGCCAACGACGAACCGCACCCGCTCAACGCGCCGTTCGCTCTCGAGCGGTTCGAGACCGGCCATCTCATCGACGAACACGGCGCCGCCGCCGTGGCCCACTGAGGGAGAGGGACCGCCATGTTGCTCATCACCTGCCCGAACTGCGGGGCCCGTGACGAATCCGAATTCACCTACGGAGGTCAGGCGCACGTGCCCTACCCCGAGGACCCGTACGCGCTCACCGACCGCGAATGGGCCGAATACCTCTTCTACCGCGACAACGACCGCGGCCTCTTCGCCGAACGCTGGTGCCACAGCCTCGGCTGCCGGAAGTGGTTCAACGCGATCCGCGACACCGTGACCTATGACTTCGCCGCCGTCTACCCGATGGGACAGCCGCGGCCCGCCGAATTCGAAGGAGGCGTGAAGCGATGACCTCGACGCACACCGACTCGCACGCAGAGTCGCACACCGAGACCAGCGGGTCGGCGACCGGACAGCGCGAGCGCCTGCCGCACGCGACCGGCATCGACCGCACCCGGCCGCTGACCTTCCGCGTCGACGGCCGGTCTTACACCGGGTTCGCCGGGGACACGATCGCCAGTGCCCTCATCGCCGCCGGCCGCCTCGACTGCGGGAGCTCGACGTACCTCGACCGGCCCCGGGGAATCCTCGCCGCCGGGGTCGAGGAGCCCAACGCCCTCGTCCGCGTCCACGCCCCCGACGTCCATGCCCCCGACCGCGCCGAGGTGGCCGAATCGATGCTCCCGGCGACCCGCGTCCTCATCCGCGAAGGCCTGGAGGCCGACTACCTCTCCGGGCTCGGCATCCTCGACCCCGGCCGCGACGACGCCGTCTACGAGCACACGCACGCCCACACCGACGTCCTCGTCGTCGGGGCCGGTCCCGCCGGGCTCGCCGCCGCCCGGGAGGCCGCGAAGTCCGGGGCCCGCGTCCTCCTCCTCGACGACGAACCCGTGCCCGGCGGGGCGCTCCTCGCCGCTCCCGCGGAGATCATCGACGGGGTGCCGGCCCCGGAGTGGATCACCTCGACTCTCGCCGAGGCGACCGCCGCCGAGGAGTTCACCTATGTTCCTCGCACGACCGTCTTCGGCAGCTACGACTCGAACTACTTCGTCGCCCTCGAGGACCGCACCGGCGCCGAGGCGGGACCCCGGCAGCGCGTGTGGCACATCCGGGCCGGTCAGGTCGTCCTCGCCACCGGAGCGCACGAACGTCCCATCGTCTTCGCCGACAACGACCGACCCGGCATCATGCTCGCCTCCGCCGTGCGCACCTACCTCGGTCGCTACGGTGTCGTCGCCGGGCAGCGGGTGGCGATCGCGACGACGAACGACTCCGCCTACGCCCTCGTCCCCGAGCTGCAGGCCGCCGGAGTCGAGGTCGTCGCGGTCATCGATTCCCGTGCCACCGCCTCGGCGCGGGCCTCCCAGGTCGTCGCCGACACCGGTGTGCGCCTCATCCTCGGCGCCGCGGTCACCGGGACCGCGGGCGAGGGCCCGGCGGGACGGATCTCCGGGATCACCGTCTCCGCACTCGACGAGGACGCGGTCGCCGCACCCGGCGGCGAGGACGTCGCGGTCGACCTCCTCGCCGTCTCCGGCGGCCACTCGCCGGTCATCCACCTCCACGGCCAGCGTCGCGGGCCCATCGCCTGGGACGCCGACATCGCCGCCTTCGTGCCCACCGGCCCTGTCCGTGACCAGTCCACGGTCGGAGCGATGACCGGGGACTATGCGCTCGCCTCGGCGCTGCGGCAGGGCGCGGAGGCAGGCCACGCCGCCGCGGCGGCCACCGGCTTCGACGCCGAGCTGACCATCCCGCGCCCCGACACGTCCGACACGCCCCCCGCCCCGCATCGACCCCTGTGGGCGGTGACCTCGGCCGAGGCCGATCCCGGCGACCTGACCACGCACTTCGTCGACTTCCAGCGTGACCAGAGCGTCGCCGACATCCTCCGGGCGATGAACGCCGGCATGCGCTCGGTCGAGCACATCAAGCGGTACACGTCGATCTCGACGGCCAACGACCAGGGCAAGACCTCAGCGGTCAACACGATCGGAACGATCGCCTCGGTGCTCGGGGAGGACAACCTCGGCGAGGTCGGCCACACGACGTTCCGCGCCCCCTTCACCCCGGTCGCGTTCGCGGCGCTGGCCGGGCGGCGCAAGGGGGAGCTCTTCGATCCCGCCCGGGTCACGTCGATCCATCCGTGGCACGTCGCCCATGGTGCTCAGTTCGAGGACGTCGGGCAGTGGAAGCGGCCGTGGTACTACCCGCAGGAGGGCGAGGACATGGACGCCGCGGTGCTGCGCGAATGCCGGGCAGTGCGGGAGTCCGTCGGCTTCCAGGACGCCTCGACGCTCGGCAAGATCGAGATCCGCGGCACCGACGCCGGGAAGTTCCTCGGGCGGATCTACACCAACGGGTTCGCCAAGCTCGGGGTCGGCAAGGCCCGCTACGGGCTCATGTGCACCCCGGACGGGATGATCTTCGACGACGGCGTGACCCTGCGCGTGGCCGAGGACCGGTATTACATGACGACGACGACCGGAGGGGCGGCGAAGGTCCTCGACTGGCTCGAGGAGTGGCACCAGACGGAATGGCCCGAGCTCGACGTCGTCTTCACCTCGGTGACGGAGGAATGGGCGACCGTCGCCGTCGCCGGACCGAAGTCGCGGGAGGTCATCGCCCGGGTCGCCCCCGACCTCGACGTGTCCAATGAGGCGTTCGGCTTCATGGAGTTCCGGCACGCGACGCTGGAGAACGGGATCCCGGCGCGGATCTGCCGGATCTCGTTCTCCGGGGAGCTCGCGTTCGAGATCAACGTCGAAGCCTTCTACGGGCTGGCTGTGTGGGAGATGGTCGCCGAGGCGGGGGCCGAGTTCGACATCACCCCGTACGGCACGGAGACGATGCACGTGCTGCGCGCGGAGAAGGGGTTCATCATCGTCGGGCAGGACACCGACGGGACGGTCACCCCGGCCGATGCGGGGATGGAGTGGATCGTCTCGAAGGTCAAGGACTTCATCGGCAAGCGCTCGTACTCCCGCGTCGACACCGCGCGCGAGGACCGCAAGCACCTCGTCGGGGTTCTCCCCGTCGACGGGGAGACCCGGCTGATCGAGGGCGCGCAGCTCGTCGCCGCGGGCACCCCGCTCACCCCGGAGGCGGGACCGGTGCCGATGATCGGGCACGTCACCTCGTCGTATCTGTCCCCGACCCTGGACCGGCCGTTCGGGCTCGCGCTCGTCGAGAACGGCCGGAACCGCCTCGGCGAGATCGTCCGATCACCGCTCGGTGACACGGTCATCGACGTCGAGATCACCTCACCTGTGTTCTACGATCCGGAAGGAGAGCGTCGCGATGGCTGAGACCACCGACACCGCCCTCGATGACCTGCGGGTGTCCCCGGCCGCCCACCTCGCCGAGGCGATGGCTGAGGCGAGTGCGTCCGGCGCCGAGGTGGGGTTGCGGGAACGTCCCTTCGCCGTCCAGATCGGCGTGCGCGCAGTGCCGGGGACCTCCTCGGCGCGGGCGATCGAGTCCGCGCTGGGGATCACTCTGCCCGAGGCCGTCGGGGAGGTGACCGGGGATGCGGCCGGGCGGCACACGCTGTGGCTGAGCCCCGACGAATTCCTCACCGTCGACGTCGCGGCCACGCAGCGCCCGGGCGAGACGGACGAGGCCGAGGCCGCGCTCGAGGGACCGCCCGTGCAGGTCGTCGAGCTCTCGGCGAACCGGACGATCCTCGAGCTCACGGGGCCACGGGCGCGGACCGTGCTCGAGAAGAGCTGCCGCGCCGACCTCCACCCCAGGGTCTTCGGGGTGGGCACGGCGATCGTCACGCAGCTCGGGCCGGTGCCCGTCCTCCTCCATCGGTCGGGTCAGGAGGAGTTCCGGATCCTGCCGCGCTCGAGCTTCGCCGACTTCATGGTGCGGTGGCTGCTCGACGGAATGGCCGAGTTCACCGGGGCCTCGGGGGTCACCGGGGCCGCGAACCACGATCGGAAGGGCTGAGCATGCCGGAATACGTCCTCTCCCTCGAATGCGATGAGCGTCGGGGAATCGTCCACTCACTCACCGGGGCGCTGCTCGAACACGGCGGTGACATCAGGGAGCTCAAACAGTTCGACGACGCCCTGAGCAAGAGGTTCTTCCTCCGCGTCGAGTTCGAGCTCGAGGCTGAGGCGCTCGAGGATCTGCGCCGTGAGATCGAGGCGGTGGCCGGGGATCTCGATGCCTCGTGGAACCTCTGGCCGAAGGGGGAGAAGCGCCGAGTCCTCATCATGGTCTCGAAGTTCGAGCACTGCCTCAACGATCTCCTCTTCCGCGCCCGGATCGGGGAGCTGCCCGTCGAGATCGCCGCGGTCGTGTCGAACCATCCTGACCATCGGGAGCTCGTCGAATGGCATCACGTGCCGTTCTTCCGGATCCCGGTGACCGCAGAGACGAAGCCGGAGGCCGAGGCCAAGCTGCTCGACCTCGTCGACCGGTTCGAGATCGACCTCGTCGTCCTCGCCCGGTACATGCAGGTCCTCTCCGACGATCTGGCCCGTGAGCTCACGGGGCGGGCGATCAACATCCACCACTCGTTCCTCCCCTCGTTCAAGGGGGCGAAGCCCTACCATCAGGCGTACGAGCGGGGAGTGAAGACCGTGGGCGCGACCGCCCACTTCGTCAACAGCGAGCTGGATGAGGGGCCGATCATCGCGCAGGCCGTCACCGAGGTCGACCACGCCTTCGGTCCGCAGGATCTCGTCGCCGCCGGCCGGGACACCGAATGCAAGGCACTGTCGAACGCAGTGCGCTGGCACTGCGAGGGCCGGGTGTTCCTCAATGGGAAGCGCACCGTCGTCCTCCGGTGAGAGGTGGGGTGGGGTCGCAGTCGACTGCGGCATTCGGGCCCGGCGGGTGGAATAGTCAGGCCGCGGCTGCGGTTCACAAGAATGCGCCGGTCGACTCCGGCGATAGCGCCTCACACGAAAGGTCGAGCATGGCTGAGAACACCATCACGATGTACGGAGCGGAATGGTGCGGCGACTGCCGGCGCACGAAGAAGCAGCTGACCGAGCTCGGCATCGACTTCGACTACATCGATCTCGTCGCGGAGCCCGAGCGGGCCGACGACGCGAAGGCGATCTCGGGTCGGACGAACATCCCGGTCGTCGTCTACCCCGACGGCTCCCACCAGGTCGAGCCGACCAACACCGAGGTCGAGGACAAGCTCAAGGACCTCGCTCTGCTCTGAAGTCCGCACTGAGACCGCCACTTAGCGTCGAGACCGACACTTATGACTGTCCGTCTCGGCGCTAACTGTCCGTCTCGGCGGACGAGGACGAGCTCCCCGGCTCCGCGTCGGCGGCGAGCGCTATAGGCCAGCGGCGGGCCCGACGCGCCAGAGCCTCCCCGGCCGGTCAGTGACCCGCGAGAGCACCGGCGACGATCTCGTAGACGACGAACGCTGCCAAGCCGAAGAAGACTGCGGCCGCCACGGAATGGAGAGTCGTGGCTGCGCGAGGGCTGTCCGACAGGCGCTGCTGCAGAGTGCCGGCGAAGACGCCGACAAGCGAGTCGACCGTCAGCCCGATGACCATGAAGATGAGCCCGAGAGTGATGAACTGTGCAGTCGTCGACCCTGCATCCCCTGCGAACTGCGGAAGGAACGACAGGAAGAAGAGGACCATCTTCGGATTCGTCAGGTTGACGATGACGCCTCGGAGGAACCAGCGATGGTCTCCGGTGTCGGCATCATTGAGCGAGACACCCTTCCGCGCCGAGCGCAGTGAGTCGATTCCGAGCCAGACGAGATAAGCGGCGCCCACCGCTTGGAGGACGGTCAGTGCCCACGGCACTCGTGCAACGAGCTGACCGGCACCCGCGGCCACGACGAAGCTGTAGACGAGCACGCCGACGGCCACGCCGGCCGAGGCGCGAAGCGCCGCTCCCCGGCCACCGGCGATGCCGACGCCGATCATGTACGCCAAGTCGGTTCCGGGCGCGATGCAGATGAGCACAGTTGCGAGCACGAACGGCGGCAGGACGCTGATGTCGATCATGGCGACACCGCTGCTCGGCGCTGGGCGTGTGGATTCCGGTGGCGATGCCGATCGACGCGTGCCCGGTTCCCGCATCCCGGGCTGCACCACTTCTGGTTGACCCGTGAGCGGTGGAAGATCTGTCCGCAGCCTGGCGCCTCGCAGATAGCGATGGCCGCCAGGTCATCCCGGCCGAGGAGGTCGACGACCGATGCCGCGAGCACCCCGGCAAAGGCGGCGAATCCGTCGCCAGCCGTCAGCCGACTGCCGCGGGGTCGGGATCCGAGCAGACGGAACACCCGACCCGTTTCGACGAGGCTGTTGATGAGGGCGGTGTCGGCGGGATCCCACTCCTCTTCACGGACCGCAGCACGCAGCGTGCGACCGGCGGCATCTCGCAGGGCGCGGAGATGAGGCAGATTCTCATCGGTGATCTCCACTTTCGGCAGTTCGGTCGGCTCGAGGTCGATCCACTCGTGTGCGTCCTCCACTGTTGCGATGAGGTCAACCGTCTCGAACTCGCGACCAATAGTCGTGTTCGCGAAATCGACGGCAAGATGGTCGCCGAGCCAAATCCACTTCTCTGATCGATTCATAGACCCAGTGTGGAGGGGTAACGGAAAGTTTTGCAAAAACCATTACATCACCACATTGAGGGCGTCGCTTGACCGACTGAAGGAAATCGCCCAGCGTGCGCCATCGCGCACTGTCGGAACGATCGCGACCCTGGATGCGACGTTCTGCAAAGCAATGTTCCAGATCATAGATATCCGTTGACCGATGACCCAGACGTGAGTCACGATGATGGTGGTTCGGCGAAATCGGCCTGGGACTTCCGCAGTTGCGGTGACGTTGTGAACGCCGGCTCTAAGGGGAGTCGATTGCTGCCCGATCCTTCATCGGGTGAACGCATAGCAAGCTCGGCTGCTCCGATTCGCCGATCCAGGCGACGATGGCAGACGTCGTGAGAGATGCAATCGCCGACGCTGGACTTAAGAAAAAAGGATCAGTCTGGCGGAGTCGGTGCGATCACTTGATGGATGCGGCGAGACCGACCAAATATCGGGCGGCAAGCGGCGGCCGACGATCCACCCTTGCATCGCAGTGGACTTTCAGGCGAGACCTGGTTGTCGCAGATTCGGTTGGCCCGGGGTCTGCCAATGAATCATGCGTGAGTGGAACGGTAACGCGCGGCTTTTGCCTGGTTGCCGCAAGTCTTCATGCTGCACCAGCGCCGCCGACGACTGCGGGAGGAATCAACAAAGAACCACCCGCACCGATCGCAGGCGCGTACACCCTGGGGCGGTGGATCGAGGAGGAGCGTGATAGCTCTGAGCGCCACGATAGCGAGTGAACCCTGCGCGTTCTGCGCAGTGGCTGTCCCGTCAGCGTGGACGGTCATGTCGGTAATGGAACGCTGGGTGGTGTCGAGCAGGTCTGTGAAGGCGTCGGCGGGAATACTGCGGTCGTCCTTGTGCGCATCGAAGACCGTCCACAGCAACGCTCGTAGCGCGCGAGCTTCGTGCAGAGTCCCCTCGTCCACGTCGGATTCACCGTCCAGTAGCAGACCGGTGTGGGCGAGCCAGGTTGCGAGATCGGTGGTGTCGCTGAACAGGTCCGGGCCCGGCTCGGGCCAGCGGCGGTAGACGGTGTTGGCGAAGTCGAGTGCGAGGTTCCCGGCAATGAAGTGGTCCTCGATCCATTCGGTGGTGGCGGTCATGGCAGCTCGTATCTCAGAACGGGGCGATCGTGCTTGCGCCGGGCGACCTCGGTGAACCCGGCATCAGTGAAGGCGCTGGAGATGCCGGTCATCGCGGTGTCCGGGCCAGCCCTGCGCCTCTTGCGAGGTTCAACGGGGTACGCCTCGACGATGCGGGTCGGCGACGTCTTGGCGATATGGCCACACACGGCAGCGATCCACGCCGACAGCAGTCCTTCGCCGCGATGACTCTTGACCATGAACAGGCAGGTCAATGAGACGACCGGTTCGTCATCGACCGACTTCAGCAGCGTCGAGCGTCGCAGGCGGGAGAAGTCGGCGCGGTCACCGAAACCGCACCATGCGACCGGTTCGTGGTTCAGATACCCCACGATGCCCGGCGACCGATCGCCTTCGGCCAGTTCCCGCATGGCCGCCTTGTTGCCCTCGCCCTTGTTCTCCATCCACTCATCGATTCTCAGCCGCCAGTGCATGCACCAGCAGCCACGAGCACCGCCCCTTTTGCCCATCACTGTCTCGAAGTCGTCCCACGTGGCCGATTCGAGCGACTTGACCGTCAGCGTCAGCCCGCTCATGTGCCGGCGCTCGCGCGGTAGAAGACGTCACGGGTGAAGGCGACCAATAGGTCGGCGACCTCGGCGGCATGGGTCTCCAACAGGAAGTGCCCGCCGTCGAAGATGTGCGCTTCGAACGTGTCCAACGCCCGGTGGTAAGCCAGCACCTCGCTGATATCGAAGGCCGGATCGTGACGTCCCCACAGCACCATGCACGGCGGCTGGTACGTGGCGTGATACTCGGCAATCTCATCGAAGCGGGCCACATGTTTGCGATAGTCGTAGAAGAACTGAAAGTACACCTCGATATTGCCCGGCCGCGACAAGTGCTCCCAGTCCAGATGCCACGACTCCGGCGGATGCAACTCCGCAACCCCCTCGGGCAACCCTCCGAGATAGGTGTCCTTAGTGCCTTCGAAGGTCAACCAGTCCGGCAACGCAGCCCTGTTCTCCTCGGTGGGCGCGGCCCAGTAACGACGGCCCGAGTCCCACCCCTCACCCAAGCCGGCCTCGTGCGCGTTGCCGTTCTGCACCACCAGACCCAGCACCCGCTCCGGGTGACGGGTGGCCAGAAAGTAGCCTACCGGCGTGCTGTAGTCCGTCACGAAAACGATGTACCGCTCCACGCCGAGGTCGTCCAGCAGCGCCTCGACCACTCGAGACAGCCCCTCGTATGTGTAATCATGCTGCTCCACCGGCGGGGAGTCGGAGAACCCGAAGCCCGGGATGTCGGGTGCGACCACGTAGGCATGCTCGCCCATGGCCGGGAGCACCTCGCGGAAGGAGTAAGACGAACTTGGTGCTCCGTGCAGCAACACGACCGCCGTTGATGAGGGCGCCCCCGCTTCGCGGTAGTGAACCCGCAAGCCTGCCACCTCACGATCGCGATGCCTTGTCTTGGCTATGTGCTTCATGGGGCTCTCCTCTCTTTACCGACTCGCCCCTCATGAGTAACCCTTGTTTGCTATTTTAACGGTTACTGCCAGGTTACGAACAGAGCGGGGTTCGACCGAGGCGGCCGAATTGTCTTGACCTTGTCCACGACGAGGCCGATTCTGAAGACAGCAGCCTCCTGATCGGGTTGCTGTTCATCAGATGCGGCGTCGGGGCTTCGCTGACGAACACATCTTGATCGCTGAGACCAGCTCGCTCTCCGAAATCAAGGAATCCGTCGCACGCGTATTCGCGCACCACTGACTCCTCTGACCGAACTCGACTTCGACTACGTCGATCTCGTCGCGGAGCCCGAGCGGGCCGACGACGCGAAGGCGATCTCGGGTCGGACGAACATCCCAGTCGTCGTCTACCCCGACGGCTCCCATCAGGTCGAGCCGACCAACCCCGAGGTCGAGGCCAAGCTCAAGGACCTCGCTCTGCTCTGACGTCCGCACCGAGACCGCCACTTCTCACCGAGACCGACGCTGAGAAGTGTCGGGCTCGGCGCTAACTGGCCGTCTCGGCGGACGACGGTGAACTCCCCGGCTCCGCGTCGGCGGCGAGCGCCTCGGCGATGATCTTCGCCTCACGCCGGAGCAGGGCGACGAGGTGCTCGACCCGCTGACCGGTGACGCGATCGGCGATCGAGGCGATCGACAGGGCGGCGCGCGGGCGCTCCCCGCGGACCTTGAGTGCGACTCCCACGGCCCACGACCCCTGCGCGAACAGTCCGGGGTTGTGGACGAAGCCGTCGATGCGGGCCTGGTCGATGATGTCGCGAAGCTGGTCGATGCGGACCTTCGGATAGCGCTGCGCGAGAATCTGCTCGTTCGCCGCGAACAGGGCGTCCACCTCGGCGCCGGGAAGCTCAGCCATGATCGCGAGACTGCCGGCTCCGATGCCCAGCGGATGCCGGTCGCCGACGGCGAGGGCGTTGTTGAAGATCTCCCCGAAGCCCTCCTCGCGCCGCGCGCAGATCGAATAGCTGCCGGTGCGCAGGGTGAGGAACGCGGTGTCCTGGGTGATCTCGGCGAGCCTGAGCAGACTCGACTCGGACTCGATGACAAGAGGGTCGACGGACTTCTGCGCGAGCTGCCCGAGGATCTGCGACTGCACCCCGAGGCGATACCCGCCCTCATCGAGGCGCTCGACATAGCCCATCGCGATGAGCGCCTGAAGCATCCGGTGGACGCTCGCCTTCGGCCGGCCGCTGATCGAGGCGATCTCCGACAGGCTCGCCCCGTGTTTCCCGTCACTGGCCAGCAGACCGACGAGTCCCAGCAGCGAGAGCGCCCGCTGGATGCTCTGCGCGCCGGTGCCCGGCTCGAGGTCATCGACGGCGTGGGCGACGTTGAACGAGGCGGACCGGCGCAGGATCTTCCCCCGCATCTTCATCCGCCCGATGTCCTCGGGATCCACGCCAGTGACCATGGTTCGATTATCGCGCGCCGAGGTGGTCCCACCACGGAGAATCCATGATGTGGAACCTCGGCGACGGCAGAGCGGACAGTCCCAAGGTGTCCTGTTCCGAACCCCTATCGCCGAGGCGGTTCGAGGGCTAGTCTCGAAGCACTCGACAACCACATGCACCGCTGCATTGGGAGGACCGCCATGACCGCCACGTACACGTTCGACGTGTTCAGCAGCCTCAACTCACGCGCCACCGTCTCCGAGGAGTCCGACTGGGGCGGTTACTGGGGAAAGCAGGGTCCCGAACTCCTCGAAGAGCGCCTCGGCGAGTACTCCGGCAGCCAGCGGCTCGTCCTCGGGGCGAACACGTACCGGGCGTTCGCCGCGATGATCGCCGCAGCCGGGGAGGACTCCGAGGTCTTCGACCCGTGGGTGACCGAGATGCGCAACCTCCCGACCACGGTCATCTCGAACACGCTGAGCGAACCGCTCGACTGGCCCGACGCGACCTTGGTGCGCGGCGATGCCGTCGAGGTCGTCACCCGGCTCAAGGAGAGCTCCGATGTGCCGCTGCGCTCCCACGGCAGCCTCGCGATGAACCGCGCACTCATGGACGCGGGCCTCGTCGACCGCCTGCAGGTCACGATCTTCCCCGCCCTGACCGGCCGCACCGGAACCGAACCGATCTTCGACGGCGCCGAGGACTTCGACCTCGAACTCCTCTACTGCCGCACCCTCGACGGGCGCACCCAGGAGCTCATCTACCGCCCGCACCTGCACTGAGCGCCTCACCTGCACTGACGGCGGGAGGGCGAGCCGCCTCGGCGCGGTCGTGACCGGAGGTGTCCACCGATCGGGGGACAGCGGTCGTCCACTGCTCGGGCGTTTCGGGCAGGCCGCCGTGCGCCGAGGATGGAGGCATGGCTCACGCAATCATCGCCCGTGAACTCGTCAAGACGTATCGGCGACCCCAACAGGATCCGGTCAACGCCGTCGACGGGATCGACCTCGAGATCGACTTCGGCGAGTGCTACTGCCTGCTCGGACCCAACGGTGCGGGGAAGTCGACGACCGTGGAGATGCTCGACGGTGCCCGAACGCCGACCTCGGGCGAGCTCTCCGTCCTTGGATTCGTCCCCGCCCGCGCCCCTGCCGCATTCCGCGCCCGCATCGGCGTCGTCGTGCAGGAAGCCACGGACGGCTCTCACTTCACTGTGGCGCAGACGATGCGCCACCTCGCTCGCATCTACCCGAATCCCGCCGACTGCGACGAGCTCATCGCCGCAGTCGGCCTGTCCGAGAAGGCGAACGACAAGGTGAGCAGCCTCTCCGGCGGGCAGCGGCGCAGACTCGACGTGGCGCTCGGACTCGTCGGGCGCCCGGAGATCCTCTTCCTCGACGAACCGACCACCGGGTTCGATCCGGTCTCGAGACGGCAGTTCTGGGACCTCATCCGCCGACTCCACGGCGACGGCACGACGATCGTCCTGACCACCCACTACCTCGACGAAGCGGAGGCGCTCGCCGATCGCATCGGCATCATCAACCACGGCGTGCTCATCGATGAGGGCCCACCCGATGCCATCGGGGGTCCCTTCGCCCGTGTGCCCCGCGTCCGGTGGGTCGATGAGGTCGGCACCGACCGCGTCGAGCGCACCGAGACTCCGACCGCCCTCATCTCCTCCTTGGCCCCGCCCGACGGTGGGGAGATCACCGGTCTGCGGGTGGTGAGGCCGAGCCTCGAAGACGTCTACGTCGAGCTCATCGGCAGTGCCGACGATGCCGGCACTGTCAGTGACGCTGCCGCGGGGGCGCCGACCGAACAGTCACCCGCGACAGCAGATTCCCCGAGCGCTGAGGTGAGGAGCCGGTGATGAATGGACAGCACACCGCCGAGGTCGACCGACGGTCCGCAACCACGATCTGTCCCCAGTGGCGGCCGTCGGTCGTCGCGCTCGGCTGGCAGCGGACGAAGATCGAGATCGCCATCCTCTCCCAGGACTACCTCTCCCTCTTCCTCGTCCTCTTCTTCCCCGCACTGCTCATGCTTCTCTTCGGGATGATCTTCGACGATATGCCGCCGTTGCCCGGTCCCGACGGTCAGAGTCTGTCCGTGGCCCAGACCTACCTGCCCGGACTGCTCGCCGTCGGCACCGTTCTCAGCGGTTTTCAGAACCTGACCGGCTACGTCGCCGTCGACCGCTTCAACGGCACCATCCGCCGACTCTCGTCCACCCCGCTGCCGGAGGTCAGCTACTTCCTCGGCAAGATCGGGATGACTCTCGTTCTCGTCGTCGCTCAGAGCGTCCTCCTCCTGCTCGTGGCCACGCTTGTCTTCGACGTCCCACTTCCCGCGGACCCGATGCGCTGGGTCGTCATCGCCGGAGTCATGCTGCTGTCGACGGCGGCCGGGGCGGTGCTCGGGATCGCGCTGGCCTCCGCTGCGAAGACCGAGCAGGCAGGGACGACACTGGCGGTCGCGCCGACGATGGTGCTGTCGTTCATCTCCGGCGTCTACATGCTGCCGAGCCTCCTGCCGGACTGGCTGCTCGGCATCTCCGCGATCTTCCCGCTGCGGTGGACGGCTGTGGGACTCCAATACGCATTCCTCCCGGAGTGGGCGTTCGAGATCCCGGAGATGAAGACGGCCGACCCGTGGCTCGGCATCGGCATCATCGCCGCCTGGTTCGTGCTCGGACTGATTCTGGCGATGAAGACCTTCAAATGGAAGCCGAAAGACTCATAGAGTCATGGGTATGGACAGGGCAGCGGTGAGGGACGAGGGAACCGACGCCGAGGCGGTGGGCGGGACCTCGGTCGTCGAGACCTCTGCGCGCTGGTGGCATCTCGCGTTCTACCTCTGCTTCGCCGGCACTGCGGTCTTCTATGCCGTCGTCATCCCGTGGCCCGAGGCGCTGCTGGCGCTCGCCCCCTTGGCCGTCATCGTCGTCGCCTACTCGCTGCTCGTCATTCCCGACTGGCCGTCGCCGAACCGCGGGCGCGCCTATGTCCTCATCGTCATCGTCTGCTTCGTCGTCGCCACGACGCTGACGCCCTACGGCGCCTTCATGTACTTCTTCGCCCTCGGCCACATCTGGATGTTCTCCGGCGGGCTGCGCGAAGTGGTCATCGCCTTCATCGTCCTCGCCGCGGGACTGACTGCGGGGATCGGCATCCGCACCGGAGGACTCAATCCCCTGGACATCGTCCTCCAAGTGGTGCTGCCGTGCGCGGGGAGTTTCGCCATGGGCCTGTGGATCGATCGGATCATCAGGCAGAGCGAGGACCGAGCCGAGCTGCTGCGGGAGCTGCGGCGCACCCAGGACGAGCTCGCCCGTGTCAACCACCTCGCCGGGGCTGCCGCGGAGCGGGAACGGGTGGCCCGCGACATCCACGACACCCTCGCACAGGGCTTCACCTCGATCGTGCTCCTCTCCGAAGCCGGACTCGACCAGGTGCGCCGGCCCGCCGAGGCGGAGGCGACCCTGCGCTCGATCCGTCGAGTCGCCCACGACAACCTCGGCGAGGCCCGGGCGCTCGTCCAGTCCGGCCAGCAGCGGTGGGACGACACCGCGTTCCTCGGGGCGCTCGAGCGCACATGTGCCCGAGCCCAGACGGCGAGTCCTGGCCGCACCGAGGTGCGGGCCGCCATCGACAAGTCCGCGACCGGACTCGACGTCACTGAGAAGATCGTGGTCCTCCGCGGTCTCCAGGAGGCACTGTCGAACGTCATCAAGCACGCCGAGGCCGCCTCGGTGACGGTGACCTTCACCGCTGCTGAGGACACGGTGCGCCTGAGCGTCAGCGACGACGGCATCGGCTTCGATCCCGACGCCGAACAGGGCGCGACCGACGGACACGGCCACTTCGGACTGCCGTCGATGCGGCAGCGTGCCGCCGAGATCGGCGCAGACCTCTCCATCGCCTCCCGGCCGGGGCACGGCACCCGCCTCGACATCACGGTCGGGCGCACCGGAAGGGAGGCCGGGCATGCCTGATGTGCGAGTGATCCTCGCCGACGATCATCCGGTCGTGCGCAGCGGACTCGTCGCGCTGCTGGCCTCGAAGGACGGCATCGCCGTCGTCGCCGAGGCGGGTGACGGGCAGGAATGCGTTGAGGCGGTGGCGCGGCTGGATCCCGACGTCGTGCTCATGGATCTGCGGATGCCCCGCCTCGACGGGGCCGCAGCGACCGCAGCGATCACCTCGGCGCATCCGGCGACGAAGGTCGTCGTCCTCACCACGTACGACGAGGACGCCGACATCGTCCGCGCGGTCGAGGCCGGGGCGGTCGGGTATCTCCTCAAGGACAGCGGTGCCGACCAGATCGCGCGCGCGGTGCGGGACGCCGCGCGGGGGGAGACGGTGCTCGCGCCGCGGATGGCGACGACCCTGATGAACCATCTGCGCGCCCCGTCCGGACCGCCGCTGTCACCGCGGGAGATCGAGGTCCTCGGTGGGGTCGGCGAGGGCTTGAGCAATGCCGAGATCGGCAGACGCCTCCACATCACCGAGGCGACGGTGAAGACCCATCTCGTGCGCGCGTTCGCGAAGCTCGGCACCCAGGATCGGACGCGCGCGGTGCTCGAGGCGATGCGGGCCGGGTATCTCCCCGGACCGTGAGGTCACGGGCGGGGTCGGTCCCGCCGACAGAGCCACCCATCCACGATGCGGAACACGATCGCGGATGCGGTCGACCGCCTCGGTGAGCGTCGGTCCTAGACTCGAATCGATCCTGACCGGACGATGAAAGGCGGCGCTGTGGCCGAAGCAGTCCTCGATCTCAGCGCGGTGACGTTCCGGCGCGGGGAGACGAAGATCCTCCACGGGATCGACCTGAGGATCGCGCGCGGCGAGCACTGGGTGCTGCTCGGCCCGAACGGGGCGGGGAAGTCGACGATCCTCTCGTTCGCCGGCGCCCAGGTGTTCCCGACCTCGGGGACCGTCGACGTCCTCGGGCAGCGGATGGGCCGGGTCGAGCTCGCGGCCCTGCGCCGGCACATCGGGCATGTCAATCCGCGCCATCCGCTGCGGTCGAACCTGCCCGTCCGCGACGTCGTCCTCACCGGTCTGACGGGGACGATCGAGCGACCGCTGCGGTGGGAGCCGACCGACTCCGACCTCGCGCGCGCCGCTGCGATGCTCGCCGAGGTGGGGCTGACCTCCCGTGCCGACGCCGGGTGGCAGGTGCTGTCCCAGGGGGAGCGGGGTCGCGCTCTCGTCGCCCGCGCGCTCATCGCCGACCCCGAACTCCTCCTCTTCGACGAGCCGACCACCGGCCTCGACGTCGCCGCCCGCGAACAGCTGCTCGAGACAATCGATGCCCTGTCCGAGTCCTCGCCGGAGCTCACCACGCTGCTCGTCACCCATCACCTCGAGGAGATCCCCGAGACGACCTCGCACGCCGTGCTCATCTCCCGCGGCAGGCTCACGGCCGCCGGCCCGATCGCCGAGGTGCTCACCACCGAGGCGGTCTCGGCGGCCTTCGAGCACCCGATCGACGTCGGGCACGCCGACGGACGCTGGTCAGCACGGACGGTGCGTGCGCGGGTGTGACAACGCTCTTTACCTCTCGATACCCCTCACCTGACGACCACGACCCACGGCAGTCCGACAAGGGGTCTGGCCAAGGCGGCCGCGGACGGGCAGACTGTGGACACGGGCATGCTCAGCCCGACACGCAAGGGAAATGAGGACGCCATGGGACACCACAAGAACAACGACGAACTGCGCGAAGAGCGGTTCGAGCAGGAACAGCACCGCCAGGACCTGCGCGACGAGGTCTTCGCGGAGACCGACGGCGACGTCGACGACTCGGGGTCGCAGGACGAGCGCCGCAAGGAGGGCCTGCCGGCGGAGGAGTGAGTGACGACCGCCTCGGGGTGGGCCACCTCGGCGCCGGTCGCCTCGGCGCGGGTCGCAGCGCATTGCGGCCTGCTGCCGCGGCGACCTAGGCTGGACTCATGAAGATGAGCACAGTCTGGAGCGTCGTCGGCGCGGTACTCGCGATCATCATTGCGTGGTGGCTCGTCAGCGTCGTGTTCTCGATCGCATGGTTCCTCGTCAAAGCCCTCATCGTCGTCGCAGTTGCGGCCGTCGTCTACGCATTCCTCAAGGGCGCATTCCGCGCGAAGGACCGGCAGTAGCGGCACCCCGTCACCCGTGGAGACCATTCGCGCGGCCAGCGTCGTCATCGTCGACGAGCATGCTCGTGTGCTGCTCGTCCGGCGCGGCCGGGAACCCGACCGCGGTAAGTGGTCGGTGCCCGGCGGCAAGTGCGAAGCCGGGGAGACCTTCGCCGAGGCGGCCGCCCGGGAAGCGCGCGAAGAGACCGGCCTCGACGTGCGCGTCGACCGCGAACTCTGGTCCCTGACGATCCCCGCGGCCGGCGGCCGCGAATACGACGTCCACGACTTCGCCGCCACCGTCATCGGCGGCGTTCTTGAGGCCGGTGACGACGCCGCGGACGTCCGCTGGTTCACCGACGCCGAACTCGACGCCCTCGACCTCACCGACGACCTCGCCGGCTATCTGCGTCGGGCGCGGGTCTTCGACCCTAGGTGAGATCGCCGAGGTCGGTGTTCGCTCCGCAGAGGACGACCGCGACCTTCTCGCCGGGTTCCGGCGTGTACCCGCCCGAGCTGTGGACCCCGGCGAGCGCGGTCGCCGCCGCGTGCTCGACGACGAGCCGGTGCTCGGCCCACAGATGACGGCGGGCCGCGCTGATGTCGGCATCGCTCACGAGCACCGAGGTGACGAGGTCGGTCTGTGCCGCCGCGAGCGCGAGCGGCGTCGCGCGCCGTGCGCCGAGGGAATCAGCGGCGACGGAATCGACGGTGACGTCGACGGGCGCACCGGCCTCGAGCGCGGCATTGAACGCGCGCGACCCCTGCGGTTCGACCGCAACGGTGCGCACCCCGTGGAACGTCGCCGCCGTCGCGACCCCGGCGAAGAGTCCGCCCCCGCCGACCGAGACGACGACGGTGTCGAGATCGGGCACCTGGGCGAGGATCTCCGTGAACACCGTGCCGGCACCCGCGGCGATGAGCGGATTGTCATACGCATGGGACGCCAGCGCCCCGGAGGAGTCAGCGAACTCCGCGCAGGCCGCGGCCGCCTCGGCGTACTCCGATCCGACCAACCGGACATCGGCACCGTAGGACCGCAGTCGGTCGACCTTGACGGCCGGGGCGGTCTCGGGCACGAAGACGGTCGCCCGCACCCCGGCCGCCTGGGCGGCCCACGCACACGCGAGCCCGGCGTTCCCACCCGAGGCGATCGTCACCCCCGCCGCGGGGAACGAGCCCTCGTCGAGGTGGGCCCGGATGAAGTTCTGCGCGCCGCGGGCCTTGAAGGTCCCCGTGTACTGCATGAACTCGAGCGCGAAGTAGAGCCCGGCGGCCGCGGGGTCGGTGGTCGGCAGCGCCACCCACGTCGCCCCGGTGTCGGTCTCGGCCTCGGGGCGACGGCCGTGCTGCGCGGCAGCCACGGACACCGCGCGCACGCGACCGGTGATCCGCTCGGCGGCCGCTTCGATGTCGGGATAGTCGAGCCGGGTGCGGGTGGGCTCGGGCATGGGCGCCTCCTCGGTGGTCGTCACTGACGTGTCTCTCCACCCTAGACGCACGGGATCGAATCCCGGATCCGGCCGGCCGCTGAGGTGGCACAGCTCCGGCCGGCCGCCGAGGTGGCACGGCTCCGGTCGGCCGCTGAGGTGGCACGGCTCCGGCCGGCCGCCTCGGCGAGGATCCCTCCGTGGCCGACGATGCGCGTCAGTGGTGCTTGGGCACGCCCAGCGGGGTGCCCTTCGTCTCCTTGACGAGGCTGACGCCGATGAGCGAGATGACGCAGACGATGATGAGGTAGATCGCGATCGACAGGGAGTTGCCGGTCCGCGCGAGCAGGGTCTCGGCGATGGTCGGGGCGAACGCGCCGCCGAGGATCGCGCCGAGCGCGTAGCCGATCGACACGCCCGAGTACCTGACCTGGGGCGGGAACATCTCCGCGTACATCGCCGACATCGGGCCGTAGCTCAGGCCCATGCCGACGGTGAGGATGAAGATGCCGATGCCGTACATCCAGATGTTCACCGCGTCGATCATGAGGAACGTCGGGATGAGCCAGAGGATGAGGAGGATGTAGCCGATCTGGAAGGTGCGCACGCGCCCGAGCCGGTCCGACAGCGCCCCGCCCCACATCGTGAAGATCAGCCAGCCGAAGCTCGCGAGCGTCGTCGCCAGCAGCACGGGGGCGCGGTCGAGGCCGACGGTGCCGCCCTCGGTGAGCGGGCGGGAGGCGTAGGCGGCGAAGAACGCGATGATCATGTAGCCCACGGCGTTGTTGCCGATGAAGATGATCGCCGAGAGCACGACCTCCTTCGTGTTCTTCCTGAACAGGGTGCCCAGCGGGGCCGAGGATTCGGCCCGGCGCTCGGCGAGTTCGGCGAAGACGGGGCTCTCCTCGACCTGCTTGCGGATGTAGTAGCCGACGATGACGAGGACGACGGAGAAGAGGAACGGGATGCGCCAGCCGAAGCTCGCGAACTGCTCGGGCGTGAGGACCGTGGTGAGGATCCAGATGACGCCGGTCGCGAGGATCATGCCCACGGGCACGCCGATCTGCGGGTAGGCCCCGAAGATGCCGCGCTTGGCATCGGGGGCGTGCTCGACGGAGAGCAGCGCCGCCCCGCCCCATTCGCCGCCGGCGGAGAACCCCTGGAGGATCCGCAACAGGGTGAGCAGGATGGGGGCGGCAACGCCGATCGCCGCGTACGTCGGCAGCAGGCCGATGAGCGAGGTCGCCGCTCCCATGAGGATGAGCGTGAGGACGAGCATCCGCTTGCGGCCGATCCGGTCACCGAGGTGGCCGGCGATGATCGCGCCGAGCGGACGGAAGAGGAACGAGATCCCCAGGGACGCCCATGCCATGATCTGGCCGAGCGCCGGGTTGTCGGCGGCGAGCGGACCGAAGTACTGCACCGAGAGGATGAGGCCCGCGGCCTGCGCGTAGATGAAGAAGTCGTACCACTCGATGGTGGTGCCGACGAGGGTGCCGGCGAGGACTTTGCGCTCCTCGCGGGTGATCGGCTGTGTCGCGGTGGACATGGGTGATCTCTCCGTTGAAATCCGGGGCCCGCTGGTCGCACGCTGCCTGTCGTTCTGCGGTGAGCGGCAGGGAGGCGACCTTTGGTGACTGTTTGGTCAGTTAATACGGATGATCATAGTCCACCGAGGTGACCCGCACCACCCGCGGGACCGCCGATGACAATTACCGACCGATTGGTTAGTATATGGACTGATCGGTGAGCTCGGACACACATTCCGGGCCAGGTTCGGAAACCATCACCTCCGGGCCGCGCCCGGGTGCGGATCCGGGCGCTGAACAGTCGACAGCGGCGACGGGGCACGAGCGGCCCCGAGCGTCGAGAATGCGGGAGACCTTATGACCGAGACCCTGAGCTCCTTTGCCGCCGGCACCTGGCACACTCCGGCCGACACCGCCGGGGCACGCGATGTCCGCGATGCGACGAACGGGCAGCTGCTCCACCGCGTGTCCTCCGACGGCATCGACTTCACCGCCGTCGCCGACCACGCGCGCCTCGTCGGCCTCCCCGCCCTGCAGAAGCTGACGTTCCACCAGCGCGGCGTCATCCTCAAGCAGCTCGGCGCGCACCTCATGGAGAGCGCGAAGGACTACCACGAGATCTCGTTCACCACCGGCACGACGAAGCGCGACGCGTTCGTCGACATCGAGGGCGGCATCGGCACGCTCTTCACCTACTCGGGCGTCGCACGCCGTCAGATGCCGAACTCGACGGTCCTCCTCGACGGCGATGTCGAGCGCCTGTCGAAGAACGGCACCTTCGTCGGCCGCCACATCCTCACCTCCCGCCAGGGTCTGGCGCTGCAGATCAACGCGTTCAACTTCCCCGTGTGGGGCATGCTCGAGAAGTTCGCCCCGATGTTCGTCGCCGGTGTCCCCGTCGTCGTCAAGCCCGCGACCGATTCCGCGCACCTCACCCGCGCCGTCGTCGCCGACATCATTGCCTCCGGACTCCTGCCCGAGGGAGCGATCCAGCTCGTCACCGGCGACATCTCCCCGCTCTTCGACGAACTCGCCGAACAGGACACGATCGCGTTCACCGGTTCGGCCGGCACCGCCCGTCGCCTCGCGTCGCTGAGCTGCGTCACCGAGCGCGGCACCCGCTTCTTCGCCGAGGCCGACTCGCTCAACTTCTCCCTGCTCGGCCCCGATGCCGCTCCCGGCACCCCGGAGTTCGATCTCTTCGTCGACGGCGTCATCGCCGAGATGACCGTCAAGGCCGGGCAGAAGTGCACCGCGATCCGCCGCACCTTCGTTCCCGCCGAGCACGCCGAGGCGGTCGGGGAGGCCCTGACGGCGAAGCTCGCCACCGTCACCGCGGGCGACCCGCGGGAGAGGTCGACGAAGCTCGGCCCCGTCATCTCCGACAAACAGCGCGGAGACGTCCTCGACGCCGTCGATGAGATCGTCGCCGGCGGCGCCCACCTCCTCACCGGCGGCCGCGAAGCCTCCGACGCCCTCGCTGCCGAGCTCGGCGGCTCGTTCATCGCCCCGACCGTCCTCCAGGCCGACGACCCCTGGGTCGACGCCGTCCACGACATCGAGGCCTTCGGTCCGGTGACGACGCTCATCACGTACTCGACCCTCGCCGAGGCGGTCGACCTCGCCGCGCGCGGGCGCGGGTCCCTCGTCGGCTCGGTCGTCACCCACGATCCCGCGTTCGCCGCGGAGTTCGTCCGCTCGGTCGCACCGTGGCACGGCCGCATCCTCGTCCTCGACCGCGATGACGCCGAGGAGTCGACCGGTCACGGGTCCCCGCTGCCCAACCTCGTCCACGGTGGGCCCGGCCGTGCCGGCGGCGGCGAGGAGATGGGCGGTCTGCGCGGCGTCACGCACTTCATGCAGCGCACCGCCGTCCAGGCCTCCCCGGACATGCTCACCGCGATCGGCGGGGAATGGGTGACGGGAGCGGAGCGCCACCTCGGCGACCATCCGTTCACGAAGTCCCTTGCTGATCTGCGCATCGGCGACGCCCTCGAATCGGAGTGGCGGGAGGTCACGCTCGAGGACATCGCGCACTTCGCGGAGTTCACCGGGGACACCTTCTACGCGCACACCGACGAGGAGGCCGCGGCGGCCAACCCGTTCTTCCCGGGCCGCGTCGCCCACGGGTACCTCATCGTCTCCTTCGCCGCCGGCCTCTTCGTCCAGCCGGATCCCGGTCCGGTGCTCGCGAACTACGGGCTGGAAGGCCTGCGCTTCGTCACGCCTGTCTCCCCGGGTGACAAGCTCAAGGTGACGCTGACCGCCAAGCGGATCACCCCGCGCGAGACCGACGAATACGGTGAGGTCCGCTGGGACGCCGAGGTCGTCAACCAGGACGGCGAGCCCGTCGCGAACTACGACGTCCTCACCCTCGTCGCGAAGGAGTGAGGGCCGGCGGGGATGCTCAGGTGCGCGCTTCGTCCTCGGCGGGGACGGCCGGATTCCGGATGCCGGCCAGGGACACGAGCCCGCCGATGATGAGGAGGATCGCGACGAAGACGGCGGCACGATGGAAGCCGGTGAGATCGATGGCCCCGCCGACGATGACGCCGACGATGGCGATGGTGATGAGCCCGGCCACGCGCGAGATCGCATTGTTCACGGCACTGGCGATGCCGCTGCGCTCCTCCGGGATCGCCCCGAGGACGGTCGAGGTCAGCGGGGAGACGGTGGCGGCGAGTCCGAGGCCGAAGACGATCATCGCCGGCAGCACCTGCCACCAGTAGTTGAAGTCCTCGCGGACGAGGAGCAGCATGAGCGACCCGACGCCCATGAGGATCGGTCCGAGCGCCATGAACAGCCGCGGACCGATGCGTCCGGCCAGGCGACCGCTCGTGGAGCTGAAGAGGATCATCATGATCGTCGTCGGCAGGCTCGCGAGACCGGCGGCCGTGGCCGTCAGTCCGGCCTCCTCCTGGAGGTAGATGGCGACGACGAAGCCGTTGAGCGACAGGGCTCCGTACATGAGCGTCGTCGTGATGTTGCCGACCCAGAAGTTCCTGGCCCGGAAGAGATCGAGGGGCAGGATCGGGTCGCTGACCCGCCGTTGGCGCAGCAGGAACAGGAGGAAGAGCGCGGCCCCACCGAGGAGGGTGATCGGGATGAGCGGATTGCCCCACCCCAGCCGCGGCTGTTCGATGAGGCCGAAGACGAGGCCGCCGAGGCCGAGGATCGAGAGGATCGCCCCGAGGATGTCGATGCGCGCGTCGGGACGGTGGGGCGGATCGGGCACTTTGCGCAGCAGCCACAGTGTGATGGCGATCGGGATGACGTTGATGAGGAAGGCGAACCGCCAGCTCGCGAAGTCGACGAGGACGCCGCCGATGAGCGGACCGACGATCATCGCGCCGGTGGTCAGTGCGGTCCACGTGCCGATGGCCTTCGCGCGGGCCGCACCGGAGAAGTGGGCGCTGATGAGCGCGAGCGAGCTCGGGACGAGGAAGGCGCCGGCAGCACCTTGGAGCATCCGCGCGATGATGAGGATGAGCGGGTCCGGGGCGAGCGTGATGATCACCGAGGCGATGCCGAACCCGATGAGGCCGATGACCATCACTCGGCTGCGACCGTAGGCGTCGCTGATCGAGCCGGCGACGAGCATGATGGCCCCGAGCGTGATGAAGTAGCCGTCGACGACCCACTGCTGGGTGACGAGCCCGCCGCCGAGCTCACGGTCGATCGCGGGCAGAGCGACGTTGACGATTGTGCCGTCGAGGAACGCCACGAACGAGGCGAGCACGGCGATCCACAGGATGCGAGAAGTCACCCTGTCAGAGTACGCCCTCAGGCAAGGCTCACTGGGCAAGGTCGCGGCGCGTGACTCGGTGAGGCTCGTGTCTCGGACTTCCGGTCGCAGAGTGTCGATCTGCGCGCCCGTCATCGACACTCTGCGACCGGAAGTCGGCGGGTTCGGGGCCTCTCACGTCGGGGGTGGGGCCTCGAGGCCGGTGAACGCCATCGCCGTCACTGCCTCGGCGATGGTCTCGGGGTCGACAGGATAGCCGGGGCGGTACCACTCGGTGATCGAGTTGACCATCCCGAAGAGCAGGCGGGTGACGAGGCCGGGCGGGAAGTCCGCGCGGATGCCGCCCTCGGCGATCGCCTCGGCGACCAGGGCGCGGATCTTGTCGTCGATGCCGCGCCGCTGTTCGAGGGCCTCGCGTTCGACCTCGGAGTTGCCGCGCACCCGCAGGAGCAGAGTGACGGAGTGGTGGTATTCGATGAGGATGAGGACGCTGGCGTGGACGGCGAGCCGCAGACGCTCGAGGGCGTCGGTGCCGGTGCGCCGGCTCTCGGTCTCGACCGCCGAATCGAGGGCGCTGATGCCGCGGTTGATCGCGAGCCGCAGCAGCTCCTCCTTCGACTTCACATGGTGGTAGATCGCCGACTTCGTGATCCCGAGCTCGCGGGCCACGGTGTCCATCGACGTCCCGTCGTAGCCGCGGAGGACGAACACCTCGGTGGCCTTGTTGATGAGCGTCTCCCGGTCGTAGCCGGGACGGCCACGGCGCGGACGCGACTGTGCGGTCGCCTCGGCGACGATGGCACCACCAGCCCCACCGGCGGCACCAGCCCCACCCGGGGCATTCGCACCGGCCGCCTCAGCGGCAGGATCCCCGCCGGCAGCCGACGGCACGACGGCCTCTCCGGCCGAGGTCGGCGGAGTCTGCGCAGGTGACGGGCTCTTGGACATGCGCACCAGTCTAATCAGCGAGACGCTGCCGCCGCCGCGACACGGGTCACACCCGGCCTCAGCGGATGTTCTCGCGATGGTCGATGATGCGCTTGAGCTTGCCGACCGAGCGCGGCAGCGACCCGGGATCCTTGACGTCGACGGTCGAGGAGACGCCGAGGCGCTCCTTGATCCGCGCGGCGACGCGGCTGCCGAGCCCCTCGCGTTCGACCGCGCCGACGCCGTCGCGGCACTCGACCTCGACGGTCACCTCGTCCATTCGGCCCGGGCGGGTGAGGACGAGCTGGAAGTGCGGGCTGAGGTGCTCGAACTCGAAGAGCACGGACTCGACGTTGGCGGGGTAGACGTTGACGCCGCGGATGATGATGAGGTCGTCGGAGCGGCCGGTGATGCGTGAGATGCGGCGGAAGTTCGGGTGGGCGGTGCCCGGCAGCAGGCTCGCGAGATCGTGCGTGCGGTAGCGGATGATCGGCAGCGCCTCCTTCGTCAGGGAGGTGAAGACGAGTTCGCCCTCCTCGCCGTCGGGCAGCACCTCGCCGGTGAAGGGGTCGACGATCTCGGGGTAGAAGTGGTCCTCCCAGATCGTCGGGCCGTCCTTGGTCACTGCGGATTCGCAGGCGACGCCGGGGCCCATGACCTCGGAGAGGCCGTAGATGTCGACGGCGTCGATGTCGAAGGACTTCTCGATCTCGCGGCGCATCTCGTCCGTCCACGGTTCGGCGCCGCAGATCGCGACCTTGAGGCTCGTCGAGGTCGGGTCGATGCCCTGCCGGTGGAATTCGTCGAGGATCGTGAGCAGGTAGGTCGGGGTGGCGGTGATGATGTCGGGCTGGAAGTCCTGGATGAGCTGGACCTGGCGCTCGGTCTGTCCGCCGGAGATGGGGACGACGGTGAAGCCGTGGCGTTCGGCGCCGTGGACGCCGAGTCCGCCGGTGAAGAGTCCGTACCCGTAGGCGTTGTGGAGCATCTGGCCGGGGCGTCCGCCGGCGCCGATGATCGAGCGGCGGATGAGGTCGCTCCACACGTCGAGGTCGTTCTGCGTGTATCCGACGACGGTCGGCAGTCCGGTCGTCCCCGAGGACGCGTGGATGCGGGCGACGTTCTCCCGGGGGACGGCGAAGAGTCCGAACGGGTAGTTCTCCCGCAGGTCCTGCTTGCTCGTGAACGGCAGCTTCGCGATGTCGTCGAGACTGGTGATGTCTGCGGGAGTGATGCCGAGCTCGTCGAAGGCCTTCCGGTAGAAGGGGACCTTCTCGTAGACGGTGGACACCGTGGTCGTGAGGTTGGTCAGCTGATGAGCGCGCAGTTCATCGAGGCTCATCGTCTCACCGGCGTCGCTGGCGGTCGCGGTCATCGTGGTCTCCTGGCGGGTGTGTCGAATGCGGTGTGGATGTCCTGGAGCGCCGAGGTGGTGGCGCGACGCGGGCGGCGCCGGGTGAGCGGGGTCCGCGGGGTGAGGGTCAGGGGGCGGCGTCGGGCTTCGGGGCCGGAAGGGTGCGCGAGCGGCCGCGGTAGACGGCGATCGTCTCATCACCGCGCTTGACCTCGACGTCGTAGATGCCGGAGCGGCCCTGCCGGACGACCTCGCGGCCGTGGGCGACGAGTTCGTCGCCGACGCGGGTGGGCTTGAGGAAGGTGATGTCCCCGCCCGAGGCGACGGTGACCGATCCGGGGTAGTTGCAGGCCATCGCGAACGTCGTGTCGGCGAAGAGGAAGATGTAGCCGCCGTGGGTGATCTCGTGACCGTTGGCCATGATGTCGGTGACGGTCATCGAGCACTGCGCCCAGCCGGGTCCGTGATCGTCGAGAGTGATCCCGAGGTGCTGGGAGGCGCGATCGTTGGCGTACATCGCCGCCGCGCCCGTGTGCGCTTCATTGCCGATGCCGGGCGTGCTTCGCTCAGGTGAGGCGGATGTGCTCGCCGAGGCTGCGCTTGCCGAGGCTGCGCTTGTCGAGGCGGCCGGAGCCGGGGGTGCGGCCGTGTCGGTGCGGGCGGTGTCCGTCGCGTCGATGTCGGCATGTGCCATGTCGGGCTCCTCCTCGAGTCGCTGCGCTGCAGGGTCGCCGTCTCAGACGTGCCGCACGGCGGCAAGAGAATAAACGACCATCTGGTCAATAAATATCGTTGTGATCGGCGTCTCTGTCAAGTCAGCGAAGTGGCGGCTGACTCCGAATGGAGCGGACAAGCGCGGGCACATCATCGGTGAGAACAGGAGACTCCCACCTCAACCTGTGGGTGCGGTCTCCGACAATGTCTCTTCTGAGCTCGTGTGCACCGGCTCTGTCGTTGCATGCACGGCGGCATCTGCCTTCGGTTGGGACTCGACGGCCAGGTGAGAGACATGTTCGGATTTCAGTGATCGTTCGGCTCGTGAAAGGTCGTCGAGGTATCGGGTGGGCTGTGCCGTCGGGTTTGGTCTGAGCGCGGTTCCGTCCTTGGGCGAGACCACTTTGAGGGACCGGGCAATCGCCTTGTAAGTGCGCTCGCAGTTCCCCGTTTTCGGGAGGGTGAACGTTGCACTCCGTCGCCGGGCGAATTCGGCGATACGAGGATCGTCACCCGAGACGAGTGAGACGATCGCTGCGACTGCCTCGGAGGCGGTGGACACAACTGGACCGAACCCATCATTGTCGAATGAGAAGTAACCGGGTCGAGCAGTGTGCCCACCCCCGTAGATGTTGTCCACGTCGAACTGGAAATACACCACCGGGCGGTCGATGAACGCAGCGTCGAAGGCGACTGACGAGGTGTCGGTCACCATGAGCCGCGAATCGACCAGTGCACTCTGAAAGTCCATGTCGGCATGGCGAACCAACTCGACGTCATCGGGAAGATCCCGCTGCTCGATGTGCTTGTCGATTGACGGGTGAGGCACGAAGCGGAGGCGCAGATCGTGTTTGCCGGCGAAGTCGCGGAGTTCCTGTGAGCGCATCAGCGCCGACCATTGGAGCCACCAGTCGGATTGCCGGAGGAGATCTCCGCGTCGCGAAGGATCATCGATCGTGGCAAGGGCGTCGACAAGTCCTCTTCGCCACGTCGGCATGAAAGTGATCGTTGATGAAGGCGAATCCTTGCGGGAGGCGTCGAGCAAAGCCAGCCGATCATAGCGCGGCATTCCTGTCATCATCGTTTCCTTGTTGCTGAGGGCGTACGCGCCTCCATCACCAACGATCGACTGATGTTCCGGCTCAGTTGTTGTCACCACCAGCCGGGGAGTTTTTGTGTTGAGCCAGCCTGAGAGGTCGTCCTTGGTGACTCCGTGTTGAAGGAAGACGTGATCCCATTGCGGTTGACGTCCATTGCTCAGTTTGAACGGGTGGGTGAGATTCCGTTCGATGTTCGACGACACGAGCAGTTCGGCGTTGAGGCACAGAGCTTTCCACAGGCGCGAACCGTGAGCGATAAGCCGGTCCACTCCTTCGGCCTTGAGCCGGGCCCAATCGGGAGAATCCTTGTCTAGGACGAACCAGGCATTGCAGTTCTTCTGCGAGCTGCGTACATACTTGAAAAGGTGCTCGGCGTTGTCGCCAGCCTTGTCCATGCGGTCCATGAACACCCAGGCATCCTTGAACTTGCGACGGAGCCGAGGTGAGTCAGCGAGCGCAGTCGTGATTCGATCGTCGATCGACACGTTCCGGTGTCTCCGGGTCCGTGAATGTGAGCGTGTGGCCCGATCCCGCGGTGCAGGGCCGCGCTTCTCTGCCCGCGCTGGACGAAGTACGAATTGCTTTGGCGTGGGCAGAGATTCTGTGATGGGCACGTCCATCCCATTGAGGGAGATCGTGATGGTCCCGCGGGCGCTCACCCAGAGGATGCGTTCGAACAACAGCGGGCGACCGAGATACTTCATGGCGCGGGTTTTGGCGTACATCGGCTCCGCCTCGAGTCCACGGAACTTCAGCACCTCATCAGGGCGTTCGCCTGTGAACCGATAACGGAGTTTGACGAGCTTCTTCTTTGCGTCGAACTGTTGAACTTGCACGAAGTCCCAAGACCAATCGGATCCCGAAAAGCCATGGAGAAGTGTTTCTCGCTGTGAGTGTGAGACCTTGATGAGATCGAAAGCTTCGATCAGTGGGGTTTCGATATGACTCCGTACCTCAGCCATGATTTCGCAGAACTCTTCAGCGACTGCCGATGAGAGGTGACCTGTCTTCGGAAAGAGTGACTCCTCCGATCGCAGAATCCAGAACACTTCGTAGAGGACGATGTTCTGCAACCAGAGTGGAATCGGACCGGATGCCTTCGCTCGCTTCAGAAGCTCGAGCAGGCCGTAGCGCAGCACATCCGTGTAGCGTCGAGGATCCGCGGAGCTTGTCTGCAGGGACGAACTGCCATCGGCTCGGCGGCGGTAGATATAACGGGCAACAGCGTCGAAGACGATTTTGCGAGAATCGCAGGCCAACAGGTAGCTCTGAATGAAGTGGGCGTCTTCGAACACGGGGCGAATGCGGGGATCAAAGCGCAGACCGTGCCGTTCAACCCGATCTCTGAGGAAGAACGCCATTGTGGAATGAAGTGTGATGTTTCGGGGGAAGCGATCGATATCGACCATCTGCGTACCGCCCTGGAACCGGAAACGCAGCGGGTGAGTCTCCCCGATTTCGTTTCGCGCTTCCCAGAAGTCGATGAGTCGGCACACCACCATGGAAGGAGTCTCATCGCCGTTCACGTCATCGTGAACTGCGGCGAGGTATTCGGGTTCAAGGATGTCATCGGGGTCGGGGAAGCTCACCCAGGAACCGCTTGCGTGGTCGAGGCCGGTGTTCCGGGCTGCTGCCTGCCCCGCGTTCGCCTGGTGGATGACCTCCACCGAATAGTCGGTGGTCGCCGCCCAGGCTTCGATGATCTCCGCGGAGGAGTCCGTCGACCCGTCGTCGACCAGCACCACCTGGACTGCGCTGTGATCGAAGGTCTGCTCATCGAGGGAGCGCAGGAAGTCGGGCAGGTACTGCTCGACGTTGTAGACGGCGGAGATCAGACTGAATTGCGGCATCGGAGGCTGGTGTCCTCTACTTTTCAAAGGTGCTCGGGAGGGGGAACTTCTCATCGAGGAACCACCTGACGATCTCATCGAGGTGGTCCTGCATGTCCGGGGAGGAATCGGTGTCGTTGAGGCAGAGGACATCGAGATCCCTGCGACGAAGCAGACGTCGCATGTAGAGCTCGGCGTCCGGGCGCGAGATGTCCATGTATGCGTACCGAATCCCGGAGTCGATGGCCCTGCCCTGCGCATACGCGTGGAAGTGGTAGAGCGCCGAGGCGATGGAGTAGTCATCGGGGTGCCGGAACTTCGATCGGGCCACGCTGTCGAACAGATCCTGATGTGACTCTTCGAACTCGGTCATCACCGACTTCAGCTGCGGATGCGGGGTGTGCTTGAACTTGTTGCCGACACGCCTGCCATGCTCATCGAGCATGAACTGACGACCGTGCTTGGCGGCCGACAGCACGGGGAGGTCCCGAGCGGTCGGTTCGGCGAGGTCGAGAGGGGCAGTCGAGGGGAAGAAGCGCGAAAGCCCGCTTCCGGTGAAGAACAGATCGGGTTCGGTCGGGCGCATGAAGAACAGATCATCGTTCATGTAGACGTAGTTCTCGCTCAGCCCGGGGATGTGATGCAGCTGTGATTCGATCGCATGCGAATTGAAGACCGGGAGATTTCCGGGCTCAGTGAAGATGTCGCGATGGTCGATGACCGTCAGCTTCGGATGATCGACGTTGAGCCAGTCGGGAACCTGGTCGTCGGTGACGAGGTAGATGTGGTTCGCCCAACTCGCATACGACTCGACTGATCGCAGGGAATAGAGCAGCTCTTTGCGATCGGCGAACCGTGAGTCGGACACCGCCGACTTGTTGATGGTCTCCCCGGTGAGAGCCGCTTGGGCCTGCAGCTTCTTCCACAGCCATGTCGGGTCGGAGCCGTTGACCCAGGTGTAGACGAGATCGACAGGACCGTCGATCTCGTACAGATCCGGAGCACTCGGCTGAGCCGTTCGGTTGCCGTTGGCCAGCGAGGCAGCCCAGTCAGCCGGCGTGAAGTACTCGACCAGGGTGCGCGGCTGAGTGAGAACGCGGTGAAGAGTGCCGGGTACATGCCACGAGCCGTCGACCCGGGGCTCCCGGGGACCGAGGTCGGCCCAGGCCTCGACGATGATCGTCTCATTCTCGGTGTTGAGGCGTCGGCCATCGGGTGCTGCGGCAAGGCGGCGACATTCGATGGCGGCGACAACACCGGGATCGTGGCGCATCTTCTGCAGACCGATCGACGACGAGAACTGATCGCGGAAGACCTTCGCCCAGCCGTTCTCCGGTGTCAGTCGCGCGACTGCGGCGAGGACGCGCCGGATCTGCGAGCGCGGAACGACAAGTCGTGTCTTCTCGCGTGACCTGCGCGGGAGTTCGACGAAGTCCACCTGTGCGGCGGCGAGGATTGCGCGGACCTGGGCAAGATTCTCGGCTCGGGCGGCCCGGGAATCATGCGCCTGATGGGCCACCGCATCCGACGACCGTGGCGAGCGATTGCGCACCGTCGACCGCACTCGCTGCTGCCATTCGGTCTCTCCGTGACGGACTTCGGAGAGCAGGAGTTTCTGCTGGTCGCTGAGTGCGTCGACCATGGTTCTGCGGAAACCGCCGACGACGGTATTCACCTTCGACTTCAGCCCGTTCACTGGCAGTACCTCCGCAGGTCATTGTCACGTCACTTTCAATTTAATGCGAAGTCATCTTTGCACCGCGGATTGACACGAGCAAATCAGGTGTAGTGGATCACGGGAATCGCCTGGATTCTGAGCTGTAGTCCGACGGGGAGAGCAGAAAAACAACAATGCTTGCCAATTCATGCTGTGCGCCCATGTTTCCAGAGGTGAATCCCGCTCGATACTCGGCGCGGAATCGAGCGGGAGCCACCTCCGGGGCAGTCGGGTCGTCAACGACTGTCCGCCGCGGCGCCTGAGGATTGATCGGCCGCTCGCCTCAGGGCGCCCTGCTCGTCAACGACTGTCCGCCTCGGCGCCTCGCCTGCGCGGGGTGACCTATTGCGTGCGGGCGTGGGGTATGCCACACTGGTGGAGAACTTTACAGAACAAATGGTCAGTAAATGGTCCGATGGAGTGGTCATGACAACTGAAGCACAGCTCGAGGCGCAGTTCGCCGACACGATCGAAGCCAAGGATCGCATCGAACCGCGCGACTGGATGCCCGAGGCCTACCGCAAGACGCTCATCCGGCAGGTCGCGCAGCACGCGCACTCGGAGATCATCGGCATGCAGCCGGAGGGCAACTGGATCACCCGCGCCCCCTCGCTGCGCCGCAAGGCGATCCTGCTCGCGAAGGTCCAGGACGAAGCCGGTCACGGCCTCTACCTCTACTCCGCCGCCGAGACCCTCGGTGCCAGCCGCAACGAGCTCACCGAGAAGCTCATCGCCGGCAAGCAGAAGTACTCGTCGATCTTCAACTACCCGACCCTGTCCTACACCGACGTCGGCACGATCGGCTGGCTCGTCGACGGTGCCGCGATCTGCAACCAGGTGCCGCTGTGCCGGACCTCCTTCGGACCCTACGGTCGCGCGATGATCCGCGTGTGCAAGGAGGAGTCCTTCCACCAGCGTCAGGGCTACGAGCTGCTCATGACGATGATGCGCGGCACCGACGAGCAGCGGGAGATGGTCCAGGAATCCGTCAACCGCTTCTGGTGGCCGGCCCTGATGATGTTCGGACCCCCCGACGACGACTCCCCGAACACCGCGCAGTCGATGGAGTGGGGCATCAAGACCCACACGAACGACGAGCTGCGCCAGAAGTTCGTCGACATGTCGATCCCGCAGGCCGAGGCCCTCGGCGTGACGTTCCCCGACGAGAACCTCAAGTGGAACGAAGAGCGCGGCCACTACGACTTCTCGACGCCCGACTGGGACGAGTTCTGGTCCGTCGTCAAGGGCAACGGCCCCTGCAACGACCAGCGCATCGCCCACCGCAAGCGCGCGTGGGACGAGGGGGCGTGGGTCCGCGAGGCTGCGCTCGCCTTCGCTGAGCAGTCCGCCGAGGCGGCCGCCCCCGCACAGACCGGCAGCGCCCCCGGACAGACCGGCAGTTCCCCCGCGACGACGACCGAGGAGACCGCGAAATGACCGACACCACCTCGGCGAATACCCCCCGCGCCCGCGGCGAATGGCCGCTCTACGAGGTCTTCGTCCGCGGCAAGCGCGGCCTCAACCACGTCCACGTCGGCTCCCTCCACGCCCCCGACGACCAGCTCGCGCTCCGCCACGCCCGCGACGTCTACACCCGCCGCAACGAAGGCGTGAGCATCTGGGTCGTGCGCTCGTCCGACATCACCGCGTCGAGTCCCGACGAGAAGGACCCGATGTTCGCCCCCAGTGGCGACAAGGTCTACCGGCACCCGACCTTCTACGACATCCCCGACGATGTCCCGCACATGTGAGTGACGAGCAGATGACGAACGAACCCAACGCCCCCAAGGTCCACGTCGAACACGACGAGGCCGGCACGACCGTCGACCACGACTCGCACGAGAGCGCCTACTCCGGTCTCCTCGTCAACGACGCCCACTGGGCCTTCGGCACCGACTTCGAGGACCCGCTGGCCGGCGTCGACACGACCGTGCCCGAGGGCGTCGACCCGGCCGCGCTCGCCGCCTACTGCCTCATGCTCGGCGACGACGCCCTCGTCTTCTCCCAGCGCATCTCCGAGTGGTGCTCGAACGCCCCCGACCTCGAAGAGGACATCGCGCTCGCCAACATCTCCCTCGACCTCCTCGGGCAGGCCCGTCTCCTCCTCGCCCGCGCCGCCGCAGCCGACCCGAGCCTCGTGCCCGAGCTGCCGGCCTCCTCGCCGGTGCCCGATGAGGACCGGCTCGCGTACTTCCGCGACGACATGGCCTTCCGCAACGTCCGGCTCGCGGAGGTCCCCAACGGCGACTTCGCCGAGGCGGTCGCGAAGATCCTCATCTACTCCACCTGGCGCCTGGCGATCTTCGAGCGCCTGACGGACAGCCGCGACTCCGTGCTCGCGGCGATCGCGGCCAAGGGCGTCAAGGAGATGTCCTACCACCGCGACTTCTCCGCCCGCTGGGTCCTCACCCTGGCCCGCGGCACCGAGGAGTCCCGGGCCCGGCTGCTGACCGCCCTGTCCGGCCTGTGGCCGCTGTGGGCCGAGCTCTTCGAGACGCACCCGACCGAAGCGGTCGTCGCCGCGGCCGGCATCGGCGTCGACCCCGCCGCGGTCGAGGACGAAGCCGGGGTCATCCTCGACCAGGTCTTCGCCGCCGCCGGCATCGACCGTCCCGACCGCGGGGCGCTCGCCGGCGTGCGCGGCAAGAAGGGCCGCGACGGCCTCCACACCGAGGCGCTCTCGCGCATGCTCGCCGAGATGCAGGTCGTCGCCCGCGCCCACCCGGAGGGACAGTGGTGACCGCGATGCCCCTGACCCCGCTCACCGACGGCGCCGAGGCGGTCGACCGCGCCCGTGCCGCCGCCGCCCGCGTCACCGACCCGGAGATGCCGATGCTCACGCTCGTCGACCTCGGCGTGCTCCGGGACGTCACGATCGAGGACGATCACGTCGTCGCGACGATCACCCCCACCTACTCGGGCTGCCCGGCCATGGCGACGATGCGCGATGACCTCCAGCGCGAACTCCAGGACGCCGGCTTCCCCGATGCGGAGATCCGCGTCTCGCTCACCCCTGCGTGGTCGAGCGACTGGATCACCGAGGAGGGACGGGCCGCACTCGCCGGAGCCGGGATCTCCCCGCCCGGGCAGGCGCCCCGCCGCCAGGGCCCGGTCGCACTCACCCTCATGCCGACCCGCCGCGCCATCGTGTGCACCCTGTGCGGATCCGACGATGTGGCGCTGACCTCGGAGTTCGGGCCGACCGCGTGCAAGGCGATGTACCAGTGCCGGACCTGCCTCGAACCCTTCGAACACGTCAAGGAGATCTGAGATGACCGAAACGCTGGGTGCGAACACGCCGACCTCCGCAGCCCCCCAGTCCGGTGACCGCACGGGCTTCCACCCGCTCACGGTCGCCTCTGTCGACCACCTCACCGAAGACTCCGCGGCCGTGACCTTCGACGTGCCCGCCGACCTCGCCGAGCTCTTCGACTTCGCCGCCGGCCAGTCGCTGACCCTGCGCCGGATCATCGACGGCGTCGAGCACCGCCGCACGTACTCGATCTGCGCCCCGGCCGGCACCGCCCCGCGCATCGGCGTGCGCGAGATCCCCGACGGACTCTTCTCCCAGTGGCTCGTGCGCGACGTCCGCCCCGGTGAGACGATCGAGGTCCAGCCGCCCAGCGGCAGCTTCCAGGCCGACCCCAGCCTCGGCGGAAAGCACCTGTGCATCGCCGCCGGCTCGGGGATCACCCCGATGCTCTCGATCGCCACGACCGTGCTGGCGAACCCCGACGCCTCGGTGACCCTGCTCTACGGCAATCGCTCGACGAACACCGTGATGTTCGCCGAGGAGCTCGCCGACCTCAAGGACGCCCGCAACCAGCAGCTCGACCTCGTCCACGTCCTCTCCCGCGAACCCCGCGAGGTCGACCTCTTCTCCGGCCGCCTCGACGCCGACAAGCTGCGTCAGCTGCTGACAATGCTCGTGCCCATCGACGACGTCGACCACGTGTGGCTGTGCGGCCCCTTCGGCATGCTCAGCGACTCCCGTGCGGTCCTCGACGAACTCGGGGTGCCGAAGGAGAAGGTCCACTTCGAGCTCTTCTACGTCGACGAGCCCCCACCCGAGGTCGTCCACGCCGACAAGGTCCTCGAGGGGGCGACCTCCGAGGTCACGGTCATCCTCGACGGACGGCGGACCACCTCGGCGATGTCACAGGGCATGACGATCCTCGACTCCGCGCAGGAATCGCGGTCGGACCTGCCGTTCGCGTGCAAGGGCGGCGTGTGCGGAACCTGCCGGGCCAAGGTGTGCGCCGGTGAGGTCGACATGGTCCGCAACTACGCCCTCGAGGACGCCGAGGTGGCCGCGAACTTCGTGCTCACCTGCCAGACGTTCCCCGTCAGCGACGAGGTCACCATCGACTTCGACTCCTGAGCCCGATTCCGCAGGATGACCCGTCCGCACGTCCGGCCGGGCACCGCGCTACGATCATCACGTCTGACCCGAGAATAAGGAGCACCATGCCTGAGGCTTACATCCTTGACGGACTGCGCACCCCCATCGGCCGCTACGGCGGAGTGCTCGCCGATCAGCGGCCCGACGATCTGCTCGCCACGACGCTGAAGGCCGTCGTCGACCGCACCGGGATCGACCCGGCCGACATCGACGAGGTGATCATGGGGGCGGCGAACCAGGCCGGTGAGGACAACCGCAACGTCGCCCGCATGGCCGTGCTGCTCGCCGGGCTGCCCGTCTCCGTGCCCGGCTTCACCGTCAACCGCCTCTGCGCCTCGGGCCTGACCTCGATCATCCAGGGCCGGGCGATGATCGCCGCCGGCGATGCCGACGTCGTCGTGGCCGGCGGTGTAGAATCGATGACCCGCGCCCCATGGGTGACCGAGAAGCCCTCACGGGCCTGGTCGAAGCCCGGCAAGACCTTCGACACGTCGATCGGCTGGCGCTTCCCCAACCCGCAGTTCGACGAGGACACGACGCTGTCGATGCCGGAGACGGCCGAACGCGTCGCGCAGCGCTGGAACCTCACCCGCGAAGAGCTCGACGCCTTCGCCTACGCCTCCCACCAGAAGGCGCTCGCCGCGCAGGCCGAGGGGAAGTTCGACCCGGAGATCATGCCCGTAGGCGACGTCACCGCCGATGAGGGCCCGCGTGCCGACACCACCCCGGAGAAGCTCGCGAAGCTGCGCACCCTCCACGGCCCGGACAGCGTCATCACCGCCGGCAACTCGTCGTCGCTCAACGACGGTGCGGCCGTGACGATCCTCGTCTCCGACCGCTACGCGGAGAAGCACGGACTCACCCCGCGGGCCCGCGTCGTCGCCGGTGCCAGCGCCGGCGTGCCGCCGGAGATCATGGGCATCGGCCCCGTGCCCGCCTCGGAGAAGGCGCTCGCGCGCGTCGGCTGGAGCGTCGACGACCTCGACGCCGTCGAGCTCAACGAAGCCTTCGCCTCCCAGTCGCTCGCGTGCATCCGAGACCTCCACCTCAACCCGGAGATCGTCAACGAGTTCGGCGGGGCGATCGCGCTCGGCCACCCGCTCGGCGCCTCCGGCACCCGCATCACCCTCACCCTGCTCAACCGCCTCGAGCAGGGCGAGGAGAAGCGCGGACTCGCGACGATGTGCGTGGGCGTCGGGCAGGGCTCGGCCGTCCTCCTGGAACGCGCATGAGCGAGCAGGCCGGCACGGGCGCAGGGTCTGCGGCGCCTGCGGGCGGGGACTCCGCGACGCAGGCGGGCGCGGACGCAGGCTCACCGCTGCTCGTCGAGCGCGGGGAGAACCGGATGATCATCCGGCTCAACCGCCCCGAGGTGCGCAACGCCATCGACCTGCCGATGGTCGAGGCCCTCCACGAGGTGTGCGCCGAACTCGAAGCGCACCCGCAGGTCGCGATCATCACCGGCACCGGGGGGACCTTCGCGGCCGGCGCCGACATCGGACAGCTGCGCGAACGCCGTCGCGACGACGCCCTGGCCGGCATCAACTCGAAGATCTTCAGCCGCATCCTCGACCTGCCGATGCCCGTCATCGCGCTCGTCGACGGGTACGCCCTCGGCGGCGGGGCCGAACTCGCGTTCGCCGCCGACTTCCGCATCGGCACCCCGAGCACGAAGATCGGCAACCCCGAACCCGGCCTCGGCATCCTCGCCGCCGCCGGTGCCGCCTGGCGGCTGCGGGAGCTCGTCGGGGAGCCGCGGGCCAAGGAGATCCTCCTCGCCGGTCGCACCCTCAACGCCGACGAGGCCAGGGCCATCGGCCTCCTCAATGATGTCGTCGACCCCGATGAGCTCGAGGTCGCCGGCGAGGCGCTCGCCGACCGGATCGCGAGCTTCGCGCCGCTGGCCGTGCGACTG
Source organism: Brevibacterium sp. XM4083 (assembly GCF_006489205.2). Taxonomy (GTDB): domain Bacteria; phylum Actinomycetota; class Actinomycetes; order Actinomycetales; family Brevibacteriaceae; genus Brevibacterium. The sequence goes on along the minus strand of NZ_VFYR02000003.1, from coordinate 431,038 downwards.
ACGAAGTCGGCCTTCCACGCCCCCCGCGAGGCCCACCCCCTCATCGACAACATCGCCCAGGCGGTGCTGTTCGAAACCGACGAGAAGTTCGCGCGGATGGATGCGTTCCTCGCCCGCCGCGATGCGAAGAAGCAGGCGAAGAGAGAGGCCGGTCACGAGTGAGCGAGACGACGACCCCAGCAGGCACAGGAACCGGCACGGTCGAGGCGACCGCCTCGGCGACGGACCGGGCACACGTCCCCGACACGGTCGGCGTCTACGGCGGAGGCCGGATGGGGGCGGGCATCGCCCACGCCTTCGCGACCGCCGGCGCCCATGTCATCGTCATCGAGAGCACCGAGGAGACCGTGGCCGCGGCCCGCGACCGGGTCGACGCCTCGATCGCGAAGTCCGAGGCCAAGGGCATCGCGGTGCCCGGCCGCGTCGACGTCGTCCGCGACCCCACCCTGCTCGATGAGGCGCTGCTCGTCATCGAAGCCGTGCCCGAGGACATCGAACTCAAGCGCACGATCCTCGCCGCGATCGCGAAGTACGCCCCGGCGGCGAGCATCGGCACGAACACGAGTGCCTTGTCGATCGACGAACTCGCCGCCGCACTGCCGCGTCCGCAGGCGCTCATCGGCCTCCACTTCTTCAACCCGGTGCCCGTCTCCGACCTCGTCGAGATCGTCGTCGGCTCCCAGACCTCACCGCAGCTCGTCACAGCGGCGGCGAACTGGGTCGCCGGCCTCGGGAAGACCCCGATCACGGTGACCGATTCACCCGGCTTCGCCTCCTCCCGCCTCGGCGTGACACTCGCCCTCGAAGCCATCCGCATGGTCGAGGAGGGCGTGGCGAGCGCTGCCGACATCGACACCGCGATGACGCTCGGGTACCGGCATCCGGCCGGACCGCTGAAGACGACCGACATCGTCGGACTTGACGTGCGCCTCGGCATCGCCGAACATCTCGAGCGCGAACTCGGACCCCGCTTCGCCCCGCCTCAGCTGCTGCGCGACAAGGTCACAGCCGGGGAGCTCGGTCGCAAGACCGGCAAGGGCTTCTACGACTGGTGACCTGGAAGGACAGCCGATGACCGAGATCAGACTCGACGTCCGCGGACCGATCGCCGAGATCGTCCTCGACGGACCCGACTCCCGCAATGCGCTCACCGCCGACAACCTCGGTGAGCTGGCGGCCGCTGTCGGCAAGGTCGCCGAGGCGACGCCGGGCATGCGCGCCCTCCTGCTGCGCGGGGAGGGGAAGGTCTTCTCCTCCGGGCGCGACATCTCCGCCGTCGACGTCGCCACCGACGACGCGTACGCGTTCCTCGAGGAGTCGTTCACCCCGGTGTTCCGCGCGATCAGGCGGCTGCCGATCCCCGTCGTCGCACAGGTCCAGGGGGCCGCGCTCGGGCTCGGCTTCGGGATCGCGGCGGCCGCCGACATCATCTACGCCGCCGATGACGCGAAGTTCGGTTCGCCGTTCGCCGCGATCGGCGCGATGCTCGACTCCGGCGCCCACCACGTGTTCCTCGATCGGGTCGGCTACCACCGGACGATGGACCTCATCGTCACCGGTGACTTCATGACCGGCGCCGAGGCGGCAGCGAGCGGGATCGTCTCCCGTGCGGTGCCCGCGTCCGAACTCAGCGACTTCGTCGCGACGAAGCTCGAGCGCATCGTCGCCGGACCCGCCGAGGCGTATGCGATGGAGAAGAGCTTCGTGCAGAAGCTCGTCGATGACCGCCCGCGCATCGCCGAGGTCCTCGAGGCCGAGGCGAAGCTGCAGGAGGCGGCCCGGCAGACACCGGACTACGTCGAGGGCTTCCGGGCCTTCCAGGAGCGCCGCACCCCGAACTTCGGGTGAGCCTCAGCTCGAGGCGGTGGCCCCAGGCTCCGGTCCGTCCGGCGGAGGCGCGGGTGCGGAGTGCCTGGTCCCGCGCCAGCGGCGGAAGGACAGGATCGTCAGTCCGCCGACGAGCAGCCACGCCACCGCCACGGCGATGCCGTTGAGGATCGTCGGGTCGCCGATGAACGCCCCGATCGCGACGAGGGAGAGCTGACCGGGCAGGGACGAGATGACGGTGGCGATGACGAACGTGCGATTGTCGATGCCGAATGCGCCGCTGCCGTAGTTGACCGGCCAGTACGGGAACCCCGGCATGAGCCGGAGCGTGGCGACCGCGTAGAGGCCACCGCCGCGGAGCTGGGATTCGACCGCCTCGGCGTGGGAGCCGAGCATCTTCGCAGCCGTCTGCCGTCCGAGCACCCGGGCGACCCAGTAGCCGGCCCACCCGCCGAGGACGACCCCGATCATCGACAGCAGCGTGCCCAGCGGCAGGCCGAACGCGAGTCCGCCGGCGACGGCGACGATCGTCACCGGGATCGGAGTCGCGGCGACGACGGTGTAGAGGAGGACGAAGAATCCGGCGCCCCAGACCCCCGCCTCGGCGATGTCCTCCCGAAGATCACCCGGGCCGGGGAGGTGGACGTTGATGACGAGCCACAGCCCGGCGAGGATGACGAGCGCAAGGGCGAGATTGCGCAGGATCGAGCCCCAGGGAAGGCGCGGGCGGCCGCGCCTGGCGGGTCCGGGATTCGTCAGCGGCACGGGTCGAGTGTACGCCTCGCGGCCCAGCGGACGTCGCTCGCGGCGCTCACACGGCCAGCAGCGCGAGCCCGAGGGCGACGAGGCAGTAGAAGACGCTGACGGAGAGGATGAAGATCCGCTCGGAGATGCCGAAGACCTTCGGCCGCAGGCGCTTGACGATGAGGACGAGCACGCTGATGGCCAGGGAGAGCGCGGCGATCCACCCGATGACGGTCAGGGTGGTGCCGAGCCAGGCCGGTCCGGTGCCGGCGAAGAAGCGCGAGAAGTTGCCCATGCACGCGTAGCTGATGGCGAACCATGCGATCGCGAGCAGATAGTGGAGCCGGCCGATGAGCGTGGGCGCCTCACCCTCGAGCGTCGTCGGGGCGAACGGGAGGACGGCGAAGATCACGGCGAGGACGATGAGGGCGATGACGATGCCGGTGGCGTCCGACCAGTCGGGGACGCCGGTGGCCACCGCGGCGGCGAGCAGGGCCCAGAAGATCGCGGTCAGCCACGTCATCACGCTGCTCAGCCGCCTGGTCGGACCGACCGCGTAGTCGCTGACGGCATGGCCGACGATCGTGTAGTCGCTGGGCACGAGGTGGAGGGCGATGAAGACGCCGAGGCGGGCGAGGCCGAAGACGAGCGCGAGAAGGGCGAGGGACAGTGCCATGGGTGCTCCTGAGGTTCGGGGTGGTGAGGTTCGCTGTGCTGAGGTTCGGCGTGCGGGTGGGGGAGGTGGGTCCGGTCAGCCGTCGGGGTGGCGGACCGTGCGGACCTCGTCGTGGAGGCTGCGGATCGTGAGCGCGAGGCGCTCCGGGTCGAGTCCGATCGCGCGGGCGTTGTCGTCGAGGGAGGTCCCGAGCAGGCGACCGCAGTGGTCGGCCTTCTCCGCTCCCGCCTCGGTGAGGTGGAGTTCCCGCCGATTGCCCGAGCCCTTGGCCGCCTGGTTGTCGACGAAGCCGGCGCCGAGGAGGGCCTTGACGATGCCCGATCCGGCCGCCTCGGTGACGCCGAGGGATGTCGCCAGGGTCCGTCCGGTGATGCCGGGATGCTGACCGAGGATGACGAGGGCGACGTACTGGTTGTAGGTGAGGCCCTCGGGGGCGAGGATCCGCTCGGCCCACCGGTCGAGGGTGCGCACGAGATCGTGGAGTTCGAAGGCGAGGTCCATGGCACTAAGTTAAGCACTTAAGTTAATGGACTGCAAGAGGTGTCGCACCCCGTCACGATGAATGCGACAGCGGCCCCGCCGCGGACGCTGGATCCGGGGCGGGGCCGCCTGTGAGTGGGGGTGTGCTGCCGGCATCAGCCGGTGAAGATCGCGACCGCCCTGATGACGGTGAGGGTCAGCCCCCAGGCGAGGCCGCCGACGACGACGACGGTGAGGCCGGTGCCGATGACCTTGTATGCGCCGCCCGTGGGCGACTGCGGGGAGCCCTCAGCGGGAACCGATGACCACGATTCTGGTGCGCTCATGAGTCTCTAGTCCTTCCTTCAGTCGTTGTGTCGGGGTCAGTCGTTCTTCGGGGCGGTCGCCGTCGACGGGTTCGCGCCGCTCGTCTCCGGTTCGAGGTACTTGTCGTTGACCGGGCGGACGAGGAGGTTGGCGACGAAGCCGATCGCCAGCGCCCCGACCATGATGAACATGCCCGGCGTGTAGAGCTCGGGACCGGTCTTGCCGGCCTTGTCACCGGCCTCGACGACCGAGTTGACGATGAGCGGTCCGGCCACACCGGCGGCCGACCACGCGGTGAGCAGGCGACCGTGGATCGCACCGACCTGGTAGACCCCGAAGAGGTCGCGGAGGTAGGCGGGGATCGTCGCGAAGCCGCCGCCGTAGAAGGAGATGATGAGCAGGGTCGCGACGACGAAGAGGACGATCGACCCACCGCCGAAGAGCGCGACGACGAGGTAGAGGAGCGCGCCGCCCCCGAGGTAGATCATGTAGTTGTTCTTCCGGCCCAGGTAGTCCGAGGTCGTCGACCACACGAAGCGACCGGCCATGTTGCCGATCGAGAGCAGGCCGACGAAGCCGGCGGCCGCGGCCGCGGTGATGCCGAAGTAGGCCTGGATCATCGGGGCGGCGTTCTCGAGGATGCCGATGCCGGCGGTGACGTTGAGGAAGAGGACGATCCACAGCAGCCAGAACTGCGGGGTGCGGATCGCGTTCTTCGCTGAGACGTTGCCCGTCGTCTGCAGGGGCTTCGCCTTGATCGTCGAGGGGTCGAAGCCCTCGGGCTTCCAGTCCGGGTGCGGCACGCGGATGACGTAGGCGCCGGCGGCGATGACGACGGCGTAGACGACGGCGAGGGTGAGGAACGTCGGGGCGAGGCCGGCGACGAGGTTCTGCGGCTCGGAGCCGCCGCCGTAGAAGGACATGAGCGCGTTCGACATCGGGCTGGCGATGAGCGCACCGCCGCCGAAGCCCATGATGGCCAGTCCCGTGGCGAGGCCCGGGCGGTCCGGGAACCACTTCATCAGGGTCGAGACCGGGGAGATGTAGCCGATGCCCAGTCCGATGCCGCCGACGAAGCCGTAGCCGAAGTAGACGAGCCACAGCTGGCCGGTCATGATGCCGAGGGTGGCGATGAGGAAGCCGCCGACCCAGCACGAGCCGGCCGCGACCATCGAGGCGCGGGGACCGGCCTTCTCGACCCAGGTGCCGAAGATCGCCGAGGAGATGCCGAGCATGAGGATCGCGATCGAGAAGATCCAGCCGATCGAGATCTCACCGGCGTCGAAGCGCGACATGAACGGGATCTTGAAGACGCTGAATGCGTAGACCTGGCCGATGCACAGGTGGATCGCCAGCGCTGCCGGCGGCATCAGCCAGCGGTTGAAGTCCATCGGCGCGATGATCGCCGAGCGGGAGAGTACGGAAGCCATGAGGACCCTTTTCGTCTGCGCCGCATCCCCGGTCGCCGACGTCGGCGGGGGAAGCGGATTGCTGCCAGCGGTTCCCGAGAACCGCGTTCGTCCCATACAGACTAGAGGCCTCTCACCGATTTTGCGAGATCCTGAAAGACATTCCCCAGAATCGTTGGAATCCGTGACCTACGGGCAGGTAGTTGAAAACGCCACGATGCCCGTGATCCGCGGTGTGTCGGGCATCCTCGCCGAGGTTGTCCTCAGGTGGCCTTGTGCGCGCGGATTCCGCAGTCCCCGGTCGACGGTGACAAGAGGCGTTTCCGCGCAAGCGACAGGGCGGGGTGTCCCGAGCGGCCTCAGAGGTTGATCGTCACGTCGCCCTGGTCCTGGAGCTCCCCGGCGTACTTCTGGGTCGCCTCGTTGGCCTTGTCACTCCTCACCTGCTCCTCGAGCTGCGGGCGCATCTCCTCGATCGAGGGCACCTGCGCCTCCTGACCGGTCTGCGCGGCCATCTGCTCCTGCTGGTCCTTCGCCTGCTGGTAGGCCGCCCCGACCTCCTCGTCGGTGACGTCGAACTCTCCGAACTCGTCGGCGATGAGGCCCTCGATCTTCAGCTGGGTCCTCATCTCCTCATTCACCCGCGCTTCGTCCATGCCCTGGTCGTTCATCGCCGAGAGGAACTCCTCGGTGCTCATCTGCGAGGCCTGGGCGGTCTCGTCGAGAGCGGTGGCGACATCGTCGTCGGTGACCTCGATGCCGCGCTTGTCGGCTTCCTGCCTGAGCAGCTCGGTGCTCACGAGGTTGTCGGCGGTCTGCTGCTTGAGTGCGGCCTCGTCGACGGGCTGTCCGCCCTGCTGCGCGGCCATCATCATCTGCCCGTACTGGGTTTCGTAGAGGGGGACGAACTCGTCCTTCGTGATCTGCTCACCGTTGACCTCGGCGACGACGTCGGGGATGTCGTCGGTGTTCGGCGCTCCGGTGTCGCTCTGCTCGGCGGCCGGGGTCGTCGGAGCGGCCGACGAGTCGTCGCCGCTGGTCCCGCAGCCGGCGAGCGCGACGACGGAGACGGATACGGCGAGTCCCACCCACCACTTGGACTTGACCACAATCACTCCTGCGAATCGATTCAGCCCACCACGCTAACAGGCCGGGATCAGTGCGGCCTGTGCGCAGGCGGTCACAGCCTGGGCGCGCGGTGACTGCGCAGCTAGACTGCGGACATGACCGAACCCACGGAGACCCAGTTCCGCGGAGTGTTCCTCACCTGCGCGGATGTTGAGACCACGGCGGCCTTCTACCGCGACATCGCGGGACTCGCTCTCACCCCAGCCGGGGACGAGGACTATACGTACCATCTCATCGACGTCGACGGAATCCAGCTCGCCCTCCACGACGCCGAGGCGTTCGCCGACTACACGACGCCGCCGAACCCGGACTCGAACCTCACCCACCTCTACTTCCGCATCGCAGACCGCGCGGCGTTCCTCGACCGCCTCGACGCGGCCGGGATCATCCCGGTCGCGCTCGACGATGTCGTCGTCACGGTCGCCGACCCGGATGGTCGGAAGGTGATGTTCGGGACGGCCTGAGTCCGGCTCAGCACCGCCTCGGCGGGCCCGCGACCGCCTCGGCGGGGAACGGCGTGATCACGGGATGGGCCCGGGTCACAGGCTCGTGGGGACCTCTCCGGTCGGGGCGTAGGAGGAGTAGACGACGCCGCTGCGATGGAAGGGCCGGGAGTCGAGCAGCGAGAGCTGCGGCTGCGGGTGGCCGTCGGGGAAGAAGCCGCGTCCGCGCCCCTGCCACACGGGGTGGACGAACATCCGGTACTCGTCGACGAGACCGGCGGCGATGAGCTCGTGGGCGAGCGTGATGCTGCCGGTGATGATGACGTCGAGGCCCGGTTGGGAGCGCAGCGCCGCGACCTCGAGGAGGGGCTCGGTGATGATCTCCGTGTTCGTCCATGCAGGTTCGGTCAGCGTCGAGGAGACGACGACCTTGCGCACCTTCTCAAGATGCGCGGCGATGCCCGTCGTGTCGTCGGTCTGCTGCGGCCAGTAGCCGCGGAAGTCCTCGAACGTCTGCCGGCCGAGCAGGAGGATCTGCTCACGCGCGGACTGCGCCATCAGCTCGGCGACGAGCTCGTCGTCCTGGGCCTGCGGGTCGAACCAGTCGTCGAGCATCTCGACCCGACCGTCGAGGGTGACGTTCTGCGTGATGATGATGCGCACGGTGGGCTCCTTCGTCGGGCGTGTGCCCATCACGCTACGCACCCGGTGAGCGGGCGTAAAGGGGCAGTGCTCACCCCGGCGACGGTGTCGTGCGGCCCGGCTAGGATCGGGACCATGACGATCCCTGACTTCCGCGCCGAGGCGACCGACCTCCTGCCCGATCTCGTCACCCTGCGTCGCACGCTCCATGCCCACCCCGAGCTCGGCACGCAGCTGCCCTTCACGCAGGCCGAAGTGCTCCGGGCCCTTGCGGGGCTGGGGCTCGAGGTGACGACGGGGGAGTCGCTCACCTCGGTGGTCGCCGTCTTGCGCGGCGGACGCCCGGGACCGGCGGTGCTGCTGCGCGGGGACATGGATGCCCTCCCGGTGACCGAGGAGACCGGACTCGACTTCGCGTCGACGAACGGGTCGATGCACGCGTGCGGCCACGACATGCACACGGCCGGGCTCGTCGGTGCTGCCCGGCTGCTCGCCGCCCACCGCGACGAGCTGCCCGGTTCCGTGATCTTCATGTTCCAGCCGGCCGAGGAGAGCGAGGGCGGGGCGGAGCCGATGATCGCCGAAGGCGTCCTCGAGGCGGCCGGTGCACCCGTCGTCGCCGCGTACGGCATCCACGTCGAAGCCGACGTCCGCGGCCGCTTCGCCACCCGGGGCGGTCCGCTCATGGCCGGCTTCGCCGACCTCGACATCACCGTCCACGGCGCCGGGGGCCACAGCTCCCAGCCGCAGGCGACCCGTGACCCGGTGTCCGCGGTCGCCGAGATCGCGCTGGCGCTCAACACGATGACGACCCGGTCCTTCGACATCTTCGACCCCGTCGTCGTCTCCGTCACCCAGCTGCAGGGGTCGGCGGCGAACAACGTCATCCCCGACACCGCGTCACTCGGCGCCTCGATCCGCTTCCTCTCCGCGGACTCGCTCGCCCTGCTCAGGCAGCGGGTCACCGAGGTGGCCGAAGGCATCGCCCGAGCGCACCGGTGCACCGCCTCGGTGGACTTCGAGGTCGGGTTCCCCGTCACCGTCAACGACCCGGGCGAGACCGGCGTCGTCCTCGGACGCCTGCGGGAGCTGTTCGGGCAGGAGAGCGTCACGGTCCTCGACCATCCGCGGATGGGATCCGAGGACTTCTCCTACGTGCTCGAGCGGGTGCCCGGTGCCTTCGTCTTCCTCGGCGCGACTCCGGTCGGGATCGACCCCGACGCGGAGACGAACCATTCGCCGAGGGTGCAGTTCGACGACGGACTGCTCGGCGATCAGGCCGCCGCGCTCGCCCACCTCGCCTTCGCCCGGCTGCGCGACGAGGCGGGCGACTGAGCGCCGAGCAGGGCGACTGAGCGCCGAGACCGCCACTTCGCACCGAGACTGACAGTTCTCACCGGCAGTCTCGATGCGAAGTGGCGGTCTCGGTGGCTCGGTGGCTGGGGAGCCAGGGAGCTGGGTATCTCAGGTCTCGTCGGCGACGGCGACCGGCTGCTCGAGATCCCGGCGCCGCACCGTGCGGTAGGCGTCGAAGGTGTGGTCCTCGTGGAGGGTCTTGACGATGCAGATGCCGAGGAGTGCGACGATGACGGCGAACGGCAGGGCCGAGAGCATCGCCGCCTGCTGGAGGGCGGCAAGACCGCCGGCGAAGAAGAGGACCATCGCCGTCGTGCCCGTGAGCACGCCCCACACGGTGAGCACCCAGCGGCTCGGTTCGAGCGTGCCGCGCGAGGTGAGCATGCTGAGCACGAAGGTGTTCGCATCCGCCCCGGAGACGAAGTAGAGGATGACGAGGATGATCGCGATGACCGAGGTCAGACCGGTCCACGGCAGCTGCCCGAGCGTCTCGAAGAACGCGGAGTTGACGTTGGCCGCCGCGGCCTGGCCGATCTCGCCGCTGCCGTCCATATCGAGTTTGATCGCGGTGCCGCCGAAGACGGTGAACCACGCGAAGAAGACGAGGCTCGGCACTCCCATGACGCCGAGGACGAACTCGCGGACCGTGCGGCCCTTCGAGATCTTCGCGAGGAACACCCCGACGAAAGCGCCCCAGCTCAGCCACCACGCCATCATGAAGTACGTCCAGAACTGGTACCACTCGACATCCCCGGAGGCCAGCGGGGTCAGGAGGCTCGTCGTGAAGAACTCGCCGAGGTACTGGCCGGTCGAGCGGAAGAAGAGGTTGCCGATGAACCCCGTCGGGCCGACGATGAGGACGAAGAGGCCGAGGAAGATCGAGAGCACCGCCGTCGTCTGGCTGAGGAACTTGATCCCCTTGTTGACCCCGGACAGCGCCGACAGGGTGAAGACGACGGTGATGCCGAGGATGATGATGATCTGGACGAAGAGCTCGTTGGGGATCCCGAAGACCCGGTTGAGGCCCTCGGAGATCTGGGAGGCGCCGAGGCCGAGCGACGTCGTCGTCCCGAAGAGCGTGGCGATGACGGCCATGATGTCGACGACCTTGCCCGGCCACCGGTCCATCGCGCTGCCGAAGAGCGGCTTGAGCATCGGGGAGATGAGCCCGGTGTTCCCGCGCTTGTGCGTCGAGTAGGCGATCGCGAGCCCGAAGACCCCGAACACCGCCCACGCGTGCGGACCCCAGTCGAAGTACGAGTACTGGAGGGCGACGACCGCCGCCTGCGTGGTGCCCGCCTCGGCGAGGTCATGCGGGGGTGTCGTGAAGTGGGAGATCGGCTCGGCGACGCCGTAGCTGATGAGCCCGATGCCCATAACCGCCGAGAGGATCATCGCCAGCCACGCCCACGTGCTGAACTCGGGACGGTCGTCCTCGGCGCCGAGGCGGACCCGACCGAAGCGGCCGAAGCCGAGGTAGACGAGGAGGCCGATGCAGCCGAGGGTGACGACGAGGTAGGACCAGCCGACGTTCGCGGCGACCGCGTTCATCGCCGTCGTCATCGTCGTCGACATGCCCTCAGGTGAGATCACGCCCCACAGGGTGAATGCGACGACGCCGGCGATCGAGATCCAGAACACCGACCCCGGCCGGTGACGCAGGGCGTTGGCCTCGGCCATCGCCGGGGAGATCCCGGCATCGTAGTCCATGCCGCCGCCGGGCAGCTGGGCGTGACGGTGCGGTGGGCCTGATGAGGGGTCATCGGCGGGGCCGGGGACGTGTTCCATGGCGAACTCCACTTCCTTGTGAGTCAGTTCTTCGGGACTTCGGTGATCGGTCTGCGGGTGGTGCTGGTGGAGCTGCGGTGCTCAGGGGAGCGGGTAAGGGGGTGCTGGCGGGGACTCCGGTGTCGGATGGGGCACTCGACCGGTGGGGACGGCGGTCGGGATGGCTCAGTCGAGGGACGTGAGGTCCTCGCTGTCGAAGAACCTGCCCGCCTTGTAGATCATCGGGGAGTCCTCCGAGGTCTCGGCGCTCTTGACCCGGCCGATGAAGACGGTGTGGGTGAGCGCCTGGAACCGCTCCTTGATCTCGACCTCGATCGAGGCCGATGAGCCGTCGATGAGCGGCGAGCCGCCGGCGGCGGGATGCCAGTCGAGGGTGGCGAACTTGTCGGGGGCCTTCGAGGCGAAGACGCCGATCGTGTCCCGCTGGTTGCGGCTCATGATGTTGATGCCCATGTGCGTCGAACGGAACAGCGCCGGATACGTCGACGAGGTCTTCTGCACGCAGACGAGGACGAGCGGCGGGTCGAGGGAGACGGAGTTGTAGGAGTTGACGGCGAGGCCGCGGGGCCTGCCCTCGTCGTCGGTCGTCGTCACCACGGTGACGCCGGTGATGAACTGCCGGTTGAAGGCCTTGAGCGAATCCTTCGTCGGACTGCCCGTGAGATCGGCGGTGACGACGTCGTCGGGGGCGACCTCGAACGCCGAGGACAGCGACTTCAGTCCGAGGTCGGCCAGCAGCTCGTGGGCATCCCAGGTCACCGTCTCCCGTGCGATCCGATCGCCGTCGAGGGTGATGAGGTTCGAGCCGTGGGTCGTCACCTGCTGCCCGGTCGGCGGGATGTCGCCCATCGGCTCGGTGAACGTGCCGACGGAGCGCCAGTAGATCGCACCCTCGTCGCCTTCGATGAGGATGTGGTCGATCGTCGTCGTGAGATCGGGGAACGCGGCGCGGATCTCGCCGATCTCCTCCTTGATCGCGGCGGCGTCCTTCTCCTGTCCGGAATTCGTCGAGACGCGGACGTAGTCGTCGGTGACGAGGGCGTCGAAGGCGTCGAGGTCATCGGTGTCCCAGACGGCGTGCCACGCGTCGCTGATGGTCTTCTTCACACCACTGAGGGCGGCATTCTGTGTTTCTTGCATACCAGAGACCATAGATTGGCCACCATGCATCCGTCAACAGATTCGGGAAACTCAGTGAAATCAAGGTTTCAACCATGCTGTTGACATGCTCGCATGTATGCAAGTAGATTTCTTGTATGCAACAGATCTCCAGCGACGCACAGACCGAATCGTTCCTCGACCGGGTCCGCACGCTCATCCTCAGCGACGGGTACGAGCCGGGTGACATGATCCCCGAATCGACGCTCGCCGAATCCTTCGGCGTCAGCCGCACCCCGGTCCGCGAGGCCTTCAAGCAGCTCGAGCGCGAGGGCCTCGTCGAGATCCGCCCCCGGGTCGGGACGTTCCTCCGCCAGCCCAAGCGCCGGGAGATCGTCGAGCTCTTCCAGCTCAAGGAGTCCCTCGAGGGCCTCGCCGCGAACCTCTTCGCCAAGCGGGGGGCGATCCCCGAGCTCGCGATGCTCAAGGACAACTCCGATGCCTCCGACGCCGCGGCGCTGGCCGAGGACGCCGAGACCTACGCCCGGCTCGTCCACGAATTCCACTGGGCGCTCGTCCGCGGAGCCGACAACCGCAAGCTCACCGAGACCTACGAGCGCCTCATGCACCAGCTCGCCTACCACCGCATCGTCCTCCAGGCCGTGCAGCGGCCGGGCCGGCTGAGCGAATCGGTCGGCGAACACCATGCCGTCATCGACGCGATCGAGAACAAGGATGCCATCGGCGCGGAGATCGCGATGCGCGAACACGTCAGCGCCTCCTCCCGCGCGGCCCTGCTCTCCCTGACCGAACAGGACCGGCAGACCGCCGGAGCCGGCACCGAGGAGGCACAGTGAGCGCGGCAGCCCCGACCGAGCGCCTGCCTGCGTCGTTCGACGAACTCGCCCGCCGCCTCGGCGTGCGCTCTCTCACCGTCCACCGCGAGGAGATCCTCTCCGAGGCCGGCACCGACCTCGACCGCCCGCTCGTCCAGGCGGCCGCCGTCGCCGTCGTCCCCAACCCGTGGATCGGGGAGGGACCCGCGGCCGACCTCGCCGCCGCGACGCAGGAGCTCGCGCCGGTGCTCGCGAAGGTGCTCACTGACCGTCTGCTGGCGGCCATCGGATCCGCCGAGGCGGTCGAGGCCTTCGGGAAGGGTGCGGTCGTCGGCACGGGCGGGGAGCTCGAACACGCCGGCGCCCTCATCCACACCCCGTACTTCGGCAACATCATGCGCGAGCTCCTCGCCGGCACCTCGGTGCTCTGCTTCGCCGACGGCCGCGGACCAGCCGGGACGACGATCCGCGTGCCCCTGTGGCACAAGACCCACGCGACCTCACGCGACCACTACCAGTCGATCGAGGTCAATCTCCCCGACGCCCCTCACGCCGACGAGATCTGCGTGATCGCCGCGGCCTCGAACGGGCCCCGGCCCTTCGCCCGCATCGGCGACCGTCGCACCGACGGCGCCGTGACCACCGACATCCTGAAAGGACTCATCTCATGAAGGTTCGCAAGATCACCACCGTCGTCGAAGACGTGCTCACCGAGGGCGGACGCGACGTCAACCCGATCACCCGCGTCGCCGCCGTCGCCGCGGTCATCGAGAACCCGTGGGCAGGGCAGGGCTTCGTCGACGACCTCGGGCCCGGCATCGACGCCACGGCCAGCGACCTCGGCGCCCTGCTCGCTCCCCGCGTCATGGAGGCCCTCGGCGGTGAGCTCGAAGCGTACGGGAAGGCGGCGATCGTCGGACTCGACGGCGAGATCGAGCACGGCTCTGCCCTCATCCACACGCTGAAGTTCGGTGACCACTTCCGCAGGGCCGCCTCGGCGAGCACCCTGCTGCCCGCCGTCGAGAAGCGCGCGGACGCAGGAGCGATCTTCGACATCCCGCTCAAGCACTTCACGGATGCGACGATCCGCTCACACCACCAGACCTTCGAATGGCGGGTCTCCGACGCCCCGCACGCCGACGAGATCCTCGTCGCGCTCGCCGGTGCCACGGGCGGACGGCCGCAGGAGCGGCTCGCCCCGCTCTCGGCGGACAAGTAGTCGGCGCGATGATGGCTGAGGATGCGGGCACCCCCGTCGTGCTCCTGCACGGGGTCGGCCTCGACCGGACCGTGTGGGCGCGCGTCGAGGACCGCCTCGACCGTCCGACGGTCGCCCTCGATCTGCCCGGGCACGGCAGCCAGCCGCCGCTGACCGAGGCGACGACCCTGGAGGACATGGCCGGCGACATCGCCGCGCGCATGCCCGCCGGACCCGTCCATCTCGTCGGATTCTCCCTCGGCTCGCTCATCGCCCAGCAGCTGGCGGCGACGCTGCCCGGACGCGTCCGCACCCTGACGTGCGTGAGCTCCGTGGCCGCGCGCACCGATGACGAGGCCGCCGCGGTCCGGGCCCGCCTCGACGGTGCGTACGAGGACTTCACGGGCAGCATGGAACGTGCGCTCGACCGCTGGTTCCCCGCCGGGGAGAGCCCGGAGACCACGGACTGGCGGGAGGAGACGCGGACGGTCCTGCTCGCCAACGACCCCGACTCCTATCGGCACGCGTATGCGGTGTTCGCCACCGGCGACCGGGCGATCGCCCCGCGGCTGCCGGCGATCACCGCCCCGACCCTGGCGATCACCGGGGAGAGGGACCCCGGGTCGACACCGGATATGAGCCGTCGCCTCGGCGCGCTCATCACCGGCGCCGAGGTGGTCATCATTCCGGGTGCCCGCCACATGCTTCCCGTCACCCATCCCGAGACGCTCGCCCGCCGGGTGGGCGCGCTCATCGACGACAGTGCTGTTCCCACGGATCTGGATGCTGTCCTCGACGACGACAGTCCCGTTGCCCAAGGCGGCAGCCCAGTTGACCACGACCACACTGCCGTTGCCCACGACCACAGCGAAAGGAGTCAGCGATGACGCTGCGACTCGACCACTTCATCGGCGGGGAGCACAGCGCCCCGGCCGACGGCGGCTACCTCACGAGCACGAACCCGGCGACGCTGGAGACCCTCTACGAATTCGCCCGCGGCACGGCGGCCGATGTCGACCGGGCCGTCGATGCCGCCGCGCAGGCCTTCTCCTCACGGATCTGGCGGCGGATGACGCCGACCCAGCGGGGGCACCTGCTGCGACGGTTCGGCGATCTCATCACGGAGAACGCCGACGAGCTCGCGCGGCTCGAGAGCCAGGACAACGGCAAGCTCCTGCGGGAGATGGTCGGCCAGCTCGCCGGGCTGCCCGAATACCTCTACTACTTCGGCGGACTCGCCGACAAGGTGCAGGGGTCGCAGATCCCGACGAACTCGCCCGAGGTCATCAACTTCACGCAGCGGGAGGCGCTCGGCGTCGTCGGGCTCATCACCCCGTGGAACTCGCCGATGACGCTGACGCTCTCGAAGCTCGCACCGGCACTGGCTGCCGGCAACACCGCGGTGATCAAACCGAGCGAATACACCTCGCGGACGATCCTGCGCCTGGCCGAGCTCGCCGATGAGGCCGGGTTCCCCGCCGGTGTCGTCAACGTCGTCACCGGTCTCGGTGCCGAGGCGGGGCAGGCGCTCGTCGACAACCCGAAGCTCGCGAAGATCTCCTTCACCGGATCGACCCGCACCGGCGCAGCCATCGCCTCGGCGACTGCAGGCCGGTTCATCGGCTCGACCCTCGAGCTGGGCGGGAAGAGCCCGAACATCGTCTTCGACGACGCCGACGTCTCGAATGCCGCGATGGGCGTCATCGCCGGCATCTTCGCGGCAGCCGGGCAGACGTGCATCGCCGGGTCCCGGGTCTTCGCGCAGCGCGGGATCTACGATGAGCTGCTCGAGAAGGTCACCGCCCGGGCCGCCTCCATCGTCATCGGCGACCCGATGGCCCCGGAGACCGAACTCGGGCCGCTGGCCTTCGAAGCACAGCTCGGCAAGGTCAAGGAGTACGTCGACCTCGGCGTCTCGGAGGGCGGACGGATCGCCTACGGCGGGGACCGTCCCGACGTCGACCTCCCCGGCTACTTCTTCCAGCCCACCGTGCTCACGGACACGACGAACGACATGCGCGTCGTCCAGGAGGAGATCTTCGGACCCGTCGCCGCGGTCATGCCCTTCGACACCGAGGAGGAGGTCCTCGAGCTCGCCAACGACACCGACTACGGGCTCGCCGCCGGGGTGTGGACCCAGAACCTCGCCCGCAGCATGCGGATGTCCCAGCAGCTCGAGGCCGGCACGATCTGGATCAACATGTACCGCGCGATGTCGCCGATGTCGCCGCGACAGGGATTCAAGAACTCCGGGGTGGGCATCGAGCACGGCATCGAGTCGATGCACGAGTACACCCGACTCAAGAGCATCTGGATCAACACGGACGAAGGCCCGGTCGCCGATCCCTTCGTGCTGGGAAGGTGAGGACATGCCGCTCATCGACATCTCGATCGGCCGAGGCCGCACGCCCGAGCAGCTGCGCGCCCTCATCGCCGGCGTCCACGACGTCGCCGCCCGCACCACGGGCGCCGCGGACGAGAACATCACAGTGATCGTGCGCGAAGTCGACAAGGAGCTCTGGTCGCGGTCGAACACGACGATCGCCGAACGCGAAGCCTCCGGCTGACCCGCTGACCGCGGCGGCCCCGGGCCTGCCGCGGGCGGACTTGGGCCTGCCGCGGGTGGACCGGGGCCGGCTGCGGGTGGCACGGCCGCCTCGGCGAACTCACCACCACAACGACACCACTCGCTCACCCCACGAGCAGAGATCCGCCAGGCACCGCCGGCGGATGGAAAGGACCGATGATGCGCTTCTCGCTCTTCCTCCACATGGAACGCTGGGACGACTCGATCAGCCCCGAACAGCACTGGGCCAACCTCGTCGAACTCGTCAAGATCGCCGAGGCCGGAGGCTTCGGCACGGTGTGGATCGGCGAACACCACTCGATGGAGTACGTCTCCTCGCCGAGCCCGATGCCGCAGCTCGCCGCACTCGCCGCGCAGACCTCGACGATCCGGTTGGGGTCGGGCACGATCATCGCCCCGTTCTGGCACCCGCTGCGCGCCGCCGGTGAGGTCGCGCTCCTCGACGTCATCAGCGGCGGGCGCGCCGAGGTCGGCATCGCCCGCGGGGCCTACCAGTTCGAGTTCGATCGGATGGCCGGCGGCATGCCCGCGGCCGACGGCGGCGAGTACCTGCGCGAGCTCGTGCCTGCGATGCGCGCTCTCCTCCAGGGCGACTACGCCCACGACGGCGAGCACTGGCAGTTCCCCGTCTCGACGGCGGTGCCCAAACCGGTGCAGCAGCCGACGCCGCCGATCTGGCTCGCCGCCCGCAGCCCCGAGACCCACGACTTCGCCGTCGCCAACGGCTGCAACGTCCAGGTCACGCCGCTGATGAAGGACGACCGCGAGGTCGAGGACCTCATGAACAAGTTCGAGACGGCCCTCGCCGCCCACCCCGAGGTCGAGAAGCGCCCGGAGATCATGGTGCTGCGCCACACCTACCTCCACTCCCCGGAGGATCCGGAGGGCTGGAAGGTCGGGGCCGCCGGCATCAACAAGTACTACCGCACGTTCTCCGCGTGGGCGTTCGGGAAGAAGGACCCCGTCGACGGCTTCCTCGACCCGACCCCCGAGGAGCGCTTCGCCGACCGTCCCGAGTTCGAACTCGAGTCCCTCCACCGGTCGGCGATGATCGGCACCCCGGCCGAGGTGACCGAGCGGATCAGGCACTACGCGGACCTCGGCTACGACGAGTACAGCTTCTGGTCGGACAATGCGCTCAGCCACGAGGAGAAGAAGGCCTCGCTGCAGCTCTTCATCGACGAGGTCGTGCCGAACTTCAAGTGATCGGGGTGAGGGTTGGCGTGGGGTTGATGCCCGAGACGACTTCGCTCCGGGGACCGCAGTGACGTGCCGCCTGCAGACGCGGCGACGTCGATGAGCGCGTGAGGCCCGGTGGGCGAAGGAGCGATTCTCCTTCGCCCACCGGGCCTCTTCGTGCGCTCGCCGTGCGAGCCCCGGAACCGCGGTGCAGCGCTCGCCGCGCAGGGCACAATTTCGGCTCGCGCGGCCTCAGCCCATCACGCGCTGATGAGGCCGTGGGGGTCGAGGACGAACTTCTTCGCGACGCCCGAGTCGAAGTCGGCGTAACCCTGCGGGGCGTCCTCGAGCGAGATCGCCGTGGCATTGACGTTCTTCGCGATCGAGACCTTGTCGTGGAGGATCGCCTGCATGAGGCCGCGGTTGTACTTCATCACCGGGCACTGGCCGGTGACGAAGACGTGCGACTTGGCGAATCCGAGACCGAAGCGCATCGACAGCGAGCCCTCCTTGGCCGCCTCGTCGACGGCGCCGGGATCACCGGTGACGTAGAGCCCGGGGATGCCGAGGCTGCCGCCGGCCCGCGTGATGTCCATGAGCGAGTTGAGCACGGTCGCGGGTGCTTCGTGTCCGGCGTCCTTGCCGTGTCCGCGGGCTTCGAAGCCGACGGCGTCGATGCCGCAGTCGACCTCGGGGGTACCGAGGATCTGCTCGATCTGATCCTTCGGGTCGCCCTTCGAGACGTCGACCGTCTCGCAGCCGAAGCTCCGCGCCTGCGCCAGTCGGTCCTCGTTGAGGTCGCCGACGATGACGACGGCGGCACCGAGGAGAAGCGCCGAGGTGGCCGCCGCGAGACCGACGGGACCGGCGCCTGCGACGTAGACGGTCGAGCCGACCTGCACTCCCGCCCCGACGGCGCCGTGGAATCCGGTGGGGAAGATGTCCGAGAGCATCGTGAGGTCGAGGATCTTCTCCATCGCCTGCTCTTTGTCCGGGAACTTCAGGACGTTCCAGTCCGCGTAGGGGACGAGGACGTACTCGGCCTGCCCGCCGACCCAGCCGCCCATGTCGACGTAGCCGTAGGCCGAACCGGGACGGTCGGGATTGACGTTGAGGCAGATTCCCGTCTTGCCCTCCTTGCAGTTCCGACAGCGGCCGCACGAGATGTTGAACGGCACCGAGACGAGGTCGCCGACCTTGACGAACTCGACGTCCCGACCGACCTCGACGACCTCACCGGTGATCTCGTGACCGAGGACGAGACCCTCGGGAGCAGTCGTGCGGCCCCGGACCATGTGCTGGTCGGAGCCGCAGATGTTCGTGGCGACGGTCTTGAGGATGACGCCGTGGTCGACCTTCCGGCCGACGTTGGCGGGATTGACGCCGGGGCCGTCCTTGAGGACGAATTCCGGGTACTCGGTGTCGATGACCTCGACCTTGCCGGGACCTGCGTAGCTGATTGCCCTGTTGCTCATCCTTGAGCCTCCGTTCGGAGCTGATGGTGAGGACGTGATCGGCGGGAGAACCGATCGGCCTCCTGAAATATCAGTCTTGTATCAGACGTGCTGTCAGTCTTGCTGGGCGTCTCCGTCCGTGTCAATACCCGAGTTCGGACTGTGCGACTCCGGGGCAGGAGACGGGGCAGGAGACATCGACGCCCCGAACCGACATATACGCCGTGCGCTAACGGCGTATTTGTCGGTTCACCGCGTCGATGCGTCGACGGGCGTTGGGTGAGGGCGTATTTGTCGGTTCGCCACGTCGGTGTCGCGGGCGGAGGAAGGCTGTGCTCGCCTCCTCGCATGCGGCTGCCCTGCGCGCAATCGCTGCGGGCGGGACACGCCTCCGCGCACACCGCCTCCTTGGGTCAGACCCGTGCCCGCTCCGCCGCAACCGCCTCGGCGCGGGGGCTCAGCCGGTGCGCAACCGGCCGGGAGTGTCCTTTGACGCGGTGAACCGACATATACGCCGTGTGCTAACCGCGTATTTGTCGGTTGAGGGCGTCGATGCGTCAGCGGGCGTTGGGTGAGGGCGTATTTGTCAAATCACTGCGTCGGTGTCGCTGGTGGAGGAAGGCAGTGCTCGCCTCCTCGCACGCGGCTGTCTTGCGCGCAATCGCTGCGGGCTGGACACGCCTCCGCGCACCCCCCCCGCCTGGCATCCCGCCCCGCACGTCCGCCCCACCTCGTCAGTCGGGCTCGCCGAGGCGGGTGGCGAGGATCCGTTGGGAGGTCGCGCGCAGGTGGCGGAGGGATTCGCGGATGAGCGGTGAGCCGCGGCTGCCGGTGCGCACGGCGGCGATGATCTTCCGCGAGAGTCGGGCCGTGCCGGTCAGCCGCACGCGCCTGACGTTGTCCTCTCCGGAGAGGTTCGCGAGCCGGGGGACGAGGCTGACCCCGATGCCGGCGCCGACGAGCGCAGCCGAGGTCTCCCACTCGACGGACTCGTGTGCGATCGTCGGCGTCAGCCCGGCCGCAGTGAACGCGGCGATGAAGAGCGCGTGGTACGGCGAGCCGGGCACCGCGGTGATCCAGTCCTCGCCGGCGAGATCCGACAGATCGACCGCGTCGAGACCGGCGACCGGGTGGTCGGCGGGCACCATGACATCGAGCGGATCGTCGAGGAGGTCGACCTTCTCGAACCGCGCATCGTTCTCCGCCCGGGCGTCCCCACGCGGGGAGACGACGACGGCGAGGTCGATGCGCTCGGCGACGAGGAGGTCGAAGCAGCGGCTCGGGCTCGCCTCGATGACGTGGACCCTGACCTCCGGATGGGTGGTGCGCAGGTTGGCCGCGAGCGGAGCGAGGAGATTCGCCGAGGCGGTCGAGAACCCGCCGATCCCGAAATGGGAAGGCGCCTGGTCACCGGCAGTGAACGAGGAGGCGCGGATCTCCTCCCACACGGAGATCAGCCGGTCGGACCGGCGGACGAGATAGCGGCCCGTCGCCGTCAGCCGCAGGCCGCGCCCGTCCTTGGTCAGAAGCGTCATTCCCAGCGCATTCTGGAGGTCGCGCAGCTGCGCGGACACCGCCGAGGGGGAGTATCCGGTGAGCTCTGCGGTGGCCGCGATCGTGCCCGATTCGGCGAACGTCCGCAGCGTGATGAGACGCGGGTCAAGCATGCTGACATTATGCACTGATTCCGCACGTTGATCTCCGGAATCTCGCGCTTTTCCCGCAGTGTTCGCCAGGTCTATCGTGACATCAGCGAGGCGGCGGGGCTGGGCGATGGGTCGGCCACGCCCGAGGGGCCGCTCGCCTTCATGAGCGCATCAAGGGAGATCGGAATTGACCGCTACCAACCTGGCACCGACGAAGCAGGGATTCCCCGCGGGGATCAGCGAGGAGAGGCTCGACGAGATCCGCCTCCTCCTCGACACCAGGCGCCAGGGCTTCTCACTCGAAGCCCCGTTCTACACCGACGACCACCTCTTCAACCTCGACATGCAGGGCATCTTCGGACGGCACTGGGTCTTCGCGTGCAGCGTCGCCGAGATCCCCGAGCCCGGTGACTACATCACCCTCCACCTCGGGCCGTACTCGCTCATCGTCCTGCGCACCGACGACGGCGGCGTCAACGCCCTCCACAACGTCTGCCGCCACCGCGGCGCCCGGGTCCTCACCGAGCCCTCGGGCACGACGGGCAACCTCGTGTGCGGCTACCACTCGTGGACGTATTCGCCCGACGGCGAGCTCATCCACGCCTCGGCGCCGGGGGAGATGTCTTTCGACAAGGCCTGCTACGCGCTCAAGCGCGCCCATGCGACGGTCGTCGCCGGCCTCGTCTTCCTCTGCCTGGCCGAGGAGCCGCCGGAGGACTTCGCCGAGGTGGCCGACCTCTTCGCGCCCTACGTCGGTCCGCACGAGCTCGCGAAGACGAAGGTCGCCTACCAGCAGAACATCGTCGAGGAGGGCAACTGGAAGCTCGTCATGGAGAACAACCGTGAGTGCTACCACTGCGACGGCCATCCCGAGCTCGCGTGCTCGCTCTTCCCGACCTGGGGGCTGAGCGACGAGACCGTGCCCCCGCACCTGACCGAGGTGTGGGAACGCAACCAGCAGGCGCAGGCCTCGCTCGAGTACCGGTGCCGCCGCTACGGGCTGCCGTACGAGGTCATCGAGGAGCTCGACACCCGCGTCGCCGGCATCCGGATCTCCCGGGAGTCCCTCGATGGGGAGGGCGAGTCGTTCTCCGCCGACGGGCGTCGGCTCGTCAAGAAGCTCCTCGGCGATCTGCCGGACTTCCGGCTCGGGCGGTGCTCGATGCACCTGCAGCCCAACAGCTGGTTCCACCTCCTCGGCGACCATGTCATCACCTTCGCCGCGTTCCCCATCAGCGCCCACCAGACGCTCGTGCGCACGACGTGGCTCGTCGCCGATGACGCGGTCGAGGGCGTCGACTACGACCTCGAGACGCTCACCCACACGTGGAAGCAGACGAACCTCCAGGACAAGGCGTTCGTCGAGCTCTGCCAGCAAGGCGCGGCCAGCCCGATGTACGAACAGGGCCCGTACATGAAGAGCGAATACCAGGTCGAGGCCTTCATCAACTGGTACGTCGGCCGGATGCGGGAGCACGTGGAATGAGGTCGATCGCCGACCCGACCATCCCGCTCGCGCAGCGGATCCGCGGCCTCGAGATGCCGTGGAACCGGGTCCTCGGCTCGACCGCGGGCCCGGCCGGTGCCGCGACCGCGCTGGGACCGTGGCATCCGCAGGAGTTCACCGCCGAATGCGTCGAGACGATCCCCGAGGCCGGGGACATGATGACGTTCGTCTTCCGCCGCACCGACGGCGCACCGCTGGCGTTCCGGTCGGGACAGTACGTCAACATCGACTTCCCCATCTACGGCGCCGAGGCGGAGCCGGAGTCCCGCAGCTACTCCCTGTCCTCGGCGCCCACCGAACCGTGGACGTTCTCCGTGACGATCAAACGCGATGACAACGGGCTCGTCTCACCGTGGGCGCACGAGTCGATCAGGCCGGGCACGGTGCTCGAGATGCTCGGTCCCGTCGGCGCCTTCCACCTCGCCGACTGGGACCGACGGGCCCGCTACCTGCTGCTCGCGGCCGGGGCCGGGATCACGCCGCTGATGTCGATGATCCGCACGATCCACTCGCTGCCCGGGCAGGCCGACGTCATCCTCCTCTACCACGGGTCGGAGCCCGACCGCTTCGCCTTCACCGACGAGCTCGACTTCCTCGAGAAGGCCGACTTCCGGATCCAGGTCGTCTACTGCCTCGGCGATCGGGCGCAGACGGCGGAGGCGTGGACGGGACGGACAGGCCGGCTCTCGGCCGCGCTCCTCGACGAGGTCGTCCCCGACGCCAACGGACGCCAGGTCTTCGCCTGCGGGCCCGAGGGATACCTCAACACGGCCACGGAATGCCTGAGTCGGGTCGGCGTCGACGACACCTCGATCTTCATGGAGTTCTTCTCCGGCGACCGGGCCACCCGCCTCGAATACGCCGAGGAGGTGGCGCTGGCCGGAGAGATCGCCGGGGAGATCGCCTCGTCGACCGAGGAGTACTGGGAACAGCAGCCGGCCGCCCTCGACCTCTACGAACCCGAGTACGACGCCGAGGCGGCCGACGCTGCCGTGGGCGTCCCCCTCGAGGCCGTGCCCGCCGAGGGCGAGACGACCTCCGAGAGTGCCGATGATGGCGAAACGAGACCCGCGGATCCGGACAGCTTCGCTACCGTGGGAGAAGGCGAACTCACCATGGCCTTCCTCCGCACCGGGGTGAATGTCCGCATCGCCCCGGAGGCCAACATCCTCGAGGCCGCACGGCGGGCCGGGGTGCGGATCGGAGCGAACTGCCAGGAGGGCATGTGCGGGTCGTGCAAGGTCGTCAAACTCGACGGGGAGGTCGACATGAACCACCAGGGCGGCATCCGCGCCCGCGAGATCGAGGCGGGGAAATTCCTCCCCTGCTGCTCGACAGCGACGACCGATCTCGTCATCGACGCCTAGGCCACGAGGTCCCTGGTCCCGGCACCCGCCTCGGCGCGGGGACGGGACGGGGCGACCACCTCGGCGAACGCATCACCACACCTGTCCATCGCAGCGTCACCACAGCAAGGAGAACCCAGTGTCGAATTCCTCACCGCGGGTCGTCATCATCGGAGCGGGCATCGTCGGGGCGAACCTCGCCGATGAGCTCGCCCAGTTGGGCTGGACGAACACGCTCGTCATCGAACAGGGGCCGCTGTCCATCCCCGGCGGCTCGACCTCGCACGCCCCGGGACTCGTGTTCTCGTCGAATCCGTCGAAGTCGATGACGGAGTTCGCGCAGTACACGATCGCGAAGCTGACATCGCTGACCGGACCTAACGGGCGGGGATCGTTCCTCCCCGTCGGCGGGCTCGAGATCGCGACGACCCCGGAGAGGCTCGCCGACCTCGACCGGCGGGCCGGCTGGAACCGCGCGTGGGGTGTCGACGCCGAGGTGGTCGACGCCGAGGAGGCGGTGCGGCTCTTCCCGATGCTCAACCCGGACATGGTCCTGGGCGGCCTCTTCACCCCCGGCGACGGACTGGCGCTGGCGGCGCGGGGCACACAGCTCGTCATCGAGCGCGCCCAAGCCGCCGGGGTCGAGTTCCGCGACCGCACGGTCGTCACCGGCATCGAGCATGCCGGGGGCAAGGTCGCGGCGGTCATCGCCGGCGACGAGCGGATCCCCGCCGACATCGTCGTCTCGTGTGCAGGCTTCTGGGGACCGACGATCGGGGCGATGGCCGACACCCCGATCCCGCTGCTGCCGCTGGCCCACCAGTTCGCGTGGTCGACCGAGGTTCCGAGCCTGGTCGGGAAGAACGAGCTGCCCAACGGTGCGCAGGCGCCGATCCTGCGCTACCAGGACGAGGACCTCTACTACCGGGAATGGGGCGAGCGGATCGGCATCGGTTCGTACGCGCACCGTCCGATGCCCGTCGACCTCGATGAGCTGCCGGCGTACGACCCCGACGAGATCACGTCCGAGCGGATGCCGTCGTCCCTGACCTTCACCCCCGAGGACTTCGAGCGCGAGTGGGAGCTCAGCCGGCAGATCCTCCCGGAGCTGGCACAGACCGACATCCAACGCGGTTTCAACGGCATCTTCTCCTTCACCCCCGACGGCGGGTCGCTGGTCGGGGAGTCCCGGAACGTCGACGGATTCTTCGTCGCCGAGGCGGTGTGGGTCACCCACGGGTGCGGCGTCGCGAAGGCCGTTGCCGAGCTCATCGCCCGCGGGCACTCGTCGACCGACCTCAGCGGGCTCGACCTCAACCGCTTCGAGGACGTCCAGACGACACCGGAGTACGTCAGCGAGACCTCGCAGCAGAACTTCCGCGAGATCTACGACGTCCTCCACCCGCTCCAGCCCCGGGTCTCACCGCGCGATGTGCGGCTCAGCCCATTCAACGAGCAGCAGAAGCGGCTCGGGGCGGTGTTCCTCGAAGCCGCGGCGTGGGAGCGCCCGCACTGGTACGAAGCGAACGCCGCGCTGCTCGACGAGCTGCCCGAGGAGTGGCGGGCCCCGGAGCGGGAGGCGTGGGCCGACCAGTTCCATTCGCCGATCGCCGCCGTCGAGGCGTGGAAGACGCGGACGAACGTCGCGATGTTCGACATGACCCAGCTCAAGCGCTTCGAGGTCAAGGGTCCCGGAGCCGGCCGACTGCTCCACGGGCTGACGACCTCGTCGATGCTGCGCAAGCCCGGAGCGGTGAGCTACACGCTGCTCCTCGACGAGGCCGGCGGCATCACCTCGGACATCACGGTGGCGATCCTCGACGAGGAGACCTACCAGGTGGGGGCCAACAGCAATATCGATCTCGCCTACATCTCCCGGGCCGCGCGGCGGCAGACCGAGGAGGACCCGAGCCAGTGGGTGACGGTGCGGGAGACGACACCAGGCACGTGCTGCATCGGCCTGTGGGGACCGCGCGCCCGGGACGTCATCGCCGCGGTCAGCGACGACGACCTCACCGATGAGGGGCTCAAGTACTTCCGGACGAAGCCCATCACGATCGCCGGCATCCCGGTCACGGCGATGCGGCTGTCGTATGTCGGGGAGCTCGGCTGGGAGCTCTACACCTCGGCGGATCTCGGGCACCGGCTCTGGGATGTGCTGTGGGAGGCCGGACAGGAGTTCGGGATCATCGCCGCCGGTCGGGAGGCATTCAACTCCCTGCGACTGGAGAAGGGCTTCCGGTCCTTCGGCACGGACATGACGAGCGAGCACGAACCCGAGCAGGCCGGTCTCGGCTTCGCCGTCAAGGCCTCGAAGACCGATGACTTCGTCGGGAAGTCGGCGCTCGCGGCCCGTGCCGCGGCGGCGGAGAAGAAGCTCACGTGCCTCACCCTCGATGAGCCGAGCGACATCGTCCTCGGCAAGGAACCCGTCTACGTCGGGCGGTCGGAGGCCGGCGGTGGTGCCGCGGTGGGCGGTACTGTGTCGGGGTCGGGTGCGGCCTCAGGATCGGGCACCGCCTCGGGGTCGGGTGCGGCCGACGGGTACGTCACCTCGGCGGCGTACGGGTACACGATCGGGAAGGCGATCGCCTACGCGTGGCTGCCGAACACCCTGTCCGTCGGTGATCCCGTCGAGATCGAGTACTTCGGGCGCCGGGTGCCGGCGACCGTCTCCGCCGAACCTCTCTACGATCCGGAGATGACGCGACTGCGCGGGTAGACCGGGAGTCGGCGTGACTCGCCTGTCAGTGCTCGCTCAACACTTCGCGTGAGAATCGGCTCTCCCAAGACGCGATTTTCACGCGAAGTGCTGAACGAGGGCGCCGAGGTGGGCGAACGTGATGGAACGTCACCCCGGCGAACGGGTGCGGAAGGTCAGCACGGCGATGACGACGCCGACGGCACCGAGGGCGGCGAGCCCTGCACCCATCGTCGTCGACCCGCCCGCGCCGGGGCCGCCGACGGCGACGAGCACGCCGACGAGGGCTGAGGCGATCGCGTTGGCGATGAGTTCCGCGGTGCCGAGTCCCGCGGCCGCCTTCGAGCCCTCGACCGGGTCGTCGCTGCTGCTCATCGCCGCGACGTTGAGGTGAGGGAAGGCGAGGCCGATGCCGGTTCCGGCGACGACGAGCCCCGCTGCCCAGACCCAGGCGATCCACCGTCCGTCGACGTGCTGGGTGAGTGCGTAGACGGTCAGGCCTGCGGTCACGAGGATCGGCCCGAGCACCATGAAGCGGCGGGCGAGACGGGCGCTGTCGACGCTCGCGCTGAAGATCTGGATGAAGCTCCAGCCCACGGAGATGGCGACGCCGAAGACGGCCGCGAGGAACGGGGACATCCCGATGAGCTCCTGGCCGAACTTCGGCAGGAAGATCTCGATCATCGCCGCGGAGGAGAGGATGCCGAGGACGAGGTAGATCCATTTGAGCGGATTGCCGCGGCGGTAGGTGATGTGGGGGAGGACGGGCGATGCGGAGCGTCTGTCGGTGAGGACGAAGGCGAGCACGAGGCCGACGCCGAGCGTCAGGGCCACGGCCGTCGGCGCGCCGACGGGGACGACGGCGGCCGCGCTGAATGCCGAGGCCGCGAGGACGAGGAGAGTCAGGGAGGCGTAGGGCAGCCGTCCGAAGTCGGGCCGGTCGGCGGAGCGGCCGGGCAGGCTGCGCACCGCCATGAGTCCCAGCGCCAGCGACATGAGGGTGAGCAGCCAGAACGCGCCGCGCCAGAAGTCGAATTGGGCGAACAGGCCGCCGACGGCCGGCCCGACGAGGGTGCCGACGCCCCACATCGCCGAGACGAGTCCGGTCGCGCGCGTCCACAGCCTGCGGGGGAGCGCGTCACGGATGACCGCATAGCCGAGGCCGGCGAGCAGACCGCCGCCGGCGCCCTGGATGATGCGGGCCCCGACGAGCAGCTCCATCGTCGGGGCGAGCGCCGCGCCGAGGGAGCCGGCGGCGAAGAGCACGAAGGCGAAGAGGTACGCGCGGGCGGCACCCCAGGCTCCGAGGGTGCGGGCGACGAGCATCGACGTGAGCACGGAGGCGACGAGGAAGGCCGTCGTCACCCAGGCGAAGTAGGGTTCGCCGCCGATGTCGGCGATCGCCGAGGGCAGGAGGGCGGCGGTGACGAAGGTGTTCATCGCGTAGACGGCGATGCCGCCGGCCAGCACGAGGGAGGCGGTGAGATGGTCGGGGCCGAAGAGCTCGCGCCAGCTGCCGGTTTGACGCGGCATGCTCGTCGTCGGATCGGGAGTCGTTGTCGGATCGGAGGCAGTTGGGGGCCTGTCGTCGTCTCTCATATCGGCTACGCTAAAACCTCAACCAAAGTTGAGGTCAATGATGAATGTGAAGAATTCTCCCGACGCGAAGCCCTCGCCCACCGATCTGCTCTCGGTCGGTGAGGTCGCGAGGCGCACGGGCGTTGCCGTCTCGGCGCTGCACTTCTACGAACGCCAGGGACTCATCTCCTCGACCCGGACCTCCGGCGGGCAGCGACGCTACGCGCGCCACGTCATCCGCCGGGTTTCGGTGATCCAGGTGGCCAAGCGGATGGGCATTCCCCTCGTCGAGGTCGCCGAGGTGTTCTCCGACCTGCCGTCGGACAGGATGCCCGGCAAGGCGGACTGGCGGCGGATCAGTGAGCGCTGGCGCGGCAAGCTCGAGGCCAGGCGGCGGGAGATCGAGCGGATGGAGAGCGAACTCGTCGAGTGCATCGGGTGCGGGTGCGTGTCGCTGAAGAGCTGCCGCGTGCTCAATCCCGATGACGAACTCGGGACGAACGGCTCGGGCCCCCGGCTGCTGCCGGAGATCCCCGCAGAGTGAGCGGGAGGCGGCACACGCGATCGATGCGGGTGACCACCGCGACGCCGAACCGCCTCTCACCGCGGCGACAGACGAACCCGGCCTGTGCGGATCAGGCGGCGACCGCCTCGGCGAGGGTGCGGCGATGCATCGCACGGTGGCCGATGACCGCGGCGACGGCGATGATGACGGCGACGAGCGCGATGCCGATCCACTGGTTGATGAGCAGGGAGGCGGCCCCGGCGAGGGCGCCGATGAGGATGAGCGCGACGGCGAGGCCACGGCGGATCCAGTTCGTGCTGTCGCCGCCGGCGAGCCGGGAGTCCGCGGCGAGACCGACGATCGTCGAGGTGACGACGACGGTCGTGACATCGGCGATCTTCATCCGCCGTGCCGCGGCGGCCTGCGCGCCCATGAGCGTGGAGAGCGCCGAGGTGAAGATCGTGCCGGACGCCCCGAGGGCCGGATCGGGAACGACGGCGACGTAGACGGACAGCGCCGCGCAGCCGAGCGCGACGAGCGTGAAGATCAGCGTCGTCCGGTGGTGCCAGGCCTCGCCGCGACGGCCGAGGATGCGTCCGCCGAGTGCCGCGCCGACCATGAAGAAGGCGAGCGCGAGCGCCGGGCGGAGGACGGGCAGGTCGTCGGCGCCGGTGAGCGCCATGCCGAGGATGACGACGTTGCCGGTCATGTTCGCGGTGAAGATCTTGTCGAATCCGAGATAGCCGATCGCGTCGACCATCCCTGTTGAGAAGGTGAGGACGAGGAGCATCGCGAGGTCGAGGCGGCGATCCATTGCGCCCCTTTCGTCGGGAGGGGTCCACGCGCAGAGGCGGGGGCCGCCTGTCAGGAGGGGTCCACGCGCGTGCTCTCGCACGCGCGTGGGGGTGAGGGTGAGTCGTACGTGTTGTCGTCTCATTGCTGAGCCGGCACCTGTTCGGCCAGGTCATGGCCGCCCGAGCGCGCGGCTCTCTCGACTGGCGCGGATCCTGCGGATTGCGCAGTGCCGGGCACAGTCGCGGGCCGGTTGGGGACCGGCCCGAATCGGGCCTCCCACGGTGCGGGAGACTCCTTGGGTTTGTATACAAAAAGCATAACCGTCGATAGATTGTATGCAAACGGAAGGCCGGCATCGCTCTCCCGATTGCCTACGATGGCTTCAACGACGAATTCCCGACGCGTCACCGGTTCCACGGAGGGACACCGATATGACCTTTACCGCGCCTGCCGCGTTCACGACCCGCCCGACGCTCGAAGGCCGTTTCGGAATGTCGGCATCGACGCATTGGCTCGCGACCGCCTCGGCGCAGGCCGTCCTTGAACGCGGTGGCAACGCCTTCGACGCCGCGGTGGCCGGAGCCTTCGTCCTCCACGTCGTCGAACCCCACCTCAATGGGCCCGGCGGCGATATGACGGGGGTGTTCGCCACGGCCGAGGACCCGTCCTCCCCGCAGATCCTCATGGGCCAGGGCCCGGCTCCGGCGGCGGCGACCATCGAGCACTTCCGCAGCGAGGGGCTCGACATGGTGCCCGGAGCGGGTGCCCTCGCCGCTGCCGTGCCCGGCTCCGTCGACGCGTGGCTCGCCCTCCTCGAGGACCACGGCACCTGGGAGCTCGCCGAGGTGCTCGCCTACGCGATCGACTACGCAGAGAACGGACACCCCGTCCTCGCGCGGGTCGTCGGCACCATCGAGCGGGTGCAGGAGCTCTTCACCGACCATTGGCCGACCTCGGCGCAGCTGTGGATGCCCGGTGGCCGGGTTCCCGAGCCCGGAGAGATCATCGTCAATCCGGCCTACGCCGAGGTGCTCCGACGACTCATCGCCGCCGGTGAGGGCGTTGCCGCCGGTGAAAGCGCGGACGGGCCGGACGGCGGCCGGGCCAGGAACCGTGCGGATGCCCGGGCGGCGCGGATCCGTGCCGCCCGGACCGAGTGGAAGACCGGATTCGTCGCCGAGGCGATCGCCGAGTTCGTGCGGACCCCTCACCGCCATTCGACCGGCGGTGACCACGCCGGAGTCATCACGGTCGCTGACATGGCCGGTTTCGACGCAGGATACGAGACGCCGGTGACGATCGACTTCCGGGGATACGAGATCGCGAAGATCGGACCGTGGGGACAGGGGCCGGCACTGCTCCAGGCGCTGACGATCCTCGACGGATTCGACGACGAGCGCCTCGATCCGTCGACGGAGATCGGCGCCCACACGATCCTCGAAGCCCTCAAACTCGCGATGGCCGACCGCGACGCCTACTACGGTGACGCCGCGGTCGACCTTGACTGGCTGCTCAGTGACGAGTACGCCGCGAGCCGCCGCAACCTCATCGCCGACACTGCCTCGGCGGAGTTCCGACCCGGGCCGAATCGGGCCGGCGAGGCTCCGACGTTCACCCCGCCGCTCGTCCCCGAAGGCGCGGACCGGGAGGAGCTCAGCAGAGCGGGAATCGGTGAGCCGACCGTCCAGAAGAACGGAGTCAGCAAGGGCGACACCTGCCACATCGACGTCGTCGATCACTGGGGCAACATCATCTCCGCCACGCCGTCAGGCGGGTGGCTGCAGTCGTCGCCGGTCGTGCCCGAACTCGGGTTCTGCCTCGGCACGCGCCTGCAGATGACGTGGCTCGACGCGGACTCGCCGTCGGCGCTGACGCCGGGCAAGCGCCCGCGGACGACCCTGACACCGACGCTCATCTCGCAGAACGGGCAGCCGATCATCGCGTTCGGCTCCCCGGGCGGCGACCAGCAGGAGCAGTGGCAGCTGCTGATGATCCTCCGCATGCTCGTCGGCGGATACGCGCCCCAGCAGGCGATCGACGCGCCGGCTCTGCACACGACGGCGCTGGCCGGGTCGTTCTGGCCCCGCACCTGGGTGCCGGCGGGCGCCGTCGTCGAGGACCGCCTCGGCGAGGACGTCATTGCAGGGCTCATCGAGCGCGGACATGCGGTGACCCGGGCCGGCGACTGGGAACTCGGCCGTCTGTCGTGTGTGACCCGCGAACCGACGACAGGCACGCTCGCGGCGGCGGCGAATCCGCGCGGTGCCCAAGGCTACGCGGCGGGGCGATGATGAGCGGGTCGAGTGCCGCCGCCGTCGGTGCGCTGCTGCGTCACGACATCATCGCCGGTGTGCTGCCACCCGGCACGAAGCTGCGGGAGGCGGCGCTCGCCACCCACTACGCGGTGTCTCGCATCCCGATCCGCGAGGCGCTGCGGGCGCTCGAGTCCGAAGGGCTCGTCGAATCCCGGCCGTACGTCGGCAGTGTGGTCGCCCCCTCGCCGGTCGATGACGCCGAGGACCTCTTCGAGATCCGCAACGTCCTCGAATCGGCGACGGCACGGAAGGCGGCGAAGCGGGCGGCCGCGCAGAGCAGCGGCGGGGCGACCGATGCGCAGTGGCGGCAGGTGCGCAAGGAGATCACGGTGATCCTCGACGACGGTGATGCTGTCATCGCGCGGCAGCGCTTCGACGAGCTCGCCGAACTCAACATGCGCTTCCATTTCGCCATCGCCGAACTCAGCGGCAGTCTGTCGCTGACCAGCCTGCTGAGACAGATCTCGGGCAAGATCGAATGGCTGTATTCGCTCAACGTCACCACCCGCGGGTCGCAGGCGTGGTCGGAGCATCGGGGGATCCTCGCCGCTGTCGACGTCGGGCAGGAGGCAACCGCCGCTGACCTCATGTCCGTCCATGTCCGTCGCAGCCGTGATGCGTACTTCGCGATGGTGGCCGAAGCCGCCGACCGCTCCCGGGAGAGTCCTGCCGCCGGCAGCTGACTCTCCCGGGAGCAGTCCCGGGAGAGTCAGCTCGGGTCATCCCGCCTCGGCGAGCAGGGCGTCGAGCTTGTCATAGCCCTCGACGATTCCGGTCTCCATGCCCGAGGCGACCATGCCGTCGCGGGACTCGAGGGAGTCGAAGATCGCCGTCGAGCTCAGCCGGGTGCGTCCGTCGCCGAGGTCGGTGAGCGTGAGGATCTCGAGGCTCACGGCGTCGGGGAAGCCCTCGTACGTGAAGGTCTGGACGATGCGCTCGTTCTCGCGCACATCGTGGAACGAGCCGAAGAATCCGTACTCGCCGTTGTCGTCGGTGGAGACGTAGCTCCAGTTCCCGCCGGTCGTCGGATCCCAGGCGCGGACCGTGTTGGTGATCTCGGCGGGTCCGTTCCACTTCATGAACAGCTCCGGGTCGACGTGCGCCCGGAACACCTTCTCCGGCGGTGCCTGGAAATCGCGGGTGATCGAGACGGTCTGGACGCCCTCGGGCGCCTCGATTCGCGTCGTGCTGAAATCGGTGTCGGTGGTCATGTCATGCTCCTTTGCATCAGTGTCGGTCGATCGTTTCCGGTGGTGTGGTCGTGCTGGGCGTCAGCTCGCCGAGGCGGTCCCCGGGTTCGCGTCCTCCCCGTCCTCGTCCGCGGCCATCTCGTCGAGTACCGCGTCGAGGCGCTGGTAGCGCTCCTCGGCTTGGTGTTGGTAGCGCTCGATCCATTTCGTCATGAGATCGAAGACGTTGTCCTCGAGATGGACTGGTCGACGCTGGGCGTCCCGGGAGCGCGTGACGAGTCCCGAGTCCTCGAGCACCTTGAGATGCTTCGACACCGCCTGGACGCTGACGTCGTAGGGCTCGGCGAGTTCGCTCACCGTGGCGTCGGCCACGCTGAGGCGGGCGACGATGTCCCTGCGCGTGGGGTCCGACAGCGCCGCGAACACCTTCGACAGTTGGTCGGTCACCGCACCTCCTTCGGCTGCCGTCGCCAGTGAACGGCTTCTCAACCATTCGGTTGATTACAACGGTAGGGCTGCGCAGGGTTTTTGTCAACCATTTGGTTGAATAACGATGGCGGTCGACGGCGCTCGCTCGCGCGCACACCCCGCGACCCGCGAAGACATCGCATCAATTCGCCTGGCTCATCCGTCGATCGGCGCACAGTCGACTAAGGTCTGCATAACAGAAGTGACTTGCGCGGCCTGCTGCGACCGATCGGCGGTTCGGCGTCGCGCCCTGCAACAACGACGATGACGTCGGGAAGGACGGTCATGGCCACCCTGCGACAACAGCTCTTCCGAGTGAAACCGGTGCCGCGCGACAGCGAGGAGTCCGGCAGCGACCTCAAGCGCACTATCGGGCTCTTCTCCCTGACGATGATCGGCGTCGGATCGACGATCGGCACGGGCATCTTCTTCATCCTCTCCGAATCGGTGCCCGTCGCCGGTCCGGCCGTCATCTGGTCCTTCGTCATCGCCGGCGTCGTCGCCGGTCTCGCGGTGATCTGCTACGCCGAGCTCGCCGGCAGCGTGCCGGTGTCGGGGTCCTCCTACTCGTACGCGTACGCCACCCTCGGTGAGCTTCCCGCAATGGGCGTGGCCGCGTGTCTTCTCCTCGAATACGGCGTGGCCGGGGCCGCCGTCGCCGTCGGCTGGTCGCAGTACGTCAACCAGCTCCTCTTCAACCTCTTCGGCTTCCAGATCCCCGACGCGCTCGCCTACGCCCCGGAGGAGGGCGGCATCGTCAACCTTCCCGCGATCCTTCTGCTCGCGATGTGCTGCTTCCTCCTCGTCCGCGGCACCGGCGAATCGGTCGTCGTCAACACCGTCATGGTGTGCATCAAGGTCGCCGTTCTCGTCTTCTTCATCGTCGTCGGCCTCACCGGCTGGAACTCCGACAACTTCGCGAACTTCGCTCCGTTCGGTCTCTCCGGCGTCGTCTCCGGCGCCGGCATCATCTTCTTCAGCTACGTCGGCATGGACGCCGTCGCCACGGCCGGCGATGAGACGAAGAATCCGAAGAAGACGATGCCCAAGGCGCTGATCTTCGCCCTGCTCATCATCACCTCCGTCTACGTCCTCGTCGCCGTCGCCGCCCTCGGCGCGCAGCCGTGGGAGGAGTTCGAGGGGCAGGATGCCGGACTGTCGGCGATCCTCGAGAACATCGTCGGCTCGACGTGGCCCGGCACCGTGGTGGCCGCCGGTGCCGTCATCTCGATCTTCAGCGTCACCCTCGTCTCGATCTACGGTCAGAGCCGCATCCTCTTCACGATGTCTCGCGACGGGATGATGCCCAAGCTCTTCCAGGACGTCAACCCCCGCACGCTGACCCCGGTCAAGGGCACGATCGTCGTCTCCGTCGTCATTGCCATCCTTGCGGGCTTCATCCCGATCAACTTCCTCGCCGAGATGACGAGCATCGGCACCCTCGTCGCCTTCGTCGTCGTCGCCCTCGCCGTCATCATCCTCCGCGTGCGCGAACCGAACCTCGAACGCGGCTTCAAGGTGCCCTTCTACCCGGTCCTGCCGATCCTCTCGATCCTCGGCTGCCTGTGGATCATCAGTAGCCTGCGCCCGATCACCATCGTCGTGTTCGTCGTGTGGACGGCGGTCATCATCGGCCTCTACCTCGTCTTCGGCCGGAAGAACTCGGTTCTCGGCAAGCAGATGGCCGCCGCCGACCGCGACGCCGCAGGAGGTCAGCGATGAGCATCGTCGTCGGTGTCGCCCCAGGTCAGGAGAACGCTTCCGCGGTCGAGCTCGGAGTCGTGCTCGCCCGGTCGTACAGTCGCTCACTCACCCTGGTGTCGGTGAGTTCGACGGCGTGGCCGCCGAACCGCGACAAGGTCGACCAGGAGTTCCAGTCCTATATCCGCACCGTCGCCGAGGCGTCCCTTGAGGAGGTGCGACCGCTCATTCCCGATGACATCGAGGCCGATTACATCGTCCACGCGGCCCGCTCCTCCCGCCGCGGCCTGCTCGAGGTCTGCCGCCGCGTCGGGGCGTACCGGCTCGTCGTCGGTTCGGCCGCCGACGGTCGGGACGGGCGGATCACGCTCGGGTCGGTGACGAACGGACTCCTCCACAGTGCGGAGCTGCCCGTCGTCCTCGCCCCTCTGGGGTTCCGCGCCGAGGCGGGGGCGAGGCTCAAGCGGATCACCGCGGCCTACAGCGGATCGTCGACCTCGGCGGAGCTCATCCTCGGTGCCGCGTTCGTCTCCCAGGAGTCCGGGGTTCCCTTCCGCATCGCGTCGTTCGCTCCGCGTTCGCGTGTGCTGTCGGCGGCGAGCATCGGGCTCAACGCCGAGGCGGGGATCGTCGACGAGTGGACGAAGGTCGTCCGCCGCGACACCGATGAGATCCTCTGCTCGATCGGCCAGCTCCACATCAACCCGGGGGAGACGGAGGTCGCGATCGGCACCGGGCCGAACTGGGCGGCCGCGCTCGAGAGCATCGGCTGGGAGCACCCCGAGGTGATGATGCTCGGATCCTCGGGGCTCGGCACGCTCAAACGGGTGTCA
Organism: Brevibacterium sp. XM4083; assembly: GCF_006489205.2. Classification (GTDB taxonomy): domain Bacteria; phylum Actinomycetota; class Actinomycetes; order Actinomycetales; family Brevibacteriaceae; genus Brevibacterium. The sequence goes on along the minus strand of NZ_VFYR02000003.1, from coordinate 395,302 downwards.
CTCGGCAGCCACGCGATGCGGATCCTGCAGAATTCGCCGGTCCCCGTCGTCGTCGTTCCCCGCCGTGCCAAGGCCGGTTACATGTCCCAGGCGCGGGGCCGCTCGGATCTCGGCGCGGAGGAGTAGGCCGCATCGTCAGAGCCCCTTCCTGCTGCTTAACATTGCTTAACGAATGTGAGTGGGCGTCCAATGGCAGTATTCGATCTGCACAAGGACGTGAAGGACCAGACGATGCACAACGACAACCGGACGGCGAAACCTCGACCGCGAGTCTCCGCGGCCCAGGTGGCGCGCGCCTGCGGCGTCTCCACCGCTACCGTCAGCTATGTCTTCAACGGCAAGCAGGGCGTGTCCTCGACGGTGCGCCGACACGTCATCGAGACGGCGAACGAACTCGGCTACCGGTCTCCGCTGACGACGGCGAAGCACAACCGAACGCTCACCCGCGTCATCGGACTCATCGTGCCCTCGATGGTCAACTACATGCACATGCACTGGGCACAGGCGATCATCGAAGCCGCCGCCGAAGAGGGATTCGACGTCTTCGTCTCCACCACCGGCGACGATCCCGAACGCCTTGCCCACGTGGCCGCGACCATGGCTGCGCGCAACGTCGACGGCGTGATCTCGACCGGCGGGATGCGTCTTGACGCGCGTCTGCACGGCACGCTCAGCGCTGCCAAGATCCCGGTCGTCAACCTTTCCCGCACCGTCGAGCACGCAGACGCGAGCTTCATCGGGATCGACGACGAACGAGCCGCGCGGGAACTCATGACTCACGTGCTCGACCACGGCGTCAGTCGGATCGCCACGGTCATCGGTCCTCGATTCTCGACCGCCTCGGCGACCCGTGAAACCTCGTTCATCGCCACGGCCGCCGATCATGGGATCGTCATTCCCGGTCGCTGGCGGGTGAGCACTCCGCTCAACCGCAACGGGGGACGGGTCGCCGCCGAAGAGCTGCTCGCAGATCCGCGGGACCGCCCCGAAGCAATCGTCTGCGGCTCGGACGAGGTCGCACTGGGCATCATCGAACACTCGCTCGTCAACGGCATCGACATCCCCGATGACCTCATCGTCGTCGGCAGCGACGGTCTTGCGCGCTCGCGCTCGCCCCTGATGGGACTGACGACAGTCGTGCAACCGGTCGTCGAGATGGCTACCACGGCATTCAGCGTGCTCCTTGAGCGGATCTCCGATCCGGGAACCTCCGCACGCACGGTGATCTGCGCGCATGCTCTCCATATCGGCACGAGCTGCGGCTGCAACCCTGAGACCTTCAACGCTCTGACCACCCGTTCGCACCGAGGCTGACTCTCAGCCTCCGGCGCACCTGCGCACCTGAGGTTCGGCAGCGCAGCCGAACCGGATCCACTCTCACGAAGGAACATCATGTCGAACTCTGCGAATCCGAGGACAGCCCCTCGCCCACCCGAAGTCCTCAATCGGGTGATCTTCGCCCGGCTCATGCCGCTGCTCATCGCCGCCTACATTCTCGCGTTCCTCGACCGGACGAACATCGGGATGGCCAAGGACCGCCTGGAGATCGACCTGGGAATCTCCGCGACAGCCTACGGAATCGGTGCCGGACTCTTCTTCCTCACCTACGCGCTCTTCGAGGTCCCCTCGAACATCATCATGCACAAGGTCGGTGCACGCTGGTGGATCATGCGGATCATGATCACCTGGGGCCTGATCTCAGCGGCGATGATGTTCGTCCAGGGCGAATGGTCGTTCTACATCCTTCGCATGCTGCTCGGCATCGCCGAGGCCGGACTCTTCCCCGGTGTCATGTACTACCTGACGAAATGGTTCACCGTGAAGGACCGGGCCAAGGCCAACGGTGCGTTCCTCCTCGGCGTCTCCATCGCGAACATCGTCGGCGCTCCGATCGGCGGACTGCTTCTGACGATGGACGGGTTCCTCGGACTGCACGGGTGGCAGTGGATGTTCCTCATCGAAGGTCTGCCGGCGTGCTTCCTCGCCTTCGTCGTCTGGAAATTCCTGCCCGATGGTCCCCGCCAGGCGAAGTTCCTCACTCCCGAGGAAGCTGACCGACTGGAGAAGACCATCGCTGCCGAAGAACAGGCGGGAGCATCGGGGGCGGCGAACCACCGGCTCATCGACATCGTCCGGGACCGGCAGATCATCCTCGTCATCGGCATCTACTTCGGTCACCAACTGGCGGTGTACGCCCTCAACTTCTTCCTGCCGTCGATCATCGGCAGCTGGGGTGAGATGAGCTCGATCGAGATCGGACTCCTCACTGCCGTTCCCTGGGTGTTCTCCGCGGTCGGCGCCCTCATCCTGCCGCGGTTCGCGAAGACCGCCAGCATGTCGAAGCGCATCGCGCTGGCTGCCATGATCGGCATCATCGTCGGCTACATCATCGGGGCGATCGGGGGACCTGTGCTCGGGCTCATCGGCTTCTCCCTCGCGGCCTTCAACTTCTTCGTGCTGCAGCCGATCCTCTTCACGTTCCCCGCAACGCGACTCACCGGCGTCAGCCTCGCGGCCGGACTCGCGCTCGTCAACACGATCGGGCTGCTCGGCGGATTCCTCGGACCCTACATCATGGGGTATATGGAGGATCTGACCGGTTCGGCAGTCTCCGGCCTCTGGCTCATCGTCGGGGTCTGCGTGATCGGCGCGTGCCTCATCCCGTTCCTCAAGCAGGGACACGAGACCGACCGCAGCGATGTCGCCGAATCGCCCGGTCGGACCCCGACGCCTCACCCCGGGCAGTGATCCCGATGATCGACACCGCAGACACAGCGAAAGGACCAGCCATGGACATGTTCGAACTCGATGACGCCCGCGTCCTCATCACTGCGGGAGCCGCCGGCATCGGGCGAGCGATCGCCGAGCGCTTCCGCCACGTCGGCGCGCGAGTGTGGGTGACCGATGTCGATGAAGCGGCGGCAACCGAAGCTCGCGGCGCCGGCCTGCGCACCACGGTGTCGAATGCCGCAGCCGAAGATGAGGTCAACGCACTCGCCGCCGAAGTGAACGCCGAGTGGGGAGGACTCGACGTCCTCGTCAACAATGCCGGGATAGCCGGCCCGACAGGACCGGTCGAAACCCTCGAGTCTGCCGCGTGGCTGTCGACCTTCGACGTCAATATCCACAGTCAGTTCTACTGCATCAAACATTTCCTACCACTGCTGCGCAAGAGCGAGAGGCCGTCCATCGTCAATCTGTCGTCGGCTGCGGGGCGACTGGGCATGGCCGGTCGCAGCCCGTACTCGGCGTCGAAATGGGCTGTTGTCGGACTGACGAAGACCCTGGCCATCGAACTGGGACCTGAGGGGATCCGGTGCAACGCCATCTGCCCCGGAGCGGTCGGCGGTCCGCGCATTGACGGTGTCATCGCGGCGAAGGCTGAGATGCTGGGCACGACCGTGGCTGAAGTCACCGAGCTCTACACCGGGCAGTCCTCCCTCGGAAAGCTCGCTGATGCCGATGACATCGGCAATATGGCGGTGTTCCTCGCGTCGGCGATGGCCTCACATGTCAGTGGGCAGGCGATGGCCGTCGACGGCAACACGGAGAAGCTCTACTGAGCTGTTCGCCCCTTCATCTCATTCGATCACTGATTCCAGAGGAACTCGAAGTCATGGCACAACCACGCAAAGTCATCATCACCTCGGCGGTCACGGGCGCCATCCACACTCCCACGATGTCACCTCACCTTCCCGTCACTCAGGATGAGATCGCTGATGCCGCCATCGGTGCCGCCGAGGCGGGCGCGGCAATCCTCCATCTGCACACGCGTGACCCGAAGGACGGACGACCCTCTCAGGAACCGGAGCACTTCGCTCCGGTGCTCGAGAAGGTCGCGGCGAACAGCGATGCGGTCGTCAACATCACCACCGGAGGGTCGCCGCACATGAGCGTCGAGGAGCGAATGCAGCCGGTGGCGACATTCAAGCCGGAGCTGGCGAGCCTCAACATGGGGTCGATGAACTTCGGACTCTTCCCGATGCTCGACAAGTATCCGGATTTCCACCACGAATGGGAGCGAGTGCACCTCGAGAACTCCCGTGACCTCGTCTTCAAGAACACTTTTGCCGACATCGAGCGCATCCTCGAGATCGGCAACGCCAACGGCACGCGCTTCGAATTCGAGTGCTACGACATCTCGCACGTGTACTCGCTTGCCCATTTCCAGGATCGCGGATTGGCGCAGGGGCCATTGTTCGTGCAGTCGGTGTTCGGGCTGCTCGGCGGAATCGGTGGCCACCCGGAAGATCTCATGCACATGCGCCGTACCGCTGATCGACTGCTCAACGACTACGAGTGGTCGATCCTCGGCGCGGGGAGGAACCAGCAGCCGCTGGCGACGATGGGCGTGACGATGGGATCGCATATCCGCGTGGGGCTCGAGGACTCGCTGTGGATCGGGCCGGGTCGGCTGGCTGAGTCGAACGCGCAGCAGGTGACCAAGATGCGCGCAATCGTCGAGGAACTCGGGATGGAAGTCGCCACACCTGACGAAGCGCGTGCCATGCTCGGACTCAAAGGTGCTGATCAGGTCGCATTCTGACCCGGCTCAGACCCCGATGAGACGGCGATGGGTGGGGTCTCCGAAGAGACCCCACCCATCGGTCCCGGATCGAGTGAGTGCGGCGTCAGTCGGTCTCAGGCTGCTGCGTCCCGCCGAATCCCTCGTCCTCGCTCTCCTCGAGGCGTCGACGGTCCTGCCCGTCGCCGAGGCCATCGCCTTCGGGGCGGCCCGCCTGCTGCCCGTCGAGGCCGCCGACCCCGCCGCGGTCGCCCTGCGGCTGCCCGCCGGTGTCCTGCTCGCCGAACTCGGACTGGCTGCCCGGACCCGGGTGGCCCTGCTGTGACTCCTGCGGATCCTGCCCCTGCTCGGAGTTGAAGCCGCCGTTGCCGAAGTTCTCCGAAGTCATGTCCCACTCCTTCTCTGGTGCCGAACCGTCGCACTGCGCGACATGTTCGTCAGTCTTGGCCGTCTCCTCCGATTCGGCAAGGAGGTTTGTGCAATACTCATCGAACTCTGAGTTTGCGGACACGCAGGACTCCGCGCCCGCGACCATGACCTGGCACTATGGGAGGTCAAGCGACCATCGTTCGCCCGGCGGTGCCTGTCGCGGCCGCCCGAGAACAGGAGCCTCCCATGACCACCAGACGCCTCCCGCTCGACGGAGTGCGAGTCCTCGAACTCGGCAACTACATCGCCGCGCCGACCGCCGGGCGCATGCTCGCGGACTTCGGCGCCGAGGTCATCAAGGTCGAGCGTCCCGGCACCGGTGACGAACTGCGCAACTGGCGCCTGACGGCCGGCACGACGTCGATGCTCTACCGCACGATCAACCGCAACAAGAAGTCCGTCACCCTCGACCTCCGCACCGAGGCGGGACGGGAGGCCGTGCTCGAACTCGTCCGCCGCTCCGACATCGTCCTCGAGAACTTCCGCCCCGGCACCCTGGAGAAGTGGGGGATCGGCCCCGACGTCCTCGAAGAGGTCAACCCCGAACTCATCCTCGTGCGCATCTCCGCATTCGGTCAGACCGGCCCGCTGTCCGCGCGCCCGGGCTTCGCCGCCGTCGCCGAGGGATACTCCGGCTTCCGCGAACTCGTCGGCGATCCCGACCGCCCGCCGGTGCGTGTGGGCGTCTCGATCGGCGATTCGATCGCGGGCATGCAGGCAGCCTTCGGCGCCGTGATGATGCTCTTCGACCGTCAGCAGCAGAGGATCCACGGCGCCGCCGAGGCGGTCGTCGGGTCCGAGACCGGCTTCGAAGGGGAGGGCCCGCTGGCCGACCGCACGGTCGACGTCGCGCTCAACGAGGCGATGTTCTCCGTCATGGAGTCCCTCGTGCCCGACTACTCCGCCTTCGGCGAGGTGAGGACCCGGACCGGCGGCCGCATGGAGGGCATCGCGCCGTCGAACGGCTACCTCTGCGCCGGCGGGAAGTCCGTCGTCATCGCCGGCAACGGGGACGGCATCTTCACCCGCCTCATGGCCGCGATCGACCGCCCCGATCTCGGCGATGACCCCGACCTGCAGACCAATGCGGGACGGTGGGCCAGGCGCGACGAACTCGACGAGGCGATCGGCGCCTGGTGCGCGACCCGCGAGGTCGACGACGTCGTCGCCGTCCTCGACGCCGCCGGAGTGCCCGCGGGACCGATCTACACGGCCGAGGACCTCGTCGCCGACGACCAGCTGCGCGCCCGCGGAATGATCCAGCACCTCGACGTCTCCACCGGCGAGGAGACGCTGACCGACGTCGCCTTCCCCGGGATCACCCCGGTCATCGGCACCGCCTCGCTGCCGATCGATCACCTCGGCCCCGACCTCGGCGAACACACGGATGAAGTCCTCGCCTGGCTCGGACTCAGCCGCCCGGACGACGGCGGCACCACCGAACCGACGGACGCGGACTGAGCCCATGGCCGCGCTGCGCTACGCCATCAACGTCACCCTCGACGGCTGCGTCGACCACCGCGAGGGTGTCGTCGACGAGGAGCTCCACCGCCATCACGCCGAGAACCTCCTCTGCGCCGACGGCCTCCTCTTCGGCCGGACCACCTACGAGATGATGGAAGCGGCCTGGCGAAACCCTGCACCCGAGATCGCCGAGGATTCGTTCGTCCAGGCGATCAATGCCGCACGGAAGTTCGTCGTCTCCTCCACCCGCACCGAGGTCGGCTGGAACTCGCAGCTCATCACCGGTGACCTGAGGACGGAGATCGAACGCCTCAAGGCCGACTCGACCGACGGCATCGCCGTCGGCGGCGTGACCCTGCCGGCAGCGCTGGCACAGCTGGGACTCATCGACGAGTACCAGTTCGTCATCCACCCCCGCGTCGCCGGACACGGACCCTACCTCTTCGCGGGCCTCGAGCCGCGACTCGACCTCGAACTCACAGGGCGGACCGAACTCGGATCCGGCGCCGTCGTCCTCGACTACCGTCCCCAACGCTGAGCGACCGTCGGCACCCGACGCTGAGTGCCGCGACCATTCCCGAAAAACGGGAACTGCGTCGATGAGTTTCCCTTTCGCTCTCACATACCGACCGCTGCTTCTTCCCCGTGCGCGCGGGGCTATGGTATCCCTGACAACAGCACGCAACGGTGCGTGCAGCACCAGGCATCCCGGCCGGCCGTCCCGCTGACCGGGAGCCACCCCGAAGGAGTCTCATGGTTCGGCCGACCGCGGTTCACATCCTCGATACGACGCTGCGCGACGGCCTCCAGATCGAGTCGACCATCGTGCCCACCGACGTCAAGGTCGAACTCGCCGAACGGCTCATCGCCGCAGGCCTCACCCAGCTCGAGGTCGGCTCCTTCGTCAACCCGAAGAAGGTCCCGCAGATGGCCGACACCGACGATGTGCTGCGTCGCCTCCAGCCCTATGAGGACCAGGGCGTCGAGTTCTTCACCCTCGTCTTCAATCTCAAAGGGGCACAGCGGGCCGTCGATGCCGGGGCGAAGAACATCAAACTCGTCGTCTCCGCCTCCGAAGGCCATTCGCAGGCGAACTCCGACGCTCCGATCGCGCAGGCCACCGAACGCCTGCTCGCCGCCGCCGACTACGCCACCGAACATGGACTGCGCTGGGACATCACGACGGCCGTGAGCTTCATCTGCCCCTTCGACGGCATCACCGACGCCGGCCGCCTCGTCGAGGTCCTCCGTCCCTTCGTCGACGCCGGCGCGCACAGCATCGGAGTCGCCGACACCATCGGCAACGCCAACCCCTCGCTCGTGGCCGCGAACACCTCGGCGGTCATGGACGCCTTCCCCGGCAAGCCGGTCAGCCTCCACCTCCACGACACGTACAACTTCGGCATGGCCAACGTCATCACCGCCCTCGACCTCGGCATCGAGAACTTCGACGCCGCCATGGGCGGCCTCGGCGGATGCCCGTTCGCCCCCGGAGCCGCCGGCAACATCGGCACCGACGACCTCGTCCACCTCCTCCACCGCGAAGGGGTCGCCACCGGCATCGACGTCGACGCGCTCGCCCAGGTCCGCACGCCGCTGACCGCGGCCGTCGGCCACGACCTCACCTCGAGCCTGTCCCAGATCCCCGCGGTTCCCGCGAACCTGACGAGCTGAGCGGGGCGAGCCATGAGCGCAGAGGACACGACCACGAGCCCCGAACCGCTGCCGCTCGACGGCATCCGCGTCATCGAGTTCTCCCACATGGTCATGGGGCCGAGCTGCGGGATGATCCTCGCCGACCTCGGCGCCGAGGTCATCAAGATCGAACCCCGCGGAGGCGGCGACAAGACCCGCTACCTCCCGGGTTCGGGTTCAGGACTCTTCCCCGCGTTCAACCGCAACAAGCGCAGCGTCCAACTCGACATCGCCGAGGCGGCCGACCGTGACATCGCACTCACCCTCATCGACTCCGCCGACGTCGTCCTCGAGAACTTCCGCGTCGGGCGCATGGAGTCCCTGGGCTTCGGCTATGAGGAGCTCGCCGCGCGCAATCCGCGACTCATCTGCTGCTCGCTCAAGGGCTTCCTCACCGGCCCCTACGGTGAGCGGACCGCCCTCGACGAGGTCGTCCAGATGCTCGGCGGTCTCGCCTTCATGACCGGACCGCCCGGCCAGCCCCTGCGCGCGGGGGCGAGCGTCAACGACATCATGGGCGGCATGTTCGGGGTCATCGGGATCCTCTCGGCGCTGCGGGTTCGGGAGCGGACCGGCTACGGGCAGGTCGTCAACTCCGCGCTCTTCGAGAACAACGCGTTCCTCGTCGGCACCCACATGGCCCAAGCGCAGCTGAGCGACGAACCGCTGCGGCCGATGCCCACCCGGCGGGCGACCTGGGCGGTCTACGACATCTTCCGCGACCGGGACGACAGCCAGGTCTTCGTCGCCGCCGTCAGCGACGGACAGTGGCGTGACCTCTGCGACGAGTTCGGACTCACCGAGCTCGCCGATGACCCCGCCCTGGCTGACAATCAGGGGCGCGTCGACAATCGCGACCGGATCCACCGCGTCCTCCAGGCCGCGCTGTCCCACCTCAGCCTCGACGAGATCGTCGAGAAGTGCACTCGGCGCGGCCTCCCGGTCGCTCCCGTCAACACGCCCGCCGATCTCACCGCCGACCCCCACCTCGTCGCCTCCGGGGCGCTGGCGGCCACGGCGCTGCCGACCGGAGAGCGCGTCGACGTCCCGCTGTTGCCGCTGACCTTCGACGGTGTGCATCTGCCGAAGCGCAGCGACGTGCCCGCCCCGGGGGAGCACAACGGGATCTACCGCGACCAGAACCCGGAGGAGCCGGTGCCCGGCGCTGAGGCCGAGCACCCGAGCACGCGAGCGCACGCGGCGGCCGGTGACGGCGACGATGACCTCGCCGGCAGCGAGGACGCACCCGAGCGCACCGAGGCGGAGGTGCAGTCGCCATGACCCGCGACGGGTTCCGCGACCGCGGGGCTTCCGCCGACAGAGGTCCGCACGCAGACGGAAGAAGAAAGGGCACTGCAGGCAACTGCAGCCGGTGAAGGAGTGACAATGCGATCAACGGAGATCTCAGGTCAGACAGGAACGACGGGCGGCGCGGCGACCGCCTCGGCGATGAGGCGGGGAAGGACACGCTGGGCGGGGATCGGTGCCGCGGTGGCAGCGACCGCGCTCGTCCTCTCGGGGTGCCAGGGCAAGGCGCAGCCGCCCGGCGAGAGCGGGGACTACCCGAGCGGCCCGGTGACGGTGACGGCCCCGGCCGAACCCGGATCAGGATGGGACACGACCGCACGCGCCGTCGTCGAGGCGCTGCAGCGCGACGAACTCGTCACCTCGCCGCTGCCGGTGCAGAACCGGCCGGGCGGCACGGGCTGCTCGTGGCTGACGACGATGATGCAGCAGGACAAGGGCAAGGACGATCAGATCGCGATCACGTCGCTGGCGAGCCAGACGATGAAGGCGCGGGGACTGTGCGAGTACGGCCCGGAGGATGCCACTCTCATCGCCACGCTCTACGTCGAGGACTTCATGGTCGTGGGCCCGAAGGACGGCGACATCCAGAACCTCGAGGACCTCGTCGCCGCGCTCAAGGACGACCCGCAGAAGGTCACCGTCGCCGCAGCCGGTGACGACACGCTGCCGTTCGCGCTCTTCGCCCAGGCCGCCGGGGTCAAGCCCGCCGACGTCAACTTCGTCAACTACGACGGCGGCGGCGAACAGACGACGGCGATGCTCAACGGCGATGCGAAGGTCGCGATCGCCGGGCTCAGCGAGTTCCGGTCCGTGCTCGAAGCCGGCGACATCGTCCCCCTCGTCACGTTCGCCGAGCAGCCGCTGGCGGCTCCCTTCGACACGGTGCCGACGGCGAAGGACTCCGGGTACGACGTGACCTTGGGCAATTGGCGCGGGGTCTACGGTCCCGCGGACATGCCGCAGACCGCCGTCGACTACTGGGCGACGACGCTCGAGGAGATGAGCACGTCACCCACCTGGGAGGACACGGTCAAGAAGAACCAATGGGCACCGGAGTTCAAGACCGGCGAGGACGCGCAGGCCTACGTCAAGGAGGCCGCGACCACCGTCGACGAGGGTGTCAAGGCCACCGGCATCGGTTCGGAGAAATGACCGCGACGAGGCGCGACCTCGTCACCGGGGTCGTCGTCGCCGTCATCGGCGTGATCTACTACCTCGCGACGTTCTCCATCCAGGAGACGTCCGACATCGTCACGCCGCGGACGTTCCCGGCGATCGTCGGGGCAGGACTGATCATCCTTGGTCTCTTCCTCGCCGGTCAGGCCCTGTGGCAGGGGAGGAGGACGGCCGCGGGCACGACCAGGGCAGATGCGACGGCTGTGGACGCGACCAGGGCAGACACAGGGCCCGGCGACACGACAGCCGCAGACGCGACGCCTGCAGACACGGCCCCCGGCGACAAGGAGCCTGAACCCGCCTCGGGCGTCGTCCTCCCCGCGCCCGAGGACCCGCCGGCCCGCAGGGTCGTGCTCCAGTTCGCGCTCTTCTTCGTCTACCTCGCGATCGTCATTCCCGTCGGCTTCCTCCTCTCGACGGCGGCCTTCCTCATGACGGTGACGAGCCTCTACGCCCCGGAGAAGTGGATCCGCAACCTCCTCTACTCGGTGCTCTTCTCCGTCATCATCTACGTCGCCTTCGTCTACGGGCTGCAGGTCTACCTGCCCGTGGGAATCCTAGGGTAGAGGGAGGCACGGACATGGACACTCTCGGTGACCTCGCCGGCGGTTTCGCCGCAGCGGTGCAGCCGGCCAGTCTCGCCTTCGCCCTGCTCGGGGTCCTCCTCGGCACCGTCGTCGGCGTCCTGCCCGGCATCGGACCGATCTCGGCGATCGCGATCCTCATCCCCGTCTCCTTCGGCATGGAGCCGGTGCACGGGCTCATCCTCCTCTGCGGCATCTACTACGGGTCGATGTACGGCGGGTCGATCACCGCGACCCTCATCAAGACCCCCGGTGAGGTCGCCAGCGCGGTGACGGCGATCGAGGGCTACGAGATGGCCCGCCGCGGTCGGGCCAAAGCCGCGCTCGCGACCGCGGCGATCGGGTCGTTCCTCGCCGGCACGCTCGCCATCATCGGGCTGACCTTCCTCTCCCCGCTGCTCGTCCAGCTCGCGAACTACTTCGGCGCCACCGAGTACTTCCTCCTCATGGCCACCGCGCTGCTCCTCGCCTCGACGATGTCGGCGGGGTCCCGGGCCAAGGCGCTCATCTCGATCTTCATCGGGCTGGCCGTCGGCCTCATCGGCCTCGACTTCCAGACGGGGCTGCCGCGCCAGACCTTCGGCATCGGACTCCTCTCCGACGGCATCGACTTCACGATCTTCGCGATGGCGCTCTTCGCGATCCCCGAGGCGATCCGCAACCTCGCCCTCGGGCGCGGAGCGAAGGAGGAGATCCAGAGCTTCGGCAGCGACAGGTGGATGACGAAGGAGGACTGGCAGCGCTCGGCGGGACCGTGGGCGCGCGGGTCGGTCCTCGGCTTCATCATCGGCGTTCTGCCCGGGGTCGGGCCGTCGCTCGCATCATTCATGTCCTACATCATGGAGAAGCGGATCTCACGGCGGAAGCACGAGTTCGGGCACGGGGCGATCGAAGGCGTGGCCGGTCCCGAGGCGGCGAACAACGCCGGCGTCGGCGGGGCGATGATCCCGCTCTTCAGCCTCGGCATTCCGGGATCGGCGACGACGGCGCTGCTCCTCTTCGTCTTCACGATGTACGGGCTCCAGCCGGGACCGCTGATCTTCCGTGACGATTCGGCGCTGATCTGGACGATCATCGCGAGCATGTACATCGGCAACGTCGCGCTCATCATCCTCAACCTCCCGCTCGTCGGCGTCTTCGTCAAACTGCTCAAGATGCCCAAGGAGATCCTCTTCTCCGCGATCCTCGTCCTCGTCGTCATCGGCGCCTACGCGATCGAATTCAGCCTCTTCGGCCTCCTGCTGCTCGGCATCTTCGGGGTCATCGGCTACCTCATGGAGAAGGGCGGCATCCCGCTCGCCCCGTCGATCCTCGCGCTCGTGCTCGTCCCGCTCCTCGAGGACAACTTCCGCCGGATGCTCCAGATCTCCGGCGGTTCGATCGCGCCCCTTTTCACCCGGCCGGTGTCCCTGGCGATCATCATCCTCATGCTCGCCGGCATCGTTGGTCCGTTCCTCTTCCGCTGGTGGGTGCGTCGGCGGAAGCTCCTGGCCGACGTCAGCGTCGGCTGACCCGACCGCACACCGTCAGACACGAGAGGAAGGCCCCCATGGCACGGTCCATCGACACGGCAGAGGCGAACCCCATCGCCGAGGTGCGCGCCGGACCGGACCCGGACCCGCCCGACGGCGGCAACCGCAGGTCCGCGGAGACCCCGCCGACCGGTGAAGTGCAGGAGGTCGGGGTCATCGCCCGCAGCGCAGCGATCCTCACCGCCCTTCAGGACTCACCGCTGACCGCCGCCGAGGTGTGCCGGCGACTCGGCTACTCGAAGTCGACGACCTACCGGCTGCTCGCCGATCTGCGCGCCCACCGGTTCATCGTCCGCGACCCTTCGGGTCTGCTGCGACTCGGGCCGTTCCCCGGGCGGCGGAGCATCGCGACGACGAACTCCGTCCTCGAGCACCTGCGGACCCGGGCGAGCGAGTCCGTGCAGCTGTGGGTCCGCGTCGGCGAGGACCGCGTGTGCGTGCGCAACGTCGAAGCCGACCACGAACTGCGGGTCACGCGCAGCGTCGGCACGATCCTCCCGCTCGTCGACGGCGGGTCCGGGGCGCTCGCCCTGTGCGGACCGGGCAGTCCGCAGGAGTTCTACGCAACGAAGCAGGCACGGGTCAAGGGGACCGCCTCGGCGAGTGTCGCCTTCACGGTCGGGCCCACGGTCTTCGCGCTCTGCGTGTCCTATCCGCTCTCCCGCGAACCCGACAACGTCGCCGGGGCCTACCGCGGACTGCTCACGAATGCCGCGACCGAGCTGAAGTCGCTGCTCGACGGCAGCGAGGAGCTCAACGTCCTCCGCGACATCGCCCGCCTCTCGGTCGGGGCGGCCCGCAGCGGACCCCGATGACCGCCTCAGTGAAGCCGGTGCTGGGTCAGCTGTCGCCCTCGCCGAGGTAGAACGCCGTCGTGCGCTCGGCGGCGGCCCGGGCCTCGTCGTCGGGGGTGCCGGCCTGCCGGGACGCCTCAGCCCAGCGATCGCTGACGATGCGGATGAAGTCGTGGGCGGATTCGGCTTCGAACGTCGCCTCGTCGCGGGGCTCATCGCTGCGGGACTCGAGGTAGAGGGCGAGACCGAGGAACGAGAGGTCCCAGCCGACCCCGCCGGCACCGGGGCCGAACTGCGTCCAGAAGTCGGCGTCGGCCTCGGCGGTGAACCGGTGTTCGAGGGTGAGCCGGGCGTGGCGGCCGTCCTTGGCCATGCGCACGTCGACCACGCTCTCATCACCGGCGCTCTCCCACGTCAGGGTGAAGGATTCGCGGGGTTCGCAGGCCGTGATCGTGCCCTCGGCGTTGTCCTCGATGACGTAGCGTCCGCCGAGCCGGAAGTGACCGGCCACGGGCGCGAACCACTTGCCGAGGCGCTCGGGATCGGTGCACGCCTCCCAGAGGTTCTCCAGTGAGACGGGGAAGGTCTGGGTCAGCGACTGCGCGGTGTGCCGGATGCCGTCGGCGACGTCGACGGTGAGGGTGCGCGCGACGGAATCGGGTTGGGCGGCGATGATCTCGTCATCCGTGCGGTACGCCATGCGTGCTCCTTCGGGTCGGTCGCCGGCGGTCGGCGCTTCTCATCATAGGCCCGCCCGGATCGCGGTCGTCCCCACCGCCGCGGCGCCGCGATATGGTTCGATGAAACCATGACTGCTGCACTCGAGACCCATCGCGCCCGCCTCGGCGACGGGGCGATCTACAACGGCCTGTGGATGATGTCGGCGGCCCCGGAGCTCGCGACGATCGGGGCGGCGGCCGGGTTCGACTACGTGTGCCTCGACCTCCAGCACGGTCTCGCCCGGTCCGGTGACGTCGTGCGCCTGTCCGATGCCGTCCGCGCACACGGGTCCGCGCTCGTCACGGCCCGAGTCGCGGCGAACCGGTTCACGGAGATCGGGCTGCTCGCCGACGCCGGCGTCGAGGCGATCATCGTTCCCCTCATCGATTCCGTCGCCGACGCCGAGGCAGCCGTCGCCGCGCTCGACTACCCGAGTCGCGGCGGCCGCCGCTCGTGGGGTCCGACCGCGGAGATCCTCACCGGCCGGGTGCAGGACTCCCGCGCCGCCCGTCCGCTCCTCTTCGTCATGATCGAGACCGCCGAGGCGCTCGCCGCCGTCGAGGACATCTGCGCGGTGCCCGGCGTCGACGGGGTCTACGTCGGCCCGGCGGACCTCGCGTTCGCCGTCGGCACGGATCCGGGCCAGCCCAACGACGCCCACGCCGAGGCGCTCGTGCGCATCCGCACCGCCGCGGACTCCGCCAGCATCGTGCCGGGCATCCACTGCTCGACCGGGGCGGAGGCCAAGCTGCGGGAGGAGCAGGGATTCCGGTTCATCACCTCGGCGAGTGACATCGGGGCAGCGGGCCGGGCGCTGCGGGAGGACCTCGAGGCAGCCCGCAGCTGAGAGTCTGCCGTCAGCGACGGAGGTCGACGACGGTGCGCAGGCCCGGGGTGGGGTGGGCGAACTCCGCCGGCAGATCGGTCAGCCCGATGGGGCCGCCGAGGATGTCGTCCCAGGGCAGCACCGATCCGGCGGTGGCGAGGAAGTCGACGGCGGCGGTGAGGTGCCGGGGCTCGTAGTTGTGGACCCCGGTGATCGTGCGCCACCCGCGGACGATGCGTTCGGGGTCGACGGTGACGTCCGGGCCGGGTGAGACGCTGCCGACGAGGACCGCGGTGCCGCCGACGCCGAGCGCGTCCAGGCACGTGCGGACTCCCGCGTGAGCGCCGGAGAGTTCGATGGCGACGTCGACCTCGGCAGGGGTGTCTCCGTCACCGGTGACGAGGACGTCGGCGCCTGCCGCGGCGGCGAGGGTGCGACGGTCTGGGGCGGGGTCGAACGCGGCGACCTCGGCAGCCCCGCGTGCCTTCGCCGCCGCGACCGCGGCGAGTCCGAGCATCCCGAGGCCGTTGATGAGCACTCGTCGTCCGGCCAGCTCCCCGGCCGCGTCGAGGGCGGCCATGACCGTGGCCACCGCACAGCCGGCGGTCGCCGCGACGGCGTCGGGCACGTGCGTGGGAACGGGGGCGACCGCGACGCCGGCGGGCAGGAGGATGTGCGACGCGTAGGTGCCCGACAGGGCCCAGCCGGAGTCGGTTGCTTCGTGGCCGACCTTGGCGACCGCGGCGCATTTCGCGCTCAGTCCACGCCGGCAGTTCTCACACGTCCCGCACACCGAGGTGACGGCGAAGACGACGCGCTCGCCGACGGTGAGATCGCCCCTCGTCGCCTCGATGACGCCGACTCCCTCATGGCCGAGCACCGACGGACAGGCCCCGGAGCGATGGCCGGAGACCGTGTGGCGGTCCGATCCGCAGACGGTCGCGGCGCTCAGGCGCACGAGGCTCTCCCCGTCCGCGAGGACCGGGATCGGCAGGGTCTGCCGGTCGAAGCGATCATCGCCGAGCCAGACGAGCGCTTCGGCGGTCGCCGCCGGAGGCCCGGGCAGAGGATTCGATGAGGCGGCGGGAAGATCCGCGGAGGCAGTCGGGGTCGCGGAGGCAGTCGGGGTGGTCCGGGTCGCGGTGTCGCGGCGGCTGGAGCCCGCGGTCGCAGTCGAGGTCTGGTCGTCCATAGACGACCAGTTGACCAACCTCGGCGTGACTTGTCTACACAAGTCGCCCGAGTTCACGCACGCGCCACGATGATTTCATGCGCCGTTGTCGGGCGGAGGATCGTCCTCGTCGGGGTTCGGGCCGTCCCGCCTCGGCGGGAGTATCGTGAGGACATGGCGCACGCGCAGATGTTCGACGATGATGACCCGGTGCTCGCGCGGTTCCGGACGCTCGCGCTCGGGTATCCCGATGCGCAGGAGAAGGTCTCGCACGGTCGCCCGGCGTTCTTCACGAAGAAGATCTTCGCGTATTTCGGCGGCACGGAGAAGCACGTGACCGGGCAGATGGAGCAGCATCCGCACGCCGTCCTCCTCCTGCTCGATCCTGAAGACGCCGAGGTGATGCTCGAGCGCGACGACACGTTCGTCCCGATGTACCTGGGGCCCACCGGATGGATCGGCATCGACATCGACGACCTTCCCGACGCGGAACTCCGCGAGCTGCTCACCGATTCCTACCGCAGCACCGCACCGAGGACGTTGGCCAGGCTCGTCGAGGCGGAAGCGGACTCGCAGTCCTGAGACGACCCCGACGTCGACACTTGCAGGTGAGGGCAACGGGTGCGGTCGTGCGCTGACGGTCGTAGGGTGGAATCATGACTGAATCCGGCAACGGCACCCCGATTCCCACCGTCGATCTCAATGATGGTCGTCCGATCCCGCAGATCGGCCTCGGCACCTACGCGATGACCGGTGACGAGGGCGTCGCGGCGATCGACGCCGGCATCGCCGGCGGCTACCGACTGCTCGACACCGCGGTCAACTACCAGAACGAACGCGAAGTCGGTCGCGCGATCGCCGAGAGCCCCGTCGCCCGCGAGGACCTGTTCGTCACGAGCAAGATCCCCGGCCGCCACCACGGCTTCGACGAGGCGATCGCGAGCACCGAGGAATCCCTCGCCCGACTCGGCCTCGACCACCTCGACCTCCACCTCATCCACTGGCCCAACCCCAGCGTCGGCAAGTACGTCGACACGTGGCGCGGCCTCATCGAACTGCGCGACCGTGGACTCGTGACATCGATCGGCGTCTCGAACTTCACCGCGGACATGCTCACCGAACTCATCGAGGCCACCGGCGTGACCCCCGCCGTCAACCAGGTCGAGCTCCACCCGTACTTCCCGCAGACCGCGCTCGTCGACTTCCACCGGTCGATCGGCGTCCAGACCGAATCGTGGTCACCGCTCTACCGCGACGGCGGGCTCTTCGCCGAAGCGCCCATCACCGAGGCGGCGGCCGCCCACGGCGTCGAACCGGCCCAGGTGGTGCTGCGCTGGCACGTCGAGATCGGCAGCATCCCGATCCCGAAGTCCGCGAACCCGGCCCGCCAGCGGACGAACGCCGACATCTTCGGCTTCAGCCTCACCCCCGCCGAGGTGGCTGCGATCTCCGGACTCGAGCGCGGCCGGATGAAGGACCGGGACCCGCTCACGCACGAAGAGATGTGACCGGCCGCGGCGGCCTCAGTGCGTCACGGTCTCGCGCTGCTTCGCATCGGCCCGCCGGGTCCGCAGGTTGCGGATGACCGCGGCGATGAGCGGGTAGGCCAGTGCGACGAGGGCCGCGAGGGTGAGGATGAGCGAGAGCGGCTGCTGGAACATGATGAGCAGGCTGCCGTTGCCCAGCGCCGAGGTCTGCACGAGGTACTTCTCGAGCAGCGGGCCGAGCACGAGGCCGAGGACGAACGGCGCGGCGGGGAAGTCGAAGCGCTTCATGAAGTAGCCGAGCAGCCCGGAGAAGAACACGATCCACAGGGTGAACATGTTGTTGCCGAGCGCGAAGGCGCCGATGAAGCTCATCATCAGCACGATCGGATAGAGGTAGACGTAGGGGATCCGCAGGATCTGCGCGAACACCGGCGCCATCGGCAGGTTGAGCACGAGCAGGATGAGGTTGCCGAAGAAGAAGCTCACGAGCAGACCCCACACGAGATCCGGCTCCTGCTGGAAGAGCAGCGGTCCGGGCTGCAGACCGAAGATGATGAAGGCGCCGAGGAGGACCGCCGTCGTGCCGCTGCCGGGGATGCCGAGGGCGAGGGTCGGGATGAAGCTCGCGTTCGCGGCCGCATTGTTCGCCGCCTCGGGAGCCGCCACGGCCTCGGGTGCGCCCTTGCCGATGAACTGCCGGAACCGGCTCACCTGCTTCTCGACACCGTAGGCGAGGAACGTCGCGAGCGTCGCCCCGGCGCCGGGCAGGACTCCGACGGTGAAGCCGAGACCGGTGCCGCGCACCGTCGACGGGAACGCCCGCCGCAGCTCCTCCTTCGTCACGAGCAGATCCCGGAAACCGGCGCGGATGGGCTTCTCCCCGCCTCGGCGGATCTGGTGGAGGACCTCACCGACGGCGAAGATGCCGATCATCACGGCGACGAAGTCGAGGCCGGAGAGGAGATTGACGCTGCCGAACGTGAACCGCGCCGTGGAGAATCCCGAGGCGACCCCGACCATCGACACGAGCAGTCCGGCCGCGGCCATCGTGATGCCGCGCAGGATGTTCTCCCCGGCGAACGACACGATCGTCGCCATGCCGAGGAGGATGATCGCGAGGTTCTCGGCCGGACCGAAGTTGAGGGCGAACCGGGCGATCGGCTGTGCGAGGGCGATGAGGCCGATGAGGGAGACGATGGCGGCGAAGAACGAGGCGAGAGCCGAGATCGCCAGCGCCGCTCCGGCTCTGCCCTTCCGCGCCATCTGATAGCCGTCGATCGTGAGCACGACGCTCGAGGAGTCACCGGGGGTCGAGATGAGGATCGAACTGATCGACGACCCGTACTGTGACCCGTAGTAGATGCCGGCGAGCATGATGAGCGCGGTCACCGGGTCGAACGTCAGGGTGACGGGCAGGAGGATCGCCACGCCCGTGGTCGATCCGAGGCCGGGCAGCAATCCGATGACCGTGCCGAGCAGCACGCCGACGAAGCACCACAGCAGATTCTCCGGGCTGACCGCGGTCTCCAGCCCGAGCATGAGATTGTCGATCATGAGAACTCCTCAGATCAGGCCGAGCATCCCCGTCGGCATGGGAACCGAGAGGACGAGGCCGAAGACGATGTAGACGAACACGGCGGCCCCGATCGTCGCCGCCGCCGAGGTCCACCACTTCTGCTTCTCCACGACGATGAGGAGGAAGAGGATCGCCAGGGACAGCGCGATGATGAGGCCGAGGACCGGAACGAGGGCGAGGGCGATGCCGAAGGTCGCGAAGATGACGAAGGGCGCGCGGTTGCGCTGCTTCTCCGTGCGACCGAAGGTGTCGACGTCGTCCCCGCTGGCTGAGACCGCCTCGGAGGCGGAGTCGATCGATTCCGCGGCCGTGGCCTCGATGTCCTCGACGGCGGACATGATGCGCCCGCCCGAGGTTCCGACGCGGGCGAAGAAGAGACGGAAGATCTCCGCCACCGAGGCGAGGAAGATGAAGGTGCCGGTGAGGAACGGCAGCAGGCCCGGCCCCACCTCGCCGCTGTCGACGCTCAGCCCGTAGCCGATCCCCATGACCGCTGCCACGGCTCCGACGACCCCGAGGATCGCGGTGCCGATGACGTCGGAGACCTCAGGGCGGTTGCGGGGCGGATTCTTCGCAGTGACCGTGTTCATGGCTCCTCCATTCCGTTCATCGCGTCTCAGCCCCCGCCGAGGCGGTCGTCCCGGTCATCGGGTCCTGCGCGGCAGCCGTGTCCCGGCGCGAGGCGGCCATCGCCACAGCGAGGTCGAAGGCGTGCTGGCTCGGGCTGAGATCGGCGGTGCGGGTGCCGACGATCCCGTGCGCGGTGCCGTGGGCGGGGGTGGCGATGGGGATCGGGAGCCCGCCGTGGACGGTCACCCCCTGATCGAAGCCGAGCAGCTTCATCGCGATCTGCCCCTGGTCGTGGTACATCGTCACGACCCCGTCGTAGTCGCCGCCGGCGGCGCGACCGAAGAGCGTGTCGCACGGGAACGGGCCCTCGACGTCGATGCCGCGGGTGCGAGCGAGTTCGATGGCGGGGGCGATGTCCTCGATCTCCTCCCGCCCGAACTTCCCGCCCTCCCCGGCGTGCGGGTTGAGCGCACAGACTGCCAGCCTCGGTGTCGGGGTCCGGGTCTCTCGGACGACGCGGTCGAGGAGCTCGATCGTCTCGAGCACCCGGCCGGCGCGGATGCCCGCGGCGATCTGGGACACCGGCACGTGCGAGGTGACGCGGGCGGTGACGAGGGAGGAGATGAAGTTGAGTTCGGAGGTGAAGCCGGTGAACCCGATGCGCTTCGCGAACCACCGCAGCTCGTCCTCCTCCGTCATCCCCGCCCGGCCCATCGCGCCCTTGTTGAGCGGGAGGAAGAGCACCCCGTCGGCGCGTCCGGCCGACCAGAGGTCGAGCGCGGTGCCGAGGTCGGCCAGGGCCCGCTCACCGGCTGCCGTGCTCACCACTCCGGGTGCGATCTCCTCACCGTCGTAGGCGGTGCCGAGGAACTCGATGGCATCGCGGTCGGGGATGCTCACCCCGGCGGTGTCGGCGAAGGCCTGCAGTTCGTCGGGGGTGGCTGTGACGAGGACATCGGCGCGTGAGCGGTTGTCCGGGTCGGCGAGGAGCCGGGCGAGAAGCTCGGGGCCGACCCCGGAGAGATCGCCGGGCACGAGGACGAGGCGGGGGCGGGTCGTGGTCTCGGTCACGGCGGCGCTCACTTCCCGATCGCCTGACGCAGCTCCTTGTCGTTCTCCGCCAGATACGCGGAGAAGTCGTCCCCGTAGGCGACGTTGGGCTGCATCATGTTGTCCTCGATGTACTTCTTGTAGGCATCGGACTCGGCGAACTTCTTCGACTGATCGATCCAGTACTGCTTCGCCTCATCCGGGATGTTCCCGGGGGCGATGACGCCGCGGAACTGGGCGAAGGCGACATCGATGCCCTGTTCCTTCGCCGTCGGGATGTCCTTGAGCGCGTCGTACTCGTAGCGTTCGTCCGAGGCGGCGCACAGCGGCTTGAGGTCACCGGACTCGAGCTGACCGGCGACCTCGCCGGGGTTGACGGAGATCGCCTCGACCTGACCGCCGAGGACTGCGGTGATCACCTCGGCGCCGGATTCGAAGGGCACGCGGTCGAACGTCGCCCCGGTGGCCTTCTCCATGAGCGTGAAGGTGATGTTGTCGAGGCCGGTGGCGCCGGAGATCGCGACGACCGTGCGCTCGTTCTGCGCTTTGTCCGTGAGATCCGAGCACGTGTTGAGCGGGGAGTCGGCCTTCGTGACGATGAGCGTGTAGTCGTCGCCGAGCTTCATGATCGGCGTGAAGCTCTCGTACGTGAACTCGACGTCCTGGGTCGCCGGCAGGGCGAGCATCGCCGTCTCCGTGGCGAGCAGGTAGCTCGGGTCCCCACTGCGTCCGAGGAACTCCGAGTACCCGACCGCGCCGGAGCCGCCGTCGATGTTCTGCACGGTGATCGACTTGCCCGTCGCCTCCTCGAGACCCGAGGCGGTGGCGCGGCCGGCGATGTCGCTGCCGCCGCCGGCGGCGAAGGGCACGATCATCGTGACGTTGCCGGGGGGCTCGTATCCGCCGTCGGATGAGCCCGACGATCCCTGACCGCATGCGCTGAGGGCCAGCGACAGGGCGCCGGCCACGGCGACAGTGGTGAGCAGCTTCTTCGAATGCATGTCCATCTCCTTTGACAGAACTTCCAGGTCGGTGGTGCCGGTGGAGCCGGAGCGATCAGGCGATCACTCGGAAGTGCGCAATGAGGCACGCACCTCCTCGAGCCAGCGGTCGGATTCCGGAGTCGCCCCGTCGAGGCGGTCGACGACGTCGATGAGGAATGAGAGGTTTCCGTGGTTGTCGAGTTCGGTCTCGATCTCGTCGATGTCGCCGCGCAGGATGACCTCGAGCATGTGGGCGTGCCGGGCGACGTTGCCGTCGAGGTCCTCGATCTCCCGCCGCGCCTGGTTGTTCAGGGCCATGCACATCTGCAGCTGCATCGCCATCGCCCGGTACGTCGATTCGATGCGGGCGTGGCCGGCGAGGCCGACGACGGCGTAGTGGAACTCGAAGCCCGCCGCGACCATGTCGCCCTCGGATCCCGAATCCGCGATGTCCTGCATCGTCGCCAGCGCCGCCCGGCACCGGTCGACGCGTTCGGGAACGAGGGTCGGCAGGGCGAGGCGCAGCGCCATCGACTCGAGTTCGCGGCGCAGGGTGGCGATCTCGAACACGTCGTGCTGGGTGATCGCCATGATCCGCACGCCCTTGCGGGGAGTGTGCTCGACGAGTCCGGTGTGGGCGAGTTCCTTGAGCGCCTCGCGCAGCGGCGGACGGGAGATGCCGAGCTCTTCGCACAGGCGCTCCTCGACGAGACGCTCACCGGGAAGGTAGTTGCCTTCGAGGATGGTGCGTTCGAGGGCCTGCCGCGCCAGCACCGACAGGCTGGGCTGGGAGGAAACGAGAGTCGACACTTTTGAATAGATCCTCTTTTGTATACAGTAGTGCAAAGACTGTAACGCGGATCACAGCAGTAATCAATGGGTGTTTCGCCGGAGTGTCGCATCGTGTGCGATGGACCGGACGAAGATTCCTACAGGATCGACGGCGATCAGAGGAGATCTCATGGACGAGAATGCGACAGGCGGGGGAGCGCTGGCCGGGGTGACGGTCCTCGAGCTCGGCGTCTTCATGGCCGGGCCGTTCGCGACGATGCAGCTGGCCGACCTCGGGGCCCGGGTCATCAAGATCGAGAACCCCGACGGCGGTGACCAGACCCGCAGCACGGGCCCCTACGTCGGCGGTGAGAGCGTGCCGAACATGCTCCTCAACCGCAACAAGGAGTCGATCACCCTCGACCTCAAGGATCCGGTGGGCCGGGAGGCGTTCATGCGCCTGGTCGACCGCGCCGATGTCGTCGTCGAGAACATGCGCCCGGGCGTCATGGCCCGGCTCGGCACCTCGTACGAGGAGGTGGCCGCGCGCAACCCGCGCATCATCTACGCCTCGGCCTCGGGCTGGGGCCAGGATGGGCCCTTGGCGCCGCTTGCCGGGCTCGACATCATGGCGCAGGCGCGCAGCGGGCTGATGAGCATCACCGGGTTCCCCGACTCCCCGCCGGCCAAGGTCGGGGTGCCGATCTGCGACCTCACCGCGGCGATGTACGTGGCCCTGGCGGTCACCTCGGCGCTCTATGAGCGCGACCGATCGGGTCAGGGCCAGCACATCGACGTGTCCCTGTTCGAAAGCGGTGTCTCCTACGCCGTGTGGGAGGCCGCCGCGTACTTCACCGACGGGACGATCGGCCGACCCAACGGCTCGGCGCACCAGAACCAAGCGCCCTACCAGGCAGTGCATTCCTCCGACGGGTTCGTCACCGTCGGGGCGAACACGCCGCGGAACTGGGAGCGGTTCTGCGCCGCCCTCGGTCTCGAGGAGCTGCTCAGCGACGAGCGGTTCGGCCGGTCGTATGACCGGTTGGCCCACCGGGAAGCCCTCATCGCCCTCGTCGAGGAGAAGACGCAGACGATGACGACCGATGAGATCGTCGACGTCCTCAACGCGGCCGGAGTCCCGTGCGCGCCGATCAGCGACTACGGCGAGGTCTTCACCGACGACCATCTCACGGCCCGCGACTTCTACTGGGACTCCGACCACCCGGTGGCCGGGACCGTGCGCCAGATCGGCTCGCCGATGCGGCTCTCGCGCACGCCCGCCCGTCGCGGGCCGGCGGGACCGTCCCTCGGGGCCGACAACGCCGTCCTCGACGACCTCGGGTTCACGCCCGAGGAGTTGGCGAAGCTCAGGGGACAATGAGCACCAGGGGGCTGCGGTCAGCCGCAGCCGGAGAGGGGCCGTCGACGATGGCGGCCGCGATGACGAGCGAAGGAGCCCGACCATGACCGAGAACCCGCCCGAGGCCACGAGCGCTGTCAGCTCGGGCGACCTCCTCGTCGACCTCGCCGACGGCGTCCTGACGATCACGTTCAACCGTCCCGCAGCCCGGAATGCGATGACGTGGGACATGTACATGGGTCTGGCCGAGGCCTGCGAGGAGGCGGACTCGGACGCCTCCGTGCGCGTCATGGTGCTGCGCGGGGCCGGTGACCGCGCCTTCGTCGCCGGCACCGACATCGCCCAGTTCACGGAGTTCGACGGCCCGGCCGGAGTCGCCTACGAGCAGCGGATCTCCGCGGTGCTCACCCGGCTGCGCGCCGTCGATGTGCCCGTCATCGCCGCGATCGACGGGTACTGCGTGGGCGGGGGGCTCGGCATCGCCGCGTGCGCGGATCTGCGGGTGGCCTCCCCCCGCGCGCGGTTCGGCGTGCCGATCGCCCGGACCCTCGGCAACTGCCTGTCCGGGGACACCCTGAGTCTGCTCATCGACCTGCTCGGTCGCGGCCGGGTCGTCGACATGCTGCTGCGCGCCCGCTTCATCGAGGCCGACGAAGCGCTCACCGCCGGATTCGTCGGTCTCATCACCGATGACGTCGACCAGGCGGCCGCCGAGTGGGCGGAGACGCTCAAAGGCCACGCACCCCTGACGATGTGGTCGGTCAAGGAGGTCGTCCGGCGCCTCGCGGCCTCCGGCGGGTCGATCGACGACGCCGACGTCGTCGAGCGGATCTACGGATCCGAGGACTTCCACAACGCCGTCGGCGCCTTCATCGCCAAGACCCCGTACGAGTGGACGGGACGCTGAGACTCACCGAGGCGAGGCGCTGAGCCGCACCGAGGCGAGGCCCTGACCCGCGCCCCGGTCGCTCCGCTCATCACCGGTCATAGGTGCGGATGACCTGGGAGTCATCACGGCGGGCGAGACCGGCGTCGGCCGCCTCGGCGAACTTCCTCCCCGCCACCGGCAGGAGGGCGAGGTCGATGTCGAATCCGGCCGCCACCTCGGCGACCAGCGTCGTGTCCTTGACGAAGATGCTCACGGCACTGGCCACCGGAGCGTCGAGGCCCTCGAGCATGCGCGGTCCGCGGTCACCGAGCATCCACGACTGCCCGGCGCCGGCGGTCATCGCCGCGAGCACCGACTCCTCGTCGAGACCGAGCCGATCCGCCAGGGACAGGGCCTCGGCGGCGGCGACGATGTGGACGGCGCACAGCAGCTGATTGACGATTTTGAACGCCTGCCCGTCGCCGATCCGCTCACCGCAGTCGATGATCGTGCCGAGCGCCTCGAGCACGGGCCGCCGGGAGTCGAGGACTGCGGGCGGACCGGAGGCGAGCAGGCGCAGGGTGCCCGACCGCACTCCGGCGATGCCCCCGGTGACGGGCACGTCGAGGACGGAGATGTCCTGGTGCGCGGCCCGATCCGCGGCGGTCCGGACCGCCGCGGGGCCGACCGTGCTCATGATGATGAGGACGGAGCCGTCGGCCATGAGGTCGAGCAGTCCCGGGGTGTCGGCGCTCGGGTCGCCGGTGAGCGCGGCCTCGAGCTGCGCGCCGTCGGCGACCATGACGATGACGGTGTCGGCCCTCGCCGCCGACTGCGGCTGCGCTTCGGCCGGCAGCCCGCCTGCCGCGGCACGGCTGCGGGGGTCGGGAAACGGGTCGACGCCCGTCACGCTGAGACCGGCGTCGTGCAGACGCAGCGCCATGGGCAGGCCGATGGCGCCGAGGCCGAGGAACGTCACGTGCTCAGACATTGATCCTCCAGTGGATCGGGGGGTCTAGTGGAAGTAGAGGCCGCCGTTGATGCTCAGCGTCTGGCCGGTGATGTGGCCGGCCCCTTCGCTGATGAGGAAGGCGACGGTCGCGGAGACGTCCTCGGGCACGGAGATGCGGCCGAGCGGCGTGGCCGCTCCCATCGCGTCGCGGCGCGCGTCGTCGAGGGGGCCGCCCATGATGTCGGTGTCGACGGGTCCCGGGGCGATGGTGTTCGCGGTGACCCCGTGCGGACCGAGTTCGAGGGCGACCCCGCGCATCAGCCCGATGATCCCCGCCTTCGCCGCCGCGTACGCGGTCTTCGAGAACGTGCCGCCGCCCTTCTGCGCCGTCACCGAGGAGAGACCGACGATGCGTCCGAGCCCGTGGGCGGCCATGATCCGGCCGAAGGCCTGGGTGACGAGGTGGGTGGCGGTGAGGTTGTTCGCGATGACCCGGGTCCACTCGTCGTCGGTGATCTCGAAGTAGGTCACCGAGGAGGAGACGCCGGCGAAGTTCGCGAGCGCGACGATCTGGGGCAGGGAGGACTCGAAGGCGGCGGCCGCCTCGGCGATGGCCGTCGAATCGGTGACGTCGACCCCGGCGCCGCGTGCCGCGATCCCGTGTGCCGCGGTGAGCTCGGCGGCGAGTGCCGTGGCCTCGTCTTCCCGCCGGGCGATGAGGCCGAGGTTCCAGCCGGCCTCGGCGAGCCGGTGGGCGGTGTGCCGCCCGATGCCGTTGGCGCTGCCGACCCCGGTGAGCACGGCGGTCCGCTGGGCGGGGAACGCCGGTCCGGGCTGGGCGGATCCGGTCATGGGGTGACACCTTTCGTCGGGCGGCGTGCGGTGGCGAGCAGTCCGGTGAGATACGTCCGGTTCTCCGCGCAGACGCCGAGGCTGTCGCCGCCGTACTGCTCCATGAGGAACGGTCCGTCGAATCCGAGGTCGAGGGCGCGGGCGACCATCGCGCGGTAGTCGATGATGCCGTCGCGCAGGGTGGTCGGGTGGGCGGTGAACCACGAGCCGTCGGCGGCTTCGTCGCGCTGGTAGTTCTTCATGTGCCAGTAGTTCGCGTACGGCAGCGTCGCCTCGTGCATCTCCCGCCAGTCCTCGATGGGTCGGTGGAGGCGGATGAGGTTGCCGATGTCGGGGTTGAGGCCGACGGTGTCGAGCCCGATCTCCTCGATGAGCCGGACGGCGGAGGCGGCGGTGCCGAGGTACGTGTCCTCGTACATCTCCAGCGACATCGGCAGACCCACCTCGGCGGCATGACGGCCGAGCTCACGCAGCCGGGTCACGGCGAGCGCGCGGACCTCGGGATCATCGGGGTCGGTCCAGCCCGGTGCCGTCCAGAACCACAGCGCCTGCTTCTGCGCGGGGGTGAAGGGCTGGTGGAGTCCGGTGGAGAAGACCCGGCAGCCGAGTTCCGCGGCGGCGTCGATCGTCCGATGGGCGTAGGCGAGGTTGTCCTCGCCGTGGGCGGGGTCGATGACGGACCGGCGCTGGACATGGACGGCGGCGAAGTCGATGCCCGCCGAGGCGGCTGCCGCGGCCAGCTCGGTCCGTCGCTGCGGGGTGAGGTCGGCGGGTCGGATGTGGCTGTCGGCGATCTCGAGGGCGGTGAATCCGAGACCCGCGACGGTGTCGGTGACGTGCTGCCAGGCCGTGGGGTCGGCATCGTGAAGGGCGAGGCCGTCGCGGTCGACGGGGGCGAAGCCGTGCATGCAGCAGGCGATCATACTCATGTGTCCTCACTCTTCTTCGGTGGTGCCGGTCAGGCGTCGGGTGGCTGCGGGTCCTCGACGAGGGCGCGGTGGGCGACCATGCGCAGGTGATGGCGCATCGCGGCTTCGGGGGCGGTGGGGTCGGGGGAGGCGAAGGCGTCGAGGATCGCGCGGTGCTCGGCGATCGCCTCGTCGACGTCGGTGATGCCGTGGGGCAGGGCCTGGCGCAGGCGGTGGACCTGGGCGCCGAGGTCGGCCGACATCTTCATGAGGTAGCGGTTGCCGCAGCTCTCGAGGATGGCACTGTGGAACGCGCGGTCCTTCGCGTAGTAGTCCTGCGCGGCGGCGACTTCGATGTGCCGGGCTGCGTCGGGATCCTCGGCCGACTCCGCAGCGGTGCGGGCCGCCTCGCGGACGCGGACGCCGGACTTCTCGTGCTCGGCGTGGGCGTCCTCGAGCGCACGGAGGAACGCGTCGTCGGCGGGGGTGGCGAGCCGTGTCGCCGCGGTCTCGATGGTCTCACGGGCGACGAAGAGCTCGTCGAGCTGCTCCCGGTCGAGCGGCGGTGCCACCCGGTAGCCGCGGAGGGCTTCGCGGACGACGAGGCCGGTGCGCTCGAGGTCGACGAGGGCTTCGCGCACGGGCGTCGGGGAGACGTCGAGGAGCCGGGCCAGGCCGTCGATGGAGACGCGCTCGCCGGCGGTCAGCTCACCGGTGAGGAGGATCTCGAGGATGTGATCGTAGACGTGGTCGCGCAGGCCGCGCCTCTCGATGTCGGGGCGGCGGATCTCGGGGAGTGAACTCATGGGGACAGCTTAATGACGTCGGGGAGCTCGTCGAGGATCGCCGGGAGCGCTGCCGGGTCGTGGGCGAAGCGTCCGAGGAAGAGACCGTCGACGGCAGCTCCGAGGCGGGTGAGCAGGCCGGGTCGGGCGCTGCCGCCGTAGATGAGACGGAAGTCGAGGCCGGGGTACTGGGCGCGGGTGCGCGAGCGCACGACGGTGCACACCGCGGCGATGTGGTCGGGATCCGCCGGCTCGGCGGCCCCGATCGCCCACACCGGTTCGTAGGCGATGACGACGGTGAGCGGGCGGGGCAGCTCGGCGGTCGCGGTCGGCAGGGCCGAGCGGATCTGGACCATCACCTCGGCGGCGGCCTCCTCAGCCGGGACCGCGTCGACCTCCCCGACGCAGAGGACGGGGATGAGTCCGTGACGCAGGGCGGTCGCGGTCTTCTCCCTGATGAGGCCTTCGGTCTCGGAGAAGTGGCGGCGGCGCTCGGCGTGCCCGATCTCTGCGAACCGGCACCCGAGTTCGGCGAGCACGGCGGCCGAGACCTCGCCGGTCCAGGCCCCGGAGTCGTGGGCGGCGACGTTCTGCGCGCCGATGAGCACGGGGCCTGCGGCCGCGAGGCACGCAGGGATCGAGGGGAACTGCGGGAGGAGGAAGAGCCCTGTCGCACCCGAGGTGACCGCCGGGTGGTCACGGGTCAGCGCGGTCACCTCGGCGAGCCAGTCGAGGGTCTGCCGGTGGCCGAAGTACATCTTCAGGCTCGTGCCGAGGAGCCGATCGGGCAGGGGAGAGGTGACCGCGTCCATGGGTCAGCGGGACTCGTATGCGCTGATCTCGGCGACCTTGTCGTTCGAGGCGCTCGTCGGGTCGAACGTGTAGCCGATCCATTCGTGTGCCAGGCGCCGGGCGAGTTCGACGCCGATGACGCGCTGGCCCATGCAGAGGACCTGGGCGTCGTTGGAGAGCACGGAGCGTTCGACGCTGAAGGAGTCGTGTGCGGTGGCCGCGCGGATGCCCTTGACCTTGTTCGCCGCGATCGCCACGCCCAGTCCGGTCCCGCAGATGAGGATCGCGCGGTCGGCGTCGCCGCGCGCGACGATCTCCGCGGCGGCGGTGGCGATCGAGGGATAGAAGGTGTGCGACTGTGCGTCGACGCCGACGTCGGTGACCGCGGAGATGCGCTCATCGGCCTCGAGGTCGGCCTTGATGACCTCTTTGTAGTCGAACCCCGCGTCGTCGGAGCCGACGACCACTCGCAGTGTCATGATCGGGTTGCCTTTCCTTCGGTGGGCGCCAGGGGTGGCGATGTCGTCAGTGGGGCGGCGCGGCGGGTGAGTTCCTCGGCGACCACCGAGGCGATCATCGCCAGAGAGACCGCGCCGGGGTCGGGGGTGCCGAGGCTCTTGTCCCCGTGGGAGCGGGCGCGGCCGCGGCGGGCGACGAGCTCGGCGGTGGAGTCGGCGCCGCGGTCGGCGGCATGCGCGGCGCGGGCGGCGGCTGCGGCGACGCGGGGAAGCGGGCCGGTGCCGGCTCGATCGCTGCTGTCCGAGCCGGGGGCAGCGGCTTCGGCGACCGCCTCGGCGAATTCGTCGGCCAAGGGGGCCAGGGCATCGACGAGGGTCTTGTCGCCGACCTCGACCTTTCCGAACGCGCGGACGTCGTCAAGGGTGGTCGCCAGCACGGCGGCGACGCCCTCGGGGGTGGGGTCGTCGTCGACGGCTGCGGCGAGTGAGCTGAGGATGCGCCCCCAGATGGCGCCGGAGGTGCCGCCGCCGACGTCGGCCCAGGCCTCACCGGCGACGCGGAGGACGGCGCCGGCCGACTGGTCGTGGGCGGCGGCCGCTTCGGCTTCGAGGGCCGCGGCCTTCGAGCCGCGCTGCATGCCGATCCCGTGGTCGCCGTCGCCGGCGATGCTGTCGAGGTGCCCGAGGTCGTCCGAGGCGTCGTCGACGGCGCCGGCGATGCGGGTGAGGACCGCTGCGATCTCCCGGCCCAGCGCGCGCGACCGGGCGGTGGAGCGGGGGCCGCCGGCATCGCCGCCTGCCGCCGCCGGCGCGGACGTGTCGGGCGCGGCGGTGTCTGGGTCGGCGGTGTCTCGGGTCGCGGTCTCTCGGTCTCCTGCGTCGGCCGTCGTCGCGTCGTCGTCCTCGACTCTCTCGTGGGCGACGCCGAGGGCGCCGCGGGTGAAGGCCGCCGAGGAGCAGGGTGCGTCCCAGAGGGGCGCGAGTTCGTCGTCGAGCCACACGAGAGTGAGGGAGAGGCCTGCCATGTCGAAGCTCGTGCAGAACTCGCCGACCTCAGGGTCGACGATGACGAGTCCGGCTTCGCGCAGGAGCGGGTCGATGAGTCCGTAGAGGAGGTAGAGCTCCTCGTATTTCACGGTGCCCAAGCCGTTGAGGATGGGCACGATCCGTCCCGACGTCACGGGCGCCTCGGAGAGGAGCCGGGTGACGAGGAGCTCGGCGAGCTCCGAGGCGGAGGGCAGCGGAACGTCGTCGATGCCGGGTTCCCCGTGGATGCCGAGGCCAACGGCCATGCGCCCGTCCGGGACGGTGAAGAGGGGAGCGTCGGCGCCGGGCAGGGTGCAGCCGGAGAAGGCGACGCCGATCGAGCGGGTGCGGTCATTCGCCGAGGCGGCGAGGCGTTCGACCTCGGAGAGGTCGAGGCCCGCTTCGGCGGCGGCGCCGGCGATCTTGAAGACGGCGAGGTCCCCGGCGATGCCGCGACGGCGGTCGATCTCGTCGGCCGGGGCGCTGAAGATGTCGTCGGTGACGACGACGGTGCGGGTGTCGATGCCCGCGGCGCGCAGCTGCTCCTGGGCCTGGTCGAAGTTGAGGACGTCGCCGGCGTAGTTGCC
Source organism: Brevibacterium sp. XM4083 (assembly GCF_006489205.2). Lineage (GTDB taxonomy): Bacteria > Actinomycetota > Actinomycetes > Actinomycetales > Brevibacteriaceae > Brevibacterium. The sequence goes on along the minus strand of NZ_VFYR02000003.1, from coordinate 364,053 downwards.
GTAGCTGAAGAGGACGCCGCGGCCCTGGTCGCTTGCGCGGGCGACGGAGAGGATCTGCTTCGTCGACGGGGAGGCGAAGACGTTGCCCATCGCCGCGCCGTGGGCGAGGCCGGGACCGACGAGACCGGAGAACGCGGGGAAGTGTCCGCTGCCGCCGCCGATGACGAGTGAGACGGTCGGTGCGGCAGCGCGGGTCGAGCGCACGACCCCGCCGGGCACCGCGCGCACCCAGCGCGCGGCGGCGAGGCTGAGTCCGCGCGACATATCGGCGACGAAGTCATTCGGGTCATTGAACAATCGGGCCACGAGCTCCCCTTCGAACCAGTTCCTATTTCAAAGATCCTATAGGATTATTCGTCGGATGCAAGACCCGGGGTTGATGAGCGGGAAGCGGTGCTGCGGTCCCGACAGCTGCGTCGGGGATTCGGGAAGCGGTGCTCAGGCCTCGGGGGACGAGTAGAGGGCGTCGATGCCGAGGCGGCTCGGCGGCGGCAGCGGACGGCCGCCGCGCAGGTCGGCGGTCGGGGAGTCCTCGGGTGAGCCCGCGGCACGCGCACGCTCGGTGCCGAAGGCGCTGAGGAGGTAGGCGACGAGGCGGCGGGAGAGGTCGTGGGCGTGGGCGTGCGGGGCGCTCGTGAGGCCGCCGTTGGCGAGGATGAGCATGGTGAGGTCGCTGACGGCGAAGTCGGGGCGCAGCATGCCGGCGGTCTTCGCGCGGTCGACGAGGAGGGTGAAGGCGGCTTCGGCGTCGCGGCGCTTGGCGTCGACGTCGGCAGTGCTCGCAAGCGAGGTGAGGAGGGCTTCGGTGAACCCACGGTCCTCGATCTGCATGCGGCAGACCACGGAGATGAAACGGGTGAAGCCGTGCCAGGGGTCGGGGTCCTCGGCGGCCTCGGCGAGGACGATCTCGCAGCGGTCGATCTGGGTGGCGAACACCTCGGCGATGAGAGCGCTGCGATCGGGGAAGCGGCGGAAGAGCGTGGCGATGCCGACTCCGGCCCGGCGGGCGATCGCGTTCATCGGCACGTCGAGTCCGCGTTCGGCGAAGAGCGACCGGGCGGCGGCGACGATGCGGGCACGGTTGGCCGCGGCGTCCGCTCGCAGGGTCGGTTCCCGCGTTCCGTCGGGTGCCATCTGAGTCGTCTCGCTCATTTCTGCTCTCACTTCCCCGCGGAGCGGAATGCTCGCTCCGCGTGTGGTCTTAGCCTAAGTGGAAAGGCCGCTCCGGAACAGTCGGAGGCGGTGAGGATTCACGGGTGAGGAGCCCGGAACGCGGTGGGTCGCCCGGCGGATGCCGGTGGAGGCTCACAGAAGGAGTGCGGAGATGAAGATTCTCATGATCGGACGCGGTGTGATCTCGACGCTGTACGGCTGGGCGCTGGAGCGCGCCGGGCACGAGGTCGATTTCCTCGTCCGTCCCGGGCGGGCCGCCCAGTTCGGTCCGTCTGTCGACCTCGACATCAGGGACGGAAGGTCGGTGCGCGGGGGTCGGCCCGTGCGGCAACGATGGTCGGTCACCCTCCGCGAGGACCTGCCCGCGGGACATGACTACGATCTCGTCGTCCTCAGCGTCAACCCCGACCAGCTCGAGGGCGCGGTCGCCGACATCGGCGACCGCCTCGGCGCGGCGACCCTGCTCGTCTTCTCCAACGTCTGGGACGAACCGACCGAGGTCGTCGCCGGGGTCCCGCGCGATCAGGTCGTGTGGGGCTTTCCCGGCGGGGGCGGCGGGTACTTCGGTGACACGCTGCGCGGAGGCATGGTCAAGGCGGTGACGCTCGGACTCATCGACTCCGCGGAGCCGACCGCACGGCACCGGGCCGTGCGCACCTTGTTCGAGGGGGCGGGCTTCTCCGTCACCGAGGTCGCCGATTTCCGCAGCTGGCTGTGGTTCCACTTCATCCTCGATGCGGGACTCATGGCCGGCATCCGCACCGCGGGAGGCTTCGACGCCTACGTCCGCTCGGCGACGGCGAGTCAGCTCACCGTCGAGCTCATCGACGAGATGACGGCTGTGCTCGAGGCGAAGGGCGGGGTGCGCCGGGTCGGGGCGAAGGCGTTCCGGACCCTGCCCACCGGCGTGGTCGCGTTCGGTCTGCGCCGCCTCCTCGGCGGAGACAACCTCTACGGCCACCTCATGCGGCTCGTGCTCGCCAGTGCGCACGGCAATCCGGAGATGACGGCGATGTATCCGCGCCGAGTCCTCGCCGAAGCGCGCCGCCTCGGCGTCGACGTTCCCCGTCTCGAGGCCCTCGAACCCGTCTTCGCGTGAGGACAAGGTCCCTCGCCGAGGCGGGGTGGGGCGGTGAGGAGCATCCCGTCGGGACGGTGAGGGACACCCGCCCGCTCATGTGACAATGGTGGGCGTGAGGAAGGACAGGCGCCGCCAGCGCGCCCTGCGGGGCGCTGCCGCCGCGGTTGCCGCTACCTTCCTCGCGCTCACCTCCCACCTCCTCGGCGGTGGGTCGATGCCGACCCTCATGGGCATCATCGCGCCGCTGGCGCTTTCGATGCTCGTCTGCGTGCTCCTCGCCGGACGGCGGATGACCCTGGCCCGACTCGTGCCCTCGGTCTTCGTCAGCCAGGGGCTCTTCCACGGACTCTTCTCCGTCTTCACCCCGATGCATCCGATGGCGATGGGCGCCACCGCCGTCGAACGTCAGGCCATGGACCATGCGGGCATGGACGGCTCGGGGGCGATGGCCGGACAGATGGCCGCCTCGGCGGGACAGATGAGCGGAATGCATTCGCACTTCTCTGTGCCGATGACGATCATGCACTGCGTGGCCGCGATCGTCACGATCGCCCTCATCTACTGGGCAGAAGTCCTCCCGGCCCGGCTGCTCGCCTTCGTCCGCCTCGTCGTCCGCGCCCTCGTGCCGGCCCTCGGCACGGTTCGTGCGCTGCCCGAGCGCCCCCGTCTGGCCGTCCCGGTCAGCGATTTCGTGCCCCCACCGCTAGGCGTCCTGCGCTCACCGGTGCTCCGGCGCGGACCCCCGCTTCCCGCTTTCTGATCACTGACCTCCACGGCTCGGCCGCCCGGCCCGATGCCGTGGCATCGCCGTGCCACGACTTTCTCTGTGCCACGGTGATGCCGCGCGTGCGCCCGGAACCGCCGCCGAGCAGGCGAAGTCGCCCTTCGCCGACCATTCCACACAGAAAGCTTGACCATGACAGGACTGTCATCACCCCTGCCCGAAAACTCGGGCACCGCCACCGAGCCGCCCACCCGGCGGACTGTCTCCGACCGCCGGCAGCCGTGGTTCTCCTCGCTCCTGCGCCGCCTGCACTTCTACGCGGGCATCCTCGTCGGCCCGTTCATCCTCATCGCCGCCCTCAGCGGCGCCGTCTACGCGATCAGCCCGCAGATCGAGCGCGTCGTCTACTCCGACGAACTCACCGCCTCGACGGAGGGACCGGCGCTGCCGCTGTCCGACCAGGTCGAATCCGCGAACGCGTACATCGGGGAGGGCCAGACGATCGCCACCGTGCGTCCTGCCCCGGAACCGGGCATGACGACCCGGGTCATGTACGAGGATCCGACGCTCGACTCGAGTGACTACCGGACGATCTTCGTCGACCCGACGACCGCCGAGGTGAAGGGCGACCTTCCCGTGTACGCGGCGTCGAGCACCCTGCCGGTGCGGACGTGGATCTCCCGCCTCCACACCGACCTCCACCTCGGCGACGTCGGCCGGTACTACAGCGAACTCGCCGCCTCGTGGTTGGGGATCATCGCCGCCGCGGGACTGTGCCTGTGGATCGTGCGGGCGCGGAAGGCGAAGAAGATCAGGTCGATGCTCAAGCCCTCCCGCAAGCACAAGGGGCTGCGCCGCACCCTGTCGTGGCACGCCTCGGTGGGAGTGTGGATCGCGGTCGGGATGCTCTTCCTCTCCGCCACCGGGATCACGTGGTCGCAGCTCGGCGGCGGGAACGTCGGCGCGCTGCGCGAAGCACTCAACTGGACGACGCCGTCGATCTCGACCGAACTCAGTGAGGACACCGACGCCGAGGCGGCCGACGCCGGCGGTGCCCATGCCGGGCACGGTGCCGCATCCGGGGGCACCGAGGCGGCTCCGGCCGGCACCCCGAGCCCCGCGGACTTCGACATGATCTCCTCGATGGCCGAGAACGCCGGCTTCACGACGACCTACATCGAGATCGTGCCGCCGGCCGACGCGGACACCGCCTGGCTCGTCGAGCGCTACCAGCACAACTACCCGGACAACACGGGCACGGTGTCGGTGGCCTACGACATGGAGACGATGGCCGAGACCGACCGCGTCGAATTCTCCGACTACGGGGTCGCGGCGATGCTCACGAGCGTGGCCATCGACCTTCACATGGGCACCCTGTTCGGTCTGCCCAACCAGATCGTGCTCTTCTTCCTCGCCATCGGAATCGCCTCGATGGTCGTGTGGGGATACACGATGTGGTGGCAGCGCCGGCCCAAGCACGACCCGTCGCGCCGCTTCGGCATCGCCCCGGCGCGCGGCGCGCTCAAGCAGGCACCGTGGTGGGGCGTGGCCCTCGTCGTCGTCGCGGCCGTCGGCATCGGACTCTTCCTGCCGCTGGTCGGATTGAGCCTCGTCGCCTTCCTCGTCCTCGACGTCATCCTCGGCTGGCGAGCGCGCCGGAAGGCCCGAGCCCAGGCCGGCGCCGGGCAGGAGATGGCACCCGCGTCGCGGAGCTGAGCGAACGACCGGACGACCGCCTCGGTGGGGGAATCATCCCTCGCCGAGGCGGTCGGTGCTTGTCAGCGGAAACCGAAGGCCTCGTGCGAGAAATCCGTGGTGAGAGGCGCGCGCGGACGCGCGATTACCTGGACAAGGCAGAAACGGTGGATATGCTGGGAAGGAGTTCTGAGGTGCGACGCCCTCCCGGGCGCCGCACCGTCAGCCCGAAGCGGGGAAGGTGCGGGGATGCATCGGGTTCACTCGTGGGGCTGTCGGCCTTCCGCGAAGCACTACGCCCGTCGGAATGCCGAACAGTTCCATTGAACAATGAAAATGTTGTCGTGGCAACAAATGTTGAGAAGAGTTCATCTCCGCTACCATCTCCACCTCACAAGCAGGATTGTTGGTTACCTGCAAGTGGGATTGCCGATTCGCCATCACAGTGCCGTGCCCGAATGTCTGCAGGAGTCGATATGTCGCTTCCCGTCCGTTCCGCCTCTCTGACGCTCATCTCCGCCCCTGCGGCGGCGTCTTGCGCGCATCATCCGGCGAATCCCGGACCCGGGCGCGACAGACCCTCGAGCTGTCTGCGCGCAGGGGAAGTGAGGGGCCAGGATGACTGAGACGACGCCCGTGAGCACCATCCTCAGGAAGATCGCTCCGATCCAGATCGCCGCATGGCGCCTCATGATGGAGAAGCATCAGGACTTCATCGTGCGATTCTCCGCCGACTTCCGTGACCGCCACGACCTCACCGTCAACGAATTCGACGCGCTCATCAACACTCCGCCGGACGAGCAGATCCGCCAGCGCGATCTGCTTCAGCTCATGGTGCTCAGTCGCAGCGCGCTCAGCCGTCTCCTCCGTCGACTCGAGGCCCGCAGTCTCGTCACCCAGACCCCGGATCCCGAGGATCAGCGCGGGGTGCTCGTCGAGCTCACCGAGAAGGGCGTCGCTCTCCGCGACGAGGCGGCGCAGACGAACGCTGCGATCATCCTCGACGGCTTCTCCGGGCTCTCCGATGCCGAAGCCGATCAGCTCTTCGGGCTCGTCAGCAAACTCAAGCCGCTCAAACCGCTGGCGGCTGCTCCGGAGTGAGCCGGCGCCTCGGCGTGAGCGAGCGCCTCGGCGCCTCACCCACACCGCGCCGCGGCGAGGTGAGATATCCCGCGCCTCAGGAGGCGTCGAACGGGTGGTTGCCGTCGCCCATGTCCGGGTCGGGCAGCTTCGACTCGGGGTCGAAGAGCCCGACCTCGAGTCCGTCGAGGGTGAGCCGGCGCATCGCCTCGAGCACCATGCGACGACCCACGTCGGTGAACGCGTCGACCCGGCTGACGTCGAAGACCACGGCGCCCGACGGTGCGGCCGTGTCGTCGAGTTCGTAGAGGATCGCCTCGGCGCCGCTGAAGTTCACGGTGCCCTGGAGGTCGACGGTCGTCGTGTCCCCGGCCGTGCGGATCTCGCGCAGCGCCCGCGACCCCGTCGTCTCGACCTCCATGAGATGGAAGCCCATGTCCTTGGACATCCGGCTGAAGAGTTCGACGCCGCGCACACTGTTGCCGTGCTCGTCGAGCCGCGGGGAGAACGCGCCGAGCCCGACCTGGCCGGGCAGTGCGCCGAGGAGGCCACCGGCGACCCCGCTCTTCGCGGGGATCCCGACATCGCTGAACCACGAACCCGCCGCGTCGTACATGCCCGCCGCCGCCATCGCCGACAGCGTCTGCCGGGCCACAGGCTTCGCGATCACCCGTTCCCCGGTGACCGGTTGGACTCCGCCGGTGGCCAGGGTCGCGGCCATCGTCGCGATGTCGGAGACCGTGACGAGGATCGAGCACTGCGCCGTGTAGCCCTCGACCGCCTCGTGGGCGTCGTCCTCGATGATCCCGTAGTTGTGGAGCATGTGCGCGATCGAGAGGTTCCGGTCGGCGGTCTCGAGCTCCGATTCGTAGATCTCCTCGTCGATGCGCAGCTGCCGGCCGGCCAGCGTCGAGAAGAACGCGAGGGCCCGCGCGACCCGCTGGTCCCGGCTCGCCCCCTCACCGACGAGGAGGCTGTGGGCGGTGATCGCGCCGGCGTTGATCATCGCGTTCTTCGGCCGGTAGGTGCCCGTCTCGAGGGAGAGCTCGTTGAACGCCTCACCGGAGGGTTCGATGTCGATGCGACCGTCGACGAAGGCCGTTCCCCGGTCGGTCAGCGCCGCCGCGTAGGCGAAGGGCTTCGACATCGACTGGATGGTGAATTCGACGTCGCTGTCGCCGGCGGCGTACGTGCGCCCCTCGACCGTCGTCAGGGCGACGGCCAGGCGGTCGGGATCGGCGGCGGCGAGTCCGGGGATGTAGTCCGCGACGGCGCCACGGTCGTCGTCGCGCAGGTCGTCGAGGATCTCGTTGAGGTAGTCGGGAATGGGAGTGCGCATGGGTCTGCCTCTCTGCGATTTCGGCCCGGCGGGCCGCCTCTGGACGCAACCTTACATGTGTGGGATTGTTGAGATCGCAACGACTTCGACGCCTTATCCCGCGCCGAGGCGGGACCCGGTCGCGCACGACGTGCCCCCTGGTGGCACCATAGAGGCAACCTCGGTCGGGTCGACCGCCTCGGCGGGGGAGGATCTGTCGGAGCAGGCAGGAGTGGAGGTGTCCATGAGCAACGTCGAGACCCGCCCGGACCAGGTGGTCTGCCGGTCAGGGGGCTTGCCGGGTCCGCAGTGCGATCAGCAGGGTCGGGCTCCTGTCGAGATCATCACCGCCCGCGACGTTCCGCTCGGCGGACCGCGCGCGATGACCGTCCGCCGCACGCTGCCGCAGCGGCAGCGCTCCCTCATCGGACCGTGGTGTTTCATCGACCACTACGGCCCCGAGGATGTCGCCCCCTCCGGTGGGATGGACGTCGCGCCGCACCCGCACACCGGTCTGCAGACCGTGAGCTGGCTCTTCGAGGGCGCCATTCAGCACATCGACTCCGGCGGCAATGCCGGGCTCGTCCTGCCCGGCGAGGTCAACCTCATGACCGCCGGACGCGGGATCTGCCATTCCGAGGTCTCGACGGAGGACACGACGACCCTCCACGGCGTCCAGCTGTGGCTGGCGCTGCCCGACTCCTCCCGGAACCAGAAGGAGCGCGAGTTCGAGCACTACGCCCCGCAGGCCAGAGCGTTCGACGGTGGGGAGTTCCTCGTCTTCCTCGGGGAGCTGTGGGGCGAGTCGTCCCCGGTGACGACCCATTCGCCCCTCCTCGGCGCGGAGATCCGGCTCGACCCCGGGGCAAGCGTCGGTCTGCCGGTCAACCCCGACTTCGAGCACGGCCTCCTCGTCGACGCCGGCGACGTCGCGCTTGAGAACGTCGCCCTTCCGGTCGCCGCGATCGGCTACACCGGGGTCGGGCTGAATGAGCTGCGCATCGCCAACCGCGGTGAGACCCCGGCCCGCCTCGTCCTCCTCGGCGGGGAGCCGTTCACCGAGGAGATCGTCATGTGGTGGAACTTCGTGGGCCGCACCCATGAGGAGATCGTCGAATACCGGCAGGAGTGGCAGGACCATTCGGACCGCTTCGGCGTCGTCGAAGGCTACGTCGGTCGCGGCGGGCCCGGCCGCAATGCCGAGGGCCTCGGCAGGCTGCCCGCCCCCGATCTTCCCGAGACCCCGATCCCCGCCCGGAAGAACCCGCCGCCGAAGGTTCAGGGCGGGGAGGACGAGACCTACGAGGAGACGCAGTTCTGAACTGAGGGGCTCACCGCCCACCCCCTCCCGACCCCCGGCTCCAGGCCACGACCCCCGACCACCCACCCCGCACCACCGACACAAGGAGAAGAACGATGAACGATGCACTCAAGGACTCCACCGGAGAAGACGTCACCGTCGAACTCGACGAGGCGGGTCTCGCCTACGACATCAAGGTCGCTGACGGGGAGGTCGCCGGTCGGGCGCACTACCTCGTGGGAGCGAAGGACGCCAATGAGCGGATCTTCTATCACACGACCGTCGACTCGAAGTTCGGCGGCCGCGGCCTGTCGAAGATCCTCGTCAACGAGGCGCTCAAGGACGCCCGGGAGAAGGGCGAGACCGTCGTCGCGATCTGCCCGCTCTTCGTCAAGAAGCTGCAGGAGTCCGGCGATGAGTACATCGCCGAGGGCGGCAAGCTCCGCAACCCCACGGGCGCGGACTTCGATCAGGTCAAGCAAGAGGCCTGAGCGCAGCGGAATGCACGCGAACAGACCCTTCATCGACAAGGCCAATCCCGAGATCTACAAGGCTGCGGTCACCGCCGCGCAGACGACCCGGAAGGCGGCGGTGGCTGCGGGCCTCGACGTCGCGCTCATCGAGCTCGTCAACTCCCGTGTGTCACAGATGAACAGGTGCCACACGTGCCTGAGCATCCACGTGCCCGCCGCGCGGAAGGCCGGGGTCGACCAGCTCAAACTCGACATCCTCTCCGCGTGGCGGCATGCGGAGATCTTCAGCGATGTCGAACGGTCGGCCCTGCTCCTTGCGGAGTCGCTGACGGACCTGTCCGTCCCGGTCGACCATGAAGCGGTCGCCGCCGAGGTGGGGCAGCACCTGAGCACGGAGCAGATCTCAGCGATCGAATGGGTCGTCACGCTCATCAACGCGTTCAACCGCATCTCGATCGCGAGCAACCATCCCACCGTCGGGGGCAAGCAGCTCGCGGCGATGCTCGCCGCCGGGGGCGGGGCGCCGCCGAGCTCCGGCGGTAGTGCGGCGGCGTCCGGCGGCGGTTCGACCAGCGGCGGTTCCGCGGGGACGAGGGCTGCGGAAGGCTGAGCTGCGCAGGGCTGACGCGCCCAGCCATTGAGACCGCCGGGGCACCGGCGGTCGCCTCCAGGCACACTGATTGTCGCACCTCGGCCCACTGCCGGCCGAGGTGCGACCGATCTGCGCCGACCTGAGGAAAGTCACACGAGAATGCCAGCCGAACCGACACCGCCGTCGACCACCGAGCCCGCGACCGCCTCGGCGCCGGCGACTCTGCCCGCACGCTTACGGCTCATCGGACCGGGGATCGTGCTCGCCCTCGCGAGCGTCGGGGCCTCGGACATGATCACGACGATGAACTCCGGGGCCGAGTACGGGCTGGCCCTCATCTGGGTCTTCACGGTCGGGATCGCCCTGAAGTTCGTCCTCTCCGAGGCGGTGTCGCGGCTGCAGATGAGCGGTGACCGGTCGCTGCTCTCCCACCTCACCCGGTTCGGGGGACGACTGTTCCCCGCGCTCTTCCTCATCGCCGAACTCCTCGTCGGACTCTTCTTCGGCGCCGGCGTCGTCGCCGTGAGCGCGAACATCCTCCAGGCGATCTTCCCCGTCCTGCCGTTCTGGCCGACGGCGATCGTCGTCCTCCTCTCCGCGGCGGTCCTCGTCGGGATCGGCCGCTACGGCATCGTCGAGAAGGCGATGATGGGCTTCGGCATCATCATGTTCTTCGGGATCATCGCCCTCGCGTTCTCGGTCTATCAGGGTCAGGGTGCTCAGGAGGTCGCGGCGGAGACGATCGTGCCGGTCTTCCCGCAGACCTCGATCATCACGGTGATGTCGCTCATCGGCGGGGTCGGCGGGGCGACGGGGATCCTCGCGTACTCGTTCTGGATCCGGGAGAAGTCGTGGCGCAGCGCCGACTGGAAGCCCGTCGTCCGCCTCGACCTGCTCATCAGCTACGGTCTCGTGTTCGTCTTCGCCGTCGCGATGAGCGCGGTGGGCGCGTTCATCCTCTACGGTCAGGGCTTCACGATCGCCGACAACGACGCCCTCTTCGCGATCGCCGACAGTCTCATCGCCTCGATCGGCGACGTCGGGCGGCTGATCTTCCTGCTCAGCTTCCTCGCCGTCGTCTACACGAGCGTGCTCGGCGGGTTCTCCGGCATCGCCTACGTCACCGCCGACTGCATCCGCGTGCTCCGCCGCTACCCGCACCAGGACGAGGCGCGGTTCGAGATGTCGGCGACGTCGATCGAGTTCCGCGTCGTCCTCGTCTACCTCAGCGTCGCGACGCTCATCATCATGGGTCTCGGCAGGCCCGTCACCCTCGTCCTCGTCTACGCCGCGATCAGCGCGTTCATCCTCCCCGTGCTCGCACTCGCCCTCCTCGTCATCCTCAACCGCTCCTCGGTGCCGGTGTCCCTGCGCAACAGCTGGTGGTCGAATGTGCTGCTGGCCGTGTGCTTCGGCCTCTTCGGGTTCCTCGCCGTCCTCCAGGTCATCGAGTCCGTGTCGGGGTTCGTGGGGTAGGGCGGTGCGGTTCCGCTTCCCCAGCTGACCGCGCCGAGGCGGGGGTTTCCTGAGAACCTGACCGCGCCGAGGTGGGGCTCCGTCCCGTCATCCGCCGAGGTGGTGCGCATTGGCGTCGGAACGGCGAGAATCGCCTTATGGCTGTCAGCGCTGAAGAGCAGATGATGATCGACACCGTTGCGAAGTTCATCGACGACGACGTCAGACCGCACGTCAACCGGGTCGAGCACGCCGATGAATATCCCGAGGCGTGGATCCAGACGATGAAGGACATGGGCATCTTCGGGCTCGCGATCGCTGAGCCGTGGGGTGCGGGGAAGGTCTCGACGGAGGCGTACGCGCTCATCACCCAGGAGCTCGCGCGGGGGTGGATGTCGCTGGCCGGGGCGATGGGTGGTCACACCGTCGTCGCGAAACTCATCGCCGACTTCGGCACCAACGCGCAGAAGGAGACCTACCTGCCGCGGATGGCGACGGGAGAGTTGCGTGCGACGATGGCGCTGACCGAACCCGGTGGCGGCTCCGACCTCCAGGCGATCCGGACGACGGCGGTGCGCGATGGGGACGACTACGTCATCTCGGGATCGAAGACGTGGATCACCAACGCCCGCCGGTCCGACCTCATCGCGCTCCTGTGCAAGACCGATTCTCACGCCGAGCCACGGCATGCCGGAATCTCGATCATCCTCGTCGAGAAGGGCGAGGGCTTCACGATTTCGAGGGATTTGTCGAAGCTCGGATACAAGGGCGTAGAGACGTGCGAGCTTCTCTTCGACGGTCTGCGTCAGCCGCGCTCGCAGCTGCTCGGCGACACCGAGGGTCTCGGTTTCAAGCAGATGATGAAGGGGCTCGAGATCGGGCGCATCCAGGTGGCGTCGCGGTCGCTCGGGGTCGCGCAGGCCGCGCTCGATGACGCCGTGAAGTACGCCCAGGAGCGGGAGTCGATGGGCAAGCCGATCTGGCGGCATCAGGCGGTGGGCAATCGGCTCGCGGAGATGGCGACGAAGCTCGAGGCCGCTCGCCAGCTCGTCCTTCACGCCGCACGAACCTTCGACGCTGGGGCGCGGGTCGACATGGAGGCGGGAATGGCGAAGCACTTCGCCTCGGAGATGGCCGCCGAGGTGGCCCTTGACGCGATCCGCGTCCACGGTGGATACGGGTACTCGACCGAGTTTGACGTCGAACGTTACTACCGGGATGCGCCGCTGATGATCGTCGGCGAGGGGACGAACGAGATCCAGTTGGGTGTCATCGCCAAGCAGCTCATCGAACGAAACCGGGTGTGACGATGGATCTTCAGGAGTGGGTCGGACGGACGAAGACCGGGGAAGATGTCGCCTCGGTTGAGCGGGCTCGGAGGCTGACTGTGCTGCTCGGGGGTGAGGCCGCGGACGAGCCTACGGCGCTGTTCCCGCTCGGGCACTGGCTCCAGTTCCCCGAGGACGATGTGCCGATGAGCGAGCTCGGCGGCGACGGCCATGCATTGCTCGGTGGTTTCATGCCGCCGGTGGGACTGCCGCGGCGGATGTGGGCAGGCAGCGCGCTTGAGTTCCACAGCCCGATCCGCCCCGGCCAGGCGCTGGCGCGGACGTCCACGATCGAATCGGTGACGGAGAAGGCCGGACGCAGCGGGCCACTGTGCTTCGTCGTCGTTCGGCACGACATCAGTGCAGACGGCACGCTTGCCACCGTTGACCGGCACACGATCGTCTACCGGGAAGCGACCGAACCTCGGGCAGGAACGCCCGACGGGGGACACCGCGGCGCGGGGTCGGCGGCTGCGGCGCCGCGGTCGGACACGCCGGCACCGGAGGGATGGGACTGGGTTCGAACGGTGCGCCCCGATGAGGTCATGCTCTTCCGGTACTCGGCGCTGACGTTCAACTCGCACCGCATCCACTACGACCACCCCTATGTCACCGAAGTGGAGGGCTACCCGGGACTCATCGTTCACGGCCCTCTCACGGCGACGTTCCTCCTCGACGCGTTTCTCCGGATTCATCCGAACACTGAGGTGACGGGGTATGCGTTCACGGCGAAGGCGCCGGTGTTCGTCAACGAGCAGATCCATCTCGTCGGACGGAAAGCGGAGGAGGGACGGTACGAGCTCGAAGCCGTGGGCCCGTGCGGAGTGACGGTGATGACTGCAGGGGCGACGACGGAGGAGTGACGGTGATGGATCAGAAGGTGGGCGCTATCACCGACAGCCAAGTACTACGAAACTGATCTCTGAAGCGCTGCGCTGAGGTCACAATGGTGGGCCAACTTCCGGGCAAGCGAGATCAGATGGCATCTGTCCGTGCAGCAGCTGCGAGGAAGTTCAAGCCGGAGGCTAAATCGGCTCGTATTTCGTGCCGAACTACTTGTTGTCTTTTCAACCCCTCGCAGTCGCGGTTTTGAACTCTTCGTACTTAGTCTCTAGCAATTCCCGTTTAGGGCGGTCTCGGCGATGCGCCGGGACTTTCATCAGGCGCCGCCCGTGGAGTTCTTGGAGACCGTGCCTAAGCATCGGGCCGTCGACTTCTTTGAGTAAATCGTGCCTGATCTCGACAACACTGTCTGGGCGAATGCCGAGGAAGTTGTGATCGAATGCTGCGTGATGAATTTTGCACATCGCTAAACCGTTGGTCACTGCCGCGATTCCTCCCTCGTCTCGGTCAGGAACAATGTGCGCCGCGTCGAGCAAGCCCGGGTGGCCGAGATTGCAAATGGTGCAGCGGTTCTCGTAGGCAGATAGGACGATGGACCTAAAAGCAGGTTGATGTACCCGCACCTTGGCCAGTCGTTGGAGATAGCGACGGGTGACTTCTTCATGTACAGAGGATTCAAGTTCAAAGGCGGCAACAGCATCTTCGGCAGCAGTGAATGCGAACTGTTGCTGTCGGGGCTCCTCTGCGACGATGTAGACCGGAGCGATGACTTGATACCTAGCTGGCTCCATGGCGACACCGAGGAACCAAATAAGCGGCAAACGGAGCTTCATCGCCTCCCGGAGTCCGACGTTCTCAGGGTGATTGGGATCAGTTCCGCGCCATTTGTACCGGAATAGGCCGTCATCTCCGGTCTTATCCTCATAAGGAGGCGGATCGCCTGGCTTAGTGTAGGCGGTGCGGAACGACAACGCGGCCTGGTATCCACTTGGTTTCCAGATTCCTTGCATCGGAGCCTGGAGCCTGACAGGCTCACCCGCGAAGTGAAAGTCAAGAATGTCTTCTCGCGTTAATGGTTCGAGGCCGCCGTCTGAGCGTAGCTGGAGCCAATCGATTGCGGCCTGTCGGAGTCCTGAGGGTTCAGCATTTGGCACGACGGGTCCTCTTACGCTTATCTTCCGGGTGGGCAGTCACAGATACCAGTGAGTCGACTATCGGTCGATCTGCCAAGGCCCAGTCCAAAGTGATGAGTTGGTCTGGGGTGCACCATTGCATCGAATCATGGTCGGTGCTCGTAACCGGAAGATCCGCCACCTCTACTCGGTAGCAAGCGAGGTCGATGTGTTTGCCGTTGCTTGCGGTAGTCGCGCGCTCGACCAGACTAAGTACCTGAACGTCATACAATTCGAGCTCTTCGGCCAATTCGCGTTTGAGTGCCTGTTCAGGAGATTCTTCACTCTCAACTTTTCCGCCCGGAAATTCCCACTTGCTGCCCTCGGCCTTCTCGGGCCGGCGGCGGCAGGCAAGAATCTTGCCGTCCCGCTCGATTACCGCTCCCACAACTCTGAGCATCTCAACCATGACCTCATGCTATGCCAGAAGGCGGGAATCAACGTTGCTCGAGTGGCAAATACTATCCAATCACCCAAAGATTCTCTTGCGAGAGGTATCGGGAACTTTATGGCGTGTACCGAGGAAGCTGAACCTTCCGGACTTATCAGCTCCGCAGCTCAAGTGCCCCCCACGCGAATGTCGCCACCCAGTGCGACGACATGTACTCATCGGAGACGGCAGCCTCAAGCCCGGGTGCCATGAGCGCATCGACACGGGTCAGCATGCCTTTGGCCAGGGAGTCGAGGTCGGCCCTGTCGTGTCGTTGGGCGATCTCCTCGAGCTGTGGGGCGAGGCGCATGATCGATGCCGCGACCGACAGCCCCAAGCCATAGAGGTGGCTCTGCTGGCCGTCGGTGGGGTCGAGCACCTCGACCGGTGAGAGTGCAGGCGACTCGGGGGACAGCTCCGAGAGGAACGCCGGCAGCCACACGGCGAGCTCATCCTCGGTGAGGATCTCCGACATCAGGTCGGCCTCGCACAGTCCGGGCGAGAGGAAGTCCTGACCGCTGCGCTCCTGACGGAAGTTCCATGCCTCGTCCTGGGCATAGAAGCGTCGCGCCGCACCCGCGATGACATTGACGACGTCCCGACGGCCCTCTGCGCGAGCGCTGAGGAGGATCCGACGCAGACCGAACGCAGTGTTGGAATGCACCCCGTGCCGAACAGGCTCCGGAACCTTCGGCAGCCACGCGACCACGAGATCGAACACCGTGTCCGCGAGAACTTGCGCGCCCTCGGCTAATTCGCGCAACTGCGGGTCCGAGCTGGTCCGCAGCGCCTCGACGAGTTCGACCGCCCACGCCCATCCGTACGGCCGTTCCCACCCCGGATGGTCGCGCAGGAACGCGGCCCCCGCAGTGAGTTTCACGGCACTGAGGTGCAGCTGCAGCAGCTCGATCGCCTCGTCGCGCCACGGCGCGTCCTGCGCCGCCTCGGTGTCGAGGAGCTTCACGAGCAGATTGTGCATGTGAACGCTCGAGTGCCAGTCGAACGAGTTCGCAAACGCCGGGTGCTTCTCACTCGCAGGCACGATGTCGGCGAGACTGCTCGCCACGTGATGCGCCGCGTACGGATAGTCTTGCGTGATGTTCGTCAGCGCGACCTGCGCGAACGGATGAACGAAATCGGCGGGTGCGGTCATGCGTGAGTCCTCTTCGGCTGGGGTAATCCAACAGTAGTCGAGTGCAGTCGGATGATCCGACCAGACCGGCAAGCGTCGTTGACGTGAAACAGCCCCTCCGCCGAGGCGGTCGGACGTAAGCTGGTCTCCAACGGTTCGACCGCCCACCGAGAGGACGCTGCCATGACGACTTCGACCGCAGGGTGCCCTGCAATCCAGGCCGTGTCCCTCCTCGAGGTTCGGGCATGACTGCCGGCAAGGGTGGCGTCGATACGGAGGCTCACAAAGCCGCCGGGGGCAGCTGGCTCACCGTCATCATCGCCTTCGCGGCGAACCTCGCCGTCGCTATCGCGAAGACGATCGCCGCGGGCATGACCGGGTCGGCAGCCCTCGTCGCCGAGGCGGCCCACTCCTGGGCTGATGCCGGCAACGAAGTGTTCCTCCTCATCGCCGAACGCAAATCCTCCCGCCCCGCCGACGCCAGACATCCCCTCGGCTTCGGACGCGAGGCCTACGTTTGGTCGATGTTCGCGGCGTTCGGCATCTTCACGGTCGGCTCCGCCGTCTCGATCTGGCACGGATTCCAATCGTTGTTCTCCCACGAATCCAACGACAGCAACTACCTCGTCGGGTACATCGTGCTCGCGATCTCGTTCGTCCTCGAAGGATTCTCCTTCCTGCAGTCGGTGCGTCAGGCCAGGGGCCGGGCGGCGGAGCTGCGGCAGCCGGTCCTCCGCTACGTGCTCAAGGGCTCGAACCCGACACTGCGGGCCGTCTTCGCCGAGGATGCCGCGGCTCTCATCGGACTCGTCATCGCGTTCCTCGCCATGTTCCTCCACCAGATCACCGGCATCGCCGCCTTCGACGCGATCGGATCGATCCTCGTCGGCATCCTCCTCGGCATCGTCGCGATCGTCCTCATCGACCGCAACCGCCGCTACCTCGTCGGCGAGAACGTCACTCCGCGCATCCGCGACATGATCCTCCGCGCCCTCCTCGAGGACAAGGACATCGTCGAGGTCACCTACCTCCACGTCGAATTCGTCGGCTCGGGCAAGGTCTACGTCGTCGCCGCCGTCGACCTCGTCGGCGATGCGAAGGAGAGCCAGCTCGCGGTGCGCCTGCGCACCGTCGAACGCCACCTCGAGGAAAACCCCATGGTCCAGGAAGTCGTCCTCACCCCGTCGGCTCCCGGGGAGAAGCCGCTCGTGCCGCTGGTGGATGCGGGATTCTGACCTCAGTTTGTGACGAACCCGAACTTCCGTGCGCCTGCTGACGCAACGGGCCCAATCGTTCTCCCTGACGTGAGGACGGAATCTGTCATGTACTGATGTAGTCTCATTAATGAGCTGGAGCGCTAGCCGGATACTGTCGTCAAGGCTTCGGTCACGGTGCTGATGCCTGCGTGACAGCGACCAAGGCGGTCGTCCGTTTGCCCTCCCACATTGAAGAACCAGACTGCGTCACCTCGACGCCGTTGCGTTCTGACTCTGAAACATTAGACGTCCAAGCAGTGCTGGGTATCGAAATGAACGTGGGCGGCGAGCAGTTTGGACATCGCCGTGTTGTGGATTTGCACTTCAGAGAGACCGCCGAATGAATACCTGAGATCCAAAGCCTGTCTGTCGATGTTGGTCGTCTTCAGATTGTGTTGAACGCCTCGTCAGGAGGCGGCGGCAATGTCTTGAGGACTCGACCCAGTGCTCTTGCATAGTCTTCTTTGACCAGGTCATAGTGGGCCCAGGTGTCGACCATGGACACTTCGGGGAACCCGCGAATTCGTTCAATGGTGTCCAGTACTTCAGCGGAAGAGCCTCCGACCGCAGTCGCGACGAAGTCGTACGCACCGTGTGATCGAGCTGCGAACTCGATCGTCTGTGACTCGAGGACGAACTCACGAACTCTCTCGTCACGTCCACGCAGAACAATGCCCAATCCAGTGGCAAAGCGTCCCGGGGACAGTCCTCCGGATTTGACCGCAGCAATCCTGATCGCTCCAGAATCGACGAGGCGTCGTACCCTCGTCCGGACGGCGGACGGCGATAAACGAATGGCGTCCGCGAGCGTCCGATAGCTTGCCCTTCCGTCCTGCTGAAGCTCTGCAATGAGGTCGTGATCCAGTGCATCGAGCCTGATCGGCTTCAACTCGCGCGCAACGAAGAATCCGCGAAGCACATCGACATAGGTAGTGACTCTGATGTCCCGGACTCCCGAGATTGAGCGCACCTGATCCAATGTCGATAGCAATTCACGGCTGTTTGCATGCCGTGACTCGAACACCAGAGGCCTGTCCCCGCTGGTGACCGAGACGAATACAGCATTGGGCAAGTCGGCGACTTGATCAGCCATTGCGCGGACGGGTCCCTCGACACGTGCCATGCAGTGAGTGAGAACGTGATGGCCTACAGCACTTGGGTCAAGAGCGGCCACTATTCGCAGTCCTTCGCGCTTCCGCAGCACCTGCAGGCGCTCCGCAACCACATGCCGGGAAACTCCCTGCTCGCGGGCGAGCTCAAGCACGCTCTTCCGTCCATCCCGTTGCAGGGCGCGTATGAGATGGGCGTCGAGTTCAGAATGCTCAGACTGCGGCAAATGACCTCCATAACGTTCCTGGTAGAGCGAAATTAGCACAGATAGGCGGAGGTCGTGGAATGAATAGCGACAGAACAGCTGGAAACGTCCGTATTTGACCAATGAAGTGTCGGTGACAGTTGAAGGCGGCGGTCCTACACTCATGCCAAGTCCGTGATCGGGAAAACATGAAACGGGCCCGTCCGAGCAAAGGAGCTCACAATGACCAGCTCAACTCATTCGCCTACCGCACCGGAACGGTCCCATAGGCGTGCGCTGCGAGCAGGCTTCGCTGCCTCAGTCGGTACGACTATCGAGTGGTATGACTTCTATGTCTATGCCACGGCGGCGGCGATCGTGTTTCCCCAGGTCTTCTTCCCTGAGGTCGACCGAACGCTGGGCACACTCGCGTCTTTCGGTACCTATGCGGTGGCCTTCTTCGTGCGTCCGCTCGGGGGCATCATCTTCGGTCACATCGGTGATCGACTCGGTCGCAAACCTGCGCTCACGATCACGTTGATGCTCATGGGAGTTGCGACCGTTCTCGTCGGATGCCTGCCGGGCTATGCCACTCTTGGTGCAACGGCAGCGGTTCTCCTCATCCTCCTTCGCATCGTGCAGGGACTCGCCGTCGGCGGTGAATGGGGAGGCGCGAGCCTCATGGCTGTCGAGAGCGCGCCAGAGAAGTTCAAGACCTTCTATGGCGGTTTCACGCAGTTGGGCAACCCTCTTGGCGCGCTCCTCTCGTCGGGGGCTTTTTGGGCGCTGTCATTGATGGGTGAAGAGGCGCTCTTCAGCTGGGGCTGGCGGATACCGTTCCTCGCCAGCATCATCCTCATCGGCGTGGGGATCTGGGTTCGGCTGCGTGTCGAAGAAACTCCAGTCTTCGAAGAGTCCGGCTCGTCCCAATCAACCCCCATCCTCTACGCACTGCGATTCAACTGGTATCCGATCCTGCTGGGATTCGGCATGGTGGCTATTGCATCCGGCGGCTACTACCTCGCCACCACTTACGTGCAGAGCTATGCCACCAGTCCAGATGTCGGTCTTGCGGCTTCGATCATTCTGGGTGCGATGACAGTGGCGTCGTTCCTGGAAGCGGTCGTGACTCTGCCATTGGCCTGGCTCGGTGACAAATGGGGCTCGAAAATGCTCATGTACCTCGGTGTCGGACTGTCATTCCTCTGTGCGATTCCGTTGGTCCTCGTCATCGAGGGGCATAATGTGCTGCTCATCTACATCCTCGTCTCGGCGATACGGGTGACTATGAGTGCGACCTGGGCACCCTTGTCGGCCCTGATGTCTCAGATGTACCGGCCGCAGGCGCGCTATACCTCCATGTCGCTCGCCTATGGAGTCGGGGCCGCGGTGTGGGGAGGACTGTCCCCCATCGCGGCCACAACTCTCCAAGCAGCGACGGGAACCGTGTGGTCAGTCATAGGTCTGTTCGCCTTCCTTTCCATCGTCGCCTGGGTATCGACGGCATTGGCTCCGCAGCACAAAGACGACGTACCGGTGACGCACTGAACTCACGATCTGAGCAGCAATCGCTCATCCTCAGAAACCATCTGGTCCGATGTCGAAATCAATCAAAAGCATTAGCAGTCCAAGGAGATCACATGCGCAAACTTGCCACGTTTGACGATCGCGATTCCGATCCAACGGTCATCACCGCGGATTTGATTCGTACCGTCGACGACGACACCCCGAATGCCACAGCGATGCTCATCGAAGGAGGAAAAATCCTCGCAATCGGTTCTCCCGCAGACGTCGAGGACGCTGCCGCTGAGATGCAACTTGACCCTGTGAGAATTGATCGTCGAGGCGCCACGATTGTTCCTGGCTTCGTGGATCCGCACGCGCATCCGCTCATGTTTGGGCAGATGCTCACATGGGTCGACGTTTCTCCTGAGAAAGCCGCCTCGATACCGGATATCGTCACTAGGCTCAAAGTCGGCGCTGAAAGTCTTCCTCCCGGGACTCCAATTCGCGGATACGGGTACGAACAGCGAAACCTGGTGGAACGACGCCACCCAACTCGGTACGAGCTCGATGAGGTTTCAAGAGACCGTGAAGTCTACGTCATGAATGCATCGGGCCACGGTGGTGTTGTCAACACGTTCACGCTCGAGAAGTTCGGGATTACGAAGGACACCCCGAATCCGGACGGCGGTGAATTCTTTCGCGACGCGGACGGGGAACTGACGGGTGAGCTCTCGGACGCCGCGAGCAACGTGCTCACCGGACTCGGCGGCGTGAAAATCGGGCATCACGGACCCAATTTCCACCTCGGAGACGAGCCTGCTGAACATCAGCGTCAACTCGATATCGTCCAGCAGAAGTTCCTCGCTGGAGGGGTCACGGCCATCGGCGACGCTCAAGTCTCCAAGCGCGAATTCGCGGCATACCTCGGCATGGTTGACCGCGGCGAACTCAAGGTTCGCGTGTCAATGTACTTTCTCTCGCATCTACTGGACCAGGTGCTCGACCTCGGGCTCACCGGACCTTTCGGCAATGCCTTCCTCTCGGCAGCGGGAATCAAACTCTATGCTGACGGCACTCTCGGTGGATGGACTGCCTATTTCCCTGAAGGATATGTCGGGGATCCATGCCGTACCGGACAGCTCTATCATTCTGTCGACGAATACTCTGGCCTCGTGCGCCGAGCCCACGCGGCCGGCCTCCAGACGGCGACCCACGCTCAATCCCCAGTGGCGATTCGAATAGTGGTCGACGCCATCGAAGCGGCGATGATCGAGCGGCCGGATCCCGACTCCCGCCACCGGATCGAACATTGCGGATTGCCGGACACGGTCGAAATCACCCGCATGGCAGAGCTCGGAATTCGACCTGTCAACCAACCGCAGCATTACTTCAATTGGGGTGAAGGAGTAGAGCAGGCAATTGGCACACCCGGAGAGCGATTCAATCCGCTTGGCGAATTTGTCCACGCGGGAGTGCCGGTGACACTCTCCTCGGACGCGCCGGTGGCGGAGCCACGACCACTCGAAGCGATCCAGACCGCAGTTACTCGCATGACCAGCCGCGGACACAAGCTCGGACCGGATTCTCTACGTATTTCTGCCGAAGATGCACTTCGGGCCCACACTCTTGAAGGGGCTAAGACGCTTGGCCGTGAGAATGAGTTCGGCTCTCTCGCAGTAGGGAAGCGCGCAGACTTCACGGTGCTGGGAGACGATCCGATCACCAGTGCTGTCGAGGATATCGCGTCGATTCCCGTGATCGAGACCTGGGTTGATGGTCGACGCTGCTATTCAACGGCTGCTGCGAAATCTGCACGACCGGTAGGCGTCCGAGAATGATCGTTGGCGCAGGTTGGTCAGACGCATCAGGGACCGGGCCCATCTTCGGACGCGAGGCAAAAGCGACAGCGTGCGCGTGGGTAGATGACCATCTGGGGGAGCTTCTCGACTGGCATGCGCATATTTGGAATCTCGCAGAGCCGGCTTGGCGTGAATACGAGTCGCAGGCTTGGTATGTGTCCAAGCTGCGAGCAGAAGGTTTCGAGGTTGAGAGCGGCTCCGGCGGAATGCCGACTGCATTCTTCGCTCGGTGGACGAACTGCAGCGACACCGGATTGTTCATTCCAACCCTGCTCACGTATGCCGAATACGATGCAGTTCCCGGCAACTGTCAGGCCGATGCAACGATGGAAACACCGCGAAGCGGGCTGAATCGCTTTGCGCCTGGTCACACCGATCCGCATTCGGCCTTGGGTATTTCCACACTCGCAGGTCTGCTCGCGACGAAGAACGCGATGGAGATCCACAACATTCCAGGGACACTGCTCTATACCGGGGAGCCTGCAGAGAAGATGCACGGGTCCAAGGTCGTTCACGGTCTCCGCGGCTACTACGACGCGGCTGACGCCATCGTGTCATTCCATCCGTTCTATATGCTGCCGCTGTGCAACACGGCTCGGTGGGACACCCAGTGCGGGGCCTACTACAGCAAGGTGTACTCATTCCTCTGCGACAGTCCCGAGACCTGGCAGCTCAGCAGCGCTGATCCTCACTCGCCGATTCCAGCGTCCCACTCAGCTGCTCGAGCCCCGGGAGCGAATCTCTCGCTGACGACCATGTACACGATGTCCCGGTCGATGCTCGATTCGATGCTGCCGGCATCCGGTGGTTGGAGCTTCTCTGACGCAATTCTGCCGGATGGCCAGGCCACGGCAGATAATCTTCCTCACCGAGTTGCCCGAGTCCAATTCTCGTGGAGGACGCCGGACATCGAGATGGCCGAGCACATTCTCAAGGTCCTCGATCGCAACGCACAGGCGGCCGCTCTCGCGGGTCATTGCACCGTGGAAGAGCGGTGGGTCGCTCGCAGCCGTCCAGGACGGACGAACCACGTCCTTGCGCAGGCGCTGTACGACAACCTAGTGGAAGTGGGACCGCCGACGTACGGATCCGAAGCGGTCGAGATTGCGCGCGCAATGCAGCGCTCTCTCGGCGTCGAGGCGGCTGAGCATCCCTTCATTGCGGAATCGGAGCGTCTGATCGAACCACAGGAAGCCGAGCGGCAGCTTCGCAATCAGATGCCGGCGTGGCAGACGAACTGGACGAGCGATGACTATGTCGAGATGAGCCACTACGCGCCGCTCGTGCGATTCTATGTCTCCCGGCCGGCACTGGCATCTCTGCCAAATGTGTCAGCATACCCAGCGTGGGTGATGAATGCCCTCGGAGGCATTCGGGAAACCATCTCACCAACGATCGTCACTGCGGGGAAGACCATTGCCGGAACGTTCCTTGATCTGCTGACGAAGCCGGAGATACTTGCCAGGGCGAAGGCCGAGTTCGAGTCGCGGGCAGCGTCTGAACCGATGCCGGCACTGCTGCCAGCCGATTTCGAGGCACCGTTCGATTTGCCCTGGCCAGACTATCGATTCGACAGATTCAATGGAGAACGACGTTGGTGAGCGCCCCTCACCCGTCGAAGAGATCCCGGATGTCCTCCGCGGTGATCTCCCGGCTGAACGCCTGCCCGTCGCGGCCGGAAGCCCCCGACGCCGACCCATCCGACGCCCCCGACCCTGACCGGGAACCCGACCCGGACAGCGTCTCGCCGCTCGCAGGGCCCTCACTCATCAGTGAGTCGAAGAGCTCCGCCTTCTTCCGCTGCAGACCGAGCACCTTCTCCTCGATCGTGCCCTCGGTGACATAGCGGTAGACGATGACGTGCTTCGTCTGCCCGATCCGATGCGCACGGTCGATCGCCTGATTCTCCGCCGCCGGATTCCACCACGGATCCATGAGGAAGACGTAGTCCGCCTCGGTGAGGGTGAGACCGAACCCGCCGGCCTTGAGACTGATGAGGAACACCGGCGCCGTCCCCGACCGGAACGCTTCGACGACCTCGGCGCGATTGCGGGTCGACCCATCGAGCATGAGGGAGGGGACACCGCGACGATCGAGCTCCTCGGCGACGTGATCGAGGAACGACGTGAACTGACTGAAGACGATCGACCGGTGCCCTTCGGCGACCACCTCGTCGAGGTGGTCGAGGAGCGCAGTGAGCTTGCTCGAGGGCACCTCGGCGTGCTCGGCGTCGACGATGCGCGGATCGAGCGCGAGCATCCGCAGCAGGGTCAGCGACCGGAAGACGATGAACCGCTGCCGGTCGTAGTCGGATTCGATGAAGCCGAGGATCTTCTTCCGCTCCTTCTGCAGGATCCGATCGTAGAGCTTCCGGTGCGCGGCCGAGAGTTCGACGGTGATGACCTGCTCCTGCTTCTCCGGCAGATCGGCGGCGACGAGATCCTTCGTCCGACGCATCATGAACGGCCGGATCCGGCGCTGCAGACGCTGCATCCGCCCCGGATTCTCCCCGCCTTCGATCGGCCGCACGTACTCCTCCTCGAACCGGTGCGGCGAGGGGAAGAGACCGGGTGCGGTGATCGAGAGCAGCGACCAGACGTCGCGCAGCGAGTTCTCCAACGGCGTGCCCGTGAGCGCGAGGCGGAACGGTGCGCGCACCGCCTTCGCCGCCTGGTGGACCTGCGAGGACGCGTTCTTGACGAACTGCGCCTCATCGAGGATGAGCCCCGCCCAGTCCAGGCCGGCGATCTCGTCGTCGTCGAGACGGAGGATCGCGTACGAGACGACGATGACATCGGCACCGGCGGCCACCTCGGCGACGGACGTGCCCCGCTTCTTCGTCGACTCACTGACGACGCGGACATCGAGATCAGGGGTGTGCTGTCCGGCCTCCTGAGCCCAGACCGGGACCACCGAGGTGGGGGCGACGACGAGGAACGGCGGCTCCCTGCCGGCGGCCTGACGACGTGCATGGGCGATGAGCGCGAGCGTCTGCAGGGTCTTGCCGAGCCCCATGTCGTCGGCGAGGATCCCGCCGAGGCGGCACCGGTGCAGCAGCGCGAGCCAGCGGAACCCCTGCACCTGGTACGGCCGAAGGGTGACGCCGTCGAGGTGCGGCACCGGGGTGGCGGGAAGCCGGTCGAGCTCGGTGAGGGCCTGCGCGGACTCCCGCCAGGTCACGGCGGGTTCGGCCTCGTCGGCGAGGTCCTCGAACTCCGACCACAGACCGACGTGGAGGCGGCTGATCTTCGGGGCGCCCGGTTCCCATTCGGGGATGAGCTCCGCCTCGGCGAGGAGGGCCTTGATGCGGTCGAAGACGGGTCGATCGAGGGTGAGGAAGGTGTCGTCGACGACCTTGATCTTCTTCACCCCCTTCGCGAGCGCGGTGAAGAGCTTCGCGAAGGGGATCGGCTTGCCGCCCACGGTGATCTGGAAGCCGAGGTCGAACCAGTCGTTCTTCTCCGACTCGACCGAGGTGATCTTCACGCTCGGATCGCCCCCGAGCTCACGGTACGGCTGCCTCCTGCCGCGGGTGATGACCGTGACGTGATCGATCTCCTCGAGGCCGGGGAGGATGTTCGCGACGAAATCCGCGGTGTCGGCGTCGTCGAGGTCGATATCGGTCGGGGTGGTGGGGAACTCGGCCCCAGGGTCGGACAGGGCGAACCGGGCGAGGTGGGTGCTCACCTCGGCGAGGACCGCGGCTTCGTGCTCGTGGTCCCGACGCTCGTCGCCGAGGCGGTTCTCGCCGAGGCGGTCGACCGGCCGGACCGGGAGCCTGCGACGCGGCCCGGAGTACTCCCAGTACCAGCGCACGCTCAGCCGGTCCGCGGTCCCGAAGGTGAGGAAGAGAACGAGACGCGGGTCCCTGAAGTGCGGAAACGTCACAGAATCATCGGAGCTGACGACCTGCGCGGAGGTGCGCAGCAGCGGGTAGTACTCCGCGAAGAACTCCTCGGCCTCGGCCGCGGGAATCGTGATCGGGCCGGGGGCGGAGAAGACCGGCAGCGCCGAGGTGGTCGTCGGCACCGCCGCCGGCGCAAGGGTGACGGTGAAACCGGTGCGGGTGTCGACACCGAAGAATCCGTGCGTCCAGATCGGCTTCGCCAACCCCGGCGCGAATTCGCGCTCATCGATCGTCACCTGCGGTTGGACGCGGAGACGACCGGGCACCCGGGCGACGTCGATGAGGGCGGTGGCACTCCGCCCGATGCGGACGTCCATGCCCTGGTTGACACCGACGAACGCGATCCCGAGCTCGGCCCCGTGGGTGAAGATGTCCCAGATCAGCGGGGTGTGGAAATCGCCGAGGTGGTACGGTGCACCGTCGGGCGTGAAATCGGTCTTGTCGCGGGTGCGCAGGCCCGCGAGCTGGGAGAACCACTCCTGATGGCGCGGGTCGACCCCGAACTGCGTGGTCATCCGGTCGATCGTGCGCCACGTCAGCGACGTCTTCACCCAGTTCCCGGATTCGCTGAGGACGAGCGGACGGATCGCCAGGGTCGGGTTCGCCCGCGGGCTCACGGCATTGCGCGTCAGGAGCACCGTGCGCTGCGGTTCGTACCATGTGCGGGGCACGACCTCGATGAGCTCGAAGCCCAGGGCCACGGGCGTGTGCTCCTGCGGCGTCACCTCGGCGAAGGAAGCGAACGTCGTGCGCCAATCGGTGTGGGAGCTCTCAGACCGCCGAGGCTGCGGCGAGGTCGGACGATCGGTAGGCACGAGCCCATCCTCTCACCCCGTCCTGACACGGGGCCCAT
Organism: Brevibacterium sp. XM4083; assembly: GCF_006489205.2. Classification (GTDB taxonomy): domain Bacteria; phylum Actinomycetota; class Actinomycetes; order Actinomycetales; family Brevibacteriaceae; genus Brevibacterium. The sequence goes on along the minus strand of NZ_VFYR02000003.1, from coordinate 337,582 downwards.
GCAACTACGGCAGCAGACCCGTCTCCTGCGCCTCGATGACCGCGGCGTACCGGGTTCGGGCATTGAGCTTCGCCATGAGCGCCTTCATATACGCCTTGACGGTGAGCACGGTGAGACCGAGCGCCTCGGCGACCTCCCGGTTCGTCATGCCCGTCGCCACGAGCGCCAGGACATCGGTCTCCCGCTCGGTCAGAGATACCGGCACCGTCGGCTCACGCTGCTCGGGCAGCGCGAGCCCCTCGGCGATCTCACGCAGCTCACGGCGCAAGCGGCTGTCGGTGACCGCGGCACTCAGTGCCCGCAGCTGCCCATGAACGGATCGGATCCGGTTGAGCAGAGTGCGGGCCGCCTCGGCGTCGCTCTCGAGCTGCTGCGTGCGGGCGACGATGAGCGCGTGCTCGAGTTCGCGGGCTTCGTCGGTCAGGGTCGAGAGGATGCGGTCGGCGATGACGGCGTCGCTGCGGAACGCGGCATAGAGAACGACCGTGGTCTCACGGTCGACGACGACCGGGGCCGCAGCGATCGCCCGCAGGCGCTCAGCCCTAATCACCCCGTCGTAGTGGTGGGAGATCGCCTCCGATTCGACATAGTCGGCCACGGCCAGGGGCCGCCGCAGAGCGACCGTGCGACCGCCGAGCCCCGCATCGTAGGACAGCGTGACGCCCGGAAGCGCACCGACAGTGGGCCCGAAGAAGTGGGAGAGGAGCAGACCGCGGGAGTCGTCGACCACCCCGCCGAAGGCGAGGTCGACACCGGTGCCGGTGCGCACGCGATCGAGCGACCGTCGAATGCGCTCGTCGTGCTCCATGCCCATCGCCGCCCCATCCGCGCCTCATCGCCTCGGCAGCACCCGCTGCCCACTTCGGAGGGTAGTCAACGATGCGCGCCTTGCCTAGTCTCGCTTCAACGACTCGACACAGCGGCCCACGGGACCACGGTGCCGTCGAGACCGGACGATGACGACCGACAGCGAGGAGCGCACAATGAACGAGGCAATGACGACCGGACAGGTGCACGAGGACGTCGCGGTGGCGCCCGCCCCGTGGCAGGAACATCCCGACATCGTGGCCGAGGTCGAGGAGCTGCGCCGTCGGTTCACGGTCGCCGACCTCTGCCTCGCCGAGGTGCTCTGTGACAGTCGCCCGGCAGCCGACACCGCGTTCGTCTGCGTCGACGAGCGACTCGACCCCTACCGCCTCACGTTCGGCGAACTCGCCGATCGCTCCCAGCGCCTTGCCGCGCTGCTTCGCGAACTCGGCGTCGGGCGCGGATCGCGAGTCGGCGTCCTCATGGAGAAGACGCGGCAGCTGCCGATCGTCCTCATGGCGCTCTGGCGCCTCGGCGCGGTCGAAGTGCCTCTGTTCACCGCCTTCGCCGGACCGGCGATCGCGACCCGAGTGACCGGGGCTGATGCCGCGCTCATCGTCGCCGATGCCGCCCAGCAGCCCAAACTCGAGGGGATCGATGTTCCCGTGCTCGGGACGGGCCCTGACCTCGACCGGGAGATCGATGCGCGTCAACCGCTCGACACCGCCGAGGCGATCGGCGGGGACGGTCTGTTCCTCCAGCTCTTTACCTCCGGCACCACGGGCACCCCCAAGGCCGTGGGTGTGCCGGGTTCCGCGCTCGCCGCCTTCATCGCCTACATGCGCTACGGTCTCGGCGTCGCCGACAACGACGTGTTCTGGAACGCGGCCGATCCCGGATGGGCCTACGGCCTCTACTACGGCATCGTCGGACCGCTCGCCATCGGTGTGCCCAACATCCTCTTCGCCGGCGGCTTCGACCCCGCGACGACCGGGCGCCTCCTCGACGAGCTGCAGGTGTCCAACCTCGCGGCCGCCCCCACCATCTACCGCGCCCTGAAGAAGTCGGGCATCACCGCTGCCGCACCCCTGCGCGCAGCCTCCTCGGCGGGAGAGCCGCTGACCGCGGACGTCGTCGACTGGGCACCGGGAGCGCTCGGGGTGACGGTGCGAGACCACTGGGGACAGACCGAACAGGGCATGGCCATCGGCAACGCGTGGGACGAGCGTCTTCGCTCCACGGTCGCCGACCGGTCGATGGGGCAGGCGCTGCCCGGGTTCGTCGCCGGTACGACCGGCGGGTCGATCACGCTCTCGGTCGAGGACAGCCCGCTGATGTGGTTCACCGGCTACGTCGACGCACCACGCCAGACGGCGGAGCGGTTCACGCCGGATCGCCGGTGGTACTTCACCGGCGATATGGGCCGGGCGGAAGGACCGGACTTCTTCTTCGCCTCCCGCGACGACGACATCATCCTGGCCGCCGGCTACCGAATCGCCCCCTTCGACATCGAGAGCATCCTCGTCACCGACGACGCCGTTGTCGAGGCTGCCGTCGTCGGACGCCCGGATGAGGTGCGAGGCGAGGTCATCGAGGCCTTCGTCGTCCTCGGGGACTCCTCCGACACCGACGACCTCGTCGAACGGCTGCAGAACGCCGTGCGCACCACGTACGGCGCACACGCGTATCCGCGCCGGGTCCACATCGTCGACGAGCTGCCGAAGACGCCGAGCGGAAAGATCCAGCGCTTCGTCCTCCGAGATCTCAAGGTCTGAGATCTCAAGGTCTCAGCCGCCCCGTAGGATGGTGGGGATGACGGATGCAGCGCGCGACAGATCCCACACCCCCACTCCTGCGGTGCTCGGGGCGCTGCTGCTCGCGTCCGCGCGCACGACCGATACGACACCGGCGACCACGGCATCGACCGAGGCCGCCGCACCGGCCGGCACCACCGTGGGCCTCGATGCGCCGGATGAGACGATCCTCGCCGAGGTGGAGGCGACGCTGTCCGCCCAGTTCCCCGACGATGCGGCACTCGTCGATCGCACCGTCACCGAGGTGGCCGAGGCGATCGGCTCCATCCGCCGTCGTGACACGAAGCCCGGCCTGACCGCGGCACGCTACGACGCCGAGCGCACCGCGCTGCTGCGTCACCTCGGCATCGGCTCGGGCAAGGGCGCGAGCCTCTGGCCGCCGACGAGTCAGACCGCCGTCCAGCGGTTCGGATCGTGGAACGATGCGCTCACGGCCGCGGGACTGGCGACGAGCAGCACGGGCCGCGCGAAAGGGCAGCTGCGCTTCGACGCCGCTGCCTACGATCGGGCGATCGCCGCCTTCGTCGCCGACTGCGAATCCCGCGGCGTCGGCGCCACGTACAAGGAGTACGGGGAGTACGCGACGGCGCACAAGGGCGAGGTGCCCTCGGCTGCCGCGGTGCGGAAGTTCTACGGAAGCTGGAACGCGGCGCTCGCCTCGGCGACCTGACCCGATCGCGGAGCCGTCGTCGCGACGGAACCGATGGTATCGATGCCGACCCGCGCTGACGGCGTCGGAACCCTGACCTCGACGGCCGCCTGCCCTGTGAGCGCGGGGCCTGCGCGGGGAAACGCCCGACTGCGTGATCCGACACGGCAAGTTCACCTGGGTGAAACTCCGGGAAAAATCCTTGAAAAATGTGCGTGAGGTTTGTAGTGTCACTGCGTCTGTACAGGTGGAATGGAACCAAGCAGGCCTGCCGGTCTGCGGGCTCCGTTCCCTAGAGAGAAGGATGGAATCATGGTTGTCATCGGCTGGATCATCGTCGGACTGCTCGCGGGAGCGCTCGCGAAGCTCATTCTGCCCGGCAAGCAGGGTGGTGGCTGGATCAGCACCATCATCCTCGGTGTCATCGGCGCCTTCGTCGGTGGCCTCCTCTTCGGCCTCTTCGGCGGCAAGGGAATCGGCGCAGTCTTCTCGGATCCCTGGTCGTGGGGTTCGTTCTTCATCGCCGTCATCGGCGCGATCGTGTTCTCGTTCGTCTGGGGACTGATCATCAAGAACCGCAGCAAGAACGCTGCCTGACCACGATCCGGTCTCTTCCGGATCACCTGTTGGAACAACGAAAGGATATCGCCATGAGCGCGAAGGACAAGTTCGACAACAAGGCCCAGGAGCTCAAGGGCAAGGCCAAGGACGCCACCGGCAAGCTCATCAACAACGAGCAGATGCAGGCCGAGGGCAAGGCCGACCAGGCCGCCGCCGGCACCAAGCAGGCCGGTGAGAAGCTCAAGGACACCGCGAAGGACGTCACCGACCGTCGCTGAATGACAAGCGCTGATCGCTGATCAGCGAGTCCTGGCTCCGGTGATCTCACACCGGACAGCGGCTCGGTCGCGCTGCGTCATCTGCGGCGGTCCCAGCAGCGCAGGGGCGAGTGCACTCAAGTGCACTCGCCCCTGTTGCGTTCGCGGCGTGCTGAAGCCGCGGCAGGGGTCTCGCCGCGACGGTCGAAGAGGTCTACTCTCGCACCTGAGGGCGTTCCCAACCCCGCGGTCGCTCAGCCAGAGGAGTCAGCCATGTCGGAATCACGCACAGTCACCACGGTGGAGGAACTCCAGGCCGCCCTCGCCGAGGCGGTCCCCGAGATCCGCGTGGACGGCACGATCACCGGATGCACCCGCATCGTCATGCCGCCCGGATCGGCGCTGCGCGGCGGCCGCCTCGAGTTCGGTTCGAAGGGCGTGCTGATGACGAAGGACAACACGCTCGAGGACATCGAGCTCGTCGTGCCCGACTACGAGGCCGCGGTCTACGCCGACACCGAACAGCGCGAGTGGGGAACCCTGCGCCTCCACAACGTCACGACCACCGGTCAGGTCTCCCTCATCGCCGAGGACGGTGTGCGCTCCGGTCACATCGACATCGACACGCTCACCATCACCGCTGCCGACGTGCGCGGACGGCTGCGCCGCCCCTTCAGCTACGGCGTCGAAGCCCTCCAGGGAGCACTGACGATCTGGAATCGACAGTCGCACTCCGCGGTCAAGATCACCGCCGAGGCGGTCAACGTCTCCGCCGGCACGGAGGACGAGCCCGTGCGCGGCAGCGGCGTCTTCGTCGGCGGCTTCGGCATCCTCGGCGATGAGACCGTCCCACGCGGCGGCACGCTGACCATGGGCCGGCTGACGACCGGTCCGATCCACTCCGATGGCGGCATCGTGCCCGGGACGGCCGACCTCATCAGCGCCGGCGTCTTCGTCATCACCGGCGCCACCGTCGACACCGTGACCAACGAGGGACCGGTGACGACCTACGGGCAGAACGACATGGTCCTCGACAACTGGGGCACGGTGAACCGGTGGATCGCACAGGCCCCGGTGACCTCGTACGGGCCCAGCGGCATCGGCTTCGTCAACTTCAGCGACATCGGCACCCTCACCGTGACCGGCCCCATCCGAACGTTCGGGCGAGGCGCTCGCGGATTCAACCTCTACGAGGGCACCATGGGCTCGGCCCACTTCGGCGCGATCGCCACGCACGGCGACGGGTCGATCGGCATCCAATTGGCGAAGCCGTTGCCCGAAGTCACCGTCGACGGCGACATCAGCACCGCAGGCGGTGCCGGACTCAGCCTCGTCAAAGGAGTGCAGACGTGGCTCAAGGCCGTGGGCGTGAGCATCAGACCCGGCGGCGCTGTCGATCGGCTCAGCGTCGGCGGGGCGATCAGGACCACCGGCGACGACGTCGTCACCGTCGAGATCGCCGACCGGGTGGGATCGTGGAGTGTCCCCGGCGGGATTCGCGCAGAGGGGGAGAACTCCGACGGCGTCCACGTCAGCGGGGCGGGCACCGTGCCGACGAACGTCACCATCACTGCCGCCCACGGCGCCGACATCGTCGAGGAGGATTCCGCCGGCTGACGGCAGCGCCGGGCCGCAGCGCTGGGTCACAGTGTCACGCGTTCACCGCGTCGCCGCGAAGTCCGCGAGGCGCCGGCACGCTTCCCTGATCGTCTCCGGGGACACGGCGAACGTCAGCCGCAGATAGCCCTCACCGGCGGGGCCGAACGCCGACCCGGGAATCGTGGCGAGCCCGTGGTGCCTCAGCAGCTCGAGCGCGACGTCCCACGAACTCAGACCCCAGTCCTTGACGTTGGCGAACGCGTAGAACGTCGCCTCGGGGCGCAGCACGCTCATCCCGTCGATGGCGTTGACCTCGTCGACGATGAGGTCACGGCGCTGCGCATACGACTCGACCATCGCCCCCACCACCGCCTGCGGGCCGGTGAGCGCGGCGATCGCCGCCTCCTGAACGAAGCCCGGCAGACTCGAGGTCAGCCCCTCCTGGAGCAGCGGCATCGGTGCGATGAGATCGGCAGGGGCGATGACGAACCCGCACCGCCACCCCGTCATCGCATAGGTCTTCGAGAAGCTGCCGATGACGAGGTGCCGATCGAACCCGGGCCGCACCTCGGCGATCGAAGTGAACGTCGCATCGTCGAAGACGATCTCGTCATAGACCTCATCGGAGATGATCGTGAGACCGAACTCCTCGGCGAGGTCGACGATCGCCTCGAGATCGGCCCGATCGATGACCGAGCCGAGCGGATTCGACGGAGAGTTGAGGATAATCGCCGCGGTGTGCTCGGTGACAGCGGCCCGGACAGCCTCGGCGCGGACCTTGAAGCCGCTGTCCTCGCGCACGGGTACGGGCACGGCAACCGCGCCGAGGCGGTGGATCTGACCGCGGTAGTTCGGGAAGCTCGGATCGGCGATGATGACCTCCTGCCCGGGCGAGACCGTGACATCGAGGGAGAGGGTGAGCGCCTCCATCGCACCGAAGGTGACCATGACGTTCTCGACGCCGACCGGCCGATCCCAGCGGACCGCGTACTTCTCCGCGATCGCCTGACGCAGCCCCAGGATCCCGGCATTGGCGACATAGCGGGTCTCATTGTTCTCGATCGCCCGGATCCCGGCGGCCTTGATGTGCTCCGGCGTGGGGAAGTCCGGTTCGCCGACGGTGAGCTTGACGGCATCGGGGTGGTCGAGCGCGAGGTTGAACATCCTGCGGATGTCCGAGGCCGGATACGTCTGCGCCATCGGCGAGATGCGCTGGTCCGGGGTCGTCATGATCGCACTCCTTCGTCGTCGCTGTCCTCACGCTGAGTCTGGCAGATCTCGGCCCGACCGCAAGCAGCTGGCAACCAGCCCAGCGGGCACCCAGCCCCGCACGCCCGGCCGCCCCGCGCACTGACGCAGTGGAGCGACACCTACGCGCCGAACCGACACCTACGCACCGAACCGACACCTACGCACCGAACCGACACCTACGCACCGAACCGACACCTACGCACCGAACCGACACCTACGCGCCGACCCGACGCTCCCGGCGCCCCGCGCCGCCGTTCTCCGGACGCAGAGTGTCGATCATCGAGTCCGAAATCGACACTCTGCGTCCGGAGAACGGCAGACGTGCGAGGGGGGAGTGCCCCCTGCGGGCGTGACCCGGAGGCACCCCGCTGGTGCACTGCACCCCTGAACCCGCCACCGGATTCCCTGCCTGGAACGACCTGGCGTCGGGGGAGACGCCCCTACTCGGCGAGGCCGGCGAGCCGCGCACCGAAACGGGCGAGGAGACTCGTCTTCTTCGCGTCGGTGATGCGCTCCCACCCATCGGCGAGGGTGAAGATCTTGTACATCGACCGGATGCCGAGCCACCGGATCGGCTCGGGCTCCCACTGCCCCGAGACGTGGTCGTTCCATGGCAACGCGGTGAGCGGCGTCGGCGTGCCGGCCGCTCGGTCGAGCAGCGTCTTCGCCGCCAGATGCGTCGCCGTCACCCCGTGCCCGGCATACCCGCGGGCCACGCCGATGCGCTGCGCGGGGTCGAAGAAGATCCCGGCGCACCAGTCGCGCGTCACCCCGAGCGCACCCCGCCACGCGTGGGCGATCTCGACATCGAGGGTCGGGAAGAGCGAGGACAGGCGCGTGCGGAGCAGGTCGACCACCTCGGCGGGGACCCGCCCGTCACCGGGCAGGCCCGAGCCGAAGGCGTACGGGGCGCCCCGCCCGCCGAGGGCGATCCGATCGTCGGCGGTGCGCTGCGCGTAGATGAAGGTGTGCGCGGCATCGCCGAGGCACTCCCGACCCTCCCAGCCGATCTGCTCCCACGCCTCGGCCGGCAGCGGCTCGGTGGCGATCATCGAGGAGAACACGGGGATGACCTGGCGGCCCTCGAGGCCGGGCAGGTCACCGGCGACGGTGTCGGAATACCCTTCGAGGCAGACGAAGATCGTCTCCCCGGTGACCGGGCCGCGTTCGGTCGACACGAGGCCTGTGCCGATGTGCCGGGCCCGCGTGCCCTCGCAGATCGTCACGCCGCGCTCGCGGAGGACGCGGGCGAGTCCTTCGGTGAGGAGTGCCGGGTCGATGCGCGCGGTGCCGAGCACGAAGACGCTGCCCTGCGCGTTGTCGACGTTGATCCGTGCCCTGGTCTCGGCGGCGTCGAGGACCTCCATGTCCTCAGGCCCGTAGCCGAACCGGCGGTTGCCCTCGACGAGGTCGTGGAGGCGGGCCATCCCGGCCGCGGACTGGGCGATGTCGATGTGGCCGCCGCGCACCGCCTCGGCGTCGATGCCCTCGGTCTCGAGGACGTCGAGGACCTCGTCGATCGAGTCGAAGAGTGCGGACTGGAAGGCCCTGACGCTCTCGACGCCGGTCCGTCGGGCCGAGCCGACCGGGCCGTCCGGGTCGTCGATGACGGCACGGTCGACCGCCTCGGCGAAGCGGGCGCGATTGCCGGGCATGAGCGTCGAGAGCCACCCGCCGTTGCGACCCGAGGCACCGTAGCCGACCGTCGTCGCTTCGATGACCGTGATCGCCCAGTCGGGGTGGGCCTGGCGGGCGCAGTAGGCCGACCACAGCCCGGTCATGCCGCCGCCGACGATGACGAGGTCCTGCTTGTCAGAAGGGAGTGGGGTGGGGATGGGCGCGGCCGGCGACTGCGCCAGCCAGAACGACGCCTCACCGTTGAGGTAGGTCAATGGAGCTCTCCTGTTCGAGTGCGCCCGCTTGCTGCGAGTGTACGGATTCAGTTCTATCCCAAGGTTGGTCGCGCTGTAAATGGTTGCGATCGTGCGTATTGGCATATGAAATCGCCGAGGCGGCTCCGGATTTCGTGCTCGCGTTCCGGTCCCGATGACTACACTGGGCGCATGAGCGCAGCGGAGCCGATCGACACGACCACCTACCCTCTCGACCACGAACCGATCGAGGAGTGGCAGCGCCTCGACCCCGCCGAGGCTGAGGGGCCCGCCGCGGAAACGACGACGGCGTTCGCCGAGCTCGGGACGATCGGCGACGTCGACTACGGACTGTGGGAGATGAGCACGGGCGCGATGCGCGATGTCGAGGGCGACGAGGTCTTCCTCGTCCTCTCCGGTGCCGGTCGCATCGAATTCGACGACCCCGTGCAGGAGCCGGTCGCGCTGGCACCCGGCTCTCTCGTCCGCCTGACCGCGGGGATGAAGACGCGGTGGTACATCGAAAAGTCCCCGCTGCGGAAGCTCTTCATCGCCCCGAGCGAGGACTGACGCCGAGCCCAGCCCGCGGGTGACGCCGGCCCTCAGGCCGCCTCGGCGATGAGGGATTCGATCGCGGCGACGGCACCGGTGATCGCGAGCTCGAGACCCCTGGCCGAACGGTCATCGTCGTCGCCGAACGGCACCGCACGCTGCAGGTGCGGGACCGCATGATCGCCCGGCTGCCACATCGGCACCGGGGCACCGCGATCGAGCGCCGATCCGAGGACGACCGCGTCGAGCATCGAGACGACGTCGACCTGGTCCTCGGCGGGGATGCCGATCTCGTCGAGGATCGCGAATGCGACCTCGTAGATCCGCAGCGTCGGAAGGTCGTCGACCGGGGAGCCGACGAGCAGCGGCATCGCAGCGGGCAGCTTCGCCATGTTCGCCCGGTAGCTGCGGATCCACGCCCGCAGCCGGCCCTGCCACGGGGTGCCCTCCGCGGTCGCGGCACCCAGGTCGATGCGACCGTAGAGCGCCTCGCGCATGAGGTTGATGATCTCGTCGCGACCGCCCCGGACGTGGTGGTAGAGCGATGACGGGTTGACCCCGAGCTCCTTCGCGATCCCGGGAATCGTGAAATCGTGATCGCGCTCGACCATCGTCAGGGCCGCCTCGGCGATGATGCTGGGGGAGAGGATGTTCTTGCTCGGTCGCGCCATGGCGTCATTCTCTCAGAGCGTTGCGCATCCCCTCCCGTCAGGAGGCGGTCAGTGGACGATGACCGTCCGGCCCTGGGCCCCCGCGCGCATCGCGTCGAAGGCCGCATTGGCCTCGTCGAGGCCGACCCGATCGGTGATGAGACGGTCGATCGGCAGCTTCCCCGCGCGGTAGAGCTCGGCGAGCAGCGGGAAGTCGCGGCCGGGAACCGTCGACCCGTAGTTCGAGCCGACGAGCCGCTTGCCCTCCTCGGCCAGGAGCAGAGCGTCGATGGAGACCGGATCGTCCTCCGGGGGCAGGCCGACGACGACGGCGGTGCCGCCGGGCATCAGGCACTCAGGCATCTGCTCGATCGTCTGGCGCCGGCCGATCGCCTCGAACGCGTAGTCGACGCCGGTCCCGGTGAGCGCGGCGACCTCGGCGGCGAGGTCCGGTCCCGATGTCAGCGTGTGCGTGGCACCGAACGATGACGCCAGCGCGAGCGCTTCGTCGGAGATGTCGGCGGCGATGATCGGGTTCGCCCCGGCCAGGGCGAGGGACATGATGATGCTCAGCCCCACCCCGCCGGCGCCGATGACGAGCGCCGAGCGGCCGGGTTCGACCGCGGCGTCGTTGGCGACGGCGCCGAAGCCGGTGGCGATCGAGCATCCGATGAGGGCGGCGACGTCGAAGGGGACGTCGTCGGGGATCTTCACCGCCGCCTGTTGCGCGACGACGGTGTACTCGCTCATCGACCCGACGGCGAGGTACGGGTAGACGGGGTCATCCTCCTGCGCGAACGCCGTCGTCCCGTCGGGCAGGAGCCCGGCCGAGGCGCCGCTGCCCGTGCATACCCACATGCGGCCGGCGCGGCAGGCCGCGCACTGCAGGCAGGGGTAGAACCAGCTGAGGACGACGTGGTCGCCGACGTCGAGGTCGGTCACGCCCTCCCCGGTGGCGACGACGGTGCCGGCCCCCTCGTGGCCCATGACGGTGGGGCTCGGCAGGTTCCAGTCGCCGTCGAGGACGTGCCGGTCGGAGCCGCACACCCCCGAGGCCCCCAGCTTGACGAGGACCTGGCCAGGGCCGGGATCGCGGACGACCACCTCGGCGATGGTGAGGTCGGGTCCGGCGGTGTGGATGGCGGCACGTGAAGCGGTGGGCATGTCTCTCCTTGGTGATGGTGCGTGGTGCGGTGGGCTGACGGGGAACGGAGGGCTCGACGAGGCGGTCGGTCCTCAGCGGACCGGATGCCGGGAGGCGTAGGCGACCCGGAAGATCAGGAGGTAGACGACGGCTGCGACGAGCGCGGCGGGCAGGGCGGCGGTGATGACCGAGAACGCCGGTGCGGTCTCGAGCGTGACGGGGTTGTAGAGCCACATGTAGAAGGCGGCGCCGGCGATCACGGCGACAATCCCCGCCCAGTTGACCCCGCCCGTGTACGCGTAGAGCCGGCCGTGCCCGCCGAGGTGGAGCTCGCGCAGGTCGATGTGCTGGCGGCGGAGGACGAAGTAGTCGGCGAGTGCGACGCCGCAGATCGCGGTGAGGAATGCTCCCGAGAACGACACGAACACCATGAACTGTTCGTACATGAACTGGGGGAAGAACGTCATGAGGGCGGGCAGGACGAAGAAGGCCGCCGTGAGGGCCTTCCACGGCACCCGTCTCAGCGCGTGACCGGCGGACTGGCGGATCGCGAGGATCGTCGAATAGACGATCGAGGACATCGACGTGATGTTGGCGAACCCGATGAAGGCGAGCACTGCGACCCCGAGGATCGGCCCGCCCAGCGGCACCATCCAATACGTCGGATCGGAGTCGCCGATCGTCAGGGCCGCGGCCATCCCGACGGCCTGGGCGATGAGGGTGGCGAAGAACAGGGCGCCGAAGGCGGGCCAGACGGCTGCCCGGCGGCTCTTCGTCATCCGCGCGAGTGAACCCATGACCGGGTACCACGAGACCCCGACGCCGACGTTGAACTCGACGGCGACCATGAAGTTGAGCGTCGGATCGTCGAAAGGCGCCAGTGGGGACGCGTCCCGCAGCGTGTCCCACGAGGTGGTCGCCACGAGGACGATCATCATGACGACGGTGATGATCGCCAGCCCTGGGGCGACGAACTTGTTGAACTTCCCGATCGTCACCGGGCCGCGGGAGAGGACGAACCACGCGATGCCGATGGCGACGAGGCCGCCGATCGTCACGAGCGGGCCGTACTGATCGAACTCCGCTCCGACGAGCGTGCCCGCGACCTGGCTCGTCGCGCGGCCGGCCATGACTGCGAGCAGCGACGACCAGCCCATCTCTGTGACGAGGATGACCGTGAAGACGATGAGGCCGACCCCGACGACGCCGAACGCGCCGCGCAGCAGTGTGTACTGCTCGGAGCCGTAGCGCTGAGAGGCCGGCACGGAGGCGAGCACCATGAAGCACAGGCCGATCGCGTTGCCGATGATCATCGCCGCGACACCGTCGGCGAACCCGACGAGCAGGGCGGTCGAGCCGCCGACGAGGAACGCCCACGTGGCGATCGCGAGCGCCGTGTTCACCCACGTGAAGTCCCAGCCCGACCAGGTCCGCTCGGATTTCAGGAGCGGGAACGTGCCGTAGATGTGTTCCTGCTGCAGTTCGCGGCTGACCGGGTCCTCGGCGGCCGTCGCCGCGCCGACCGTGTGATCCGGTGCCCCGTTCACAGTGCCACCACCAGCAGGCCGATGAGGCAGGCGGCGACGGCCGACCCGGTGTAGACGGTGAGCTCTGTCGCCGACAGCGGCAGACGCGAGGGATCGGTCGCCTCGGTGGATTCGACGATCGCGATTCTGCGCTCGATCTCCTCGGCGACGGCGGGTGAAGTGCCGTTCGCGGCCATGGTGGATGCGAACTCGCTGGGCGGTGTCATCGGTGACTCCTCGGGCTCTCGGTGGTCGGGTCGAGGGCAGCGGCTGCGATGCGCTCGACGAACCGGACGGCCAATAAACCAAATCCGATTTGGTTTACAATTGTCACTGACCGGCGAAGGTGCCGTCAATGGTGTCGGAAGGAAAACTTCCGCGCGGAGGAGGAGATGCTCCATGAGCAACCAGCGCACACCGGAACGTGTGGCCAGCGCGGGCCAGGCCGGCGCGGGTCCGGCAGTGGCGATCGGGATCGTCCAGGCGGCCGCCCGCATCGACGACATCGAGGGCAACCTGCGGACATTGCGGCACGGGATCGCGGAGGCACGGGACCTCGGCGCCGAGGTGGTGGTCACGCCCGAGCTCTTCGCCACCGGCTACGACCCGACTCGGGCATGGACCCATGATGGGGCGCGGGTGCGGGAGGGCCTTGCCGCCATCGCCGGTGACCTCGGGGTCGCGCTCGTCGCCTCAAGTGTCGACGAGGTCGACACCCGCCGGTTCATCGCGGCCTCGTTCTTCGACGCCTCCGGTGCTGAACTCGCCCGGGTCCACAAGCGTCACCTCTTCGACATCGAACGCGACTTCTTCACGCCGGCCGACGCCTACGGCGATGTCGTCGACTGGCGGGGCATGCGCTTCGGAATGGGCATCTGCTACGACATCGAGTACCCGGAATTCGCCCGCGCGCTCGCCGAGGCGGGAGCCGAGGTGCTGCTCGTGCCGACCGCCGTGCCCGCACCCTCCAGTGACGAGCCCCGCGATCCTGCCCTCGCGTTCTCGCCCACGCAGACCTCGACGCTGCTCGTGCCCGCGCGGGCCCTCGAGAACGGCCTCGCGATCGCCTATGCCAACCACAGCGGTGAGGGCTTCACCGCCCACAGCTGCCTCGTCAACCCCAACGGCCGCAAAGTCGATCTCCTCGACGGGGGCACCGGCGTTGCCGTCACCGTGATCAGCGCCGCGGAGATCGCCGAGGCGCGAGCCCGCAACCCCTATCTCGCCGACCTCAGGCGACTGCGGGGCTGAGGCGATCGCCCCTGAGCTGAGGACGAGTGTCCGGCGGCCTCAGCCGGCTGGCTTCCCACCCGCCCGGGCGACCACCTCGGCGATCGTCTGCGGGTCGGCGATGACGAGGCGCAGCTGCACCTTCGCAATCGTCTCGGGAGGCACGTCGTGACTGTCGTGGGGCCAGAACATCGCCTCATTGGCCACGGCGTCGAAGAGCTCGAGCACGGCCTCGGGGTCCTCGGCGATGAACCGACCGGCGGCGATGCCGTCCCGGAGGACCGCATCCATCGTCGCCCGCGCGACGTCGACGGCGGCACCCCAGGCGGGGAACTTCTCACCGACGGCCGGCGGCAGGCGGAAGAGCCAGCGCGTGTCGAACTCCCCGCCGAGCTCGATGACCATCTCATCGCGGAAGAGGCGGAACAGGTCGAGGGCGGGATCGTCGGCTGAGCGGGCGAACCTGCCGCTGAGCAGCGCCGAGGCGGCGACGCGGGTTTCGATGAGCTCGTGCCCGATCGCCTCCTTGCCCGGGAAATAGTGGAAGAGCGAGGGCTGTCGGATGCCGACGGCCTCGGTGATCGCCCGCGTGCTCGCCCCCTGATAGCCGAGTTCGGAGAAGAGCCGGGCCGCTTCGCGCAGGATCCGCTCTCTCGTATCCCCGGTGCTGCTCGCGTTCGTCGGCCGTGCCATCGCCGTCCTCTCGTGGTGGGCGTCTCGAGACAGCCTATCGGCTCTTCACAGTGAACCTATCATCTGATAGATTGGCGTTTAATCTATCGACCGATAGGTTAATTCTCTGGGCACGGCGCTGTGCCCTGACCTCATCTCGTCGAAGGGACGCACCGTGGCTCTCCCTCCTGCTCACACTCCGAGCGACGCTCCGAGCGACACCCCGGGGTCGGCCGTCCGCCCCCGCGGCATCGGCACCCCCGGACTCGTCTTCTTCGTCCTCGCGGCCGCCGCGCCGCTGACGATCCTCGCCGGCTTCGTGCCTCTCGGCATGCTCGCCGGCGGTGACGCGGTCGTCCTCGGCTTCTTCTATCCCGGTCTCGTCTACCTCCTCTTCGCCGTCGGGTACACGACGATCGCCCGTCATGTGCCCGGCGGCGGGGCCTTCCTCACCTACATCGCCGCCGGCCTCGGGGCCCGCACGGGGTCGGTGGCCGGGATGGTCGCCTACGTCGGCTACCTCGGCGGGCAGATCGGATTCACCGCCTCGGCGTCGGTCTTCGCGTCCCTGACAGTCGAAGGGTTCACCGGTCTGACGGTCCCGTGGCTGCCGATCGCCCTCGTCATCACCCTCGCCGTGCTCATCCTCGGCCTGCGCCGGGTCGGGGTCGGCGCGGTGACCGTCGCCGTCCTCCTCGTCGCTGAGGCGGCGATCCTCGCGATCTTCGCCGTCGCCGTCCTCGCCCAGGGCGGCTATGAGGGGCTGACGCTCACGGCCTTCGCACCGGAGAAATGGGTGAGTGCGGCCCTGCCCGGCGTCTTCGTCCTCACCTTCGTCGCGTTCGTCGGCTTCGAGCAGACGACGGTCTACCGGACTGAGACCCGCAGCCCCAACCGCACGATCCCGCGCGCCACCTACCTCGCCGTGACCGTCCTCGTCCTCGGCTACACCTTCGGCGCCTGGGTGATCCTCCAGGCCGCCGGGGAATCGCGCCTCGCCTCCCTGCTCACCGGCGATCCCTCCCAGCTCGTGTTCTCACTCAATGACGAATTCGTCGGCACGGCGATCACGCCGATTATGCTCGTGCTCGTCGTCACGAGCTTCTTCGCAGGAGTGATCGCACTGCAGAACACCTCGTCCCGGTACCTCGTCAACCTCGCCCGCGGCGGCCTCATGCCCGCCGGCCTGTCCCAGCTCGCGGCGTCGGGCAGCCCGCTGACGGCGAACTTCGTGCAGACCGGACTCGTCCTCATCGTCCTCTGCCTCTTCGCCGTCGCCGGTGCCGACCCGTACACGCAGATCGTCACCTGGACGAACACGCCGACGATCATCGCCGTCCTCGTCCTGCAGATCCTCACCTCGCTCTCCGTCATCGTCTTCTTCCGCCGCCGGAGCCGCGGGGAGCGGGCATGGAACCGGATGATCGCCCCGCTCGCCTCCGCCGTCCTCCTTGCGCTCGCGCTCATCCTCCTCATCTCCCAGATGGGCGCTCTCACCGGTCTCGGCCCGGCAGGCAACGCCGTCATCATCGCCCCACTCGTCCTCGCCGCTGCCTGGGGTCTCGTCCGCGCCAGCCGGATCGACACGGCGCGGGCGACGCTCGCAACCCTCGGCACCGACGCAGCCATCGACCCCGACACGACCACCATCGCCGAGGTGGGGGCGACGTCCGCCCGCACCGCGGGCACCGCCTCGGCGAGGGCGATCGACCCGAACCCCGACCCGAACCCCCGCCCCGACCGAAAGGACCCCACTCCATGAGCGCACGCATCGACTACGCCTGGTCGACCCCGAGAGGACTCGTCGAACGCCCCGGCGAATACCCCGACACCACCGAACTCTGGGGCTACAGCGACCGGTTCGCCTACCGGGCCGGCGAGACCGTCGACCTCCGAGTGCACACGACGGCGGAGACCTTCGACGTCGCGATCATCCGCGACGGCGCCCGCCCCGAAACCGTCTTCACCGCCACCGGCCTGCCGGGAACACGGCAGGAGACCCCCGCGGACGCGTACGCGAGCGGGTGCGGGTGGTCGAGCTCGCTGCAGGTCGACCTGGGCGCGGACTTCACCCCCGCGTACTACCTCGTCGTCTTCTCGACAACCGATGACCACGGTCGCGACGTCGAACAGGAGTCCTTCTTCATCGTCCGCCCGGCCGGTCCCGCCGATGTCGACGTCCTCCTCGTCCACGCCACCTCGACGATGCTCGCCTATAACGACTGGGGAGGCGGCAACCACTACCGGGGGCTGCCCGACGGCGACCGCAACGACATCCCCTCCCCGTACTCGTCGATGCGGCGCCCGATCGCCCGCGGCATGCTGCGCAAACCGGTCGGCGCACCCCGCAACGCCCACCTCGACGTCAGCGTCCCCATCGGCTGGGAGCCGCGGCATCCGACGTACGAATGGGCGTGGCAGCGCGGGTACTCCCGCCACCACAACGACGCCGGCTGGGCGAACTACGAGCGTCCGTTCACGGTGTGGGCCGAGGACCAGGGCTACCGGGTCGGTCACATCACCCAGGTCGAACTCCACGCCGAACCCGACGTGCTCGACGGGTACGGCTGCGTCGTCATCGTCGGCCACGACGAGTACTGGTCGTGGGAGATGCGCGACACCCTCGACGCCTACGTCGACGCCGGCGGTCACGTCGCGCGGTTCGGCGGCAACTACGTGTGGCAGGTGCGCCTCGACCTCGATGAGGGTGTGCAGACGTGCTTCAAGGACCCGACGGCCGACCCGATCGCCGAGACCGACCCGAGCCGGCTGACGACGGCGTGGGACGCCCCGGCGATCGGCCGACCGGGGGCGGCGACGATGGGCCTGACCGGGCTCGGCGGCGCGTACATCCGATACGGCTCGGCGGTGCCCCGCGGCAGCGGCGGCTTCACCGTCTACCGGGAGAACCACTGGTCGCTGGCCGGCACCGACCTCTACTACGGCGACGTCTTTGGCCAGGCGCCGCTGTGCATCGCGGCCTTCGAGGTCGACGGCTGCGACTACACGTTCCGCCACGGCCTGCCGTATGCCACCGGCGCGGACGGGGCGCCGGAGGACCTCGAGATCATCGCGATGGCACCGGCGGTCTCCGGCGGTGAGGATCGGTGGGGCGGGCGCGTCCCGATCGGCGCGCCGGCGGCCGAACTCGCCGATCTCTTCGCCGGCATCTACCCCGACGGCCCGCCCCCGCACCACCAAGGCAACGGCTACGGATCGGCGATGATGGCCGCGTTCGCCCGCGGCGACGGCGAGGTCTACTGCGCGGGCACGACCGACTGGCCCTACGGCCTGGCCGCGAACGACCCGTTCGTCACGACGATCACCCGCAACGTCCTCGACCGCTTCATCGCCACCCCGATCGCCGGCGGGAAGACTGCCGCGACCACCGGTCACACCGCATCAGAGAAGGAGACCTCATGACCGCCACCGTCCAGACGCTCACCGAGGCGGCCGACCGAGCCGTCATCCCCGACCTCGCCGACTACGACGCCCACTCCGAAGGGTGGACGGAGACGGAATTCCAGGTCGAGACCGGGTCGAACAGCGTCGCCGGACGCTGGGCGGGCGAACCCGGCTGGGTCGAGTTCGATTCGTGGCCCTACCGGGAGTTCTGCGTCATCGTCTCCGGTCGGGTCGCCGTCGAGAGCCGCGACGGCGCCGAGCGCTTCGAGTACGGCCCCGGTGATGCGTTCACGATCCCGCAGGGTTTCGCCGGGCGCTGGGTGACGCTCGAACCGACGCGGAAGGTCTTCATCGGCGTCACAGAGTGAGGACCCCTTGACGCGGTCGTCTATCGTGTGAGGAAGGCGCCGCCCACCGCCTCGCGCGGGAAGCGGCGCCTCCCACCAGCTGCACCACCGTTCCCTGCGGCACCGCTGTCGGGGAACGGGCGTTCGAAGGAGCCGCCGATGAAGACTGCCCAGCGACTGCACGACCTCGGCACGGAGACCGCCTTCCGCGTCGCCCAGGCCGCCGCCGATTGGAAGGCGCAGGGGAATCGGGTCTATCCGTTCCACCTCGGCGATCTCGATTTTCCGATGGCCCCGCACATCGTCGAGGCGATGAACCGGGCGATCACGGACGGCAGGACCGGGTACTGTCCGGGGCCGGGGATCCCCGAGCTTCGGGCCGCGCTCGCTGAGGACATCGGATCCCGGCGCGGTCTCGACATCGATCCCGCCGAGGTGGTCGTCACGACTGGTGGCAAGCCGGTTATCACGAAGTTCCTCCAGGCGGTCATGGATCCCGGTGACTCCGTGCTCTACCCGAATCCCGGGTTCCCGATCTATGAGTCACAGATCGAATACCTCGGCGGGCGGGCGCTGCCGTACCGGTACGTGCCGACCGCCGACGGGTTCGCCATCGACCTCGACCATCTGCGGGCCTCGATCGACGAGACGACGGTGGCGATCATCTACAACGATCTGCAGAATCCCATCTCCGCGGAGTCGACGCCGGGGGAGCGGGAGGCGATCGCGCAGATCGCTGCCGAGCACGATCTCTGGGTGCTCTCCGATGAGGCGTACTTCGAGATGCGCTACGGCGGTGAGTCCGCGTCGATCGCCGCCCTGCCGGGGATGCGCGAGCGCACCGTCATCCTCTACACGTTCTCGAAGAAGTTCGCGATGACCGGGTCCCGGCTCGGGTGTGCGGTGGCCCCGAAGGAGGTCGCCGAGGCGATCTCGACGATGAACACGAACGACGAATCGTGCACGACCCACTACGTCCAGTGGGCGGGGATCGCGGCGCTGCAGGGACCGCAGGAGCCGGTCGCGGAGATGCTCGACGTGCTCCGTGCCCGCCGTGACGCCGCGTGCTCGCTCATCAACGCGATCCCCGGCATGGAGGTCGCCGTGCCGGAATCGACGTTCTACATCTTCCCCGACGTCACCGAGGCGATGGCGGTCAAGGGGATCGCGACCCTCTCCGACTTCTCCACTCAGGCCCTCCACGACACCGGGGTCTCGTTCTGCACCCGCGAGCACTTCGGTCGCCCGCAGCCGGGGGAGGAGCAGAAGTACATCCGGCTCGCGTACTCGGGTATCGGCGAGGACGATATCGTCGAAGGGCTGACGAAGCTCAGGGACTGGGTCGAGGCCGGGTGAGTCAGGGGCGGTGGGCGGTCACCGCAGACGGAACGTCGCCGTCCCCACGGCGTCGCGGACAGCGGCGAGCGTCTGCTCCGAGGTCTGGATGCTGCTGTCGATGACGTGGTCCTCGAGCTCGCCGAGGTGGCTGAACTGATACCACATCGTCGTGATCGGCTCCTCGTCGGTGAGGTCGTCGGGACCGGTGCGCGCGGTGGCGCGGTCGAGAGCGACCTCGCGGCTCGGCCGGAGGATGAGGTTGTGGACGGGCGGAGGATCAGGGTGCCGGGTGAGAACCCGGAAGTGATCGAGCATCCACGGTCCGACGATCCCATCGACGATGACGGTGTAGTCGCCCCGCGCGTAGATCTCGGCAGCGTGGACGATGACCTCCATGACCGTGTGGTTCTACGCCTCGGATTCCGGCAGGTAGGGCGGGATGGCACCGGCGGCGATGAAATGCCAGAAATCGTCGGTGTGCAGGTGGACGGATCGGGGGAAATCGTGAGCCAGGGCGCGGGCCGTCGTCGACTTCCCGGCTCCCGGAGGACCGGCGAGGATGATGATGTCGGCGCTCATGGTCGTCAGTGTACGGGCCGATTGGTTCCGCTCAGGAGACCGACCGTTCGCCGCCAGCCGATGGCCTCTGTGAGCAGGTCAGCAAGAGGAGTTGTGTCGAGGCCCTGC
The DNA here is from genome assembly GCF_006489205.2 of Brevibacterium sp. XM4083. Lineage (GTDB taxonomy): Bacteria > Actinomycetota > Actinomycetes > Actinomycetales > Brevibacteriaceae > Brevibacterium. The sequence continues at coordinate 317,222 of NZ_VFYR02000003.1, read as the reverse complement.
TCCATCTGGGCAAGTGTGTCGTCGACGGGGAGGTCGCCGGCCGCGTGTGTGCGGCGATGACATCGTGCACAGCGATCCACTTCGTCCGCCCCACCGCCGTTGCTCAACTGATGGCAGGATAGGCGCATGGCGCTCGACTTCACCCTCGTCCAGCTGAGGTACTTCCAGGAGGTGGCTCGACGAGAGAACATGACCGAGGCCGCCAAGCATCTCAATGTCACGCAGTCAGCGATTTCGACTGCGGTGGCTCAGCTCGAGCGGGTCCTCGGAATCGACCTGTTCATCCGTCGGCGGAATCGGTCAGTCTTTCTCTCAACCGCCGGGAAGCGATTCCTCGCCGAGGTGAACGCCGTGCTCGAGGCGACCGACGCCCTTGGAGAGACCGCTCTTGGCCTCGCGCGATCGCTAAGCGGAGACCTCACGGTCGGGGTGTTCTCTCCGATCGCTCCTACAAGGCTCCCGCTCATCCATGACGAGTTCGAAAGGCGCTACCCCGACGTGCGGGTGAATTACCTCGAAGCCGACCTGCAGGACCTTCAACGGGCTGTCCTCGCCGGAGACTGCGATCTCGCGCTGACTTACACCTTGGGACTGAGCGACCGCTTCGATGCCTATCTCATCGACGTCGTCGAACCGCATGTGCTCGTATCCCAGCACCACCGCCTCGGCGGGAGGGGTCGGATCCCAGCTCCGGTGCACCTGAGGGAACTCGCTGATGAGGACTACATCCAGCTCGATCTGCCGTTCAGCCGGCAGTACTACGACGAACTCTTCCGCATTGCCGGGATCGCTCCGCGAGTGCGGCATTCATTCTCGGGGTACGAAACGGTGCGGTCGTTCGTCGCGATGGGGCACGGATATTCGCTGCTCAGTCAGAGTGTGTCCTCGGGAACCTACATCGGCTCGAAGACTGTCGACGTGCCGCTCCTCGATGACTTTCCCACTATCGATCTTGCCTTCGTCTGGCCCCGCGAATTGCGCCTGAGCCGGCGGGCGCGAGCGTTCTGCGAGCTCACCGAGGAGATTCTGGGGCGACCGGACCGGGTGGCAGCGAGGTGACTCGTCCGGGCACGGCGGACGCGATGGCCCCATAGATTTTCCTGATGCCGAAGGCAAAGAGTATCTGTTGGACCAATGTGACGTTGGACGCAATGATGGGGGAAATCCGCGACGACAGCCTCGGGAGCAATGATGTCCGCAACACAGGTTCAGCAGACCGGCAAATCGACGAGTATGCAGAAGAAGGTGCTCGTCGGCGGCAGCATCGGCCAGTTCGTCGAGTTCTACGACTTCACTCTCTACGGCCTCTCGGCCGTGATCCTCTCCGAGTACTTCTTTCCGGACGGCGACCGAATCACTGGCCTGCTCGTCATCTTCGCCACGTTCGGCGTCGCATTCGTCATGCGCCCTCTTGGCGGACTCTTCTTCGGAGCCCTAGGAGACAAGGTCGGTCGTCGCAGGACCCTGACGATCACGATCTTCCTCGTCGGCATCTGCACCGCCCTGATCGGCGTCCTTCCCGGCTACGATCAGATCGGTTGGATCGCACCCACCCTGCTCATCCTTGCTCGCCTCGGCCAGGGATTCTCCGCCGGTGGAGAATCAGTCGGCGGCCCGTCGTTCGTCTATGAACATGCACCGATCGAGAAGCGCGGGCTGTGGATCAACATCACTCTGGCCGCCACGGCGCTGCCCTCGGTCTTCGCCGGTGGGCTCATCCTCCTTCTTTCGACGGTGCTCTCCGACGCGTCATTCGAGTCGTGGGGCTGGCGCATTCCGTTCCTGCTCGCATTGCCGCTCTCCGGTGTCGGCCTGTGGATCCGCTCGCGCACTGATGAGAGCGAACTCTTCAAGAAGACCGCCGAGGCGCGCCCGAAGGAGTTCAGCCCGATCCGCGAGTCGTTCCGCGAGAACTGGGTCGGCATGCTTCAGGTCTTCTTCGTTCTGGGCCTCACCGCTCTTGGCTTCTACATGCTTTCGGCCTACTTCGTCACCTACATCCAGACCGCCGGCGACCTCAATCGGGAACAGGCGCTTCTGACGAACGCCATTGCGATGGCAAGTTACACCCTCTTCCTGCCGATCGCCGGTCACTTGAGCGACCGCTTCGGGCGCAAACCGATGCTCATCGCCGGATCGATTCTCCTTGCTGTGGTGTCGATTCCCGCGTTCACCCTTGTGACGAGTGGAAACATGGGGCCGGCATTCATCGGGCAGACAATCTTCGTCCTCGCACTGTGCTGCTACGGCGGTGGATGCTACACGTTCTTCTGCGAACGTTTCTCGACGAAGACCCGCTTCACGTCAGCAGCGATCAGCTACAACATCGCCTACGCCGTCATGGGCGGCACCGCACCATTCGTCGGAACCTGGCTCGTCGACACCACGGGCGTCAATACTGCACCAGGGTTCTACATGGCCGCGTGCGCTGCAGTCGTCCTCGCTCTGATATTCATCACCCGCCTACCCGAAACCCGAGGACGTCTCGGATGACGTACAGCCAGCCTCACCAAACTGACCGCTGCGACCGAGCCTCATATGCCTCAGGTGTTATGTCAGAACCTCATGAGACGATCCGAGAATCAGGAAAGAGTAAGCCTATGAATGACACTGAAGCGAACGCCTCGAGCGACGCAGACTTCCTCGAAGACTTCCACCATGTCGCGACAATCGGGGCAACCGACAATGCCGGCGTCGACCGGCAGGCTGCCACGGTCGATGACGCGCGGACTCGCGACTGGATGCGCGGGTGGGCGGAGGCCCACGGCTTTGAGGTCCGTATCGACGCCATCGGCAATATGTTCGCGTGCTACGAATTCGTTCCCGGGTCTCCGTATGTCCTACTCGGTTCGCATCTCGACTCGCAGCCGCTGGGCGGGCGCTTCGACGGCGCATACGGGGTGATCGCAGCCCTTCATGCGGCGCTCAGGGTCAGGGAGAGCATCGCGGAATCGGGTCAAGTTCCCCAGTTCAACATGGCGGTCGTCAACTGGTTCAACGAGGAGGGCGGCCGGTTCGCCCCCTCGATCATGGGCAGCTCCGTCTACGCCGGTCTCTTCGACCTCGACGCGATGCTCGCCGTCCGCGACCTGGCCGGCGTTTCGGTGGCTGAGGCGCTCGCCGCAATCGGCTACGCCGGCACGGACACCCCGCCCGACGCGATTTCCTATGCGGAGATCCACATCGAACAAGGACGCATCCTCGAACGCGAGGCGACGGATATCGGTGTCGTCGAATCGAGCTGGTACACCCAGAAACTCGACATCGACGTCCTCGGCGAGCAGTCCCACACCGGAGCCACTGCGATGGCCGACCGTCACGACGCGCTCGTCGCGGCGGCCAAGGTCGTCCTCGCGGTGGCTGGAGTCGTTGACGAGTTCGATGATGAAGCCCTGGTGTCCTCGGTCGGCCAACACGTCGTCGAACCGAACTCCCCGATCGTCGTTCCCCGAAGAGTGCACATGGTGGCTGATCTTCGGTCCTCTGACCCTGCGATCGTGCAGTGTGCGCGGGATTCACTGCACGCTCAGATCACCGAGATCGCGAAAGACCATGACATCACCATCGACGTCGAAGACTTCGACATCCGGGATAAACGGTACTTCCCCGAAACCGGTGTCGAACTCGTCGAAAAGGCAGTCGCCAATGAGGGGCTGTCCGTCCGTCGCTTGGAGACGATGGCTGGCCATGACTCAGTAGCCATGAATCACCGTGTCCCCGCGGTGATGATGTTCGTCCCCAGTGTGGACGGAGTCTCCCACTGTGAGCGTGAGTTCACGAGGGACGCCGATATGGTGCGGGGCCTCGGCGTTCTCACGTCTGTGGCGGAAGACCTCGTCCGGGGAGAGCTCAGCGAGGACAGGGACGGTGCTGTATGGATCGGACGCTCCACAGCGACCGCCCAAACTCCTGTCCCGATTCCCGCAGCTGACTCTCGTTCCGGTGGCGATCTGCAGACGACCGCGGAGGCGGGCGCATGACCGAACTCTGGGCCCTGTCGGCCACCGAGGTGCTCGCGCGGTTCCGGACGAAGGACCTCTCACCCGTCGACTACCTCGAAGCGCTCATCGCGCGGATCGAGGAGAAGGACCCGGACATCGGCGCGGTCACGGAGATCGTCGAGGAGGCGGCCGCCTCGGCGCGGGATGCGGAGCGGTTCTACGTCCGCACACGACCCGAGGAGCTCGACGAGGTGCTCGCGATGCGCCCGCTCGCCGGTCTGCCCGTCATCGCCAAGGAGAAGCACGCGCTCGCCGGGCACACGATCTCCCAGGGCCTCGTGGCCGAATGCGCCACCATCGCCGTCGAGGACGCCGCGGTCATCCGCCGCATTCGCGACGCCGGCGGCTACATCCACGCCCGCGCCGCCTCGCCGGAGTTCAGCTGCGCGACGGTCACCCATTCACCGCTGTGGGGAGTGACCCGCAACCCGTGGCACCGGGACCTGTCCCCGGGCGGATCCTCCGGCGGATCGGGCGCTGCGCTCGCCGCCGGATTCGCACCGCTGGCCACAGCCTCGGACATCGCCGGATCGACGCGGCTGCCTGCCGCGTTCACCGGCACCGTCGGATTCAAGGCTCCCTACGGCCGCATCCCCGGTCAGCCTCCGCTTGCCGCCGACTGGTACCGGGGCGACGGCCCGATGGCCCGCACCGTCGCCGACACTGCACTGCTCGCCCGGGTCATGGCCGGCCGCGACCCCAGCGATCACGCGACCATCGACTCACCCGACCACCTCGCCGGTCTGCCCAGCGCCCCCGCCGAGGTGGTTGCCGGGCTCAAGGGGCTACGGATCGCTGTGTGCCTCCGGCTCGGCGACTTCCCCGTCGGCGACGACATCGCCCGCAACACGAGCGCCGTCGCCGCAGCGCTCGCGTTCGCCGAGGCCGATGTCGAGGAGGTCGTCCTGCCGTGGACGGCCGACCGGATCTTCGAGACCGCGTTCGCCCACTTCGGTGCCATCCTCGCCCCGGCGATGAGGGCCGCCACCCGCGGACACGAGGACACGCTCGCCGACTACACGCTGCAGTTCATGGCCGACGCCGAGGCGGTCGCCGCCCGCCGCCCGCTCGTCGACGGGCTCGCCCTGGAAGCCGAGATCCAGTCCGAGCTCACCGCCGCTCTCTCCGGGTTCGATGTGCTCCTGGCCCCCACCTCGGCGGTGGCAGCTCTCCTCGCCGATGCCAGCTACCTCGACGGGATCCGGATCGGCGCCGACGGGATCGGTCGCGAAGGGGACGGAGCGGGGCTCCGCCTCGACCACTATTGGAAGGCGCACATGACGATGCCGTTCAACATTGGCAACCGGGTGCCGGTCGTCAATGTGCCCTCGGGAATGGCCGACTGCGGGATCCCCACCGGCATCCAGGTGATCGGACGGCCGTTCGACGACCGCACGGCCTTCGCCGTCGCCGCCGCCATCGAGCTGTTGCGCCCGTGGACGGGACTCGCCCCGGACTGAGGGCACCCCGTTCTAGGGGAACCCGCTGCTCGCCTGACGGAACCTCCGGGCGCCTTTCGACTAGGGTGAGTTGACCAGCCGACATCGAGTGAACCGGAGCCGTCCTGCGCCTGCGCCCCCGCCACAGCCAGATCATCACGATCTCCGATGACATGCGCTCAACGGTGAGCTTGATCCCCGCACTCCTCGTCGGGGCCGTCGTCATCGTCGGTCTCGGATTCTCCCCGTTCGGCGCTGATTCGGCCGGTTTCGTCGATGCGACGCAGCGACTCATCGCCGTCTTCCTTGTCGCGTGGCCGGTGTACGCGCTGGTCTACCTCCTCTGGACCCACGCCGGACTGCAGGATCTCACTCAGGCGGAGCTCACCGTCCACTCGCGCTGGGCCATCGCCCGCAGGCGCCGTTGGACGTCGATCCTCTTCGGCAGCGGCGGCGCCGTGTCGTGGACGGTCGTCGCCGCCTTCGTTGCCATCATGCTCAACGTCTACCTCGTCACCCTCGGATCGAGCGAAGAGACCGTCGTCGCCGGTGCCCTCGGCATCGCCAACGTCATCGCCTCGTGGGCGGTCATGGTCTACTCGTTCGCCCTCGACTACATGCGCCTCGACCTGTGCGACGGCGGCAGCCAGGCGGCGCGACACCTCGAGTTCGACATGGAGGCGGAACGGGCCTTCAGCGACTACCTGACTTTCTCCGTGCTCACCTCGACGATGACGGCGGCGCTGCCGGGCCGAGCCATCACCCGCGCCGGGTGGAGACTCGTGCGCACCAACGTCATCGTCGCGTTCGCCTTCAACTCCGTTGTCGTCGCCACCCTCGTCTCGATGATCCTCTCCTACGTCATGGAGGCGTAGTCGAGCGTCTCCCCGGCGTGGGCTCCTCCCCATCTGCAGTATCAGAGCCGCCAGCAGCTGTTGAGCGGTGACTGGCCGGCGAAGGTCGTCGACGTGAACGCCTCGACGCGCGGCAGCGAGGCGAGGTACCCGCCGATGTGCGTGGGCGCGAGATTGTCCGCGAAGGTCACCGACCTGCCCGCATCGCACCAGGCCGCGGCCAGCCCCCGACCCTGCGCGAAGGGCACGACGTCGTCGAGGCGGCTGTGGTTGACGAGGACGGGAACGTCCGGGATCGCCGTCATGCCCAACCGCTGCTCGTCGAGGACCGCGGCGAACTCCTCCTCGACGAGCTGCTGGAAGTCCCCGCCGTTCTTCGTCAGCGTGCTCGTATCGACGAAGGCGTTGGTGAGAACGGCTTCGACCGTACACTGGCCGGCGGCGCGCTCGACCGTCTCCTGGCCCTTCTCGTTGAGGTGATCGTCGAGGTCGATGCCCGCCTGCTCCGCGAACGAATCCGCCCCGAAGAGGAGGAAACCGGTGTAGACGCCCGAGAGCCTGCCGACGGCGTCGTTGAGGTCGGTCGGGACGGCCCCCGCCGAGGCGGAGGCGAGGTTGAGCTCGGGAGCCCACTCCGCGGCGAGTTCGAGAGCCGCCGCCGTCGCCTGCCCGCCCTGGGAGTAGCCGCGCAGCTGCAGCTGGGTTTTCGCATCGATACCGCTTCCCTCGACCTGTTGGACGGCGCGGGCGGCGTCGAGCACGGCTCGGCCCTCCTCGACGCGGTTGAGGTAGCGATGCGGGCCCTCGGTGCCGAGCCCGATGTAGTCGACGACGATGACCGGACGGTCGGCAGCCAGCGCCGAGGTCACCCCGATGCCCTCGTACTCCGTGCCCATGCTCAGTTGCCGGCTGGGCGCGCACTTGTCGGCAGTGCCCTGCGTGCCCGGGGCGATGACGACGGCGTCCTGTGCCGGACCCTGGGAGTTCGCGGGGCTGAGCAGGGTGGCGGTGGCGGCACGGGCGGTGCCGCGGTCGTCGGTGGTGCGGTACATGAACGTCGTCGTCTTCGCGTTGTGCCTGATGAGCCGGACGGGGTCGAGGTAGAAGTCGGATTCGGCCTGCCTGACGACCGCACCGTTCTCCTCCGGCAGCGTGGCGGGTGTGTCGTAGAAGTCCGCGGGGACACCGGAAGCCGGGAGGTCCTCGACGGCGGCTGCGTATTCGACATCGGCGACGGTGATCTCGTCGGAGGACTCGACGACCGACCGTGCCTGTTCGACGCTCACACCGGCGGGAACGCTGCTGCGATCGAGTTCGGCGGGATCCTCGGCGGCCCGTTCGTCGTTGAGGCGTTCGGCTTCGGCGTCCGTCGTCGGGACGGGGTCGGCGGCGTGGGCTGGGGTCGCGATCGTGCCCACCGCCAGCGCGAGGCCGGCGATCGCTGCGGTGCCCACCGTGGTGAGCCGTCGCAGGGGCGGAATCAAAGTCGGTCGACGCGTGCTCATAGGTCTGCATTCCTGTTCTGTCGTGGATCTCGGCGTTGAGAGTGCGCGAACAGCCGACCGCCCGGGCTTCGGTGGAGCCGCGGGGGTCGACCAGGACGGGGTGCCCGTATGGTGACCGGCGCCACACATCCTACCGAACAGAACGACTGATCGGTAGTAAATCATCGGTCGGCCCGGCGACCGCATCGCCTCGCACCAGGGGCCGCGCACCGACTGATCACCGCCTCGACCCGCGGAATTCATCGACACCGATCCTGATCGGGCGTACGCTCAAAAATGGGTGCCGACCGTTGTGTCACTGCTCTGCCTGCGTGATCGTCGGCTGGTCACCGCGATCCGGCGGACGTCATCGTCACCGGTTCGATCACCGCCACGATTGCAAAGGAGCAACCATGCGAGCATCTGTGTCCGAGGGAGTCGGGTCACCGTTCACCACGCGGGACGTCGCCATCGACGAGCCCCGCGAGCGCGAAGTCCTCATCGATGTCAGGGCGTCGGGACTCTGTCATTCCGACCTCCACATCGTCGAGAGCGGCTACGGCTTCCCCTTTCCCGCTGTGTTCGGCCATGAGATCGCCGGCGTCGTCGAGGCGGTCGGCTCCGAGGTCACGACGATCAAAGTCGGCGACCACGTCGTCGGCTGCCTCATCCAATTCTGCGGAGTGTGCACGACGTGCCTGTCCGGGCGCACCTACGAGTGCCCGAACCCGCAGGCGACGGTGCGGGGACCGGACGAGCCGTCGCGCCTGAGCGCCGAGGACGGCACGGCGATCGCCTCGGGGTGGGGTCTCGGCGGCTTCGCCTCCCAAGCACTCGTCCACGAGAACCAGCTCGCCGTCGTCCGCGACGACCTCCCGTTCCCGCAGGCGGCGATCATCGGATGCGCGGTCGTCACCGGGGCCGGATCGGCGATCAACACCGCCGGCGTGCGCGTCGGCGACTCCGTCGCCGTCATCGGCACCGGCGGGGTCGGACTCAACGTCATCTCCGGCGCGCTCCTGGCCGGAGCCACGCACGTCATCGCCATCGACATCATCGACGCGAAGCTCGAGGTCGCGAAGAGCTTCGGCGCCACCGAGGTCATCAACTCCTCACAGGTCGACGCCGTCGAGGCGGTCAGGGAGCTCACCGGGGGAGGGGTCGACCACGCGTTCGAGGTCATCGGACTGCCGGCCACCCAGGAGCAGGCGATCGCGCTGCGCCGCGTCGGCGGGCACGCCTACCTCATCGGCATCGCCAAGCCCGACGCCACGGTCACTCTCGACACCTCGCTCGCCGCCCTCGTCAGCCATGCCAGCGTGCAGGGGGTGAGCATGGGATCGACGAACCTCAAACGCGACATCCCGATGTACGCCGACCTCTACATGCAGGGGCGGCTCAACCTCGACGGACTCATCAGCCAGGAGATCTCCCTCGACGACGTCGACGAGGCCTACGTCAAGCTGAAGAAGGGCGAGGTCATCCGCTCGATCATCACGCGCTTCTAGGCGCTGACGGTCGGTCGCCTCGGCGATATTCCCCGCCGAGGCGACCGTCAGTTCAGCGCGTAACGGGTCCTCAGGCGGGATCGAGGACGAAGTCGTAGACGGTGACCTCTCCCTCGCCGTCGGGGTTCGGCTGCGGGTCGAGGAGGAGTTCGGGCTTGACCGCCGAGGCGATGTCGTCGTCATTGTGCGGATCACCGGGGAAGTAGAGCTGCGAGGTGATGAGCTGGTGCTCCGGCGCGTGCACCTTGAAATGCAGGTGCGCGGGACGCCACGCATGCCACCCGGCTGCCGCGATGAGCTGACCGCACGCCCCATCGGTCGGGATCTGATAGGGCGCGGGCCGGATCGTGTGGATCTCGTACTCGCCGTTGTCGTTGGCCGTGAACGTCCCCCGCAGGTTCCACTCCGGCAGCCCCGGCGCGAACTGCGAATAGAAGCCGAGGTTGTCGGCATGCCAGAGCTCGAGCTTCGCCCCCGGCAGCGGAGTGCCGTCGACCGCGGTGACCTGGCCCTTGAAGACGAACGGTGTGCCCGGTTCGTCGTCGCGCATCGGGATCGTGCCGTTCCACTCCAGCTCCGGTGAGCCGCCGAGGTAGTACGGCCCTTCGATCGTGCCCTTCGACCCCTCCCGGTCGGCATTGGCGACCTCTTCGACGGAGTGCTCGAGCCACACGTCGAGGAAGAGCGGCCATTCGCCGTCCTCACCGACTTTGATGAGCCACGCTTTGAACGCGTTGTACTCCTCGTAGCTCAGCTGCTCCTCGACGACGAGGTCGTTGAGCGCCTTGATCGCCTTGCCGGCGAGCCGGGCGACCCGCTCCTGGTCGACAGCGGCGGTGCCGCCCTGTGCCTGGCGTTCGCGGAAGCGGGCCGAGGCGTTGGCGCCGGATTCGGCGGCCTTCGCCGTGACTTCGGACTGGAAGCTGTTCTCGGACATTGTCTCTCTCCTTGGGGTGATGGCGGATCGTCGTGCGGCGTCAGATGTGGGAGGGGTGGGTGGCCAGAGGCGTGACGTGGAGGCGCATATGCGGGAAGAGCGGCAGGCCGCTGAGCAGCTCATGGAGTTCGTCATTGTCGGCGACATCGAAGACCGAGAAGTTCGCGTACTCCCCGACGATGCGCCAGAGCTCCTTCCACCGGCCGTCGCGCTGCAGCTCCTGGGAGTAGGCCTTCTCGCGGGCGAGCAGCGCCGTCGTCTCGGCCGCGGAGAGGTCGGTGGGAAGGGTGACGTCCATTCTCACGAGGTACAGCATGGGAGGCTCCTTCGGTTGTCGACTCTGCGTCGTCGGGCGGGACAGCGGAGTCGGGCGGGTCAGTCGATGCGGTAGTGGGCGAGTTTGTCCTCATCGACGACCGTGCCGACGCCCGGGGCGGTGGGGGCGGCGACGCGACCGTCGACGATGCGCAGCGGTTCGGCGGCGAGGTCGTCGGCCATGTCGAGGAAGTTGGAGAGCTCTGCGGGGTAGCGCGAGGAGTGCTCGAAGGCGGCACCGAAGGTCACGGTGGCGATGCTGCCGAGCTGGGTGTCGATCTGGTTGCCCATGAGGACGTCGAGGCCGAGCGCCTCGGCGAAGGCGAGGATCTTGCCCGACTCCGTGAACCCGGTGCGTGCGGTCTTGATCGACAGGGCGCTCGCCCCGCCCGTGTGGATCTCCCGGGCCGCCGCGCCGAGATCGGGAGCCGACTCGTCGGCGACGATCGGGATCGGGGAGGTCGCGACGAGGCGGCGGCGGCCGAGCACCTCGGCGGCGTCGTCGGGCTCCTCGAAGAACCGCAGATCCGCCCCCGTCGTGCCCGCGAGCATCTGCGCGGCCTCGGTGGCCGTCCACCCGCGGTTGGCGTCGAGGTAGAGGAGGACGTCGGGGCCCACGGCCTCCCGCAGCGCGGTGACGAGGTCGACGTCGATGCCGACCGGGCGCCGGCCGACTTTGATCTTGAACGACCGCACCCCGTGCGTGTCGATGAACGCGAGCGCTTCGTCGACGACCGCCTCGGTGGGGGCGAACCCGAGCATGTGGGTCACGGCGAGCGACTCGCAGTACCCGCCGAGCAGCCGGTGCACGGACACCCCGGCCGCCTGCCCGATGAGGTCCCAGAGGGCGACGTCGATGCCGCCCTTCGCGGTGTGGTTGCCGACGGTGCGGCGCAGGCAGGCGTGGATGCCGGCTCGGTCGAGCGGATCGGCGCCGAGGAGCGCCTCGGCGAAGACGCCGTCGATGACGGCGATGACGGAAGCCAGGGTCTCCCCGTACGTATACGGCCGGGGCGGGATGTCGGCGCAGCCGGTCAGCCCCTCGTCGGTGTGCAGGCGCAGCAGGACGTGCTCGATGTGGTCGACTGCGCCGCTGGCGAACGCGAGCGGTTTGCGCATGGGGATGCGGTAGGGCACGGTCTCGACGGCGGTGATCCTCATGACGCGTCCTCCTCGGCGATCGCTGCGGTGACAGCAGGTTCGGCGATGGCCGCGGAGACGACCTCGGTGATGATCGCCGTCATCCGCTCCGTCGCCCGGGAGTCGTCATCGACCCGCCGGGCCAGGGAGAGCTCGGTGCACGGGGCGTCGACGATCGGGCGGAATTCGACGCCGGGCAGCGCCAGCGCCGAGGCGGTGCCCGGGACGACCGCCATGCCCAGTCCCGCGGCGATGAGGGACATGAGCGTCGAGGTCTGGGACGCGCGGATCGCGTAGTCCGGGGTCCGACGGTGAGCGCCGAGGAAGTTCGCCGTCGTCGTCGACATCACCGAGGTCTCCGGGTAGCCGACGAGGACGCGGCCGCTGATGTCGGCGGCCGTGATCGCCTCGGCGTCGACGAGGTCCGAATCCGAGGGGAGTGCGGCGATGCAGGGTTCGGAGCCGATGATCTGGCACAGCAGTCCCGTTGCCGGGGTGGTGCCGCGCAGCAGGGCGATGTCGATGGTGCGGTCGAGCAGCTGGGTGACAAGCTGCGGGGTGATCATCTCGCCGCTCACGCTCAGTTGCAGGCGCGGGGCCAGCGCCGCGGTGCGGCGCACCACCTGCGGCATCACCCCGTACGTCGTCGACCCGGTGAAGCCGAGGCGCAGCGGGCCCTGGAGCCCGGAGCCGATGAGACCGACCTCGGTGCCGAGGGTGTCGAGTTCGGCGAGCACCCGTTCGGCCTCCTCGAGCAGGTGAGCGCCGGCCGGGGTGACGGTGACCGAGCGCGTTGTGCGGTGGAGCAGGGTTGTGCCGAGCTGCCGTTCGAGTTTGCGGATCTGCTGCGAGAGGTAGGGCTGGGCGAGGCTGAGGCGCTCGGCGGCCCGCCCGAAATGGCGTTCCCTGGCGACCATCGCGAAGTACTGCAGCTGGCGGGTCTCGAGCATCATGCCCGCGCGGGGGTGAGCGGGCCGCCGGTCGGCGCGGCGGGTGCGGGTGGGATGAACATCGTCGTTCCTCTTCCAGTGATCTCGAGGGTGTGTCGTCAGACTATGCGCGGGGGCAGGACTTTTAAAGAACAGATTTCGTCTTGATTGAGACGTTCAGTGCATGAATCGCAGTCGTCCGGTCGCCTGCGCAGGCGCTCATGGAATTCACCGTTGTGCATGCACTTTAGTGGTATTAAAGTGAGTGAGTGCGGAGCTGATCGTGCTCCGCCGAGGCTGCGATGAGGAGGTGCGACCGTGATGATCGAGGACGACGACCCGCGCGAGATGCTCGCCCGGGCCGAGCGGGCCGGCGACGACGTCCGGCGCAGAGGCGCGTGGTATCCGCCGATGATGGTCGGCTTCGGCCTCGTGACGATCATCATCATCGGCGCCCTGCCCGCGGTGCGCGGCACCTGGGACGGGCTCCTCTTCACCCTCGCCGTGGTCGTCGGGGCCGGACTCCTCTACCGCTGGAAGTCCCGCCAGGAGATCCGCCCGGCGAGCAGGGCCCACACCTGGAGATGGGTCGCGGCCTGGGCGATCCTCTACGCGGTCGCCGTCGCCTGGGTCGGGCCCGTCGTCCTCGGAGACCGGATGGATCTGTGGCTGCTCATGGGGACCGTCGTCGCGCTGCCGGCCTTCGCCGAGGCGGCCCGGGCGGGAAGGAGGAATCGCCGATGAGCCATCCGCGCCACTCCCTCGATCCGCGCATCCACGCCCCGGTGCGGTTCTCCCTCATGGCGGCGCTCGCCGCGACGGGAGAAGCCGACTTCAAGGCTCTGCGCGAGACCCTCGAGGTCAGCGAATCACTGCTCTCCCAGCACATGCGGGTCCTCGAGGAAGCCGGATACGTCGACATCCGCAAGGGATTCGTCGGCAAGCGCGCCCGCACCTGGCTGTCCCTGACACCCGAGGGCCAGGCGGCCTTCGCCGCGCACTGGGAGACGCTCAGCGCCATCGCCGCGAATCCACTCGCCGCCCCCACCACCACAGATTGACCCCATCCACCACTGACTGAATCGGCCGCCCTGCGCGGGCATCGAGGCCGGTGAGGAGACCACCATGTCCACTGTCCCTACCCCGTCGCGCCCGAATTCCGTCGACACCCCGACCTCATCGCCGACTCCCCAGGGGCGCCGGCCAGGGTGGATCGAGCTCGGCGTCGGCTTCGCCGTCTTCGTCGCCCTCACCCTCGGGCTGACGTTCCTCCTCAAACCCGCCATCAGCCCCGAGGCATTCAGCATCGTCCTCATGGGTCTGTCGTTCATCGCCGGCACCGGGGGATTCGCCGCCGCGGTGGCCGTGCGCCTCCGCTCCGCCTCCGCCTTCGGGCTGCGCCCCACCGCCGGCCGGTGGCTGCTCCTCGGAGTCCTCGGCGGTCTCATCGCCTTCGCACTGAAGTTCCCGGCCACCTGGGTCTACGTCGCGGTGACCGGGGACTCGGGCAATGCGCAGAGCGACTGGTCGCAGACCGCGGCGACCGGACTCGTTCCCCTGCTGCTCGGACTCGTGCTCCTCGGGGTGCTCACCCCGATCGGGGAGGAGCTGTTCTTCCGCGGCGTCGTCACCACCGTGCTGCTGCGGTACGGTGCGATCGTCGGGGTCGTCGGCAGCGCACTGCTCTTCACGATCCTCCACGGCGTTCCGCAGACGATGCTCTCGGCCTTCATCGTCGGCCTCATCACCGGCGAACTCCGGCGACGCAGCGGCTCGGTATGGCCGGGCATCATCGCGCACATCATCTTCAATCTCTTCAGCACCGGGCTCGCATTCCTCGTCGCACCCGCCCTCGGCGGCTGACCGCCACCCACCCCAAACACCCTGTCGCCACCCCATCCGCCCACCTGACCAGGAGGAACCATGACCACGCTGACACTGCACTCCCGCCGCACCGGCATCCCGGCCCGCTATGAGATCACGGGTGCCGGGTTCCCGGCGACGCGGATCGGCTCACGCACCCTGCGCCGAGGCGGTGAGATCGACATCGACGGCGCTCGCTTCGCACTGACCAGCGGGTCCTTCGGGACCGCATACACTCTGCGCCCAGCGGCGCACGCTAACGCACCCGACGGGTCGGCGCAGCCGGTGGCGACCGCCGAGCGCACCGGAACCACCGGGTGGACCATCGCGGCGGGAGACCGCGACTACCGCCTCGCACCGGCCCCGGACTCGCGTGACCTCGAGCTGCGCGACGGCGACGGTGCGCTCTGCGGCCGGATCGGCCGCACCGGCTGGTCGAGCCGCGTCATCGGCGCCGAGTTCGACGGTCTCGACCGGCCGCTCGCCGTCTTCGTGCTCTGCCTCGGCCTTGCGACCGGCCAGCGGCGCCGCCGCACCGTCACGGTCGCCGGCGGATAGTGTCCGAAATATCGGACGGAACTTGGGCCAGACCACTTCCGTCCGCGCTCCCAGCGGACACAATGGAAGGGTAGTCAGAGACGATTCGGCCCCGACGGCCTCTCACCGTCAGGCCACGATCGGGAATCCACTCCGTCGGACACCGGTCGAACTGAGCTCAGGTCCCCGTGCGGGACCCCACGAAAGGGAATCCCATGACCGCCACGTCCGAAACCGGCGCCGCGACCACCTCGGCGACCGCACCGTCGTTCACCCAGCACGACCCGACCCGGGTCATCCGCGCCGACCGCGGACCTGAGATCACTGCGAAGAGCTGGCAGACCGAAGCCGCGAAGCGGATGCTCATGAACAACCTCGACCCCGAGGTCGCCGAACGCCCCGAGGACCTCGTCGTCTACGGCGGCACCGGCCGTGCCGCCCGCTCGTGGGAGGCCTACGACGCGATCGTGCGAACGCTGAACGACCTCGAGGACGATGAGACGCTGCTCGTCCAGTCCGGCAAGCCCGTCGGCGTGCTCCGGACCAACGAATGGGCGCCCCGCGTGCTCATCGCGAACTCCAACCTCGTCGGCGACTGGGCGAACTGGGAGCACTTCCGCGCCCTCGAAGCCGAAGGCCTGATGATGTACGGCCAGATGACCGCGGGCTCCTGGATCTACATCGCCACCCAGGGCATCCTCCAGGGCACCTACGAGACCTTCGGGGCGATCGCCCGCAAGCGCTTCGACGGGACGCTGGCCGGCACCCTCACCGTCACCGCCGGCTGCGGCGGCATGGGCGGCGCCCAGCCGCTGGCCGTCACCCTCAACGGCGGCGCCTGCCTCATCATCGACGTCGACCGGACCCGCCTCGACCGCCGCCAGGCCAAGCGCTACCTCGACGAGGTCGAGACCGACCTCGACACCGCGCTCGCCAAGGTCATCGAGGCGAAGCGGAACAAGCAGGCACTCTCCGTCGGACTCGTCGGCAACGCCGCGGAGATCCTCCCGCTCATCCTCGACCGTCCCGAGGCCGCCGAGGTCGACATCGTCACCGACCAGACCTCGGCCCACGACCCGCTGTCCTACCTGCCGCTCGGCGTCAGCCTCGACGACTGGCAGACCGAGGCCGAGCAGGACGCGGAGAAGTTCACGCTGCGCGCCGAAGAGGCGATGGCCGCCCACGTCAAGGCCATGGTCGAGTTCCAGGACCGCGGCGCCGAGGTGTTCGACTACGGCAACTCGATCCGCGACGAAGCACGCAAGGCCGGCTACGACCGCGCCTTCGCGTTCCCCGGCTTCGTCCCCGCCTACATCCGTCCCCTCTTCTGCGAAGGCCTCGGACCGTTCCGCTGGGTCGCGCTCTCCGGCGACCCGAAGGACATCGAGGTCACCGACGCCGCCCTCAAGGAGCTCTTCCCGGAGAACGAGTCCCTCCACCGCTGGCTCGACGCCGCCGCCGAATACGTCGAGTTCGAGGGACTGCCGGCCCGCATCTGCTGGCTCGGCTACAAGGAGCGCCACCAGGCCGGTCTGCTCTTCAACCAGCTCGTCGCCGAGGGCAAGGTCTCGGCCCCGATCGTCATCGGCCGCGACCACCTCGACTCCGGGTCCGTCGCCAGCCCCTACCGGGAGACCGAGTCGATGCTCGATGGCACTGACGCAGTCGCCGACTGGCCGCTGCTCAACGCCCTCGTCAACACCTCCTCGGGCGCTACGTGGGTCTCGATCCACCACGGCGGCGGCGTCGGCATCGGACGGTCCATCCACGCCGGACAGGTGTCCGTGGCCGACGGCACGGAGCTCGCGGCGAAGAAGCTCGCCCGCCTGCTCACCAACGACCCCGGCATGGGCGTCATCCGCCACGTCGACGCCGGCTACGACCGCGCCGTCGAGGTCGCCGGGCAGCGCGGCATGCGCATCCCGATGATCCCCGAACTCGACGTCCGCGACGAGGAATCGGCAGCCCAGTGATGAAGCTCCTCACCGGCATCAGCGAACTCGTCACGAACTCGGACCCCACCGAGCTCATGGCCCGCCCCAGCCTCGGCGCGGGAGACCTCTTCGCCCTCACCGACGCCGCGGTGATCATCGACGGTGAGACCATCGCCTGGTCCGGTCCCGCCGCCGAGGCGGACGCCGCCCTGGCAGCGCTCCTGCTCACCGCCCCCGACGCCGAGGTCGAGACGATCGACCTCGGCGGTCGGGCCGTTCTTCCCGGCTTCGTCGACAGCCACAACCACCTCATCTTCGCCGGTGACCGCTCGGCGGAGTTCGCCGCCCGGATGGCGGGGGAGAAGTACTCCGCCGGGGGCATCGCGACGACGGTCGCGGCGACCCGTGCGGCCAGCGACGAGGAGCTCGAGGCCAACCTCGTCCACCTCCTCGACCAGGCCACCCGGTCCGGCACGACGACGTTCGAGATCAAGTCCGGCTACGGACTCGACCTCGCCGACGAGATCCGGGCGCTCGAGATCATCGGCCGCCACACCCCGGAGTCCACGCTCATGGCCGCCCATGTCGTGCCGCCGGAGCACAAGGACGACCCGGAGGCCTACGTCAGCCTCATCATCGACGAGATCATCCCCGCCGCGTCCGGCCTGGCGAAGTGGATCGACGTGTTCTGCGAAGAGGGTGCGTTCGACGAGGACCACACCCGGCGGATCGTCGAGGCCGGCGTCGCCGCGGGACTGCGGCCGCGCCTCCACGCGAACCAGCTCACCGCCGGCGGGGCGCTCCAGCTCGGGGCCGAACTCGGCTGCGTCTCCGTCGACCATGCGACCTTCGCCTCCGATGAGGACCTCGCCGTCCTCGCCGCCGCAGGCACCGTCGTCACCCTGCTGCCCGGCGTCGAGTTCTCGACCCGACAGCCCTACCCCGACGTCCGCCGCTACCTCGCGGCCGGGGTGAACATCGCGATCGCCACCGACTGCAACCCCGGATCGTGCTTCACCAACAGCATGCCCTTCTGCATCGCCGTGGCCGTGCGCGATATGCACTTCACCGTCGACCAGGCCGTGTGGGCGGCGACCGCCGGCGGCGCCCACGCGCTCGATCGCACCGACATCGGCCACCTCGGCGCCGGGGCCCGGGCCGACCTCACGGTCCTCGACGCCCCCAGCCACCGGCACCTGGCCTACCGGCCCGGAGTCCAGCTCGTCGACCGCGTCTACCGCGACGGTGAGCTCGTCGCCGACAACCGTCCGACCACCTCGGCGGACTGAGGATTCGAAGGAGAATCATGACCACCCCGACCACCCCTGCGCAGACGAGACCCGCCGGCACCTGGCGGTTCTTCGCCTACAGCGCCATCGGGATCGTCATGTTCTTCGTTCCCGTCACGATCGCCGGGGTCTCGACGATCCCGCTCGACCACATCGTCACGGCCATCCGCACGTTCGCGGGCCCGGTCGTGCCGTTCATCGTCGTCGCCCTCATCCTCCTCGGGGCCGTTCGCCCCTTCGTCACCGGCACGTGGAAGTCGTCGGTGACGAAGGGGATCTTCGCGGTCCTCGGCGTCGCCGGCCTCGTCGTCGCCGTCCTCATCCTCACCGCCCCGCCCGCCTGGCTCGCCGCCGAGGACATCGGCCCGTTCCTCTGGGACAAACTCGTCATCCCCGTCGGCCTCATCGTCCCCGTCGGCGCGATCTTCCTCGCCCTCCTCGTCGGGTACGGGCTCATGGAGTTCATCGGCGTCCTCGTCCAGCCGATCATGCGCCCGGTGTTCAGGACGCCGGGCCGGTCGGCCATCGACGCCGTCGCCTCGTTCGTCGGCAGCTACTCCCTCGGTCTGCTCATCACCAACCGGGTCTACAAGGAGGGCAAGTACACGGCGCGGGAGGCCGCGATCATCGCGACCGGGTTCTCGACCGTGTCGGCGACGTTCATGATCGTCGTCGCCAAGACGCTCGACCTCATGGACCACTGGCTCCTCTACTTCTTCTTCACCCTCGTCGTCACGTTCGTCGTCACGGCCGTCACCGTCCACCTGCCGCCGCTGCGATCGATCCCCGACACGTACTTCCCGGGGGCGACCCCGCAGCCGGAGGAGACGGTGACGAAGCACCGCTTCCGCATTGCGTGGCGGGAGGCGAAGGCGACGCTCGCCGAGACGCCGAGCCTCGGCCGCAACCTCTGGCTCAACTTCCGCGACGGTCTGCTCATGGCCGCCTCGATCCTGCCCTCGATCCTCTCCGTCGGACTCATCGGCCTGCTCCTGGCGAAGTACACGCCGATCTTCGACTGGCTCGGGTGGATCTTCGTGCCCTTCACGTGGGTCACGCAGCTCTCCGATCCCGTGCTCGCCGGCAAGGCCTCGGCGCTCGGACTCGTCGAGATGTTCCTGCCGGCCACCCAGGTCGCCGGCTCCGACGACCTCGTGCTGCGCTTCACGATCGCCGTCGTCTCAGTCGCCGCGATCATCTTCTTCTCCGCGATGGTGCCCTCGATCCTCGCCACGGAGATCCCGATCTCCGTCGGCGCGCTCGTCATCATCTGGTTCGAACGCGTCGTCCTCACCATCCTCATCGCCGCCCCGCTCGCCCACCTGCTGCTCTGACAGCGACTACGCTGTGAACGCCCGTCCCACCGACCATCCATCCGCCACCTGTTTCCCACCCCGACGAAAGGCCCAGCGATGTCCGCTGTCATCGATCTCGACCCCGATACCCTCACCTTCGCCGACGTCGTCGACGTCGCCCGCCACGATGCGAAGGTGGCCCTGAGCGAGACGACCCTGGCTCGCGTCGGCACGTATCGGGAGGCGATCGATGCGCTCGCTGCCGCGCCGAAGCCCGTCTACGGCGTCTCGACCGGTTTCGGGGCGCTCGCCCAGCGGCACATCCCCGCCGAGCTGCGCACCCAGCTGCAGAAGTCGCTCATCCGCTCCCATGCCGCCGGTGTCGGCGCCCCCGTCGAGCGCGAGGTCGTGCGGGCGCTCATGCTCCTGCGCGCCCGGACACTGGCGACCGGACGCACCGGTGTCCGCGCCGAGGTGCTCCAGACCTACGTCGACCTGCTCAATGCCGGAATCACCCCCGTCGTCCACGAATACGGGTCCCTCGGGTGCTCCGGTGACCTCGCGCCGCTGTCGGCGTGTGCGCTCGTCGTCATGGGCGAGGGCGTCGCCGAAGGCCCCGACGGCGTCGCCGGGCCCGCCGATGAGATCCTCGCGCAGGCCGGGATCACCCCAGTCACGCTCGCCGAGAAGGAGGGGCTCGCACTCGTCAACGGCACCGACGGCATGCTCGGCATGCTCATCATGGCCCTCACCGACCTCGAGAGCCTGCTCACCGCCGTCGACGTGTCCGCGGCGATGAGCATCGAAGGGCTCTTCGGCACCGACGCTGTCTTCGCCCCCGAACTCCACTACCCGCTGCGCCCCCACGACGGTCAGGCCGCCTCGGCGTCCAACATGCTCGCCGCCCTCCACGGGTCGGGCATCACCGCGAGCCACCGGGATTCGACCCACCTCGTCCAGGACGCGTACTCGATGCGCTGCGCCCCGCAGGTCAACGGCGCCGCCCGCGACGCCGTCGCCTTCGCCACTCAGGTCGCCGAACGCGAACTGCGGGCCGCGATCGACAACCCCGTCGTCCTCACCAACGGCATGGTCTCCTCGAACGGCAACTTCCACGGCGCGCCCTTGGCCCACGCGCTGGACTTCCTCGCGATCGTCGCCGCCGATGTCGCCTCGATGGCCGAACGCCGCACCGACCGCCTCATGGACGTCGCCCGCAACCAGGGGCTCACCCCGTTCCTCGCCGACGACGCCGGAGTCGACTCCGGTCTGATGATCGCCCACTACACGCAGGCGGCCATGGTCTCCGAGGCCAAGCGCAATGCCGCCCCCGCCTCGGTCGACTCGATCCCGTCCTCGGCGATGCAGGAGGACCACGTGTCGATGGGCTGGTCGGCGGCACGCAAGCTGCGCCAGGTCGTCGACAACCTCGCGAGCGTCATCGGCATCGAGCTCTATGCGGCATCCCGGGCCTGCGACATGCGCGAGGCTGATCCGGCCCCGGTCACCGGCGCCGTCATCGCCGCAATCCGGGAGACCGTGCCCGGTCCCGGCCCCGACCGGTTCCTCTCCCCGGAACTCGCCGAGACCATCGCGAAGGTCAAAGACGGATCCCTCGTCGCCGCCGCCGAGGCGGTCACCCCGCTCGCCCACACCGTCACCGCGGCCGCCGGCACCTGGCAGCCCGTGGGCGGCGGCCCGGCCGTCAACGATCCCGACTTCACCGCGCTCGGCAACCTCGAGGCCGCCGCCGAGGCCTCGGGCACGGCCGCGGCGACGACCGAATACCACGAGGACAAGTGAGATGAGCGACGTCGTCTCCCTCCTCGCCCAGATCGCCGACACCGGTCGGGATCCGCGCGGACCCGGGTACCAGCGGCCCGGGTTCTCCGCCACGGAACGGGAGCTGCGCACGTGGTTCCTCGCCGAGGCGGACCGCCGCGGCCTCGACACCGAGATCGACGCGAACGGCATCACGTGGGCGTGGGCGACCGCACCGGGCGACGACGCCGTCGTCACCGGCTCCCACCTCGACTCCGTCCCCGGCGGCGGGGCGTTCGACGGGCCGCTCGGGGTCGCCTCGGCGCTCGCTGCCTTCGACGACCTCAAGGCCTCCGGGGCACTCGACTCCGCCGGCCGTCCGCTCGCGCTCGCCGTCTTCCCTGAGGAGGAGGGGTCGCGGTTCGGGGTCGCCTGCCTCGGCTCGCGGCTCATCACCGGTGCGATCGACTCCGCGCGGGCTCTGGACTTAAGGGACGCGAACGGTGACACCTTCGCCGATGTCGCCCGCGGCTACGGCCTCGACCCCGAACGCATGGGCGCGGACCCACAGCGGCTGCAGGGCATCGGCTCGTTCATCGAACTCCACGTCGAACAGGGCATCGGGCTGGCCGGCACTGATCAGGCTGTGGCCATCGGCACCTCCATCATCGGACACGGTCGGTGGCACTTCGCGTTCGCCGGTCAGGGCAACCACGCGGGGACGACCCCGATGAGCCACCGCGCCGACCCCGTGGTCGCGGCCTCCCGCGTGATCGGCGACATTCCGACCCTAGCGGCCGCCACTGACGCGACTGCCGTCGCCACCGTCGGGCGCACCCTCATCCATCCGGGCGGGACGAACGTCATCGCCTCGGGCATGAGCTTCTGGCTCGACATCCGCCACGAGGACGATGGCGTCGTCGAGCAGGTGCTCGAGGCGATCACCGCCCGCGCCCGGGACCACGCCGCGGACACGGGTGTCAGGGTCGAGGTCTCGCAGGAGTCGTACTCCCCGACGACGCGCTTCACCGCCGAGCTCAACGACCGGCTGCGCGCGGTGCTCCCCACCGCGCCGATGCTGCCCTCGGGGGCCGGCCACGACGCGGGCATCCTCGCCCCGCACGTGCCCTCGGCGATGCTCTACGTCCGCAATCCGACCGGCGTCTCGCACGCGCCGGAAGAGGCCTGCGAGGACGATGATGCGCGGGCGGGCGTCGACGCGCTCGTCGCCGTCCTCGAGGGCGAACTCGGCGTCGGCGGTGACCGATGAGCACCGCATTCTGGTGCGCGTCGGCCTGGGTCGACGGCGCGGTCGCCACCGGCGTCCTCCTCACCGTCGATGACACGGGCACGCTCACCGCGGTCGACACCGGCATCGCCGTCCCGCCGGAGGGCGCCGAGGTGGTCCCCGGTCTCGTCCTCCCCGGCGGAGTCAACGCCCACTCCCATGCGTTCCACCGGATGCTGCGCGGTCGCACCCACGGTGACGGCGGCACGTTCTGGACATGGCGGGAGGTCATGTACTCGATCGCCGGCCGACTGACCCCGGAGAACTACGAAACCGTGGCCCGGGCCGTCTTCGCGGAGATGCTCGCCGGCGGGTACACCGCGGTCGGCGAGTTCCACTACGTCCACCACGCGCCCGACGGCACCCCCTACGGCACGGAGTCCGGCTCTGCCCCGCACGCGATGGAGCGGGCGCTGGCCCGGGCGGCCGCCTCGGCGGGCATCCGGATCCGCCTCCTCGACACCGCCTACCTCACCGGCGGCATCGGTGCCGAACTGAGCCGTGAGCAGGCGCGCTTCGGCGATGGGACGATCGCCGGTTACCTCGAGCGGCACGCGCGCCTCGGTGAGGATCTCGCCGCCGAGTTCCCCGTCGGCGCACCCGGGGAGAGCTTCGTCCACCTCGGTGCCGCGATCCATTCGGTGCGTGCGGTCGCCGCCGCGGACCTGCCGCGCTTCACCGAACTGTCCGGACCGCTGCACGTCCACCTCTCCGAGCAGCCCGCGGAGAACGAGGCGTCGGTCGCGGCCTACGGGACGACGCCGACACAGGTCCTCGCCCGGGCCGGGGTCGTGAGCGAGTCGCTCTCACCTGTCCATGCGACGCATCTGTCCGAGGCCGACATCGCGACGCTCGGGCAGGGTGCGACGACGATCGTCATGTGCCCGTGCACGGAGGCCGACCTCGCCGACGGGATCGGCCCGGCCCGGGAGCTCGCCGAGGCGGGGGCGACGATCGCGCTCGGCTCCGACCAGCACGTCGTCCTCGATGCTCTGAGGGAGACGCAGGGACTCGAGGCCGGGGAGCGGCTGCGCAGCGGCCAGCGCGGTCGGTTCTCTCCGGCCGAGCTCATCGCCGCCCTGACGACCGGGGGTGCCCGCAGCCTCGCTCTGCCCGTCGGCGAACTCGTCCCCGGTGCGGCGTGCGACTTCATCGCCGTGACCACCGACAGCATGCGGACGATGGGGTCGCTGGGCGAGCAGATCGTCCTCACCGCCACCGCCGAAGACATTCGCATGACGGTGAGCGGCGGCATCGTCCGCATCCGCGACGGCGTCCACACCGAGCTCGGGCCGATCGCCGATCTCTACGCCGCGGCGTTCGACGCCCTGGGAATGGCGACGGCTGCGCCCCAGGCCCATGTGTCCGGGACGGCTGGCTGAGTCGTGGCTGAGGTTCCCGCACTGCGCCGCTCGGTGGCGATCCTGCGCCATCTGGCGGCGTCGAACCGGGCGATCTCCGCGGGTGCCCTCGTGCGCGCCCTCGACCTGCCGCGCTCGAGCGTCTACGAGCTGCTCGCGGTCCTCGAGGAGCTCGGCCTGGTCGTCCGCACCGAACCGGGGTTCGTCCTCGGGCCCGGCGTCCACGAACTCGGCAGCTCGTACCTGCGGATGAATCCGCTCCAGCGGCTCGCCCAGCCGGTCGTGCGCCAGCTCGCCGAAGACACGGCGGCGACGGCGCAGCTCGCCGTCATCCGCGGGTGGGAGACGGTGTACGTGCTCAAGGAGCAGTCGCTGAAGTCCGTCGCCGTCGTCACCGCGACCGGGGTGCGGATGCCGAGCTACCTCACGGCCACCGGGCGGGCGATCCTCGCCCAGCTGCCGAAGTCCGAGGTGCTCGCGATGTTCCAGTCCGAGTCCGCCTTCGTCACCCGCACAGGACAGGGCCCGACGTCGGTGCGGCAGCTGAGCGCCCTGCTCGCGCAGACCAGGCGCGCCGGGTGGGCGATCGAACACGGGGAGGTGACGCCGGGCATCGCGACGCTCGCCGCCCCCGTCTACGATGTGCTCTCCCGCCCGATCGCCGCGATCGGGCTCTCCGTGCCCGCGCCCGAAGCGCCGTCCGCCGGAACCGGTGAAGCCTCCGGGGCCGGGGACGCCACCGCGACGCCCGAGATGCCCGACGACCTCGTCGATCGGGTGCTCGCCGCTGCCGCCGAGGTCACCGCGAAGCTGCGCTGACCGCGAAGCTGAGGTCACCGCGTTCGCCGGGCACCGCCTCGGCGATCGTCCGCGCTGACATCCGCCACCGATGAACGGCGGTTACACTGTGCCCACCCCAGACCGCAGCGGAGCCGACCGAGGGTTCGCGCGAGACCCAGGAGCAGGCATGGAATCCCCACATCTGACAATGTTCGGCAGCGACGCCGGACGCGCTCGCGAGATCCTCGAGGTGCTCGCCCGCTACGGCATCGCCGAACGATCCGCGCGCACGCTCGCCGCCGCGGACGGCAGCACGAACCTCGCGACGAAGTTCGCCGATCCCGACCTCGTCACACTCGAGCCCGGCGCGCGGCTCACCGCGGCGTTCACCGAACTCGGGACGACCTGGATCAAACTCGGCCAGTCGTTGAGCATGCGCGCCGACCTCGTGGGCGCCGATATCGCCGAGGCGCTGTCCGGGCTCCAAGCCGAAGTGCCGGCCGATCCGCCGGGCAGGGCGAAGGAGCGGGTCGAGGCCGACCTCGGTGCCCCGGTGAGCGAACTCTTCACCTCCTTCGATGTCGAGCCCTTCGCCTCGGGGTCGGTGGCGCAGGCGCATCACGCGGTGCTCAAGGACGGCACCCCGGCCGTCGTCAAGGTCCTCCACTCCGGGGCCGAGGAGAAGGTCCGCGGCGACCTCGACCTCATGAAGAAGGTCGCGCGGTTCGTCGAATCCGCGGACCCGGAGCTCGCGCGCTTCAACCCGGCGCAGATGGTCGACGAATTCGCCGAGATGATGAGCCAGGCAATGGACCTGACCAACGAGCTGCGGGCGATGCAGCGCTTCGCCCGAGAGCTCGCCGAACTCGACTGGCTGCTCGTGCCCACGCCCTACCCGGAGCTCAGCGCGACCGGGGTGCTGACGATGGAGCAGATGCCGGGCGTCCAGACGAAGACCAGCGCCGATGTCACGGGCGCCGGGTGGAGTGTCGACGATCTCACGAAGCACGTGACGAACGCGTGGATGACGATGATCTTCGACAACGGCCTCTATCACGCCGACCCGCATCCGGGGAACTTCCTCATCCCCGATGCCGAGCATGTCGTCCTTCTCGACTACGGGGATGTCGGCTACCTCGCCGGCCCGCGGCGCAACGACGTCATCCGCCTCCTCACCGCCGTCGTCGGACGTGACGTCTCCGACCTCACCGACATCCTCCTCATCGTCTGCAACGCCCCCGCCTCGACGGATGTCAAAGACCTCGAGATGGCCGTCGACAAGTGGATGGCGCAGTACCTGCCCGAGGACACGGCGTCGACGGACATCGACCTCAATGCCGCGATGACCGCGTGCATGCAGCTGCTCCACGACAAGGAGCTGAGCTTCCCGAGCGACCTGGCGATGCTCGTGCGCGTCATGGGGCGGCTCGAGGGCTTCGGCATCCAGCTCGGCAGCACCGTGACAATGGAGGAGTACCTCGGGCCGTACCTGCGTGAGCACATGATCAGGGAGAACAGTCCGAAGAAGATGCTCGAGCGGCTCGTGCGGTCGACGACGAGCTGGACTCGGATGGCCCGTGAGCTGCCCCGCGACATCGAGATCCTCGTTCAGCAGCTGCGCAAGGGCGAGACCCGGTTGGAGATCAACCTGCGCGACCCCGAAGAGCTCACCGACAAGCTCATCGACGGCCTCATGGCGTCATCGTCGCTGCTCGCCGCCTCGCAGCTGCTGGCGAACCGGACGGGACCGACGGTCAAGGGCGTCTCGATCGCCGGTCTCGCCGCGGCCGGGGTCTCCGTGGTGACGTGGCGGAACCTCACGGTCCGGCGCAACAGCCACATCACCGTCACCGAGGAGCTCATGAAGCTGGCCCGCCGCGTGCGGTGAGGGCGCGTGCGATGAGGCCGCCAGCGGCTGCCACACTGATTCTGCGCCAGGTCCATGGCGAAAACAGAGCCCAGATCGCCATGGACCTGGCACACAATCACCGCGGACGCGGCGCAGACTGCCCGGCGCCGCTCCAGGCTGACTCAGCTCTGGGACTTCAGGCCGTCACTGGCCGTCGTCGATGAGGGTGAGCAGCTCCTTCGCCGCTTTCTCGATCTCGGCGTGCTTGTACTCCCCGGCACGCGATTCTGCGGCGATGACTCCGGCCCGGTGGACGACGACGAAGTCGCCGTAGGGGAACGAGTAGGCCTTCTTCGTGCGCGGGTCAGCCGACTCGTCGATGCCGAGGTGCCACTTCGCGTAGGCGTCCCACCCGTTGTTGGAGATGAAGACGTCCTCGTCCTCGGCGCTGGGGCGATCCTTCGACCAGTCTCCGCGATCGTTGCGATCGACCTTGCCGTCTCGGATGAGGGTGCGCGCCTGTTCGACGCCCTGGGTGTTCACTGCGATCGACATGCGGGTACTCTAACGCTCCCATCGGGCACTGACCACCCTGTGGACGCCGCCACGGCATCCGGCGGCGTAGACTGCGAGCATGCGCAACGCCGGACTCACCTGGTGGTGGCTGCCTTCCGACGCAGCCGACTGACGCATACCCGCGGGCTGCATGGCAGCCCGCATCCGACGTGGGACTCTCCGTGCGACCCGTGCCGCCGACACCGCACTCGCACACCCTGAGGAGAACACCCATGGATTCCTATTCCGCGACCCTTGATCGCATGCCGCAGCTGCGCGCCGACATCGACGACCACCCGCAGAGATTCCGGATGCTCACCGGCGAACGACCCACCGGCCGGCTGCACCTCGGACACCTCTTCGGGTCGATCCTCGAACGTGTCGCCCTGCAGGACCGGGGAATCGAGACGTTCATCGTCCTCGCGGACTATCAGGTCATCACCGATCGGGCGACCTCGGCGAACGTCGCCGACCACGTCCGGGAGGCGATCATCGACTACGTCGCAGCGGGCATCGACCCGGCACGGACGACGATCTTCACCCACTCGGCGATCCCCGCACTCAACCAGCTGATTCTGCCGTTCCTCAGCCTCGTCACCGACAGCGAGCTGCGACGCAACCCCACCGTCAAAGCTGAACTCGCCGCTTCGGATCGGCCCCTGAGCGGACTGCTGCTCACCTATCCCGTTCACCAGGCCGCCGACATCCTCTTCTGCAAGGGCAGCCTCGTTCCCGTCGGCAAGGACAACCTGCCGCACGTGGAGATCACCCGCACGATCGCCCGGCGATTCAACGACCGCTACGACCGGGTGTTCCCCGAACCCGAGGCGATGCTCACGACGACCCCGGAGCTGCCCGGCCTCGACGGGCGGAAGATGTCGAAGAGCTACGGCAACGCCATCTCGCTGGGGATGAGCGCCGATGAGACGGCGCAGGCGATCCGGAAGGCCCCGACCGATGCCGAGCGGACGATCACGTTCGATCCGGAGAACCGTCCGGGGATCGGGGCGCTGCTGACGACCGCGGCCGTGTGCTCGGGTCGGACGCCCCAGGCCATCGCCGCGGAGATCGGTGAGGCCGGTGCGGGTGCCCTCAAAGCGCTCACCGCCGAGGCGGTCAACGAGTTCCTCACCGACCATCGTCAGCGCCGTGCCGAGCTGGCCGCGGATCGGGGTGCGGTCGAGGCGATCCTCGCCGCCGGCAACGAGCGGGCTCAGGTCATCGCCGAGGCGACCCTCGACGAAGTGCGCACCGCGATGGGGATGGATTACGGGCGCAGGTGAGCGGTCGTGGCCTCCCGCGCCCGGCGGCGCAGGAGGACGGCGACCTCGAGGTGCTTCGTGTGCGGGAACATGTCGAAGACGCGGGCTCGGGTGACCTCGTAGCTCGGCATCCGGTCGAGGTCCGCGGCCAGGGTGAGCGGATTGCAGCTCGAATAGACGATGTGCTCGACCCCGGAGTCCTCGAGCACGGTCGACAGCCGCGATCCGATCCCGCGCCGAGGCGGATTGACGATGATCGCGTCCGGGCGCTCCCCGGCACCGAGGCGGGTCTCAGCAACCTCGGTGGCATCCCCCGCGACGAACTCCGTGACGTCGGCGACGCCGAGTTCGGCGGCACTGAGCTTCGCCGACTCGATCGCCTGGTCGCTGATCTCGATGCCGGTGATGCGCCTCGGCGCCGGCCTGCCATCGCCGCTGCCGGACGCGCTCCACAGGGCGAAGCCGCCGACCCCGCAGTAGAGGTCCCACAGCGCGGCCGGGGCGATCTCGTCGACCCAGTCCGCGACCTGATCGCAGAGCGCGGTCGCGACCCCGGTGTTCGTCTGGAAGAAGCTCTGCGGCCGCAGGTGGAGGTCGACGCGCTCGAGGTTCATCCGCAGCGATTCGCCGACGAGCATGACCTCCCGACTGCCCTCAAGAGCCGCCTTGTGCTCGGGGAGGAGGTTGACGGAGACGACGGTCGCCTGCGGGATCGCCGCGCGCAGCGCCGCGGTCCTGGAGGCGATGACCTCGAGTCCGAACTGCGAGCGGACGACGAAGCGGACCATGAGCTCCCCCGAGGGCGCCGCGGTGACGTGGACGAACTTCAGCTCACCTCGGCGGGCGGAGACATCGTAGGGGTCGAGGCCGGTCGCGTCGAGGAAGTCGGCGAGCACGGGGATGACAGCACGGATCGTCGGCACCTGGATCCCGCAGTCGCGCAGGTCGACGCCGTGGAAGTCCCCATCGAGGATGCCGAGCGTCACCGCACCCGCAGCCCCGCCGACGGCGAGTTTCGCCCGGTTGCGGAAGTCATGGTCGGGACCCGAGGCGGCCGGCAGCCACTCAGCGGGGGCTTGGGCGGCGAGGACCTCGCGGCACCAGGCCTCCTTATCCGTGATCTGCTCGTCGTGCGGGGTGCCGAGCAGGGCGCACGACCGGCACCGGTCGGCCTCGAAGTAGTGGCAGACCAGGCGTCCGTCCACGGTCGTGGCAGGAGTGAGCGGCAGCGTGGTCATGCCTGCCATTTTACGCGGCAGCGTCGCCGGCCCCCGGCGGGAGTGGGCTCAGCCCTCCGCGGTCGCACTCTTCATCGCATCGTAGGCGGCGAGCGCGGCATGACGGGACTCGCCGAGGTCGACGAGCGGCTCGCCCGCGTCCCCCGACTCACCGAGCCACCGCCTCACGTACACCCCGTCGGGGTCGAAGCGGACCCGCTGCCGCTCGGGATTGAAGACCCGGAAGAAGGGGGAGGCGTCGGCACCGCACCCGGCGACCCACTGCCAGGACACGGGATTGTTCGCCTCATCGGCGTCGACGAGGGTGTCCCAGAACCACTGCTCCCCGGACTGCCAGGCCAGCAGCAGGTTCTTCGTCAGCAGGCTCGCCACGACCATCCGGACCCGGTTGTGCATCCACCCGGTCTCCCACAGCTGCCGCATCCCTGCGTCGACGAGTGCGATCCCCGTCCGTCCCGCCTGCCACGCGTGCAGCGCCTCGTCATCGTCCTCGTAGGGGAAGTGCGCGAACTCCGGCCGCATCGGCTGCCAGTCGAGGTCGGGCACATGGTGGGTGAGGTGCCATGCGAACTCCCGCCAGTACAGCTGCCGCACCCACGCCTGCCGATCCGCCGCCCCCACCTCGGCGAGGTCCGCGACGGCGGTGAGGAGCTGCCGCGGCGAGACCTCACCGAACCGCAGGCGCGGCGACAGTGCCGATGTCCCCTGAGGATCCCCGGGCACGTCCCGGTCTTCGGCGTAGCCGTCGATGCGCTCGCCGAGGCGGTCGAGCGCCTCCGCGGCAGCGACGACTCCCGGTGTCCAGTGGGCGGCCACCGTGTCCGTCCACCACAGAAACCCGCCCGACCCGGTGTTGGAGGCCGGATCACCGGCCACGACGTCGAGCAGACCAAGGTCGGTGATGGCGGTGAGGAGGTGGGGACTGTCCTGCCGGACGCGGGCGAGGCGCACGGCGGTCGCCGCACTCAGTGACTGCGCCTCGATGACCGGCAGCGGCAGGTCGACGGGGACCTCCCGGGCGGCGTTCCAGAACGGGGTGAAGACCTTGTAGTGCTCACTCGCCGAGGACGGTGTGACCTCCCATGGTTCGACGAGAAGCGCGCCCCGCGAGCCCTCCGCCGCGATGCCGCGTGCGCTCAGCGTGCCGGCGACGACCTCGTCGAGGGCGTGGGAGGCCGGGGCATAGCGGCGCGACCAGCGCACCGTCGTCGCCCCAAGACCCTCGGCGACGTCGGGGATGATGTCGGCGGCAGTCCCCGCAGCGAGGAGCAGCGGGATGCCGAGCGACTCGAGTTCCCCCTCGAGGACCTCGAGGGATTCGTGGGCCCACCAGCGCGCTGCCGCCCCGAGCGGGCGCGGTCCGCGGCCCTCGGCATCCCGGGTCTCACGGATCCAGATCGCCACGACATCGCCGGCTTCACGGGCGGCGGTGAGCGCCTCGTGGTCGGCGACGCGCAGATCGTCGCGGAACCAGACGAGGGTGAGGGGGTGGGAGGCCATGACAGGGATTATCGCACTGTCGCAGACCACGCAGAGCGACCGGTCGACCCGTCTCAGACCAGGGCGAAGCTGAGGACGAGGAAGAGGGCGAAGGAGATGACGGGGGTGAAGATCGCGACGGCCGTGGCGATGATCCCCTGCGTGCGGCCGCGGTCGGTGGCGGTCGCGATGATGCCCAT
This sequence comes from Brevibacterium sp. XM4083, assembly GCF_006489205.2. Taxonomy (GTDB): domain Bacteria; phylum Actinomycetota; class Actinomycetes; order Actinomycetales; family Brevibacteriaceae; genus Brevibacterium. The sequence goes on along the minus strand of NZ_VFYR02000003.1, from coordinate 285,924 downwards.
GACGAGGCCGCTGAGCCCGGCCAGCGTGCACAGGCCCTGGAGAGCGAAGAGCGTCGTGCCGAGCACCGTCAGCCACGCCGGTGCGTCGGAGAAGTAGCGTCCGTTCGCGGCTTCGGCGGGTCCCGCGGTGGCCCCGAGGATCATCGAGGCGATGAGGGACAGTGCCGCAGCACCGAGGGTGAGCCCGAGCGCCCACTTCCCGAGCCGCGGCGACGGCGCACCCGCCACAGCGGATCCGGGCACTGGGTCGACAAGCCCGGTCACGGGGTCGACAGGCCCGGGCACTGGGGGTGCGGGCGTGCGGAGAGCGGAGGGGCCGGCCGGCATCTGCGCGGCCAGTTCGTCATCGGTGGGCTGCGGATACGAGAAGTTCGGCGAGGTCATGTCCCCGACGCTACGGAACCGCGTTCCCGGGGCACAGACGGCTTCCCGATGGGTGGGGTCGGGATAACCTCACTCCTTGATCGCGGCGATGAGGAAGCGCTTCTGCGTCACCTCGATCGGGCGGCGCTCGGCGGCGAGGCGCTCCAGACCGCCGAGGTGGTCGCCGACGACGAAGTCGGGCACGTCCCACGGCACGTAGGCGAGGTACTCGATGACGGCCTCGACGTCGGTGAAGCGCATCGTCCCCTGCCAGCGGCGGGCCGCTTCGACGCGCAGTCCCTGCTCCTCGACGGCGTCGACGCACGGTTCGAGCTGGATCTCCGGATGCTCGGGTTCCCCGCCGAACCAGTTGCGGAACTCGATCGCCTCGGTGCCGTCGACCTGCTGGGTGAGGAAGAGTCCGCCGGGGGAGAGGACACGGGCCACCTCGGCGATGTCATAGCTCTCATGCCGGTTCATCACGACGTCGAAGGACGCATCGGACCACGGCAGCGGCTCGCCGTCGCCGCTGTCGTAGTCGCTGACCTCGATCCCGAAGGGTTCGAGCGCGGCGGCGGCCACCGGCACGTTCGGCGCCCAGCCTTCGGTGGCGACGATCGAGAGGTCGGGCGCGGTCCCGGGGTGGCGGCCGCGGAAGCGCTTGACGAGGGCGATGAGGCGCTCGCCGCCTCCCGTGCCCATGTCGAGGACGGTGCTCGCGTCGTCCCAGGCCTCGAGGCACATCGTGTCGAAGTCCCACGGGGGGTCGTCGGCGACGAGGCGGCCCTCGAGGGCGGTGAAGTTCCACCCGGTCATGGCGGCGGTCTCGTGGATCCAGGTCCACCGGGAATGGCGTTCGGCCGGGGATTCGGCGCGAGCGCGGCTGCTGTCGGCGAATTCGGGCATTTCCACACTCCTTCGTCTGGCGTGGCGGCCGTCACTTCGAGCCTAGCCGAGTCCTCGTGCGATCCGAAGCACCGCAATGTTGCAATCGGTTCACGACCGTCCCGCCGGCGACGAGCTCACACGAGGAAGCACCCGATGAGGACGAGGACGGTGAGGGCGAGCACCCACCACGGATCGGGCAGCAGTGTCATGGCGTCCTGCGGAAGCGGGTGTGGAAGGCGATGATGTCGGCAAGCGCTGTGACCGCGTCGGCGGCACTCATGTCGCTGGCCGCCCAGCGGAAGATCACGCCCATGTAGGAGTCGTAGAGGGCCGCGGCGCTCGCCCGCGCATTGTCCTCACTGATCCCGATCGACACGAGGTTGTCCCGCAGGGCTGCCTGGAGATCCCGGGCGAGGCCGTCGAAGACCTGCGGCCGACCGTGGATGCGGATGAGCGCGGCCGCGTAGTCCCGGGAGAGGTCCTCATGAGCGGCGAAGAACTCGAGGAACGGCAGGAAGATCCCGAGCAGATGGTCCTGCACCGCCGAGGTGGTGCCCGTCCGCGCGATCGTCGCCGGGACCTCCGCGGTGCCGTCCTGGAGCTGCCCGATCCACCGGTCGTAGCACGCGACGAGGAGAGCATCCTTGTCCCCGACCGCCATCACCCGGCCCACAGACACCCCCGCCGCCTCGGCGACCCGGCGGATGGTCGTCGCCCGGTATCCCGCGGCGAGGAAGAGGTCGGCGGCGGCCGTGATGATCCGATCCTCGGTCCGTCGGCGCTGGAGCGAGCGCGCGGATTCCTGGGGGTGCGGTGGATTTGAGTGAACACGTTCACTGGGCATGGCTTAACGATACGCCGCCTCGGTGCGGGTGCCAAGGCGCCGAGGTGAATGCTCGGTGACGATGTCTGTGCTGCCGCCCGTGTTGCCGGGCGATTAAAGTTAATGTACCTTAACTTCATGCGCAGGAACTCCCCGACGGCTCACACTGCGAGCCCCACGACCCCACGGGCACGGCCCCGCGCCTCGCTCGTGCTCCTCCTCGGTCCTGCCTTCGTCGCGGCCGTCGCCTATGTCGACCCCGGCAACGTCGCGGCTAACCTCACAGCCGGCGCGCAGTACGGCTACCTCCTCGTCTGGGTGCTCGTCGCCGCGAACCTCATCGCCGTCCTCGTCCAGTACCTGTCGGCGAAGCTCGGACTCGTCTCCGGACAGTCGCTGCCGGCCCTCCTCGGCGATCGCCTCGGCCGGAGGTCACGGCTCGCGTACTGGGGCCAGGCGGAGATCGTCGCGGTCGCCACCGATCTCGCCGAGGTGGTCGGCGGTGCCATCGCCCTGAAGATCCTCTTCGACGTGCCGCTCCTCCTCGGCGGGGTCATCGTCGGCGTCGTCTCCCTCGTCCTCCTCTCCATCCAGTCGACGCGCGGGCAGCGGCCCTTCGAGTTCGTCATCATCGGCTTCCTCGCGATCATCGCGATCGGCTTCCTCGCCGGACTCGTCGTCGGCGACGTCGACTGGGGGCAGGCCGCCGGGGGCCTCGTCCCGCAGCTCGAGGGCACGAACTCGCTCGTGCTCGCCGCCTCGATGCTCGGGGCCACGGTGATGCCGCATGCGATCTACCTCCACTCGGCCCTCGCCGTCGACCGGCACGGGACGGTGCCGCGGGCTGAGATTCCGCGCCTGCTGCGGGCGAGCCGGTGGGATGTCGCGCTCTCCCTCGTCGTCGCCGGCTCCGTCAACATCGCGATGCTCCTGCTCGCCGCGGCTGCGCTGCGCGGGGAGTCGGGCACGGACACGATCGAAGGCGCCCACGCGGTCGTCACGGCCAACCTCGGCGAGGTCGTCGGCCTCCTCTTCGGCATCGGCCTGCTCGCCTCAGGGCTCGCCTCCTCGGCGGTCGGATCCTATGCGGGGGCCTCGATCATGCAGGGCCTCCTGCGCGTCGATGTGCCGATCGTGTGGCAGCGGGCGGTGACGATGCTCCCGGCCCTCGCGGTTCTCGCGATCGGCATCGACCCGACGTGGGCGCTCGTGCTCAGCCAGGTCGTCCTCAGCCTCGGGATCCCCTTTGCGATGGTTCCGCTCGTGCGGCTGACGAGGATGCGGACGGTCATGGGCGAGTTCGCCAACGGGCGGGCGATCACGGTCGCCGCGCTCGCCGCCGCGAGCCTCATCATCGTCCTCAACGTCGTCCTCATCGCCCTCCTCGTCGCCGGCATCGACTAGCTCGACGAGCCGCCTGAGCGCGGGGCTGCGCCGCCCGGATTTCCAGGCCAGCGCGACGCCGAGGTGCGGCGGAGTGCCGGTGAACCGGCGGGTGACGAGACCCCGGCGCCGCGTGGTGCGTCCCCGGTCGAGCAGGCCGATGCCGCGACCGGCGGCGACTGCGGCGAGGATGCTCTCACCGTCGGGCTCGTGGGCGATCCGGACGGAGTCGGCCGCGGCACCGAAGAGGTCGCTGATGACCGAATCGTATGCGGCCGGCGCCTGGCGCCTCGGCCAGAAGATCACGGGTGAGGCGAGGAGGTCGCCTCGCTGGAGTCGGCGGTGTCGGGCGAGCGGATGCGACGACGGCAGGACGGCGACGATCTCCGAGGTGCCGAGCGTCGCCTGCTCGAGGTCGGCGCGTCCCAGGGGCGTGCGCACGATCGCGGCGTCGATGTCCCCGGCATCGAGGGACGCAAGATTCCACGCGGTCCATCCCGACTCGGCCTCGACCGTCATCTCCGGGTACCGGTCGGTCAGCGCCGTGAGGAGGCTGCGGGCCATACCCTCGCCGTCGGAGCGCGTGAGGGCGAGCCGGAGCGTGCCGCCGGATCCGTCGGCGACGGCACGGACGTCGGAGCGCAGCAGGGCGTAGCGGGTGAGGAGATCCCGGGCGGAGTCGGCGAGGACCGCACCGGCCGGGGTGAGCTCGACGCCGTGGGCGGAGCGCACGCACAGGGTCACGCCGAGGTCGGACTCGAGGCGTTTGATCTGCTGGGACAGGGCCGGCTGGCTGAGATGCAGACGTGCGGCGGCGCGACCGAAGTGGAGTTCTTCGGCGACGGCGACGAAGTAGTCGAGGCGCTCGAGCTGCACGAGTCGAGGATAACCCCTGCTTATCGTCCGAGAGGGAAACGGTCTTGGATGCCGACGCCTGCACCGGCGCAGGGTGGAGTCATGACCCCTCGACGTCACGACGCTGAATCCCCAGCTCCCACCGCAGCGCCCACCGCAACACCGTGGAGCCAGCACCGGCTCCTCCACGCGGTCTTCCTCCTCATGGGTGCCCAGCTCTTCCTCGTTCCGCCGCTGCTCGATGCGATCGCGACCGACCTCGGGGTCTCACACGCTGCGGCCGCGTGGACGATGACCGGGTACGTCCTCGGGTACGCCGTCTCCAGTCCGGTTCTCGCGGCGCTGACCGACCGGTGGGACCGGCGCACGGCGATCCTCGCCGGCCTGGCGATCTTCGTCGCCGGTGACATCGGGTGCGCTCTCGCGGTGAGCGAGCCGATGCTCGCTCTCTGCCACGGGATCGTCGGCATCGGCGGCGGCCTCGCGGCCCCGGCGATGTGGGCCGTCTTCGGAGAGACCGCCGCTGATCACGAACGCGGCCGGGCGATCTCACTGGGTGCGGCGGTCTACGGGGCCGGGCAGATCGTCGGGGTGCCGATCGGGAGCCTGCTCGCCGCCACGTGGGGCTGGCGGTTCGCCTTCGCTGCCGTCGCCGCAGGGATGCTCGTCGCGGGTCTCCTCATCGCCGGTCGACTGCGCGAGCCGGAGGCGAGCACCCGCGTGCGCCGGACGCCGCGGCAGGCGTGGCGGAGTTCGCTCGGGTTGTGGGTCCGGCGCGGCTTCGCCGGGGTCATCGTCGCGACCGCGCTCACGCAGGCGGCGCGGATCGGGACGTACGGGTACATCGGCGTCGTCTTCGCCTCCCGGTTCGACTTCAGCGTCATCGACCTGGGCCTCCTCGGCGGTGCCGTGGGAGTGGGGTCGATGGCCGGGTCGTATGCCTCCGGACTCCTCGTCGATCGGTGGCGACAGCGAGGATGGCCGCTCATGGGCCTGCTCGCGGGGTGGGCGATCGTCCTCGCCGGGATGATCGTCGTCGTCTTCACCGTCGCCGAGGTGGGGGTGGCGATCGCGGCACTGCTCGTCTGGTGCGCGGCCGGTGGGGCGTGTTTCAGCACCGCGCAGGCGACCGTGAGCGTCGAGTTCGCCGAGCATCGGGCCTCGGCGGTGAGCTGGAACAACGCCGGTCTCAACGCCGGGGTCGCCGTCGGCACCGCCGTGCTCGGAGCCTTCGCCATCGGGTCGGTCGGGTTCGTCGTGGTCGCCGTCGCCTTCGCCCTGCTCGGGGCGGCCTGCGCGGGACTCAGCGGCCGCGCAGGGAGACGGGACGGACGATCGTCACAGGGTCGGAGCGGACCCACCACGGCACGGGCTCGCCCGCGGCCCGCGCCGCGCGACGCTCCTCCCGTGTCGCATACCGGTAGGTGAACATCCGGGCGCGGATGAGGGCGGGAGCCTCCCCGTCGAACGGGTCGGGGCCGAGCAGCCGACGGATGAGCCGATCCCCGGTCGCGAGGCGTTCGAGGAGCGCGAGGAACCAGGAGTCCCGGTAGTCGCCGAGCGCGGCGAACCACATGAGCCAGTCGAGCCGCAGATGGTAGGGCGCGACGACGGGTCCGCGCCGGGTGACGTCACCGGGCTTGCCCTTGAAGACGTACTCCTTCCACCCGGCCGTGCCCGAGGGGTCGAGCGTGCCCTCGATGGCGATCTCGTGACGGGTCTCCGACATCGACCCGAACGCCCCATAGGCGTTGCCGAGGCCCCAGCGGTTGAAGTGGGCGTTCATCAGCTGCCGCGGAGAGAAGAGGTTGCGCAGCGCCGGGATGTTGAGGATGGCCTGCCAGATGACGAACGCGGTGATGAGGAGCACCCACCACAGCGGGGACGGCGGATAGGCAGCGGAACTGCCGGCCGCCTCGGCGAGGGGATCCTGGACAGTGCGGACAACGGCGTCGATGCCCCACTCCGGCCACGGACCGCCGATGATCCAGCGGAGGAAGGAGTCGCTGATGCCCGCACACGCGAGCAGGATCGTCGCCCAATTGAGCCACGCGTAGTTGCCGGTGATGACGAGTGCGAGCTGGGTGATGATGATCGCGGCCGCGGCGAATGAGGCGATGGGCTGGGGGAGGAAGAGCAGCCACGGGGCGATGAGCTGGACGATGTGACTGCCGAGCGTCTCGCCCTTGTGCCACCATGCCGGTTTGAGGTGGGCGGTGCGGCTGAGCGGGCCGGGCATCGGCTGCGTCTGGTGGTGGTAGTTCATCGCCGTGAGATCACGCCACGAGCTGTCCCCGCGCATCTTGATCATCCCGGCGCCGAACTCGACGCGGACGGTGAACCACCGCAGCAGGAGGATCATGAGCAGCGGCGGGGCGACCGCGTGGGAGCCGAGGAATCCGACGAGGAATCCTGCCTCGAGGAGCAGGCTCTCCCAGCCGAAGCCGTAGAAGCGCTGCCCGATCGCCGAGATCGAGAAGTAGAGCCACCACATGAGGAGGAACACGGGAATCGGCGCCCACGCGGGTCCCGCCTGGGGGAGGCCGACGATGACGGTGAGGGCGAGGAGGATGCCGACGGCGCAGACGATGCGGAGGTTGCGATCGGAGTAGGGGGTGCGTCTCCAGCGGAAGAGGCTCGGGGCCTGCCGTGCCGTCGTCAGGGCGATGAAGCGCGGCGCGGGGAGGAGGCCGTGCTCGCCGAGGAGGGGCGGAAACTGGTTCCACGCGTTGACGAAGGCGATGAGGAAGAGGACCGCGAAGCCGCGTTGGAGGATCTCGCGGGCGATCGTGTAGTCGCCCGCGTCGAGCAGGGGAAGCAGAGCGGTGACGTCCACGCGGTCCTCCTCGCCTCGCAGGTGCCCTTGCACTCGACTATCGCGCGAATAGGGGATGGGGGCAACAGCGAAAAGCGGCTATTGTCGGGGCTGAGGCGCGATCCCCGCGCTCATCTCACCCCAGGAGGCATCATGAGCGATCATCCCCAGAAGACCAAGGAGTCCATCCTCGGCCATCCCGCTCCGCGCGACATCGAGTGGAAGCACTTCATCACGATGTGGGAGAACTACGCCGACCGGGTCGAACAGGAGTCGGGCGATCGCCTCGCGGTGAACATGAACGGCCACCGTGTCGTCTTCCGCCGTCAGCACGACGGGCTCGTGAGCATCGAGGACGTCGAACGCGCCCGTCACCTCTTCGCCGCGCACGAGTCGACCGAGGGCGAGGGGCACCTGTTCGTCGTCACGCTCACCGACGAGGACGCGCGCTTCTACGACTTCGACTTGAGCGCCCACGATGTCGAAGTCGACCAGCACGAGCACGAGAAGAACCCGGACTCGCGCGGCCACCACATGCGCACGGTGGAGAAGAAGACCGGCCGTGACGACAAGAAGGACCTCGACCGGTTCTTCGACGACCTCGTCACGGAGATCGACAAGGCCGCGGCGGGACGCGACTTCGTCCTCCTCGGCCACGGCACGGGAACCTCGAACGCCGCCGAGGACTTCGAGAAGTTCCTCGCCCACCGCCACGAGCCGCTGCACGAGCACATCATCGCCGCAGGCGTCATCGACCTCAGTGCCGCCGGCGAACCGGAGATCGAGAAGAAGGCGCAGGAACTCGCCGGACGGTGAGCTGTGCGGACTTCGCCTCGGCGCTGCGCGGACGGCCTGCGGTTCAGTCGGCGGTCCCGCGTCGGGGGCGACGCCACGCGCGGACTTCGGCGATGGCGTCGCGGACGGTGCGTCCGCGGCGCCATTCTCGCCATGTCAGCCAGATGATGAGGGCGTCGAGCACGCTGAGGACGACGAGGCCGATCCCCGGCGAGACGACGAGCTGATAGATCTGGAAGACGAGGAACCCGGTGAGGGCGAGGATGGCCCACGGGTAGAGGCGTGTGGTGCCGAAGAGCAGCGCGGCAATGATGGCGAGTTTGACCACGCCGTGGACGAGAAGATAGAGCGCCGCGAAGGTCGTCGTCCGTCCGTCGAGGTGGGCGGTGCCGTGCAGGAGGAGGGTGGCCAGCAGGTCGTGGGGATCTTCGGTGAGCTCCTCGGCGGTGAGGGCCCGGGCGGCGCCAGTCAGCTGTGCGGGTGTGGTGAGGAGGAGCACGACCCCGCCGACCACCTCGGCGAGTCCGTCGATCCCCTTGCCGAACACGCCGATGAGGAAGACGAGGTCGAGGAGCTTCTCGCGCATCGTCGTGTCTCTCCTCTCCGCTCGGTGGCCTGGCGTCGGCACCGGCCAGCGCTCAATCCACTCTATGTCCGCTCGGCCCGCCTCGGCGCTGCGCGGACTTCGTCTCACCGCTGCGCGGACGGCATCGGACCGGGCCGGGTGAACTCGACGAAAATCCTCGTCAGCCCTGTTCACAACGGACGGTTTGACACGTAGCCTGTCAGCAAGGCGGCTCGTCCCAACCGGGGACGACGCAGGCCCGAGCGCGGCCAGGATCGACGGCTGACCGGGTGCCGCCGCTGCCACGCGATATCAAGGAGGAATCATGACGGAATCCAACTTCGATCCTAACGAAACCGAGGGCCCGGCCGACGGCGGTGCCGCGGGCACGCCTGGCGTTCATGACGGTGGCGCCGACGGCGGCGCCGAAGGTCCCGCGGACGGCGGCGCATCGGGCACCCCCGGTGTCCACGACGGCGGTGCTGACGGTGGCGCCGAGGGTCCGGCCGACGGCGGTGCCGCGGGCACCCCGGGTGTCCAGGACGGCGGTGCCGACGGCGGAGCAGAAGGCCCTGCCGATGGCGGCGCATCGGGTGAACCCGGTGTTCACGACGGCGGTGCCGACGGTGGAGCCGACCGACCTTGAGCACCCCCACCACTGAGATCCAGCACCCCGGCGCCGCTGCAGGCGCCGGGGTGCTGGAATCCCGGCTCATCGACTGCTCGCGCGGAACCTTCGCCCAGGACTATTGGGGCAGGCGAGCGCTGCTCAGTCGCGGAGTCTCCGACTTCTCCGACCTCTTCTCCTCCCGCGCCGTCGACGAGCTCATCTCCGCGCGCGGTCTGCGCTCCCCGTTCCTGCGGGTCGCCAAGGACGGCGCGACCCTGCCGACGGCGTCGTTCACCTCCCCGGCCGGGGTCGGCGCGACGATCGGCGACCAGCTCGATGACACGAAGCTGTGGAAGCAGTTCCATGCCGGAGCGACCCTCGTCCTCCAGGCGCTCCAGCGCACCTGGGAGCCCATCGGTGCGTTCTCCAGCGCGCTCAGCCGCGAACTCGGCAACCCGGTCCAGGCGAACGCCTACATCACCCCGCCGCAGAACCAGGGCTTCGACGACCACTACGACGTCCACGACGTCTTCGTCCTCCAGATCGAAGGCGCGAAGCGGTGGGTCATCCACGAACCCGTCTTCGATGCTCCCCTGCGTGACCAGCCGTGGACCGACCGACGCGAGGCCGTGGGCCGGGCGGCGACGACCGAGCCCGTCATCGACGCCGTGCTCGAACCCGGCGACGCCCTCTATCTGCCGCGCGGCTGGCTCCACGCCGCGACCGCCCAGGGTGATGTCTCGATCCACCTCACCCTCGGCATCCACAATTGGACGCGGTACGGAGTCGCCGAGCAGCTCGCGCAGGCGGCACTCGCTCGGCTCCAGGACGATCCGCAGATGCGCGCGAGCCTGCCGCTGGGTCAGAGCCGTCCGGACGCCGAGACGCTTGAGGCGATCAGGGAGGCCATGGTCTCGGCCCTCACCGCCGCCGACCCGAATCCGAGCATCGACCGCATCAGCCGGTCGCAGGCGCGCCCGGCGCCGTTGGGTCCTCTCGCTCAGCACGCGGCGATGAAGCACCTCGACGACGCGTCACCGCTGACACTGCGCGCCGGTCTCGACGCGACGCTTGAGGGGAACCGCCTGCGCACCCGGATCGGCTGGTTCGACTTCACCGACGCCGAGCTGCCCGACGTCCGCACCCTCCTCGACGGCGATCCGGTGTCGGTGGCCGACATCGGTCGGCCGCTTGCCGAACGGCTGCTCGCCGCCGGTGCGCTCGTGCCCGCCCTCGGCTGAGGCAGGCGGTGAGGTGACGATGAGCGAGGTCCGGGGCTTCCGCTGTTCGAACGCCGCCCGTGACCGCGGCGACAGCATCGTCGGCACCGCCCCGCGCGGGACGTACTGGGTGCTCATCGAACACCGAGGCGGGTGGCCGATCAACGGCTTCGAGGGCCTCGACATCGACTGGCGTGTGCGGTCCGAGGTCTTCTACGCCGCGCAGACGCTGCGGGCGAGGATTCTTCTCATCCGCCGACCCGGCCGGCGCACGCGCGGCGGGCCCGGTGTCTGGGGTGTCATGCACCTCGAAGGTCCCGGCCGCCTCCACCAGATGTGGGGAGAGTGGGAGGACGACTCCGATCTCCTCGCCATCGTCGAGGCGCTCAAAGCGTGTGCCGCGCAGTCCGAGACCTCACAGTCCGAGACGGGACTTCTGCCGCCCGTCGTCCTCGTCTGCGCCCACGGGCAGCACGATGTCTGCTGTGCGGTGCGCGGGCGTCCCGTGGCCGCGGCGCTCGCAGAGCGGTGGCCGGATCTCGTGTGGGAGTGCACGCACGTCGGCGGTGATCGATTCGCGGCGAACATCCTCGTCGTGCCCGACGGCGTCTACTACGGGGATCTCGATGAGGACACCGCGGTCGACGTCATCGCCGGGCACCTCGCCGATGAGATCGACGGCTTCCATCTGCGCGGCTACACGGACCTCAACTCGCTCGAACAGGTCGCCGTCGCCGCGGTGCTCAAGGAGCGGGGACCAGCCGGGCGCTTCGCCTACGAGATCGGCGGCGTCGATTCGGCCGACGGGGTGTGGACGGTGCGGGTCATCGATCGGCGGACCGCCTCGGCGGCCTTCGACGTCGACATCACGGTGTCCCGGTCGGACCCGCACTTCCTCACGTGCCGCGGAGTCGAGCGCGCTGTCGCCAACGTCTTCACCGTCACCGCGGTGACCGCGGCTCCCGTCCTCCCGGCTGACGATCGACTACGCTGACGACATGCGTGCAGGGGAAGTGTCGGAGGTCAGTCAGGACTATCTCAAGGCGATCTGGTCGGCGCGCGAGTGGGGCGGGGATCCGATGACGGCGACTGCGCTCGCGCAGCGGTTCGGGACGACGAAGGCCAACGTCACCGAGGTGCTCAAACGCCTCGACGACCTCGGCCTCGTCAACCGGGTGCCCTACCGTCCGCCGGAGCTGACGGCGGCGGGAGAGAGCATCGCGCTGGCGATGGTGCGGCGGCACCGACTCATCGAGACGTTCCTCGTCGAGTCGCTCGGCTACAGCTGGGACGAGGTCCACGATGAGGCCGAGGCGCTCGAGCATGCCGCGTCCGATCTGCTCATCGACCGGATCGACGGGTTCCTCGGCCATCCCGCCGCCGACCCCCACGGCGATCCGATCCCAGGATCCGACGGAGCTGTGCAGTCCCATGACTCCTCGCTTCTCCTCGCCGAGGCGGCCCCCGGGTCGTACGAGGTGCTGCGGGTCTCCGACGCCGACCCCGAGGTGCTCGCGACCCTCGCCGAGGCGCGCGTGCGGCCCGGGTCGACCGTCGTCGTCAGACGCGCGGCCTCGGGAGGGACGGTCGAGATCGCCGTCATCGGCGCCGCCGGCACGTCCGTCATCGACGAAGCGGCCGCCTCGGCGGTGTATCTGGGCTGAGCGCGGTCACGGTCGGGTCACTCACAGCCAACCCTCTTCAGAAGTTCGAAAATCAGGACTAGGGTCGAAGACAACGTCGAAAGTGAGGGACACATCATGGCGCGAACAGTGGCCGACGACCTATGGGACATGCTCATCCAGGCGGGCGTGAAGCGATGCTACGGAATCGTCGGGGATGCACTCAATCCGACGATCGACGCGCTCGCCCGACACCCGGAGATCGAGTTCATCCACGTCCGACACGAGGAGTGGGGCACGTTCGCCGCCTCGGCCGACGCCCAGCTCAGTGATGGTCCCGTCGTCGTCTGCGGCACGGCCGGTCCCGGCGTCACCCACCTTCTCAACGGCCTGCTCGACGCCTTCCATGAGATGGCACCGGTCATCGCGATCGCCGGCGACGTCGAGACGAACATCATCGACACCGAGGCGATCGAAGAGGTCAGCCCGTACGACCTGTTCCGCACCGCCTCGCTCTACACCGGTCGCGTCGTCAACCCGACCCAGGCGCGCGCGGTCTTCCAGCAGGCGATCACCGTCGCCACCGAGGAGCACGGCCCCACGGTCATCGCCCTGCCCGGTGACGTCGCCCATGCGAAGTCGCCGCTCGAGGAGCGCGCGGTCTACGCCTCCTCCCGCGGTTCCGTCCTGACCCCGCACTACGAGGACGTCCAGGCCGTCGCCGATCTCATCAACGGCCACGACCGGGTCTTCCTCTTCGGCGGCAACGGCACCGTCGACGCCGTCGACCTCGTCAAGCAGCTCTCCGACAGAGCTAAGGCACCCGTCGGCTACACGCTCAAGGGCAAGAACTGGCTGGAGGCCGACAATCCCAATGCCGTCGGCATGACCGGTCTGCTCGGATACGGGGCGGCGGCCGACTGTATCAAGCATGCCGATGTCATGCTCATGCTCGGGGCCGACTTCCCGTTCCCCGACTTCCTCGACCGCGGCCACGCGACGATCGTCCAGGTCGACAACACCCCCTCCCACCTGGGACGTCGGGTGGCTCTCGAGCTCGCGATCCCCGCCGACGTCGGCGTCTTCCTCGAGAAGCTCCTCCCGCTCATCGAGCCGAAGAGGAACGACGAGTTCCTCCGCACCGCACAGCACGTCACCGAGAGCTGGCGGAAGCGCCTGCGCCACTACGTCGACGGGGGTGAGAAGCGCTCGCCGATCCGACCCGAATACCTCGCGTCCGTGCTCGACGACCTCCTCGACGACGACGCGATCGTCACCGCCGACACCGGCACCTCGGTGATCTGGGTCGCTCACCAGATGAGCTTCGGCGGTGATCGGTTCCAGTTCGGGTCGTACTCGTGGGCGTCGATGGCCGACGCCTCGCCGTATGCGTTCGGGGCGACCAAGGCGCTGCCCGGACGGCAGGTCGTCGCCCTCTGCGGGGACGGCGGGTTCTCGATGCTCGGTCTCGGCGACCTGCTCACCGAACGCCAGCACAAGTCGCCGATCGTCCACGTCATCCTCAACAACGAGGAGCTCGACTTCGTCAACATCGAACAGCAGGAGGCCGGGTTCCGTCCCTGGGGCACCGAGTTCCCGGCCGCGAACTATGCGGCGATCGCCGAGGGATTCGGCGTCAAGGGCATCCGCTGCGAGGACCCTGCGCGCCTGCGTGACCAGATCGCCGAGGCGCTCGCCTACAAGGACGGGCCGGTCGTCGTCGATGTCGTCGTCAACAAGCGCGCGCTCGCGCTGCCCTCGACCGTCGACGCCGACCTCATCGGCAAGTTCACGCTCAGCGTCTTCAAGCGGGCCCTCCACGGAGAGATCCCCGAACTGTGGGACGAGGCGAAGGACAACATCAAGCTGCTGTGAGGGGTGGAGCAGCCCTGCGGGTCCACCCGATCTGAGTGGACCCGCAGGGTCGGCTCACCCCTGGCGGCGCGGCAGATTCCAGCGCGGCTGCGGCTGGGACCTCTTGCCGTGCTGGGGCATGTAGCCGCGCTCGGCCTGGAGATGAGCCTTGTCATGGCTCTTCGCCGAGGTGTCGGCACCGGGGATCGGAGCCTCGAGTCGAGCCGGCGCCTCGGCACCGACGATGGGCATCTCCCCGGTGATCACCGGCTGGGATCCGGTGATCGGGGCGGACTCTGCGACCGCCTCGGCGAGGGATTTCTGGTCTGCGGGCTTCTTCGCTCCGCTGCCGTTCTTCTTCTGCATTGTCTCTTCCTTTCCTCGTGCCGTCGTCGGCGTGGTGGTCTGGTCGGCGGCCAGTGCCGTATAGAGTCCGGCCCACTGTGCGGGGGTGAGTTCGCGTGGCAAGGCGTCTCCTCCGATGTCGTTGCGGTCCATGGTCGATTGCAGGTGGGGCTGATCGGTGAGCTTCATGTGCGTGAGGATCCCTTTCATTCCGCGTCCGCGACCGGTGAAGGCCGCTCGGACGAACTGCTGGTACGAGGCCCGATCCCGGTGCGGGACCAGTCCGGTTGAGAGGCGTTCGACGGTGAGCAGGCCGCCGTCGACGCTCGGTTTGGGGGTGAACGCGTGGGCGGGCACGCGGGTGATGAGGCGGAAGTCGAACCACGGACTCCACTGCGCGGTCATCATCGTCGATCCGCCGACCCCGGCGCGCTTGCGCGCGACCTCCCACTGCGTGAGCAGGATGGCCGACTGCCACGTGCGAGCACGGAGCAGGCGCCGGAGGATGGGCGTCGTGAGGTGGAAGGGCAGGTTGCCGACGACCACCTCGGCGTCGAGGTCGGTGCTCAGAGCATCGGCGTGCCTGATGCGGGCGCGGGGGAAACGGTGGGCAAGGGTTTCGATCCTCGTTTCGTCGATCTCCACGAGCGTGAGCGGTCGGCCGAGCCGGTCGAGTTCCGCGGTGACCGCTCCGGCCCCGGGTCCGATCTCGAGGATCGAACCGCTGGTGGCTCGGGCGAGGCCCGCGATCGTGGCGATGGTCTGGCGTGAGTGCAGGAAGTTCTGGCCGAGTTCGTGTCGGCCGCCTGCCTGGGAATGGGGTCGCATGATGTGGCGCTCCAGAAGTGGAATGGAGAGCACCCAAGGCTGCGCACTGCGTCGTCGCTGGTGACAGCGGTTCAGCGGAGGCCCGGATGCCGATGGTCTTCCGGGAGGACAGCGCGCAGCTGCGTTATCAGTGACGATCCGGTCGAGCGGGAGTTCCTGTCAGGCCCTGAGCGGGGCTCAGCGGCGGACTCGGATCAGCGACCGGAGGAGGTGAGGAACGTGCGCGCTGTCAGGCGCGACGGTCACGGATGTAGGCGATGCTGGACGCAGTCACTGCGCAGCGAATCAATGTACCCATGGTCATCAAGCTAGCACAGGTCCGCGCACGGGAGCCAGGGTCATCGCCGAGGCAGTCATTCGATGACTTCGCCGCTGATGATCTCACCGCCGCCGTCGCCTCGGCGGTTGATGCGCGGGTCGGCGGCGATGCGGGCTTCGAGTTTCCGCAGGCGCCAGCCGAGCCAGACGAGGGCGATGCCGACGAGAGCGATGAAGATCGAGAGGGTGACGACGAGGGCGGCGATGCCGGCCTCGGGGGCGAAGAGGAAGAAGCCGCCGATGACGATGCCGACGACGCTGATGATCGTCAGCAGCCACCATGCGCGCACGCCGAGCTGGCGCACGAAGACGGAGATGCCGATGCCGAAGGTGCTCACGGCGATGATCGTCAGGCCCGCGAGCACGGTGACGACGGCGGCGAAGAGCATCGGGGCGAGGAAGACGATGACGGCGAAGGCGAGCATGAGTATCGTTCGCAGGATGCGGCCGCCGCCGCGGGTGCCGCGCGGGGCGAGGACGAGCGAGGTGATGGCGATGAGCGCGACCCAGCAGGCGAAGATCCGGGCGACCACCTCGGCGGTCGCGCCGGGCCAGACCATCATGAGGACTCCGACGGCGAGGGCGATGACGCCATTGACGATGACGGCGGTTCCGGTGCGTTTGAGGTCCATGGACCAAGCGTAGTCAGCGGGGATGGAAGGAGCCTGAACGCGCCGCGAAGCCTGGCCCGGACGGGGTCACGTCGGCTGGCGGTGATCCCTCGTCACCGAGTCCCAGCCGACGACGGGCGGCGGTGTGGGTTCGGAGCCGAAGGCCGGACCGAAGCACGGTGACTGGGCGGGAGGTGCGGGTGTGTCCGCCGAGGTGACGGCCTTGTCCGCGCTCTGTGCTGCGCGATCCTGCCTGTCCACGTCGCCGTCGTCGGAGCGCACCGACTGCGACAGTGCGCGGACCATGCTGTCGAGCTCCTCGAGCGAGTAGCCGGTCGTCTTCATGAACTCGGCGATGGTGATGTCGCGGGTGCCGGTGAGCTGGTCGTGGCCGCCCGCTGCGGTGTCGATCGCCTCGCGGACGCGCTCAACGACCGGTGCGTCCGCGTCGTCCGAGTGGTCCGAGCCGTCCGCGCTGTCGTCGGCACGGCTGCGGCGGTCGTCGCCGCCTGACTTCGGCGAGTTCGACTCGAGGAAGCGGAGCAGTTCGACGGGGAATGGCAGGACGAGTGTCGAGTTCCGCTCCGAGGCGACTTCGACGATCGTCTGCAGGAGCCGCAGCTGGAGGGCTGAGGGCGTCTCCGACATCGCGCTCGCGGCCTGGGCGAGCTTGTTCGACGCCTGGAGTTCGCCGTCGGCGACGATGATGCGCGAGCGGCGTTCGCGTTCGGCTTCGGCCTGCCGGGACATCGAGCGCTTCATCGCCTCGGGCAGAGCGACGTCCTTGATCTCGACGCGATCGATGTGGATGCCCCAATCGACGGCGGGGCTGTCGATCATGATCGCCAGACCCTGGTTGAGGCGTTCGCGGTTCGTCAGCAGGTCGTCGAGTTCGCTCTGGCCGATGATCGACCGCAGCGAGGTCTGGGCGACCTGACCGACGGCGAGCCGGTAGTCCTCGACGTCGACGATCGCGCGGCGCGGGTCGACCACTTTGAAGTAGATGACGGCGTCGACGCGGACGGTGACGTTGTCGCGGGTGATGCCGTCCTGCGCGGGGATCGGCATCGTGATGATCTGCAGGCTGACCTTCTGCAGATGATCGACGAACGGGATGATCGCGGTGAGCCCGGGATCCCGCGCATCGCTGGTGACGCGGCCGAAGCGGAAGACCACGCCGCGTTCGTACTGTTTGACGATCTTGAGGCTGTTGCCGAGCGTGATGGCTCCGACGGCGACCAGTCCGAGAAGGATGTAGAGGAACAACATCGTCATCGCCCCCTTGCGACGCTTGCTGGTCCTTTCAACGGTAGCACCGCTCTGGTCAGATGAACCCATCTCATCTATAATGCCCGGCGGATTGTCGACAGGTGCGAAGATTCGGCGGTGACGCGCAGCGGGGAAGGTGTCAGCGTGCGGGGATGGTGTCAGTCATCGGCTTCGCGGGCGAGGAGACGACGCCCTGCGGGGTAGGCGGCCAGGGTGTCGGGGAGGCGGATGCGCCGTCCCGAGGCGTAGGTGGCGATGATCTCGCCGAGGTGGTCCTCGGCTTCCGCGCCCACCTGACCGTCGGCGGTGACGATGGGGATCTGTGCCGTGGCGGTCTCGACGCCGAGGCGGCGCAGCGTCTGCTTGGCCACGGGCACGGGGGAGTCGAAGAGGGTGATGCCGGCGCGGGCGGCCATGATCCGGTCGGCGACGAGTCCGTAGTGCGTGCACCCGAGGACGACCGCCTCGGTGCCGGGGTCCATCTGGGCCAGAGCCGCGTCGATGGCGGCGTCGATCGTCGGCATGTCCGCGTCGTTGATCGCCTCGGCGAGTCCGGGGCAGGCGATCTTCGCCACCGTGAGGTCGCCGGCGAACGAGTCGATGAGGTCCTGCTGATAGGCGCTGCCGGTCGTGGCCGGGGTCGCCCAGATGGCGAAGTCCTCGCCGGTGCCGGCCGCCATCTTCACGGCGGGCACGGTTCCGATGACGGGAATCGTCGGTTCGTAGCGGGCCCGGACCGCGTCGAGGGCCTGCACCGAGGCGGTGTTGCAGGCGATGACGATCGCGTCGGGTTCCCAGTCGGCGAGCACCGCCGCCGAGGCGAGGGCCCGCTCCTCGAGGTCCTGCCGGCTGAGGCTGCCGTAGGGGGTGAAATCGGGGTCCATGGCGAGGACGAGGTCGGCCTGCGGGGCGAGGCTGAAGAGGGCGTCAGCGGTTCCGAGGAGTCCGAGACCTGAGTCGAGCAGTCCGATGCGCGTCATGATTCCTCGTTCGCGGCGGGACCAGTGGGGACATCGCTGCGGAAGGGAGCGTTCGCCTCGGCGGCGTTGTCGTCCTCGCACTGATCGTCGCGGACGTCCGAGTCCTCGCGGACGATCGGCTGCGAGCGGGGGTGCGCGAAGTCCTTGATCTCCTTGAGGTGGGCGCGGGTGAGCCCGTGGGCGAACTCGGGAGCGATGATCTTCAGGCGGTCGGAGGAGTAGCGGTCGACGAAGTACTGCCGCGTCGTCGGGGCGGCGAGATCGTCGTCGACCCACACGGCCTTCTGCGGTTCGTGGGTGTCGAGCCAGTCCTCCATCGCCCGCGCCTTCCACCACAGCTGCGGGTCGTTGGCATAGCGGTTGTGGGTGTCGTCGGGCATCTCGATGACGTCGAAGGAGTTGCGCATTCCGAACTTCGGTTCGAGCTCGGTCTTGCACCGCTGTGACCACGTCGAGAGCCAGACGATGTCGACCTCGTGGGTCTCGACGAGGCGATCGAAGAAGGCGATGACCGACGGTCGGTAGTGGAGTTCGTAGTGCCACGCTTGGAGCTTCTTGCGCCCTTCGGTCATGAGACGCAGCGCCGGAACGGGGTAGGAGTTGAGTACTCCGTCGACATCGAGGAAAACGGTGACGTGGCGGGCCTGCCGACGCGCCGAGACCGGCGACGATGATGCAGCTGCCATCGTTCCTTCCTGTGTCGAGGGCGACCCGGTAGCCTGGCGGCAGGTCTGTGATGTGTTTCAGAATACCGTTCGAAGCTGAGGACTGAGGAAGTCGGGGCGTCATGCACCGAGAGGCGTTGGCATGTATCGCGAGGTGAGGATCCCGCGACTCCGTGCTGCGCTGTGGGTGTCCGTCCCTGACGTGGGAAGGCGACTTTCGACGTCCGGTGGGATTCACCGATCGGTGGTGGCTGCCGGGACAACGGCGTCGGACCACGGCGAGGACGGCGCCACTGCTGATGTCATCGTCCCCGATGGGTGCATGGATCTCATCGTCCTCGACTCCGGAGTCGTCATCGCAGGTGCTGATTCCACCGCTCGCCGAATCGCTCCTGCGCTGAACCCCGCGGTTGGTCTGCGCTTCGATTCCGGCATTCTGCCGCAGCTGCTGACGACGTCGGCCGCGGAACTCGCCGACCGCGTCACCCCGCTCGGAGACGTCGTCCGTCTGCGGCCGTTGATATCGGGATCGCACGGTGCCGGTCCGATGATGTCCGCCGCGCCCACGTCGAGCACTCTCGCCGAGGTGGTTCGAACGTGGGTCGACGGTGCGTCAGGTCTCTGGGATGACCGCGGGTTGCCGGGTGGCGACGGGGGCACGCAGGCTGCGGTGTTCGGAGAGAGCGTGGAGAGGCTCGTCCGAATAGGCGAAGCACTCGTCCGCGGCACGGAGATCGATCGGCGCCCACTCGAGTTGGCGAGTGCCCTCGCCTTCGCTCCGGAGTCGCCGGCATCGACGATCGCCGAGGTGGCCGCCGACTTCGCCTATTCCCCGCGGCAGCTGCGGCGGCTCTCAGGAGCGTGGTTCGGGTATGGGCCGAAGCATCTCGCGAAGATCCTGCGGTGGAGGACTGCCCGCAAACTCCTGGATGCGGGCCACACTCGCACGAGCGCGGCGGCCCGTGCCGGTTATGCCGATGCCTCCCACTTCTGGCGGGATGAGCGCTCGCTGCTGGGTCGGTGAGAGCCTGAGTTCAGGTCAGTGCGTGGGATTCAGTTCTGCGCTGCGAAGAGGTCGATGGTGTTCCCGTCGGGGTCGGAGATCACGGCGTAGCGCTGTCCCCAGAAGGCATCCCAGGGTCCCTTGACGACTGCGGCCACGGGGTCGTCGTCGTCGCTGCCCTCGGTGAGCTGGGCGAATGTCGCATCGACGGCCTCGGCGGTGGAGCAGTCGAAGGCGAGTGACATCTTGTGGCCGCCGGTGGGCCACGTCCACTGGGGGTCGATTCCGAGCATGACCTCTTCGGTGTCGAGGAGGACTCGGAGGCCGCCAGTCGAGAGCTCGGAGTGCGGTGCTTCCGGACTTCCGTCGACCAGGTTGAGGCCGAGAGCCTGATAGAAGGCCAGTGCCTTGGCCATGTCTGCTGTCACGATGGAGATGGCGTCGAGTTTCATACCGTCAACTTTCATACCGTCAACGCTAGGGCCGAGGCGTCTGGCCGGGCATGAATGATTCGGCCATGTTCGGGGGTGAACCAGGTTCAGGGCAGCGGTTCAGAAGGGTGGGGGCTCGCCGTTGTCCCAGACCCATTCCTGTTGTGCGGGGTTCTTCCATCGGATGCCGCCTGCCCGTGGCATCCACCCCGGGGTTCCGGTCTCCCCGCAGGCCGGTCCTGGACATTCGGGTCCGGTGCGCACTGGGCCAGGGGCCGGCGTCGAATCGGGTGGTTCAGCGACCAGTGGTGGAATGCCGGGAGCATCAAGATCGTCATCCGGGTTGCTTGTGCTGGGACTGCTCGTGCGGGGACTGCTTGTGAATGGCTCGTCCGCGTCGGGGGCACGGCTGCCCGGGTCGGAATCATCGGTGCTGCTGACGGAGACTGGGGCGGGGCTGTTCTCGTCGGAATCGTCGTCGGTGCCGCTGACGGTGCGGGCGTTGATGAGGCGTGCGTTCTCGACGTTGACAGGGTTGTCCCCGGGGTGTGTGGTGACGCGGGTGCCGTGGGCGAAAGTGTATTCGGCGATCCCCGGAGTTCTCATTCTCACGGTGAGGAGGCGGTCGGTCTTCTGCTGGTGGTGCTGCTTGCAGAGGGGGTGGAGATTGCCGAAGACGGTCAAGCCCCCGAAGTCGGGGTTGTCGTGATTGAACGGGTCGATGTGGTCGATTTCCGCGGTCGCGGCCCGGCGGCGGCATCCGGGCACAGTGCACCATTGCCACTGCGCGGCCAGTGTGGTTCTCACTGGTGTGGGGATGTGGTAAGTCTTGGCTTTCGCATCGATGGGGGTGCCGGTGGCGGGATCGGTGAGGATCCTGGTCCAGGTGCGGCAGCTCCCGGCGATGAGCCGGGCTTGGTCAGCGGGCAGAGGGGTGCCGTCGGGAAGGGTGCCGGGCAGGTTGCTGTGGCCGGTGAGGGTGGTACAGGGCACGGTGATGAGCATCCGTGCTTGCATGGCCATCCAGTAGGGGCTGGTCGGCGCTTCGAGGGTAAGGGAGTACTGGGATCGGCCCTGGTCGTCGAGTCCGGCGTCGGCGATGCGGGTCAGAACCGCCCGCAGCGCGGCACCCGGTGACCGTGGCGGTGGGAGTGGCGACTCCTCGTCTTTGGATTCGCTGTCGTCGTTGCCGGCTATCGCGGGGATTGTTGGTGCTGATGCGGCTGCGGACTCGTCCGAGTGACTCGATCCGGTCTCTGCATCGTCGGTGGGCGCTGTCTCAGCGTCGGCGGCGACCGCGTCGGCGGTGACAGCCTCGGCGGTGGTGTCGTCCGTCGGGCCGGCGTCGGCGGGGCGTGCCTCGTGGTGGGGAGGGCCTGCAGTGTCGGCGGCCGTGGTGATGGCGGTGGCGATGTCGTCCATCGTGGCGGAAGTGTCGAGGTCGAGGGGAATGCTGCGGTCCGCGGTGGCGCCGGTGTCGGTGTCATGGGCGCGGATGGTCAGAGTCAGGCGAGGGGTGGTGCTGGTGAGGATGTCGAACATGAGGGCATCGATGCTGCGGACGTCCTCGATGACGGCATCTGCGGGGAGTTGGTCGGCGAAGGCCGCGGTGTTGCCAGCGCGGATAGCTTTGGCGAAGGCTTCGATGCGCAGGTAGCAGGCGTGGAGTTCAAGGGCGGATCCGGTGAGCATCAGGCATGCGGAGCCGTCGTCGTGGGTGGTCAGTGATACCCGTCGGCGTTCGTGGGCGGTGTGGGTGCGGTCGTCTGCCGGTTCTATGACGTTGATCTTCAAGGCCAGTGACTTCTTGAACGTTTGGATGGTCACATCGGGGCGGCGGTGGCACAGGTAGTCGTCGATGAGAGGCAGGTGGCGGAACGCGACGTTACTGCAGAGGCGGGTGGCTGCCAGGGCGTGTTCGATGGTGAAGTCTCCGGCTTGGCATCGAGCGTGGAATTTCGGGAGGCCGTGGATGAGGGTCATGGCGTCGATGACATGGGAGTAGGTGTGCGCGATGGTGGTGCCGCGTATCGCGGTGAGTTCGGCGATGTCTTCGGCGTGGGAGTAAGTGTGGACCCAGGCGTTGAAGGTGCGGTCGGGGGAGAAGCGGGGGAACCCGGGCAGCGCCGGCGATGCGGGCTGTTTGGCCTGCGGGTCCGGGGCTGAGTCGTTTGTCGAACCGAACTCTGAATCACTGCCGGCCTGGCCCGTGCTGCCGGTGCCGGCCTCACCTGCGCAATCGAAGCCGAGCTCGGCCGCGTCATCGGGGCTGGACGTCGCGGGCGCATCGGGGTCAGAAGGTGCGCCGGCGACAGAGGGAGCGTCGGTTGCGAACCGGTCGTCAGCGCCGGGTAGGCCGCTGGAGGACTCGGAGGCGTCGTCGGGAGCATCAACCCCACCACCGAGAGCGGCTCCCCCGATACCGGTGCCAGTGTCGCTGTCGGTCTCGCCGTCGGTGACCCAGTCGGCGGTGCAGCCCTGGGCTCGGGCGAAGCGGCGGACGGTCTCGGTGAAGGTGGCGTGTTGGTAGGGGGTGCCGGGGCGGGGATTGAGGAGATTGAGGTGGGTGATCGTGTCGGAGAGGAAGAGGCCGGCAGTGGTCTCGAGCGCGGCGAGTTGAGCCTGGTCGCAGGCGGCGTAGACGGTGAACGCCGCGGCGTAGGGAGAGGAGGCGTCGATGTCGACACGGGCCGGAAGAGCGCCAGGTGTGTCCCCGGAAGGAGCGGATGCGATTGTGTCGGTCACTGGGTTTCACCTGTCTTCCCACGTCAGCGTGGCTGATGACAACAGTGTAGTTCACGTCACATTCGATGTCAATGAATATTTCGAAATTTGTTCGAACGGAAGATTCATTCGTTTCGTCGTGCTCAGTGATTATCGATGGATGAGGGATCGGCGTGGTGAGGTGCTGCGAGGGTGTGCTCAGCGGTCGCGTGTGGCGACGTGAGGGTGTGGGGGCGTGCGAGCCGGTCCGGGGGCTGTGCCGCAATTGCGAGGCCTCACAGTCGCGCCTGATGAGAATGCGGGCGGGGGTGACCAAGGGCGGCGGACTCCTCCTGGAGCAGGGGATCCCTCAATGCGCCGGCCGAAGGTGCGCACTCGATTCGGGCGCCCTGCTCGTGGTCACTCCGCACGCGGTGCTTCGCGTCAGCTTGTCGACGGCCGAGCCTATCGGTCCCTCGCGGCAGCAGTTCTGGTCTGCTGCTCCGCGCGGGCGCGGAGCCGCTCGACAAAGCCGCAGCTCTGCTCCGCGCGGCCGCTTCACCGCTCCGCGCCTGCGTAGTTCAGCTCCGCGCACTTGCCGTGCCGTGCCGCGCTGCCCTACTCCGCGAGGTAGGGCTCGAAGACGGCGCGGACCTCGTCGGTGAGGGGGGTGGGCCGGCCGGTCTCGCGGTCGATGTGGACGAGGACGACGTCGGAGTCGAAGACCTTCCGCCCGCTCTGGTCGCCGCGCGTGTTGATCGTGAACGACGAGTTTCCGATCTTCGTGACCACGGCGGTGAGTTTGAGCTCCGGTCCGTACATGACGGGCACGAGGTAGTCGATCGACTGGTGGGCGACGAGCAGTCCGCCCGAGGTGATGTGCGACGCCCTGACGTGATGCATCCAGCGGACCCGGCACTCCTCGATGAGCGTGATCATCCGGGCATTGTTGACGTGGCCGAGCAGATCCTGATCGGACCAGCGCACCTCGGGAGAGTACTCGAACGTCTTCACGGCCACTCCTTCCATTCCCGGACTCCGTCTGTCGGGCACGACACTTCGCCTGTCAGGCACGACACTTCGTCTGTCGGGCACGAAACTTCGTCTGTCGGGTACGACGATTCCGCCAGCTGGGCGTCATTGTCGAAACTGATCGAACGTTCTACAGTAAATCAGGATCTGTCGGCGAAGGTGAAATCGACGAAAGGGAGATCAATGGAGTCTGCCCCCACTGCCTCAGCCCCCGGCATGCTCGACGGGGTGCGCGTCCTCGACCTCGGCGGCATCGGGCCGGGTCCGTTCGCGACGATGATGCTCGCCGACCTCGGCGCCGAGGTGATCCGTCTCGACCCGCCGACGAGCACCGGTCAGCCGATGAATCCCGTCCTCGACCGGGGCAAGCGCTCGGTGACCGCGGACTTCAAGACCGCCGAAGGAATCGCCCTGGCCAAGGCGATCGCCGCCGGCAGCGACATCGTCGTCGAAGGCTTCCGCCCCGGCGCTGCCGAGCGGCTCGGACTCGGGCCCGACGACCTGCGCGCTCTCAATCCCGCCCTCGTCTACGGCCGGATCACCGGCTACGGACAGGACGGCCCGAAGTCCCAGAAGGCCGGCCACGACCTCGGCTACATTGCTTCGACGGGACTCCTTAGCCAACTCGGCCGCGCCGACGGACCGCCGCAGTTCCCGGCCAACCTCCTCGGCGACTTCGGGGGAGGGGGCATGCTCCTCGTCGTCGGCGTACTCGCCGGCCTCACGCATGCCCGCGCCACCGGCGAGGGCACCGTCGTCGACGCCGCGATGGTCGACGGCGCCAACCTCCTCTACGCGATGATGCACGGGTTCGCCGCGATGGGCCTGTGGCGCCACGACGCCCGCGGCCGCAACCTCCTCGACTCCGGGGCGCCGTTCTACGACGTCTACCCGACTGCCGACGGCCGACACCTCGCCATCGCCTGCATCGAGCCGCCGTTCTTCGCCGCGTTCGTCCGCGCCCTCGATCTCGAGGATGATCTCCCCGAGCCGCTGGGCACCCTCGACCATTGGAACCCGCAGCACTGGCCGGCCCTGCGCGCCCTCATCGCCCCAGCGATCGCCGCCCGCACCCTCGCCGAGCTCGACGGCCTCTTCGCCGGCGTCGACGCATGCGTCGAACCCGTGCTGACGATGGCCGAGGCGAAACGCGACGAGCACAACCGGGCCCGCGGCCTCTTCGCCACCGCCACCGACGCCGCCGCCGATGCCGCCGGTGTCGACCAGCCCAGCCCCGCGCCGAGGTTCGGTGGCACGGGTGCCCCGGAGCCGCCTCGGCGCGCTCCGCAGATCGGGGACGACACCGCCGCGGTCGTTGCGGAACTCAGCGCAGACCGCACGTGACCTGCAACGCAACCGTGTGCCAATCGTGACCTGCGGTCCAAATCGGGTGCGGTAGTGTGAATGGCGCCGGAGGGTCGAGAACCGCCCGGCGCCCCTTTCCCCGACGGAGCGAAGCAGTATGAGCAATGGGACCCAGTCGATCGATCGAGCCGCAGAGATCTTGTCGCTGGTCGTCAAGGCCGACGATCCGATCTCGTTCACCGAGGTGGTCGAGGCCACGGATCTCGCCCGATCGACAGTCTCCCGCCTGCTCTCCGCGCTCGAGCGCAACGGCCTCGTCGAACGCAACGCCGAGGGTCACTTCCGCGGCGGCTCCCTCTTCGCGACGTACGCCTCCCGCTTCGACCGGGTCGAGACGCTCGTCGCCGCCGCCGACCCCATCCTCCAGCGCCTGAGCGAGGAGACCGGCGAGACCGTCAACCTCGCGGTGCCCAGCTCGAACGCCGTCGTCCAGATCGCGCAGGTCGACTCGACGTACGTCCTCGGGGCGACGAACTGGGTCGACGTCAAGGTGCCCTCCCACGCCTCGGCGCTGGGGAAGGTGATGTTCGCGTTCCGCGCGATCCCCGTGCCGACCGGGCGTCTCGAACGCCTCACCCCGCGCACGCTCGGATCGCGGAAGGAGCTGCTGGCCGACCTCGCCGAGGTGCGCGACCGCGGGTTCGCGATCGTTCACGAGGAGTTCGAGCCGGGCCTCGACGCCCTCGCCGCCCCCGTGCTCGGCACCGATGACCAGGTCATCGCCGCCGTCGGCATCTCCGGCCCGACGATGCGCATCGCTGAGCACCATGACCGGTTCGGTGAGCTCCTCATCGCCGAGGCGGGGCTGCTGTCCCGCAGCCTCAAACGCAAGGTCAGCCACCGGTAGGTCGGCGTCCTCCCCCACCGAGGCGGGTGAGCTTGTCCGGATTGTTGACCTGCCGCAGCCCGTGGATGAGTCCGTCGGCGCCGAGGTCGATCTCGAGCACTCGGGTGTCGCCGTCGCGGCGGATCGCCATGGCCAGACCCCCGTTGATCTCGAGGATCGCCCCGATGTGCGCGCCGTCGAGGTCGACAGGGGTGAGCACGCCGGCGAAGAAGCGGGCGATCCGCGCTGACCCGAAGACCGGGTTGACGGCACTTCTCACCTTTCCGCCGCCGTCGCTCCAGTAGACGGCGTCCTCGGCGAGCAGGAGCGGCAGGGCGGCTGCGAGGTCGCCGCTGTGGATCGCCTCGGCGAGGCGGCCCAACGCGGCCGGGTCAGCGGGCCGGGAGACGTCCCGGTCGAGGTCGAGCCGGCGAGCGGCACGCGAGACGAGCTGCCGCACCGCGGCCGCTGACTTGCCGAGGATCTCGCCGATCTCCTCGGCGGGCAGGTCGAAGGCGCGGGAGAGGACGAGCGCAGCGCGGGATTCGGGGCTGAGCTGATCGGCGAGGTGGAGGAGGGTGAGTGAGAGGAGCTCACGGTTGGCCAGGGCCTCCTCGGGCAGCGCCTCGGTGGCGATCGGCTCGGGCAGCCACGGGCCCGGGTAGTCCTCCTTGATGCTCGCGAGGTGCCGGGCGCGATCGATCGCCTTCCGGGTGCCGACCGTCGTCAGCCACGCCGGCCACGACCGAATCTCGGAGGCCGCCTCCCGTTCGGCGACGACCGCGGCGATGCCGACCTCGGAGACGACATCCTCGGCGTGCCCGACGTCCCCGAGCATCCGATACGCGATGCCGAAGAGCCGGCCCCGGCTCTCGTCCCAGGCGCGGGCCGCCGGTGACTCGGAGTGCGTGACATCCACAGTCCCCAATCTAGATCACAGTTCCCACTCCAGATCACGGAGCGGGTGTCGCGGGGGCGCCCCCGGAATCCCCCGACTCTCCCGCATCCCCGGAGCCGTCGACGACCGGCACGGTCTCGGTGGAGATCGCCAGCCGGTTCCACACATTGATCGTCGAGATCGCCACGAGCAGGTCCCCGATCGCCTCGGCGTCGAAGTGGGCGGCGACGGCGTCCCAGATCTCATCGGTGACGCTGTCGGGTCCGATCCGCGTCACCGCATCGGTGAGGGCGAAGACGCTGCGTTCGCGGTCGTCGAAGAGCGCGCCCGCATGCTGCCAGGCCGAGACGGCGATGATCTTCCGCCACGGCATGCCCATGGCGGCGAGATCGGTCGAGTGCATGTCGACGCAGAATCCGCAGCCGTTGACGATCGAGGCGCGCAGCTTGATGAGGTCGTAGAGTTCGGCGCCGAGCGCCTCCCGGCAGTACGTGTCCATGCGGGCGACGTTGGCGTAGGCCGTCCTGTTGATCTCGCCGATGCTCATGCGTGTCATGGGTGTTCCCCTCTCTCCGGTTCGTGTCCCGAACCCCGTCTGGAGACGGGCGCACCGCAGCGCCCGTCAACAGTGATGTCGGATGGGCGGAGGGAAGTGTGACACCGGCGCGTGAGCGAGTCGACTCAGGACGTCACCGAGGCGGGATCGGGGTCGCCGAGGAGCTCGAGCTGCCTGCGTCGCCACGCCTCGGTGTCCTTGACCTGGTTGAACGTGTAGATGTGCAGTCCCGAGACCCCCATATACGGGTCGGCGAGGACGGGGGAGAGGCGGTCGAGGAACCTCCGCGGGTTGTAGCCGCCGGGCTTGGCCATCCGCGTGAACGTCGCCGTGTTCTTGCGCAGGAACCGCGTCGATTCGCCGACGCCGATCTTCGTCGCGACCTTGGCGAGCTTCGCGAGCTCGACCTTGCCGGCGATGCCGAGGATGAGGGGCATCTCGATCCCGCGCGCCCGGACGCGGGCCAGCCACGTGCTGACGATGCCGGGGTCGAAGCAGAGGTTCGAGACGATGTGCGTGGCGTAGTCGCGTTTGTCCCACATCGCCTGGACGGTGACGTCGTCGGGGATGAGCGGATGCGACTCGGGGTAGGCGGCCACTCCGATCTGCGTGATCGGCGGGGCGAGGCTCGTGAGGTCGACGAGGAGGTCGAGTGCGCTCGCATAGCCCCCGGCCGGCGGCGTGGCGTCACCGGCGGGAACGAAGATCGTGGCGATCCCGGCGCGCCCGAGGCGGTCGATGATCTCCTCGAGTTCGGTCCGGCCCTGGACCATGCGGGCGGCGATGTGCGGCACGGCGGTGTAGCCGCGGGCCTGGAGCGCCTCGGCGGTGGACAGGGTCGCCTCAAGGCCCATTCCCGTCGAGGCGGTCACCGTGATCGTCCGACCTGGGGCGACGTGGTCGCTGATGCGATCGACGATCCCGGCAGTGGGGAGGACCTCGTAGCGGGCGGACTTGAGAAGTGTGCGAAGAGCGGACACGGACACCATTGTCTCCTTCCGGCGGGGGCAGGGACCCGATCGCGGCTGCAGCCGATACGCCGTCTCACGCGCCGGCCAAATTACCGGTCGGAAGTCCTTGCTTCTGCTGTGCCGACGATTCTACACTCAAACCACCCATAATATGGGAATTGAGTTCCATAATATAAAACTGTGGAAGCAGGGGGAAACCCATGGACAACAATGTTCCGACCGTTGATCAGAGCGACAGAGGCGTCCCGATCAACCTGAGGCAGTCCGGCCCGACCCCAGTGGAGATGCTCATCGACACCCGCGTGCGGAAGTCCCCGTACTGGGAGCTGTCGATGGAGCAGGGGTGCTGGCGGGCATCGATCTACAACCGCATGTACCACCCGCGCGGCTACATCTCCCGTGAGGACGGCGGGATGATGGCCGAGTACCAGCCCCTCGTCAACGACGTCACCCTGTGGAACGTCGCCGTGGAACGGCAGATCCAAGTCAAGGGTCCCGACGCCGAGGCGTTCGTCAACTACGTCATCACCCGCGACGCGACGAAGATCCCGGTGATGCGGGCCCGCTACGTCATCCTCTGCAATGAGGAGGGCGGCATCCTCAACGACCCGATCCTCCTCCGCGTGGCGATCGACGAGTTCTGGTTCAGCCTCTCCGACACCGACCTCATGCTCTGGCTCCAGGGCGTCAACGTCGGGAAGAAGTTCGACGTCACGATCCAGGAGATCGACGTCGCGCCCGTGCAGGTCCAAGGTCCGAAGTCCGTCGACGTCATCGCCGATCTCGTCGGCGAGGAGGGGCGCGACCTGCCGAGCTACGGCCTCATGGAGGCCCAGGTCGGCGGCCACGACGTCATCATCTCCCAGACGGGGTTCACCGGGGAGAAGGGGTACGAGATCTACCTCAAGGACGCGACGAAGTACGCCGAGGACATGTGGAATGCCGTGCTCGCCGCGGGTGTCCCCTACAACCTCCGCGTCGTCGCCCCCAGCCACCACCGGCGGATCGCCGCGGGCATCCTCTCGTGGGGCCAGGACATGGACTTCGAGACGCTGCCGTTCCAGGTCAACCTCGGCTACCAGGTGCCGCGGAAGAAGGAAGCCGACTACATCGGCAAGGCACGCCTCGAAGAGGTCCGTGAGCAGATCGAGGCGGGCAACCCGCCGTATCGGACGCAGCTCGTCGGACTCGTCCTCGGCGGCAACCCGATCACGGACTACGCCCCGGACTTCTGGCTCGTCAGCGAGGACCCCGAGTCCGATCCCGTCGGCTACGTGACCTCGCCGTGGTACTCGCCGGAGCTCGAGTCGAACATCGCGATGGCCCACGTGCCCGTCGGCAAGGCGGAGCTGGGCACCGAATTCTGGGTGCACCTGCCCGAACCGTATGCGGACACCCCCGGAGTGCCGGTGCGCGCCGAGGTGGTCGAGATGCCGTTCCGTCCGAGCGTCAACCCCAACCAGCGCGAACGCCTCAAGGTCAGGGGACTCGACGCCGCGATCTGAGCCGGCGCACCCGGACAGTCCGGAAGGCTGTCCCACCGATCCGGGCGCGGTCACTGTGCGAGAAGCCGGTGGCCGCGTTCGCACGTCCGGACGGCAGGGGCGCACCTGTGGGACGCGGCGGAGGCGCTCACCGGCCCGGCTTGGTCCACTCGAGCGTGTACCTGAACCCGACTCTGTGCCGGAGCCGCGCGCCGGGCAGGTGACGGCGGGCCGCCTCGGCGATCTCATCGAACGTCATCGTCGGATCCGTTACCGGGAACGGGTCGCGTGGACGCTCGGACGGGGGAGGGTCCACGTCCGGTCCGCCGACCCGCTCGCCCCCTCGCCGAGGTGGGGCGTTCTTCATCATCCCAATGAGCGGGTTCGTCACGACCGAGATCCCCTCCCAGAGGAAGTCCCGCGGAGTCGCCGAGAGCGCGAGTCCGACGACGAGGAGCCGACCGCCGGGGGAGAGGAGGCGGGCCGCCTCGGCGAAGGTCTCCTCGACGTCGAGGTGATGGAGCGCGGCGACCATCGTGATGAGATCGATCGGCTCCGGTTCGGTGTCGGGCTCGAGGTCGCGCAGCTGAGCGGCGTCGATGGTGACGTTGCCCAGGCCGGCGCAGCGCCTGCGCGAATCAGCGCGCATCGCCGCCGAGGTGTCGGTGCCGTGGACGTGCCGGAACTCACCGGCGAGTCGGGCCAGGAGTGCGCCCTGACCGCAGCCGACCTCGATCGCACCGCGTCTGCGAGCAGGCAGGCCGGCAACGATCCACGGGTGGAAGTGGTCGTTGTGGCTCCACGGGAACCGGTCGTTGAGCCGGCGCATCGTCCGGGCGAACGGAGTCACCGCCGCATCCGCGCCTTGACCTTCGACAGCAGCTCCGCCTCGGCGTTGGGCCCGGCCTTGACCCCGCCGGGCAGACGGAACATGTAGAAGACGCCGACGATGAGCCACGCGGCGAACATCACCCACGACTGCCAGGCCAGCTGCGCGGAGAACGGGGTGATCGGGAGGTAGAGGACGAAGAGGACGAGGGTGAGGATCGCCGAGATCACCCCGATGACCATGCCGCCGCTGCCGCGCCCGCCGATGCGCAGTGGTCGGGCCATCTCTGGTTCGTTGCGCCGCAGCACGATGAAGGCGAGGCTGACGAGGAAATAGGCGATGACGATCGCCGGGGAACCGGCGTCGACGATCCAGCCGAGCGCCGCCGCCCCGAGGAACGGGGCAAGGGCGGAGAGGACGCCGATGAAGATGATCGCGTTGACCGGGGTCCGGTACTTCGGGTGGAGCCGACCGAACCAGGCGGGGATCATCCCCGCCACGGCCATCGCCCACATCAGTCGCGAGGAGCCCATGAGGAACGCGTTCCACGAGGTGATGATCCCGGCCAGGCCGCCGGCGATGACGATCTTGCCCCAGACCGGGGATCCGAACATCGCCGAGAGCGCATCGGCGGTGACGAGGTCGTGGGCGGTCAGCTCGGAGGCGGGGATCGCCAGCGACGTCATCCAGATGATGACGATGTAGAAGACGATCGCCATGAGCACGGAGATGACGACGAGCTTGCCGATCTTCGCCGCCGGCAGCTTGATCTCCTCGGCCGACTGGGGGATGACGTCGAAGCCGACGAAGAGGAACGGGACGACGGCGACGACGCCGATGAACCCGGCCGCCCCACCGGTGAACAGCGGTTCCGTGTTCGCCGGATCCCCGCCGACGATGCCGCCGGTGAGCAGAAGGAGGGCGACGATGATGAGGAACGAGACGACGAACGTCTGGACGAGGGAGGCCAGGCGGACGCCGCGGATGTTGATCCACGCGATGATGATCGCCGTGACCGTGCCGACGAGCGCCCACGTGAGGTAGACGTCGGTGTCGGCGATCGTCCACAGCTTGATGTGCTCGAGGTCGGGGAAGAGATAGAGCGCGGTCCGCGGGACGGCGACGGCCTCGAACATGACGACGCTGATGTAGCCGCCGGTGATCGCCCACGACCCGAACAGCGAGATCTTCGGACCCATCGCCCGGATGAGGTAGTTGTGCTCACCGCCGGCATGGGGCATCGCGGCGACGAGCTCGGAGTAGACGGTGCCGACGAAGCACATGATGATGCCGCCGACGGCGAACGCGAGGATCGCCCCCAGGGTGCCCGCGCCGGTCAGCCATTCGCCGGTGAGGACGACCCAGCCGAACCCGATCATCGCCCCGAACCCGATGAACAGCGCATCCACCGTGCCCAGCGCCTTGACGAAGCCGTGCCCCCGGTCCTCGGTCTCTGTGTGCTGAGTGCTCATGACTGGCCTTCCTCATCGTCGATCACTGTCCCACCGAGGTGGCCGGCAGCAGCGCCGATCCCGTGGGTATCTGCACAGTAACAGGACAGGGAGCGTTTACCCGGCGGTATGACAGGGATTTCCCACGCCCGCCGAGGCGGGTGCTAGATTTCCTCTGTGCACAGCACACATCGAAATGCGATCGTCCGAGTGGTCACGGGGTACCTGTCCGCGCTGATCGTCGGGGCCGGTCTCCTCATGACTCCCGCCGCGACCGTGGCGCCGGGCGGGATCTCCCTGCTGTCCGGACTCTTCACGGCCACCTCGGCGCTCAGCGTCACCGGCCTCGTCGTCCTCGACACCGGACAGGACTTCACCTTCTTCGGCCAGCTCGTCATCCTCATCCTCATCCAGGCCGGTGGGCTCGGCGTCATCCTGCTCACCACGCTGCTCGCCCTCGTCGTCGCCGGGCGCGCGGGACTCAAGCTGCGCCAGTCGGTGGCCTCGGAGACGAAGAGCGCCGACATCGGCGGCATCATGCCGATGGTCCTGCGCATCACCGGGCTGACGCTGAGCACCGAGTTCGTCGTCGCCGTCCTCCTCTACCTCCGGCTGCGGTTCTTCTACGGCGAGGCGAACGGCGACGCGGTGTGGAACGCGATCTTCCACGCCGTCTCCGCGTTCAACAACGCCGGCTTCGGACTCAACCGCGACAACCTCATGGCCTACGTCGCCGATCCCTTCATCACCGGTCCCATCGCGCTGTCCGTCATCCTCGGTGGCCTGGGCTACCCCGTGCTCATCGAACTCTTCCGCAAGTACCGCTTCCCGCTGACGTGGAGCATGACGACGCGCGCGGTCGTCGTCGTCACCCCCATCCTGCTCATCTCCGGCACGATCTTCATCGGCGCGATCGAGTGGAACAACCCCGGCACGCTCGGCCCCCTCGACTGGTGGGGCAAGATCCAGGCCGCGGCCTTCCAGTCGACGATCACCCGCACCGCAGGCTTCAACACCATCGACATCGGGCAGATGCACCCGGCGACGTGGTTCGGGATGGACATCCTCATGTTCATCGGCGGCGGTCCTGCCGGCACCGCGGGTGGTGTGAAGATCACGACTTCGTCGTGCTCGCGGCGATGACGTGGACGGAGATCAGCGGCGGGCGCGCCGTCAACCTCTTCGGCCGCCGGGTCTCCCGCTCGGTCCACCGCCAGGCCACGACCGTCATCGTCCTCGGTCTCGGCCTCATCGTCGTCTCGACGATGGCGGTCATGCTCGATGCGCAGGAGCTCGGGTTCGACCGGATCCTCTTCGAGGTCGTCTCGGCGTTCGGCACCGTGGGGCTGTCGACCGGGATCACGGCACAGCTGCCGCCGTTCAGCCAGGCCGTCCTCATCGTCACGATGATCTTCGGTCGCCTCGGGCCCGTCACGGTCGCCTCGGCGCTGGCCCTGCGCAACCGCCCCATCCGCTACGAACTGCCGAAGGAGCGCCCGCTCATCGGCTGAGCGCGCTCGTCTCCGCTGAGACGCCGCCACTGGCACGTCCGCATCGCAAGGAAAGGACACCGCAATGAATGAGAAATCCTGGCTGGCCCGCTCCGCCGCCTTCTTCGCCGGCGACGCCGAGCCGATGGCCGAGGCCGGGGCTGTCGCCGTCATCGGCCTCGGTCGCTTCGGCGGCTCGCTCGCCCTCGAGCTCGCCAAGCACGGAGTCGACGTCATCGGCATCGACAACGACGAGGCGGTCGTCGCCGAGTACGCGGACAAGCTCGCGTTCGCGACGCGAGCCGATGCCACCGACGAGGTGGTCCTCCGTCAGCTCGGCATCGACGAGGTCAGCCGGGTCGTCATCGCGATCGGCAGCGACCTCGAGGCGAGCATCCTCGCCGCCTCCCGCATCCTCAAGATCGGCTGCCAGCACATCTGGGCCAAGGCGATCAGCGAGACCCATGGCGAGATCCTCCACCAGCTCGGGATCAAGAACGTCATCCGCCCCGAGAACGACATGGGGCGCCGGCTCGCGCACCTCATCCGCGGCCACATCTCCGACTTCCTGCCCATCGACGACGACTTCGTCCTCGCCCGCACCACTCCGCCGGTGCGCGTCGCCGATGTGCCGCTTGCGAGCCTCGGCGTCCGGGCCACGTACGGGGTGACGATCGTCGCGGTCAAACGGTCCGGCAGCAGGCAGTGGGACATCGCCGACCGCGACATGACCCTCTACGCCGACGACGAGATCCTCATCGCCGGCCACCCCCGCGAGGTCGAGCGGTTCAGCGAACTCGACAAGGACACGGACAGCTGAAATTTGGCGTGCGGTGGTTAGAAGTCCCGTCGCCGCAGCCGCCACGCGGCGAGGATCCAGCCGATCGCCACCCAGGCCGCGAGGACGATCACCGCTGGGACGATGCCGAGGAACTCCGTCGACCCCGCCTCGGCGGCACCGCTGATCGTGTGGACGGCGGCCAATGGCAGCACGGGCGCAACGACCGCGGCAGCACCCGCGGGCAGCCAGCCGGCGAGCATCGAGGCGACGATGAGGCCGAGCGCGCCGAGGACGCCCGCCGCCATCGACCCGAAGGCGAACGCGGCGAACGCGGCGAGCAACGCGAAGACCACGGGCATGAGCGCACTGCCGAAGAGCAGCCGGAGGTGCTCGGGTGAGACGGCCGCAGTCAGGGCCGCCGACCAGCTCGTCCCGGTCAGCGCTGCCGCGAGGGCGACGGCGACGACGGTGAGGGCGACCGCCGCGACCACCGCGGTGAGCACGGTGACTGCGGCGATGACGAGGGCCTTGGCGGTGATGACCGCGGAGCGACGGGGCAGGCGCAGGAGCGCCTCGGTGATCGCGCCGGTGCGGAACTCGATGCCGACGAACCACGCGGCGAAGACGACGAGGACGATCGCCGCGACATCGACACCGAGGACGCTTGCGGTGAGGACATCGGTCAGTGGGGCACGGTCGAGCGCGGTCCTCTGCGTGACGGGGAAGCTGAGGATGAAGACGGCGGAGGAGAGCGCAGCGAGCACGACGGCCGTGCCGCCGAGCATGCGCGGGGCGCGCAGGGACCGCAGCTTGGCCCATTCTGCCGATGCGGCGCGGATGTGAGGGGTTGTCGACATTCAGCGTGCCTTCCGGGAGGTGGTGAGACGGAGGAAGACCTCTTCGAGGCCGGGTTCGTCGAGGCGGAGCTCATCGAGGTCGACGCCGAGGCGGACGCTGTCGCGGAAGATCTCGCGCGGTTCGGCGTCGGCGATGACCGCGCCGGTCCCGTCCGGGGTCGGCGTGCTCGGCCGGCCCGCCGCCGCCTGGCTCGCCAGCAGGGCAGAGAGATCGGGACCGCGGACGACCACCCCGGCCTGCGCATGGGAGACGAGGTCGGCGAGCGGGAGGTCGGCGACGAGGCGACCAGCGCGGATGATGACGACGTGGTCGGCCGTGAGCGCCATCTCGGTGAGCAGGTGGCTGGAGAAGAGGACGGTGCGCCCCGAGGCGGCGAAGCGCTTGAGGAACGTCCGCATCCATGTGATCCCCTCGGGGTCGAGGCCGTTGAGCGGCTCGTCGAGGAGGAGCACCTGCGGGTCGGTGAGGATCGCGGCGGCGAGGCCGAGGCGCTGGCGCATGCCGAGCGAGAGCGCGGAGATGCGACGGGTCGCTGCGGACTCGAGGTCCACCTCGGCGAGGACGGCGGCGATTCTCGTCGTGCGCTCGTCGGGGTTGAGGCCCGAGAGCCGCGCCGCCCACTCGAGGTGCGCGTGGACGGTGAGGCCGGGCAGGAGGCGTTCGGTGCCGAGCAGCGAGCCGACGACGGCGGCGAGGTTGGGGTGGTCGCTCAAGGGTGCACCGGCGACGAGCGCGGTCCCCGCGTCGGGAGTCGTCAGCCCGAGGATCATCTGCAGGGTCGTCGACTTCCCGGCGCCGTTGGGGCCGAGGAAGCCGGTGACGTGGCCGGGCATGACGTCGAAGCTGAGATCGTCGACGGCGGTCGCCGTCCCGAAGCGCTTCGT
This sequence comes from Brevibacterium sp. XM4083, assembly GCF_006489205.2. Lineage (GTDB taxonomy): Bacteria > Actinomycetota > Actinomycetes > Actinomycetales > Brevibacteriaceae > Brevibacterium. The sequence goes on along the minus strand of NZ_VFYR02000003.1, from coordinate 249,553 downwards.
CAGACCGCGGACGCTGACGCCCGCATCGTCGTTTTGCAATACGTTCATACCGCAATAGTGATACAAGTTGATCGTATTGTAAAGTGGCGGGATGCCGAAGATCGTCGATCATGCCGCCCGCCGCACCGAGATCGTCCATGCGCTGTGGCTCGTCATCTACACCCGGGGGATCGATGCGGTGACCTTCAGGGCCGTCGCCGATGCCGCGGGGATCTCGATCGGTCGCGTCCAGCACTACTTCCCGTCGCGGGAGGCGCTCGTCCTCGAGGGGTGCCGGCAGCTCGTCGCCGGGGCTGAGCTCGAGGACGAGGCCGAGGTCGGCTTGGGGACCGGTCCGGTCGAGGCCCTGCGGACGTTCGTGCGCGCCTTCATCCCCGCTGGTGAGGCGATGCGGGTGGGGGCGTCGGTGTGGTTCACGTATGTCGCGAAGGCCGTGGGCGACCCGCTCATCGCCGAGATCGTCGTCGACAACGATCGGCGGACGGCGGAGGCGGCGACCCGGCGGGTGGCGCGGGTGCTCGCGCAGGGGACCTGGGCCGGCGAGGTCGCTTCGGGCGCTGAGTCGGCAGAGTCGGCCGCCGAGGCGGCGGTGCGGCTCGTGGCGCTCGCGAAAGGGCTGGCTCAGGACGTCATGCTCGAGGTGCGGACCCCGGAGGCGGCCTACGAGCTCCTCGACCGCGAGATCGCCGGCATCGCCACCGCCTCGGCGGTGGACTGAGCCGAATTAACTCAGTCGCCGAGGTCGACGACCTCGAATTCGAGGAGCTCGGCTGCGCTCGAGACGGGCGCCTGCCCGTTCGACTCGTGGGCCGAGGAGCGGTTGGCCTTCCAGTTTTCGAAGTCCTCCTTCGTCGCCCACTGCGTGTAGACGAAGTAGCGGTCGCCGCCGGATGTGGGACGCAGCAGCTGGAAGCCCTCGAAGCCGGGCGCGCTGTCGACGGAGTGCTTGCGGGCGGCGAAGCGCTTCTCGAGCTCAGGTCCCGCGTTCTCGGGAACCGTGAGGGTGTTGATGGCGACGACGGACATATCTGCTCCTCGATGGTCGACGATGAGTGGCTGTCCTCCCGACCCTACGACCGCACCCTGGGCTGGCGCTGGGCTGTCCGGATGCGGTCGCGGCGCGTCTCGCGGCGACTCCGCGAGACGCACCGCACACCCACACTTCACGGGGTCGTGCGCGCGGCTCCGATGCCCGGGTCGATCTGCACGGGGCCGACGGAGTTCGGTGAGACGTCGAAGTCGAAGATCGTGGTCGGCAGATAGACCGTGGCGCACGAGTTCGGGATGTCGACGACGCCGGAGAAGCGTCCCTCGATCGGGGCGGCGCCGAGCAGCAGATACGCCTGCTCGGGGCTGTAGCCGAACTTCGTGAGGTAGTCGATCGCGTGGAGGCAGGCCCGCTGGTAGGCCAGCTGCGAGTCGAGGTAGCGCTGCTCGCCGTCGAGGGTGACCGAGGTGCCGGAGAACGCCAGCCACTCCGAGTACTGCGGGTCGGAGTTGCCGGGCTGGAAGATCGCGTTCTCACTCACCCCATAGGTGTCCATGCCGCCCTTGATGAGGTCGACGCGCAGGTCGATGAACCCGCCCATCTCGATGGCGCCGCAGAACGTGATCTCACCGTCGCCCTGACTGAAGTGGAGGTCGCCGACGGAGAAGTTCGCACCGTCGACGAAGACCGGATAGAACACCCGGGTGCCCTTCGTGAGGTTCTTGATGTCCTGGTTGCCGCCGTTCTCCCGAGGCGGAGCCGTGCGGGCGCCCTCGCCGGCGACGCGGTCGAAGTCCTCCCCGGTCAGCGACCCGAGGATCGCGCCGTTGGGCTCTGGCGGCAGGGCCAGCGGTGGTTCCCGATCGGGGTCGGTGGCGATGAGCGCGGCCTCGCGGGTGTTCCAGGTCCCCAGCAGGTCGGCGCTCGGGGCCGTGCCCATGAGGCCCGGGTGGACGATTCCGGTGAAGGACACGTGCGGGACGTGGCGCGATGTCGCCGTGCCGCCGGAGAAGTCCCAGCACGCCTTGTAGGCATCGGGGAACTGGTCGACGAGGAACGAGCCGCCGTTCTCCTTCGCGAAGATCCCCGTGTACCCCCAGCCCTGCCCGGCGAGCGGACCCTCCTCCTGCGGGATCGGTCCGACGTCGAGGATGTCGACGATGAGCAGGTCACCGGGCTTCGCCCCTTCGACGCCGACCGGTCCGGAGAGGGCATGGACGATGTCGACCGGCGCATCGCGGACGTCGTCGGCGCTGTCGTCGTTCTTGATGAACCCGTCGAACCATTCCCGGCAGTCGAGCCGGAACGATTCCCCGGGCTTGACGTGGACGGCCGCGGGAATGTCCGGATGCCAGCGGTTGTGTCCGGTGATCTTCTGGTCGGTGAACGGCTTGGTCGAATCGAGGGGAAAGATGACGTCTGGCATGGCGTGTCCTTTGCGTGGAGTCGACGGTGACTGGCGGCGGTGCAGATGGAGCAGCTGTGCGGTGCAGGACGGCGGAGCAGTAAGGCGAAGAGCGGCGAGTTGCGCGCGGTGTCAGGCGCGCGGGAGCCTCTGGTGCCGTGGATCTCGGCTCACCCGCCTCGGCGCGCGTGGTGAACCGGGCAGACGGGTGACGACGGGAGGGGCGTCCGCGGTGGCCGCGGTCGCATCGAGGAGGCGGTGGGCTGGGGTGTTCCCCGCGCCGAGGTGGGGCGAACTCACCACCGACCGTGCCCTCCCAGCGCACCGGGGGCAGGCGATCGTCGACGGCTTCTCGAGCATGGGGAAGGTCTGCTCGGTGTCGCCGCACGCATCGCAGCGGTAGACGTATGTAGGCACTGCATCACCCCTGACTTCGCTGGTGGAGGGCCTGCTGTCGGACCGTACAAGCATTCTGACAGCGGGGAGAGAGCCTGGGAAGCCCTGTTGGGACATTCGCAGCGCGAGTGGGCGACCGCCTCGGCGCGGGAGAGCGGCCGCCTCGGCACACACGCTCACCGGTTTCGCTGAAGTCGAGGACGCAGAGTGTCGATGGCAGCGCCTCGAATCGACACTCCGCGACCTGAACTCTCGCGCGGAGGACCCGGGCGCTCGTGTGCCGGGTCCGGGGACGGGGACGGGGGCTGGGGCTGGGCGCGGAGGCATCTGCGCCACCTCCACAGCGAGTGTGCGCCACGTTCATGGCGATTTTCGCGCAGATTTCACCCTCAACTTGGCGCAGAATGTTCAGGGTCACCCTCAAACTGGCGCAGATCCTTCAATCTGGCTCAGATCCTAACGTGGCTCGGGAGCGGTGCGAGAGGCGGCGGGAGGTCAGGAGTCGGCGACGGTGACCTCGGTGAAGGTCAGGCCGGGGGCGAGTTCGTCGGCGGCGCGGCGGATGCGCTCAGCGGTGAGGTCGCTGATCGTCGCGAATCTGCCCGCGCGTGCAGCCTTCCCCACTGCATCTCCGGCGTCAGCCCCACCGCCACCGGCACCAGCACCCGCGGGACCACCGGCACCGGCGCCCGCGGGAGCACCGGCACCGGCGCCCGCAGCCCCGGAGCTCGCAGCCTTCGCCTCGGTATCTCCCGCACCGGCACCCACCTCACCCGCCGCGCGCACGCCGCGGCCGCCGCATTTGCCGCGCAGCTTCTCCGGGAGCTGGACGAGGACGAATGTCCGTCGTCCCTCGTCGCGCCGGTTGGCCTCCATGACCGCCTGCGCCGTCGTCCCGGAACCGGCGAAGAAGTCGAGGACGATCGCCTCGGGGTCGAAGAACGTCTGCGCGGTGATGAGCGTCTTGACGAGTTCGACGGGCTTCGGATACCCGAACACCCCGCCCAGGCCGAGGTCCTCGAGATCGTTCTGCCCGCCGAGGGCCTTGATGATCGAGTAGAGCTTCGAGCTCGCGAGCTCGTACGGCGTCACCCGGACCACCGCGTGCTTGCCTGGACCCCAGGGACGGAGGATGTACTCGCCCGAGGCCAGCTTCGCGTCCACCTCGGCGAGCTTCCGCTCACCCTTGACCGCGCGGATGTCCTCGTACATCAGCCGCCGCTCCGACCCGCGCGCGTACCGGCCGAAGCTCGCCCGCAGCACGTCGGTCTCGACGAGCATCTTCCGTCCGTCGATGACCTCGACCTTCGCCGGGGCCTTCTTCTCCGTAAGGAACGCCCCCGCCGCGCGCGCGTCCTTGCCCCACACGTGGATGTAGTCGTGCCCGCGGACGAACGACGGGGAGTTGCCGCCGCCCTTCGCGCGCTGGTGGATGAGGGTGCCGAGCGAGTTCGCCTCCCCGAAGACCTCGTGCCCGAGCAGCTGCGCCCACGCGCTCTCCCCGTCGTCGAGGTGGAGGTAGAGCACACCGTCATCGCGCATCAGCTCACGGGCGAGGATGAGCCGCGGCGCCATGAAGTCGAGCCAGCTGCCGTGATCGTAGCCGTCGTCCTTGTACGCGTGCGCGTTGCCCGTGTTGTACGGCGGATCGATGTAGACGACCTTGACCTGTCCCCGATGCGTGGCGAGCAGCGACTGCAGGGCCGGCAGATTGTCCCCGACGACGAGGAGGTTCTCGTGCGCATCGGGCACGTGGGCGCGCGGGGTCCTCGGCAGTCCCTCGCCGAGGCGGCCGCTGGGAACCGTGAACCCTGCCCCCGGCGTGCGGCTGAGGTGGCGACCGAGTGCGAACGACTCCTCTTTGCCGGGCCAGGTCAGGGCGGTCACTGTCGTCTTCACCTCGCTTGATCGTCTCGACGGTGCCAAGATGGCTGTATGAGTATTTCACGAGTGGCAGTCGTCGGCGCAGGCCTCATCGGTGTGGCTCTCGCCCGTGAGATCACCCGCCGGTTCCCGGACGCCGAGGTGACGGTCCTCGATCGTGCCGACCGTGTCGCGGCCGCCCAGAGCGGGCACACCGCGGGCATCGTCCATGCGGGACTGACGGAGGAGCCGGGCACGCTCGAGGCGAAGCTCGCCCGCCGCGGGCTCGAACTCCTCATCCCGTACGCCGCCGGGCAGGGGATCGCGCTGCGCGAATGCGGGCAGCTCGTCGTCGCTCAGGACACCGATGAGGTCGACCGCCTCGAGGATCTCCTCACCCGCGCCGAGAAGACCGGCGTGCCCGGGGTGCGGATGGTCGATCGGGCCGAGATGCGCGAGATCGAACCGCAGGCCAGGGGCGTGCAGGCCCTCTACTCACCCCATACCGCGATCACCGACTACTCCGCCCTCGCCGAGGCGCTCGCCGCCGACGTCCGCGAGGCCGGGGGCCGCTTCCGCTTCGGCACGGAGGTCACCGGCCTCGACGTCATGAGCAACGAGGTGCGGGTGCGCGCCCGCAACGCCCCGACCGACGAGGACGGCTCCGAGTCGAGCGAGACCGGCTACTCGACGGATCTCGAGACCATGCCCGGCGAACGGCCGCACACCGACGATGATCAGGTCGTCGACCGGCCGCGGACCTATCGCGGTGACGACGGGGAGCCGCAGGTCGAGCCCGGCAGGGGCGGCCGCGGCGGCCGGCTCGGGGAGGAGCTGCACCGCCGGTTCGGCGACCGGGACTGGTTCCGCAGCGCCGAGGACAAGATCGACGAATGGACCGGCACCAAGCCCGTCGACCGGAATCGGCCGACCCCGCCCGCGGAGTTCGACGCCGGTGTCTTCGACCTCGTGTTCGTCGCCGTCGGGCTGCAGTCGGATCGGCTCGCCGCCGCGGCCGGGCTCGACCCCGAACCCCGGGTCGTGCCGTTCGCCAGCAGCTATTCGCAGCTGGTGCCGCCCGCCGCCGAGGCGGTCCACGGGATCATCGGCTCCGTGCCCGACCCGGTTGATCCGCTCGAGGAGACGATGCTCGTGCGCACCGTCGACGGCGCGCTGCTGTTGGGTCCGACTACGCACATCGCGCTCGGTCGCAATGCCGGGTCGGCCCGTGACATCGACTTCGGTGACCTCGGTGCCTCGTTCGGGTTCTCCGGGTTCTGGAAGTTCGCGAAGCGCAATGTGCGCTCCGCGGCCGAGGGGGTGCGGTCGGCGACGAGCACCTCGGCGTTCGTCGAGCGGATCAAACGCTTCGCTCCCGACCTCGACACGACGGAGATGACGGCAGGACCCCGCGGGATCCGCGCTGCGACGATCGATGCCAAGGGCGACCTCGTCACCGGGCTGACCGTGACCACCCGCGGCCGACTCACCCAGGTCCGCAGCGTTCCCGCATCGGGAGCGACGATGGCGCTCGCGATCGCCGAGCACATCGTCGAGCGGGCGCAGGCCGCCGGGCGCTGAGGGGGCTCAGCCCTCGGAATCGCGCTTCTTCGCCGACCGCAGGGCCCAGATTCCGGCGAGGGCGATCCCGGAACCGATCGGCGCGCCGATCAGCGTGGGAAGAACCCGCTGAAAGCCTTCGCTCATGCTGCCCGTCAGCATGCCGATGATCGGCCACGCCACGACGGGGACCAGGCAGATCCCGATCCAGGTGAGGACGAAGTCGATGGGGCGTTCGGGCCGTGCGGTGAAGAACCGGCGCAGCGCGCCTTTCTCGGGCGAGGACACCGCTCAACCTCCTCAATGCTCGGGCCAACCAGTGTAGTTGCAGGTCAGAGGCTGATCAAGGATCTCGCAGAGCGCGCGCAGGCCACTGCCGGGCGCTGAGTGGCTCAGCCCGAGTGGCGTTCGAGGAACTCGAAGACCTCGGTGTCGTCGACGCCGGGGACCGCGCCGGGCGGGACGGCGGCGAGCAGCGAGGCGTGCATCTTCGCCGACGGCAGCGAGTTGTCCTCCCACTTCGCGGCGAGGTCGTCCGGGGCCGTCCGGCAGCATGAGGGGTCCGGGCAGCGTGACTGCGAGCGGATCGGCGACTCCCGGCCCTCGAACCACTTGACGTGGGCGAAGGGGACGCCGACGCTGATCGCGAAGTCACCGCCGGGCAGCACCCGCGCGGTGCACCAGAACGAGCCCTGCGGGGTGTCGGTGTACTGGTAGTACGGGCTGAAGCGGTCGGCGACGCGGAACACCGTGCGCGAGGTGAAGCGCTTGCACGCGAACTGCCCTTCGATCGCCCCGAGCGGATCGGTCGGGAACGGCAGCCCGTCGTTCGAGTACGCCTTGTGGATCGTCCCCGAGGTGTGGACCTTCATGAAGTGGACGGGCAGGTCGAGGTGCTCGGTCGCGAGGTTCGTGAACCGGTGCGCCGCGGTCTCGTAGCCGACGCCGAACATGTCGCGGAGGTATTCGACGGACAGCTGCCGCTTGCGCTTGGCCTCGGTGAGCACGGGCACGGCTGCACTCTCCGGCAGCAGCACCGCCGCGGCGAGGTAGTTCGCCTCGACGCGCTGCTGGAGGAACTCATGGAAGTCCTTCGGCGAATCATGGCCGAGCACATGCGGGGCGAGGCTCGTGAGCAGGTGCGTGCGCGGATCGAACGCGGCATCGGCGTTGGGCAGATAGATGCGGCGGTTGGCCGTGTCGGAGATCGACCGGGTCGAACTCGGCAGGTCCGAGACGTAGTGGAGGCTGAAGCCGAGCTTCTCGGCGATCGTCGCCGTCTCCCGCTGCGACACCGTCCCCGATTCGTATCCGGCGAGACTGAGCAGCTCGGCGGCCTGCTTCTCGAGATCGGCGAAGTAGTTGTTCTTCTCGCGCATCATCTCCCGCAGCTCCCGGTTGGCCCGCCGGGCCTCCTCCGGGGTCGCCGCTCTGCGGGTGAGCACCTCGGCGAGCTGCCGCTGGAGTCCGACGATCGCCTCGAGCGCATCCTGCGGCAGCGACTTGATGCGCACCTGCGGCAGACCGAGCGAGGAGTACATCGGCGAGGCCTGATTGCGTTCGGCCTCGAGCTCGAGGGCCTGCCGACCGTCGACGGGAGTGGGGTCGATGAGTTCGGCGACCTCGGTGCCGAGCGCCGCGGCGATCGCGGCGAGGAGCGTGACAGAAGTTTCTCGCTTGCCGTTCTCGATCGTCGAGATCTGCGAGGCCGCACGCCCCACCTTCTCCCCGAGCTCGCTCAGCGTCATCCCCGCCTGTTTGCGAAAAAATCGGATTCTTCTGCCGATGCTGAGGCTGTCGACGGGCTGGTCGAGATCGGTTCCCTGCGTCTGTGTGCTTGTCACAACGGCCTCCGAGGCGTCGAATCGGCGGGTGGTGCGCGAGTGTGACCAGTATGACAGAACCGGGAATTTTCACCAATGGGAAAAGCGCGGAATATTCTTGCCACTTTCCTCTGTCGCACCCCTTGCGGCCCCACCAAGATGGATGACACGAACCACCTCGGCAAGCAACCAGGAGTGAGAACAATGAGCGCCAACGAACTGCACGACATCGAAGCGATCCGCCGCGACTGGGCGACCAACCCCCGCTGGCAGGGAGTCGCCCGCGAGTACTCGCCCGAGGATGTCGTCAAGCTGCGCGGATCCGTCATCGAGGAGCACACGCTGGCTCGTCGCGGAGCCGAGAAGCTCTGGGAGGAACTCCATGACCTCGACTTCGTCAACGCCCTCGGCGCGCTCACCGGCAACCAGGCCGTCCAGCAGGTCAAGGCCGGGCTCAAGGCCATCTACCTCTCCGGCTGGCAGGTCGCCGCCGACGCGAACCTCTCCGGCCACACCTACCCGGACCAGTCGATCTACCCGGCGAACTCGGTGCCCGCAGTCGTCCGCCGCATCAACAACGCCCTGATGCGCGCCGACCAGATCGAGCATGCCGAGGGCGTGCAGACCGTCGAGGACTGGATGGTCCCGATCGTCGCCGACGCCGAGGCCGGCTTCGGCGGCCCGCTCAACGCCTTCGAGCTGATGAAGGGCATGATCAACGCGGGTGCGGCCGGTGTCCACTGGGAGGATCAGCTCGCGAGCGAGAAGAAGTGCGGCCACCTCGGCGGCAAGGTCCTCATCCCGACCTCGCAGCACATCCGCACCCTCCAGTCGGCCCGCCTGGCCGCCGACGTCGAGAACGTCCCCTCGGTCATCATCGCCCGCACCGACGCCGACGCCGCGACCCTGATCACCACCGATGTCGACGAGCGCGACAAGCCCTTCCTCACCGGGGAGCGCACCGCGGAGGGCTACTACAAGGTCCGCAACGGCCTCGAGGCCTGCATCGCCCGCGGCAACGCCTACGCTCCGTACTCGGATCTGCTGTGGATGGAGACGTCCCTGCCGGATCTCGAGATCGCGAAGCAGTTCGCCGAGGCGATCCATGCCGAGCACCCGGACCAGATGCTCGCGTACAACTGCTCGCCGTCGTTCAACTGGAAGAAGCACCTCGACGACGACACGATCGCGAAGTTCCAGCGCGAACTCGGCGCAATGGGCTACAAGTTCCAGTTCATCACCCTCGCCGGCTTCCACGCCCTCAACTACTCGATGTTCGACCTCGCCCACGGCTACGCCCGTGAGCAGATGAAGGCCTACGTCGAGCTGCAGGAGCGCGAGTTCGCCGCCGAGGACCGCGGCTACACCGCCACCAAGCACCAGCGCGAGGTCGGCACCGGCTACTTCGACCTCGTCTCGACCGCCGTCAACCCGGAGGGCTCGACGCTGGCCCTGTCCGGGTCGACCGAAGAGGCTCAGTTCCACTGAGCCGATCCGGCCCACAGACTCGGCGCGGATCGACGGTGTTTTCACGGGGTTTGCACCGCCGATCCGCGCCGGCACCTCCCTCTTCCCCAGCCCCGCACCATGACCATCTCATCAGGCCCGCACAGCACTCACGACGAGTGAGGAGAAGTCCCATGTCACGCATCACGATCAACGCCCCTCTCGACTCCGGTTTCGACACCATCCTCACCGCAGACGCCCTCGACTTCGTCGCCGACCTGCACGAGAAGTTCGGTGACCGCCTCGGCGCTCTGCTCGCCAAGCGCGACAACCGCGCCGCCGTGATGAACGACGGCACGCTGCCCCGGTTCACCCCGGACTACGCAGCCGTCCGCGCCGACCGCACCTGGCAGGTCGCCGGGTCGACGAGCGCCCCGGGACTCGAGGACCGTCGCGTCGAACTCGTCGGCCCGGTCACCGAACCCGAGGTCGTCGCAGCGCTCAACTCCCAGGCCAAGGTGTGGCTCGCGGACTTCGAGGACTCGACGTCCCCGACGTGGGCGAACATGATCGGCGGCCAGCGCGCCCTCCACCTCGCGATCCGTGACCGACTGCCCGGGGTGAGCAACCGCAACCAGCCGACGATCGGCATGCGCCCCCGCGGCTGGCACCTGCCGGAGAAGCACCTCATCGTCACCGCTGAGAACGGCGAGCAGTCGCCGGCGATCGGGGCGCTCGTCGACTTCGGCCTCTACTTCTTCCACAACGCGAAGCAGCTCATCGACTCCGGATCGGGACCGTACTTCAACCTGCCGAAGCTCGAGTCCTCGCTCGAGGCCCGCCTGTGGAACCAGATCTTCGTCTTCGCCCAGGACGCGCTCGGCATCGACCAGGGCACGATCCGCGCGACCGTCCACATCGAGACGATCGACGCCGCGTTCCACATGGAGGAGATCCTCTGGGAGCTGCGCGACCACTGCGCCGGCCTCCAGGCCGCCGGCTGGGACTACCTCTTCTCCGTCGTCAAGAACCTCCGCCACTCCCCGGAGTTCGTCCTCCCCGACCGTGAGCGCCTGACGAACGCGCTGCCGCTGATGAAGGCGTTCACCGATCGCCTCGTGTGGACGTGCCACCGCCGCGGAGCCCACGCGATCGGCACGATGAGCAACCTCATGACCGACCACCCGGACGAGGCCTTCGTCGCCTCCGAGTTCGCGCGGATGCGCGAGGACAAGGCCCGGGAGGCCTGGCAGGGATTCGACGGCACATGGGTGGCCGATCCGGGTCTCGTGCCCGCCGCGCTCGCCGTCTACGATGCCGCCCTCGGTGAGCGTCCGCACCAGCTGGACAACCTGCGACCCGACGTCCGCGCGTGCGCCGAGCACCTCCTCGACATCACCGGTCTCGAGCCGATCGTCACCGAGGAGGGGGTGCGGGTCAACATCCGCGTCGCCATCGGCTACCTCAACGAGTGGCTCGGCGGCAACGGCAACGTCGCGCTCGAGAACCTCCTCGAGGACGTCTCGACCGCGGAGATCTCCCGTTCGCAGATCTGGCAGTGGATCCACCACGAGGTGACCCTCGACAACGGTCAGCAGGTGACCCGTGAGCTCGTCGAGCGCTACCTCGGTGAGGAGCTCGCCGTCCTCGAGCAGCAGCCCGCTGACCACCTCGCCGAGGCGGTCGAGATCTTCCGTGCCAGTGCCCTGACTGACGAGTTCCCCGAGTACCTCACGGTCCCGGCCTACACCGAGCACCTCGTCGACCGGGTGGCCAAGGGCGCCGTCCACGCCGCCTGAGCACGACGGCGCAGCTCAACCGGCACGACGCAGCTCAACCGGCGCAGCACAACTGAACAGCTCAGCCCCGATCCGCATCGGCACCCTGAACCCGTCCGACTCGTCCTGCACAGCGAGTCGGCGGGGCGCGGGTGCCGATGTGCGTCGGGGCTCAGGCATCGCCGGGCAGTTCTCAGCTGCCGTCCTCGCCCCAGCCCTCCGGCGGCCACGGCAGGCCCTCGGCCTGGGCGTTGAGCTGGTAGGAGACCGCGCCGTCGAGGGATTCGCGGATGATGTCGGCATGACCGGCATGCCGGGCGATCTCCGTCGTCAGGTGGTTGAGGATCCAGCGCAGACTCATGTCGAAATCCGGCGGCATCCACGGATTGGCCACGGTCACCGGCGTGGCAAGGTCGATGTCGGAGTCCGCGAGGTCGGCGCGGGCGGCGGCGATCTCGGCGACGGCGCGGTCGAAGGCGGCGAGCACCTCGGTGAGCGTCTGGTCCGGCAGAGTCCCGCCGTCGAACGAGCCGGAGAGCCCGAGCTCCGCGTTGAAGGCAGCATAGTCGGCCTCGGTGGGGACGAGATCCGGGTGGCGGACCTGCTGCAGCCAGCTGTAGACGACCTGGGCGCTGTGGGCGAGCAGCCCGATGATCGACAGGGCGCTGACCGTCGGTGTGCTGCGCGCCTGCTCCTCGGTGAGGTCGAGGGCGGTGAGACGCAGCTGCCCGCACTGCTGCTCGAGGAACGAGAAGAGGGCATCGGCTTCGGTGGTGACGGAGGGGGCGAAGAACGGCATGGCTGACTCCTTGGCGGTTGAGCGGGTGGTGCTGGTGGGACACCACAATCGTCTGCGGTCTTGCGGACATATGATGTCCGCATGAGAACCGAGGTCCGACTGCTGCGGATGCTCGCCCTGCTGAGCTCGGGGCGCGGTCTCACCGCGGCCGAGCTCGCGGCCGAATTCGGCGTCACCACACGCACGGTGCGCCGGGACATCACGGCGCTGCGCGACCTCGGGTACGGGATCGACGCGGCCCCCGGCGTCGCCGGCGGCTATCGCGCGCACAGCCGGACCCTGCTCCCGCCGCTGCAATTGGCGGCAGGGGAGGCGATGGCCACCGGAATCGGGCTCGCCCTTCTGCGCGGGGCCGGGCTGAGCACGGCGACCGCCGAGTCGGCCGGGCGGAAGCTGACGACGATGCTGCCGCCGACGATGGCCGCGACGGTCCGTGCCGTCGAGACCGCGGTCACCGTCGCCCCCGGCCACGAACCCGACGTCGATCATGAGACGGTCGTGGCGATCGCCTCGGCGATCTCCTCCCGCCGCCGCGTGACGTTCGCGCATGCGAAGCCGTGGACCGACGCCGAGGCGGAGCGGCGTGCCGTCGAACCCGTCCAGCTCGTCGTGCTCGGAGCCCACTGGTACCTCTTCGGCTGGGACCTCGACCGCGAGGACTGGCGCGTCTTCCGGCTCGACCGGATGAGCGCGGTCCATGAGACGACGTTCCCGATCCCGGCCCGCACGGCCCCCGACGCCGAGGCGGCCGTCCGGCGCGCGGTCACCACCGCCGCGTACGAGCACACGGTCGTCCTCGACGTCGATGCCGTCAAGAGCGAGGCCGAGTCCTGGTTCACGACCCGGGCGGCGACGATCACCGAGGTGCCCGGTGGGGTGCGCATCGAGTTCGGGGTCACCGACCTGCGGTGGGCGGCCGCGGTGACCGCGCGCATCCCCGCTCCCTGCCGAGTCATCGCCCCCGGTGAGCTCATCGCCGAACTGCGCGCACTGCGGAGCCGCGTCGACGCGATCTGCAACGCCGAGGTGTCCGGGAAGTGACCGCACGGTGAACCGCCCGTGCGGTCATCCATATACTTGAACCCATGACGATACTCATCGGCTATCTTCCTGCCCCGGAGGGCGAAGCGGCACTGCGTGCGGGATTCGCGGAGGCGGCACTGCGCTCCTCGAGCGCGGTCGTCGTCAACTCCCAGCGACGCGGGGCCAGCGGCGCTCCCACCGAGATCGACCAGGACGACATCGATCGCATCGTCGCCCTCGGCGAGGAGTCGGGTGTTGCCGTCAGCGTCCTCCAGCCCGACCACGAGGACGACGTGCCGGGCACCCTCAACGACCTCGCCGCCGAACACGACGCCCAGCTCATCGTCATCGGACTGCGGAAGCGCTCGGCGATCGGGAAGTTCATCCTCGGCTCACAGGCTCAGCGCATCCTCCTCGAAGCCGAAGTCCCCGTCCTCACCGCGAAGGCCTGAGCCCGGCTGCGAAGGCCTCAGCCCGGCACTTCTCACGGGCGGGGTGTGTCGAGGCCGTGGCCCCACGCGAGGAGTTCGGCGAGCGAAACTCCCCGGGCGTCGCTGAGATCGGCGATCTGCGTCCGGCACGAATAGCCGTCGGCGAGGACGACGCTCAGCTCGGGGTCTGCTCCATCGCCACGCACGTCACGCAGCGCCGGAAGCAGGGCCACCTCGGCGACGGCGACCGAGGTCTCGTAATGGCCCTCCTCGACCCCGAAGTTCCCGGCCAGCCCGCAGCACCCGCCGAGGAAGCGCGCCGTGGCCCCGGCCCGGGAGAGCAGCTCGCGATCGGCGGCGGTGCCGAGCACCGCCGACTGGTGGCAGTGCGGCTGCACGGTCGCACTCACCCCGCGCAGATCCGGCAGTTCGGCGCCGACGGAGAGCAGGAACTGTGCGAGCGTCTGCACACGTGATCCGACCCGGGCGGCGGCCTCCCCGCCGAGGAGCTTCTGCGCATCGTCTCTCAGCGTGGCCAGACACGAGGGCTCGACCCCGACGATGGGGACGTCGCCCGTCGCCTCGAGGGCCGCAACGGTCTCACCGAGGTTGGTCCGAGCGGCATCGAGCTGACCGGTGGAGATGAGCGGCAGACCGCAGCACACCGTCTGCTCGACGATACGGACCGTGACGCCGGCGTGCTCGAGGACGGCGACGGCGGCGCTGAGGATGCGCGGCGCGAAGTGATTCGACCATGTGTCCGCGAAGAGGACGACCTCGCCGAGGCGGTCTGCGCGGGATCTCGCGGCGGTGCCCGCACGAGCCGTGTCGCGGTGTGACCACCAGGAACGGAACGTCGTCGGCGCGAACACGGGAATCGTCCGGCGGGAGTCGATGCCGGCCAGCCGCTTGCCGACCGTGCCGATCCCGGGCAGCCGTGCCACCCGGTTGACGAGCGAGGCGAGCGGGGTCACGGCCCGCGCGAGCTGCGGCAGGAAGCCGAGCGAGTAGTGCGAGCGCGGCCGCAGTCGTCCCCGGTAGGACTGGTGGAGGACCTCGGCCTTGTACGTCGCCATGTCCGTGCCGGTCGGGCATTCGCTGCCGCACGCCTTGCATGAGAGGCACAGGTCGAGCGCCTCGGCGACGGCGGGGGAGTCCCACGCGGTGGCGAGCAGATCGCCGGAGACCATCTCCTGGAGCACTCGCGCCCGGCCGCGCGTCGAATGCTTCTCATCCCGTGTGGCCTGGAACGACGGGCACATGGTCCCGCCGGTCGCAGCGGAGTCCGCGCGGCATTTGCCCACCCCGGTGCATCGGTGGACGGCGGAGGCGAAGCCCTCGGCGTCCCCGGGATAGGCGAACGCGAGCTCCGCGGACAGCGGTGCCCGGGCCGGCAGCTGCGCGAGTCGGATCGATGCGTCGAGCGGATCGGGATCGACGATGACGCCGGGGCCGAGGAGATGCCGCGGGTCGAAGAGCTCCTTGACCGCGCGAAAGAGGTCCATGACCTCGGGCGGATAGAGGAGCGGCAGCAGCTCCGACCGGGCCCGTCCGTCGCCGTGCTCGCCGGAGACCGACCCGCCGTAGCGGGCGACGAGCCGTGTCGCGGCAACGAGGAAGTCCCGCATCACGCTCGTCCCGCGCTCCGCATCGAGCGGGAAGTCGACGCGCATGTGCAGGCACCCGTCGCCGAAGTGCCCGTAGGGGATGCCCCACAGACCGTGCTCGTCGAGCAGATCCATGAGATCCCGGAGATAGTCGCCGAGGTGCTCGACCGGAACCGCGGAATCCTCCCATCCCGCGTGGGCGTCCCGGCCGTCGGGGGTGCGGGAGACGAGTCCGGCGCCGTCGGCGCGGATCGCCCACACCTCGGCGGCTGCGCCGGCATCGAGGACCGCGGCATCGCCGGCGCGCGCCTCGGCGATGAGCCGCTGCGTCTGACCGGCGAGCACGGCCTCGTCGTCGCCGGTGAGCTCGACGACGAGCCAGCCTGCGCCGGCCGGCAGCGCGGGGACCGCCTCGGCGCCCTTGGCCGCGACGACGCGATCGAGCATCCGCGAATCGAGCCCCTCGCACGCGGCGACGGGGAAGTCGCTCAGCAGCGGCGCGTCGTGGGCGGCGACGACCATGTCCGGGTACCCGAGGACGACCGCTGCGGTGTGGGCCGGCTCCTGGACCAGCTGCATCTTCGCGGCGAGCACGATGCCCCACGTGCCCTCGGAGCCGGCGAAGGCGCGGCGGACGTCGAAGCCGTTCTCCGGCAGCAGGGCTTCGAGTCCGTAGCCGGAGACCTGCCGGGAGAACGTGCCGAGATGGGTGCGGATGACGCCGAGGTGGTCGGCGACGAGCGCGTGGAGGCGCGGGAAGAGCGCTGCCGGGTTCGTCTCGTCGAGGTCGACGATCGTCCCGTCGACGAGCATGACCGTGAGTGCGAGGAGGTTCGCACCCGTCCGGCCGTAGCCGAGCGCGCGCGGGCCGCACGCATTGTTGCCGATCATGCCGCCGATCGTGCAGCGCGTGTGCGTCGAGGGGTCGGGTCCGAAGCGCAGGCCGTGGACCCGGGCTGCGGCCTGCAGGGTGGCGTGGACGCAGCCGGGCTCGACCCAGGCCGTCTGCGCGGCCGGATCGAGGTCGAGGACCGCTGTCATATGGCGGGAGAAGTCGAGGACGATCCCGGTGCCGATCGCATTGCCGGCGATCGACGTGCCGGCACCGCGACTCGTCACGGGCACGCCGAGGCGGCGGGACACTGCGAGGACCGCCGCGACGTCGTCGGCGCCGCGCGGGAAGACGATGGCCGCCGGCACGAGTCGGAAGAGCGAGGCGTCGGAGGAGTAGGCCGCCCGGTCGGCGGGATCCGCGGTGACCTCGAGACCGGCCTGGGCGAGCTCGGCGACGATGTCCGCGACGGCGGGCAGAGCGTCAGACTGCCCGGTGAGGGGGCGCTCCGAAGTCGTCATGGTGTGCATTCTGCCACCGTCAGCGCAGGCGATCGAGTGCACCGAATGGGCAATTAACGTTGCCAAAGAGTGCAATTGCACTCCGTTACCGTTTTGTAACTATTCGGTGGAGCATAAGCTCCCCCGCTTCCAGTATTCGGGAAAAATTGGCGTCGCATAGGCGTCGTGGTATTTAATGGAAGGACATTTTCCTGTGGCGGTGGGCCACATGTGCAGGCAAGGAAAGAACAATGTCACGTCGCGCTCGTGAATTAACAGTAGATCAGACAGCCCTGGTTGCGGCTGTGAGAAGAATTTCCCGACAGCGGACCAAGATCAACACGAATTACGTCATGTCGATCCTCCGCGCTCGCGAGGAGGGGGCGACCTTCGGCGCCATCGCCGAGGCCGCCGGCACCTCGTCTCAGGCGGTGCAGGAGATCGTCCGCCGCCATGGACGCGTCAAACGCGCAGAGAACTCTGGTGAGAAGGCCGGATCGCAGGCCGGAGCGGCTGGCTCCGGTGCCTCGGTCCCGGCTGCTGAGACATCGGCCGTCGCCGCCGAGTGAGTCATCTGACCGTGTGAAGCGCAGGGCCGCCGGAAGTGGCCCTGCGCTCACGCGCGCTCTCAGACGCCCGGTGCGGCGCGGGAGCGACACCGCGGGATTCGGAAATCGACAGTTCCATTGCATTTTCCGAGGCTAATCTCGCCGCGGGTTTTGAATTGATATTTACACGGTAAAGCGGGATTAATTCTCGGCGTTAAACTAACCCGTTCCGCTGGACTTTCAGTGGACGGAAGCTGAGCGTTCGATCCACGGCAGGTGAACGATACCGTCGTGGAGATTCCGCGCGTCCGAGAATTTCCGATTGTGATGATCGTGTGACATTCGGCGGGCTCGGGCGGCCCGGCATGCGCGTGCGACCGCGCGTTAAGGTGGCCGCATGACAGCATCCGGTTCGCTGCCGCGCAGCCTCTCCGATCACCCGCTCGTCCGCATCGCGGCAGATCTCTCCATCATCGCCTGGGAACAGATGTCCCAGTGGCGTGCCGTCCTCGGCGCCGATCTCGATGCCTCGGTCGTCGATACGAAATCGTCTCCGAACGATCTCGTCACGGCCGCCGATGCCCAGATCGAAGCGCTCGTGCGCGGATATCTGCGCGCCGTGCGGCCGGGTGACCTGATGATCGGCGAGGAGGGCGCCGAGGCGATCGACCCTGTCGACTTCTTCGACCGCGCCCTGCTCGGGCGACTGAGCCTCTTCGATCCCGGGGCGGGCGCGCTCGTCGCGGCGGCTGACCTCGATGTCACCGACCTCGATGGCGGTCAGCGGCTCGAGTGGCATGTCGACCCCATCGACGGCACGGTCAACTTCGTCCGCGGTATCGAGCACTTCGCGTTCTCCGTCGGGGTGCGCCAGAGTGTCGACGCGATCTTCGAGGGCGCCGACTCTGAGGACACTGGCTCTGAGGGCACCGACTCCGAGGGCGCTGGCCCTGGAGCCGCTGTGCCCGGAGGTGAGGACGAGGGCTGGCTGATCGGGCTGGTGGCGTCTCCGGGTCTCGGGGTGACCTGGCTGGCCGGCCGCGGGCACGGGGCCTACCGAGTCGACGGTCGTCTCGTCGATCGGCTTTCAGAACTCGGCGACTCGGCAGCCGCGATTCCCGCGACCCGTCTGACCGGTGAGCCTGCGGGACTGAGCGGGAGACTGCTCGCGACGGGATTCGCCTACACGGAGGAGGGGCGGGCGGCGCAGCTGGCGAAGCTGCCCGAACTCCTCGCCGGCTACAACGACATCCGCAGGTGCGGATCGGCGGCGATCGACCTCTGCATGGTCGCCGAAGGCAAGGTGACGAGCTACGCCGAGCGCGGACTCGGGATCTACGACTACGCCGGGGGAGCGCTCATCGCCGAGGAGTCCGGCGCTGCCGTGCGCCGAGGCGGCAGTCGGGGCGCGACCGCCGCCGCGGATTCGCCCGCCGAGCTCGACCGCCTCCTCGCCGTGCTCTGAGGATCGCTGCGCGGGAAACTGTGACCTGAATAACGCAATATCGATGTCGTCTATTTCTTGAAGCTTAGGCTAAGCTAATGCGCAGATGGTTCACATCTGACGACATACGCAGTCCCCTGAAGGAAGTAGAACACGATGATCTCGACCCGCCTCCGCCTCGGTGCCGCCGTCGGCGCCCTGGCCCTGGCCCTGTCCGGTTGCGCTGCCAGCGCCGAGTCCAGCGAACAGAGCACCTCGGGTGCCGCTGGAACCGTCGAGGTCGAGGATAACAACGGCACACAGACCGTGACGACCCCGCCGACCTCGGTCGTGGCCACGGACAACCGCACGTTCGAGACCCTCGACTCGTGGGGCGTCGAACTCAGCGGCGCCGCCGTCAGCCTCATGCCCGAAGGCCTCTCGTACACGACGAACGAGACCATCAAGAACCTCGGCAGCCACCGCGAACCCGACCTCGAGCAGGTCGCGGCCGCGAAGCCCGACCTCATCGTCAACGGACAGCGCTTCGCGCAGTTCCACGACGACCTCCAGAAGCTCGCTCCCGACGCCGTCGTCCTCGAACTCGATCCGCGTGACGACCAGCCCTTCGACGAGGAGCTGCGCCGCCAGACGACGACCCTCGGCGAGGTCTTCGGCAAGCAGGACGAAGCGACCAAGCTCGTCGAGGACTTCGACGCCTCGATCGAGCGCGCGAAGGCCGCCTACAACGGCAGCGACAAGACCATGGGCGTCATCACCTCGGCGGGTGACATCGGCTACGTCGCCCCGACCGTCGGACGCACCGTCGGCCCGGTCTTCGACATCCTCGATCTCCAGCCGGCCCTCGAGGTCGAGAACGGCAGCGAGGATCACCAGGGAGACGACATCTCCGTCGAGGCGATCGCGAAGTCGCAGCCCGACCTCATGCTCGTCATGGACCGCGACGCCTCCTTCGCCCCCGACGAGCGCGAGAAGGGCTCGGCGCCGGCGGCCGAGGTGCTCGAGAAGTCCGAGGCGCTCAAGGACGTGCCGGCGATCAAGGACGACAAGATCGTCTACTTCCCGCAGGACACCTACCTCAACGAGGGCATCCAGACCTACACCGAGTTCTTCAACTCCTTCGCCGACAAGCTCGAAGCCGCGAAGTAAGCAGGTCAGCCGCTGCGGCACAACGGGAAATCGGCAGAATGACGACACCAGAGAACACCTCCCGACCACGGGAGACGGCGACCGCCTCGGCGAAGGGGGATTCCCCCGCCGAGGCGGTCGCCGTCGCCGACGGTCCACGTGCTCGCCGCGCGGCCGGGTCCACCGGCACCGCGGGCGGGTACCGGCTGCTGAGCTGGAAGCTCGCGCTTGCGACGATCGGGGTGCTCGGGCTCATCGCTGCGTCCCTGCTCACCGGGGTCTACGACATCTTCGGCGCCGCCGACGGTGCGGAGATGTTCCAGATCACCCGGGTGCCGCGCACGATCGCCCTCATCCTCGCGGGCGCGGCGATGGCGATGTGCGGCCTCGTCATGCAGCTGCTCACGCAGAACCGCTTCGTCGAACCGACGACGACCGGCACGACCGAGTGGGCGGGCCTCGGCCTCATGCTCACCGTCATCATCTACCCCGATGCGTCGATCGTGCAGCGGATGATCGGCGCGATCCTCGCCGCATTCATCGGCACGCTCGTCTTCTTCCTCTTCCTCCGCCGCGTCTCGCTCAAGTCCTCCCTCATCGTCCCGATCGTCGGGATCATGCTCGGCGCGGTCGTCGGGGCGGTCTCGACGTTCATCGCCGTGCGCACCGATATGCTCCAGAGCCTCGGCATCTGGTTCGCCGGCAGCTTCACCTCGATCCTGCGCGGCCAGTACGAAGTCCTCTGGGTCGTCGCCCTCGTCGTCGTCGCCGTCTTCATCACCGCTGACCGCTTCACCGTCGCCGGCCTCGGCAAGGACATCTCGACGAGCATCGGGCTCAAGTACAACCAGGTCATCCTCATCGGCACGATCCTCGTCGCGATCGCCACCGGCGTCGTCACCGTCGTCGTCGGCTACCTGCCGTTCCTCGGGCTCATCGTCCCCAACGTCGTCTCGATGGTCCGCGGCGACGATCTGCGCTCGAACCTGCCGTGGGTGTGCCTCCTCGGCATCGCGATCGTCACCGTCTGCGACCTCATCGGCCGGATCATCATCGCCCCGTTCGAGGTTCCGGTCTCGCTCATCCTCGGCATCGTCGGCGCGGCCGTCTTCATCGCCCTCCTCCTGCGTCAGAGGAGGCGCGGCTGATATGAGAGACACGAGCATGAACGCCCCCGAACCCCGTCCGCGGCTGCGCGGTGCGACGGCCCTGGGTCCCGCCTCGGCGCCCAGGACGACACCCCGGCACTCCGGTGCGCTGACGACCCCGCGGGCCCGCCGCCGGTACTGGACGATCGTCACAGTCCTCGCCGTCGCCGCGGTCGCGATCGCCTTCGGACTCCTCGCGTGGGACAACCCGCTGCCGATCACCGACGAGGGATTCTGGCTCATCGCAGGCCTGCGGGGGCGCAGCCTCGTCGTCCTCGTCATCGTCGCCCTCTGCCAGGCCTTCGCCACCGTCGCCTTCCAGACGGTGACGAACAACCGGATCATCACGCCCTCGATCATGGGCTTCGAGTCGCTTTACGTCGCGATCCAGACCGCGGCGATGTACTTCTTCGGGGTCACGGCCATCGTCGAACTCCGCGGCCTCGTGCCCTTCACCGTCCAGCTCGTCATCATGATCGGGCTCTCGCTCGCCCTCTACGGCTGGCTGCTCTCGGGCAAGTACGCGAACGTCGAGGTCATGCTCCTCGTCGGGGTCGTCATCGGCGGCGGCCTGGGATCGGTGGCGACGTTCATGCAGCGGACCCTGACACCGAGCGAGTTCGACGTCCTCTCCGCCCGCCTCTTCGGGTCGATCGCGAACTCCGATGCCTCGTACCTGCCGGTCGCGGTCCCGCTGTGCCTGCTCGCGTGCGCGGCGATCTATCTCCGCTCCCCGCGCCTCAACGTCCTCGCCCTCGGGAAGTCCGTGACGGGCAATCTCGGGCTCAACCATTCGCGCGAGACCATCACGATCCTCTTCTTCGTCTCGATCCTCATGGCCGTGTCCGTGTCGATGATCGGGCCGATGATCTTCCTCGGGTTCCTCGTCGCGATGCTCGCCTACCAGTTCTCCGACACCTACGACCACCGGTACGTCCTGCCGATGGCGGCCCTGCTCGGGTTCGTCATCCTCGGCGGCGCGTACTTCATCCTCAAGAACATCTTCTACGCCGAGGGCGTCGTGTCCATCATCATCGAAGTCATCGGCGGAGGCGTGTTCCTCTTCGTCATCATGCGGAAGGGTCGACTGTGATCACACTGTCCGGCGTTGCCAAGAACTACAGCGAAGCCACGCAGATCGGCCCCGTCGACCTGCACATCCCCGCGGGCGGGGTGACCGCCCTCGTCGGGCCGAACGGGGCGGGGAAGTCGACGCTGCTGACGATGATCGGGCGCCTCCTCGGCCTCGACGCCGGAGCCATCGAGGTCGCCGGCTTCGACGTCGCGGCGACGAAGTCGAAGGACCTCGCGAAGATCGTCTCGATCCTGCGCCAGGAGAACCACTTCATCACCCGGCTGACGATCCGCCAGCTCGTCGGCTTCGGCCGCTTCCCGTACTCGAAGGGCAGGCTCACCGTCGCCGACGAGGAGATCGTGTCCCGGGCGATCGACTTCCTCGAGCTCGGTGACCTCGAGGACCGGTTCATCGACGAGCTCTCCGGCGGGCAGCGGCAGCGGGCCTACGTCGCGATGGTGCTCGCCCAGGACACCGACTACGTCCTCCTCGACGAACCGCTCAACAACCTCGATATGAAGCACTCGGTGCAGATGATGCAGCACCTGCGCCGGGCGGCCACGGAGATGGGGCGCACGATCGTCATCGTCATCCACGACATCAACTTCGCCGGCCACTACGCCGACCACATCTGCGCGGTGAAGAACGGCGCGGTCGTCGAGTTCGGGACGCCGGAGGAGATCATGACCACCGAGGTGCTCAGCCGCGTCTTCGACACCCCCGTCGAGGTCGTCGACGGTCCGCGAGGGCCGCTCGCCGTGTACTTCTGACTCAGCGCAGCTGGGTCAGCGGTCGGCGGTCGGGGACGGTGCGGTCGCCTCGGCGGGGATGCGGATCCATCTCCGCACGGCGATGATGATGAGGGCGATGAGACCGGCGATGAGGAGTCCGTCGGCGGCGATGTAGGCGAGGTGGAGCCCCGACCCGCCGTCGTCGACACCGGCGAGGACGGCATCGGTGCGGTCGTTGAGCAGCGGTCGGACGGCCGCGACCTTGACGATGAGGACGCCGATGACGGTGCAGGTGAGCGCGCGGAACACGGTGCCGACGCCGTCTTTGAGGATCGCCCAGAGCAGGACGGCGGCGATGACGATCTCCACCCAGTTCATCGCCGTGAAGACGAGGCGGCCGATGCCGAGCCCGAGCGGGATCGTCATCCCCGGTGCCTGGAACTTCAGCGGCGCCTCGATGAGCGAGATGCCGATGATGAGGCCGAGCCACACGGCCGGCAGCACGATGCGGGCACCCGCGGACAGCCGCGAATCCTGGGGACCGAGAACATTGACCATGCAGAGGATTCTACTCCGCGTAGAAAACAGGCCGGCTGGTGTCTCGGCGGCGCGCTGGTGTCTCAGCGGCGCGCGGACGGTCAGGCGGCAGCGGTCGGCGAACCGCCTCGGCGCCGCCAGAGGATGACGCCGAGGATCACGGCACCGAGGGCGAAGAACGGGGTCGACGCGAGATCGGGGACCGAGAGGTTCTCAGGGTCGGCGACGTCGCGGAGGCCGAAGCCGCGCTGGCCGACGGCGAAGAAGACGACGTTGTAGCCGCCGTGCACGCCGATCACGCCCCACAGGTGCCCCTGGACGATGACGAGGAGGGCGGCGAAGAGCGCGAAGACGATGACGAAGAGCGCATAGAGCGGGGTCATCGTCGGGTTGCCGAGGTGGATGGCGACGAAGAAGAGCGCCTGGACGGCGACGGCGGGCCACAGTCCGATCCACCACGACGTGCCGCGCAGGAGGAAGCCGCGGGAGACGATCTCCTCGCCGGCGCCCTGGAGGACGTAGGTGAGCAGGTAGAGGACGGCGACGAGGGCGAGGACGATGCCGCTGGGCATCACCGCCGGCTGCGTGGACCGGACGAGGCCGCTCGACCAGGCGATCGCGGTGCCGAGTCCGCTGATCGCGGCCCCAAGAATGAGGCCGATGGCGAAAGCGCCCCAGCGCGGTCGGCTCAGACCGATCGAGGCGAGCCCGACGCCCAGGCGCGCTCGCAGATAGATCGCGATGACGGCGACGGTGCCGAGCACGCCGACGAGATAGCCGATCGCACGGGCGGAGGCGTCGGTGAGCGACCACGGCAGCGGGTCGACGACCCCGGCGGCGAGGAAGGGGATGAGGCCGATCGCATTGAAGGCGAAGCCGAAGACGGAGAGGGCGGCGGCGATGATGAGGATCTCGGTGACGCCGAGCACGCGGCGGGGGATCCGAGCATCGGAGGCGGCCGCGGGGATGGGGAGGGGAGGTGCGGTCATCGGCCCATCATAGACTGAGCGCATGCGTCTGTTCTCCCACGCCGTCGTGCGCACTCTCGACCCTCCGGCGCCGACTCCGGCTGACGCGATCCTCGTCGACGGGGAGACGATCGTCGCGGTCGGGACGAGGGACGAGCTGCTCGCCCTCGCGACCGCCTCGGCGGGGACGGCTGCGGGGGTCGAGGAGATCGACTGCGGGGGACGGGTCATCCTCCCCGGACTCGTCGACGCGCACATGCACTCCGTCTCCTACGCGGCCTCGCTCGTCGACCTCGATCTGTCGGGGACGACCTCGCTGGCCGAGGCGGTCGCAGCGATCCGCGAGCGCGCGCAGACCCTGCCGGTGGGCACCTGGGTGGTCGGCTCCGGCTGGGATCTCAACCGCTGGGCGGACCCGCGGTATCCCGACCGTGCGCTGCTCGACGCCGAGGTGCCCGACCATCCCGTGGCGATGTGGTCGATCGACCTCCACACGGTGTGGGCGAACGGGCATGCGCTCGAGATCGCCGGCATCGACGAGGCGACCCCCGACCCGTCCGGAGGTGAGATCGTCCGCGACGCCGAGGGTGTTGCCACGGGTCTCATCAGGGAGGATGCGGCGGATCTGCTCATTCGCTTCATCCCGGAAGTCTCCCGGGAGGAGCAGGTCGAGATGCTCGACCGAACGCAGAGGCTCTTCCTCTCCCTCGGTCTCACCGGGATCCACGACTTCGACGGCATCGCCTCGACGCTGGGGTGGAACGATCTGCGGGAGGCCGGCCGGCAGGACATGCGGGTGACGAAGTTCCTCCGCGGGCCCGAGGTGCCGTGGGCGATCGAGACCGGATGGCAGACCGGCGGCGGGGACGACTGGCTGCAGCACGGCGGGCTCAAGCTCTTCGCCGATGGGGCGCTCGGCTCGCACACGAGTCACATGTCCTCACCGTTTCCCGCGCCGGAGCCGGCCGGGGTGGGCGTCCACGGCGCCGAGGCGAGGGAGGCGGCAGCCGATGCGGCCGTCGCGTCATCGGGTGCGGGGTCCGCGGCACCGGTGGCCGAGACCCACCTCAACTACGGCATCGCGCAGATGAGCGAGGACGAGCTCTTCGAACAGGCGCGGATCGCGACGGAGGCGGGGATCTCCGTGGCGATCCATGCGATCGGCGATCAGGCGAACCATCATGTGCTCGGGGTCTTCGAGCGGCTGCGACCGATCACGCTCTCAGTCGAGGCGCGTCTGGGCAGGCGCCTGCGGCACCGGGTCGAGCATGCGCAGTTCATCCAGCCGAGCGATGTCGCGCGGTTCGCCGCTCTCGACGTCACCGCGTCGATGCAGCCGCGCCACTGCATCTCCGACCTCCATCTCCTCCATCTCATCGACGAGTCCGCGCAGCTCGCCGCGTATGCGTGGCCGGATCTCGTGCGGGCCGATGCCGCGGTGGTCTTCGGCTCCGACGGGCCGGTCGAGCACGCGAATCCGTTCGCGGCGATCTACGCGGCGATGACGCGCGCCGACATCGCCGGTGATCCGACGACGACGTTCCAGCCCGAACGCCGGATGTCGGCTGTCGAAGCGCTGCGCCTGCACAGCCGGGCACCGGCGGTCGCCGCCGGCCTGGGCGAGCGACGGGGCCGGCTGGCCCCGGGCATGGACGCCGACTTCATCGTCGTCGACACCGATCCGTATGTCGCCGACGGCCTCATCGACGCCGAGGCGCCGGCCGGTCCCGTCGGGCTGCTCGGCTACGCCTCGGAGGCGGCGCTCTTCGCCCACGCCGAGGCGATCCGCGACACCCGTGTCGCCCTCACCGTCGTCGGCGGCGAGGTCAAATACTCCGCGTGAGGCGGCGTTGCCCGCGGTTCGGGCACCGCGGGGGCGGCACACGCGACGCGGGGACGCTACGGGCGCTATACGAGCGACACGCCGGCCCGTGTCGGCCAGAAGTGAAACTGCCCGCTGACTGGTTGGGCGCATGTGTACTTCTGGCCGACAGGCACCGCGTGTCGCGTCGCGCTGCCGCTCGGGAAGCCGGGCGAATGCCGGCTACAGTCGCGCGTTCAAGGAGTCCAGGCGCTGCCGCAGGTCTGATGCGGTGATATCAGTGCGGCCGATGCCGTGATAGTTCGGCAGCCACGTTTCGACACGGCGGTCGGCGATTGCGCCCGCCTGGACGTCCCACGCGTTGATGTCGGATACCGAACGACCGAGGAGCCGTTCGTACTCGGCGAGAAAGACATCGGGCGCCGAGGTCGATCCCAGCAGTGCGAGGTCCTGACGGCACCAGGCCAGGTCGATGCCTCGCGGACCCCGACGAGCTCCCGCCCAGTCGACGACCCCGGTGAGGCGCTCTCCTGTCCAGACAGCATTTCCCGCCCAGAAGTCGAAATGGGTGAGCACCAGATCGGTGCGATCGAGATCTGCCCATTCGCGCTGAGCTCGCAATGCGATCGGCGCTGTTCCGGAAGGTGGGGCCTCTGGCGCTGGAGGCAGTCCAACCCCGTCAAGCGCATGGATCCGCACGAGAGCAGCGGCCATCTGGCGAGCGATGACCTCGACAGGCAGCTCGGGGCTGGGAAGTCCACCCGGGACGACTGTCGTGACGACCAGCGGATTGTCCGGCGAGGTGCTCGCCGTGACAAGCTGCGGGACGAATCCGCCGAGCGCTGACAGTCGAGGCAGCACCTCGGCTTCACGCAAGGCCGCATCATGGCCGCGCGGAAAAGCGCGAATGATGTAATCCTCGTTGCCGTCGGTGACGCGTGCGGTGCTCGCATGCTGGCCGCCGTCGAGCACGCGCACGAGCTCAAGGCGCCTGTTGAGAAGCTCTTCTGCCGAGGCGACTGCCTCTGTCAGAGGTTGACGCACGTCCACCGAACTCACAGTCGGCTCCGCGTGCGAGAGGACAACGGAACGTTCGTCAGTGGACGCCACCCCCCGCTCACTCCGCCGCCCGCTCCACCAGTCGCTCGAGGCCGGCGGCGTAGCGGGCGGCCATCATCTTCTGGGAGGCCACGGACAGGGGCTCGGCCGCCTGGAGCAGCGGGTTGCCGGGCACCGACCGTGAGGTGATCGACGCGATGAGACGCTCGTCGTCATCGATCGAGACGAGGAACGTCTGCACGCCCGTCTCGAGGTGTCCGGGCAGCGTGCGGTAGACGAAACCCGCCTGCCGGTCGGTGTCGATGACGTCCTCAACGATGCACGAGCCGACCGGCACGATGAGGTCCTCGCCGCGCAGCCGCCTCGGCGGGGCGGGCCAGAGCGGATTGAGCCAGAGGTCGACGATCATCCCCTGCCGGACGGGCCGCTGGGGGCGGACGATGACCCCGGCCCCGGCCTGCAGCTGCCACGAGAGGATCGCCTCGCGCGCGATGGGGAAGCCTGCGGCCGGACCGATGTCGCGGATGTGCTCGAGCGCGTTCACGGCGCCACCCCGGCCGCGTCCCGGCAGATATCGCCGTAGCGCGCGGCGACCCCCTCGGCGTCGAGCTCGCCGCCGGGGCGATACCACTGCGCCACACCCGTGCAGATCGTCGTGATCGCCCGCGCGGCATCCCGCGGAAACGGCGTCGTGAACACGCCCGCGCTCACACAGTCGGCGACGGCGTCGTCGAGGAGCTTCTGCTGGCGGTCGCGGGCGGCGATGTGGGTCTCCCTCGCGTCGGCGGGCAGGCTGCGGATCTCACTGAATGCGATGAACGCGATGTCGGCCTGGTGGGCGTGGAAGAGGAGGAGATTCTCGACGAGGCGATCGAACCGCGCGAGCGGATCCTGCGGACCGTCCTCGAGCGCCGCAGTGCTCCGCGCCCACAGGTCGGACATCGCCAGGCGGTCGATCTCCGTGAGGATCGCCTGCTTCGACGCGAAGTGATGGTAGAGCCCGGGCACCGAGAGGCCCGCGGCCTGCGCGACCTGGCGGATCGAGGTGCCGTGGAAGCCGCCGCGGACGAAGCAGTCGAGGGCAGCGGTGAGGAGGGGCGGGAAGAGGGGAGTGTCGTAGGTTCTCCAGGCGGCCACGTCGTCATCCTTGTCTTGAGCCGGCGGGTGGGGCGCCGGCGAGCGTGCGCGAAGCAGCCCGAAGCCGGTGCTGCCTCCGACACCAATCTACGTCCCCGCGGCCCGGTCGGCAGGGCAGGGGAGCAGGAATGTCGCCGAGGCGGGACGACGGATCCGAGAACGACCCTTGTGCTGTGCCGGAATGTGACCTAAGCTACATCAGTAACCGAGCGAGCGCTCGGTCGGGCAGATGCCCGAGACGGCGAAGTGGAAGTTCTATGACGAGTCAGCACAGCGGATCAGCCCTCAGCGCTCCCGTGTGGACGCAGCTCTACCCGGATCGTGTCGACGTCGACCTCGACGTCCCCTGGGAGTCGGTGGCCCACGCGTGGAACGCCCGGGTCGTCGCCGCTCCCGCCCAGACTGCCGTCCTCTACCGGGGGCGGGCCATGACGACGACGGAGATCGACACCGACGCCGAGGCGCTCGCCGCAGGCCTGTTCGACCTCGGCTGCCGGGCCGGGACGATCGTCGGCCTCTACCTGCAGAACGTTCCGCAGTTCGCGATCGCGCTGCTCGCGGCGTGGAAGATCGGCGCCGTTCCCCTCGTCCTCAACCCGATGTACCGCGGACGTGAGCTGCGCGCGCTCATCGACGACTCCGGTGCCGCCGGTCTCATCTGCGACGCCTCCGACGCCGAGGCGGTCACGACGACCCTGTCAGACAGCTCCGTGTCGTGGATGCTCACGACGACCGATGACGAGTATGCACAGGCTTCCCAGGCCGAAGTCGCACCGCCGGCCGCGGCAGTGAGCGAGGCAGCGATCACCGTGCTCGCCTGGGCGGACCTCCTCGACCGCCACCGCCCCGCCTCGACGGGCGGCACGGGCGACCCTGCCACCACCTCGGCGGGCAGAGTTGCCAACTCTGCCACCACCTCGTCGACCAGCACTGCGACCCCACCCGAACACCGGGCCGATGCTCTTCCCGGACTCGACGATCCCGCGCTGCTCACCTACACCTCCGGGACGACGGGCCCGGCGAAGGGATCGGTCGCCACGCACTGGAACGTCCTCTCCGTCGCCCTCGGGTACGGGCAGTGGCTGGGGCTTGCCGACGGTGACGTCATGCTCGCCGTCGCACCCCTCTTCCACATCACCGGCGCCGTCGCGTGCGCGGCGACCTCGCTCGTCTTCCCCGTCGCCCTCGACTTCATCGGCCGTCCCGACGCCGAATCGATCGTCACCGCCATCCGCGACGACGGCGTCACCGTGACGATCGGATCGATCACCGTCTTCAACGCGCTCCTCGAACACCCGGATGCCACCGCGGCCGATTTCGGCTCCGTCCGGTACCTCTACTCCGGCGGGGCACCCGTCCCACCGGCGACGGTCGAGCGGTTCCGGGAGCGGTTCGGGCACTACATCCACAACATCTACGGGATGACGGAGACCGCCTCGGCGGTCATCGGGGTCCCGCCCGACACCGCGGCGCCGGTCGACCCGGCCACGGACACGCTCGCGATCGGGGTGCCGTTCCCGGGCCTGAGCGCCCGCGTCGTCGACGTCGCCACCGGCGCCGTCATCACCGATGGGACCGCCGGCGAACTCGAACTCCGCGGACCCCAGGTCACCCCCGGCTACCTGGACAACCCCGAAGCGAACGCGCGGGCGTTCGACGACGGCTGGCTGCGCACCGGCGACGTCGCCGTCATCGATGACGCCGGGTGGATCTACCTCGTCGACCGGATCAAGGACCAGATCAACGTGTCCGGGTACAAGGTGTGGCCGCGCGAGGTCGAGGACGTCCTCTACGAACATCCCGCCGTGCTCGAAGCCGCCGTCGTCGGCCAGCCCGACGACTACCGCGGCGAGACCGTCGTCGCGTTCGTCTCGCTGCGGGCCGGGGAGACGGCGACCCCGGCCGACCTCATCGCCTTCGCCAAGGAGCGCCTGGCCGCCTACAAGTATCCGCGCCGCGTCCACATCATCGGCGACCTGCCGAAGACCCACACCGGCAAGATCCAGCGGCGCCTGCTCCGCGATTCCGGCACCGAGGCGGCCCCACCATCGGACCCGGCCGCCGACCCAGCCAGCACACCGACATCGACCGCCACGACAGAGGAGACATCATGACCGAACCCACGAGCGGCCGCCGATTCGACGGTGAGGTCGCGCTCGTCACCGGAGCCAGCCGCGGCATCGGACTCGGCATCGCGCAGCGCCTGGCCGCCGAAGGCGCAACCGTCGTCCTCACCGCCCGCAAACCGGACCCCCTCGCCGAGGCGGTCGCCGCCTTCCCGGAAGGCACTGCGGTCGGCATCGCCGGGAAGTCCGACGACCCGGCCCACCGGGCGGAGGTCTTCGACACGATCGCCGAGCGCTTCGGCCGCCTCGACGTCCTCGTCACCAACGTCGGCATCAACCCCGTCTACGGGCCGACGATCGACATCGACCTCGACGCGGCGCGGAAGATCCTCGACGTCAACGTCATCGGCACCCTGGCCTGGGTGCAGGGCGCCGTCCACCACCCCGCACTGCACTTCCGGGAGAACAGGGGCCGGATCGTCAGCATCTCATCGGTCGCCGGAATCGTCCCGAGCCCCGGCATCGGGTTCTACGGGGTCTCGAAGGCCGCGGTCTCCCATCTCACCCAGACTCTCGCCGTCGAACTCGGTCCCGACATCCGCGTCAACGCCGTGGCCCCGGCCGTCGTCAAGACCCAGTTCGCTGCCGCCCTCTACGAAGGCCGCGAAGCCGAGGTCGCCCAGACCTATCCCGCCGGTCGCCTCGGCACACCCGAGGACATCGGCGCAGCCGTCGCCTATCTCGCCTCCGCCGACGCCAACTGGATCACCGCCCAGGTGCTCACCGCCGACGGCGGACTCGTCACGGCAGGGGGAACGGCATGAGCGCGCTGCCCCCGGACGTCGAAGAGCTGCGGGTGCGCACACGGGACTTCATCCGCGACGTCGTCATCCCCGCCGAACCGCGACCCGGCGTCTACCTCGCCGAGGAGGTGCTTTCCGACCTGCAGGCACAGGCCAAGGCCGCCGGGGTCTTCGCCCCGCATGTGCCGACCGAATGGGGCGGCCAGGGAGTGCCGATCGAGCACTGGTCGCCGATCTTCCAGGAAGCCGGGTACTCGCCGATCGGTCCCGCCGTGCTCGGCTGCATGGCCCCCGACGAGGGCAACATGCACATGCTCGCCCGCATCGGCACGTCCGCGCAGAAGGAGCGGTACCTGCGCCCGCTCGCGACCGGAGACATCCGTTCGAGTTTCGCGATGACCGAACCCCATCCCGGTGCCGGGTCCGATCCCTCGGCCCTGTCGACCCGGGCGGTGAGAGACGGTGACGACTGGGTGATCACCGGCGACAAGCGGTTCATCTCCGGGGCCGAGGTGTCCGGCTTCTTCATCGTCATGGCCGTCACCGACCCCGATTCGCCGACTGGAGGCACCCCCGCCGAGGCAGTCGCCGGGTCCGGTTCCGCCCAGGAGCGGCGCGGGCAGGCGGCGACGATGTTCCTCGTCGACCGCGACACCCCCGGCGTCGAGGTCGGACGGTCGATCCGCACCGTCGATCGCACGATCGCCGGCGGGCACCCCTATGTCCGCTTCGAGGGTGTGCGGGTGCCGTCCTCCGCCGTCCTCGGCGAACCGGGCAAGGGCTTCGCGTATGCGCAGGTCCGCCTCGCCCCGGCGCGTCTGACCCACTGCATGCGCTGGCTTGGCCTGGCAAGGCGCGCCCTCGACATCGCCCTCGACCGGGCGGAGCACCGGGAGGTGTTCGGCGACATCCTCGCCCGCCAGGGGCTCGCCCAGGAGCTCATCGCACAGTCGGTCATCGACATCGAGACCGCGGACGCGATGATCTCGAAGACCGCCCTCGTCCTCGAGGGCGACCAGGCCGAGGCGAACTCGCTGTCGTCGATCGCGAAGGTCTACTGCTCCGAAGCCGTCTACCGGGTCATCGACCGGGCTGTGCAGCTGACCGGCGGGGACGGGGTCTCCGACGAACTCCCGCTCATCCAATACCTCAATGAGGTGCGCCCGTTCCGGATCTACGACGGGTCGACCGAGACGCACAAGTTCGCGATCTCCCGCCGCGCCTCCTCACGGCGGCGCCGGGAGGTCGCCGCCGGCGCCCCGCGCCAGGACCTCGTCGCCGGTCCGGAGGTCGCACGATGACCGCGCAGCTCGTCGATGTCGTCGAGACCTCGGCCCAGGCCGCCGCACTCGACGTCCCGCCGCTGCTCGTTCTCGACTCGGTCACCGACCACCTCGATGCGCGCGGCATCGGCACCGGGCCCGTGCGGTGGGAGCGAATCGGGGAGGGCCAGTCGAACGTGACGTTCCGGATCCGCCGCGACGACGTCGACATCGTGCTCCGCCGTGGACCGCGGCCGCCGATCCCGCGCTCGACCCATGACATGGTCCGCGAGGCGAGGATCCAGACCGTGCTCGGCGGGCAGGGGATCGCGGTGCCGACGATCGTCGACGTCTGTGAGGACGAATCCGTCCTCGGCGTGCCGTTCTACCTCATGGACTTCGTGCCCGGGACCGTCGTCACCGACACCCGGCCGGCGGTGCTCGAGAACCCGGACCAGCGCCGCCGATTCGGCGAGGCGCTCATCGACCAGCTGGCGGCCCTCCACGACGTCGATGTCACGGTCCCCGCGGTCGCCGCCCTCGGCCGACCCGAGGGCTACCTCGAGAGACAGGTCGCGCTCTTCTCCTCCCTGTGGGAGAAGAACACCCGGCGGTCGCTGCCCGCGGTCGGCCGCCTCGGCGCCTGGCTCGAGGCGAACCGACCGGACACGCAGCGTCATTCCGTCGTCCACGGCGACTACCGGGCGGGCAACGCGATGATCGCGGCCCAGGCGCCGGTCGCCGTCGCGGCGATCCTCGACTGGGAGATGTCGACGCTCGGCGACCCGCTCGCCGATCTCGGGTACTTCCTCGCAACGTACTCCGACGGGCGGCATCCGCGCACGGTCATGGACCTCACCCCGGTGACCGGGCAGCCCGGATTCCCCTCGCGGGCCGACCTCACGGCGCGCTATCGGGACCTCACGGGTCTCGATCTCACGAGCCTGCCGTGGTACCAGGCACTCGCCCTGTGGAAGGCGGCGATCTTCTCCGAGGCGATCTACACGCGCTGGCTCGCCGGTGAGGCCCCGGCCGCCGGTGACTTCACGGGCACGCTCGAACACGGGGTGCCCGCCCTCCTCGACGCGGCATCGGAGGTGGCGGCGACGCTGACGTAGCCCGCGCCCCACCGCAGCCTCACCATTCCGACGCCCCCCCGCACCAGATCTGCGGAGTGCCACCTCGGCGACCCTTCGCGCCCGAACACCCATTGGAAGGACAGACATGACCGCACAGATGGCGGGGACGACGGTGTCCCTGCGCGAGAAGAGGAAATCCGTGGCGGCGAGCACCGTCGGCAACATCCTCGAATGGTACGAGTGGAGCGCCTACGCGGTCTTCACGCCGTTCATCGCCGCCGCGATGTTCAACAGCGAGGACAGCGTCTCGGCGGTGCTCGCGACCCTCGGCGTCTTCGCCGTCGGCTTCCTCATGCGCCCCCTCGGCGGGATCGTCTTCGGACGCATCGCCGACCGCAAGGGGCGCAAGTTCGTCCTCATCACGACGATGCTCATCATGGCCGCGGGATCGCTCATCATCGCCGTCATGCCCGGGTACGCGCAGATCGGCGCCGCAGCCTCCTTCGTCCTCCTCCTCGTGCGCGTCGCCCAGGGCTTCGCCCACGGCGGGGAGTCGGCGACGGCGAACTCCTACATCGCCGAGATCGCCCCGGCCCACCGCCGCGGCCGCTGGGGCAGCATCGTGTTCATCGCGATCTTCGGCGGCTCCGTCCTCGCCTACACCGTCGGCGGAGCCGTGACCAACCTCTTCACCGAGGCGGCCGTGTCCGAGTGGGCGTGGCGGATCCCCTTCGCCCTCGGCGCGCTGCTCGCCCTCGTCGCCCTCTACATGCGGCGCGGCATGATCGAAAGCGACGTCTTCGCGGCCGCAGATGCCGGCGAGGCGGGTGCCGGTGAGGGGGCCGCCGGTCATTCCGTCACCGAGGCGGCTCCGCTCGATCGCGGGCGCGTGACCCGGGCGATCATCCTCGTCGTCCTCATGACCTCCGGCATCACCGCCGCCCACTACACATGGTCGTCCTACGCCTCGACGCTCGCGATCACCGAGCGCGGCATGGATCCGCAGGCGGCCTATTGGGCGACGGTCGGGGCGCAGGCCATCGCGCTCGTCTCACTGCCGTTCTGGGGTTCGCTGTCCGACCGGATCGGCAGGCGTCCGGTGCTCATCGGATTCGGAGTCCTCATGGCGGTCCTCCAGTACCCGCTCATGGGCATGATCACCTCGGCGGGATGGACGCTCTTCGCCGCTTCGGCGATCGCCCTGCTCATCGTGTCGATGGCCGGAGCCCTGCTCTCAGCGGTGCTGTCCGAAGCGTTCCCGACGAAGGTCCGCACGCAGGGGATCGGCTTCGCGTACTCCGTGTCCGTCGCCGTCTTCGGGGGCACCGCACCCTACCTCAACGGGCTCTTCAACTCCCTCGACCTCCGGTGGCTCTCGAGCGGCTGGGTCATCCTCCTGTGCCTGGCCACGATCATCGCGGTCGCGCTCCTGCCCGAGACGAAGGGCAAGGACCTCGGCGAGGTCTGACCCGTCCATCTGCGGGGTGGTCTGCGTGCCGGCACGGCGGCTCAGAGCACCCTGCGGGTTGCCAGGGGCCTACGCCGTCGTGCGGATGGGCGGGCGTGGGGGACGGCTGGGGCGGGTGGGCGCTGCCACGAGCACGCACCCCGGTTGTCGCCGCGTGCTCCGGGTCATACAATGGGTGCGGACAATTTCATACGCCGTTACGACATGACGTGGGAGAGCTGCCGGAGGTCCGCAAGGAACTCGCCAGGGCAGCGCCGTAGGTGCAATTCCCTCCCCGGGAAACTCTCAGGCCCAGTACCACCGAATGCAGGCATATCTGGAGGACTGCCGCACGCTGCCGCGCACCCCGCGAGCGCGTCGCTGCAGAGGAGATCCGACAGATCGGGGAGGACTCTGCACCGCTGAGTGCGTCCTCCCACCGGAGGGCGCCGGACCGAAGGACCAGAACGGCCATGACCAGTTCACTCGCCCACACCACGCAGGCCACCGGAGACACGGCGCGTCCGTTCTCCGACCGTCACATCGGACCCCGCGCCGACGACACCGCGGAGATGCTCGCCGAACTCGGCTATGACTCCCTCGAAGCACTCTCCGAGGCAGCCGTCCCCGCCTCCATCCAGATCGACGGTCTCGACCTGCCCGGCGGCAGGACCGAGACCGAGGTGCTCGCCGACCTCCGCGACCTCGCCTCCCAGAACGTCATGCGCACCCAGATGATCGGCCAGGGCTACTACGACACCGTCACCCCCGCCGTCATCCGCCGCAACCTCGTCGAGAACCCCGCCTGGTACACGGCGTACACCCCGTACCAGCCGGAGATCTCCCAGGGCCGACTCGAAGCCCTGCTCAACTTCCAGCAGGTCGTCGAGGACCTCACCGGCCTCGACATCGCCAACGCCTCCCTCCTCGACGAGGCCACCGCCGTCGTCGAGGCGGTCCTCCTCATGCGCCGCTCCGTGAAGAAGGGCTCGACGGTCGTCCTCGACTCCGAGCTCCACCCGCAGGTCATCGCCAACGTCCACGTCCGCGCCCGCGCGCTCGACTTCAACGTCACCGTCGCCGACCTCTCCCAGGGCCTCGTCGGCGAGGACATCTTCGGCATCGTCTGCGCCCAGCCCGGCACGACCGGTGTCATCCGCGACTTCTCCGCCGCCGTGGCGGGCGCGCACGAGCGCGGCGCCCTCGTCACCTTCGACTCCGACCTGCTCGCACTCACCCTGCTCAAGGACCCCGCCTCGCAGGGCGCCGACATCTCCGTCGGCTCGGCCCAGCGCTTCGGCGTCCCCCTCTTCTTCGGCGGACCGCACGCGGCGTTCATGGCCGTGAAGTCCTCGCTGCAGCGCCAGCTGCCCGGCCGCCTCGTCGGAGTTTCGAAGGACGCCCAGGGCAAGCCCGGCTACCGCCTGGCCCTGCAGACCCGTGAGCAGCACATCCGCCGTGAGAAGGCGACGAGCAACATCTGCACCGCCCAGGCCCTGCTCGCCAACGTCGCCTCGATGTACGCCGTCTACCACGGCCCCATCGGCCTGACCCGCATCGCCTCCCGCATCCACCGCCTCGCGCAGGCGTTCGCGACCGCAGCCGACACCGCCCCCGGCGCCGAGGTGGTCTCCCGGGAGTTCTTCGACACCGTCGCCCTGCGGGTGGCCGACGCCGAGGCCGCCCGCACCGTCGCCGAGGCCGCCGGATACAACATCCGGGTCATCGACCCGACGACGATCGGCGTCTCCTTCGGCGAATCCCACACCGTCGCCGATGCCAACGGCCTGCTCGAGGCCCTCGGCATCATCGCCCGGATCGATGCCGATGACTTCGAGGCCGCCTCGGCGGGGACCTTCGGAGCCAACCAGGTGCCGGCACCGCAGTTCGCCTCCGACCTCCACCGGGACACCGAGTTCCTCACGCACCCGATCTTCAACACGCACGGCTCCGAGACGTCGATGATGCGCTACCTGCGCACCCTGGCCGACCGCGACCTCGCACTCGACCGGACGATGATCCCGCTGGGCTCGTGCACGATGAAGCTCAACTCGGCCATCGAGATGGAGCCGATCACCTGGCCGGAGTTCGCGACGATCCACCCGTTCGCCCCGATCGAGCAGACCCAGGGATGGCGCACGCTCATCGGCCGCCTCGAGGACTCCCTCGTCGAGGTCACCGGCTACGACCGGGTCTCCCTCCAGCCCAACGCCGGCTCCCAGGGCGAGTTCGCCGGCCTGCTCGCGATCCGCCTCTACCACCGTGAGAGCGGCAACCCGCAGCGCACCGTCTGCCTCATCCCGCAGTCGGCCCACGGGACGAACGCCGCCTCCGCGGTGCTCGCCGGACTCGAGGTCCAGGTCGTCGCGACCGCCGAGGACGGGTCGATCGACCTCGATGACCTCGACGCGAAGATCGAGAAGAACGGCGACCGCCTGGCCGCGATCATGATCACCTACCCGTCGACGCACGGCGTCTTCGAGTCCGAGGTCCGCGAGGTCTGCGACAAGGTCCACGCCGCCGGCGGTCAGGTCTACGTCGACGGCGCGAACCTCAACGCCCTCGTCGGACTGGCCAAGCCCGGCGAGTTCGGCGGCGACGTCTCCCACCTCAACCTCCACAAGACCTTCTGCATCCCGCACGGCGGCGGCGGTCCCGGCGTCGGTCCGGTCGCGGTCCGCGAGCACCTCGCCCCGCACCTGCCCGGCAATCCGGTCAACCCCGACCTCGTCTCCGGTGACATTTCGACGACCGACCTCCCGGTCTCCGCTTCGCTCTACGGCTCGGCCGGAGTCCTGCCGATCAGCTTCGCGTACCTCGAGCTCATGGGCGGCGAGGGCCTGCGCGAGGCGACTCGGGCGGCTCTCCTCGGGGCGAATTACATCGCGAAGAAGCTCGGCGACGTCTTCCCGGTCCTCTACTCGGGCGAGAACGGGCTCGTCGGCCACGAGACGATCCTCGACCTCCGGGAGATCACCGCGAAGACCGGTGTGACCGCCGAGGATGTCGCCAAGCGCCTCATCGACTTCGGCTTCCACGCCCCGACCCTCGCGTTCCCCGTGCCCGGCACCCTCATGGTCGAACCGACCGAGTCCGAGGACAAGGTCGAACTCGACCGGTTCATCGAGGCGATGCGGACGATCCGCGCCGAGATCGACGCGATCGGCACCGACTACGCGTACGCGGAGTCACCGCTCAAGGCGGCCCCGCACCCGGCGACCGTCGTCATGGACGACTGGGACGGCAAGTACTCGCGCGAGACCGCGGTCTTCCCCGTGCCCGGCCTGCGCCTGACGAAGTACTTCCCGCCGGTCAGCCGCATCGACGGCGCGTACGGCGACCGCAACCTCGTCTGCTCCTGCCCTCCGCCGGAGGCCTTCGAGACCACCGACACCGAGGAGAACTGATGACAGAGACGCACACCCAGGCAGCCGGCCAGATCAAGGAGACGCCGCTGCACGATGCGCATGCGAAGCTGGGCGCGAGCTTCACCGACTTCGGCGGCTGGGACATGCCCTTGAAGTACGGCTCCGAACTCGCCGAGCACCGCGCTGTGCGCGAAGCGGCGGGCATCTTCGACCTCTCCCACATGGGCGAGGTGCGGGTCACCGGTGCCGGTGCCGCGGCCTTCCTCGACTACGCGCTCGTCGCGAAGTACTCGACGATGAAGGTCGGCAAGGCGAAGTACGGGGTCATCGTCAACGCGGAGGGGTACCTCCTCGACGACCTCATCACCTACCGGATCGGTGAGGAGGAGTTCCTCATCGTCCCCAACGCCTCGAACACGCCGGTCGTCGTCGCCGCGCTCACCGAGCGTCTCGAGACGTTCCTCACCGAGGTCGAGCCCGGCGCGGATGTGCGCATGGCCGACGAATCCGGGGACACCTCCCTCATCGCCGTGCAGGGACCGAATTCGCAGGACATCATCCTCACCGCCCTCGACAAGGGTGCCGACGGAACCTTCGGACCGCGGACCACCTCGGCGGATGCAGCCGATGACGCCGAGACCCGCACGGTCGGAGAGGCCGTGGCCGAACTCGGGTACTACGCGTGGATGCCGATCACGATCGCCGGCATCGACCTCGTGCTCGCCCGCACCGGTTACACCGGCGAGGACGGGTTCGAGCTCTACGTCCCGAACATCGCCGCGACCCGCCTGTGGGACACACTGATGACCGCCGGTGCCGGCCACGGGCTCGTGCCCGCGGGCCTCGCCGCCCGCGATTCGCTCCGCCTGGAAGCGGGCATGCCGCTCTACGGCAACGAGCTGACGCTCACGACGACGCCGTTCGACGTCGAACTCGGCCGGATGATCGGCTTCACGTCCAAGGACGAATTCGTCGCCCGCGAGGCACTCGCCGCGCTCGGGGAGACCGAACCCAGCCGTGTCCTCGTCGGGCTCGTCTCAGACGGCAGGCGTGCCGCGCGGTCGGGGTCGGCGATCATCTCCGACGGCGCGGAGGTGGGTGTCGTGACCTCGGGGCAGCCCTCGCCGACGCTCGGCCATCCCATCGCGCTCGCGTTCGTCGACCGTGAGCTCAGTGCTCCCGGCACCGAGGTGGCCGTGGACATCCGGGGCAAGTCGCACGATTTCACCGTGGTCGAACTGCCGTTCTACAAGCGTTCGGGAAACTGATGCTTATCGACCAGTGAGACTTGTCCCGATGACTCGTACACTGGTCACACCTGCTCGCCACAACCGCTGTCCCACAGCAGAAAGGGAAGATCATGGCTGATCTGCCAGCACTTCCGAAGGACTTCTCCTACTCCGCCGAACACGAATGGGTCAACCAGGGTCCCGACACGATCGCCGGACAGACCGTGAAGATCGGCATCACCGCGGTGGCCGCCGACGCCCTCGGCGAGGTCGTCTACCTCAACCTGCCGAGCGTCGGTGACGGCGTCAA
This sequence comes from Brevibacterium sp. XM4083, assembly GCF_006489205.2. Lineage (GTDB taxonomy): Bacteria > Actinomycetota > Actinomycetes > Actinomycetales > Brevibacteriaceae > Brevibacterium. The sequence goes on along the minus strand of NZ_VFYR02000003.1, from coordinate 209,941 downwards.
GGCCGGAGAGACCTGTGGTGAGGTCGAGTCGACGAAGTCGGTCTCCGACCTCTACTCGCCCGTCGGCGGCGAGGTCACCTCGATCAACGAGAAGGTCCTCGACTCCCCGGGTCTCGTCAACTCCGATCCCTACGGCGAGGGCTGGCTCTTCGAGGTCAACGTCGACGAGGTCGGCGTCGTCATGGACGCCGACAGCTACGCGAAGAACAACTCCCTGTAACGCGTTCTCGCCGCCTCGTCGTCGCTGGTGACGGCGTTGGTGGCTCAGCAGTGCGACATACCGACGGGGTCGGTCATATCCGAAGAAGTCCGGATGGGACCGACCCTGTCGTCTGTCCGAAACGCCCTCCCCTCACCCCGTCATCCCGCTCCTTCTTCCCTGTCACGAATGCTCCCTCCTCAAGAAACGGTGGACCCACCATGCCACTGAGCGTCTTCGATCTCTTCACCGTCGGCATCGGCCCCTCGAGTTCGCACACCGTCGGCCCGATGCGCGCGGCCGTGAGCTTCCTCGATCTCATCGGCGATGACCTCGACTCCGTCGCGAGCCTGCGCGTCGACGTCTTCGGCTCGCTCGCCGCGACCGGCGCCGGCCACGGCACCTTCGACGCGATCCTCCTCGGCCTTGAGGGCTGCCGCCCCGACGCCGTCGACGGCAACGAGCTCACCGCCCGCCGCACCCGCATGGCCGAGACCGGTGAGATCATCCTCGGCGACGCGACCGGCAATGGGGTCGAACTCGAGTTCACCGAGGCTGACATGGTCAAACGCCCGCTGACCGTGCTGCCGCGTCACACGAACGCGCTCACGCTCGCCGTCTTCGACGAGGCGGGTGCGACCCTGGCCGAGGAGACCTACTACTCCGTCGGCGGTGGCTTCGTCACCTCGGAGACCGAGTTCGTCGAGAAGGAGCAGGCCGCCGAGGCGCTCGTGTCCACCGAGACCGCGCTCGCCGAGGCGGCTGCCGACGAGGACGTCGCGGCGCTCACCGACGATTCGCTCTACGTCGAGGACGCCGACGACGCCGACGAGGGGTTCGACGACGAACCCGATGACCCGTCGAATGCCGATGAGGACCAGGAGTTCGCCGTCGCCGAGGCGGTCGTCGACGCGGAACTCGAAGCCGCGAGCGAGGAGCTGCCCTTCCCGTTCCACTCCGGCGTCGAACTCCTTGAGCAGTGCCGGACCAATGAGCTCTCGATCGCCGAGGTGATGCTCGCCAACGAGCGGACGATGCGCGACGAGGACGAGATCCGTCACGGCCTCCTCCACATCTATTCCGTCATGGAGGAGTGCGCGTCGAACTCGCTCGACCGGTCGGGTCACCTGCCGGGTGGGCTCAAGGTGCGCCGACGTGCCCACGACTGGTACCTCAAGCTCAAGGCCGAGGATCCCGACCGCGATCCGAAGTTCTACCTCGAGTGGGTCAACCTCGTCGCGATGGCCGTCAACGAGGAGAACGCCTCGGGCGGTCGGGTCGTCACCGCCCCGACGAACGGCGCGGCCGGCATCATCCCCGCCGTGCTCCACTACGCGCTCAACTACGTCGATGAGGTGACCGCCGGGGGAGAGGCCGCCAAGCACGACGCGATCATGACGTTCCTCCTCACGGCCGCCGCGATCGGCGTCCTCTACAAGGAGCGGGCCTCGATCTCCGGCGCCGAGGTGGGCTGCCAGGGCGAGGTCGGATCCGCCTCGTCGATGGCCGCCGGCGGACTGGCCGCGGTCATGGGCGGCACCCCTGAGCAGGTCGAGAACGCCGCGGAGATCGCGATGGAGCACAACCTCGGATTGACCTGCGACCCGATCGCCGGGCTCGTCCAGGTGCCGTGCATCGAACGCAACGCGATCGCCGCAGGCAAGGCGATCAACGCCTCCCGGATGGCGCTGTGGGGCGACGGCCAGCACCGGGTCAGCCTCGACGAGGTCATCGAGACGATGCGCCAGACCGGTGCCGACATGTCCTCGAAGTACAAGGAGACCGCGCTCGGCGGATTGGCCGTCAACGTCGTCGAGTGCTGAGGACAGGCTGTGACGGTGGACGACTGCCTCGGCGGGGTGAGCGGGGACGGGACTGCGATGTCTCGGTCAGCGGGTCGCCGTTCCTCCATCGTTTGGAACTCGTGTTCCACGTCTCGGGAAATGTAACGAACGGATAACGAAGGGTCCTCCGTCAGGCAGCCGTAGTGGCGAGCACGACGATCCCCAGAGATGCCATGGGGAAACCCCGGGACCACCTCGGCGAGGTTCTTATCCCCACCCCCGCGCTGCGGGCGCGGATTCGGGGTGAAATCGCCGAGGTGAGATTGACGCTCATGCTCATCTCGTTAGGTTTGTGGGCGTGAGAAACGCACTCGCTCAACCGAAGACGGAAACCGACGTCCGCCCTCCCTCGCTCGAGGACGGACAGCATCTGTGGCGGCTGGCGAAGGACTCGGCCGTGCTCGATCTCAACTCCTCCTACTCGTACCTGCTGTGGTGTCGTGACTTCGCGGACACCTCGGCGATCGCCTGGATAGACGGCGAACCCGCGGGGTTCGTCACGGGTTACACGCGTCCGGACAATCCGGACACCCTGATGATCTGGCAGGTCGCCGTCTCCGAGGCGTTCCGCGGGCGCGGCCTGGCCTCGACGATGCTCCACGCACTCGCCGACCGGACCGGAGCGCTGCGGCTGGAGACGACGATCACCGACGACAACGCGGCCTCGAACCGCCTGTTCCAGGCGTTCGCCGAGCAGCGCGGAGCCAGATTCGACCGGCGCCCGCTGTTCACCCCGGACCTCTACCCGGACGGCCACGACACCGAATACCTCTACGAGATCGCCCCGCTCTGAGCGCGGGTCGGGATCGGCTCTTCCTGTGCTCGGAGCACGGGTCGGCACGGCCCCGGTGGGCGGTCTCGGCGACTGCTCGACTTCAGCCCTCAACGGACGATCTCCCGCGGGCCCGCACGGGCGGGTCCGCACCCGCAGGGGAACCAGCTCAACCCTGCATCCGCAGGCCAGCCTGCACCCGCAGTCGAAACTGCACGCTGTCGAAAGGAATCATGCGATGACTGACACCACGACGACCACCCCAGACATCTTCGAGACCCGCGAATCCGCAGTGCGCGGCTACTCCCGTTCGTGGCCGGCGACCTTCGCCAAGGCCCAGGGTCCGCGGCAGTGGGACGAGGACGGCAATGAGTACCTCGACTTCTTCTCCGGGGCCGGTGCCCTCAACTACGGGCACAACAATCCGGCGCTGATGAACCCGCTCGTCGAATACCTCCAGTCCGGTGCCGTGCTCCATTCGCTCGACATGAAGACCCCGGCCAAGCGGGAGTTCCTCGAGACGTTCGAGAAGCTCATCCTCGAGCCGCGGGGACTCGACTACACGGTGATGTTCCCCGGACCGACGGGAACGAACACCGTCGAGGCGGCGCTCAAGCTCGCCCGCAAGGTCACCGGCCGCCAGCACCTGCTCTCGTTCACGAACGCGTTCCACGGCATGACCCTCGGGTCGCTGTCGGTGACCGGCAATTCGATGAAGCGCGAGGGCGCGGGCATTCCGCTGACGAACAGCTCGAAGATCCCCTACGACGACTACTTCGACGGGGAGACCCCCGACTTCCTCTGGCTCGAGAAGGTCCTCGAGGACTCGGGCTCCGGTGTCGACAAGCCGGCGGCGATCATCGTCGAGACCGTCCAGGGCGAAGGCGGCGTGCGGGCGGCGCGGGCCGAATGGCTGCGAGAGCTCTCGGCGCTGTGCAAGAAGCACGACATCCTCCTCATCGTCGACGACGTTCAGGCCGGCTGCGGTCGCACCGGCACGTTCTTCAGCTTCGAAGACGCCGGCATCGAACCGGACATCGTGTGCCTGTCGAAGTCGATCTCCGGATCGGGTCTGCCGATGGCGCTCACCCTCTTCCGCCCCGAACTCGACGCGTGGGAGCCGGGTGAGCACAACGGCACGTTCCGCGGGAACAATCCGGCCTTCGTCACCGCGACCGCGGCACTGAAGAACTTCTGGGCCGACAATGCGTTCCAGAACGAACTCGCCGACACGATCGCCCACCTTCACCAGCGCCTCGACGCCATTGCAGCCAAGGCCGAGGGAGCCACCGTGCGCGGCCGCGGTCTGCTCGCCGGGCTGCTCTTCGATGACCCGGAGACGGCAGGGAAGATCGCCGCCGAGGCGTTCGCCACCGGCCTCCTCATCGAGACCTCGGGCCCGCGTGACGAGGTCGTGAAGATCATGCCGCCGCTGACGATCACCGAGCGCGACCTCACCGCCGGACTCGACATCCTCGAAGCCGCCGTGCTCAAGGTCGCCCCGGCCGCGACGCCGGCGATGGCCTGAGCCTCGCCGGGACTTCTCTGCGCCCCGCCTGCCGCAGCGAGAGGTGGCCCGACCGCCTCGGCGAGGGTTCAGGGATACGACCACACTGACGAAACGAAGGGACACGATATGTACGTAGTCAATCGCGATGACCTCAACGGAACCGACCGGGACGTCCAGTCGGAGACGTGGCGGAGTCGGCGGATGGTGCTCGGCCGGGAGGGAGTCGGATTCTCCTTCCACGACACCGTCATCTACGCGGGCACGCGCTCGACGTTCCATTACCAGAACCACATCGAAGCCGTGTACTGCGTGCAGGGCGACGGCACGCTCACCGACGAGGAGACGGGCAAGACGTACCCGCTCACCGACGGGACGATGTACCTGCTCGACGGGCGCGAGAAGCACACCGTCGTCGCGAACACCGAACTGCGCATGGCGTGCGTGTTCAACCCGCCGGTCACCGGCCGCGAAGTCCACGACGAGAACGGCGTCTACCCGCTCATCATCGAGGAGACCGCCGCGGTCTGAGCAGCCGGCCGGTCTGGACGGCCTGCTGGCCTCCGGGCCGGTTGCGTCCGGCCGCGTACCCGGCGTCCCGGCCGCGTACCCGGCGTCCCGACCGTTTACGGCTCACTTCAGTTTGAGGGGCTCACGTTTTGGCGTGAGCCCCTCAAACTGAAGTGAGCCCTAAGCAGGGACCCCCTGCTCGAACCCGTGGCTCGAACCCGTGGCCCGAACCCTCTGCTCGAACCCGCGGCCCCTCACCTCACTGGGTCTTCGCTGCCTTCTTGGCGTTCTTCTTCGCGTCCCAGTAGGCGCGGGTGGTGACCTCGTCGGAGCCGTCCCACGCGTCGATGCCGTCGACGCCGGGCAGGTCGTCGCGGTTGAACACCGGCTCGAGACCCTGCTTGCGCTGTGCGGTGTAGTTCTTGAGCACCTTGAGCGCGATCCCGCCGAGGAGGAAGACGGCGACGAGGTTCGTCAGTGCCATGATCGACATGAACACGTCGGCGGCGGACCAGGCGAGCGGCAGGGCGATGACCGAGCCGGTGAACACGGCGGCCATGACGATGATCCGGTAGATGATGATCGCCGGGCGCGCGTTCCTCTTGAACAGGTAGGAGATGTTCGCCTCGCCGTAGTAGTAGTTGCCGAGGATCGAGGAGAACGCGAAGAGGAAGATCGCCACGGTGAGGAAGTGGACCGCCCAGGACCCCAGCTGGGAGGCCAGCGCGGTCTGCGTCAGCGACGCACCCTGCGCCTCGTCGTAGACGGGGTTGGAGAGCAGGACGATGAACGCCGTGATCGAGCAGACGAGGATCGTGTCGAAGTAGACGCCGAGGCTCTGCACGAGACCCTGCTTGGCGGGGTGGGAGACCGACGAGGTGGCGGCGGCGTTGGGCACCGAGCCCATGCCGGCCTCGTTGGAGAAGAGGCCGCGGCGGATGCCCTGGAGGATGACGATGCCGATGCCGCCGCCGACGACGGATTCGATGCCGAACGCGTTCCTGATGATGAGCATGATCATGTCGGGCACCTCGGTGATGTTCATCGCGACGACGAGCACACCGAGGAAGAGGTACGCGACGGCCATGACCGGGACGATGACCGAGGACCAGGCCGAGATCCGCTGCACACCGCCGAGGAAGACCGCGCCGGTGACGAGCGCGAGGAAGATGCCGAGGCCGACGGGCAGCCAGAAGCTCTGCGTGGTGTCGATGTTGAGGCTCGTGGCCGTGGCGTCGACGATCGAGTTCGCCTGCAGCGAGTTGAAGACGAGGCCGTAGGTGACCGTGATGATGACGGCGAAGAACGCTCCCATCAGGGGCTTCTTCAGTCCCACGCTCATGTAGTAGGCGGGGCCGCCGCGGAACGAGTCCTTGTCCTTGACCTTGTAGAGCTGGCCGAGTGTCGACTCGACGAAGGCGGTGGCGGCGCCGAAGATCGCCATGAGCCACATCCAGAAGACGGCTCCCGGGCCGCCGATGGAGATCGCCAGGGCGATGCCGGCGATGTTGCCGGTGCCCACGCGGGAGGCGGCGGAGATCCAGAACGCCTTGAACGACGAGATCGACTTCGTGCCGTCCTTGTTGTTGCCGGGGCTCTCGCCGATGACGCGGAACATCTCCGGCAGCAGCCGCAGCTGGACCATGCTGGTGCGGATGCTCAGGTAGAGGGCGACGCCGATGAGGACGACGATGAGCACCCACCCGAGTCGGTCATTGACGAATGCGATGAGGTCTTCGAGGGACATGCCGATCGTTCCAATGCTTGTGCGGTGTTGTGCGTTTTCTCAACTCATTGTGCCACCACTCACATCATCGGGTGCGCGGCAGGGGCATGCGCAGCGCGGCAAGAGGGATTGCATCGCCGAGGCTGTTCGCCGCGACCGCGATCACCCCACTTCAGACGTGGTACTATTCCTGTGATCTACCGCACTTCGAAAGACCTGTACCGTGCCGACGACGCTGACTGGGATTCCTGCTCCCTGGGCTGCACATCGCCCGTTCCCCTGTGGAGGAGTCTCGTTGAGGACCGTTCGTCGTGCGCTCGCCGCCGAGCCTGAGCGCCGCGGATTCGCCGGCCCAGCATTCGTGCGCCCACGTACCTCTGCGCGTGCGTCGTTCGCACCGAGGTTCCCGGGAGTTCCGACGGGATCACTGCTCGATGACTGTCAGATCGTCGCCTCGCATCTCCCCGCGCGTGCCGGTGAACGTGTCGATCGCTTCAGATATATGAACGAGAAGGCCGAAGTTCGATTTCCGCGAGCCGTAGGCGCCTTTTGCGCTCGACCCTCGTGCGGCCTGCATGTGCGCCAGGTCGCTGTCATCGACGTGCCAGATGATGACCTGTGGAGGGTCGTCCCCGACGAACGTGATGCGGCGAGAATCCGCACTTACCGACCAGCCGTTGTCATTGAAGACGGCAACGATTTCGCGTCGTGTATTCCTCAAGTTCCCCTCCTGTGCCCTGCTGCCGTTCCGCACCTGGTCCCGAGCCGCGGCGGCCGGTGCCGGATCGCACCGCGAAACATCAGCCGACTCCGATCCCGGATTCACCGGAACGCAACCCTGACAACACCCAGGCATTGCCCGCAGCGCCTAGGATAATCCGCAATCGCCCTTGAGGTACCACGTTGACGGCTCCACCGGCACCGCCTCGGCGACCATCCCCATAAGGAGTACCCACCATGCCGATCACCGTTCTCACCCATCCTCCCGCAGGCGGCGTCAGGACCCCGGTCCCGCCGCTCGTCATCGCGCACCGCGGCGCGTCGCTGGGGTGGCCGGAGAACACGATCCCGGCGTTCGTCGCCGGCATTGACCAGGGCGCGGACATGATCGAGGTCGACGTCCACATGAGCGCCGACGGTGAACTCGTCGTCGTCCACGACATCACGTTCGATCGCACGACCGATGTGCGCACGGTCTTCCCCGACCGCGCCGACACCCACGTCTCCCAGATGACCGCCGCCGAGATCGCCCGGCTCGACGCGGGCAGCTGGAAGCATGAGGCCTTCGTCGGTCTGCAGGTGCCGACGCTCGCCGAGGTGCTCGCCCTCGTCCATGCGACCCGCACCGGGCTGCTCCTCGAGGTCAAGCATCCCGAGCTCTACCCCGGGATCGCCGAGGCGATCGTGGCCGCCTGCGACAACGTGCCCGACTACCTCGACCGGTCGCTTGCCGCGGGGCTGCTCGTCGTCCAGTCTGCCGACTGGGATTTCGTCCGGGAGTTCCACGAGCTCGCCCCCGAGGTGCCGGTCGGACTCCTCGGCCGTCCGACTCCCGAGCAGCTGCGCGACTTCGCCGCGTGGGTCGATCAGATCAACCCCGAGTACGTCGACGCCGACGCCGAGTACCTCACGCTCATCCACGAACTCGGCATGTCGAGCCTCGTGTGGACGATCGACGCGGTGCCCGACATGGAGACGGCGATCGAGAACGGTGCCGACGGCATCATCACGAATGTGCCTGACGTCCTCGTTGAGGTCGTCGAGGAGCTGTAGCCCGGCAAGGAACGCACTTTCAGATATAACAGCAACGCGCTACACTTATATCTGAAAGGAATGATCATGACTGTTCGCTCTCACCATGTGCTGTTCGACTCCGAGACGTCGGAATCTGCGTCCGAGCTGCTGAGAACAGCCGCGGATTCCGGAGCCGGCTGGACCATCCGCCGGTCCGATCTGGATCCCCGGGTCGCGGGTCTCATCGAAACCGTTCTTCAGGCGGTGGCCGCTGGTGATGAGATCTCCATTGGCCAGGTGCCCGAAGTGGTCACGACCACAACGGCGGCGTCGATGTTGGGACTTTCTCGTCCGACGCTGATGAAGCATGTGCGCGAAGGGCGGCTGCCATCTCATTCGGTGGGGACGCATACCCGGCTGCGCAGGGCGGACGTTGTGGAGTTCAGGAAGGCACTTCGCGCCGAACGCGCTCGTGCCATTCACGACCTCATGGAATTGGAAGACGAGCTGGGCGAGCCCTTGTAGGTCGGAGCCGCCTGCGCCGGCGGCTTAGTGCTGGCATCTGACCCAGGCGTATGTGCCTAGTCGTGCCGGGCCAGGAACTCTTCGACGCGTTTGTGGACTTCGGGGCGGCCGACCCAGTAGCTGTGGCGGGCGTCGGGGATGATGCTGACCTCGACGTCGGGGACTCTGCTACCGAAGATCGCGGCATTGCCGGGGTCGACGAGGAGATCATCGGCTCCTTGGAGGACGAGAGCCGGGACACTGATGGACTCCGGGTGCGGCCCATCGCGCAGGTCGGAGGCCTCACTGTGAACGCGCATAGCCTCAGGTGATTGCGGAGCGATCAAGACCTTGCATGCCTCACGTGGGTTCTCTGCAATCCACCAGTCAGGGTAGAAGAGGGAAGCCAGCGTCTTCGTATCGAGGGTCGCCAAAGCCTTCGCTCCCTCTGCCGGGCGCGGCGGTCCCGTCTCGTCGCCCACGCTCGTGGCGCCGATGACGATCGATACCGCTCGCTCGGCATGGTCGGCGCCGATCCACTGGACGATCCGACCACCCATCGAATGGCCGTAGAAGTGCGCGCGAGCGATCCCGGCGTTGTCGAGTATCGCCATGACGTCAAGAGCAAAATCCCTGGTGGACCACCGCGGAGGGAACTCGGACGTGCTGTCGCCGGTGCCGCGATGATCGAAGACAATGGTGGTCCGCTCGGAGAAATCGCTCCGCGCCGAGTCCCACCCGTGATGATCGAGCGCTCGTCCCTGCACGAGGACAAGCGGCGGCAATGACGGGAAAGCGCCCAGGCGAATCGAGTACCGGAGACGGGATCCATCAGGAGCAAGCGCGACAGGCACGAGTGCAATGTATCGGGCGGTTCTGACATGGCCGAGAACAGAGCTTTGGCGAAAGACAGGGGCGGCGGAAACGGACTGCGAACGGGAGATCTGGCGAGTTCGGAACGACTCAGATGAGAGCTTCACGGCGACGCCGAATCGGCGACTTCCGCCTCGGTGCGAGGCTGGTGGCGGTGAGGACGCTCGCCGCAGCAAGGTAGCCGATGACGACAATGGGGATTGCGGCGCCATCGCCGACCAGTGATTCTTCAGCACCGATCTGAAGCAGGGCTCCGATGATCACCGTGTTCATCGCGAAGATCAGAGTGAAGAAGCCTGAGGCTCCGAGAAGCCAGTCCCCGAGCGACTTTCGTGGGACATCGAATGCATGTCGAAGTGCGAAGATGCCTGCGACAGCACCGACGGCAGCCAGCAGCGACAGGATCCACGTCCACGTACCTGTCGAGAACTCGACGATCGTGCCGGCCGGCGAGGTGAGAAAGCCCGCTGCAACGATAAGAGCTGCCGAACCGAACAGGGTGATGGCTGCCTCGTGCGGCTTCCGCCGACCGCTGTCCGCCGAGTTCTCAGCCGAGGCCATTGTGCGAAGAGTGCGAATCGTCACCGGTGTCAGGAGGGCAGGCGCCGCGAGAATGGTGAGAAACGGGAGTGCTCCCACGAACTCCGAGAGGGGTTCAGCGAGGGCCGCCGAAGGCACCAGCCGCAGACCGAGTGCCACGACTCCGGAGAGACACCAAGCGATGACGAGTGCTGCGGCGATGACGCCGGCAGCGCTGCTCGGTTGGCTCCGCGCGATGGCTCCCACCGCGGCCGCTGCTATCAGAGCGAGTACGAGCAGAGGGATTCCCACCCAGAGCGGGTGACCGGTTCCATAGTCCGGAGCGGTGAAGAAGAGCGCTGAGAAACCCACCCATGCGGCGAGGTGGACGACGAAACCGACGACGAGGACAGAGAAGCGTATCGACATCGACGGTGGCTGTAGTGCGCTGTCCATGAACCCATCGTGCCACATCGGCAATCATCGTTGCCGTGGTCGGCGCCTCGCGGCTGCGTCACAACGCACCCGTCGATCGGCAAGCACAGTTGTCTCAGGCCGGCGACACCGACCCGTTCGACAGCCACCTTGATGCCGCGGCAGAACACGGAAACGTCGACTATGTGGTGACGATGGATCGCCAAGCTCTTGTGCCGGATCCGGATCGAACGACTTACGAGTTCTATCACCTCGACGAGTTCCTCGTGCTATGCGACCAATCGATGCCTGACCGTATTCGGGCGGCACTGCTGACGAATCTCGGTTATCACGTGCTCAAGGCTAAGCGGGATGGCCGCAATGAGCTGCCGAACTTCCCGGAGAAGTACGCCGAGGCAGTGGTTCCAGACTTTGCCGAACGAGTTCTTGAGCATTATCGGAGGCTGGATATGAGCAAGATCTGGAAAGAGCCTCCGACATTGGCGAACTGGACCGGCTGAGTCGAGACGAGACCGGCGCATTCACTCATCCCGGAGTGGCCGCCGCGGCGACGTCACGGGTGCATGCGGGCGCCCTTGACCGTGCGGTCGACGGCGTTCTTCGGTCCGTGCAGGGCAACGCCGACGAGGTTGAGGTCGACGGCGGCGACGGAAGCGACGGCGGCGCGGTTGGCGGCGTCATGGCCGGTGGCGAACAGCTCTTCCGTGTAGACGGCGAGCGGAATGCCGCGGTTGACGGCCTTGGTGCGGATCGAGGCGAGCCGTGAAGCGTCCGCGGTCATGACCATGACGGGTTGGCGCAGCATGGGCAGATAGTCGTTGCCGTCGGCGTCTCGGTAGCGGTCTCCGACGAGGTCGTCCGTGCTCGTCGCGACTCCGGAGATGAGGAACGCCGTGACGTTGAGCTCCTGCCAGGGCAGCAGGTCGTCACGGAGGACGACGATGACCTTCGTATCGAAGCGCACCGCCGTCTCCGAGGCGTTCGACGGTTCGGGTGCGGTCGCCTCGGTGCTGGAATCGGTCGGTCTCGGATGCAGGGTATCGGTGGTGTCCATGCCTCCAGACTCCACGGTCGACGATGTCCCGGTCTTGTACATTTGTTGCATGGCCGAGGTGATCCGCGCTTGGCACCCGCCGGTGCCGCTCGTGCAGGAGGTCCTCCATGCCCGGTTCGAGCACCACGCCTACCCGTCGCACACCCACGATTCGTGGGCGGTTCTGCTCGTTGACGACGGCGCCGTGACCTATGATCTCGACCGCCATGACCACCTCGCCACTCCGGCCGCCATCACCCTGTTGCCGCCGCAGGTGCCGCACGACGGGAGGTCGGCGATACCGGAGCGCCCGTTTCGCAAGCGCGTCCTCTACCTGGAGTCGGACTGGCTTCCGGATGACACGGTCGGTGCTGCAGCGGACTCACCGACGCTGACCGGCGCTGATATCCTCTCCGCCGTCGAGGAGATTCACGCTGCCCTGGGCCACCCGGCGGATGCGCTCGCCGCCGAATGCGGCGTGCTCGCGCTGCGTGACCTCGTGCTCGGTCGTCTGCGGTCTCCGGCCGATGTGCCCGCCGACGTTCCGCTCGCCCGGCGGCTCCGTGACATGCTCGATGACCGTCTGGCTGAGACCGTCACCATCGCCGAGGCGGCTTCCGAGTTCGGAGCCAACCGCAGTCACCTCGTCCGTGTCTTCACGAACGCCTACGGCATCGCCCCGCACCAGTACGTCCTCGGGCGCCGGGTCGACCGCGCTCGCCGGCTCCTGCTCGCCGGCCTCACGCCCACCGAGGTGGCCACGGCGGTGGGGTTCCATGACCAGTCACATCTCACCAGACATTTCCGGCGGACTCTGGGCGTGACACCGGGGGCATTCGTCGCGTGAGACGAGGGCGCCTCACTCCCGCGGGGCGCGCTGGGTGCCCGTGAGCGGGGAATCCCAGGTCCCGGGTTCGGTCACGGGGAAGCGGCGGCCGGTGACCTCCTCGGCGAGGATGCGCACGAAGCGATTCTTCTTCCCCGCCTGCCACGGGGTGACGTCGAGGGAGATCGTGTCGAGCAGCTCATCGGTGCGGTTGATCGGCTTCGCCGTGCCCTTGACGACGACGCTCCACGCCTCCCCGGCCTCGGGGTCGAAGCCGTCGACCTCGAAGGCCACCTGCGGATGGTCGTGGATCGCGTCGATATTCGTGCCCTCCCCGGAGCGGAAGACGATCGACGAATGCTCGAGAGCGTAGTTGACGGGGAAGATCTCCGGGTGGAGGTCCTCACCCTCGCCGACGATGACGGCGAGGCAGCCGATCGTCGTGCTGCGCAGGCTCTCCCAAGCTTCGTCCGCGTCGAGGACCATGTTCGGATCAGCGTTCATCGCGTTGCCTTCCCTCGGGCGCGGGCGGCGGGACGTCGGAATCGCTCGCCATCGCCGCGCTTTTCTACAGAGTGTAGAAGAGTTGGGCGCCGAGCGACAGGGCATGCCGCGATGCGACCTTGAGAGTCTCGAAGTCGCCCCCTCGCGGTCTCCGGCGCGAAGTGAGAGGGTGGAGATATGGCCAACGAACTTGCCGCATCGACGAGCCCGTACCTCCGCGCCCACGCCGACAATCCCGTCGACTGGCGGATGTGGACGAAGGAGTCCCTCGCGGAGGCGGCCGACCGCGACATCCCCCTCCTCATCTCGATCGGCTACTCGACCTGCCACTGGTGCCACGTCATGGCCCACGAGTCCTTCGAGGACCCCGCCGTCGCCGAGATCATCAACGCCGGCTTCCTCCCCATCAAGATCGACCGCGAAGAGCTGCCCGACATCGACTCCCATTACATGAACGCCCTCCAGGCGATGCGCGGGCAGGGCGGCTGGCCGATGACGATCTTCGCGACCCCGACCGGCAGCCCGTTCTACGCCGGCACGTACTTCCCGCCGTCCCCGCGCGGCAACGTTCCCTCGTTCACGCAGGTCCTCGACGCGGTGTCCCAGACGTGGACGGACCGCCGCGCCGAGGTGACCGAGATGTCCCAGCGCATGGATCGCGGCCTGGCCGACATGGCCACCGCCGTCACCGATGCGATCCCCGCCGAGGCGGCTGCCGAGACCTTGACGTCCGAGGAGCTCGACGCCGCCGCCTCGGCGCTGCTCGACTCCTACGATCCGGCGTGGGGCGGGTTCGGCACTGCCCCGAAGTTCCCGCCGTCGATGAACCTCATGCAGCTGCTCGCGACGTTCGTCCGCCACGGTGGAACCACCTCGGCGAAGGAGACCGATGGGATCGCTGTCCTCGGCGCGGACGGCCATCTCACCGGCGACCTCACCCTCGACTGCCTCATCGCCGCCCGCAGCACCTTCGCCCACATCGCCTCCGGCGGCATGCGCGACCAGGTGCGCGGCGGCATCGCCCGCTACAGCGTCGACCGTCAGTGGTTCGTCCCGCACTTCGAGAAGATGCTCTACGACAACGCCGTCTACCTGCGGGCGGTCGTGCGCTGGGCCGAGGTCGAACGCGCCCTCGACCCGGCCTCGAAATGGCTTGCGCTCGCCGAGCGGGAGCTCGCTGACACCGCCGATTTCATGATTGCCGACCTCTCTGCCGGGGATCGGTTCGTCGCTGCTCTCGACGCCGATTCGCCCGGCGCCGACGGGCGGCTCGAAGAGGGTGCCGCCTACGTCGTCACGCAAGACGAATTCGCCGAGGTGGGCGGCGCCGGAGTGCTCCAGCTCGTCGATTCCCCGGCGGGCGCTGACCTGCCCGGCCTCGTCGTCGCGGCCCCGCGGATCGTCGATTGGCTCGGCATGGCCGACGTGCCCTTCGACGCCGAGCACCCCGCCCCGTGGGCGACCGAGGCGACGCAGGCCCAGGTCACGGCTCTGCGCACGCTCCTCGATGCGCGGCCCCAGCCGGCCAGGGATGAGAAGACGATCACCGAATGGAATGCGCTCGCCATCACCGCGCTCGCCGAGGCGGCCCTCTACTCCCATCCGAGTGCGGCGTCGGCGGCGTGGGGGAGCACCGCGGCGATCTTCTGGGAGTCGATGGTCAACCGGTTCATCACCGGGTCCGGCGACATCGACGCCGAGCCCGCCGAGGTCGTGATCCCCGGCGTTGGCGACCTGCCGGTGCGGCGCAGCTTCACCGGGGCCGATCCGGGCCCGGGGGCGGCGGGTCTGACGGACTGGGCGCAGATGATCGTCGCCGGTGCCGCCGTGCTGCAGCTGCGCAATGCGGGGCTTGGCGAGGGCGTCGGCAAACGAGCCGACACCGCTGTCGCGCTCGACGACACCCTGCTCACTCCGGCTGGGCTCGCCGAACTCGGCACCGAAATGCTGCGGAGGTTCACGAATTGGGACGCCGAGGCGGGGGCCGGGAGGACGTCTTCGACGGCCGGTGCAGGTGCCTCGGGCGGCGGAGGCGACGCGGTCGAGACCCTCGAGGTCTTCGACGCTGAAGCCGACGACATCCTCGGCGTGCGCGGATCCGACCCCGTCGACAACGCCACGCCCTCGGGGCGCGCGGCCGCTGCGGAGGCGATGCTGCTCCTCGGCGAGCTGGGAGTCGACGGCGGCACTCCAGCTCGGGGCCGCCTCGGCGAGGAGGATCCGACCGTCGGTCAGTCCGAGGCAACGCTCACGAGCAGTCAGGCGATCGACGTGCGCGATCGTCTGCTCGGGGTCTACCGGGCGCTGGCCGGTCGGGCGCCGCGCGGTGCCGGGCATGCGCTGTGGCAGGCCGAACGCGCCCTCGCCCCGGTCCGAGTCGCCAGTCGCGACGATGCTCTGCTCACGCTCGCCGCGAAGCACCCCGCGGTCACCCTCCTCACCGACTCGACCGGTGTGCCCGGGCCCGACGGGGACGAGATCCCCGTGCCCGAAGGGGCGGCGATCGTGTGTCGCGGCACGGTCTGCTCGCTGCCGGTGACGACGACAGCGGAACTTGCCGCGCTGCTCGACGGGTGAGGGCGAAGAGTGAGCGCGCGGCGGCCGCGATGGCACGGATCCAGCGCGGCCGCCCTGTCTCAGATGAGCTCCTTGACCGGTCCTTCATGCACTGCCAGGTAGACCCTGTTCCGGAGGGCATTGGCCTCCGCTGATGTCAGAGTCCGGTCGATGGGACGCAGAATGATGCGCAGCAGAGCATTCGCCTGCCCTGGGCGGGTCTTCAACCGCATGCGGACGGCCTCTGGCAGATCATCATGTGCGGTGCTGTTGAGGACCTCGACGGATTCGATCATCTCGACATCGTCGCCCAGAGCATTGCGGATGCGGTCGCCGAGTATCTCCTCGTCATCCGTGTCGCTGACCACGATCGAGATGTCTCGGCGAGCCGGTGGGAGGAGGGAAACGTGCTGCCACGGTTCGAGGTCGCGCATCTGCGCCGCGATTCTCGGCTCACTCGCACGCAGATACCGGATGTCGGGAATTCCCTTCCTCAGCATCAGCGCCCGTTCGAGACCCATCCCGAGAGCAAGACCTGACCAAGTGCGCGGGTCTAGACCCGATCGCCGGAGTACGTCGGGGTGGATCCGGCCGCATTCCGCCAATTCGAGCCATTCGCCGGAGTGGCGGACATCGATCTGCTTGCCGCCCACCGTGTACGGGTGGATCGCGTCGGTGACCCGCCAACCGGCGCCCGGCAGCACCGCCTCGACGAGGGTTCGTGCCATGTCGAGCACATCGTCGTCAGTCGATCGAGCACGGCGGACGCGCCAGAGATCGACCTGGTGCGGTTCACCCACGTGAGTGCGATCGACGACGTCGCGTCGATAGACCAGTCCCGGAGCCACCAGCAGCTCGTCGACGTGGACGTCCGCGGCGTCCGGCGCCCCATAGCGATCCAATTCAGCGGGAATCGCGGCACTGGTGTGGCTGCGGAGCATGACGGTCGAGCTGATGTACCGGGTGTAGCGCTGTGCTCGGGTGACGTCGTTGAGAAGATAGCCCAACCGGTCGTAGTTCTCGCGGACGGGCACGATGGGTGACGAGCGGACCCGGCGCACCGAGGACCGCCACGATGAGCTCAGTGCGGCAATGACATCGTCGAGCAGCGTCTGAATGGCGTGCTGTCCTTGGCGTGCATCCGTGAGATCGCGGATGCTCAGGGCTCGGTGCAGCTGGTCAGGGGTGAGATAGCGGTAGCCGGAATCGAGGTCGGTGGTGGTATCCAGTGACATGAGGAGTCTCCGATGTGAGAGTGGCTGGTCGGTGGTGGAGTTCTTCCCCCGACCGTGCCTGCGGAGACGCGCGCTGTCAGTGCACGACGACGACCCCGCGGCCGATTCCCGGCCGGGGGTGTGCAAATCGCTGATAGCGCTTCATGTGTTCAGGATACAGCTGAGTGGGACAGGAGAACATGGCCAGACGCTGCCCGACCTGCGGGAGCGCCCGTCATTCGGGGATTGTGGGATCGTCAACCTCGCGGTGAACACGGAGGTCACCGTTCTCGAATCGTTCGGTCGGTGAGTGATCGACGGACCGGCGGTACCGGTCAGCGATCGTGGCGAGGCGGGGGATGAGTTCAGGCGGTGATTCGACGGTGAAATCCATCATGAGCATGCCGATATAGGCGGCAACGGTGTCGAGGCTGTCAGCACCGGTGAGGAGAAGGCAGTTCTCGTCGTCGATCGGCTCGACGATGCCGACGGTCGGATTGATGCGATCGAGCACAGCCTCGGCCGATGCCTCAACACGAAGTCGCGCTCGCACCTTCCATCCGCTTGCAGCGATCGAGTGCATTGCGAAGGCGATGCCGTCGCCGCCCGGCAGCGGCTGCGGCGTGAAACGACGGCCGGCCGGTGGTCGCACCGTTGCCAGATCCATGCGAAAGGTGGTCCATTCGCCGGTTGCGGGGTCGCGTGCGACGAGATGCCACCGTCGTCGCCAGCTGAGGAGCCGGTAGGGTTCGACGCTTCGCGCGTCTCCCTGATAATCGATGGTCAGCCGCTCGGTGCCGCGGATCGCCCGCGCCACCGAGCGCAGGACAGCGGCATCGACCTCTGGGTCGGGAGCATCCGTGTCCGTGTTCTCCGGGGCCCGGTCGATCGTCGAACGCAGAGCGTCGACAGTGGGCCTAAGTCGTGCCGGAAGCACCTGATCGAGCTTCATCAGAGCGCGGGCTCCGGCGTCCTCGATCCCACTCACCCCGACGGCCGCTCGAAGCCCCACCGCGACGGCAACCGCTTCGTCATCATCGAGCAGGAGCGGGGGCAGCCTGCCGCCCACGCCGAGGCGGTAGCCGCCGACGGAGCCGCGCGTCGCATCGACGGGATAGCCGAGTTCGCGCAACCGGTCCACGTCGTGCCGGATCGTCCGGGCAGAGACATTCAGAGTCTCGGCAAGCTCGCGTCCGGTGCGCTTCGAACCGGATTGCAGGATCACAAGCAGTGACAGCAGTCGCGACGTCGGGTCGACCACATCGTCCTCCACGGCTCTCCGGAACGAAGTTGCCCTATTAGGAACAGATCCTACCTAATTGCGATCTAGCGTCGAGGTATGAACAGCACTGAGGAGTCCCTGTCCATCCGTCCATTCACCATTTCCGTGCCCGAGGCTGATGTCGCCGATCTGCGCGAGCGGCTCGACCGCACCCGCCTGCCGCTGGCCTCGCCGGTCGATGACTGGGACGCGGGCACACCGAACAGCTACCTCGACACAGCGCTCACGGCGTGGAAGGAGTTCGATTGGGGCGCCGCAGAGGCCCGGCTCAATACGCACCCGCACTACATGGCCGAGATCGACGGACAGCCCGTTCACTTCGTTCACGTGCGCTCACCTCACAAGAATGCCGTGCCGCTGCTGCTCGCACATACCTACCCGGGATCAGCTGTTGACTATCTCGACCTCATCGACCGCCTCGTCGATCCCGTTGCGCACGGCGGAGATGCCGCGGATGCCTTCGACGTCGTCGTGCCCGACGCTCCTGGGTTCGGCTTCTCACAGCCCCTGCGCCTTGGGGGGTGGACGAATGCGAAGATCGCGCGCGCCTACGATCGCCTCATGCGCGAACTCGGCTATGAGAGCTATGGCATCCACGGATCGGATACCGGTGCGATGATCGCTCGTGAGCTCGGTCTGCTCGACCCGGAAGGCTTCCTCGGTCTGCATGTGCTGCAGCTGTTCTCGTTTCCCTCCGGCGATCCGGCGGAGTTCGAACGGCTCGAACCGGCTGATTACGCAGGTCTCGAGCACATGAAGTGGTTCCAGTCCGTGGGCGGCTACAACACGATGAACGCCTCGCGTCCGCAGACTGTCGCAGTGGGTCTCAGCGACTCCCCGCTCGGGCTGCTCGCCTACAGCGAACTCTTCAACTCCTTCGGCAACGGCACCTCGCTCGTCTCCCTCGACCAGATTCTCCTCGAGGTCAGCGTCAATTGGTTCGCGAATGCTGCGTCGGGGATGAGCCGCAGCTATCTTGAGAATGCCCGAGCCGAGACGGAACCTCAGGTCAGCAGCGCACGAACCGGCGTCGCTGTGTTCAAGGATGATTTCCAAACGATCAGGGTCTTCGCTGAGCGGGACAACGCCGACATCGTCCACTGGTCCCGATTCGACGAAGGCGGCCATTTCGCGGCCCTGGAACGACCGGATGACGTGGCGACGGATATCCGCGAGTTCTTCCGAGCCGTGCGCTGAGAGCAACCGCTCGCACAGTGCTGACGGGCAGTCGCCTCGCGGAATCGCAGAGAACCGGCATCGCCGAGCGTCCGATCCTGGAACGGCTGTGGTCTCAATCGGGGATGAGGCTGAGTCCTCGGTAGCGGTTGAGGGCGGCGGCCATCTCCTGCGCGCGCGGCCGGGCGACGTGACCGGGATGCTTCCGGTGGCCGGTGAGGCCGTCGATGCCCTGCGCGTCGAGCATCGCCTCGATCTCCGCGAGCGCCTCGACGACGGAGACCTTCCCGTCGAAGATCCTCGCCATGTACTCGAGCGACTCGGCGATGCCGTTCGTCTGCTCGGGGTCGACGAGCACAGTTGAGACCCCGCGCTCCCCGAACAGGGGGCGGACCCGGTCGACGAACGGGGTGATCGGCTCCCGGTCGGCGGGGATGAGCGCGCGCATCCGCTCATCGCGGATCATGAAGTTCGTCGCCGAGGTGTCCTCGTCGATGAGGAGGGAATGCGCGCTCGCCTCGACGGCTTCGACGAGGTTCGCCGCCTGTGAGGTCGATCCGCTGGCGTTCGTCGTCGAGAAGAATCTCGTGTCCGTGCCGGATGGCAGATTGTTGATGAACGGTGAGATGTCGTCACCGGTCACTGCGCGTCCGTCCTCGGCCCGGATCGCGGTGGCCGTCGGCTCGGTGATGACCCATTCCCGTCCGTCACCGGTGACGTGCGGGTAGACACCGCGCTCAAGCGCGCGCAGAATCGTCGACTTGCCGTGGTAGCCGCCGCCGACGATGACGGTGACACCACGGGGGATCGCCATGCCCGTGACCCGGCGTCCGCTCGTCAGGTCGAACGTGCGCTCGAGACTTGTTGGGCTCCGGAAGGGCACGGCGGCCGCAGCGTCCATGGGCCGATCCGAATCACCCGAGCGGCGGGGCAGGATCGCCCCGTTGCCGACGAAACCGACCAGGCCGTCCTCGCCGAGGCGGTCCCTCAGCTCAGTCTGATCGCGGAGGAGCTGCACATGGTCGGCCAGCGCCTGGCCGTCGATGTTGTCGTAGAGGAACATCGCCCGGGCGAGATCGATGACGTCGCGGGTGACGGTGTCGGCGGCCTGATGACCGAGGATGCGCCGTCCGCGGGCCGGCAGATTGACGAGCAGACGGGCCTCGAAGCCGTCATCGTCGATGATGACGTTCGTCCGTTCGAGCACTTCCTGGCCCGGGCGCCCGAGATTGATCGACCGCCCGTGGTCGCGCCGGATGACACCATTGCCCACCCGCAGGAGGTAGTCGGAGGCGGCGATCCGATCGAGGCGGCCGGTCGTGAGATCGGCGGGGAACCCGGCATCGGCACGTCTGACGCGCACGCGGACCTTCGACGGGGAGGCGAAGGGATCGACCTGGACGCGATCGACGATGAGGGTGACCGGGCCGAACGTGTACTGCCCGGTGATCTGCTTGTAGTTGCCGTAGCTCTTGCCGTCGAGACGATGGAGGGTGTCTGCCAGCTGCGATCGTTGGGGGCTCATCTTCGCCATGCTACGCGACAACTGTCGTTGCGCACCGACAAATTTCTGGTGTCATCGGTCTTGCGAATGACACCACAATGGTGTCATCATGAATGCATGAACATCACGCGACATGTCGAGCAGCTCCAGAACCAGCTCACCGCCGCGGCCGCAGCCGGCGATGACACCACCCGCGATGTCGCCGAGCGACTCGTCACCGCCCTCGAACCCGCGGCGCGGGTGACGATCCTCGATGCGCTCACCGATGCCAGTGCGGAACTGACCTCGGCGATCGCCCCGGCCGTCATCGATGTCCGCCTCCGCGGGCGCGACATCGACTTCGTCGTCGACGGGCTGCCCGCCCTCCGGGGAGACGAGGGCGATGCGGAGATCACGCAGCCGGAAGCGGAGCACATCCGCGCCGATGTCCCCGTCGACCTCGACGACGCAAGCACCTCGCGGACGACGCTGCGGCTGCCCGACTCGATCAAGGCCCGCGCGGAGCAGGCGGCCAAAGCCGAGGGCATCTCGCTCAATGCGTGGCTCGTCCGTGCCGTCGCCGCAGGTCTCGACGCTCGCGGCGCCGAGCGAACCCGAACCAGCAGAATCTCAGGATGGATGCGATGACTCAGTACACGACCATGACACGACCGGCGATCACCGTCGACATCCCGGCCGCCACCCTCCTCGTCACCGCGAGCGAGCGCGACGGCGTCGACGTCACGATCGAACCGACGAACCCCGACCGCGCCGTCGACCAGGAGGCCGCCGAGCGGATCTCCGTGACCGAGGGCGACGGCACTCTCGACATCGCCGGGGAGAAGCGACTCCTCCTCGGCGGCAAGGGCTCGGCCGACGTCCGACTCGAGGTCCCCACCGGGACCGACCTCGACGTGGCGATCGGCGCGGGATCCGTCCGGCTGCGCAACCACGTGGGCGCCGTGAGCGTGAAGGCCTCCGCCGGCGACGTCACAGGTGACACCATGGTGTCACTCACGGCGAAAGTCAGCGCCGGAAGCCTCGCAGTCGACGAGGTGACCGAGGGCGTCGATGTCCGACTCTCCTCCGGAGATGCCCAGCTCGGACGGATCGGCGGGGAGACTCACATCAAGTCGGCCCACGGGTCGATCCGTATCGGCGAGTTCGCCGGCACGGGAGAGCTCGCCACCGCGACCGGCACCATCAGCCTCGACGATGTCGACGGCGAGGTCAGGGCCGCCTCGGGGCACGGCTCCGTGCGGGTGCGACGAGCCGGCAGCGGCCGCCTCGACCTCGAATCGTCGTTCGGCACGATCGAAGTCGGCGTCGCCGCCGGTGCGCCGGTGTGGATCGACGCGGATTCGAAGAACGGAGTCGTGCGCACCGACCTCGACACCGACTCCGGACCGCTCGGCGACGAACTGCCCGTCGAAGTCCACGCCCATACGAAGTTCGGCGACATCATCATCGACCGCGCCCAGTAACCCACCGACCTCACCGAGGTCGGACACATCAGCCGCTGTCGCGGCACATCATCACAGCCCACCTGGTCAGGCGACCCGGCGTGGCTTCGTGCACCCGAAAACCGGTCAGCGCAGCGCCGCCGGCCCACAGATCACCACGAGAACAAGGAGCATCCCATGTCGGATCTCGTCACCGAATCCGGAACCACGCCGACGACCAGACCGGCCATCAGCGTCAGAGACCTGCGGAAGGCCTACGGCGACAAGACCGTCCTGGCAGGCATCGACCTCGAGGTCGCCCGCGGTGAGGTCCTCGCCCTGCTCGGTCCCAACGGGGCCGGGAAGACGACGACGGTGAACATCCTCTCCACACTGCAGCGTCCCGACAGCGGACGCGCCGAGGTGTTCGGTCGTGACGTCGTGACCGCAGGGGCCGAAGTGCGCCCGCTCATCGGGCTGACCGGGCAGTTCTCCGCCGTCGACGGTCTGCTCACCGGCCGAGAGAACCTCGCCCTCGTCGCTGCCCTCGCCCACCTACCGGGGGCGGAACAGAAGGCGCGGGTCGACGAGATGCTCGAGCGCTTCGACCTCAGTCCCGCGAGCCGACGGCAGGCATCGACGTACTCCGGCGGCATGCGCCGCAGACTCGACCTCGCCATGACACTCATCGCCCGGCCCAGCCTCGTCTTCCTCGACGAGCCGACGACCGGCCTCGACCCGCGCAGCCGCCGCACGATGTGGGAGATCATCGGCGAACTCGTCGCCTCCGGGGTGACGATCCTCCTCACGACGCAGTACCTCGACGAAGCCGATGAACTCGCGGATCGCATCGCCGTCCTCGATGATGGGAAGATCGTCGCGAACGACACCCCGGCCGGGCTCAAGCGACTCATCCCCGGCGGTCGCATCGACCTCGCGTTCGCCTCGGCGGCCGATCTCGATCGAGCGCAGAGCCTCTGGCCGCAGGCCGCCGGTCGGGCTGAGGCGCTTGCGCTCTTTATCCCCGGTGATGGGGGAGCGGCACACCTGCGAGAGGTCCTCGGCGGATTGGAGTCCGCCGGCATCGAACCGCGCGGACTCACCGTGGAGACGCCCAGCCTCGACGATGTCTTCTTCGCCCTCACCGGGCACGGGGCACGCACGACCGATGTGAGCTCGAACGCCACTGGCGACGACGAGGCCGATGCGACCGCGGATCCGGTGGACAGCCTCGGCGAGAGACATGACGGCACCCACCCGACCGACATCGCGACACGACACGGAAGGACCGAACGATGACTCAGACCCCCACGACACCGCTGACCGCGGCAGCCCCCGAGCCGGCGCGTCACCCGATCCGCTGGGCATGGGCGGACACGGCGACGATGGTCAAGCGGCAGTTCGTCCACGCTGTGCGCTATCCGGTGTTCATGTTCCTCGTCGGTGCCCCGATCGTCATCCTCCTGCTCTTCGTCTACGTCTTCGGGGGAACCCTGGGCCGGGGGCTCGGCGGTGATTCCGGTGACTACCTCGCCTACGTCATGCCGGGCATCATCGTGCTCACCTTCGTCGGCGGCATGCAGCTGACGGCGCTGTCGATGTCGCAGGACATGAACGAGGGGATCGTCACCCGGTTCCGGTCGATGTCGATCTCGCGCGGCGCGGTCATGGCCGGCCACGTCATCAGCAATGGCCTGCAGCAGGTCGCTGCCGTCGTCATCGTCCTCGGTCTGGCGCTCCTCCTCGGCTTCCGACCGGCGGCGGACGGGCTCGACTGGCTGGGCCTCGTCGGCTTCTGCCTCCTCCTCATCGTCGCCCTCGGATGGCTGTCGGTGGCACTCGGCGTCATGGCGAAGTCGGTCGAGACCGCGAGCAATGTGCCGATGCTCTTCATGCTCCTGCCGATGGTCGGCTCCGGATTCGTGCCCACGGACACGATGCCGCGCTGGATGCAGATCTTCGCGGACGTCCAATCCTTCACGCCGATCATCGAGACGATCCGCGGACTGCTCATGGGCACGCCGCTCGGCAGCAGCTGGTGGATCTCGCTGCTCTGGATCGTCGGCTTCGGCGTGCTCGGCTATGTGCTCGCCCGGACCGCGTATGAGAGGCGGGCCGCCCAGTAAGACGGGCCGCCGCATAGGGCGAGTCGGCCAGTAAGACGGTCCGCCCAGTAAGACGGGCCGCCGCGTAGGGCGAGTCGGCGGCGGGATCTTCCCCGGGCGGCTTGCAGACCGTTTCGGACGGGCGCCGGATCAGCTCGTGCGGGCGCGTCGTCCGAGGTAGAAGTCGGCGGCGTTGGACCAGAAGACGGCGTCGACCTCGGCGGGCGTGAGCACCTCGCGGACGAGGTCGAGGTCGGTGTCGGCGAACGGGCGACGAGCCCGTGTCGACGGCAGGTCGGTGCCGACCATGAGCGCGGATGGGTCGGTGTCGACGATGCGGCGGATCACCTCGGCGGGATCGAGGTCGACCCGCCCGAACCCGGTCGCCTTGACCTTGACGCCGCGTTCGACGAGGCGGAGGAGAGTGTCGATGCCGTCCCGGTGCATTCCGAGGTGGTCGATGCCCACGGCCGGCAGGGCCGCGATCCGCGCGGCAAGATCGTCGTCGATCGTGCGCGCGTCGATGTAGAGCTCGGTGTGCCAGCCGGCCAGGTCATGGACGCGACGGGCGAAGCGATCGAGGTCGCCCACATCCGCAGAGCCGCCGCGGGCGACATTGAAGCGCAGGGCGCGCACGCCGGCGGCATCGAGGGCGAGGATGTGCTCGTCGCTCGTGTCAGCCGGCAGCTGCGTGACTCCGGCGAAGGTCGGTCCGAGCCGCCGCAGCGCCTCGACGAGGTAGCACTGGTCGAAGGCCTGGAACGACCCGGAGACGATCGCGCCGCCGACGACGGTGAAAGCGGAGTCGCTGAGGCCGGGAGTGGGCTCGGCGTCGGCGGGGGTGGGCTCGGTGCCGGCGGGGGCGGGATCGCTGGGGCCGGGTTCGGCACTGGCGGGAGCGCCGGGGTCACGGGTTCCGGGGTCAGGGCTGCCGCGTCGATCGTCGCTGACTCCGCCTCTGTGTCCGCTGTCACTGAGTCCACCGACGCGCGCGACGTAGTCGGCGACCGTGAACGGGTCGGGCAGATACCCGTTGTTCTCGACGAGTGGGTGCGCTGGGTCGATGATGTGGAAGTGCGCGTCGAAGACCCGCTGAGATTCGGCCATGGTCCCAACCTACACAGGCGCTGACTGATATCTGCCCCGCTCGTTCAACACTTGGCGCGAACATCGACGGATTGCGTGGAGCAGTGGCTGCTCGTTCAACACGTGGCGCGAACATCGACGGGTTGCGTCGAGCAGTGGCTGCTCGTTCAACACGTGGCGTGAAAAAGTCGTCCCCGAAGACGACTTTTTCGCGCCACGTGTTGAACGAGGCCCGGCGCCGGCGTGGGCGGGCCGATCTCGCTGACGTCCCACCGGCAGACATCTCTTGCGCGGCCCGCGGATGCCACCAGTGCACCCCGCACGCGCCCCGGCTTCCTCTTGCCGCCTCGCGCGTTCCCGAATAGCGGCACCCTGCGTAACGATCACGCTAAATCCCGTCCCGATCGTCCCGATCCGCCGGAACCGGCCGGTCCTCTCGGTATACTGTGAGTCAACTCACATTATCGAGTGCGGTGACCAGCGCCGGTCGACTCCACGAGGAGGTGAGCCGACCCGTGCCGACCGACCATCACACATCACCCGACCACCCCACCGCCCACACACCGAACCACACCACCCCGCCGCCACACCAGAGAGACCGAAGGGACACCGATGTCCGAGCGTCCGTCCGCGACTGCCACCAGTCCGCTTCCCCAAGCGAACGTCGACGACCTCATCGCCCAGTACGACGAGGAACTCCCGCAGCGCAGACTCACGCGTCGACTCGACCTGGGTGTGAGCATCGTCTGCTTCCTCATCTCCCTCTACGTCCTCAACCAGGTGTTCTTCCCGCTCCGGCAGGGCAACCAGTACTACCTCATGTGGTTCCTCGCCTTCGTCCTGCCTCTCGTCTTCATCTGCTACCGCCCCGGGTTCGGCCGGCGGAAGGAAGCGGGCGCGCACGCAGCGGACGCCGCCGCGGAGGCGACCGCCTCGGCGCCGGGTACAGCGCGGACAGCCAAACCTGCCCGCACGACGGACAACCCCTCGGTCATCGACTGGATCCTCGTCGTCCTCACGTTCCTCACCTGCGCCTACCCGGTGCTGCCGTTCTTCTCCGGCGGGTTCAACGAGTTCCTCAACCGGCAGGGCTCCCTCGACCCGCTCGACGTGACGATGGGCGGCATCCTCATGCTCCTCATCCTCGAGGCGACGCGGCGGACGACGGGCCTCATCCTCCCGATCTTCTGCGTCGTCTTCTTCCTCTACAGCTACTACGGCGCCTACATCCCCGTCGGCTGGCCCGGCTCCCACGCCGGCCAGAACTTCGACCAGATCATCAACGCCCTCTACAACGACGCCTCCGGCTTCTACGGGATCCCGCTCGACGTCGCCGCGACCTACATCGTCCTCTTCACGATCTACGGCGCCGTCCTCGACAAGACGGGAGCGGCGAGCTTCTTCATCGACCTCTCCTTCTCCCTGTTCAAGAAGTCGAAGGCCGCCCCCGGGCGCACCGTCGCCCTCTCCGGCTTCCTCCTCGGCACGGTCTCGGGATCGGGCACGGCGACGGCGGTCTCCCTCGGCGCGGTCACCTGGCCGGTGCTCAAGAAGGCCGGCTACCCGAAGGAGAACGCCGGCGGCATGCTCGCCGCCTCCGGCATCGGCGCGATCCTCTCCCCGCCGACGCTCGGTGCCGCCGCCTTCATCATCGCCGAACTCCTCAACGTCTCCTACGGCCTCGTCCTCCTCTGGGCGGTCGTGCCCACCCTGCTCTACTACCTCGGCATCTTCCTCGCCATCGAGATCGACTCGCGCAAGATCGACGTCGACTACCGCCCGCCCACCGGCCTGCGCTCGTGGCCGATCCTCAAACGCGGCTTCTACCACTTCATCTCGCTCGGCATCATCGTCGTCTTCCTCGCCCTCGGCATGGCCCCGTTCAAAGCCGTCGTCTACGCGACCCTGGTGGGCATCGGGTTCGGCATCATCGAGATCGTCCTCGCCCACCGCGGGCAGCCGAAGAGGATCCTCCGCGCGATCTGGGATGTCATCTTCGGCGCCCTGTCGACGGGCATCCGCTCGGTCCTGCCGGTCACAAGCGTGTGCGCGGCCGCCGGCATCATCGTCTCGACGATCACGAAGACCGGACTCGGCCAGGTCATCTCCGACATCCTCGTCAAGGGCGCGCAGGCGATCTCGTCGAACCCCACCGCCGTCATCGTCTTCACCTGCATCTTCGCCGCGATCGCCGTGACGATCCTCGGTCTCGCCGTGCCCGTGACCGCGTCGTTCATCATCAGCTGGGTGATCGTCGGACCCGCCCTCATCTCCCTCGGCATCCCCGAGGCGGCGGCCGCGATGTTCATCTTCTACTACGCCGTCCTCTCCGAGGTGTCCCCGCCGACCGCGCTCGCCGCCGTCGCCTCGGCCGCGATCACCGGAGGCCGTGTCATCGCGACGATGTGGCAGGCGTGCAAGTACGCGATCCCCGCCTTCCTCGTGCCCCTGGCCTTCACGTTCACCCCCGAGGGCGCGTCGCTCGTCGCCCAGGGCGGATTCCTCGGCGCGCTGTGGACCGGCGCGGTCTCCGCGTTCGCCGTCGCCGCGCTCGCCGCCGGCGCCGGCGGGTGGATCATCCGCCGCGCAGGCTGGCCCGAGCGCATCCTCTGCTTCATCGCCGCCGGCGCCCTCCTCTACCTCCAGCCGCTGTCGATGATCGTCGGCTTCACCGCTCTGATCCTCGCCGTCATCGTCCACCTCATCCTTCGCCGCCGTCCCCGGCAGACGGACCACACCCCCGCCGAGGCGGCTCTGCCGTGACCCCGCCCGTGACCTCGGTCTCCCGACCGACCACCCCCACACCGACCACCACTGAGAAAGGGAAGAGCCCATGAAGAGAACGAAGATGTTCACCGTCACCGCGGCCGCCGTCGCCGCGGTCCTCGCGCTGAGTTCGTGCGGCGGCAAACGCGAGAACACGCCTGCCGCCTCCGGCGGAGACGGCTGCACGGCCGCATCCGGGCAGATCACGATCGCAACCGGCAACTCGACGGGCGTGTACTATGTGCTCGGCGGCGGTCTCGCCCAGCTCATCTCCGACAACACGGACCTCAAGGCGACCGCCGCCGAGACCGGAGCCTCGGTGCAGAACCTCCAGCAGCTGGCGGCCGGCGACTACGACATCGCGTTCTCGCTCGCCGACACCGCCGCCGACGCGGTGTCCGGCAACGCGGACTTCGAGCAGCCTGAGGAGATCTCCGCACTGTCGCGCATCTACGACAACTACACCCAGGTCATCGTCCGCAAGGATGCGAACATCAAGACGATCGAGGACTTCAAGGGCAAGACGATCTCGACGGGCTCACCGAAGTCCGGCACCGAGGTCATCGCCAACCGCCTCATCGAATCCGCGGGACTCGCCGACGCCGACGTGACGAAGCAGCGCCTCGACCTCGCGAAGACCGTCGACGGAATGAAGGACGGCACGCTCGACGGCATGGTGTGGTCCGGCGGTCTGCCGACAGCGGGTGTCACCGACCTCTTCACCTCCAACGGCGGCGACGTCGAGTTCCTCGACATCTCCGCCCTCGAGGGGCAGATGAAGGAGATCAACCCCGTCTACGAGGTCGCCGAGATCCCCGCCGAGACGTACAAGGGCGTCGGGGCGGTCAACACGATCATCACGCCCAACGTCCTCATGGTCCGCAACGACATGGATGAGGGCACCCAGTGCGCCCTGACGAAGCTGATCTTCGACAAGAAGGCCGACCTCGAGAAGGTCCACGCGGCGGCGAAGGACATCAAGCTCGACACGGCGATGCCGCCGGAGCCGATCCCGCTCGCCCCGGGTTCGCAGACCGCGCTCGACGAACTCAACAAGTAGGCGCGCCACGCGGACGACCCCGGCGCCAAGTCAGCGAGCCCGGCGCAGAGGGGGCGGCGCTGAGTTGGCGGGCAGAGGGGCGAGTGCTGAGGGGCCAGTGCTGAGGGGGCGGGCAGCTCCCGATCACGGCGGAGTGCGGATAGCGGGTGGTGCACCACCCGCTATCCGCACTCCGCCGTGATCCACGATGCGGACGGCTGCTGGACACAGGCGGTCGGGGCGGGCGTCAGTGCGCGGACGCGCGTGGGCGAGGGCACGGGCGTGCGCGCGGGAGGTTGTGCGTGTCCATGGGTCGGTGTGTGCGGGGCGGTGTGTGCGGCCGCTCGCCAGCGCCGGTCAGTAGATCCATCCGGGGATGATCATCGCCGGCACTCCGTAGAAGCCGGTGTTGAACATCTCGATGATGAGGAAGTGGACGACGATCGTCGCACACAGGCAGATCACGAGAGTGAGCGCGCTGCGCAGCGCCCAGTGGACTCGCAGGGCGAGACCGATGACGGTGGCGAACGCGGCCCCGGAGACCCACCAGCCGAGCAGCACCGGGATGCAGAAGAGTGCGACGAAGACGGGCAGCGGAATGATCGACCCCGCGTTCCACCACGCCAGCGCGTAGATGCCCACGGTGATCAGCCCCGTCACGAGGACGATGAGGTACGGGGCGAACCAGTCGAACGACGCCCGGAACGAGGGCTCCGCTGACTGGTTCGGAGCATGCGGCGCGGCGGGCTGAGTGGACACAGAGCGACCCTACCAGCGGTGGACGAGCACCGACCCGAGAGTCCGGGAACGAGACGCTGCCCGGGACCACCTCGGCGAGGTGGGAACTTCGCTCCCAGCCCGGGAGCACCGCGGCGAGGTGGGGCACTCCGATCTCACCCCGGCAACCGCCTCGGCGGGGTGAGGCACGCCGACCCCACCCCGCCGACACCCGCTGACCGGACCCCAGCCCAGCCCGGACCTCAGTCCTGCCCGGACCTCAGCCCTGCCCGGACCTCAGCCCTGCCGCGGACCGATCGTCGGTTCGGGCAGATAGACCTCACCGCCGGCGGCGAGGAACTCCCGGCTCTTGGCCTGCATGCCGGCGATCGCGGCCTGCGCCTCGGCGCTGCCGTACGTGTCGCGGATGTCCTGGGAGATGCGCATCGAGCAGAACTTCGGCCCGCACATCGAGCAGAAGTGCGCGGTCTTCGCCGGTTCCGCCGGCAGCGTCTCGTCGTGGAAGGACTCGGCGGTCTCCGGGTCGAGGCCGAGCGCGAACTGGTCGCGCCAGCGGAACTCGAACCGCGCCTTCGACAGCGCATCGTCCCGGGCCGTCGCCCCCGGGTGGCCCTTCGCGACGTCCGCGGCGTGGGCGGCGATCTTGTACGTGATCACCCCCGTCTTGACGTCGTCGAGGTCGGGCAGTCCCAGGTGCTCCTTCGGGGTGACGTAGCAGAGCATCGCCGTGCCGTACCGGGCGATCTCCGTCGCCCCGATCGCCGAGGTGATGTGGTCGTAGCCGGGCGCGATGTCCGTGACGAGCGGACCCAGGGTGTAGAAGGGGGCGCCGTCGCAGAGCTCCTGCTGGCGCTCGACGTTCTCCCGCACGAGATGGAGCGGAATGTGGCCGGGGCCCTCGACCATGACCTGGACGTCGTGCTCCCATGCCCGCTTCGTCAGCTCGGCGAGGGTGTCGAGTTCGGCGAACTGGGCGGCGTCGTTGGCGTCGGCGATCGAGCCGGGGCGCAGCCCGTCGCCGAGGGAGAACGCGACATCGTAGGCCGCGAAGATCTCGCAGAGCTCGTCGAAGTGGGTGTAGAGGAAGTTCTCCTCGTGGTGGGCCAGGCACCAGCCGGCCATGATCGAGCCCCCGCGAGAGACCATGCCGGTGACCCGGTCCGCGGTGAGCGGGACGTAGCGGAGCAGCACGCCGGCGTGCACGGTCATGTAGTCGACGCCCTGCTCGCACTGTTCGATGACGGTGTCGCGGTAGATCTCCCAGGTGAGCGCTTCGGCGTCGCCGTCGACCTTCTCAAGCGCCTGGTAGATGGGGACGGTGCCGATGGGGATCGGGGAGTTGCGGATGATCCATTCGCGGGTGGTGTGGATGTCGTTGCCCGTCGAGAGGTCCATGAGGGTGTCGGCACCCCACTTCGCGGCCCACTGGAGCTTCTCCACCTCCTCGGCGATCGAGCTCGTCACCGCAGAATTGCCGATGTTCGCGTTGATCTTGACGAGGAACGCCTTGCCGATGATCATCGGTTCGGACTCGGGATGGTTGATGTTCGACGGGATGATCGCCCGGCCTGCGGCGACCTCGGAGCGGACGAGTTCGACGTCGCACTGCTCGCGGATCGCGACGTAGCGCATCTCCGGAGTGATGATGCCCTTCCTGGCGTAGTGCATCTGCGTGACGGTGCGTCCGTTCTTCGCTCGCCGAGGTGACCGTTCCGGACCCTGCCACTGCTGAGAGGGCGCCCCGCGACGGACGGCGGCTCGGCCGTCGTCTTCGATGAGGTGTCCGCGCGCCTCGTAGGTCTCGGTGTCGTCGCGGTCGTCGATCCAGGGCGCGCGGTGCGGCGGAAGCCCGTGTTCGGGAACGGCGCCGGGGCCGACGGTGCGGTAGACGTGGACGGGTTCGTTGGGGCGGCCGTTCGTGTCCTCGAGGTCGATGCGGGTGACCGGGACGCGGATGCCGTGCTCGCTGTCCTCGACCCAGGCGAGCGAATGCGAGGGGTACTGCTCGAGGGAGTAGTCCTCGGCGGGCGTGGTGTTTTCGGGTGTGTCAGGGGTAGGCGCAGTCATCTGCGATCCTCTCTTCCTCCGCCGGTATCAACCGGATCAGGTTCAACGGTCTCGAGCGGCCTTAGCCCGATCTCAGCCTCCTGCCGGAGGCCCCCGTGGGGTCACACAACGACTATCACAGTGTGCGCGTCGCCACAAAACAGCGCGTCTCGTCGACCGCCCGTCGACCGTTCGGCGACCACCTCGTCGACTGTTCGGCGGCCGCCTCGTCGACCGCCTTGTCGACGGTTCGGCGGCCACCTCGTCGACCGCCCGGCGACTGCCGATCGCCCTCGATCACCGCGTACCCGGTCGCGCTCGATCAACGCGGCGGGAGAAAATCGATGCTCCCGCGAAGTCGGTCGCTCTCGATCAACGCGCAGCCGGAATTCCGCGTCTTGGGCGACGCGGAATTCGGGCCCAGCGTGGATCGAGGCTGGAAGTGTCGGCTGCGCGTGGATCGGCGTACGGAGTGGCGGCGCCGATCCCGCCCGGACCGACGCCAGAGAGCGCCGATCTCGCCCGGACCGACGCGTGGAGTGCCGGCGCCGGCCCCTACGCTCCCTGGAGGAAGGCCTTGGCGGCGGCACCGAGGGCGACGACGTCGCTGATCGCGCACATCTCCCGCGCCGAGTGCATCGAGTAGAGCGCCGGTCCCACGTCGACGGTCGTCATCCCCATCCGCGTCGCCGTCAGCGGTCCGATCGTCGACCCGCACGGCACGGAGTTGTTCGACACGAAGTCCTGGTACTCGACCCCGGCCGCAGTGCACGCCTTAGCCCACACCGCGGTGCCCACGGCGTCGGTCGCATACCGCTGCTGCGCATTGTGCTTGAGCAGCGGTCCTCCGCCGAGTCGGGGCCGCACCTGCGGGTCGTGCCGCTCCTGATAGTTCGGGTGGACGGCATGACCGGCGTCCGAGGACACGCACACCGACCCGGCCAGCGCGGCGAGGTGGTCGCTGCGCGTCGCGTCGGGGTAGAGGGAGGCAACGATGCGCTCGGCGACGTCGGCGAGGAACGGTCCGCTCGCCCCGGACCGAGAGTTCGACCCGATCTCCTCGTGGTCGAACCCGGCGAAGAGGGCGAGGTGGTCGAGCGCCTCGGCGTCGAGCCCGACCATCGCGGTGACCCCGGCGTGGACGGAGAGGAGGTTGTCCAGCCTCGGCGAGGCGAAGAACTCGTCCGCGGCACCGAAGAGCGCAGGCTCCTGGACGGGGATCGTGTAGACGTCGTGGCCGACGATGAGCTCGGGGTCCACCTCGGCGGAGGCGGCGAGGAGCTCGAGGACGTCGGCCTCGGCGAGATCAGCAAGACCGACGATCGGGGTCGTGTGGCGCTGCTTGTCGAGGGTGAGGCCCTCGTTGACCTGCCGGTCGAGGTGGATGGCCAGCTGCGGGATGCGCGCGATCGCCCCGGTGCGCGCGAGAACGACGGTGCCGTCGGCGAGGCTGAGGCGCCCGGCGAACGCGAGCTCCCGGTCGAGCCACGAGTTGAGCAGCGGCCCGCCGTAGATCTCGACGCCGACCTGGCGCACCCCGGCGGTCGTGAACTCCTCACCGGGCTTGAGCTTGAAGGCGGGGGAGTCGGTGTGCGACCCGAGGACGCGGAACGGCGGGATCACCGAGGTGGTCTCTGTCGGGGTCATCCACGCGATGATCGCACCGTCGCGGACGACGAAGTATCCGCGGCCGGGTTCTAGCGCCCAGGAGTCGCGTTCGTCGAGCCGGTGGAAGCCGGCGGCGCCGAGACGGTCGGCGGCGGCAGCGGTGGCATGATAGGAGCAGGGAGAGGCAGAGACGAATTCCGAGAGATCGGCTGCGACCTGCGCGTTTGCTGTCTGGTCGGTGGGAGGAGTGCTCATTTTCTCAGCCTATCCTTTGCGGTAGCTTTGATCACAGGTGCTTTGATCACAGCTCCGAAGCGGCAGACGCGGGACGACGAATGAGATTGCGAGGGGACTTCGACGTGAACCAGTTCGTGGCCGAATGGAACACCTGGCGGGACTCGCGGAACTCGTCGTTGGCGACCCCCTTCGGCTGGCTCAGCGTCGTCGGCCTGCACTGGCTCGATGAGGAGTCGACCTGGCCCGACGCCCCCGGCACCTTCACCGTCGACGACGACGGCTGGGTGCGCCTCGCGCTCGACCCGAGCACGAAGGCCGGCCCCGCCGCACAGACTTTGGACCTCCTCTCCCGCCCCGCCGAGGACAGAGCTACCGCTGAGGACGGAGCTTCCGCCGAGGACGGAGCTACCGCAGGGGAGGCCCCCGCCGACGACTCGCCCCAGGTCAGGGTCGAGGACACCGGTTTCAGTGCGAAGCTGCCGCCGGGCGGTTCGCTCGGCTGGTTCACCGTCGGGCACGTGCTCTACGAGCTCATCGACCGCGGTGGGCGGATCGGTGTGCGGATCCGCGACGCGAAGTCGCCGCTGCTGAGCAAATTCGTCGAGGTCCCCGTCTACGACCCCAACCGTGAGTTCGTCTTCCTCGGTCGCTTCACCCCCTATGAGCAGCCGCAGGCACAACCGGTCTCCACCGCGCAGGAGGGTCTCGAGCTGACGACGACGGTCGTCGGCGAGGTCACGTTCACCGGCCCCGACGGCGAGGTCACGCTCATCGCCTCCGGGTGCCCGGCGACCGGACTCCAGCTCGACTTCCACGATGCCACGAACGGGAGGACCACCTCGGCGTGGCGGACCCTCGATCTGGGCATCCCCAACGCCGACGGATCGCTCGTCGTCGACTTCAACCGCGCGGTGAACTACCCGTTCGCGTTCTCCGCGTTCGCCACGTGCCCGGCTCCGGTGCCGGGCAACGTCGTGCCCTTCGCCGTCACCGCCGGAGAACGGCGGCCCCCGTTCTTCTACTCGGAGGCCGGCATCAATGTCCCCTTCCTCTTCTACCGCTGGTGGGACGAGGCGAGCGCCGAGGCGACCCGACCGTGGTACGCGCGTTTCGGCCTCGACATGACCGTCCTCAACCCCAACGAGGATGAGATCGACCAGTCGCTCGTCGGCTTCGACGGGGTCGCGATGTCCGGCGGCGATCTCGCCCCGCTCACGCGCAAGGCGCGCTCGCGGTTGGTCAGGGTCGCCACCGATGCGCTCACCTCACGGCTGCCGGTCATCGGGATCGGGGCGTTCGCGGAGTTCGTCATCACCGCCCAGCGGGAGCTGCGCGACCAGCAGGGCCACACCGAGGCGACCCCCGAACCGCCCGCGACGACACCCGGTCGGGTGCCGATCGTCATGAACAACGAACTCGACCCTGCCTCGGTGGGACTCGACGTCGTCGGCACCGACTCGACCGGACTCATCTACGCGGAGGCGGACATGACGCTGCCGCTCGAATCGACGTACCGCGAGATCGGCGAATTCGAGGCGGCGCTGGCGGCGAAGGCGCCGATCGGCAGCTGGGAGGAGTTCGACTTCCGCGTCGTCACGATGGTCCGCCGGCACCGATAGAGGCGCGGCGACCCCGATTCCGGCAACCCTCCGGCGCTCGGCAACCCCGCGCAGGGTTGCCCAGCGCCCGGAGGGTTGTCGGGACGAGACCTACCAGATGGTCACGCGGGCCTCGGGCGCGAGGTACATGGCATCGGACTCGCTCACGCCGAAGGTGTCGTGGAAGGCCGTCATGTTCTTCACGACCTGGTTGCACCGGAACTCCTCCGGCGAATGCGGGTCGATGCTCAGCCTGCGGACGCGCTCCTCGGTGCGCATCTTCGTCCGCCACGCCTTCGCCCATGCGGCGAAGAACTCCGCGGCCTCCGCTTCGGTGGGGGTGCGGCCGAGTTCGAGTTCGAGCGCCTTCCACCCGATCGACAGTCCGCCGAGGTCGCCGATGTTCTCTCCCACGGTGAGTGCCCCGTTGACGTGCTGACCGGCCTCGAGACCGGCGGGAACGAGCGCGTCGTACTGGTCGATGAGGGCCTTCGTGCGCTCCTCGAAGCGCTCCCGATCCTCGGCCGTCCACCAGTCGACGAGGTTGCCGTCGCCGTCGTAGCGCGAGCCCTGATCGTCGAAGCCGTGTCCGATCTCGTGGCCGATGACCGCGCCGATCGCCCCGAAGTTCGCCGGCACCGAACCCTCGGCGTCGAAGAACGGAGGCTGGAGGATCGCGGCGGGGAAGACGATCTCGTTCATCACCGGGTGGTAGTAGGCGTTGACCGTCTGCGGGGTCATCAGCCACTCGGTGCGGTCGATCTCCCCGCCGATGCGCGTGATCTGGCGGGCGTGCTCGGCTCGGGCGGCGCGGCGGACGTTGCCGACGAGGTCGTCGGCGGCCATCTCTGCCGGGTACTCGCGCCACTTGACCGGGTAGCCGACCTTCGGCGTGAACTTCGAGAGCTTGACGAGCGCCCGCTGCTTCGTCTCCTCGCTCATCCAGTCGAGTTCGGTGATCGACTTCTCGTACGCCTTGATGAGCATGTCGACGAGGTGGTCGATCGCGTCCTTCGCGGCAGGCGGGAACTCGGCTTCGACGTAGAGCTTGCCGACCGCCTCGCCGAGGAGGGACTCGACGAGCCCGACCCCGCGCTTCCAGCGGTCCCGCAGCGCCGGAGTGCCCGAGAGCGTGCGGGAGTTGAAGTCGAAGTCCTCTTCGACGATCTCGTCGGTGAGCAGGGACGCCGTCGAGGTGAGCACCGACCATCGCAGCCACACCTTGAGCGTCTCGAGGTCGGTGTCCTCCCACACCTGGGCCATGCCGGCGACGTACGAGGGCTGGCCGACGACGACGGTCTCGAGTTCGCCGTCGATGTCGGCGGCGACCGCGGCGAACCACGCATCGAAGTCGAACCCGGGGCCGAGCTCGCGCAGCTGCGCGAGCGTGTGCTTGTTGTACGTCTTCTCGGCATCACGGGTGGCCACGCGGTCCCAGTGGTGGCGGGCGAGTGCGGTCTCGAACGCCATGACCTTCGCGGCCACCTCGGCGTCGGTGATCCCCGCAGCCTCACCGAGGCCGGCGAATCCGGACATCCTCTGCACATGCGCGAGGAACTTCTCCCGCACCTCGGCGAAGTCGTCGTTGAAGTAGTAGTCCTCGTCGGGCAGGGAGATCCCGGCTTGGACGAGGTAGAGGGCGTAGATGTCGGAGTCCTTGGCGTCGGCGGTGACGTACCCGCCGAGCAGCCCCCCGATGCCCTCGGTCTCCAGCCGCCCGAGGAGGTTCGCGAGCTCCGCCTTCGACTCGGCTGAGTCGATGGCGGCGAACGTCGCCTCGAGCGGGGTGATGCCGAGCTCGTTGATCCGCTCGAGGTCCATGAACGAGGAGAAGAGGTCCGCGACCTTCTGCCCCTCGCCGCCGGCCTCCTGCGGGTCGTCGACGACGGAGCGGATGATCGAGCGCACCTTCGTCTCCGCGGTGTCGAAGAGCTCGCGCATGGCTCCGTCGCCGGCGCGGTCGTCGGGGATCGTGAACGCGTCGATCCACCGCCCGTTGATGTGGCGGAAGAGGTCGTCCTGCGGGCGCACCGACTCGAGGGGAGCGATGTCAGCAGAGGCTCCCGCGGACTCGGGATTCACCGGTGACGTCGAGGTGTGAGAAGTCATGGTGCAACAGTATCGTGGACGGTGGCCTTGTCCCCTGAGTGAGGAGTGAGAGTATGGCTCTGCCGTCCGTCGTGTTCGTGTGCACCGGCAACATCTGCCGGTCCGTCACCGCCGAACGCGTCCTCGAACGTCACTTGGAGACCATCGGCGCCGAGGCGGTCGTCGACTCAGCCGGCATCAGCGACGAGGAGGAGGGCAACCCCATCGACCCCCGGCAGGCGCGGGTGCTCGCCGCCGCCGGCTACCGCACCGACGACCATGCCGCCCGGCAGATCACCGCCGAATGGCTCGCCGACCGCGACCTCGCCGTCGCGATGACCGCCCGCCACTACCGCGCCCTTGAGCGTCTCATCGCCGACCTTCCCGCCGAGGCGCGCCCGGAGCTGCGCATGCTGCGCGAGTTCGACCCCGAGGCGTCGGTCGACCCCCGCCGAGGCGGGACGGCGGATCCGTACGGGAGCGGGGGCCGCCTCGGCGGGGGAGACGATGACGCACCCGCTCCTGACGTCCCCGACCCGTGGTACGGCGGCCGATTGACCGATTTCGAAGAAACCCTTGAGACAATGGAGAGGTCTGTGACCGGCCTCACAGATCACCTGCGCGCCGTCGCCGCGCATCCTCGGTGAGGCTGGGATCTGGGATACTGGAGGGGGCGGGACTCGCCGATGGCGAAGTCCCCTTGCCGTGACAATCGTTGAAGGAGAATCGCAAATGACTCGAACACAGTGGTCCGCTCTCAGGCTCGTGTTCGCCGCCCTCATCGTCGCCGCGCTCAGCGTCGTCGCGGCGGCACCGGCCAGCGCCCATGATCAGCTGATCTCGACGAACCCCGAGAACGGGGCGCAGCTCGACAAGCAGCCGGAGTGGCTCGAGATGAAGTTCTCCGGCGAGATCCAGGCCGTGGGCTCCGAGGTCATGGTCAAGGTCGACGGCACCGACGTCTCCGCAGGTGAGCTCACCGCGGAAGGCACGACGCTCTCCGTCGCGCTGCCCGACAACCTCAAGCCCGGCGCGTACACCGTGGTGTGGCGCGTCGTCTCCTCCGACGGTCACCCCATCTCCGGCGACTTCGCCTTCACCATCGGCGACGCCGAGGGCGCCGGCGGTTCGGTCGAACAGTCGACGAAGGCCGGCCTCGGCGGAGCCGTCGTCGACGAACCCGGCAAGAACACCGAAGAGCGCGGTCAGATCGGCGAATCGACCGGCAGCGACACCGGCATGTCGATGCCGATGATCATCCTCCTCGGCGTTGGTGCGCTCGCCATCATCGTCATCGTCGTCCTCCTCATGCGCCGCAAGGCCCAGGGCCTGCCCGGCACGAAGGACGACGGCAACGGCGGCACGAACAGCTGAGACTCGTCACCGCGGGTCGCATCCCGCGCTGAGCCTCGACTCAGCACAGCAGGTCCCCGGACGGAGGCGTCAGGGGACCTGCTCTATTCATGGGTGGCTGGGTGCTGCATTCACGGGTAGTGGGGTGCGAGCCGGTCGCATTCACGGGTGGTGGGGTGGCGGTCGGTCGGCGGTGGGGCTCGGCTCTCCATCCACGCGGGGCTCGAATATCGACGCTCCGGCGAATCCCGGTTCTCTCGTTCCACGCGGGGCCGGAAATCCGCGTCGCCCGCGGCGCGGATTTCGAGTGTCGCGTGGATCGGGGGTTGCGAGCGCTGATCGGGGGGTTGCGAGCGTGGATCGACGGGCTCGCGGTTGGCGGTTGGAAGCGGGGCTCAGGTGTCGGGCCAGGTCGAGGCGCGGGCCACCCGTGCCCCGGTCGCGGAGTCGCTGATCGCGCTCGCGGTCTCGGTCGTGTGCTTCGCCGAGGCGGTCGCCGCCTCGAGGATGTCCCGGATCGGTGCGCTCGCCCACGCGGCCATCGCCACCTGCTGGGCGACCTTGTCATCCCAGGTCAGCGGCGGGGAGATCTGCCGGGCCGCCTCGGCGCCGTGGAGGAGCGCGATGATCGTGCCCGTGCGGACGTCGACCGACTCACCGCCGTCGAGGACGGCGCCGATCTCCGCGCGCAGCCGTTCCTCGGGTGCCGGGTCGAGCACCTGCCACGACGAGGTGGGGAAGAGTCCGAGGAAGCGGGAACTGCGGTGGTGGAGAACGCCGTGGTTGCCGAGCCGGACGAGGAGGACGTCGTCGAGGCGGGGGAGGAGGATCGGCAGCGCCGACGACAGCGGTCGCTCCTTCTGCCCGAGGAGCGCGATCGCGTTGACGAACATCGGATCGGTCGGGCGCGGCACCTCGGCGGGACGGACGAACGGCGAGGCCGGGTCGGAGCCGGGGAGGATGTCGATGAACCCCGCCTCGGCGAGGTCGACGAGGAGTGCCCCGGTGAGTGCGGACTCGAGTCCGGGGGTGATCTCGGGGATCTTCCCGGATTCGGGCAGGAGCAGGAGCATGAGGTCCTCGCTGATGAGGAGGTCGCGGCGATCGGGGCCTGCGGTCATGGTCGGGTCCTTCCTCGGGGCGGGCAACCATTCGAACGGATGGTGCGGTGACCTGTGCCACGCAGTCTAGCCGCCAGGGCGCGACAGGTCAGCCGGCCGCGATGACGGCATCCGATCAAATAGCCCCTATCACTTCTTTACATCGTAAGGTAATGTTCGATCGGCAGGGTGTGTTGCTGCTCGTCCGTGCGCTGCCGCAAGTACGTGCATTGCCGCTTCTGCATGCGGGGACGACGGCCTGAGCACTGAGAAGACTGTGAGCGCCGAGGAGACGGGACCGGCCGTTCTCAGCGTTCCGACCATGACGATTCGACGGAGGTGACAGGGTGACAGCGGAGAGGATCAGAGCGATCTCCCTTCCCGCCGATCACCCCTACGTTCTCGCGATCACGGACCCGACGGCGGTCGAGATCCTGCCCGCGCCGGGTGACGGATCCTCCGGTGCCGACGCCGTCGTCGAACAGTTCCTCATCGAGGCGTGGGACGAGGACCAGGCAGCGGACGCCGATCTCGTCCACGTTCACTTCGGCTTCGAACTCGTTCCTCTGTCCGCACTCGAGCGATTCGTCGCAGCCCTCGACAGGCTCGGACTGCCGCTCGTCCTCACGGTCCACGACCTCGAGAATCCGCAGCTGCCCGAGCATGCCCAGGACGACTTCGCTCGCCGACTCGAGGTCCTCCTCCGGCATGCCGTCCGTGTCATCACCCTCACCGAGGGCGCACGTGCGGAGATCATCCGGCGGTGGTCACGCGAGGTGTCCGTTGTGCCGCACCCGCCGCTGGGCTCCGACGTCGCCGAGGCTGTGGTGGCGAGCACTCAACCGCCCGGCGCGCCCGTCGCGAACCGTCCGTCGTCGCCCGGCGCGCCCGTCGCGGCGCGGCAACCGTTCGCCGCACGGCGACCGTTCACCGCGCGGCGACCGTACACTGCCGGAATCCTCCTCAAGGATGCCCGCCCGTCGCTTGATCTCGCGGCGATCGCCGCCCTCGCCCGGGCCCTCGGGACCGATCCTCTCCGCAATGATGACTGGCGGCTCACCGTGATCCGGCGACCGACCGTGCGCGCCGGTCGGGAATCCGAGGTCGCCGAGCTCAAGCGCCTGCTCGACCGGTCCGAATCCGCCGACGTCGAGGTCTGGGCGTCGATGTCGGATCGCGAACTCGAGGACTGGCTCGCCCGTCTCGATGTCCTCGTCCTGCCCTACCGGCACGGAACTCACTCAGGGCTGCTCGATCTGGCCAACGACCTCGGCACGCGGGTCCTCTACGCCGAGGTCGGCCATCTCGCCGATCAGCGGCCCGGGACGAACCTCGGCGTGGACTTCCATGATGCCGACTCGCTGCGCGCTGGCCTGCACGCGATCGCCGAGGCGCCGCCGCTGCCACCCCGCTCCCGTGAGGACGGACTCCGCCTGCTCGCCGAGGTCCGTGACGCGCACACACGGCTCTACCGGTCGGTCGCGGCGAGACGGGCGAAGACGCCAGCCGCGGCTCCGGCAGTGACGCCGCCAACTGCGACACCGCCAGCCACTGCGGCAACTGCAACGACACCGGCAACGCCCTCACCCGCTGACACGGCAGGTGCCCGGTGAACCGGCCGCTGCGCATCCTCGTCATCGCCGACTACCGCTACCCGTTGCGCGAACCGCTGCGCGGCGGGCTCGAGACGCACGAGTGGAACCTCGTGCGGGAGCTGCGGCGGCGCGGCCACGACGTCACCCTCGCAGCGAAGGAGGGCTCCGACTTCCTCGAGAACTCGCCGCCGGCCCTCGTCTACCCCGAGCTGCCATGGCCGCTGAGCGCTCCCCGATCGGATGCGCACCCGCCCGACGAGGTCGCCGCTCACCAGGCCGCGTGCCTCCACACCGTCATGGACCACCTC
Organism: Brevibacterium sp. XM4083; assembly: GCF_006489205.2. Lineage (GTDB taxonomy): Bacteria > Actinomycetota > Actinomycetes > Actinomycetales > Brevibacteriaceae > Brevibacterium. The sequence goes on along the minus strand of NZ_VFYR02000003.1, from coordinate 168,135 downwards.
GCGGTCGAAGGGCGAGGGTTCGACGTCGTCCACAACCACGCCGTGAGCACCGTCCCCCTCACCCGAGCGGCCGAGATCCCGGTGCCGCTGTTCACAACCCTCCACACCCCGCCGCGGATGGACCTCGTCGACGTCATCGACTCCGCCGGAGCGGAGCGGGTCTTCACCGTCTCCCGGTACGCCCAGTCCTCGTGGGCGAACGCCGGAGTCGCCACCGACGTCGTCACCAACGGTGCGGACGCGACCGTCTGGCCGCTGGGCGCGGGCGGTCCCGGCCTGTGCTGGTTCGGGCGGATCGTGCCCGAGAAGTACCCGCACCTCGCTGTCGACGTCGCCACCCGCATCGGGGTGCCGCTGCGGATCATCGGTCCGATCGGCGACCCCGACTACTTCGACGCCTACGTCGCCCCCGCGATCGCGCGCTCCCATGGACTCGTCGACTACCTCGGGTGCCTCAGCCAGCGGGAGACCGCCGAGGTCGTCGGCGCCTCCGCTGCCACCGTCGTCACCCCGATGTGGAACGAGCCGTTCGGCCAGGTCGTCATCGAATCCCTGTTCTGCGGCACCCCCGTCGTCGCACTCGAGCGTGGTGCCTTCGCCGACCTCTACTCCGACGTCGACGGCGTCACCCTCGTCCCCGCGGCCCGCGCCGACGACGAGGTCCTCGACGACCTCGCCGAGGCGACCCGCCGTGTGCTCACCGCGAGCAGTTCCGGCGCGGTCGGCACCGCTCGCGCGAGGATCCGAGACCACGCCGTGTCCCGGTTCAGCGTCGGGGCGTGCGCCGAGGTCCTCCTCGACCGGTTCACCGCCGCCGTGGCCGCGCGCACCCCTGACCTCGGAACCGTCGGGCCCGATCGCGAGGGCTCCCGCCTCGGCGCCTCCCGGCTGGCGCGGACCGGAGGCGCCGGGTGATCGGCTGGTACGTCCACCACCACGGGCACGGGCATCTGCGGCGGATGACCGCGGTCGTCCCCCACCTCGACGACGACGTCGTCGTCTTCTCGAGCCTGCCCCGGCCGCAGCGGCTGCCGCGCTCGCGCACGAGTGACGTGGAGTGGATCGAGCTCGAGGCGGACACGCCCCCGCACGGGGAGCCCGCCGACCCGACCGCCGGTGGGCACCTCCATTGGGTGCCGACGAACGCTCCCGGTCACCGGCGAAGGATGGTCAGGATCGCCGAGGCGGCACCGCGTCTCTCGGGCATGGTCGTCGACGTCTCGGCTGAGGTCGTCCTCCTCTCCCGTCTCCTCGGCGTGCCGGTGACGGTCATCGCGCAGGCTGGAGAGCGCACCGACGCCGCGCACCGGCAGGCCTACGCGCTCGCCGACGCACTCCTCGTCCCCCTGCCGGCACCGCAGGCCGCCGATGACGCGGTCTATGCCCGGGCTCTGCCGCACACGGTCAGGCATGCGGCGAAGACGACGTTCGTCGGCGGGATCTCCGCATCCGCGCCCACCGACGACAGCACCGAAGCGGCCGGCGGCAGCACCGCTCCGACCGATGACAGCACCACTCCGACCGATGGCAGCGCCGAGGCGGGTGAAGGTCGACGCTTCCTCCTCCTCGGATCGCGCGGCGGAACGAGCCTCGGAGCCTCGACGTTCGAGCGGCTGCGGGAGAGGAGTCGCCATGACTGGAGCGCGATCGGACTCGATGTGCAGTCGTGGACCTCTGACGTCCATGCCGCGCTGAGGTCCTCGGCGCTCGTGCTCAGCAATGCCGGTCTCGGTGCGATCGCTGACATCATGGCCGCGCGCAGCCCCGCGATCTTCGTCCCTCAGACCAGGCCCTTCGACGAGCAGGTCGCCAACGGCCTCCTCCTGCAGGCGCTCGGGTTCCCCGTGCGCGACCGACTCGAGATCGGGGAGCCTTTCGACGCGGAGGTCGACGCCGTCTCCCGGTGTGACTTCCCATGGGAGGCCTGGCAGACCGAGGGGGCACCCGGCCGGGCCGCCGACGTCATCCATCGGGTGTGCGCGAGTTCCGGAGGTCTGACCCATGTCGTCTGAGCGGACCGTGGTCATCAGCCTCGCCTCACCCGACCGCTTCGACCGGATCCGGAGTCAGCACGCGGAACTCCGGCGCCTCCACCCCGACCGCATCGACGACGGCAGTCTCCGCCATGTCGTGTGCCTGCTCTCCCCCGGAGCCTCCGCGGAATCCGTCCTCGCCGATCATGCAGGCGCGCTGCCGGCGACGATCGACACCACCGCCGCCGACGCGACGGGCGGGAAGGTCAGACTCGGAGCGGCACGGAACGCCGGAGCCGCCGCCGCAGTCGAGCTCGGCGCCACGCTGCTCGTCTTCCTCGACGCCGACTGCCTGCCGGCAGAGCGCCTCCTCGAACGCTACGAGGAAGCTGCCGGGACTGTCGAGCGCGCTGCGGCCGGGCGCGACGGCACTGCGACCCGTCGGCTCCTCCTCGGGCCGGTCACCTACCTCACGGAGGAGGAGACGGAAGGGCTGGCCGCCTCGGCGCCGGTCATCCCACACCCTCACCCCGCTCGACCCGATCCGAACGATGGCGAGGTCGTCGACGTCGACCCGGACGCGACGGCAGACGGACCGGGCGCTCCCGATCCGTTCGCCCTCTTCTGGTCGCTGTCGTTCGCGTGCCGTCCCGAGGTCTTCGCCCGGATCGGCGGATTCGACGAGACCTACGCCGGATACGGGGGCGAGGACACCGACTTCGCGTTCGCTGCCAGGAGGGCCGGGGTGGGACTGCGCTGGGTCGGCGGCGCGCACGCCTTCCACCGGTACCACCCGGTGAGCTCCCCACCCGTCGAACACGTCGCCGACATCGTCGCCAATGCGCGGATCTTCTTCGACCGGTGGAGGATATGGCCGATGGAGGGGTGGCTGCACGCCTTCCGCGACCTCGGCCTCGTCACCTTCGATGCCCGTTCCGGATGGCGTCTGACGGCAGAGGGCTGAGCACACTCCATCGCAGGGCCTCGACCTCGATCAGCTCTCGGGCGGGCGATCCTCCCCGTGGGCGAGGGCGATCGCGTCCTGTCGCCGGCTCACCCCGAGCTTCGCGAAGAGGGCGTTGATGTGGGACTTCACAGTCGAGACGCCGAGGAAGAGGCGCTCGGCGATCTCGGGGTTCGATGCGCCTTCGGCCATGAGGTTGAGGACCTCGGCCTCCCTCGCGGTGAGCTCGGGGAACCGGTCGCGCACCGAGGCCGGGCGCGCCTCCGGGAGGCCGGCGACGACCCGTCCGGCGATGCGTGTGTCCAGCGGAGTGCCGCCCACGGCCGTCGCACGGATGGCGGCGACCATCTCCTCACGACCGGCGTCCTTCGTCAGATAGCCTGCGGCACCGGCCCGCAGCGCCGAGTCGATGCTCGCGTCGTCGGCGAAGGTTGTGAGCACGAGGACTCGGATGTCGGGACGGCTCTGCGTCAACTGTGCGGTCGCCTCGGCCCCGCTGAGGCCGGGCATGCGCAGGTCCATGAGGACGACGTCCGGCTCGAGTTCCGCGGCGAGGGCGATGGCCTCGGTTCCGTTGCGGGCTTCGCCGATGACCTCGATGCCGTCGGTGAGGGAGAGGACGACGACGATGCCGTCGCGGACGAGGGCCTGGTCGTCGGCGACGAGCACCGTGATGCTCATCGGTCGGCCCTCGATGGTGTGACGGGTGAGGTCGTGGAGTGATCCGCATCGGTCGGGGGCACCACCGGCACCCATGCCTCGGCGACGAAGGTTCGCCCGCCGACGAGGCGCCCCTCCGCGCCGCCGCCGAGAGCCTCGCAGCGTTCGCGCATGCCGAGCAGTCCGAACCCGCCGGTGCCTGTTCCCGCCGCGGGAGTGGAGGAGCGTGACATCGCCTCACGCATCTCCGAAGTGTCCCCGACGAGGTTGCGGGCGCTGATGCGCACGATGGGAACGGGAGGCACCTCGGCGCCGGCAGGGCCGGGTCCGTGGCCCGCGCCCGAATCGAGAGAGGCGTCCGCGAACCTCATCTCGAGGGTCACCGCCTGCCCGGGCGCATGGCGGCGGACATTGGTGAGCATCTCCTGGACGGCGCGGAGCAGGGCCTCGACCCCTTCCGGGCTGAGCCGGGCGAGCACCGCCTGCGGTCGGTTCGGAAGGATCGTGAGCACGTCGGCGCCGCTGTCACGATGAGCGCGCAGCAGCTCGGCGACGCCGTCGAGCAGGTCCTGGCGCGGCTGCTCCCTCAGGGCTGCCACCGCCCGGCGGGATTCGGCGAGACCGTCGGCGGCGAGCCCTCGCGCCCGGTCGATGCGGGCGTCGAGTCCCTCCCAGCGGCGGGCCTGGGCGAGCGCGGCGGCCGCGTCGAGCTGGAGCGTCAGCGCCCCCAGGGAGTGCGCGAGCACGTCGTGGAGGTCGCGGGCGATGCGGGCACGTTCGGCGAGCGCCGCGGTCGTCGCCCGCTCGCGCTGGGAGATCAGCTGCTCTTCGAGGAGCGCGCGTTCCTGGGTCTCGGCGAGGAGGCGGCCGGCCCGGAGTCGGGTGAGCAGTCCCACGCCGGCGCCGACGAGCAGGTAGATGATGAGGAGTTCGGTCGGGGCGCCGACGGCGATCGCCGCTGCGAGAAGGGCGCAGGCATCGGCGACGATGGTGAGCGTGACGACGAGGACCGAGCGGTCGGAGCGGCGGACCAGTCGGGCGAGGCCGGCGACGGCGAGCGGGATCATCGTCGACCCCGGGGCGAAGGCGAGGGCGCACGCGATGATCTGGGAGACGACGAGCAGCCCCGTGCCCACCGCGTGCTGTCCGGGTGAGGCCCGGCGGTAGTCGTTCGTCGTCGCCCCGAGCATCATCTCCGCGACCCAGAGCGCCACTGCCGCCAGCGCCACTGCTCGCAGTTCGGGTACGGACACCTCCCATGCGAAGAGTGTGAAGAACCCGCCGAAGACGACGCCGAGGATGAGGGTGAGGACATCCGCGGGTCGCCATCGACTGCTCAGATTCCCGCGTTCGTCGGTGCGGCGGGACGGATCCGGCCTCATGGCCGCGATCCTACCCCACCACCGAACGGGCGAGACGGCGTACGCGAATGCGGTCCGGACCTTGGTCGGCTCACGGGCGAGGAGGGTCGCGGCGGACCGGCGCCCCGGCATCGACTCCGCCGCTCAGTTGGTGAGCGGCCCACCGGGCGGCGATGCGGGTGCTCGTCAGCCGGGCGAGGCCGATCGAGATGAGGAGCAGTCCGGTGGCGGTGGCCATCTCCGGGGAGATCACGGCCGCCAGCCCGAGATCCATGCCGATGCGCACGGCGATGAAGCCGAGCCAGAGGGCGACACCGAGCCATCCCCCGCGCATGCGGACTTCACCGTCCGGGCCGGTCGAGACCTCCGCGAACCGGCCCATCACCCATCCGCCGGCGAGCGAGACGGCGACGATGAGGACGATGGCGGTCACGGCCGATGCCCAGGTGAGGTCGGCGTCTCCGAGCTGGAGGGGCAGGGTCATCGTGCCGAGGACGATGACGATGACGGCGACGCGCACCATCCGGGACAGGCGCCGCCAACTGAGCTGACGGTAGAGGATGAGGGCGAGGACGACGAGGGCGAGCAGCACGTTGGCGATCGGGATCCACGGGGCATCGAGAGTCACGGTTGGTCTCCAGAGTGAGGGGGATCGCCGGGTGCGATCCGCTGCCCCCATCCTTCGTCGAGGTCGAGCCGACGCGAACCACCCGCGGGTGGAGATCCGGGTGGAGACCGCTCACCCGACCCCGTCGCCCTATCCCTCGAGCCGTACGTACCGGGAGAGCTCCGACTCCGCCGAGGCGAGTGCCCGGGCCGTGCTCAGCACCGTCCTCTCCATCGCCGAGGCGGCCGTGGTCGGCCGTACGTCCGCGCGCTGGGCGAGGCTGACGGCGCGCGAGAGGCCGGGGTCGACGAGGCGGACCGAGCGCAGCCGCGGCCGGTCGACGAGGACCATCGCGGGGACGATGGCGATCCCGAGTCCGCGTTCGACGAAGCGGATCGCCGCATCCATCTCGACCCCTGCGACGACGACGTCGGGGGTGAGTCCCGCCGCCTCGAACGCCGCCGAGGTGGCTTCCCGGAGGTCGTAGCCGTGGTGGAAGACGACCTGGGGGCGGCGGGCCACCTCGGCGAGGGTGATCGTGTCCCCGAGGGCCGGCGCGGATGCCGAGCCCGTATCCGCGGTTCCGGGTGCGTCGGCCGCCTCCGGTGCGTCGGCGGCTGCGATGACGACGAGGTCTTCGCGCAGCACCTCTTGCATGTGCAGGCGCGGGGCGATCGCCCCGAGGTCGAAGGTCCGGGTGATGAGCGCGAGGTCGAGCTGCCCGGCACCGAGGGCCTCGACGAGTTCGCGCGAGCCCTTCTCCATGACCTCGAGTTCGATTCCGGGATGCTCGGCGTGGAAGCGGCTGAGCGCCTCGGCGACGAGGCTCACGCACAGGGTCGGAGTCGCCCCGAGACGGACTCGACCCTGCCGCAGACCGGCGAGTTCGTCCATGTCGAGGCGGATCGCCTCGGCGTCGGCGAGCATCCTCCGCGCGGTCGGCAGCAGCGCCTCACCGGCCGCGGTGAGGGTGATGTGGCCGCGGGCGCGATGGAAGAGCTCGGCCCCGAGCTCCTTCTCCAGGGTCGAGATCTGCCGGGACAGGGAGGGCTGCGCGAGATGGAGGGTCGCGGCGGCCTTCGTGAAGTGCCCGGTGTCGGCGACCTCGACGAAGCTCGCGAGCTGTTCGAGATTCATGGCAATAGTCTATTGCTATCGTGTTGAGTCGAACAATGCATTGGACGTATCGTGTAGGCGATCCTAACGTGGAAGGCATGAGCAGAACACAGGGCAACGCCCGCATCAGAGAACACGCTCTCTCGACCTCCGTCCTCGTCATCGGCACCGGCGGCTCCGGTCTCCGGGCGGCCATCGAGGTCGCCGAATCCGGCGTCGACGTCATCGCCGTGGGCAAGCGTTCGAAGGACGACGCCCACACCTCCCTCGCCGCCGGCGGCATCAACGCCGCTCTCGCGACGATGGACCCCGAGGACTCGTGGCAGCAGCACGCCGCGGACACGATCAAGGAATCCTACGACCTCGCCAACCCGCGCACCGTCGAGATCGTCACCCAGGGTGCCGAGCAGGGCATCGCCGACCTCGAGCGCTACGGGATGGACTTCGCGAAGGAGGACGACGGCCGGATTTCGCAGCGCTTCTTCGGCGCTCACACATGGCGGCGGACCGCCTTCGCCGGCGACTACACGGGCCTGGAGATCCAGCGCGCCCTCATCCACCGCTCCGCCGAGCTCGACATCCCGATCCTCGACACCGTCTACATCACCAAGCTGCTCACCGCCGACGGCCGGATCTTCGGCGCCTACGGCTTCGACCTCGTCGACGGCACCCGCTATCGCATCCACGCCGACGCCGTCATCCTCGCCGCCGGCGGTCACAACCGGATCTGGCGCCGCACGTCCTCACGCCGCGATGAGAACACGGGCGATTCCTTCCGCCTCGCCGTCGAAGCCGGCGGCCGGCTCCGCGACGCCGAACTCGTCCAGTTCCACCCCTCGGGCATCCTCGAACCCGAGAACGCAGCGGGCACGCTCGTCTCCGAAGCCGCCCGCGGTGAGGGCGGCATCCTCCGCAACGCCCTCGGCGAGCGGTTCATGGAGCGCTACGATCCCGAGCGGATGGAACTGTCCACCCGCGACCGGGTCGCGCTCGCCGCGTACACGGAGATCGCCGAGGGCCGGGGCACGGAGAACGGCGGCGTCTGGCTCGACGTCTCCCACCTGCCGCGCGAGACGATCATGTCCCGGCTCCCGCGCGTCTACCAGACGCTCATGGAGACTCAGATGCTCGACATCACGAAGGACCCGATCGAGATCGCTCCGACCGCGCACTATTCGATGGGCGGAGTGTGGGTCGATCCCGTCGACCACAGCACCGACGTCGAGGGACTGTGGGCGATCGGCGAGGCCTCGTCCGGCCTCCACGGGGCCAACCGCCTCGGCGGCAATTCCCTCATCGAACTCCTCGTCTTCGGCCGGATCGTCGGACAGTCGGCGATCGCCTACTCCGATGAGCTCGAGGCTCAGGTGCGCTCGCAGGAGTCCCTCGCCGAGGCGCGGGCCGAGATCGATGACCTGCTCGCCTCCGATGGGGCGGAGAACGTCCGGGCCCTGCAGCGCGAGGTCCGCAACCTCATGACCGAGCACGCCGGCGTCGTCCGCGACGAGGCCGGACTGCTCGCGGGACTCGAGAAGCTCGCGGCGATCGAAGCGCGGATGGCAGACGTCGGCATCCACCCCGACATCGCCGGCTACTCCGATCTCGCGCACGCCTTCGACCTCAGATCCTCGGTGCTCGCGGCCCGCGCGACCCTTGAGTCCGCGCTCGAGCGGCGGGAGACCCGCGGCTGCCACAACCGCAGCGACTACCCCGAGCTCGACCCTGAGCTCACCGTCAACCTCGTGTGGTCGCCTGCGACCGGAGTCGTCCGCGAGACGATCCCGGCCGTCGACCCCGAGGTCGCAGCGCTCATGCACTCCGGGGAGATCAGCGTCGAGGGCAAACTCGTCGAGTGAGGCGGACGCGTCCGGGCGTTCTGTCGTCCGGGCGCCCTAGCGTTGCGCGCGCGTCTGTGAGGGCAGCTCACCGAAGAGACGGCGGTAGGCAGCGGCGAACCGTGACGGGTGAGAGAAGCCCCACCGGAAGGCGATGTCGCTCATCGTCTCGTCTCCGCTGAGGATGTCGGATCGGGCCGCGTGGAGTCGCTGACGCTGCAGGTGCTCGACGGGTGAGGTGCCCAGCTCCTCTCGGAACGCGCGTTGGAGGGTGCGCACGCTCAGTCCCGCCGCCTCGGCGATCTCGGTCACCGTCACTGGTTCGCCGAGGTGGTCGGCGATGAAGTCGAGCGCCCTGCGCACCCGCTTCGGCGTCGTCGACCAGTCCGATTCCTTCGTGGACTCTCCGGCAAGGTCCGGGTGGCCGACGACGAGCTGGGTGAGGAGAAGATCCTCGATCGTAGGCGTGAGCAGCGGAGCCACGGCCTGACCGGCACGGCCGTCGGCGACGAGGCCCTCGAGCACCCCGAGCCACGTGCCGAACCCTGCACTCAGCGGCAGGGCGTGGGAGCGGAAGCGCATCGGAGAGCGACCAGCCGCTGGTCGCAGGGTCTCGCTGTGGGCCCGGAGCACCGACTCGTCTATGCGCAGGTGGATCTGGTCGTAGTCGGGCTGCAGGGCCATGCGGACTCTGGCCTGCGGAACGAGGATCGCGGCCGTGCCGGAAGCGGTGACCGGGACGGTCTCCGCTCCGATCGCGATCTCGGCCCCGCCTCGGCGAGCGACGACGACGTCGATGTAGTCGGCGTGTTCGGGGATGTCGACCTCCGCGTCGGTGCCCAGGGAGAACTGGACGAGGCTGAGTCGTCCGAGACGCATCGACCAGACATCGGGCACGAAGCATCGATGGTCGATCTCGAACAGCCGGTGTGGGCTGAGCGATCGACCGACGAAGCGTTCGAACTCGTCGACGCTTCCTGGCCTCATCACCCCGGTCATGCCCCCACGATAGCCGCCGACCGCGGACTGCGGAACGGGCAAGAAGTCATGTCGCTTATCGGATGCTCGTGTCGCGAATCGCGTCGCCGCGCGCGGGTCTGCCTCCTACCGTGATGGGACCGATCTCGATCTCAGTCACGAAGGAGTGCCCATGATCGCCGCCACCCCTGACCCCACGGAACGCAGTTCCCTCCCCGCAGAGAGCATCCCCCGCCCATGCGGCGACCTTGCCTCATCCGACACCTACGACGTCATCGTCGTCGGATACGGACCATCGGGGCTCGTCCTCGCCTCGGCGCTGGGCCGACGCGGCCACCGCGTCCTCGCCGTCGAACGGTGGGCGTCCCTCTACGGCCTGCCCCGGCTCACTCATATCGACGGCGAAGTCGCCCGCATCATCCAGAACGTCGGCGACGTCGATCGGGCCCTCCAGGGCAGCGAACCGGCGAGCGAGTACATCTGGCGCAACGGGGAAGGCGAGACGCTGCTCACGGTCGACTGGTCGGGGGAGTCCTCGGGCTACGCGGCGCACTACACGATGTACCAGCCCGACATCGAGGATGCGATCGACGCCGACATCCGTGGCCAGGACACCGTCGACGTCCTCCAGGGCTGGCAGGCGGTGCACCTGAGCCAGGACTCGGACGAAGTGACCCTGCGCATCCGTCCGTGGTCGAAGGACCGACAGGGACAGACCGGTCAGCCCGGAGACGGATCCGATGGCACGCACCCGGATGACCGCACCGTCACGGCGAGGTACATCGTCGGCGCTGACGGCGCCAACAGCTTCGTGCGCACGAGCCTCGGCATCGAGCGCGACGACCTCGAATCGAACGATGTGTGGCTCAACCTCGACACGGAGAAGCTGCGCGAGCTGCCCGAGCGCTTCGCCGTGAGCACCCAGTTCTGCGACCCAGTCCGGCCGAACATGTTCATGCCCATCGGGGCTCGTCGCCACCGCTTCGAGGTCGCCGTCCTCCCAGGTGAGAGCCTGGAGGAGGCGGCGACGGAGGAGTACGCGTGGCGGTGGTTCCGCGAGCGTCACGGCCTCGGTCCCGACGACGTGCGCATCCTCCGCCAGATCGTCTACGTCTTCTCCGCCCGGACCGCGCAGCGGTGGCGCGAGGGGCGGGCGTTCCTCATCGGCGACGCCGCCCACACCATGCCGCCCTACATGGGGCAGGGCGCGTGCTCGGGCATGCGCGACGGACTCACCCTCGCGTGGAAGCTCGACCTTGTCCTCCGCGGTTTCGCCGACGACGCCTTCCTTGACACGTACGAAGCCGAACGCCGCCCCCACGTCGCCGTCATCCAGGCCACCAGTGTCGCCCTCGGTGAGATCGCCAACCTCCGCGACGTCGAGGCGGCGAAGGCCCGCGACGAGGCGTTCCGCACTGGAACCGCGCCCCCACCGCCGCCGTTCCCGACGATCGACGCCGGGTATCTCGCGCCCGGTGAGCAGCCGTTCGCCGGCACGCTCTCACCTCAGGGAGTCATCACGAAGGACTGGCGGACAGGGCTCTTCGACGACATCATCGGCAACCGGATCAACCTTGTCACCTCGGGTGATCCCGCATCCGTGCTCTCGCGGTCGCAGTTCGATCGCCTCGCCGAGGTAGGGGTGGACATCGTCTCGACACGGCCGGGAAATCCGTGGTCCGTCACCGATGACAACGGCACGTACCGCGACTATTTCGCCGCGATCGGCGCCGAGGCGTATGTCGCCCGGCCCGACTTCGTCGTGTTCGGCACGGGGTCGATGGCCGAGGTGCCCGGCCTCGTCGATGAACTGCTCGGTCAGCTGCGGGGCGCGCGGGCCTGGCGTGAACAGGCCCTGGGTGCGCAGACTCCGCGCGTGCCAACCCCACGTGCTCAGAACTCTGAGACCGCCGGGGCAGACGCGACGGTGGTGTCGGCATGACGGGAGAACTGTTCACGGGCAGGAAGCCGTACGTTGTCGCCGAGCCTGACCCTCAGACCGATCCGCACGCGGAGCTCGACGCCCACTGGCGGGCGATGCCGGTGCAGAGACTCCTCGACGGCGGCGTCCTCTACGGCGACGTCAGCCGCCTCCGGGCAGCCACCGATGAGGGGGTCGGCTGGGATGAGACTCTCGAGCACCTCGGCGAGGTGCAGCTCGACCGAGGTCGCGACGCGGCGGCACGGGGGAACGACCTCACCGCGATCCGTGCCTACCGCGCTGCCGCAGCGGACTTCCTCTTCGCACAGATGCCGGTGCCCGACGGCCACCGCAAGCGTGGACTCTATGACCAGGCTCGCGCCGCTCTCACCGCGATCACGGAGATCCCCGGATCGGGACTCAGCCGCGTCGAGGTGAGCTTCGGCGATGGGGTGCTCGTCGGGTGGCTGCGCACGCCCGTCGACCCGCTGGCGAGCGTCATCGTCTTCGGCGGGCAGAGCGGTTGGGGTGCGACGTACTACCGGATGAGCGACGCGCTCGCCGCCCGCGGCATCGCCACCCTCATGGCCGAGGGCCCGGGGCAGGGGGAGAGTCGTCTCGTCTCCGGCATCCACCTCGACTGCGATGTCCCGGCCGCGTTCGGCCGCTTCGTCGACGTCCTCGACACCCACCCCGACCTCGCGGGTGCACCCATCGGGATCTGGGGCAACAGCCTCGGCGGGACCTTCGCCGCCCTCACCGCAGCAGCCGACCACCGAATCTCGGCAACGGTCGTCAACGGGGGATTTGCGATGCCGCGCCTCCTGCCGTTCCGAACCTTCCGGGAGCAGGCGGCGGCGATGCTCGGCAGCGACGATGAAGCTGCCCTCGAGGCGAACTTCGCCCGTCTCGCGTTCGACCCCGGGTCGCAGACGATCGTCGGGTCTCTCCTCGTCGTCCACGGCGGGGCTGACCCCATTGTCGAGAAGGAGGACCAGACGCCGTTCCTCGACGCCTGCGACGATGCGCTGCTCGTCGAGTGGCCCGGCGGTGATCACACGATCTACAACGACAGCGACGAACGCACCGATGTCGTCGCCGACTGGCTGGCCGACCGAATCGTCCCTCCCGTTTCCGGTGACGAGTGAGCTGCATTCCCATTCGGTGGTCACCGCGCCGAGGTGGTCGGGCCGAAATCGCGTCCCCGACCTCGGGGGAGTGACCACCGAATCCGACCGCCTCGGGGGAGTGACCACTGAATGGGCTGCTGTGGGGGCGACCGCCTCGTCGGGGTGTCAAAAGTGCGTTAGGAGGTGTTAAGACCGCGTTAGGATCCGGGTCCGTGACCTCGGGAGACGTGTGTGATGGGGGAGTACCGCACAGCGGCGCACCGCGCCGTCGTGCACTGACCCACCCGCACGAGAAGAACGAGGCCACACCGTATGGACGCTCCTTTCGCCGATCTCCTCTACCTGCTGCTCGCCGTCGCGACTGTCGCTGGGCTTGCCGCCCAGGCGTTGGTCTTCGAGAAGGTCACCGCTGAGAGCGCGACGACCGCGCGCATCACCGACCCGAGCAGCACCCCCGGCACGACGCCCGGAACCACCGGCAGCACCCCCGGCACCCCCTCCACCCCGGATTCGAGCGGGGAGGCGCGCGCATGACCTGGTTCACCGGCATCACGCAGATCCTCCTCGTCCTCGCCGTCCTCGCCGCCGTCCATGTGCCCTTCGGCAACTACATGGCAGGCGTCTTCCTCTCGACGAAGGACACGAAGGCCGAGCGGCTCTTCTACCGTCTCACCGGCGTCGATTCCTCATCCGAGCAGCGGTGGAAGACCTACTTCCTCTCCGTCCTCGGGTTCTCCCTCGTCTCGATCCTTCTCCTCTACGGCCTCATGCGCCTCCAGGAGTTCCTGCCCCTGTCCAACGGCAAGCCCGCCGTCACCGCCGATCAGGCGTTCAACACGGCGGTCTCGTTCGTCACGAACACGAACTGGCAGTCGTACTCCGGTGAGGCGACGATGGGCTACCTCGTCCAGATGGCCGGCCTCGCCGTGCAGAACTTCGTCTCCGCCGCCGTCGGCATCGCCGTCGCCGTCGCCCTCATCCGCGGGTTCATGCGGCAGCGCTCGCTCTTCATCGGCAACTTCTGGGTCGACCTCACCCGCACCGTCCTCCGCATCCTCCTGCCGGTCTCGGTGGTCTTCGCACTCATCTACATCGGCTTGGGCGTCATCGAGAACCTCACCCCGGACCAGGTCGTCGAGACCGTGGCCGGCGGATCGCAGGTGACGCAGACGATCCCGGGCGGACCGAATGCGAGCCAGGAGGTCATCAAGCACCTCGGCACGAACGGCGGCGGCTTCTTCAACGCGAACTCCGCCCACCCGCTCTCGGCACCGAGCCCGCTCATCAACCTCGCCAACATCTTCCTCATCCTCCTCATCCCCTCCGCCCTGCCGCGCACCTTCGGCGTCATGGTCGGCAGCCGCAGGCACGGTTGGGCGATCCTCGGCGCGATGGCCTCGTTCTTCGTCCTCTCCCTCGTCGCCGTCATCCTCACCGAGACGACGCTGTCCACGCCGGCCACCGATGCGGCCGGGGCCGCGATGGAAGGCAGGGAGACCCGCTTCGGCGTCATCACCTCCGCGTTCTTCGCCGTCTCGACGACCCTGACCTCGACCGGTGCTGTCGACTCGTTCCACTCGAACTACTCCGGCCTCGGCGGCGGCGTCCTCATGCTCAACATGATGCTCGGCGAGATCGCCCCCGGCGGCGTCGGCTCCGGCCTCTACGGCATGCTCGTCGTCGCCGTCCTCGCCGTCTTCATCTGCGGCCTCATGGTCGGCCGGACACCGGAGTTCCTCGGCAAGAAGATCGGACGCACGGAGATCACGCTCGCCTCCGCCGTCATCCTCATCACCCCGACCCTCGTGCTCACCGGCACCGCGGTCGCGACGATGTGGCCGAACGCCGCGGACTCGATCCTCAATGCCGACAGCCCCCACGGTCTGTCCGAGATCCTCTACGCGTTCACCTCGGCGGCGAACAACAACGGATCCGCGTTCGCCGGACTCAATGCGAACACCCCGTTCTTCAACACCGCCCTGGGACTGGCGATGCTCATCGGCCGGTTCGGTCCGATCTGTGCGGTCCTCGCGCTCGCCGGTGCGTTCGCCGCCCAACCTTCCACCGAGGCGACCCCCGGCACCCTGCCCACCCACCGACCCCTGTTCGTCGGGGTCACCGTCGGCACCGGACTCATCGTCAGCGCCCTGACGTTCCTGCCCGTCCTCGCCCTCGGCCCGATCAACGAAGGACTCCTCTGAAATGCGCACCGACACCAAGGCCTCCAAGCTCACCAGCAGCCCGACGCCCTCCCGCCTCGTCGAGGACACCCCGACGACGCCGCCCGGCACAGCACACCGACCCGAACCCTCCCACCGGCCGACGGGCACCGGACGCTCGATCACGGTTCCGGCGCTCACCCGGGCCGTGCTCCTCGGGCTGAAGAAGTTCGACCCGCGGGTCGCATGGCGGAACCCTGTGATGTTCCTCGTCGAGATCGGAGCGGTCGTCACCCTCGTCCTCGCGATCACCGGCCCCACCCCGTTCACGTGGGCGATCAGCATCTGGCTGTTCCTCACCTGCGTCTTCGCCAACACCGCCGAGGCGCTCGCCGAGGGCCGCGGCAAAGCGCAGGCCGACTCCCTGCGGGCGACCCGGGTGACGGCGAACGCGACCCGGATCCTCGACAAGGGGCAGCGGGAGACCGTCCCCGCCTCCCAGCTGCGCGCCGGGGACCGCGTCCTCGTCACCGCCGGTGAGGTCATCCCCGGCGACGGCGACGTCATCGAAGACGCAGCCACCGTCGACGAATCGGCGATCACCGGTGAGTCCGCCCCGGTCATCCGCGAGGCCGGCGGCGACCGGTGTGCCGTGACCGGAGGGACGAAGGTCCTCTCCGACGAGATCACGGTCTCGATCACCGCGAGCCCCGGCGAATCCTTCCTCGACAAGATGATCGCGATGGTCGAAGGCGCGAGCCGCCAGAAGACCCCGAACGAGGTCGCCCTCGGCGTCTTCCTCTCCGTCCTCACCCTCATCTTCATCCTCGTCGTCGCCACCCTCGCCCCGATCGCGGCGTTCTCCGGCGCCCCTCAATCGCTGACCGTCCTCATCGCCCTCCTCGTCTGCCTCATCCCGACGACGATCGGCGCGCTGCTCTCGGCGATCGGCATCGCCGGCATGGACCGGCTCGTCGCCGCGAACGTCCTCGCGAAGTCCGGGCGCGCCGTCGAAGCCGCCGGCGATGTCTCGACGCTCCTGCTCGACAAGACCGGGACGATCACGATGGGCGACCGCCAGGCCACCGACTTCGTCGCCCTCGGGGAGACGACGGATGAGGAGATCGCCGAGGCGGCCCGCCTGTCCTCACTCGCCGACGAGACCCCGGAGGGCCGGTCTGTCGTCGCCCTGGCCGAAGGCGACTTCCGCATCGACGCCGCCGGTCTCGAGGCCTTCCCGACCGCCGAGTTCATCCCGTTCTCCGCCGCCACCCGCCTCTCGGGCATCATCCTTCCCGGTGAGAAGGGAGTCGGGTCGCGCACGATCGTCAAGGGGGCGGCCCGTGAGGTCCTCGCGTGGGCGATCGACCGTGGTGCCGACATCCCCGCCGAGGCGAGCGCCGAGGTCGAGCGCATCAACACCGGCGGCGGCACCGCCCTCCTCGTCGCCGAGGCGACCGCCTCGACGGCGGATGCCGCCGACGCCTCCTCCGCCCGGGTGCTCGGGGTCATCGACCTCCGCGACATCGTCAAGCCGGGCATGGCCGATCGCTTCGCGCAGCTGCGGGAGATGGGCATCCGCACGGTGATGATCACCGGCGACAACGAGCTCACGGCCCGCTCGATCGCCCGGGAGGCCGGGGTCGACGACTACCTCGCCGAGGCGACCCCAGAGGACAAGCTCGCCCTCATCAAGTCTGAGCAGGCCGGGGGCAGGATGGTCGCGATGACGGGGGACGGGACGAACGATGCGCCCGCGCTCGCACAGGCCGACGTCGGGGTCGCGATGAACACCGGCACCTCGGCGGCGAAGGAGGCCGGCAACCTCGTCGACCTCGATTCGGATCCGACGAAGCTCATCGACATCGTCGCCACCGGCAAGCAGCTGCTCATCACCCGAGGGGCGCTGACGACGTTCTCGATCGCCAATGACGTCGCGAAGTACTTCGCGATCGTGCCCGCGATGTTCCTCCTCGCGTTCCCCGGGCTCGGGGCGCTCAACATCATGGGCCTGCACAGTCCGGAATCGGCGATCCTCTCCGCGGTGATCTTCAACGCCCTCATCATCGTCGCCCTCATCCCCGTCGCTCTGCGCGGGGTGCGGTTCGCCACGACGAGCGCGGCGAGCCTGCTGCGGCGCAACCTGCTCATCTTCGGACTCGGCGGGCTCATCGTCCCCTTCATCGGGATCAAACTCATCGACCTCGTCATCAGCCCGTTCCTCTGACCGGCCGCCACACCCCCCGTCCGCGGCGGCCGGGTCTCACGCCGCCGCGGCGCCCCTCCCGGGGCAGCCGGATCCCGGTCGGCACCCCCGCCCCGGGCCGATCGGCCCACCGCCCACCTCACTCAGACAGGACAGACCATGCTCATCCGTCAGGCCTTCACCGGGCTCAAAGCCCTCTTCGTCTTCACCCTCCTCCTCGGCCTCGCCTACCCGCTGACGATGGTCCTCATCGCCAAGGTCGTGCCCAGTCAGGACTCGACGATCCGCAACTCAGAGGGCGCGGTCGTCGGCTCCGCGCTCATGGCCCAGCCGGTCACCGGCGACGAATGGTTCTACCCGCGCCCCTCGGCAGGCGACTACGACGGGCTCGCCTCGGGTGCGTCGAACCTCGCCGCGACCAACCCCGAACTCGTCGCCGCGATCACGACCCGCCGCACCGAGATCGCCGAGCGCGAGGACGTCGATCCGGCGACGATCCCCGCGGATGCGGTGACCGCCTCGGCGTCGGGTCTCGATCCCGAAATCAGTCCTGAGTATGCTCGACTGCAGATCGATCGCGTCGCCAGGGAGACCGGACTGAGCAGGGAGGAAGTCGAGACGATGGTGGAGAAGAACACGAAGCAGCCGATCCTCGGCTTCATCGGCGAACCCCGCGTCAACGTCGTCACCCTGAATAACGACCTGCAGAACACCCCCGGCACCGCCGTGAACGTCGCGGATCCCGAGAACTGATGGGGTCACCTCGGCGGGGGAAGCTCACGGTCTTCCTCGGGTACGCACCCGGAGTCGGCAAGACCGTGGCGATGCTCGAAGCCGCCGCAGGTGCCAGGGATGCAGGGCGTGACGTCGTCGTCGGCATCGTCGAGGACCACGGCCGCGCCCACACCGCGGCACTCGCGCAGGGGTTCGAGACCCTGCCGCGCGCCCAGGTGCCCTACCAGGGGCGGACCTTCGAGGAACTCGACGCCGAGGCGGTGCTCACCCGAGCGCCCGAGCTCGTCGTCATCGACGAACTCGCCCACACGAATGTCCCCGGCTCCGGGGACCGGGAGAAGCGGTGGGAGGACGTCGCGGCGATCCTCACTGCCGGGATCGACGTGTTCACGACGATCAACATCCAGCACCTCGAATCCTTGGGCGACGTCGTCGGCTCGATCATCGGCCGCGTCCAGCACGAACGCGTCCCCGACCCGTTCCTCCGCACCGCCGACGAGGTCGAACTCGTCGACATCTCCCCGGTCGCCCTGCGCGCCCGCCTGTCCGAGGGCAACATCTACGCCGCGGCGAAGGTCGATGCGGCGATGTCGAACTACTTCCGGCTCGGCAACCTCACCGCCCTGCGCGAACTCGCCCTCCTCTGGCTCGCCGACCGCGTCGACGAAGGCCTCGAGGAGTACCGGGATGCCAAGGGCATCCGCGACACGTGGGCCGCCCGCGACCGGATCATCGTCGCCGTCACCGGGGGTGCCGAGTCGATCACGCTCATCCGCCGCGGCCTGCGCATCGCCGGTCGGGTGGCCGGCCGGGAACTCCTCGTCGTCCACGTCGTCGAACCCGACGGCACCCGCTCGGCCACCGCCCCTGACCTCATGCGCGCCCGCGAGCTCGCCGAGGCGAACAATGCGACGTGGCACACCGTCGTCGGCGACGACGCCGCCACCGCGCTCGTCGAGTTCGCCCGCACCGTCAACGCCTCCCAGATCGTCCTCGGGGTCTCCCGCACCCCCTGGTACGGCCGGATCTTCAGCCCCGGGGTGGCCAATCGTGTCATCGCCTCCGCCGCGGACATCGACGTCCACATGGTCACCCACTCGCAGGCCGCGCGCGTGTGGCGGCCCCGCCGGGAAAACCGGCCGGGCAGTGCGATCTCGAAGCTGCGCCGGATACTGGGCTGGGTCATCGGCGCGCTCGCCCCACTCGCACTCACCGTCCTCTTCATCGCGCTCGGACCGGGAGCGGTGTCGCTGAGCATCAACTTCCTCAGCTACATCACCGTCGTCGTCATCGTCGCCCTCATCGGCGGGCTGTGGCCGGCGGTGATGACAGCCGTGCTCGGCACCGCCCTCATCAACTGGTTCTTCACCCATCCCGTCGGATCATTCACGATCGCCGAGTTCGAGAACATCCTCGCGCTCGCGATCTTCATCGCCGTGGCCGTCGCAGTCGCCACCGTCGTCGACCTCGCCGCGCGCCGCAGCCGGCAGGCCCAGGCCGCCGAACACGAGGGGTCGGTGCTCAGCGAGCTCGCCCGATCGATGATCGCCGAAGGCGACAGCCCCGAGTCGATGGTCGAGAGCATCCGCACGACCTTCGTCCTCGACGGTGTCGCCGTGCTGAGCAAGGACGAGGCAGGGGAGTGGGCGGTGACCGCCTCGGCGGGGGAGCCGGTGACCACCCGGGCCGAGGCGACCGAGACCTTCGACCTCGACGACGACACCGCCCTCCTCCTCAAGGGCCAGCCGCTCAGCGCCGGCGAACAGCGGATCCTCGACGCCTACGCGGGGCGTCTGCTCCGGGTGCTCACGGAGTCCGAGCTCGCCGCGACCCGGTCGCAGGCCCGCGAGCTCAGCGCCGGCAACGCCGTGCGCACGGCCCTGCTCACCGCGGTCTCGCACGATCTGCGGACCCCGCTCGGGGCGATCAAGGCGGCGACGTCGACGCTCATGCTCGACGGGATCGAGCTCTCCGACGCCGATGAGCGCCTCATGCTCACGACCATCGAGAACGGCACGCTGCGGCTCGAGAAGCTCATCGACAACCTCCTCGACATGAGCCGGATCCAGTCCGGTGCGGTGACGATCTCGACGTCCCCGGTCCCCGTGTCCGATCTCGTCGTCTCTGCCCTCGCCGAGGTGGGGGCCGACAACGTCCGCACCGTGACCGCGGGCGAGCGGGGTGCGGGTGGGGATGCCGAGGGTGCGGGCGCCGGGGCTGTGGTCGGGCCTGCTGGTGGCGCGGCCGCGTCGGTCGGGAACGCGGACCGGTCGAGTTCGCGCACTGTGTCGGGCCGGGGTGCCGCAGACGGTTCTGGCCCCGAGATCACCGTCGACATCGATCCCGACGCGTGGGTCGATGTCGACTTCGGGCTCCTCGAGCGGGTGCTCGTCAACATCGTCGAGAACTCGCTCAAGTACGGTGACGGGGCGCCGCTGACGATCGATGCCTCGACCGGCGCCGAGGCCGTCTACCTCCGCATCGCCGACTCCGGACCGGGCGTGAGCGATGATGCACTCGAGACGATCTTCACCCCGTTCACCCGGCTCGATGAGTCGAACGCGAAGGGCCTGGGACTCGGCATGGCCGTCGCGCTCGGCCTGTGCCGGGCGATGGGCATCGACCTGGCCGCCGAGCACACCCCCGGAGGCGGCTTCACCGCGGTGCTCACGTTCCCGCGCTGCGGGAAGGACGAGGATGCCACCTCGGCGGACGAACCCGGCGGCGAGGACGACGAACTCATCGGCGCCGCCGCGGGAACCGCCTCGGCGGGCGACGATGACTCGGTGAGGGCAGACGTCGGCGAGAAAGCGACCGACGACATGGCGACGACGACCGAGGACGACCGACTGCAGGCAGGGGAGGGCCGCCGATGAAGCGGGTGCTCATCGTCGAAGACGATGCCGATATCGCCACGGCTGTGGGCATCGGCCTCCAGGCGAAGGGGCACGATGTCGTCGTCGCCGGCAGCGGACGGCGGATGAACGAGGTGCTCAGCGAGTCCGAGGTCGATGTCATCCTCCTCGATCTCGGACTGCCCGATGTCGACGGGATCGAGCTCATCTCCCAGGTGCGGCGGTGGAGCGAGGTGCCCATCGTCGTCGTCTCGGCCCGGCACGATTCGCACGGGAAGATCGCCGCTCTCGACGCCGGTGCCGACGACTATGTGACGAAGCCGTTCTCGCTCGGCGAGGTGCTCGCGAGGCTGCGGGCGATCGAGAGGCGGACGGGCCGGACGGGGGAGTCCGGTGTCGTGCGCACCGCGGACGGGCGCGTCGTCATCGACCTCGCCGCCCACCTGCTCGAGGTCGAGGGCGCGCCGGTCCACCTCACTCCGATCGAGTGGAAGATGCTCGAGGTCTTCGTCAAGCACAAGGGCGCGCTCGTCGAGGCGCAGACCCTCCTCACCGAAGTGTGGGGCCCGGAGTTCGGCAAGGAGCGGAACTATCTGCGCGTCTACATGTCGCAGCTGCGCTCGAAGCTCGAGGCCGATCCGGCGCGCCCGCAGTACCTCCACACGCAGATGGGCATCGGCTACCGCTTCACCCCGTAGGGCACGAAGCGATTTGCTGGTCGCTCCACCTAGGCACCCCTTGATTTGCTGGTCACTCCGCCGAGGCGGCTGGGCTGATTTCGGCCGCGCCACCTCGGCGCAGTGACCAGTGATTGTCACGCCACCTCGGCGCAGTGACCAGCAAATCGCCAGGCCGGTCTCCCAACCCGCCCGGCGCCCCTCACTCCTCGACGCGGGCCCTGCGGCGGTCCTTCTCGATGCGGACTTCGTGGCTCGACCGCGACGGGTTGAGCAGCTTGAGCAGCGAGAGCGCGAGGATCGCCCCGAGCACCGCACAGCCTGCGGGCAGGAGCATCGCAGTGTGCGCCCCGTAGTGGTCGATGAGGTTGCCGGCGATCGCCGACCCGAACGCGACGCCGAAGCCGAGCGAGGTGCCCAGCCACGCGAAGGCTTCGGTCAGCCGCCTCGGCGGGGCGAGCTGCTGGATGACGGAGTTCGCGCCGACGAGGCTCGGGGCGATCGTGAAGCCGACGATGAAGAGGATGAGGCCGAAGGTGAACATGTCGCGGGCGAGCAGCATCGTGCACGTGCCGATCGCGAGCAGCGAGACCGTCACCCCGAAACGGTGGTGGGTCGCGGAGTTCCAGTTCCTCGCCCCGTAGATGGCACCGGAGATGAGGGATCCGAGCGCGAACGCGCTGAGGAGGAAGCCGGCGAGCGACTTCACGCCCTGCTCGTCGGAGAACGCGACGGCGATGACGTCGATGGCGCCGAAGTTCACGCCGAGGAAGACGTTGACGATGATGATCGTGAAGATCCCCGGGTTGGAGAAGACGTGGCCCTTCGCCTCGGTGGACCGTTCGATCGGCGGCGGTTCGGTCGACTTCTGGATGTAGAGCAGTGCGGATCCCACACCGGCGGAGATCATCGAGAGGATGATGCCCGCGGGCGGCCACACGGCGGTCGCGAGCACCGTGGCGAGCACCGGTCCGGAGACGAAGAGCAGCTCGTCGGCGACGGATTCCCAGGAGAACGCCGTCTGCAGCTGGTTCGGCGAGTTCACGAGGTGCGACCAGCGAGACCGCACGAGCGATCCGACGGAGCCGACGGTGGCGCCGCCGATGCCGGCGAAGACGAAGGTGAGACCGACCCACCAGTCGAGGTAGACGGAGACGATGAGGAGGGTGAGCGCGATGAGGTGCGTGATGACGATGGGCACCATGACCTTCGCCTGGCCGCGACGGTCGACGAGGCGCGCAATCCCGGGACCTGCAAGGGCTTGGACGATCATGTACACGGCGGCGACGATGCCTGCCAGGCCGTACGAACCGGTGACGCCTTGGATGAAGAGGACGATCCCGAGTCCGAGGACGGCGATCGGCATCCGTGCGACAAGACCTGCCAAGGAGAACTTGAGAGCACCGGGAAGCGACAGAATTTCCCGATAGTTTGTGAACATCAGACGAGTCTATCTCCGCCCTTACGGCTCGCAACCGCGGATCCCGCAGGTTGAGTGGCATCTCACCCTGTGATCTGACCGGGATCCGTCGCCGTTCCGTCCTCTTCCGTTGGATCCTCCTGTTCTCGATGCGGAATCCGTGTCCGTCGTCGTGGGTGGTCATCACCTCGCCGAGGTGGTCCTCCGACCGGCATCGCCCCTTGCCGACCCGTCCCTCCAGGACGCCTGACGGCCCCCGCCGCAACCGGCTCCCGACCCGGCAAGCAGCCCTGCCATCAGGGGTTCGACAGGCCACGCGAATCGGCAGAGTGGGTCATCGGGACGTCATCGGACCCCTATACAATGAGCGGGATTGCCCACTCTCCTCTGCCGGCCCCTGCGCCGCCCCGAACCCAGATCCGGAGCGCCGATGACGGACAACAACCCGTTCGATGACATCTTCACCAACGACAACGACAGTGAGGAATCCCGGCGACCGCGACGGAAGAAGAAGCGCGTGTGGCGCAAGGTCCTCGTCGGCGTCCTCGTCGTCGTCGTCCTCGGCGTCCTCGGTGTCGGTGTCTACCTGTGGAACGTCGGTCGGTCCTTCGACGACAATGCCAATCAGCTCAGCGATGAGCAGGTCTTCGGTTCGCAGCGCCCCGAGGCGAAGAATGAGGAGGGCGGAACGAACATCCTCCTCCTCGGCTCCGACGAGCCGATGAAGGACGTCGACGTCAACTCCTCGCGCGGCCTGCGCTCGGACTCGATCCTCGTCATGCACCTGCCTGAGAACGGGTCGAACGTCCAGATCATGTCGATCCCGCGCGACAGCTGGGTCGACATCGAAGGCCAGGGCAAGGCGAAGATCAACGCGGCACTGTCCTACGGCGGACTGCCGTTGGCCGTGAAGACGGTCTCTGACTTCATCGGCACCCCCATCGACCACGTCGCCATCATCGACTTCGAGGGCTTCAAGGGACTCACCGACAGCCTCGGCGGGGTCCGGGTCAACTCCGAACAGGCGTTCACCCAGAACGGGTACACGTTCGAGAAGGGCGAGAACCTCCTCAACGGCGACGAGGCGCTCACCTTCGTGCGCGAGCGCAAGAGCTTCAAGGACGGCGACTTCCAGCGCGCCCGCAATCAGCAGGCGTTCATCAAGGGCCTTATCAATGAGCTCATCTCCGCCGACACCCTGTCGAATCCGGCGAAGATCCAGGAGATGGTCACCGAGTTCGCCCCGTACATGTACGTCGACTCCGGTCTCAACGCCCAGTACATCTCCTCGACCGCGTTCGCGATGCGCGACGTCCGCCCCGGCGACATCGAGTTCTTCACGTCCCCGACCGCCGGCGTCGGCCGTTCGGCCGACGGTCAGTCGATCGTCAACGTCGACCAGGACGAGCTGAAGAAGCTCCAGGACGCGTTCAAGAACGACACCGTCGACGAGTACGTCAAGTCTGCGCCCGAAGCGCACCTCTGATCATTTCGGTTCCGACGGCCCCTCGCCGAGGCGGTCCCGTCCTGGCCGTCGACGCGCAGTGACAGCTGAACCCCGTTCCGGGTGATCCTGGCAGCGGGGTTCTGCTGTGTGCCGCAGGCCTCCGCTCAGCTTCCCGGTGCCGCAACAACCTTCAGCCGAGCTGATCGGACAGCGACCGTCCACCGAGGAGATGAAGGTGCGGGTGCGTGATCTTCTGGTTCGTGTCCGGCCCAAAGTTCCAGGCGAGCCGGTATCCACGAGACTCGAAGCCCAAGGTGCGCGCAGTCTGAGCGGCCCGGCGCATCAGACGTCCGGCCCCCTCTGGCGAACTGTCGAGATACGAAGGCAGATCGGCTGCGTGCTCGCGCGGGAACAGGAGAACGTGTGCCGGGGTCATCGGGCGCAGTGGAGTGATGGCCAGACAGTCGTCATCTTCGAAGATGATCTCGGCCTCTTCGGTCCCGTTGGCGATCGCACACAGGATGCATGTCATGCCTCAATTCTGGCACCTGTCGAACCACAGTCTGATGACGCGACTGAACTCGCTCGAGGATGTGAGTCGTAGACAGACCTGGTGAGGGCCAGCCTCATGGCACGTCAAATGCGTCAAACTGATGAGGCGAAGTACCTCTGATGTGTCGAGCGCAGAGTCTCTTCATCTCGGCTCGTGAGAACCGCCAATTCCCAGTCGGAGCCGAAGTGAGTTTCGGCCAGCTCCATACGCCGTCGGACGGCGTCCTTGGACTCACCGAACTTCTCCAGAACCACGAGCTCAGCGGTGCGCTTGTTATAGGCGAGGACGAATTTAGTCATCACGGTCCCCTCTCACTAACGCGAGTAGCCTTTGCTCCATGTCGTGCAACGACCGCAGGATCGGCTCCTCACCCTTCTTGTCTTCATTGTACTTGGACGCCAGGATCTTGCGTGTGGCTTCGTCGACTGATTCGGAAACGTGAGACAAGTGACTGAGAAGGTTCAGGCGACCCTCGAACTCTGCGATGGTCCGTGATTCTTGCAGCATCGACACTACGAGGCTTCGCCCGGGAGCATTTGACGGCATACCTCCGTAGCGAATCTCTCGTCCCACAATCATCGCGAGAAGTTCATACGCGTTGGCCCATGCGCTCTGAAGCTGCGTTCGAAGCTGAATTTCGCATCGGCCCGCCGGATACTTGGTCAAGACGTGGACTGCACGATACCCACTGTGTTCGCCTCCACGCAGATCTTTAATGAAGACGTTCGCATCACCAACCTCGTCGCGAATTGTGGCCGCGACCGAATCAGCGAACGCAGTTTGCACCGAAAGAGACATATCGGCGTCGATGCGAACCCCTGCCAGGTCGCCGATGTTCTGCAATGGAGTCGAGCGATCTCGCCGGAGTTTTTCGATCAAAGTGCCAACTGTCTTTGGGCGCGATGTTCCGGGCGCCGCTGCCAATCCCAGTGGCGACCAATCGAGGCCCTCGAGGTGCTCCAGGACATCGCCAGAGAAGTCGAGGTACCACGCAAGTACCTCCTCATAATCTGGTGCCCTGCCTGGGGGCGTTGTTCCATCCCGGAGTGCCTTCCCGAGCGCCCTGAGGTCGTTTTGAGACCAAGGTGGCGTCTGCAGCCGAGGTGGATTGGCCATTTCGCAACTATAACCGGATGATCATCTGGCCTAGGGTCTTCGCGTGGCCGCAATCGAAATTCCTCCCAGACACAGCGAACCCCGTCCCAGGTGATTCTGGGGCGGGTTTTTGCTGTGTACCGCGGCATCCGCTCAGTCTCACCGAGGCGGTCGTCCGGAACCGTGCGAACCCCGCCGAGGCGGGTGATCACAGCAGAGCGCCCCGCCCCGGATTCCTCCGGGACGGGGCGCTCTGCGCTGCTCAGCTCTCTGGCCGGTTCATTTCGCGGCCGGCGACGCTGGGGCGGCGAGCGGGGCCGGGTTGCGGACGAACCAGCTGCCGACCACGGCGATGAGCGAGAGCACCGCGCCGGCGAGGAATGCCACCGAGACCCCGTCGGCTTGCGCGGCGACCGAGGCCGCGCCCGAACCGGCGGCCTGGACGGTGCCGATGCTGAGCACGGTGATGAACAGTGCCGTGCCGATCGCCCCGGCGACCTGCTGGATCGCGCCGACCGTCGCCGACCCGTGCGAGTAGAGCTGCGGGGTGAGCGATCCGAGCGCCGAGGTGAGCAGCGGCGTCATCATGAAGGCGACGCCGATCGAGAGCCCCATGTGTCCGAGGAGGACGAACCACGCCGGTGAGTTCTCGTCCAGCTGGGTGAGCGACCAGAGCACGGCACTGGCCATGAGCGCCCCGGGGATGACGAGCGGTCGCGGACCGAAGCGGTCGAAGAGGCGACCGACGATCGGCGCGGCCAGGCCCATGACGAGGCCACCGGGGAGCAGGAGCATCCCGGTCGTCACCGAATCGAGGGCGAGGACGTTCTGCAGGTAGATCGGCAGGAGGATGATCGAACCGAACATCGCCGCCATCATCACGACGACGAGGCCGATGGCCAGGGCGAACGTCCGTGACCGGAACACTCG
The DNA here is from genome assembly GCF_006489205.2 of Brevibacterium sp. XM4083. GTDB lineage: Bacteria > Actinomycetota > Actinomycetes > Actinomycetales > Brevibacteriaceae > Brevibacterium. Next base: position 141,513 of record NZ_VFYR02000003.1, on the reverse strand, counting down.
CAGATCGAGCAGGGCCCGGTCGTCCCGCTGGAGGACGATCTGCCGCCAGATGAACAGTCCCAGGCTGAGCACACCGACGGCCAGGGCGGTCAGCGCTTGAGGGGCGGAATCGGGCGTGGCGCTGCCGAGGGTGCTGAACCCGTAGACGAGTCCACCGAAGCCGAAGGCGGACAGCGGCAGGGAGACCCAGTCCAGCGGTGAGTGGCTCTGTTCGCCGATGTTGCGCAGACGCAGCGCCCCGATGATCATCATGAGGATCGCCACGGGCAGGATCGTCCAGAACAGGAAGTGCCAGTTGAGCACGTTGAGGATGAACCCGGACAGCGTCGGTCCGAGGGCCGGGGCGACGGCCATGACGATCGTGATCCGTCCCATGAACCGACCGCGTTCGTGCGCGGGAACGAGGGTCATGATCGTCGTCATGAGCAGCGGCATCATCATCGCCGTGCCCGAGGCTTGGATGACGCGAGCGACGAGGAGGACGGAGAACTCCGGTGCGAGTGCGCCGAGCAGCGTTCCGGCGGTGAAGAGGCTCATCGCCAAGAGGAACACCTGTCGCGTGCTCAGGCGCTTGAGCAGGTAGCCCGTCGTCGGGATGACGACGGCCATCGTGAGCATGAAAGCCGTGGTCGTCCATTGGGCGAGGGTGAGCGTGACGCCGAGGTCGGTGACGAGGTGCGGGATGGCGACACCCATGACCGTTTCGTTGAAAAGGGTGACGAAGGCGGCGCCGAGGAGGAGCCAGATCACCCCGGTGCCTTTGCGCGGGGTCGCTGACTCGGGAGTCGGGTCAGCGGCCGCGGCCCGGTCGACTGCAGTGGATTCCCTCATCGTCATCAGACCCCTGCGATGCGCAGAACAGCGACAGCGAGTGCGACGACCATAACGATGATGTTCATGGTGAATGCCTCGTTGTGCTTCCTGTGGGCGAAGATCGCGAGGAACTGGATGAGGGCGAGCCCGAGTGCGGAGACGACGGTGAGCCAGGGGAGGATGCCGAGGAGTGCGGGCAGGATGATGCCGATCGCCCCGAGGACTTCGACGATGCCGATCCACCGGACCTGACCGGGTGTGTAGTCGAGGAGGGTGGGCATCGGCTTCGTCGAATTGTGCGGGCTGCGCACCTTGGCGAGGCCGGCCATGAGGAAGAGTGCGGCGAGGAGGCCGGAGAGGGCCCACGTGATGATGGAGAGAACGAGCATTGTGCCCCTTTCGGACGGTTCGTACTGTCAATAGTTACCAGTGGTAACCTAGATACCGTCGGTAATTATTCCGCAGGGTGTGGCACGCACAGCAACGTCACCGAGTCACACGGAGGTAACCATTTGACCTGGCCAGGGACGATCTCTGGGGTGGGTCGCCTCGGTGAGGAGGGGCACGACAGGGCCGCCGCACCGAGGCGAGTCGGCAGTGCGCGGGGAGGAGAGTAAGGCGATGACTGACCCATCAGTGAGGAACGATGCCCGTGGAGGCGTCGACGAACCGCGCATGGAGGCGATCTGTGAGGGTCCGAACGTCGACCCGGAGGTGTTCCGATCGATCCTCGCCCGCGTCGGCGACAAGTGGTCGATGATGCTCATCGGCATGCTGCAGGAGGGTCCGCGGAGGTTCTCCGAGCTCAAGTCGATGACTCCGGGGATCTCGTCGCGCATGCTCACGCAGACGCTGCGTCAGCTCGAGCGCGACGGTCTCGTCGAGCGGGAGATGTTCGCGGAGATCCCTCCCCGCGTCGAGTACCAGGTGACGCCGTTGGGCCTGTCCCTCGTGCCCGCCGTCCTCGCACTTGCCGAATGGGCGGCCACCCACACGGCCGAGATCGCTGCCAACCGCGACGCCTACGACGCGGCAGCAGAGTGAGAGACGTCCCCGCGGGGACGTCCTGGGCCGTCTCGCCGACGACCGCACACGAGAAGGGCGCCGGTTCCCGAGATGGGAACCGGCGCCCTTCTGCATGTCTCAGCTGATCAGCCCTGGCGCGACTTGAAGCGCGGGTTGAGCTTGTTGATGACGTAGGTGCGTCCGCGACGACGGACGACCTGCGAACCCGGCTGCTTCTTGATCGAGCGAAGGGAATTCCTGGCCTGCATGACTGCCTCCTAGTTGACGATTGAATGAGTCAACGGAGAACCAGGCGAGAGTATTCCGCAGGCCCTAGCGTCCGAGCCTCACCCCTGCGGCTGCTTGCCGAGCACCCCGTCGACGAGGGTGCGTGCATCGTGCTGGACGGCGCGCAGGTGGTCCTCGTCGCGCAGGGACTCGGCATAGATCTTGTAGACGTCCTCGGTGCCCGACGGTCGCACGGCGAACCAAGCGTTGTCGGTCGTCACCTTGAGTCCGCCGATCGGCGCGTCGTTGCCGGGTGCCGAGGTGAGCACCGAGGTGACGTCCTCCCCGCCGATCGTCGATGCGGTGACCTGCGAGGGTTCGAGGGCGCCGAGGCGGGCCTTCTGCTCGCGGTTGGCCGGCGCGTCCTGGCGGGCGTAGGCGCTCGTGCCGAACTTCTCGGCGAGCCCCGCATAGCGCTGTGACGGTGTCTGCCCGGTCTTCGCCGTCATCTCCGAGGCGAGCAGGGCGAGGATGATGCCGTCCTTGTCCGTCGACCACACCTTGCCACCTCGGCGAAGGAAGGACGCACCGGCGGACTCCTCACCTCCGAACGCGAGGGTCGAGTCGAGGAGGCCGGGGACGAACCACTTGAAGCCGACGGGGACCTCGAAGAGGCGGCGCCCGTGGGCGGCGACGACCCGGTCGACGATCGAGGAGGTCACGAGCGTCTTGCCGATTGCCGCCTCGGCGGGCCAGTCGGGACGGTTCTCCAGGAGGTAGTCGATCGCGGCCGCGAGGTAGTGGTTGGGATTCATCAGACCGGCGTCGGGGGTGACGATGCCGTGGCGATCGGCGTCGGCGTCGTTGCCGGTGGCGATGTCGTAGTCGTTCCGGGAGGCGATGAGGCCGGCCATCGCGAACGGCGACGAGCAGTCCATGCGGATGTTCTCGTCCCAGTCCAGCGTCATGAACGACCAGGTGGGGTCGAGTTCGGGGTGGACGACGGTGAGGTTGAGGTCGAAGTCCTCGGCGATGGCTGCCCAGTAGTCGACGCTCGCCCCGCCGAGCGGGTCCGCACCGATCCTCAGCCCGGAGTCGCGGATGAGGTCCATGTCGATGACCGAGGAGAGGTCGCCGACGTAGTTGGAGATGAAGTCGAAGTTCTCGGTGTTCTCGAGATGGAAGGCGCGCTGGAAGCTCGTGCGCGGGATCTTCTCCCACCCGGCTTCGAGGTAGGCGTTGGCGCGGTCGGCGATCCACTTCGTCGCCTCGGTGCCGGCGGGTCCACCGTGGGGCGGGTTGTACTTGATGCCGCCGTCGGCCGGGGGATTGTGGCTGGGGGTGATGATGATGCCGTCGGCCTGGGCGTCGCCGATCGACTTGCCCGCGTTGAAGCCGAGGATCGCATGGGAGAGCGCAGGGGTCGGCGTGTAGCCGTCGCGTTCGTCGATGAGGGCGGGGACGTCGGCGGCGGCGAGGACCTCGAGGGCGGTGAGGAACGCGGGTTCGCTCAGCGCGTGGGTGTCGCGGCCGAGGAAGATCGGTCCGCGCACACCGTGATCCTTGCGGTAGTCGACGATGGCCGCGGTGATCGCGGCGATGTGGGCTTCGTTGAAGGCCCGATTGAAGCTCGAGCCGCGGTGCCCCGAGGTCCCGAAGCTCACGGCCTGTCCCGGCACCGACGGATCGGGGACGAGGTCGTAATAGGAGTCGAGGAGTGCGGGGACGTCGATGAGGTCCCTGTCCTGGGCGAGTTGGCCGGCACGAGTAGTCATATGCCTACCTTGCCAAACACGTTCGCCTCGACACAGTCAGGGCCCCCGAGTTCTTGCATCGTGGACGCAGACGCCCATGCATGAGGGCAGGTCACAGGCGGTAGTCAGCCCACGTCCAGGGTCGCGGCGTCGTGCCGCGACCGCTTCACTTCACCCAGGGTTCCTGGCCGGTCTCCGAGACGATGGGCTTGCCGTTGTCGATGTTCCACGAACCCATGCCGCCTTCGACGTTGTAGGCGTCGAAGCCGTTGAGGTTGAGCCACGCCGTCGCCCGCAGCGACCGTCCGCCGGTGCGGCAGATGATGTACATGTCGTCGTCGAGCGGCAGATCGTCGAGGCGTTCGGGCAGTTCGCCGAGGGGAACGTGGATCGCGCCCTCGATGTGTCCGGCTTCCCACTCGTCGTCCTCGCGCACGTCGATGATCGCGGCGCCGTCGGGGATCTCGGTCACGGTGACAGATGGTTCGCTCATGCCTCCCAGTGTAGGACCGTGCCCAGGCGGCCGCATCAGCCCCATCCCCTCGCCGAGGCGGTCGGACCGTCCCCGGTGGCTCTGCGGTTCCGCAGTCGCAGCGTTTCGCCGAGGTGGCCGAACGCGCGCAGGCGAGTGCGGTGCGCCCGGCGCCGGTTGAGAACCGCCAGTTGAGACAAGGCCACTGTTGTTTTCGGCGCGCTCGTGTGAGAATGACGGCATGACCGTCCGTGGCCTGCCGGGCAACCGCTCGCGTGCAGGCGCTCGGGGACGGAATCCGTCTGCGAAGGGGAGCATCATGAGCCGCAACAGGAATGAGTCCAACGGAGAAGAGACGGCACGCGACGCCGCTGCCGGCCTCGACCACGCGACCGAGAAGATCGGCGGCACCGCTGACATCGAACAGGGCGCGAAGGTCGGCTACACCGAGGAGAACGTCGAAGCTCGCGCTCAGGAGACCGCGACCGCCGAGGGCTTCACTCTCTACCGCAACCCGGACGGCTCGCACACCGCGATCGACGAGTCCGCGACCGTCGGCTACGCCGCGACCGGCCCGCAGCGCGACGCCACCGACCGCCGCCACCGACGGGAGGAGTCCGCAACCGACGGCCTCGACCAGCGCGACGTCGTGCGCATCCTCCGCGACGCCAAGTACGTCATGCTCACGACAGCGCTCGCCGACGGCAAGCTCCTCGCCCACCCGATGGCGCCGCAACAGGTCACCGACGATGCCGACGTCTGGTTCTTCATCGGCCTCGACGGTGATCAGGCCGGGGCCCTGCGGCAGAACCCGCACGTCAACATCGCCGTCTCCGAGGCCGGGAACTGGCTTTCGGTAGCCGGCATGGTCGAATTCGTCGACAGCCAGGCGAAGATCGACTACCTCTGGAACGACGATGCGGCCACATGGTTCGAGGGCGGCAAGGAGGACCCGAACCTCGGCCTCCTCCACGTCGTCACCGACTCCGCCCAGCACTGGGGGCTCAAGGGCGGGAAGGTCGCGGGCCTTGCGCAGATGATCAAGGCCAAGGTCACCGGCCAGCGTCCCGAAGGCGGAAGCCAGACGACGGAGCTCTGAGCCAGGTCCTCGGTCAAGCCGGAGCGCACTTTTCGACGGTTCCTCGCTTCGATATGTGCGCTCCGGCTTGACCGACAACGGTCTTCGGCGTCACAGGTCGAAGAACGTCGACAGCGGCACCGGTTGCGCGACCGGTCGCTTCATCGTCTGCGCGAGTGACGCAGCTGCATCCTCGGCGTGCGCCGGATGGCCGGCACCGGGTGCAGCCTCGCCGCCGCGACCCGACAGGCACGTCACGGCGAACCCGCACTCGCGGCCCTGGCACCAGCCCATGCCGGCACGCGTCATGTTCTTCTGCGACCGGGCATCGGTGGCGGCCAGCCCGTCGCGAGCACGGACGATCGCACCCGCCGGCACCTCCTCGCACCGGCAGACGATTGTGTCCTCGCCGAGGCGGCCCTCCCACCCCGCAGGCACCGGATGAGCCCGGTGCATCGATGCGGCGAACGCCCGGTGGCGAGCGATCGTCGCCCGCTCGGCGCGCAGCCCCGGCGCCGTCCGCCCGGTGACCTCAGCGGCGGCGACGGCTCCGGCCACACGACCCTCGGCCACCGCGAGGGCAGCACCGCCGACCCCGGTGACCTCGCCTGCGAGGAGGAGCCCGGGCTCCGAGGACCGCTGACCCTCGTCGACGACGGCGACGAGCGACCCGTCGACATCGACCCGTGTGTCCGCCCCGAGGGCGACCGGCAGCTCGAGCTGCGGGGTGAACCCCCACCCCAGACCGACCGCGTCGATGTCGTCGAGGATCCGTTCAGTGCCGGCAACCACCTCGCCGAGGCAGTCGATCCGTGCCGTGCGCACGGCCTCGACCCGATCGTCGCCGAGGATCTCCGTGATCACGGTCTGGGTCCGATAGGGGATGCGCTCGCGGAGGAACGTCCACGCGTAGCCGGCACCTTCGAGCGCCTTCTCCGGCACCCTTGCGGCCGACCTCATGTGCGGCAGCCACCCGGTGAGGCGGGAGGATTCGAGGACGGCGGCGACCTCGCCGCCGAGCCGGACGACGGTGTCGGCGACGGGGAGGAGGAACGGGCCGGTGCCGGCGATGACGAAGCGCCTGCCCGGCAGCAGGTCGTTCTGCTTCGCGAACCCCTGGATGCCGCCGGCGGCCATGACCCCGGGCAGGTCCCAGCCGGGGATGGGGATCTGCCGGTCGTAACCGCCGGTGGCGATGATGAGGCGCGACGCCCGGACGACCGGGTCGGGAGACTGTCCGGGGCCGTGGCTCGGGGCGAGCCGCAGGATGAAGCCGTCCTCGCCCGCTGCCACCGCCCACACCGAGGTTGAGGGCCGGAAGTCGATGACGCCGGTGGCGATGCTCGCATCGAAGGCCGCCCGCAGAGCGAGGTAGTCGTCCCACCCGTGGTGGAGGTGCCCGTCATCGCCCGCCGAGGCTTCGGTGCGGTGCCGCCAGAACTGACCTCCCGGTTGGATGGCCGAATCGACGACGAGGATGGTCGACGCTCCGCCGGCGGCAGCGGCATTCGCTGCCGCGAGGCCGGCCGGCCCGGCTCCGATGACGGCGATGTCTGCCGTGAGAGCGGGACTCATCGTCTGCCCCGATTGTCGGCGGTCGTCCCATCGTCACCGCGGGGAGGTGGGCCGTCGGCGCGGGAAGGCCGACCGCCACCGCGGGGTGTCGGACGCACCCGACGAGCGTGTCCGCCCGCACTGCGGATGTCCATGCCCTCGGCGAGCGGGATCATGCACGCCCGCTGCCCGGTCTGACCGTCGATGTCGACGAGGCAGTCGAAGCACACGCCGATCCCGCAGAAGAGTCCGCGCGGCCGACCAGCCCGGGTCGTCCGCCAGCTCGTGCGTCCCGAAGCGAGGAGGGCGGCGGCGACGCTCGCTCCCGCGGGCGCGCTCAGCGGGGATCCGTCGAAGGACGCGGTGACCTCATCGCTCATGCCGACTCCTCCCTCCATGTGGGGACAGCATTTCGCCCTGTCGCCTCGACCCCCGCCGGCCCGACGATCCCCGAATCCCCGGTGACTTCTGCCGGCCCGTCGAGGAGTCCCGACTGCTCGAACCGTTCGGGGGCGAACGGCGTGAGGTCGCGGTCCGCGTCCTCGCCTGCCATCGCCTGGGCAAGGAGCTTGCCCGTGCCCACCGACAGTCCGATGCCCGCACCTTCATGACCGCACGCATGCCAGAGCCCCGGCGCTCTCGGATCGGGTCCGATGACCGGCAGGTGATCGGCGCAGTACGGGCGGAAGCCGTGGTAGTGGCGGAGGATGCGGGTGTCTGAGAGGAACGGGAAGAGGGCGGCGGCGTTGCGGGCAATCGCCCCGAGCGCCTCACTGCTCACCCGTTCGTCGAAGCCGACGCGCTCCCGGCTCGAACCGACGAGGATCGTCCCGGCCGGGGTTCCCTCGACGACGGGGCTCGCCTGGAGGTCGTCGGCGGAGCTGCCGACATTGTCGATGTACTCGGCGGCGTAGACCTTGTGGGCGATCATCGGCGGCAGGGGTTCGGTGACGAGGACGAAGCCGCGCCGCGGCAGGACGGCAAGCTCGATCCCGGCCATCGCAGCGATCTCGCTCGCCCACGTCCCTGCGGCATTGACGATGTGCCCGGCGGAGTACGACCCGGTCGGCGTCCGCACCCCGGTGACCCGATCGCCGGCACGCAGCAGCTCGACGACGGGGGAGTCGGTGACGAGCCGCGCCCCGCGGTCCTCGGCAAGGGCGAGAAGATGGCCGGCGGCGAGCATGGGCTGGACCTGGGAGTCATCGGGATAGAACGCGGCCCCGAGCGCCTCGGCGGTGATATGGGGTTCGAGCTCGCGCAGCTGATTCGGATCGAGGGGGATCGCTTCGACGCCGAAGGCCCGCTGGGCGGTGGTCACCCGGTCGAGGGAGGCCAGGCTCGATTCGCGGGAGGCGACGATGATCCCGCCCTTGGCCTCGAACTCCCAGCGGTCGGCGAACTCGGCGAGTTCGCCCTTCCACAGGCTCAGCGAATACTGGGTGAGCGCGAGCTCGGGTCCGAGTTCCTTGTCGGAGACGAGGAGGTTGCCCTCACAGCGGGACGAGGTTCCCGAGGCGGGCAGACCGCGCTCGACGACGGTGACGCTCAGACCCGCGCGGGTCGCATAGTAGGCGATCGCGCTGCCGACGATGCCGGCGCCGATGACGAGAACGTCGCTGGTCCCGTCCGGCCGCCTCATGCGCCCGAGCCCATCACGGTGCATCTCCCAGGCCGCCCGAACCTCCCGCGCCGCCTCCCAAACTCGCACCGCCGGCACTCGCACTGCCGGCGCTCCTACCACCGGCACCTGCGCCGCTGGCACCCCTACCGCCGACACCCCCAGCGTCGCCCGCCTCGCCGCCGGTCGCCCAGATCGAGCGGGCATGGCCGATGTGGGCGCGCATGAGCGCTTCGGCGCCCGCCCCGTCACGGTCGCGGAGGAGACGGATGAGCTCATGATGCTCCTGCGCGGAGGCGACGAGCCTGCCCTGGCGGGCGAGCGCGGCGATGCCGTAGAGGCGGGTGCGCAGGCGCAGGGAGGTCGCGAGTTCGGTGAGCTGCGGGTTGTCGGCATAGGAGAGGACGCGCGCGTGGAAGCTGCGGTCGTGGGCGAGGTACTCGGCGAGGTCCTCCTCGGCGGCACCCCGGGCGCACGCATCGGCGAGCGCCGTGAGCTCGGCGAAGGCCTCCTCGGTGATGTTCTCGGCGACTGCGTGCATGACGGGCGGTTCGATGAGGAGGCGGATCGCGGCGAGGTCGTCGAGGTCCTTGTCCGTCATCGTCGTCACCCGGAAGCCCTTGTTCTTCACGGTCTCGACAAGGCCCTCGCGGGAGAGGTCCATCATCGCCTCGCGCACCGGGGTCGCCGAGACCCCGAGCTGCTCGCCGAGGACCGGCGCCGAGACGAGCTCCCCCTCGGCGAGGTCGCCGGTGATGATCGCCGTGCGCAGGCGGCCCAGCACGGTCTCGCGCAGGTTCTTCGGGCGATCGAGGCGGGGGAGATCCGGCACGGGAGAGTCCTTTCGTCGGCTGACTACGAGGATACTCATAGGAGGAATCCCGCCGGGAACGGATCGGACGGATCGAGGAAGTACTGGGCGGTGCCGGTCACCCAGGCCCGGCCGGTCACGGTCGGCACGACCGCGGGACGGCCACCCACCTTGGTCTCCCCGACGAGTCGGCCGACGAACCGGGACCCGATGTAGGACTCGTTGACGAAGTCGGTCTCGAGCGGCAGCTGCCCGCGCGCGTGGAGCTGGGCCATCCGCGCGCTCGTGCCCGTCCCGCACGGGGACCGGTCGAACCAGCCCGGGGAGATCGCCATCGCGTGCCGGGACCGTGCGGCATCCGAGCCCGGGGCCGTGAGGTAGACGTGGTGGAGGCCGCTGATGTCGTCGCGCTCCGGGTGGACGGGCGGATCGCTCGCGTTGACCGCGTCCATGATCGCCAGCCCCGCCGCGAGCAGCTCGTCCTTGTTGCTCCGGTCCTCCCGGAACTCGATGCCGAGGCTCTCGGTGTCGACGATCGCATAGAAATTGCCCCCGAACGCGAGGTCGTAGGTGACTGTTCCGAGGCCCGGCACCTCCACCTCGGCGCCGAGGCGGTCGGAGAAGGAGGGGACGTTCGTGATCGTCACGGAGTCGGCGTGACCGTCGGTGACGGCCACCTCGGCGAGGACGAGACCTGCCGGAGTGTCGAGGCGGATCGTCGTCACCGGTTCGCTCACCTCGACCATTCCCGTCTCGACGAGGACGGTGGCGACGCCGATGGTCCCATGTCCGCACATCGGCAGGCATCCGGAGACCTCGATGTAGAGGACACCCCAGTCCGCGTCGGATCGGGTCGGGGGTTGGAGGATCGCCCCCGACATCGACGCGTGCCCGCGGGGTTCGGTCATGAGCAGGGTGCGCAGCTCGTCGCGGTGGGCAATGAACCATGCGCGGCGCTCGGCCATCGTCGCTCCCGGGAGCACGCCGACCCCGCCGGTGATGACGCGGGTGGGCATGCCCTCGGTGTGCGAGTCGACGGCGTGAAAGACGCGAGACGTGCGCAAGACGGCCTCCTCGTTGATGGCCAGGGCCCCTCGACGGTGAGGGGATGCCGATCGGGTGACCGGGTCCCGGGAGGTCCCCGGGATCCGGTCTTCGCATGATATCTAGAGCGCCGAGGCGGTCGCCCGGGTCTCGGTCGCGTATCCCTTGGCGGCCGCGGCCTCGGTGTCGGCGACGATGCGCTCGACCAACGGCTGGGACAGCGGCAGGCGCGGGGGACGGCAGAGTCCGCCGCGCAGGCCGAGGACGTCCATCGAGAGTTTGATCGCCTGAACGAACTCGGTCTTCGAGTCCCAGCGCAGGAGCGAGTGGAGGTCGCGGTAGATCTCCTGGGCGCGGACGAGGTCGGCGACGTCGCCGGAGGTGCACAGCTCAAAGAGCTCGATGCACGCGCGGGGGATCGCGTTCGGGTAGCCCGAGACCCAGCCGACAGCGCCGGCGAGGCCGACCTCGAGGACGGTGTCGTCGGTGCCGATGAGGATGTCGAGGGTGGGAGCGAGCTCCTTGATCTCGTAGATGCGGCGAGGGTCGCCGGAGAACTCCTTGACGCCGACGACGTGGCCGGCGGCGTGGATCTCGGCGATGAGCTCGGGGACGAGGTCGACCTTCGTGTCGATGGGGTTGTTGTAGGCGACGACGGGCAGGCCGACGGAGGCGACCCTCGCGTAGTGATCCCTGACGATCTCGGCGTCGGCTCGGTACGTGTTCGGGGGCAGCTGCATCACCGAGGTGGCGCCGGCCTCCGCTGCCTGCTCCGCCCACCGCTGGGACTGGAGGGCTCCGTAGGCGCCGGTGCCGGCCATGACGTGGAAGCCCGCGGGGCTCGCCTCGACCGCGGTGGTGATGACACGGGCGCGTTCGTCGTCGGAGAGCGTCTGGTACTCGCCGAGCGAGCCGTTGGGGGCGACTCCGTCGCAGCCATTGGCGGCGAGCCACGCGACGTGCTCGGCGAAGGCGTCGTAGTCGACGGCGTAGTCGTCGGTGAACGGCAGGGCGGTGGCGACGATGACACCGTGCCAGGGCTTGGTCGACATGGGTTCTCCCTCTGGTTCGATCGCATCTTCTTTAATGCGGTGTGACATGTTACTGTGCAATGGTACACACATGGGGTGGCGTGTGTCACGTTCCCCGGTTCCCAGTTCCACAGTCCCGTTTCCGCAGTCCCTGTCACTGAGTCCATGTCACAAAGGAGTCGACCTATGGACGACCTGCTCGACGTCATCGGCACGATCAACACCGGCATCTGGAATCCCATGGCCTATATGGCCCTCGGCCTCGGCCTGCTCTACACGATCTGGACGGGAGCGGTGCAGATCAGACGACTGCCCGATCTCGTGAAGATCCTCAAGGAGAGCTCCGCCGGCGACGAGGGAGGGATCTCGAGCTTCCAGGCGCTCGCCCTCACCCTGTCGAGCCGCGTCGGCGTGGGCAACATCGCCGGTGTCGCCACGGCGATCGCCGTGGCCGGGCCCGGTGCCCTGTTCTGGATGATCGTCATGGGCATCCTCGGCGGGGCGACGGCGTTCGCCGAGTCGACGCTCGCCCAGGTCTTCAAGCGCCGCATCGACGGCGAGTACCGCGGCGGCATCCCCTACTACATCGAGCGCGGCCTCGGACAGAAGTGGCTCGCCGTCATCGCCGCCGCTGCCACCGTCATCCTCTACGCGATCCTCGCCCCCGGCGTGCAGAGCTTCAACATCGCCAACAGCGCCAACGTCGCCTTCGGCACCCCCGAATGGGTGACCGGCCTCATCGTCGCCGTCGTCTTCGGCATCATCGTCATCGGCGGGACGAAGCGGATCACCGCGGTCGCCGACAAGGCGGTGCCGTTCATGGCCGCCGGCTACATCCTGCTCGCGGTCGTCGTCATCGTCGTCAACCTCGACAAGGTGCCCGCCGTCATCGCGCTCGTCTTCAGCTCGGCGTTCGGCGTCCACGAGGTCTTCGGCGGCATCGTCGGCGCGGCCGTGGCGTGGGGTGTGCGCCGGGCCGTGTTCTCCAACGTCGCCGGCGTCGGTGAGGGCACCTACGCCTCGGCGGCGGCATCGGTCTCCCACCCGGCCAAGCAGGGCATCGTCCAGGCGTTCTCGATCTACGTCGACACGGTCCTCGTGTGCTCGGCGACGGGGATCATGATCCTCATGACCGACAGCTACAACGTCGTCACCGAGGCGGGGCGGACCCTGATGGAGAACATGCCCGGGATCGAACCCGGCACGGAGAACACCCAGGTCGCCCTCGACTCGGTCTTCCCCGGCTTCGGGTCGGTCTTCGTCGCCCTCGCCCTCTTCCTCTTCGCGTTCACGACGCTCATCGCGTTCAACTACATCTCCACCTCGGCGGCCGCATACCTCTTCAAAGGTGCCGCGCTGCGGATCGTCACCCGCATCCTCCAGGTCCTCATGGTCGTCATCGCGTTCCTCTCCGCGGTCCTTCCCGCGGACCTCATCTGGGGCATCGGCGACATCGGCTACGGATCGCTCGGCTGGATCAACATGATCTGCCTCGTCTTCCTCGCCCCGCTCGTCGCGAAGGTGCTCCGCGACTACACGGCGCAGAAGAAGGCGGGACTCGACCCGGTCTTCGATCCGATCAAACTCGGCATCCGCGGCGCCGACGCGTGGACGGGGGAGAATCCGCCGGCCGCCGTCGCCGTCGCCCGCGCCAACAACAAGAAGCTGGCGGGCCGAGAGGCGGACGCGCGCCAGCGGTAGCAACGCCCTCGCTCAAGCCGAAGCGCACTTTTCGCCGCGAGGAACAGTCGAAAAGTGCGCTTGTGCTTGAGTGAACCAGCCACCCACCGAGCAGTGACGACGCTCACTCCGGCGCGCGCCTCACCCGGTCTGACATGGGGCGGTCCCGGTCTAGCATGGAGCTATGGGGAAGCAGATCGTCATCATCGGTGCCGGCTTGGCCGGGACCACCGCCGCCAGAGAGTTCAGCCAGGCAGGCCAGCCCGTCACCCTCGTCGACCCGGAGGCGGGTGACACGTACGAGCGGCCCCCGCTGTCGAAGCACCTCTTCGACGACGCCCGCTACCACCTGCCCTACCACCTCGAGTCCGATGAGGGCATCACCTACGTCCGGCATCGCGCCGTCTCCCTCACCCTCGCCGAGGCGGGAGCCGAGATCGCCGGGACCGTGCACCTGGCCTCGGGGGAGACCCTCGACTTCACGCACTGCATCCTCGCGACGGGAATGGAGGCCGACCGGCCGGAGATCCCCGGGTACCCGGATGCGCTGCCGGTCTACAACCTCGGCGAGGCGGAGTGGATCCGCGGCTTCGTCGCCGAGGCGGGGGACCCGCTCGACGTCGGCGTGCTCGGGTCCGGGTACCTCGGGATCGAGGTAGCCAGCGCCGCCGTCGCTGCCGGACACAAGGCGACGGTCTACCTGCGCGGGACCGAGCCGCTGCGCCGGCAGCTCTCGGCACCGGTGCGGCAGGCGCTCTTCGCCAAGCACAAGGAGGCCGGCGTCCGCTTCGTCACCGAGCACACCGATGCCGCGGCGATCCCGCAGGGCGTCCACGATCTCTTCGTCACGAGCGTCGGCGCCCGTCCAGTGCGGATCCCCATCAACGGGTCCCTGCCGACGACCGACGAGCATCCCGCCGATCCCGAAGGCACGGTGGCGGGGGAGGCGCCGACGTTCGCGTGGGACGTCGACGCGCACCTGCGCACCGCCTACCCGGGAGTATGGGCGGCAGGTGATTGTGCCCACATCGTCGGCGGCCGGTTCCCGGTCAACCATCCGTGGGCCTGCGAGCCGGTCGCCGAGAGCCACGGGAAGTACCTCGCCGAGCAGATCCTCGCCGAGGATGCCGACGGTGGCGCACGGGACGGGGCGACCGCCTCGGCGGGGGTGGAGCCCTGGACCGACGTTCCGTGGCATTGGAGCTTCCAGGGCCCGGAGAAGGTCTTCACGGCGGGTCTGACCAGCCCTGATGCCACGGACACGATTGTCCGCAGCGATCCCAGCGGGGCGAAGTTCCAGGTCTTCCACTTCGCGGGACCGGAGCCGGAGGCCGAGCTCGTCGGCGTCGAAACGCTCAACTGGCCGCCCATGCAGGCCGCCGCACGGCGGGTCCTCGCCGGCTCCAATCGTCCGACGCGCGCGCAGCTCGACGACCCCGAATTCGACTTCAAGGCTCACAGCCGCTTGTGAGACCGGTACGCGGTCATCGCGTAGACTTCCTGTGTTCAAACCCCATTGCCGACGAGAGAATCTTTACCTACATGGACATGGCCAAGCTTGCTGCCGAGCATGGACTCGACAGAGTGGGTGGGCGGCCGTCTCTCCCCCAATACATCAAGCAGCTGTGGAAGCGCAGTGACTTCACGCTGACGCTGTCCCGGTACCGGATCCAGTCGGAGAACGAACGCAATCGGCTCGGCATGCTCTGGGTCGTGCTGCGCCCGACGTTCTCGGCGATCATCTACGGCACGATCTTCGGTGTGCTGCTCAAGGGTGCAGGAGTGCGGCCTCCGGACTTCGTGCCCTTCGTCGTCATCGGCGTCTTCATGCTCGAGTTCTTCAACTCGTCGATGAACGGCGGTGCGAAGTCGATCATCTCGAACGCCTCTCTCGTCCAGTCACTGCCGTTCCCGCGCATCGTCCTGCCGATCGCGACGGTCATGCAGAACCTCCTCAACTTCATGCCGACGATGGCGCTGATGATCATCGTCGCGGTCATCTACGGGGCCAGGCCGTCCTGGGAGTGGCTGCTCTTCATCCCGCTCATCCTCCTCTTCTGGATCTTCTGCCAGGGTGTGGCGTTCATCTTCGCCCGCATCACCGTCCATTTCCGGGACCTCAGCCAGGTCACGCCGTTCATCTCCCGGATGATCTTCTACACCTCGGGTGTGTTCTTCTCCCTCGATGAGATGATCGACCGGTTGGGCAGGCCCGACCTGCAGCCCCTGGCGGACTGGCATCCGCTCAACGAGGTGCTCTCGATCTCGCGCGGCATCCTCATGAACGGCTACGAGATCCCCTACGAATACTTCGGGTACTTCGCCATCTGGGCCGCGGTGATCTTCGCCTTCGGCTTCGTCTTCTTCTGGCAGGCCGAGGAAAGGTACGGTCGCGATGAGTGAGAACACGACTCCCGGCGAGACGAACGAACCGCATTCGCCCGTCGTCGTCTGCGACGACGTCCACGTCGTCTACAAGACACTGGCCACGGGCAAGAAGCTCAAGCTCGGCGGTGCCGGCGGCATGCTCCAGAAGACCCGCGGGCTGCGTGAGGTCCATGCGCTCAAGGGCGTGAGCTTCGTGGCGTACGCGAACGAGTCGATCGGTGTCATCGGTAGCAACGGCTCGGGCAAATCGACGCTCATGCGCACGATCACCGGCCTGACCCCGGCATCGCAGGGTGCCGTGTACGCGAGTGCGCGGCCGAACCTCCTCGGCGTCGGTGCCGCGCTCATCCCCGACCTCTCAGGCGGACGCAACATCATCCTCGGCGGACTGGCCCTCGGGATGACCCGATCGCAGATCGAAGCGAAGTTCGACGACATCGTCGACTTCACCGGCCTCGGCGACTTCATCGACATGCCGATGCGCACGTACTCCTCGGGCATGTCGCAACGCCTCAAGTTCGCCATCGCCACCGCGGTGCAGCACGAGATCCTCATCGTCGATGAGGCACTCGCCGTGGGCGATAAGAAGTTCCAGCAGCGCAGTGAGGGCCGGATCCGTGAGATCCGCGAGAACGCCGGTACGGTCTTCCTCGTCTCGCATTCGATGCGCTCGATTCGCGATACGTGCAATCGCACGCTGTGGATCGAAAAGGGCGTTCTGCGGGCCGACGGCCCCACCGATGACGTCGTCAAGGAGTACGAGTCGTACAAGTAGGGGAGTGGTCGTCGACCGAGCTCAGGCCGACGATCGGTTCATTCAAAGACTGTGGGCGCCCGGATGATCCGGGCGCCCACAGTCCTTCACTCAGAGCGCTTCGAGGTTTCTCTCGGCTTCTTGTGCATCGCGGATGAGTCGGAATATCCGCTCCTCGACTTGAGCGGGGCCGAGGCCGTGGAGCTCCTCTCCCCACGATGAGAGCAGCGAGACGTAGGTTTCGTACCCGGGGGTCTTGCCAGCCCTGATCGTGATGTCGTGATCGTGCAACCAGTCGAGAACCAAACGGTCGAGAATCGGGGCAACCCCGGCAGGATCAGTCGCTGTCGCCGCCGTGGAGAAGTGCAGCCATTTGGTGAAGAAAGCGGGCCCGAGGTGCTTGATGTAGGCCTCATTGTTCATTCGGCAGTACCCCGCGATGGGGCCCTCTGCAGCGGCAACTCGATATCCTTCGGCGAGCTTGCGGACGACCGATTGATCCACCTGAGATTCCATGGGTGTATTCGACTGCGTGAGTACGCGGGCCACCCGGTACGGACCGTAGCCGGAGTTCCCATGGCCCCAGATCATTACGGGAACGAAAGCGGAGATGGGATCGTTGTGTGCGTGCGTGGCGACGAGTTCGGTGACCGTTGGTCGATCCAGTGCTGCCGGCAGGTCGTCGATGAATGGGCCGAGTTCGTCCAAGTGCCCGAGCCATCGAGACCAGGATTCCCGCGGATAGGAGAACGCCATTTGTGCGTCGAAGGGGCGGTCCAAAAATGTGAGGAGGTCAGCCGGAACCTCGTGTGAGGGGATCATGAACTCACTCTAACGGCCAATGTGACTGTGGGCGCCCGGATGATCCGGGCACCCACAGTCGCATTCAGTGAGTTTGAGAGGCGGTCAGTTCCACACGCCTCGGGTGTCGTGGACGATCTTCTGGGCGAACTGCGAACGGTCGATGCGGCCGAACTCGGTGTGGTCGACGAGCAGCAGGACGATGTCCGCGGCCTTCACAGCATCGTTGAGATCGGTGAGGGTGACATTGGCCCGCGCAGCAAGGTCGGACGGCGGCACGCGATCGACAGGATCCAGATCGCCACCGGTAGAATTCAATATCTGAAAGAACCCTATGACCCATAGACATTAAACCTTTTGCTGACCGAATCGGCGCATCGGTCGACAGTCACTTGCGAACACGATCAGCTGTGGAGCACAATTCCGCTGAGTGCCGAGTCGAATGCCTCCCAACTGTGGAAGGTGGAAACGAAGTCGAGTCCATTCCGTGCAGCTTGGGATAGCAATTGCGGTTCGCCTGCTACCCTTTGTAGCTCGTAGTGAAGCGAATCCAAATCAGATTGAATAATAGGGACCTCGCGCTCAATCGACAACCTGACAGCTGGCGACACGTTTCCTATCACTGGAACGCCGGCCGCCATGAACCTGAGGTCGTCCTCGGAATAAGTTGCGGATGTTAAGCTGCCGATCGCAATATCAATCTCGCCAAGTTGATCAAACGGATCGAACATGGAATAACCGTGTATGCTGTTGATCGCCAAGCGAATTGCTTCCAGTTCCGATTTTGAGCGGTTAGCAGTCGATATGCCCACGCGTAACCCATCGGAAATAGCGGCTTCCGTGGACTGATTGTACGAGTCGCTTGAACTCTTTTCAACCGGTAGGATTAAAGGAAGCCAGTGCCGATTGCTCTCGGTGTTACCAAATCCCGGTTCAGCGGAAGTGAGAATAGGTTTCCAGGCTTCGAGTAGCTTCCGGAGTCGGCGACGTCGAATCGACGTTCGTTGGACGGATTCTGAAGAGATATCAGCCCAGAAACTTCGGGGCTCTACCTCCAGGACATCATTTGGGTCTTTCAGGATGCCTTCTGGAGCGTCGTACAGTACAGATACTCCAGAGTCTTGGAACATCGGAACCATTCCCTCAGGACTAATAATAGACATCGGTAACGGCGGTTCGAAGCTTTCCAAAATGAATAGACCAGGTTCGGATACGATTTTTGACCACACTGACAATTGAGAACGAAGATCTCCCTCAGCGATAGCAACCATCTGCCAGACGTCGCCCTCTACTCGGTACAAGAAACCGTCAGGACGCTTCAGTATTGCCCGAAGCCCAAGTCTGGTCGCAGCATCGGCAATGGCCTGGGTGCGCTGTGAAAGAGTGGGCGCAGCCTGGACCGAGGATAAATTTGACTCGGATTTTTGAATTGTTTGTTTCTCGACACTGTGCGGTAGGAAACTTTTCCAGACGACTTCCAGGACTTCCTCTTGGCGTTCCCAAGAGTGTTCGCGCAATAGATCGGGCGAAATGTTGCTTCGAAGGTCAGCAATATCGCGCAATGCTGCTCGAACGGCCTTAGCGAAAGATTGCGTGTCTCCTGGTGCATGCGCGACGCCAATTCCAGTACTACGAACGAATGCGCCTTGAACCTTGAGATCCGACACGACCATTGGAAGCTGCGCTTGTAGATATTCACGAATCTTGGTGGCTAGGGCCAGTTCATGGGCGGGAGTAGCGTAAAGTGGGCTCAACCCGATAGTGGCTGTCGAAATATAGCTGGGCACCAATGAGGAAGGGACATAATCCAGTATATGCAATCGATCTTCGACACCGTGCGCAAGGGCGCGCTTGCGCAACTCGTCACGAGGACCCGGGTCTTTGGAAGCCAAATACGCCAAATGGACCCCTTCCAACTGGGGCAAAGCGTCCACAGCGGTGTAAATGCCGCGCCGCTCGGCGAGCTTACCCACATAGACCATAAGCGGAGTACTCGAATCGAGCGCCAATTCCGACCGCAAATCAGTACGGCCGGAGAGAAGTCGCGAGGTGCCGGTCGAAGTCGGAGCGTTCGATACTACCCAAGGTCGCTGAAGAAGGCTATGCCTCCTTTCGAGATTCTCTGCCAACTCGTCCGAGACAGTGATAACTGCGCTCGCTTTCTGGATCATTTCACGTTCCATTGCGAGCCATCCGATTCTATGCTGTATTGGTCCGCTGAATCGCTGTCCGGGTAAGTACTCGTGGGCGTCGTAAATCCAATTGAGATCGATTCCAAGCGCCTTTTGCTCGGATTGATAAATATAGGCGGCCGACATTGGGTGTCTATCGTGCACATGTATGATATCGGGCTTGAGTTCACGGAAGGCGTTCAGGAACAAAGCCTCGAAACCTTCAATTTGTTTCCAAAGCTCCCTCCATGCCCCAGGTTGCGCGCTGTATAACCAACTTTTCCCACTCTTGATATTTGCCCATGGTTGAACGGCTCGATGCCGTAGCCGCCCCACCTTGCCAACTATGGCAGTCATCCAGTCGATATTGGGGGTTTTATATCGATCCAGATGCATCGGGGCAATAACCTTTGAAATCTCACCAACTCCGTCCGCGAAGTTTTGCAGACGACGAGTCGTAGCACGGGTTTTGGAATCGATGGACTTGGTGATTGCCTCAATCGATTCTTGCGTGACTGAAAAACTCTCTTTCTTCGCTTTCAAGAAGTTATTGTAATCAGTCCAATCCGGTGTCGGACGGTAAATAGGGACGTTTCTATAAGCTCCAAATGTGTGCGTCGTTCTGTGCTTGACGCCGACAATGGTCACGTCAAATCCAGAATTCGCTGCTGTAACAGCCATCTTCTCTACGCGCGAATCGCCGGTGACCGAGTTTCCGACAGCCATCACCATGTGGGGACGGTCGAATGGTTTATGCAAATGCTTGCCTTTCCACTGGCGGTGGCGCGGTAGGGTCCACCCGAATCGAGACCAGACGGACGTCGCTGGTGTGCAGGTTGGCGAACGTGTTGGACTTCTAGTAGCCTACACGGGGGCTCAAGAGGCGCAAATTCCTGGGAGCGAGCGAGTTAGACTGTCAGCGGTCGCCTGGTCTTGCTTATCAAACTTACTGCGAGAAGCATACAACAAGTACAAAGTGTGCAGTTCCGCTTTGTTAGAGGAGCTTCTGGTTCCAACATAGTTCGTTCCCATTGCTCATTCTTCATTCAAGCTGTAACTTCAGGCTGGGAATTGGCATATTCGCCCTTTGCGTACCCGGATTTTTAAAAGTTGACGTTGGTTAGGAGACTGCTATTCATCTTGCGCGTTTATCTTTCAGGCTGCCGTGGGAAATAGTGTTTTCAAGTCTACGTTGCGGTTTGGGAGATTGGAGCGCAAGTAGAATCATTTTTCCTGAATTCGCTCTGCACTACGGACGCGACGATTAGCACCCCAGGACTATCGTTGCACCTCGGGCGTTAGAATAACTGACTTCCGAGTAGTCGCCAACTTGTAGGTGCCGTTCTGAAGGAAAGTCCATTCTTCAACCTAGGAAACTCGGAGATCTAAGTATTCGTAAGCGTTGCTAAGTTCGGACGCCATTGCGTTTCTGCACCCTTAACATTAAGGTATCGTAAATTTTCACAGAGCCGGCAGGGCACACACATTTGAGCAATTATACGGGTGTCGGCCGCGAACACGATGCTGCCCGGTGGGCAGTGGTTCGTAGCATCTTAGAGCGTCCAGCGCTGGTTGGTGGACGACTGACTTCCTGAACGTTGGCGCTGTCGATGCAGGATTCACGGAAGAATGACTCTGCCTCAGATGCTGTTCACTGAAAGCTTGGGCCCGCTCGAGAACGTGGGGACGTGTGAACTACCGCCCAGGGCCGCGCGATCGGACGGATGCCCGACAAGGTTGGCGGGATGACTGATCTTGGACGAGTCCTAGGTCCGTCGCTGTACGATCAAGCGTTGCTTCAAGTTAGAATATGCGACTTCTTCCAGTAGGATAAATCCCGCATGAGAGCTAGGGCCGACAGAGTCCTCGATCTCGGAACGGAACGCGTTGCGGTCCAGTAAAGAACGAGGAGAAATATGGCATTGGTGCTGGTGACAATACCGAAGCGAACAGGGGCCACGGATGCAGCTGACCCAGAGAGCCTTCACCGTTCGCTGGTTGTTAAGGCCGATCAGTTTGTTGGGCCGCGGTACAGAGGTAACACGGACTCGCGATCTGAGGTTTCCAGTAGCGGCGCGGTTTTGACGTCCTGGTTGGCCGACCACGAGGCCGACAATTTTGCGATGAAAAAAGGACGCTGGTCCCTTACCAGCTCGCCGAATACCGCCAGCCGCCTTCTCGACTCAATTGATAGCCGTGCAGGATCCTATCGATACACGCAAGAGGTGTGGGGGACCTATATGGCGATAATCGGGGACCGTAGCACCGATCGTTTCTACGCATGGAACACTGTGCCGACGTTAGAAGCAGTCCACTATGGTGAGAACAGCGAGTATATTTTCATCTCGAATCGGCCGTTGCTCGTGGCACTCGGACTCGCTGGCGGCGCAATTGCAGACATCAAGCTCGACCCCAACTACGTGCGGGAGTACTTGAACGTCGGATATTCGGTATCAGGAGTTACGCCGTTCTCCGGTGTAAAGGTTTTGCCTCCGCGGACATCGTTGTCCGTGGTGGGCAGCGCAACCTCCGTTGGACCTAATCCAAAGCCGCCCGAAATCACTCTTCAGGATTCGGAAGATCCGCGGCGTATTGGGGCCAATGAACTCGCCGACGCGTTTCAAGACGCAACCCTTCGCGGCATCGAACGGAGATTTTCAGACAGCATTCAGCTACGGCTTAGCGGTGGTCTCGATAGCCGAATAGTACTTGGATTATTAAAAGATCGAAAAGATCTCAAAATCACGGCTGTAACGCAGGGTTCGAACGATTCTGAGGACGTGATGGTTGCGTCGGAGCTCGCGCAGGCTGCTGGAATAGAGCATATCGTCAAGCATCCCGACTTTGTTGATAGTACTGATTTTATTGCTTCTCTGGAACGATCCATCTTTGAGTCACAAGGATATATCCCCTCCGAATCTCTGGTAGCACCATATGCGAATGCCGCGCCGTTAAACCCTCCAGAGGTATTGGTGTCCGGGCAATGGCCGCTGTTTAAAGGCGTGATGGATAAAACCATGACGAATACTCTTGATTATGTTCAAGGTAAAATCTACGGAATCAATCATCGAATAGCGAATGAGTATGAGAACGCGCTGACCGACCTGGCGATATCTGAATGGCTAGCAAGCGTGAACGCAAACACTAACATGGAGTTATTGTATGCCCATGCAAGGGACTTGCGGTCGAGCAGGTATCTTCAACCCCACACAATCCAAGCAGATCGAGAGAGTCAAATATTCTATCCATTTACCGACTCTCAAGTCACCGCCGTCGCCGACGCTTTGCCGACTCGGAACAGAGTGCAGAACATAACTGCGTTTCTTGCAGTATCTGAAATTTGGGAAGACGCTGTGAGGATCCCGATGGCCTACGGAACCGGCTTTCGATTCGAAGCCAACGAGCCGCTGCAAGGCATATCCGGACCTCACTACGCGGCAAGAAATCGCTCGCCGCATCCGTACGACCGGCCAGTCGTCAGGGACCCGGACGCCGAGAAGCGTATGGCTGCCTACCTGTATGATCCGCTACAGGCTGCTTCCCAGTACCTCGTAACAAGCGAGCGATGGACTGAGGTGCGCGAGTATCTAAGCGTTGATATGCGAGCTCGGATTGATGAGTTGGCTTCGATGAGGGCCGGCGACTCATCGAAGCGATATCAAAAGAAGGCGCAAAGGAGAATGGTTTCCATGCATATATGGCGTATTGTCTTGGTGGATCTTTGGTTGGCCCGGGGATGGCTGGCATTATCCGACACCTAGAACCTCAACAAAAGTCGTTGAAAGATGGAATGGCGGCCGAAGGTTGAAGTGAAGAGACCTCCGAATGGTCGCGAGTAGCGGAAACAACCGCTTGTGCAACAAATAAACTCGATGTAAAGTGTTATTGGATTGGGAGTTAATCAATGCGTCACCTGAGTAGACACAGATTCAAATTCCTAGGTGTGCTTTCGGTTCTTTCAATTATAATGATCAGTGTCTCTGTTATGATTGGCACTGGTAACCTTATTCTGGCGATACTCTCGTTTCTGGGCTCTGGATGTTTCATTTTTTTGATTTTGGTGTCATCCTGGACGCAGCATCGACAAGCGGTACGAATTGACAGACGCCTTACCGCCGCCATGCAGGAAACAAAGAAGACGCGGATTGATGCCTCCGCAGTGGCTTACCGTACCCGCGATCTTAGGGCAAGTCTGGAGAAGCTCTCTCAGATTAAAAGGAATATAGAAATTCTAAAGAAGGCTGCGGATGAATTGAAGACGTCGGCGTCCCTAGAGGCCCAAGAAACTTCGAGCGATTTCGTGGTTCCTGGAGCCGCGGCCGGAATCAATCCTTTCAATCCGTCCTTAATCGCAACCTACAGTTCTCAGGGCCAGAGCGGTGAAAGCGTGAAGGCCGGCCGAGGCGCAGCGGCAAAACTGGATGATCCTGCGTCTAGTCAAAAGTATCGCATGCTGTTGGAACAACCCCTACGGGATACTGATGAGCGACCTATCATTGCCGCAATTGCGACTCAAGCTCTACGGGATGACATGAGCGTCTTCGGTAACGTTGTTGGACTGCGACCAGACTCTGGCTTGAATACGTTGCCCGTAGCTGCGGCGTATCTGGTTGTTGAGGATTCAGCGTTTGAAAGTGGTCCCTGGTTCGGGGCGGATTCAGCCGAAGGCACTGAGCTCTTTCTGATGCTTAGTGAAATACTGAAGTTGGCAAAATCGCGAGGGATTCTTACCGTTATGGTCGCGCGATCAGGGGTAGCCAATCATTATACTAGAGAACTGGAGCATCGTCATAGGATTATTCTGCGGCCTCAACCCAATAATGATGATGGTGCGGTAACCTATACCAMGGTGGTGCACTCTATTTCCGATTGCGTATTTTCGAGAGGAGCCGATCGTTGAAAATCTTGGTTTATGCAGACATCAGCCTCAATATTCTGGATGGTTCCTCAATTTGGTTGCTTTCAGCGGTATCCGCATTGTCCGGCGCAACGGACCGCGTGGATCTGTTACTAAAAGAATCGCTATATACGTCCAAGCTGTCGCATCAGGTGAGATCACTCGAAAATGTTACGTTGCTTCCGCCGTTGGCAGAAGGACCACTCACCGTTGACAGTGCGGCTTATGTGGCTCGACTAAATCCGCCAGAGACGGCCCGTCGCATCGCGCAAATCGACGAGCGTGAGCATTACGACCTCATTTTCCTCCGAGGTTTGCGCATCAGTACCGAAGTCGCGAGCCGCTCAGAGCTATCGTCGCGAACATGGGCATATGTAACAGACCTCCCATATCCCCCGAGTGAGTACAACGTGAAATTGCGTGACGGTCTCGGTCGCGTTGCCGAATCGGTCGCGGTAATGGTTTCCCAGACTGAAGAAGCTCGTAGTTACCTGGAAGCGGTAGCGCCAGTCGCAGCTGGGAAGACGGTGCTCATGCCTCCAATGATTCCGGCTCTTGGCAACCTCGAGGCTGATGCTCAACGCCGGGAAGGTGTGCCTGTCCGCATCTGCTATGCGGGAAAGTTCGCCCGGGAATGGATGACCCTTGAGCTTTTGAACCTGCCGCGGGTGTTGGCTCGCCTGGGAATAGCCTCGGAGCTGTGGATGATTGGTGACAAGTTTCAAGGTTCTAAATCTGACCCCGAATGGCCAGATCGGATGCGGTCAGCCCTCATCGCTGCAAACGAAGATGACGACAGTGGGGTCCGCTATCTTGGAGCGTTGTCCCGAGACGAGACGATCGAGATCGTCAAGCAATGTGAGTATGGAGTGAGTTGGCGTTCAGACGGTATGGACTCATCACTCGAGTTGTCTACTAAGGTCTTGGAATATTTGTCTGCCGGCGTATTTCCGTTGGTGAACAACTCCAGGTCCAACCGGGAGCTGCTCGGCGATTCGTTTGCGGGCTATATTCCAGCGGCGGCTAACGTGGATGATGTTGCGTTGTTGGTCGCGAAACTCAATAGTACTGATGCCGGGGTGGATGTCTCCGAGTTCCCGCTTGACGAGTTCACGGTTTCCGCCGCCGCTAGTAGACTGCGTGATCAGTTCAGAGCACGCGGTTTCGGAGGCAGAGACCAAGTAGGGAACAAGAAGGTGTCGATTACATTCGCCACGCACGATCCAAAGTTTCTTCGCGAGATAGAATCGGGTTTTGAGTCTGACGATCGATTTTTAGTTCGTGCAGACCGTTGGAGCTCACTGCATACCAATGATCCTGTTTCGTCTAATTCTGCTGCTCGCGACTCCGACGTCATCTTCTGCGAATGGGCCGGGCCGAACCTTGCGTGGTATGCGCGACACAAGAGGCCGGGCCAAGTTTTGGTTTGCCGATTCCACGGATTTGAGATAAACGGCCCCTGGTTGAGAGATATCGATTTTCGCCAAGTTGATCATTTGTCGTTTGTTTCTCAACATCACCGGGCAGCGGTGGTGGCCCGTTTTCAGCTCGACCTGTCGCGGACTTCTGTGATTTCGAATGCGATTGACGCGCATGATTTGGAGCGACCCAAGCTGCCGGGAAGTGAATTCAACATTGGAATGTTGGGATTCGTTCCATTTCTTAAACGTCCGGATCGAGCCTTGGATTTGTTGGAGGAGTTGATTCGCGACGACGATCGGTATACCTTATTTATCAAGGGTAGACCTCCGTGGGAATATCCTCATGTATGGAACGACCCACTGGAACGTCAATTGTATCTCGAGTTTTTCGCGCGGGTGCGCGATTCTGCGGCAAGTGACAACCTCGTATTCGAAGCGTTCTCACCGAACGTTGGATCTTGGCTACGAAAGATCGGTATAGTCGTGTCTCCGAGTGAACGGGAAACTTTCCACCTGGCAGCCGCTGAAGGAATGTCGTCTGGCAGTATTCCAATAGTGTGGGACCGGGTGGGCGCCCGAGATATTTTCGGATCTGACTTAGTTTATAACAATTTGCAAGCTATGAAAAATGCAGTACTGAGAGCGCGCGAGTACGACGTTCGAGTTTCGCGCGGCCTCGAGATGCAAAAGCGCGCTATGGCGTGGTCGTCTGAACGTGTCGTAAAAACGTGGAAGGAGATCGTGATCGACTCCCTCTCGACGCCCAATAGCGCCACAAACAGCTCGTCGTAAATGGGGTTTTGGATCGGTGATTTCAGAGTAGACCGAGTCGTTATCCGGATATGCGCCGTGGCCTTCTGAAGACGGATGTGCTCACATGTCCAAGCGAAAGAAATCGACTTGGCCGCCCGCCTTTCTCGGTTTCAGACTTCACAACACCCTGCCGACTCAACTTTGTTGACCTCGCGTGTATTGGCAAGCACATTACCGAGCAAGGATCCATCCTTGAAGACTGGTTCAATAGTCCCGAGCGCCTGCGTTAGTTGTCTCCTGGCCGCGGAATCGTACGAGTCATCGTTGTCCGCCGTCACGCCCACGCGCCGTTAGGCCATCGACTGAAACCGCTTGATATTCGCGTACGCCGTTTCAAATGAGTTGAGTACGGCCGCGTACGACGTCAATACACCACGGCTGTGGCACGTCCACTCACGAAATTCTCGCATATCACCCGGACTGGGCGGTGCTTGCCTTCTTCCCCGATCACGACGCCGTGTCCACGTTCGAGCAGTTACTCTGGGTTGGCTAGCGCACCGCGTAGTCCGGTGATGGAGTCGTTCTTCGGTCTGATTCAGAGAAACGCCTCCGACAGGTGCCGGCGGAAGGCTCAGCTGGAGCTGCGCACGGCGATTCTGCACGTGTTCTGGCGGACACGTCACTGGACGCGTTCAGATCGTCGTTTGGGTAAACTGACCGCGACTGCCTACGAACAGGTTTACCGCAACGGCGTCGCCCTAGCGGCACAGACTCCTGGAGCCAACCAAGCCTTCATAACCTCCTCCTTCATCATTCCCCAGCGCTAGAGGAAAAATGGACCACGATTCGGTAGAGTTCGACCTTCCCGGCCCGGTTAGCTACCGGGTCGAGGATGTGCGACTGGCCTACGAAGCACTGACTATCCGTGGACTGAACATCATGGACGAGCGGATTGCAAAAGAAAACCAATACAGTTCGAATAAGGATGGACATTTTGCTTGGGACATATCGTATTTAATCCGGGCTGCATGTATTGCTTGGCGAGTCAGTCGCGACTCTGAGCATCTTAAGAGAGCGTGTCGTTGGGCACAACATATGATTGAGCGTACGGACGACAAGATTGGGCGCGTTGATTGGCGAAAGGATAGCAACCCCGCTTGGTCAGCGGGATCCCGTTATACTGCGGGCACGGTTACGGTGGGTAGAGTAGAGGGCACTCCGATACAGCTGCAAGCCGCATCCGAACGTGTCATTATAGAGCGCCCCACTCCGAACACGGCCATAATTCGTTCTATTAGAAAAGGTGGCGAGGAGTGGAGTTCGCTTGAGGGCTCTTTGCTTTCGGATAGTCCTGATTATCTTCCTGATCTCCTCGCTCGGCGAAGTTCCGTCCACGCAGTGCTCCTGCGTGGACTCAATTCGCCAATGGATCTCCGTTTTCTCGCTTCGCGCGAATTCTCGTTGGTGCAGCAATTTGCCGCGCATTTTGTCCACACGGGGATGATCGCGAGGTCGCTAATCTGTGCAGCCGAGGCACTTGAAGCCGCAGGGAATAGGGCCAACGATTCAGATGTAAGTCCAATCGAGTTGTACGAAGCAGCACGACGGGCTCTGATGGTGCACGACGATGAAATTCTCGCGCGTGCGGGTCAATATTGGTATATTACTCCCGCAGATTTCCCCAGTCGACGCCTCGGCCTGGAAGTCCCACACAACCATGTAGTCGATGCGGCGACCTCTTTCATCATTCTCGGCAGAAAATTTCGCGACATCCGATTGGGCTCTCTCGGTGTATCGCTGACTCGACCGTGGCTTCATGAACTAGCAATGTTAGAACGAGGGGATCTGCCGCACCCGTGGTATTACTATCCATTTGGAAGCGATAGTTTTAAAGGCGTCGTGCGTGACTCGCCCGTGTCAGAGCGGGAAGTGACGGGAGTGCAACGGGGAGAAGACAGCTCTCACGCGATAATGAGAGTCCGTGCTCTTTTGGAATGGCAGGCTATCGATCCTCAGCTCGTTGGCGGGAAAACTTTGAAGTTGGTGGCCTTGGCATTCCGAAAGAACTACATGACGAGCAAAAGTGGCCTCGCGACCTTGCGTTGGTTGCCGGCCGCCCCTAACGATCGTTCAGATAAGGCACGTCTCGGCCATGCAGATACCTACTCCGGTGCCTGGGGCGCGCTCCATCGATGGGATCCGCGGATGAAGCGTCGCATCAACCTGATGGCCTATAGTCATCCCCCGCAACGGGTGTTTGGGGCGACAGTCCTATCGGCAGCCGAGATAGTCGCGATGAACGCTGAACTGCCGACAAACGCTAGTTACGATTGAGGCGAGGTTGTACGAGCTCAGAATGTAGAAGGAATGTTCGGTATAATTGAACCGGGTTGCACCTCCTGCGAGCTTGACGAAACACAACAACGGCCTGGAAGAACGATCGATTTGGTGCGCATCGACCAGTGATTAGAGATTTGTGAGGAACACTCGTGCCGAGCAGCCAGTTTGTGGTGGCCTATCACAGCCGGCGAACATTGATCGAGGATTCGAGTGCGGCGCCAAGCGCCGCTACCCTTCATTCTCGTTTGAATTTTTTGTCAAGCTCCGGCCGGCCTGCATGTTGGGCTAACGTTCCGCTGAATCTTCGCTTTAGGCAATCCCATTCAGGCGGTTTTCTTCGCTTCTTAGAGCGAAGAATCATAACTTTAATGGTACTCCAAAAGTTCTGTATGAGAAATTTAAGTTCTCCGGTACCGGCTCAGGCTCGCGTGGCGTTATACTGGCCCGCTCGGGTTAAGCGTATGCGGAATGAGTTGTTCTGGGGTAGGTTGAACATAGCCAGTCCGCCGAAAATGTATCAGAAAGTGCCGGGGCTTTCGGAGATCCTCCCTGATAAAAGTCACTCGACTGCTTTACGAATTGGCGTCTCTATTTCATTGAAGCTTGTGAAAGCATCTATTTCAGAATCTATCAGGGAGGTCCACTTGGATCCATTGGCCAACATAATCAATAAGTGTAGGAGTATCGGGTTTGACGCAAAGGTTTGTTTCGATTATTCGTATGGATTGAGCGGCTCCTCACCTATTGCAGTTCGAGGACTCAGCACAGCAGAGGTTTCATCAGATTGAAAATTGCAGTCACCGTCCACAACGCAGTTCGTCATGACGCGCGCGTGATAAAACAGGCTCAAACTCTCGTCGAGGCGGGTCACGAAGTGAGAGTGTTCGGTTTGACCACCGAGCAAGATGAAGATTTCTTGATAGACGGCAACATTCCGGTACGTCTTACACATCGTGATCTCAGAGGCGTCGCTTCTTTCCTATCAGAGCGAGGGCTTGAGCCTACCCGGGAGAACAAGGTATGGGCGTCGTTCAGCGAACAGGGACGCTTGATATTTGAAGCTGTGCGTCAGATCATGCGCCCTGACGCTGTCCACATTCACGATCACGTTAGTCTGACTGCAGCCACGCTGTACAAAGAGGAGTTCGGGGTACCAATTGTCTGGGACGCACACGAGATCTACGAAGAGCTGGCCGGCCTCGAAGATGTTCGTCGCAAGGTCAACCCGCGAATCATTCGCGATAATGCTCCTTTCGTGTCCGCATTTATCACTCTCAACGAGAGTATTGCCCGGGTTTACGCAGAGCGTTACCCTGAGCTTCCAAGCGCAACTCTAATTCCCAATGCTGCCCGGTTTTCCACAGTGTTCTCGTATGACGGTCGGCTGCATCACGCGGCGGGACTTGATCGATCTCAGCGGATTTTGCTGTTCCAAGGTAGCTTCGCAGACCATCGCGGAATCGGTACTCTACTGGATGTTGCGAAGGAGCTGGATGATACGTGGTCAGTGGTATTTATGGGCTGGGGTGAACTCGAGGCGTCGATCAAAGAACGAGCGTCAGAGCTCGGGGATCGGCCATCGACTAAGGCTAGGATTTCTGCCGTCCCTGGCGCCGCGCATTCGGAGCTCCCTATGTGGACCGCTGGGGCAACTCTAGGTGCAATTCCGTATGAAGATATAGGCCTCAATCACCGCTTCTGTACACCCAATAAGCTTTGGGAGTTTCCAGCCTCCGGTGTGCCGATTTTTGCAAGCGATCTTCCAGAAATGGCCTGGCGCATTCGCGAGGCCGGCATGGGTCTGGTTGTGTCCCCACGAACGGTGGCTCACAGCATTGCAAATTCAATCAATAATCTGACTGACGAAGATCTGCGGATATTCAGAGCAGGTGCGGTGGAATTCATCCAGCGAGACAGCTGGGCGCACTATGAACCGAAACTTATAGATCTATACGAAAAGTATTCTCGGGGGCGAATGGTTTTTTCCAAGTTCTTTCGTCTATTCGGTCGGCGTCGCTGACTGAAAGGCGATGGGTTTGACCTCCCTAGCTGCGATCAATCAGGGCTTTTGCCACCGCGTACGCTGCCGTGCCGTCACCATAGGGATTGCTACGTTTAGTTCTTGGCACCGGTCGAAGGCTGATCTCGGCTAATCGAGAAAGGTCGGGGTCAAGCAGGTTCCAACCTCCCTGCTGAGTTTCTACCCACTCGGTTTCAGTACGCAATGTCGTGCAGGGTGTTCCCAGAAGATACGCTTCCTTCTGTACACCGCCGGAATCTGTTATGACTCCGTCGGCCCCGGTGATGGCCTTCACCATTTCGGGATAGCCAAGTGGTTTGACGATTCTCAATGATCCCCCTCCAAGCGAAATGTCAAATTCTGCGGTCTTTGCGATCAGGCGCGGATGGGCCGGTAATACGACTGGCAACGGAAGCTCCGCGAGCGCATCGAGAATCTTCCTGAGACGAGTGGGGTCATCGGTGTTCTCCGCACGGTGAACTGTGCAAAGCACGAATCGTTCTCCCCCTTCAGCGCCGGGAAGGGGAGCGGAGCTTGTTTTGACTGCGTCCCGCGTGAAGTAACAGACATCAACCATTACGTCGCCCACTAGTAGGGCTCGTTCGCCCAAACCTTCTTGGATGAGACTATCAACTGCCGCTGCAGAAGGTGCGAAGCAAATGTCTGCCGCATGATCTGTTAGAACCCGGTTGTGTTCTTCGGCCATCGCACGATTGTGTGAGCGGAGACCGGCTTCGAGGTGCGCCAGGGGAATATGAAGCTTTACTGCCGACAGTGCACCGGCGATAGTCGAATTTGTATCCCCATAGACGAGAACCCAATCCGGATGGAAGTCAAGAAGTACCTGATCCATCTGCGCCTGCATCCCTCCAGTCTGCGCTCCGTGCGTGCCTGACCCGATTCCGAGATGAACGTCAGGGTCCGGGATGCCAAGGGCCTTAAAGAAGGAATCTGACATGTCGACATCGTAGTGTTGGCCAGTGTGGATAATCTTGTGTTCCACCCCCAACTCTCTAAAAGTTTTTGCCATGGGAGCAAGTTTCACGAATTGAGGGCGGGCGCCGACGATACTGACTACGCGCAAGTTGCAGGGTCCTATCATTGGAGGTTTTCTTAAGAATAATCCACACTAAGTCTATCTGTTGACCGTTGAGATCAGGCGACGTCGCACCTCTGGTGCACGTGGGGCCTAAGACGATCTTGGATGGAGGCGCGACCAGCCGATCTCGTGACTCACCTGATGGGTAGTTATGCGATTCCGGCACCGGCACGACCGATTGTGACGTGTAATCGCCGATTAAAGCGTGGTCCAGAGGATTGAACAAAAGCCTCGGGAGATGAACCACGGTAGGCGAGCGCTCGAATCCCCTTTGGAGGTAGTTCATACCTTTGAGCGAAACTTCGGCTAGTTATAGTCTGAGGCCAAGAGTGCCGGACCATATGCGGTGCCTTGGAGCATGATCACGCCATTAAACTCGCCGCACGTGAGCCGAGCAGCACAGTTAGAGAACAGTTCTGAAAGTTTCGAGGGACTGTCTGATGCTGTAGCTGTCACGGACCCAGTCCCCGTCGTGAGACTTGCCGATCATGGTCTCGATGATGTTCGTCGTCGTATCCAACCGAGGCCCTCTCGTCTTGATGACAGTTCGAAGGATCCGTCTTACCAGGTGAGGAAAACTGTACTTACGCATACCGGTCTTCTACGAAGCGGAGGCCCTGGCGACTGCTTGCAAAAGAATATAACGGGGCAATTTCCACCCGCCACGTAGGGGCCGATCTTCAGGAGTCGTTGACACTTGACGTCGAGACGAATATTGAAACGTGAAGCGACGAGATAACTCGCGTTGCACAACTGACCAGGCAGCTCCAACGATCTCAGGTAGTAGATCGGCGGCGGGCTCCATCATTTGCGGGAGTCGGTGCTGAAGTTCCGCAACCTCAGGCATTGCATAGCGAGGAGAACCCTAGAGCCGAGCGGCTTTAGGCCAGCCTACGCTCTCTTCGACGATGAGGCGCCAAAAAGTACAAGTGAGTGAAAAGAAGATACACTTGAACATTCGTACTTGCTAGGTCTCTATGACAGTCGGTCCAATGCAGAGAGCGCTCTTCTGACTTCATCCATACGAGCCTTCCACGAATGCAGGCGATGGACTTCGGACCATTCTGTTTGACGCTCATAAAATATCTCGATTTGTTGAATTAGGCTTCGCAGGCTGAAGCCTTCTCGTCGAATTGCTACGCCAAGTCCGTGCTCCTCAATGAACTCAGATACTCCCATGTCGTCGAACACGGCTACCGGAATCCGCTTCTCGAGATAACTCATCACCTTGTACGGGAAGCTGTCTTTCGCGTAGTCGCTATCAAGAAGCACCAACCCGATATAGCGGCCGTCACCAGGGGAAAATTGTGAAAACTCGGTATGATCTATTGAATGACCATGCGGTAGCAAGCCGTCGATGCTCGCACTATCGGTAGCATCAGGGCGGAGATCAT
The DNA here is from genome assembly GCF_006489205.2 of Brevibacterium sp. XM4083. Classification (GTDB taxonomy): domain Bacteria; phylum Actinomycetota; class Actinomycetes; order Actinomycetales; family Brevibacteriaceae; genus Brevibacterium. Next base: position 108,384 of record NZ_VFYR02000003.1, on the reverse strand, counting down.
TTTCGTATGCGCTTCGTGATTTCGCGAGGTCGCTCATGAGGCGGCCACTATCGGATGGTCGGATGTACCATCTCATGTCAACGGGCGAATCGTGAGCTCCAAACGCAGAAATAAGATCGTCCATTTGATAGACGTCACCGTAACCCCCCGAATACACAAACTTCGGAGAACCATGAAGTGAGAGATCGGAGCTGGATAGAGATCGATAATCTGAAACTGCGGGCGGCAAGGGCGACCATTGACTGTCAAAGATGTTGTATTCAGAGAGCAGTTCCTGAAACATGACGGCCGACCTGGAGCTTGGTGCATAAAGAATGTCGGCGAGCGGAATTAAAGACCGAACTTCATGGAGCCCGCGTTCAACCCGGGCCTGTTCTTCAAGGTCAGTGTTTGCGGAAAAGTCTGCATCCCGGGAGAGCCAATGTAGGTCGCGAAGGAACCATGCTACCCGTAGACCGTCGCCAACAAGCCGACGAAGGAGTCGGCTCAGGCTGTCCACCACCTGGGGATGCATCGGAGCCGTACTGCTTTCGCCGTAAAAGTACCGAGGCCGGCCACCGGCATCGAGAATATTTAGGATCGCGAGTGAACGCCGCTTGAAAATATTGTCACTGGCACTCAAGCGGACAGTCATTACATCGCCGGAACCAAAACTCTCAGACACTGCTCGTATGCGCATCGGGCGGGCGCCATCCGCCCGATCCTCGACAGCTGCAACGGAAAAGAACACGTCAAACGGTCCTACTACTGGCTCGCAGATACCTTCCTCAAACCACCAAGCGACTTCCCGTCCGGCGACATCTGTCAAATGCGCCAGCAGCTCCACTCCGGAAAGCACTCCAGAATGGGCTTCACTATGCTGTCCGTCGGTTGATTTTGATGGGGTGTCAGACGTCACTAGATCAGAGAGACGTTGAAAGAGTGCAGCGCCCTGACCGTACTTGGCCGGATCGATTCCGTATCGCACAGCCAACTCCCGATTGGAGATCGTAGCGTCTAGAACATACCGATCAGGATGATTGAACTCGAGCGCGGCGACGAGAGCAGCATGATTACGCGAATTCCCTGCTATCAAGACGTGAGTGGTAGCTTTCGGGAAGCGATAACGAAGCGTACCTGGGAATCCGCGAGCAGAAGTGAAGTCCGTCTCGGAATAGAGAGATCCAGATTCCACTATAGAGTATTGGACAGTTGAGCCAATTCTAGAATCTTTGAGACCTTTAGCGAGCTCATTTCGACGCTCCTCATTACAATCGTCGGGTACGACGATACTGACGTGAGGAGACTTGATACTTCCTGTTAGAAAGTTTGAGCTAGCGCTAAACAGTGGAAGAAGAAAATGCGGAGCCTGTGAGTTATGGCTCGTAGCCTTGTCCATCTCATGAAAGCTGTCGAAAAGCAACAAGTCACATGACTCTGACGCAACCTGAAAATCTAGTTGTAACTGTTTCCTGCGGCGAGAGAAATCGACGCTTCCCCGAGGAACAATACCGATTAATGGTAAATCTAGGCCAATCGAACTGGCTCGAATAATGGCTTGCGTTCCTACCGCGATGACATGAGAAACTTGGCGGTTTTCGGCCAAGGCTTTAAAAAAGCTGCGAGAGAGTCGTGTTAATGGGGTCTTAGTTCCCATCGGTTCAACCCACGCAGGTGTTGGCGGCGTTTCGAAAAACCCTTCCGAAGGATAGCGAATGTGGAATACGGGAGCCGACTTGCAATACTCGCGTACCGCGGTCACAAGGCTCCCTTCCAGAGCTCCAGTCTCAGAAACGAATACCATCGGTATCATTCGACAGAGGCTCCTTCCATCATGGCGATTTCACGATCGATGGTGAACGTCCTACCGCTCTGACTGCGTACTCTCAGTGATGCTGCCAACGACTTGGCGCTAAATTGGTCAGGATCGTCCATCAATTTCAATGTTCGTTCCGCCATGGAGGATGCATCTTCTGACGGTGCAACGACACCGCACTCATTGTCAACGAACTCAGGGACCGCGGCGACCGCGTTGGTGATTGGCACTAAGCCAGAGGACATGGCTTCGTCACGCGAGACCCCCTGCGTGTCTAGTCGTGTTGGCACGAGAAAGAACCCATGCGACTTGTGCAAGTCGGCGACTCGGTCCTGAGTGACAAACCCCCGGCTGATTGAAACTCTTGGATCATCCTTAAACGCGGCCTCAAATAGATCGAAATACTGTCCGTCTCCAACAACCGTGGCCTCGACTCGAGGTCCGTGGCGCGAGTCCAGCAACTTCCTCAGTACGTCTACACCGATGTCGGCTCCGTAATGTCGCGACGTAGCGCTTCGCGCCCATAGGATTCGGAACCTCTGTTGCGGTTCCTTTTTCTGGTATTTGAACAAGTCTCCGTCGATGAAATTGTGAATTACGCGGCCGTGACCATGCGGTATGTCGATGTCCATGTCCTGCTGCATCAGTTCACGCCAGTACTGCGAGACGAAAATGAATGAGTCAGGGCGGTAAATAGAAGTCGCCAGCTCCGTCCAGAACTCGCGCAATGAATTACTGCGCTCAATGGCGTTGCGCAAATCTCCGTGCGACTGAATATCATGTCGTCGCCTCATCCAATGGCGAGCGTCATAGCCGTGAACGTAAACGTGCAGCGGCGTCAAGCAACTTCGGCGGTGATGGTACAGCGTATTCCACATTTCCCGATTAAAGAAGTGAGCAGAAATAGAATTATAGGCTTGAGCTGCCAGGAGACCATTAAGCTCGTGGGCACCCCCGCTGAGTACCCGAACGCGGTCGAATTCGTAAACCCGCCGAGCTGCACGTTTGTTGAACAGCATTACGTCAATCGTCAGCCCGGCATCCATATACGCTCGAATTCGACGATGAACGAAACCGTTTCCGTATTCCTTGCCATAATCGGGATAATCATTGGTGAGAACCAAATGACGATTGGCACCGGTGCGACGAGAGTGATGTTTAAGGAATTCTCGAACGATTTGGTACTCGGGTTCGTCGCTGACCTGGGCGACTGATGGCGGTTTGAGCGCAACGAGCGGAGTGTTGTCGATAGTGTTCTTCCGGAGATGGACGTTCTCTAAGTAGAGTGCGGTCAACAACTCTTCCTGACTCCAATGTGAGCCGAAGAACTCCTTGGGTATCAGCGGCAAGCCCAAAGTTCGCTCCAGAATTATTCGAAGGATCGTGTTTCGCCGTCGCCGATAATCAATACCTCGGCGTTCGGCCATTGGTCGGCGCTAGATATGTTGCGACCGTCAAAAACCACACGTACACCGGGGATGTCGTCGGAACCAATGGTTTGATAATCGTGATGGTCAGCCTGAATGATAACGGCATCGGCCGACTGTCCGAGAATGTACGGAGTGAAGCCGAGGTCACGAAGTTCCCCGGAAGAGTACAAGGGATCGTGGACCGATACCGTGGCTCCACGTGAAGTTAGCGCGTCGACAGTAGAGAATACGCCCGAGAACGCCGTTTCCTTCACTCCGCCTCTATATGCGGCGCCTAGGACGACGACGTGCGGGTTTGAGACACTGTCAGGAATCCGAGCAAGAGTAGCTTTCACAACTCTTTCCGGCATAGCCATATTTGTCAGTCGAGCGGTCCTGACGGTCGTGGCTTCGGGGTCTGAGTGAAGGTAGAGGCGGGGATATACGGGTATGCAGTGACCGCCGACAGCGATGCCGGGCCGATGAATGTGGCTATAAGGTTGCGAGTTGGAAGCTTCGATCACCTTATGCACGTCGATGCCAGTTGTTTCGGCAAACCTGGAGAACTCATTGGCGAGAGCAATGTTAACGTCTCTGTAGGTTGTCTCGGCCAATTTTGCCATTTCAGCTGCTTCCGCACTGCCTAGGTCCCAAACGCCGTTGGTGCGTGGCGCTAGGTCTGGGCGAGAATCGAAATCAAGAACGTTCTCATAGAACTCGACCGCTGCGTCACGACCGTCGTCAGACAGCGCTCCGACGAGCTTAGGGTACTTTCTTAGATCTGCAAATACCCGACCGGTCAGGACCCGCTCCGGGGAGAAGACAAGGTGAAAATCGGATCCTTCGCGAAGGCCGGACCCGGCTTCCAGCATGGGCTTCCAACGGTTTCGTGTGGTTCCGACGGGTAGAGTTGTTTCGTAGCTGATCAGCGTATTAGCGCTGAGGTGCTCTGCGAGAGACTGAGTTGCTTGGTCCATCCAACGGAAGTCAGGCTCCCAAGTCGAATCATCAACGAACAAGGGGACAACAATGACGACTGCGTCAGCGTTGGGAATTCCTTCGCTGTAGTCAGTACTGGCTCTTAACCTTCCAGAACTAACAGTAGCAGCGAGCTTATCCTTGAGCCCTGCTTCGCCAGGAAATGGCTCATTCGCCGAATTGACCGATTCGACTACACGTTCCTGGACGTCTATACCGATGACGTTGTGCCCCTTATCGGCAAACTGCACGGCCAAAGGTAGGCCTATTTTCCCGAGCCCAATAACGGCAATGTTCATGTTCGGTTTACCTCATCATAATTAATGGATAGTTCGACTGATGACCCCGTTAGCGATGATTCAAGCATAGCTTCACAAACAGCGACTACACGTTTGCCCTGCTCGAGGGTGACTATCGTAGCCTCCCTATCTCCGTTAACGGCATTCTGGAATTGCTGGTGTTCCGTGCGAAGCGGCTCGGATTTTGTGAGAGCGTAGCGTGTCACATTGCCTTCGGCTACTCCACGGAAATGGGAAATATCGTCCCACTCGGTTAGAGCAGAGGCGTTCTCATAATAAATGAGATCGGCGGTAAGAGTATCTGCTACAAACGTTCCGTTCTCGCCAGTGACTGCGATGCTTCGTTCCTTGAAGGGTGTTAACCAGTTCACGACGTGGCTCGTCATAACCCCGTTGGACAGCATGCACGTCGATGCGACCATGTCCTCGTGTGCGCGTCCAGACTTAAGGGCTGTGTTAGCTGCCACGCGCACGTAGTTCTTCCCTGTTAGCCATGAGGTCAAGTCGATGTCATGTGAAGCAAGATCCTTGGTGACGCCGACGTCAGCGATTCGGGCGGGAAATGGTCCTTGTCGGCGGGTGGCGACCTGGTAGATATCTCCCAATTCGTTAGCGTCCAATCTCTGTTTAAGCGCTAATAGGGCTGGGTTGAAGCGCTCGATGTGACCAACAGCTCCGATGAGCGATCGGTCAGCGAAAGCCCGAACCAAAGTTTCAGCCGACTGTGAGTCTGCCGCGACGGGTTTCTCAATTAGGGCGTGCACCCCCGCAGCTGCGAGTTTAGTGCCGACCGTGAGGTGGTGATCAGTGGGAACTGCGACCACACAGTAATCGAGGTTCTGTTCAAGGAGGCTGTCTACGTCGGTATACACGGCGAGGCCAGACGCAATACCTTGTGGATCTCCTAACGGATCTGCGACACCGACGACCACTGTACCTTCAAGGGCACGCAAGTTTCGTAGATGATGCCGACCCATCATTCCAAGACCGACGAGCCCGGCACGTAGAACGGTCATATCAACTCCCGCTTGCTAGCCGATTAACTGCGGTTACGACTCTGTCTATATCCGATTCTGTGAGTGAAGGATAGACCGGTATTGAAAGACATTCGTCCGCCGCCTTCTGTGTTTGTGGCAGAGGTCCTACTGCATGAAATTCTTTCAGAGAAGGAAGCTCGTGGATGGGGACTGGATAATACACTCCGGTCCCGATACCATATTCGCGTTTTAATGCCTCTGCGAAGTCGTTTCGGTCTTCCGAACTGGCTCCGTCGAGACGTATAGTGTATTGATGATAAACGTGGGTGCGCTCTGGGGGTAAAAATGGCGTGATCACGCCGGACAGGGTCGAGTTATAATGTTTTGCGATCTCTTGCCTGCGGCTGGTCCAACCCGGCAATTTACCTAGTTGCACGCGCCCGATAGCGGCGTGCACGTCAGTTAACCGATTGTTTAATCCAACGACTTCATTGTGATACCGGTGTTTCATTCCCTGATTACGGTATAGCTGAATAAGATTCGCGCGCTTTTCGGAAGTTGTCGTGATCATTCCACCTTCGCCCGACGTCATGTTCTTGGTCGGGTAAAAGGAGAATGCGCCGAAGCTTCCGAAAGTGCCGACTGGAGAACTTTCGTGGCTGGCAAGATGAGCCTGCGCGGCATCCTCTACGAGATCCAGTTTGTGCTTATCGGCGATTGCCTTTAAAGCACTCATGTCGGCTGGTAAGCCATAAAGGTGAACCGGCATGATGGCCTTAGTCCTGGGGGTGATGGAAGCTTCTACTGCCTCTGGCGACAACGTGAATGTCGCAGGATCGATGTCCGCAAATACGGGTTTTGCTCCGGCGAGGACGACGGCATTGCCAGTAGCTGCAAATGTGAAGGATGGGATAATCACTTCATCCTCTGGCTGGAGCCCGAGCGACAACAAGCCGAGGTGGAGAGCGGAAGTGCCCGAATTCACCGCAATTGAGATGACTGAGCTGCCAAGGGCATTAGAGAATTCTTGTTCGAATGCTTCCGTTTCCGGTCCCTGCGCGATGAACCCTGTGCGCATCACCCGACTTACGGCTTCGACTTCTTCCTCCCCAATTTCTGGGCGCGCCGGCGGTATGAAAGTTGAATCAGTCAATTTGTGCCTTCCGTCATCTTGAGATGACCATCTACTTCTGCATAAATATCGCCGGTGACGGTATCTTTCCACAGCTTATCGTCTATTTCATGAAGTCGATGCCCAGATTTTCCGACCCACCCAATCTGACGGGCGGGTACTCCCGCTACAAGCGCGTAGTTTTTCACGTCCCTGGTGACTACAGCTCCTGCGGCGACCGTTGCCCATTCGCCAATCGTAACTGGGGCTATGCATACGGCCCGAGCACCGATCGCAGCGCCTGATTTGATTGCGACTCCAACCGGGGTCCAATCGCTCGCCGATTTAGCTGTCATGTCGGGGTTGACGGCTCGGGGATACGTGTCGTTTGTGAGCACTACAGCGGGGCCGATGAACACGCCATCGCCTAGATGCGCCGGTTCGTAGATCAGGGAGTAGTTTTGAATTTTGGAGTTCGGCCCGATTTCGACACCAGTGCCGATATATGCGCCGCGTCCCACTATCACGTTCTCGCCTATCGACGCGTTTTCTCTCACCTGCGCGTGGTGCCAGATTTTCGAGCCGGACCCTATCTTAGCGGAACCTGCGATATCGGCGCTGTCGTGGACAGTTGGGCTCATGGATTCACTCCGGGGTTTTAGGTTGCGACAGGTTGAGGATATCACTCAAGTGGAAGCCCGGTGCTCGCGGAGAAGCAGCTCTGCGGCGGGGGCGTAGGTTGTACAAGAGCAGGCTTCGCTCCAAGTGCTTGCTTCCTCAGCTGCGGTCACTAAGGCGTGGCCAAGACCGCGAACTGACAGTCGATCTCGTGATGTTGGTCCCAAGATCAGCGCCAGATTCCACGGGTGTCGTAGACGAGCTTTTTTGCTAGTCGTGATCGATCTATGCGCGCAAACTCGGAATGATCGACCAACAGCAATACGATGTCGGCCTCGTCGACAGCGGTGTCGACATCGCCGAGGGTGACATTGTTGCGGGCAATGAGTTCACCTGGTAGTTCACTGATGTTCGGTTCTACGGCGATAATTCTTGCATTCGGAAGCCTGCCTGCCAGATCGTTGACGATTCCGCGCGCTGGACTCTCGCGCAAATCGTCGATGTTTGGTTTGAAAGCGAGACCCAGTGCTGCGATTGTCACGTCTTGTAGTTCTCTAGTCCACGGAAGGATTTTGTCAAGCACGAACTGCGGCTTTGAGTCGTTAACTTCCCGAGCTGTTTTGATTAGAGGCGATAGATTCGGGGCAGTTGCGACTATAAACCACGGGTCCACGGCAATACAATGCCCGCCTACGCCAGGTCCCGGCTGGAGTATGTTCACGCGAGGATGGTGGTTGGACAGCTCGATTAATTCCCAGACATCAATATCCAACTGGTCAGCTATCATTGACAGTTCATTGGCAAAGGCAATGTTCACGTCGCGATATGCGTTCTCTGCCAATTTCGACAATTCCGCTGTCCGTGCATCAGTCATGAGGAACTCTCCCTCGCAGAAGAGCTGGTAGAGATCTCGCGAACGTTCGCCAGCGTTGCCGTTGAGCGAACCAATGATGCGGTCGTTGGTGCGTAACTCGATCATGATTCTGCCAGGGAGTACACGCTCAGGGCAATGCGCGAAGTAGACTGAATGAGGGGTTCCAGGATCGAGCGTGAGGTCTGGCCGAGCTGCGATCACCGTTTGTGCCAAGAACTCGGTTGCTCCTGGTGGAGAGGTGGATTCGAGTATGACTAGTTCATTCCCAGTGAGCTGGGGGGCGATCTGTTTACCCGCCATTTCGATGAACGATAGGTCAGGGTTGTAATCGTGCTTAAAAGGGGTCGGGACCGAAACAATGTAGTTGTCGGCGTGGGGAGTGCTGGTTGTTGCCGTGAGGAATCCCTGTGACACTACGCCGGCTACAGTGGTGGCCAAATCCGGTTCCACGAAAGGCACGCGGCCCGCGTTGATGACATCGACGTTTGCCTGGTTGATGTCAACGCCTACTACGTCAGCACCGTTGCTTGCAAGCATGGCCGCGGTTGGTAGTCCAATATAGCCCAGGCCGACCACAGCCACGGACGGACGGGGCCGATCTAACGGTGCGTTCATTAGTGATAGCTCCAATTTGTAGGGGCGGCCCGTGTGGCTCGAATTACTCGAGCAGAACGACACGAGTTTGAGCACCCGGTTGGGCAAAGCTAATTCGGTAAGCGCACACGGTCAAAGTATCGAGAGGCGTTGCGGTTGACCCTAGTATATCAATGACACGAAGCAGTTCGGAGTCATTGCGTCTTCCGGGCATCGAGGCCGGTTCTTCCAGGCTGGGCGGGGGTGCTATATTACGCTTGGTTGCACACAGATGGGTTCTCGTTGGCGCCTTGTCAGCCTCACCTTGCGACTGGTCTTTGTGGCTGCGTTGATCGGGAATCGGCTCAGGCAGCGATTTTCTCGCGTATCAATTATGTAGGAGTAGCTGTGATCACGACTGGACGAGGATCAGGTTCATCGAAAGTGATGATCATCTATGGCACTCGGCCAGAGGCGATCAAGGTTGCGCCGCTGATTAAGGCCTTGGAACGAGAGCCTACCCTGACGCCGGTCGTTGTCGTCACGGCCCAGCATCGCGAAATGCTTGATCAGGTCAACGAAGTCTTTGGCATCATTCCGAACGTCGACCTCAACTTGATGACACATGGGCAAACATTGAACGGTATTGCTGGGATGGTGATAACGAAAATTGATCAAGTTCTCGAAGCCCATAGCCCGGATGCGGTAGTCGTTCAGGGCGATACAACGACCGTTATGGGTGCCGCAATCGCTGCGTTCAACCGAGAGATCCCTGTTGTGCACCTCGAGGCTGGGCTTCGAAGTGGTGATCTTGCGTCACCGTTCCCGGAAGAAGCAAATCGGAAGATTGTATCGCAGATTGCCAAAGTTCATTTGGCCCCGACCGAGGTTTCGCGCGCCAATCTTCTCGCGGATGGAGTACCCGACGCTATTATCCACGTGGTCGGCAATACAGTGGTCGACGCTTTGCATTGGGCTGTAGGGTTGGAAGCGGCTGTTCCGGTTCCAGAACTCGACGGTGACGGTTCTGATAATCGGAAAGTTCTCCTAGTGACCACCCACAGGCGGGAGAACCTGGGTGACAAGATGGTCAATATAGGCAAGGCGATGCGTCGACTGGCGTTAGAATACCCCGGCCTCCTTATAGTGTGGCCGGCACATAAGAATCCGAAAGTTCGCGCGTCTATTGCTCCCCAAATAGAAGGACTTGACAACGTTATTTCGATCGAGCCAATGGAGTACGCGGGGTTCGCTCATCTGGTCGCCCGCTCGGACATTGTTTTGACTGACTCTGGCGGTCTCCAAGAAGAGGCGCCAAGCCTCGGAAAGCCAGTTCTAGTTCTTCGGGAGAATACCGAGCGACCGGAGGCAGTTAGTGCGGGCACGGTCAAACTGGTTGGCACCGATTCAGACAGAATTTTCGACGAAGTGGCTCGCCTTCTAAATGATGGATTTTCCTACAAAGAAATGGCGAATGCAGTGAACCCCTACGGCGACGGCAAATCCGCTCATCGTTGTATAGCTATCCTTAAAGATCTTCTTGGTGAGTAGGGCGTTTGGAAATCAGAGGTGCTGCGCTCTGTTGTCGACGCTGGTGTCGCAGAAGTCGCTACTCAGAATAGGTAATGGTCGGGAGAGTACCCGAACGCGTGCACCTCACTGTTGGCCAGCAGAAGGTCGTCCGCTACGCTCCACGTATGCGTGTGGCTGCCCCTGACCTGGACGAAGTTGAAGCGGTCTGCTGAATAGATTCTCGCCCCCGCGGAGACCAGCCGACGTTGAAGATCTGTATCCTCACCGAGAGATTTCTCGGCGAACGGATTCTCCGTGAATAGAGTTCGGCAACCGACAAGCGTTGGACCCATGACGAGATCTGTGAATCTGTGCTCTCGTTCAGGGAACCGGCACATGACGATGTTTCGGCTGCGCAGGTGTAAGTAGTGTGCTTGCTTGCCTACTAGATCCGCTCCGGAGTATCGCAAAGCGGCCAATTGATCCGACAGGTAGTGTCGGCCGTAAATGTCGTCGTCATCCATCTTGGCGATGTTCAGCCCGTCAGCGGCTTGGATGCCTCGATTGAGGCAAGCCCCCAACGTTTCGGCGGCGTCGATGTGTACGACCTCAAATTGCTCGATCCCTATATCCCGCGCCTGCGCGAATATGCTTTTCGGAACGACGAAGCCGTGCGCGACTAGGACCAACTGTTTCTCTGAGAAGCTCTGCGAGGCGTGGGTCTCGAGGATGCCTAGAAGTTGCTCTGGACGATTCGTCGAAACGACCGCTGAAACTGTAGTCCGCAAGGGATCGTCGAAATCGACTCCGACGGAGTCCATGACGGTCATCGCTCTGTGGCTGTAGGTGTGCTCGTTCCATATCCGGCGCTGTGCTTTGTGCACGATTCGACTGCGCAGCTCTCGGCTGCGGACAAGGGCTCGGAGAGTCCATTCCGCATCCTCTTCCGTTTGCGGCTGGGGCACTTCGTCCTGCTCGAAGAACTCCTTTGTCGCGGCGCTCGGCGTCGTCACTACTGGAGTCCCGGATGCGGAGATCTCGAAGATCCTTCGCGCGCACATGCTGGGCGAATCCACGACGGAATTGACGTTGAGGAATACCTTATAGTGCTTGTACGCAGTGAGGAGATTGCGATAAGGCAACGACCCGACGACCCGATCGGCGAGTCTGCCGGGAAACTGGTATCGCTGATCGTCACCAAGGAACCTAGAGAAGATCTCCAGACCATAGTCCATCCGATTCGAGACAGCGTCTGCTGCACCCAGCAGGAGATCCATTTGCTCCCGACGCTCAGGAAATTTGTGGGCGAAGTACATTCCCGCGAAAGCTATGTCACGGACTGCGAAGCCGCGAGCCGGTCGCGCCGGCGAATGTATCGCCGGCTGTGCGGCGAACGGCAGTACGTCCACCCGATCATGCCCCAGCTCAACGCGATACTTCGGAATCAGACGAACGTCGCTGGTGAAGATGACATCACAATGCTTCGCCAGTGGAAGGAAGTCGTTGTAGTGGGGTGGATCCTCCTTGTTCCAGAACACGCTCGTGATTCCACGTCGCTCGCATTCTTCCAGCAAGGCAATGACGTCAGGCTTGACGCCGGAGTCCCCGGTGAGTTGGTACTTCCATTCTCCCCCGTTCCCGTTCCACGCAGATTCGATGAACACGAAGTCCAGGTCGTCGAGTTGTTGGCTCCAATCGGCGCGCCTGAGCGGGACGAGTGTCCATTCATAGCCGAAGCTTTCGGCCGAGAACTCATCGAGGATGACCCCTACACGTACATCTCCGAAGACTGGGGACCGCAACGATTTCGGCTGCTCCGGAAAAAGTTCGGTCAGAGTTGTGGGCCGCAATTTAGAGGCTTGGATCGTCGGCGCAACGTCCGCGCTTGGTTGCCAGATTCGTTGCCTCCGTCTCCAAGTCCTCAGTTGGCGAATACCACCGTGCCTTAGGTGCCACAACGCGGTCCTGAAAGTGCGTAACTTCGTCGCAACCAATGTTCATGTCCCTTCTGAGTAGGCAAGTTCAATTTGATCGCAGGTGGATGAATACATGAACGAGACGTGAAATCTCCGTGCTGGGAGTGACTTCGCGATCGGCATGAACGTCCGGTTACCCATTTCTGAGGGAGCGGTACCGTGTTTGAGTCCTATCAATTTCGTCTCAGGCGCGACCTGTGTATCTGCCATGTCTGGATCAATAGTACAATCGTTGAGTTGATCGCCGCTGGCCAGCGCCTCGAGAGCCCAGGGTGCACGGGAAGTAGGCGGGGGACCGAGCTCTCTTGCGGAGTGAAATGAGGATTGTGGGAAGCAGGACTAGACCCGAAGCCTCACATGCCCGTTTTGCCAAAGATCTTCTGGCCACTGCCCGGTCCTTGGCGGATGGCCTCGTCTTCGCACTCATCGTCTGTGCGATGGTGCTCTTTCGCTTCGATTTCCATCTCACATCGCTCAGTCTCAGCGGGATGCTCGTCGCAGCGGGTATAGGCGTCGTCATCTTCCTCGTGTGCGGTCCACTTGCGATTTATCGTGGGCGCTATCATGAGGGCTCGCCGGATCAATTCGCTGCAATTGCCGGCACAGTCGCTCTTGCAGTGGGCCTGATGTGGGTGGCCGAATTCGCGTTCGCCTCTCAACTGCTGATTCCGACCAGTGTTCCCATCGCCGCGGGCGCAATGATGCTTGTAGTGAAGAGCCTGGAGAATTGGGTCCGGCGAAACTATCGGCAGCGACTTCGGTCAGGTTCTCGATCCTCCAAGCCCGCGCTCATCATCGGCGCGGGGACTCAGGGCATGCGAGCACTGGACATGATCGCGGAAGATCGCAGCCGTGAGTATGCGGCAGTGGGACTTCTCGATGACGATCCCCACAAACGCCATCTGCGCTACAACGGCATTCGAGTGGTCGGACAAGTCTCTGACCTTGCCAACCAGGTCGATCGAACCGGGGCCACGGTCGTCGTCATCGCAATTGCGGATATTCCTCCAGAGATGCTTCAGCGCATCGCCTCGAGCCTCGACGGGAGGCCCGTTGAGATCAAGATCCTCCCGACAATTGCCGAGTCCGACCTTGGCCGTCAGGAAACGCACGTCCCTGCGGTATCGGACCTGCGAACGCGAAACTTTCGTGACATCAGCCTCGAAGACCTCATCGGACGAAAGCCGATCTCAACGAATATCGATGACATCTCAACCGCGATCAGCGGTCGCGTTGTCCTCGTCACCGGAGCTGGTGGTTCGATCGGCTCACAGCTGTGCCGACAAGTCGCACGATTCGCCCCTGCAAGACTTGTGATGACCGACCGTGACGAGTCCGGTCTGCACGCGACTCAGCTCGGTCTCGAAGGATCGGCCCTGCTGACCAGCGATGACCTCGTGCTTGGAGATCTGAGAGACACCGCGTTCGTCAACGCTCTCATCGCAGACGTCAAACCCGAAATCATCTTCCACGCCGCGGCATTGAAGCACCTCACCTTCCTCGAGCGGTTCCCTGAGGAGGCCATTCGCACCAACATCGGCGCAAGCCTGGATCTGCTCAACGCCTCGCTAGTCAATGATGTCGAATCGTTCGTCCACATCTCGACAGACAAAGCTGCGAACGCGATGTCGGTGCTCGGCCGGACGAAGTTCTCCATCGAACGTGCCATTGCCTCGGTGGCAGCCGAATCGGGGCGTCGCTATATGTCGGTGCGTTTCGGCAATGTGCTTGGTTCTCGAGGGTCGGTCCTCGAGACGTTTGTCGCTCAGGTGGCTGCCGGCGACCCGGTCACAGTGACCGATCCCGACGTTACTCGTTACTTCATGACAGCAGACGAAGCTTGCGAACTGGTGCTGCAAGCCGCGGCGATCGGCCATCCGGGCGAAACACTGGTTCTCGACATGGGAGTGCCCATCAAGATCGATGACCTCGCTCGTCGAGTGATCGCATTGAGTGGACGCTCGGATGCTCAGATCGTCTACACCGGCCTGCGCCCGGGAGAGAAACTTTCCGAGTCGCTTCTGTCACCAGGCGAGGAAGACGTCCGGCCTGTGCACCCGCTGATCACGCAGGTCAGGATTGTCCCAATTGAGATCTCCGCCCTGCGCGACCTGGTGGCACACGCCCGTGACGCCAGTGCCTATGAGCGGCGCGACGATCTGGCATCCGAACTCGAGATTGTCCTCGCCGGCGCTGACGTCGAGGACGGCCGCGTTCTCATGGTCGAGAGCTCGGATCCGGTCGCTGCATCGAAACCGTTCTCAGGCACACCAGTGGATACCACTCCCGACGACGGTGCCGACGTGGAGAACTCGCGCAGATGACTGTGCTGCCCGTTGTTGTCTTACTCGTCGCGGCAACAACGACGATCGGCACTGCGCTAGCGGTCTTCCCTCTGCTCCGCCGCGCGGGCGTCGTGGATGTCCCGTCGCACCGGTCCTCACACACCGAGGTCACAGTGCGCGGCGGCGGAATCGCGATCGGTTGCGGTGTCACCATCGCGACGATCGTCGCCACCGTATGGAACATACTTGAGAACGGCGCTTTCGGTCTCGGAGGCATCCTCATGTCCGTCGGGTTCCTTGTCCTCACCTGGTGCTATTCGGTGATAGGAATGAGCGATGATCTTGATTCGCTTCAGCCCGTCGCACGTCTGATCGGGCAGGCAGCGCTGGCGCTCATCTTCAGTGGATGCATCACGCTTGTGTCGGACCACGGAATCTCTCAGGTACTCGTTTTCGCGGTCATCGGCGTGACCCTTGTCAATGCGGTGAACTTCGTCGACGGACTCAACGGCTATGTCACCGGCTGGGCGATCGTCACCGGCTCTTGGTACGCTTTCGTCGCTTCATGGACCGGGCAGGACGACGTCATGCTGCTCGCGCTGGCGCTGACAGGATCCGCGTGCGGCTTCCTTCCGTTCAACGTGGGCAGGGCCAGGGCGTTCCTGGGCGACACCGGCAGCTACGGCATCGGCGCCGCCGTCTTCGCTCTCGCTGTGTGGCTCTTCGTCTCAGGGGTACCCATCGTCGTTGTCATCGCCCCGCTCGTGCTCGTTCTCTTCGACGTCGGGTGCACGATCGTGTGGCGGCTCTTCCAAGGAGAGAACATCCTCCTCGCTCACCGTAAGCACATCTATCAGCGCATCCAGCAGGCCGGATGGTCTCACGGGTCGGTGTCGCTCTTCCACGCTGCGCTCACGGTACTGGCATGTGTGCTTGCCGTTCCGACCCTCATCTCGGGAAACACTGCCTCGACCTATCCGGCTCATGTGTTCTGGGTGGGGTTGATTGCGCTCTATGCGTTCGTTCCGCTGTGGCTGCAACGACGAGACTCGACACGGGTGATGGCGCCGTGAGGATCCTTCTGCTCTCGCACTACTACTGGCCGGAAATCGGAGCGCCGCAACGTCGCTGGAGCACCATGGTCGGCCATCTGATCGCAAAGGGTCATGAGATCGTGGTCGCAGCACCGCATCCTCATTATCCGTACACCCGGCGTGACGAATTCTTCGGGTCGCGAGTCGGGCGCCAGCGAACTCGCGTCCGAGCACGCCTGGGAGGAAGCTGGGACACCGGTGAGCTCGGCGAACGGATCATCCGCGTACCCTACCTTCACAGCGGATCGTCGATGACTCGGCAGATGCTCGACCAGACCGTTGCAGCGGCCGGGGCGATCATCACTTCGTTGCGCACCTTGCGAGGCGCGCACCGCCCTGACGTCATCATCTCCACGACACCTGCGCTTCCGACGCTGCTGGCTGGCGACTTCGTGTCTCGGCTTCTGCGTGTGCCCCATATCGCAGAGGTGCGCGATGCTTGGCCGGATCTCATCCACGAACTGTCCCTGGTGACGAATGCAACGGGACGCTTCTTCCCGACGACGCTGGCCGGAAGACTTGAGGACTCTGTGCTGCCCGGATTTCTCACGCGGGCACAGCAGCGCGCGGCAGCAGTCGTCGTGACCACGGAAAGCTTTGCCCACCGTCTGCAGGATCGAGGAATCAACGCGACTGTGGTGCGAAGCGGGGTGAGCCGCGCGGAGATCGAATCGGACACCTTCGACGCCGGTGATCAGTCGCGGGCTCGAGACGGAGTGAACCTGCTCTACGTCGGCACGGTCGGCCGGTCACAGGACCTGGGGAACGCCATCCGCGCCGCGGCGCTGGTGCCGGGCGTCCGCCTGCGCATCGTCGGAGACGGAGCGGACAAAGCCGCCCTTGTCGCATTGGCGGAGAAGCTCGCCGCGCCCGCCGACTTCTACCCGCAATCGACAGGCACCGACCTGGCGTCGCATTGGGACTGGGCAGACGCCGGCCTCGTCAGCCTGGGCGATGTTCCCGCACACACTCGCACGGTTCCGTCGAAGGTGTATTCGCTCATGGTACGACGCGTGCCCGTATTGGGCATCGTCGCGGGGGAGGCTGCAGAGATCATCACAATGAACGGTGCAGGAACCGTGGCACATCCAGGAGACATCGCTTCGATCGCCGAGGCGATGAGGCTCTTCTCCAGTTCAGTCGTCGAACCGAGTCTCCGTGCGCGGCAGTGGGCGATCGACCATGCCTCGGTGGAGGTCATGGGCAGTTCCTACGACGCCCTATTGGAGGAGGTGTGCCGGTGAATCCGCTCTTCTTGTGTCGGCAGATGGTCAACGTGATCGCCACGACAGCGGCACACGTGCGTGAGGACAGGGTCTTCTTAGGCATGCAGCTCGCCAGACGCCTTCCCTCCTCGGCATCGCGAACGGTCGGTCGGCTCCTCAAGCCTCTCCCCGGCCCCGCGACCCGAACGGCGGCGGCATGGCTGCTCGGACAGGAATCTCTCGCGCGCGAGCTGGTCGGCAGGTACGAAGCAGCGCGGCCCTCGCGTCTTCTCGGTGAGATTGCGCTCAACCTCGGTCAGCTGCAGTCGGCAGCGCGGATCGCCGACAGAATCACCACCGGCTCGTCGTTGCGCTCGAGAATTCTCTGGAGCGATGGACGCATCGATGACGCCATCGTCGCACTCGACGGCGGCGGCAGGCGCCGGCGTCTCGTCGCTGAGAAGCGGTCGCTTGAACCCGGATGGTGGCCGGAGGTCTCCGGAGTCTCATCGCAGGACCGCGTGCTGACCGAACCTGGTTCGGCACACCCAGCGTCTCTGCATGTGCTGACGAACTCCCTCCCGCATACGCGCTCGGGCTACGCCTATCGCAGCCACCTCATTCTCAAGACCCTGCGGGATGCCGGCCATACAGTCATTGCCGCGACCCGCCCTTCCTACCCGATGACGATCGGCAGGCTGAGTCCGACCCCTGTCGAATCCGTGGACGGAGTCGATTATCTCCGCTATGTCCCGCTGCTGCCGACCAGCACACCCACGGCGCGCCTGAATGAGCAGGCGAGTTGGATAGCCGACCAAGTCTCCCGGCGAGAGGTCGATATTCTGCATACCACTACGCATTACGTCAACGGGCTGGCTACCGGTGCCGCAGCGCGTGCGACCGGAGTTCCTTGGGTCTATGAAGTCCGGGGAGTGCTGGAGGAGACTTGGGCCGCGGCCGGCGGTGGAGTCGCGGCGCGCGCGGCCCGTCGAGCCAGCCAGCGTTTCGCCATGATGCGGGAGAAGGAAATCGAGGTCGCTCGAGCCGCTGACGCCGTCATCACCCTGGGGGAGACGATGCGGGAGCATCTCATCGACAGTGGGGTCCCCGCAGACACGATCACCCTGATCCCCAACTCGGTGTCAGAAGCCGTGGTCAATGCCGAGGCCACACGGTCCCCAGCGGAAGTCAGAGCCGAACTCGGCTTGCCCAGAGACGGCATATGGGTAGGGACTGCGGCGTCGATTGTCGGGTACGAAGGTCTGGACGACCTCGTCGATGCAGTTGCGATCGCCCGGAGTAAGGGAGTCGATCTCCGGCTCCTCGTCGCCGGGGACGGTGTGGCACTTCCTGAGTTGCGCGAGCGAGCGGTGGTGCTCGGAGACAATGCGGTGTTCACCGGGCGAGTCTCACAACCCGCCGCGATCGAATATCAGCTTGCGCTCGATGCCATCGTCGTACCGCGGAAAGACGAGCCAGTGTGTCGTCTCGTCACACCGATCAAACCTGTCGAGGCAATGGGATTGGCCAGACCCGTGGTCATCTCTGACTTGCCCGCTCTGAGAGAATTGGTACCGGCAGACGCCGGCCTGTGGACAGAACCGGAGAACCCGCACCGACTAGCCGCCGTGCTGGCCGACCTCGCTCTGGATGCAACGGCGAGAGAACGCTTCGGAAATAATGGTCGGGAGTATGTATTGTCGTCGAGGCGATGGAAGGACATCGGTCAACGTTATGGTGAGGTCTATGCCCAACTATTGGGAGCGGAATCGAAGTGAGTGACACCATGAATCCGCTGGGCCTGACGTCGATACCTTCGGTGTCCAGTGAGGGTCTCGTTCCGGTCGGCAAACGAACAAGTCTGCGAAGCTATCTGTCGAGCCTGTGGGAACGACGATATTTCATCGTCGCGGAATCCCGCGCGAAGGTCAGCGGTTCCACTCGGAAGAACATCCTCGGCTATGCCTGGCTCTTCATCAACCCATTGCTCTCGGTGCTCGCGTTCTGGTTCATCTTCGGATTCATCCTCCAATCTGCCCGTGGTATCGAGAACTTCTTGGGCTACCTCGTCATCGGAGTGTTCTTCTTCGGCTACACCGGGAAGTCCATGACAGGCGGCACCGGCGCCATTCGCGGTGGTGCGTCGATGATCAAGGGCTTCCAGTTCCCCCGCGCGGCACTGCCGATCTCGGTTGTAGTACGCAACTTCCTCGACTTCATCCCGAGCCTGGCAGTGATGGCCGTGGTCCTCGCGGTTCTCCCGCCTGCAGAGGTACTCACCTGGCGCATCATCCTCGTCGTTCCCATTGTTGTCCTTCAGACGATGTTCAATGTCGGGCTGGCATGCTTCCTCGCCCGGGTAGGACATAAGTTTCCAGACACCTCGAATCTCATGGCCATCATCAGCCGATTCTGGCTCTATGGCTCCGGTGTGTTCTTCTCCATCGAACAGCGCCTTGCCGACCACCCGGTTCTGTTAGCCGCGATGCAATTCAATCCGATGCACGCGTTCCTTACCTTGACCAGGGACTCACTGCTTTACGGGGTCGCTTCACCGACGTGGATGTGGGTTTCCGCCGTGCTCTGGTCTTGTGGCCTTCTGGTCGTGGGATTCCTGTTCTTCTGGCGAGGGGAGGAGAACTATGGCCGACTCTAAGACCGCCATGGGGCCGGCCCTGGCGACATCCGAGCCGAACATTGTGGCTGAAAACGTGCAGGTCCGATACACCGTGCCTACTAACGACCCTTCGAAGGGATCCAAAGGGATCAGGCGCGTTGCGAATGCCATCTCTGGACGCAACGGTACGACGACTGTGCGTGCACTGCGCGGAGTCAACCTCGTGGCTCGCGAAGGCGAGATGGTCGGAATCGTCGGGGCGAACGGGTCAGGCAAGTCAACACTTCTGCGCAATATCGCCGGCGTTGAGCAGCCGGACCGAGGACGGGTCCTCGTGCGCTTTCAGCCGCTCCTGCTCGGCGTCAGCGCGGCTCTGCAGCCGACACTCTCCGGAGGCGAGAATGTCCGCCTCGGCTGCCTGGCGATGGGTCTGACCCCGGACGAAGCTTCAGATGCTTATGACTACGTCGTCGATCTTTCTGCACTGGGGTCGGCGATCCATCGTCCCATGGGTACATATTCATCCGGGATGGGGGCGCGTCTGCGGTTTGCGATCGCGCTTGCGGCCAGGCCGAAGATCCTGCTCATCGACGAGGCGCTTTCGACAGGTGATGCGACATTCGCCGAGCGCAGCGAACGAGCGATGGATGAGCTCCTTGCCGAGGCCGGTACCGTGCTTCTCGTCAACCACGCAGCGAAGGTGATCCAGGAACTGTGCACCCGCGCCGTGTGGATGCACAAGGGCGAGATACTCATGGACGGTCCGGCTGAGGCGGTCGCTGAGAAATACCGTTGGTGGGCGTGGAACGTCGCCAAGGGTGAAGAGGACATTGCCGACAAACTCCTTGCGGACGTGATGAGCAACGCGCGGCAGGAAGAGATCAACGTCCTCGAACCGGAGATGGTTCGCAACCCCATTCCGCGCCATGCTGCGCGGCCGACGAAGAAGAAGGGCATTGCTGCGCGTCACGTGAGACGGCGAGACGAACGACGTGAGGTCGAGGAAGATTCGATACCCCAACTCGCGGCTGCTGAACCTCACGCGTGGCCTGAGGAGATCACTGCACCCACCTCGACCGCGACGTTCCCTGTGTTGCCCAAGCCGGCGGTCGAAGCGGTCGGCTCACAGCACTGGAACGATGAGCCTCCGCCGTTGCGGCTCCACCCAGGTGACAAGAGGGTGATCCTCCGCGCCGCCGACCCGAACGACAGGGCGTCGTCGGTGGCGGCTTCCGGCGACCTGACCGGACAGAGACTTGCCTCGAAGGTGCGCTTGATCGCGGACCAGCGGTACGCCGATCGGATGCGCAAGCGACGGGCGTCGGGTGAAGCTCCGCATGCTCCAGAAGCAGAGGCTGACGATTCCTCGGTGCCTCGGCGTCGTTCGCACACCACAGAGGACGCTCGGCCGTGAACATCGCGATCTTCGGCTCGTGTGTCAGTCGCGACACGTGTGAGTTCATGACCGATGGTGCGGTTCGTGCGTATGTCGCCCGACAGTCGGTGAGGAGTCTGCAGAACCCCCATGGAACGGACGGTGTCGACCTGAGCGACCTGACATCACCGTTCCAGGAGCGGATGGTCGTCGGAGACCTCGAAGGCAACGGCGCTCGCCGCATCACCGAGATTGCCGACGACCTCGACGTCGTTCTCGTCGATCTTGTCGACGAGCGTCGTGGATATTGGCTCTACGAGGACGGTTCGTCCATGACCAACTCGATCGAGGTCGAACTCTCGGGGGCTGCGAGAGCCGCACGACGTGAAGGCGCGCGCTTGGTGGAATTCGGAACCGATGAGCACTTCTCAGCGTGGAGAGAAGGCTTCGAGTTCCTCGTCGCTGAACTTCGTCGAGCAGGTCTCCTCGAGAAGACCGTGTTCGTCGACGTTGAGTGGGCCGCAGCGATCGAAGGGTCGCCACACCCGCGGGGCGATGTTGTTAGCGTACTCAGCCGTCATGGCCGGCGGTTGCGTCGAGGAGCACGGGAAGCGGGCCGCAGACTGTCCACCGGTGCTTCGGTGACGGAGGCGTGGCGTCGCTTCTCCGAGATCAAACCGACTGAAGCCGAAGAGTTCGCCGATCGCGCTGCCGAAGCCAACGAGAAGTTCATGCGCTACCGTGAAACCGCGCATTCTCTGCTGGGCACGGGAATCGTTCGGTCGAGCAGTGAGGTGCGGATCAGCCGAGAGCACAAATGGGGCCCTCAGCCCTTCCACTACCGCGATGAGGACTACCGGTCCCTGGTCGAGAGCATCCGTGAACTCGTCGCCGACCGGAAGTGACGACTCGACTTCGGCCTGTCCTGGGCGTCCCCTACGATAGGGATCGACGGCTCATGCAGGCTGTCGGGTGTCGATGCCGAAGAGTCTGCCGGGGTGGTGAAACGTGAAGCGAACGCTGCAGGTCGGTGGCGCTCTGGCGTCAGCGCTGGTGATCGCCGGATGCACGATCGGCTCTCCGACGCGGGACTCCGCGACGGATACGGCTACCTCGACACCCAGCCCGACTCCGACGGTGTTTACCCAGAACCTTGGGTCCGGACCGACCGGCGACGCCGGGACGATCGCCATCACCGAAGACAGCGCAGGCGAGGACTTCGGCGCGTCCAATATCGGCATCTCGTTCGAAGCGACCGACCTCGCCGATCCGCGACTCGACCCGGCTGCCTCCAATCTCGACGATCTGCTCACATCCCTCGGCAGTCCGGCGCTGCGATTCGGCGGCAACGGGCTCGACCGACGGACCTTCTGGACATCGACAGGGGAGACCCCGCCGAGACCCGAGCAGGTGGCGGTCACGCCGGACAACCTGAGGAACCTCAAGAGACTCGTCGACGCGACCGGCTCGACCGTGACGATCGGGATCCCGCTCGGCACCTACGATCCCGAACGTGGAGCCGACATGGCGGTCAACGCCGTCGACATCCTCGGCGATTCCCTCGTCGGGCTGGCGATCGGCAACGAACCCAACGGCTACACCGTCAAAGACGTGCCCAACGGGGCCGTCCGCGGGGACGGCTGGAACCGCAGCGAGTACGTCAAGCAGCTCGAAGCATACGCCGACGCCATCCATGCGAAGCGCCCCGATGCCCCCATCATCGGCCCCGACGCCTACGACGGCGCCTGGATGGACGCCTTCGTCGGAGCCGACGTCGACAACACGAACGCCATCGCCCAGCACTGGTACCAGCTCTACGAATGCGACTCCACGCAGGTGCCCGGTCGTGGCCCCCAAGCTGAGAATCTCGTCGCCCCGTCCGCGAAGGCAGCGGCGAAGGAGAACCTCGAGATCGGCTTGGCCAAGGCCGACGCCGCCGGCCTCCCGCTCTGGCTCGAAGAGACCGGCCCGACGAGCTGCGGCGGCACGAACGACACCTCCCTGACCAACGCGATGTCCCTGTGGGCCGCCGACTTTACGCTCTACGCCGCCTCCCTCGGCGTCGACCGCCTCGCCATGCACTCGATGCTCGGCGCCTGCAACGGCGGCGCACCGATGTCGCTCGTCTGCGACCCCGCCGACCACGGCACCGCCTCAGCTACGCTCCAGGGTCGTCCGCACTTCGCGGCGATGCGGCTCCTCGTCCCGAGCATCGGCGGCACCTTCACGAAGACTGACATCAAAGGCGGCGGGAACATGAGCGCCTACACCGTGACCAAGAACGACGGCCAAAGCCTCGTCACCACGGTCATCAACGCCAACGACGCCGCTGACATCGGCGGCAACCCCGTCACGCTGGAGATCCCCGACGGCTTCTCCGTCGACCGGGCCTCCCAGATCTACGGGCCTTCGAACGAAGCGAAGAACGCCACCCAGGTCATCCCCGCGAACCCGCTGCCGGACAGTGTTCCCTACAGCGGGCCGACCCCGACGGCGAGCCCCGCAGACGACAACGACCTGCGCATCGACCTCGCCGCCAGCTCAGCGACTGTCTTCATCATGAGTAGGGACTGAGTCGGCTCGCACTCTCGCGGCTTCGCCTCAGTACCCGAGCGACGCGACATAGCGGAGGAACTCCTTGAGGTCATGCCCGCCGAGCGCCTGCCGCAGAGCCGGCAGCGCCTCGGCGTCGAAGGACACCCGCACCGTGCCGTCCTCGAGGCGCTCCGAAGTCGCCGGCACCGTGACGGCGACGACGTCGTCCTGCGGGATCTGCCGGATGACATTGGCGAACTTCCCCAACTCGATCGTCGTGAGCCCCCGATCGGTGCGCACCCCGGACGAGACCGCACTGAGCACCGCGGTGAGCTTCGCCGGATCCTTCGTCAGCCCGCCCTGTCGCAGCGCCTGGACGAGGGCGCGCAGCAAGGCCCGCTGATTGCGGGTGCGCGTCTGCCCGGCATCGTCGACGGCGGCCGCCGAAGCGAACGTCACCGCTGACGCACCGTTGAGAGAGTTCGTCCCCTCGACGAACGACGTGCCGCCGGCTTCGAACGGGGTGCGGCCGTAGACGGCCACGGGACCGATGACGTCGATGACGTTGCCGAGCGCCTCGGCGGAGAGCTCGACGACATGGTCGACGCGGACACCGAAGACCTCCTCGGCGATGGCGACGAAGACCGGCCACCCGCCCTCGTCGACGAGGGAGGCGAGGCTGCGTCCGGATTCGATCTCGACGGACGGGTTGAGGACGAGGAACCCTGCCGTGTCACCGGTCGCGGGCACATGGACGAGGGCGAAGAGGTCGTTGACACTGGAGTCCGCCGCCGCGCCGGGCACGGCCCCAGTCGCCTCGCCGGGCACGGTCGGGGTGGTGACGCGTAGAGCGATCGTCCGCGCGTCACTGGCCGTGGGGCGGATGTCGGCGGGCGGGAACGCCTGCTCGTCGGCGAGCTTGCGGGAGGAGTCGTCGAACTCCGCCCGGGCGTTGTTGATGTCGCCGAGCGACCCCAGGGCCGATGCCACCGTCTTGAGCCTGACCATCGCCGTTCCCCTCTCAGCACCTCTCGATTCCTCCGGCCGGTGAACCCGACCCGGGATGCCGACGACAATCGGCTCCGCCCGGGCTCGCAGCCTCATCGCCGCCCACGGACGAGATCCTGGTGGAAGGGGAGGTGAGAGGCTCACTGACGCACCTCAAACTCTATCGCCACCGGCAGGGCAAAGGGAGCGAACACGACGGGGGCGGAGACGCAATCGCGCCTCCGCCCCATCGGATGGGCAACTGTTCAGTCCGCCGTCACCTCGCGCTCACGTCCGCGAGAGCCTCACGTCCGCGACAGCGTGGCCGGTGCCTCGGACGCCGGCGCCTCAGCCTCCGGTGATTCGACGGTCCCGCCGTGGTTCTCCGGGGCGAGGCTGAGCTCGTCGAAGGGACTCGACCCGTCGAGCGCCGCCCGCGCCTGGTTGAGATCGAGCTCCTTCGTCCACCGGCCGATGAGCAGGGTGGCCACGGCGTTGCCGGTGAAGTTCGTCAGCGCGCGGGCCTCGGACATGAACTTGTCGATGCCGACGATGACGCCCATGCCGTCGAGCAGCTCGGGCCGGTGCGCCTGGAGACCGGCGGCGAGCGTGGCGAGCCCGGCACCGGTGACGCCGGCCGCACCCTTCGAGGCGATGATCATGAAGACGAGGAGCGAGATCTGCTGCCCAAGATCCATCGGCATGCCCATCGCACTCGAGACGAAGAGCGCGGCCATCGTCAGATAGATCGCGGTCCCGTCGAGGTTGAACGAGTACCCGGTGGGCACGGTGATGCCGACGACCGGCTTCGAGACCCCGGCATGCTCCATCTTCGCGAGCAGCCGCGGCAGCGCCGACTCCGAGGACGAGGTCGAGAAGATGAGCAGGTACTCGCGGGCGAGGTACTTCATGAGGAGGAAGATGTTGAGCCCGGTGACGATCTTGAGCAGACCGCCGAGGACGATGACGATGAAGAGGGCGCACGTGAGGTAGAAGGCACCCATGAGCACGGCCATCGACCCGATCGCCGCCCACCCGGTGGCGCCGACGACCGCGGCGATCGCACCGAACGCGCCGACGGGGGCTGCCCACATGATCATCATCATGAGCTTGAAGACGACGGCCTGGATGTGGCGGATGCCGGTGATGACCGGTTCGCCCGCCTTGCCCATCGACTGCAGGGCGAACCCGACGAGGAGCGCGAGGACGAGGGTCGGCAGCACCGGGATGTCCCCGGGGATGAGGCCGAGGAGGAAGACGACGGTGGCGTTCTCCTCCCCGCCGGCGGCATCCTCGTAGGGCTTGAGCTGGAGTCCGGTGCCGGGGTGGATGAGATTGCCGACGACGAGGCCGATGATGAGCGCCAGGGTGGCCATGCAGAGGAAGTAGATCATCGCCAGGCCCCCGACCTTGCCGACGGTCGCGGCCTTCGCGACCGATCCGACGCCGAGGACGATCGTGCAGAAGATGATCGGTGCGATGATCATCTTGATGAGCGCGATGAACGCCGTGCCCAGCGGCTTGAGCGCGATGCCGACCTCCGGGGCGATGAGGCCGATCGCGGCGCCCGAGACCACGGCGACGATGACCATGATGTAGAGCCAGTGGGTGCGGTCCCGCTTCTTCGCAGGAGTCTGCGCTGTGGGCGCGGGGGTCGTGTTCTCAGGCGGCATTGCCTTGTCTCCTCATTGAGTGATCGATGGGTTTTTCGCTCACCCAGAGTGGCAAGGGTCGTGACGCCTGTCACGGTTGCGTTCATAGTGTTCATGGCCGGGCGGGCGTGCGAAGCTTGTCTCGGTGGGAAGGAGAGACGATGGCGACATCACGCACGTCCGGGCGCCGGTCGGTGCCCTTGGCGCGGCGGCTCTTCGTCCTCCAGCTCGTCCTCATCGTCGCCGTGTGCGCGGTCCTCAGCGTCACCAGCTACCTCACCGCCCGTGACTCCGCGCGGGATGCGACCGCGGACCGGGTCCTCAGCATCGCCGAGACCCTGGCCAACGACCCCTTCGTCGCCGAGGCGGTGACCGGCCCCGACCCCTCCGCCCGGCTCCAGCCGTACGCGCAGACCGTCGTCGACACCGCCGACGTCGACTTCGTGACGATCATGGACCGCGACCGCACCCGCTACACCCATCCGGATCCCGACGAGATCGGCCGCCCCTACATCGGCAGCATCGACACCGCCCTGACCGGGCGGGCCGAGACCGAGGAGTACGTCGGCACGCTCGGTCCCTCGGTGCGGGCGATCGTCCCCATCGTCGACGACACCGGTGCGGTCACCGCGATGGTCGCCGTCGGCGTCACCCTCGAGACGATCTCGCTCACCCACGCCGCGGCGCTGCCGCAGATCCTCATCATCGCCGCCGTCGCCATCGCCCTCGGCGGGCTCGGCGCGTGGATCCTCAGCCGCTACCTCCACCGTGTCACCCTCGGCTACGGGCCCGAGGAGCTCAGACGGCTCTTCGCGTTCTACGACTCCGCGCTCCATTCGCTCCGTGAGGGCCTCATCCTCGTCGACGACCGCGGACAGCTCGTCCTCTACAACGATGAGGCCGCCGCCCTCCTCGACCTTCCCCGTCCCACCGACGATGAGCCGGTTCCCCTCGCCGAGGTGGCGCTGCCGACCTCGATCCGTGACCTCCTCGACTCCGGTCGGATCGCCGTCGACGAAACCCACCTCACCGCCGATCGCGTCCTCGTCCTCAACCAGAAGCGGGCCACACAGCCCCACGATCGCGCCTCCCGGCAGGGGGAGGATTCTGCGGCGAGCGGCACCGTCGTCACCCTGCGCGACCGCACGGACCTCACCGAACTCACCGGTGAGCTCGAGACGATGCGGACCCTCTCCGAGGCGCTGCGCGCACAGACCCATGAGCACGCCAACCGCATGCACACCGTCTCGACGCTCATCGAGCTCGGGCGCAGCGCCGAGGCGGTCGACTTCGCCGTCCGCGACGAACAGGAGTCCCAGCGGCTCACCGACACCTTCGTCGGCTCCCTCGACGAACCCTTCATCACCGCGCTCATGGTCGGAAAGGCCGCCCAGGCCCACGAACGCGGCATCGAACTCACCGTCTCCGCGACCGGGGAGCTGCCTCCGGGCAGCCTCGACGCCCGCGATCTCGTCACGATCGCCGGCAACCTCATCGACAACGCCCTCGACGCCGCCGCGGACTCGGCGGAACGGCACGTGTGGGCGGACTTCGTCGCCGCCGACGGCGAGCTCATCATCACCATCGCCGACTCCGGTGCCGGCATCGACGAGACGGAGATCGACGCGATGCTCCGCCTCGGCGCCACCGGCAAAGCCGAGGCAGCGCACCCCGGCGGGCGCGGGTTCGGCCTCGCGCTCGTCCGGCAGGCGGTCGCTCGCCTCGGCGGACAGCTCGCGGTCGAATCCGACGGAGGGGCGATCGTCACGGTGACGCTGCCCGTGACGCCGGCCGACGATCCGGCGGCAGGCAACGACCGCCTCGGCGGGGGAGAGGAGACGACGACGGAGACAGAGACAGTGACTGGGAAGGGGCGGGAGCGCACCGATGGCCTCTGAGAACAACGACCTGCGGGTCCTCATCGTCGAGGACGACCCGATGACGGCAGAGGCCCACGCGGACTTCGTCCGGCGGATCCCCGGGTTCACGGTGGCCGGGATCAGCCTCGGCGGGACCGCGGCACTCGAACGCTTCGACGCGCTGACCGCAGAGGGCAGGCCGGTCGACCTCGTCCTCCTCGACATGAACCTCGTCGACGCCCACGGGCTGGAGGTGGCGAAGCGGATGACGAGTCGGAACACCGGGGTCGACATCATCGCGATCACCGCGGTGCGGCATCTGCCGGTGATCCGCTCGGCGATCGCGGTGGGGATCACGCAGTACCTCATCAAACCGTTCGCGTTCGCCGCGTTCCGGGAGAAGCTCGAGAACCAGCGGGCGTTCCGGCGGGGTCTGAGCGGGGGAGGCGAGCTCGCGACACAGGAGTCGGTCGACAGCGCGCTCAGCGCCCTGCGGTCGGTCGCCCCGGGGCGCCTGCCCAAGGGGCTCATCGAGGAGACGCTCGAGACGGTCTCGGCGGCGGTGCGAGAGGCACCGGCACCGGTGTCGGCGACCGAAGTGGGACGGGCGCTCGACCTCTCCCGGGTCACGGTGCGCCGCTACCTCGAACACCTTGTGACCACCCGGCAGGCGGTCAAGCAGCCCCGGCACGGCACCCCGGGCCGCCCCGAGTACGAGTACCGCTGGGCGTAGGGGCGCGCGGAGAGGACCGGCAGCGCGGCGGCAGGTCACCGTCGGCGCGTCACTGCCTGCCCCTCACTGCAGGGCGCTCAGCCTCGGCAGGGCTCCGGGGGTCTCGTGGACCGCGGCCTCGAGGTCGTCGAGGAACCGGGTGGCCCACCGGCAGAGACTGTGATCGGCCACCGTCGTCGCCATCGCCTCGATGCGCGTGTGCGCGCTCGCCGCCTCCGTCGCCACCGCCTCGGCGATCGCGTCCTTGAGCGCATCGCGGTCGTGCGGGTTGACGATGAGGGCCTCGGTGAGCTCATCGGCGGCACCGGCGAACTCCGAGAGGACGAGCACCCCGCCGCGGCCGCGCCGGGCGGCGACGTACTCCTTGGCGACGAGGTCCATCCCGTCGCGCAGCGAGGTCGCGAGCAGGACATCGGCGGTGAGGTACCACTTGACGACGTCGTCGAACGGGTACTCGCGATGAAGGTAGTGGATGCTCGCCCCGCCGAGGCCGCCGAACTTCCCGTTGATTCGCCCCACCGTCCGTTCGACGTCGGCGCGCAGCTGACGGTAGGCCGGGATCGCCTCACGTGAGGGCACGGCGATCTGGAC
The DNA here is from genome assembly GCF_006489205.2 of Brevibacterium sp. XM4083. Classification (GTDB taxonomy): domain Bacteria; phylum Actinomycetota; class Actinomycetes; order Actinomycetales; family Brevibacteriaceae; genus Brevibacterium. The sequence continues at coordinate 79,329 of NZ_VFYR02000003.1, read as the reverse complement.
AAACCGTGTCGTCGCCGGGTCGAGGGTGCCGTCGTCGAAGAGCTCCTCGACGGCGAGCAGCCGCTCGAGGATCCCCTTCGTGTGGTCGAGTCGGTCGATGCCGAGGAGCACGGTCTCCGGATCGCCGAGCTCGGACCGGATCCGGGACGGTGCCCCGTCGCGCACGGCGCTCTTCGCGAGCGTGCCGATGTGCTCGGAGTCGACGGAGACCGGATAGGCGCCGACGATGGTGCCGTCCTCGCGCGGGTCGACGCCGAGGATGCGGGTGCACGCGGCGATGAAGTTCTCGACGTCGGCCTGCCGTTGGAAGCCGATGACGTCGGCGCCGAGGATGCCCGAGAGCACCTCGGTCCGCCACGGCAGCTGCGCGAAGAGCTCGACGGGCGGGAACGGGATGTGCGAGAAGTACCCGAGCCGCACATCGGGCCGCATCGACCGGACGAGTCCGGGAACGAGCTGGAGCTGATAGTCATGGACCCACACGAGCGCATCGGCTGCCGCCGAGGCGGCGACCTCCTCGGCGAAGCGACGGTTGACCCGCTGGTGGGCCTCCCACCATGACCGCTTGAACTGCGGAGCGACGACATGGTCGTGATAGAGCGGCCAGACGGTGCTGTTGGCGAACCCCTCGTAATGGGATTCGACCTCGTCTGCACTCAGGCGCACGGGGATGAGGGCCATGTCGGACTGCTGCTCGGGTTCGGTCTCGTCGTCGGCGATGCCGGACCAGCCGACCCACGCGCCGCCGTGGCGCTGGGCGACGGGGGAGAGGGCGGCGACGAGACCGCCGGGAGAGGACCTCCAGGCGTCGGCGGCCCGCTGGCAGGGCAGCCGGTTGGCGACGACAAGGAACCTGTGGCGCTGTGATTCTGTGGACACGATGATCTCTCAGCGGCAGCCGGACGGCTGCCGCGATTCTCGGGGCCGGGCGCACCGGGAGGCACTGCCTGTTCGCGACGAGAATACCGCCCTCTACTTTACGTCGTAAAGCCGGAAAAATGAACCCTGGTCGACTTGCCGGTGAATCGCCTTCTCGCGGCGGCCTCATGGCTTTTGTTGGCATTGCGATCCCAGTGGGATTACAGTGTAAGAAAGCAGCGAGGCGGCTTGTCTCCGCGCTGATCTCCTGGACCTGGAAACCAAGGCCAGGCCGCTGATCCGCGACTCCTGTGAGCTCGAGCGACCGATACGGTCGCGGCGGACTCAGAGGCCCACCGGATCCCATTATGCAGTTGAAGGAAGTTACTTATGGGTTTCATCGCTTATCTCATTCTCGGCCTCATCGCCGGTGCCATCGCCAAGGCCATCCTGCCCGGTCGGCAGGGCGGCGGCTGGATCGCCACCCTCATCCTCGGCGTCATCGGCGCCCTGGTCGGAGGCTGGCTCGGTGGCCTGATCTTCGGCGCTGAGATGAACGCGTTCTTCTCGCTCTCGACGTGGCTGTGCGCCATCGGCGGTTCGATCATCGTCCTCCTCATCTGGGGACTGATCACCGGTCGTTCGCGCGCGACCAACGCGTGAGTCGCTGACCTGTGAACACAGCGTCGCAGGTCATCTCGGTGGGCGCGTTCAGTGCACTAAACTGGGCAGTGAACGCGCCCGCCGCCGACGCCGGTCCGACGGTTCGGGCACGAACGAGGACCTCGCGACAGATCGCGGTCGGGGTGGCATCGGCCTCCCCGACCGGGATCAGTGATTCCAGGAGTAGTAATGGCCCGTCAGCGCTTGCGCCAAGAGGACATCGTCCGGGCGGCGATTGCCTTCATCGATGAGTTCGGTGTGCAATCGCTGTCCATGCGCCGACTGGGGATGTCGCTCGAGGTGGAGGCAATGGCCCTGTACAACTATGTCTCGGGACGCGAAGAGCTCGTCTCGCTGGCCGTCGATGAGCTCATCGACGATCTCTTCGACGACGAGCTGATGCAGGAGCAGCCCGCATCATGGGAGGCGTTTCTGCGGTTCGTCGCGAACGCAATGCGCGACCTCGCGCTCAGCCATCCGCGGATGTTCCCGCTCATGATCACCCAACCGCCGGAGGCGCCGTGGCTGCGCCCGCCGCTGCGCAGCGTGCGCTGGGTCGATTATTTCCTCTCCACGCTCCAGGACTACGGCTTCTCCGACGACCGTGTCGTCGACGCCTACAAGGCCTTCACGAGCTTCCTCCTCGGTCACCTCGTCCTCGAGGTCTCCGCGCTCGGCATCGACATCGCCTCTGAGATCGACGACGACGCCGACGGCGGGGAGAGCAGTCAGAGCCTCGGGAACTACCCGACGCTCAACCGCCTCCAGGACATGCTCGCCGAAGACCACTCCGACCGCGAGTTCGATGACGGCCTCGACGACCTCATCGAACGCATCCGCACGACAAAGGACTCGTGACCCGAGCCGCCCCCACCGAACGGACCACCGCGCCGACGTCGGCGCGGGCCGCCGACGGCAGCCAGGCGCCGCCGCCCTCACATCATGACGGTCAGGTCCTGACGGGTCCTCGACTGTCGACTTCGGAACCGCCCCACCGATCGAAGGGATGAGTCCCGCCCATGCACACACCGCTCGTCGGAGCCCTCACCGAACTCACCAAGCCCTGGTACCGGCCGGGCACCGATTCGCCCCATGAGGACGAATTCCTCAAACTCGTCACGAGCACCGCACCGCTGGCCACGCGGCTCGCAGCACTCCAGGGGTTCTGGAACCTCACCGGCACCTCCTCGGCGCTCAAGCAGTGGGACGCGCTCACCGCCATCGCCTCCGCTGATGTCGCCGTCGCCCGCATGCTCGAACCCCACATCGACGCCCTCGGCATCCTCGCCGAGGCGGGTCACCCCACCCCGGCGCCGGAGTCCTCATGGGGCGTCTTCGCCGCCGAGATCCCCGGCAGGGTCGTCACCGCGACCCCAGCGGCCGACGGCACGCTCGTCCTCCACGGGGAGAAGGCCTGGTGCTCGCTCGCGACCGAGCTCACCCACGCCATCGTCTCCGTCCGCCTCGGCGAGGCCCGACAGACGGTGGCCGTCGACCTCACCGGCCCCGGGGTCCACCCCGCCGAGGCGGACTGGCCGGCCCTCGGGCTCGCCGAGATCCCCAGCGGCCCCATCGTCTTCGATGGCGCGCGTGCCACAGCGGTCGGCCCGCCCGAGTGGTATCTGCAGCGGCCCGGGTTCGCATGGGGCGGCATCCGCGTCGCGGCGTGCTGGTTCGGCGGGGCGCTCGGACTCGCCCGCAACGCAGCCCAGCGCCACTTCGGCCGGCCCCAGCCCTCACCCCTGGGGGCGATGACGCTGGGACAGATCGACACGGAGATCACGGCCGCCCGCACTGTCCTCGCCCACGCCGCGCAGCTTGCCGGCAGCGGAGACCTCGATTCCCACGACGACTCGTGGACCCAGGCCCTGCGCGTGCGCACCATCGTCTACCGCAGCTGCCAGCGCATCCAGGAGCTCAGCCGCGAACTCGCCGGTCCCGCAGCGCTCACCGGCGACCGGGAGTTCGCGAAGGCCGACGCCGACCTCACCGTCTACCTCAGCCAGCACCACGGACCCCGCGACGAAGCCTCCCTCGGCGAAGCGATCGTCGCCGACGCGACACAACGATGACCTTCACCCACCTCGACGAGACGACCCCGGAGGACGCGTGGACCGAKGCCGGGGTCGCCGAGCTGCCCCGGCTCGCGCCGGACACCCTGCCGGGCGGATCCGTCCTCGTCCTCCTCGCCCACCCCGACGACGAGGCCCTCGGCTGTCCGGGACTGCTCACCCGCCTCGGCGCGGAGGGCCGTGAGGTCGACGTCCTTCTGTGTACGGCCGGGGAGAACTCCCACCCGCAGTCCCCGACGCACACCCCCGCGCAGCTGCGGGAGATCCGCCTCGCCGAGTTCGACTCCGCCCTCACCGGGCTGGGAGGGTCGATCACGGCGCGGTACCTCGACCTCGGCGACGGTGGGCTTCCGGCCCGGTATGAGGAGATCCTCGCCGAGGTGGACGCCGCCGTCTCCGCCCTGCCCGCCCCGGTGACGATCGTCGCCCCGTACAGCCGTGACGGCCACGGCGACCACGAGACCCTCGGGCGGGCGGCCCTCGAGGTCGGCCGACGGCGGTCGGCGACGGTGCTCGAGTTCCCCATCTGGTACTGGCATTGGGCCGACCCCGCCGACCGTGCGTGGCGGGTGTGGGAGTTCCTCCCCGATCCGGCGGGCCTCGACCGGCAGGCACTGTGGGCGCACTATCCCTCGCAGATCCGACCGCTGTCGGACCGGCCCGGCGACGAGGCGATCCTCCCGGCAGAGTTCCTCGCCCACTTCGCCCGCGGCGGGGACACGTTCGCCGTCACCCGCTTCGGATCTGCCGACGACCACACCGGAACCGGTCAGGTGCGGGAGACGAACGATGCTCGCACCGCCGAGGCGGTCTTCGATCGCGTGCACACCGAACGACCCGACCCGTGGGAGGTGCGCACCTCGGCCTACGAGATCGCCAAACGCCGCGCCCTCATCGCTGCCCTGCCGGAGGGACGGTTCGACCACATCCTCGAGATCGGCTGCTCGATCGGCGAGCTCAGCCGTGCCCTCGCCGAGGTCGCCGACCACGTCACCGCGGTCGACGCGAGTTCCGCAGCGCTCGCCGAGGCGCGTCGCCGGCACTCCGGGCACGGCATCGACTTCGTCCACGGCACCCTGCCCGAGGACTGGCCTGCAGGCCGCTTCGACGCCGTCGTCCTCGCCGAGACCGGCTACTACCTCACACCCGTGCAGCTCGAGCAGACCCTCGACCAGATCGCGGAGTCGACCCGCGACGACTTCATTCTCGTCCTCTGCCACTGGACCGGGGAGATCGAGGACTGGCCGCTCGACGCCGCGCAGGTCCACGCCATCTGCCTCGGCCGCTGGCCGGACGCTCTTCGTCTCCACCACCATGTCGGCGACTACCGGCTCGACGTCCTCCACGTCTCCCGCACGGTGCGCGTCGGAGGGGAGGAGGCGTGATGATCGACCACGTCGCCGTCGTCGTGCCCGCCCACAACGAGGAAGCGGAGATCCTCGGCTGCCTCACCGCGCTCGTCGCCGCCGTCGAGGCCGCGAGCCCCCTGTCCTCGGTGCAGATCATCGCCGTCGCCGACAGATGCGCCGACGGCACCGCCGGCCTCATCGAGCGCTTCGCCGCCAGGCACCCCATCGTCACTCCTATGACCGTGCCCTTCGGCAACGTCGGCCGCGCCCGCGACGCCGGGGCACAGGCGGCACTCGATGTGATCGCCGCGGTCGATGCCGACGAGGCTGTGCTCGAGCGCACGTGGCTCGTCTTCACCGACGCGGACACCCGGGTGCCCGAGAACTGGATCACCGCGCACCTCGACCATGCCGGACAGGACGCGGACTGTGTCGTCGGCACCGTCGAACCCCGGGCCGACGTCGGCAACGACGACCTCATCGAGGCATGGTTCGCTGCGCACCACCTCGGCGAGGGACACGACCACGTGTTCGGAGCGAACCTCGGGATCCGGGGCTCCCACTTCGTACGGATCGGCGGATGTCCGCCGCTGCGCCTCGGCGAGGACGTCGCGATGGTCCACGCCGTGACCGCGGTCGGGGGCACCATCCGGCGGACCGACGACTGCCGGGTCGTCACCTCGGCGCGGATGCTCGGTCGCTGCCACGGAGGATTCAGCACCTACCTGCGGGAGCTCGCCGACGAGACGGACGGCCGCCTCGGCGACATCGATGCTGAGAAGTCCCACGCAGGATGATGTGAGAATCCTGTCGCGTCAGGGGAACTTGGTACGCTGGGGAGAGTTGACTTTTCAAGAACCGAAATGGAGTGAAGCCGCACGTGGGAACCACCGCGGATATGGGGTCGTCGTCCGACGACCCCGGCGACTGTTGGATTTGTGAACTGAGCGCGCATCGTCGCGCCTCTGATCGGCCGGCCGGGGCGGGGGTGAGCGCCCCATGGGCTCCGAACTCCTGATGCTGGCGATCGGCTGCGTCCTCGTCCTCATCATCATCGCCGCGAACGGGTACTTCGTCGCCCAGGAATTCGCGTACATGTCCGTCGACCGCTCGCGGCTCGCAGCCCGCGCGGAGACCGGGGACCCCGCCGCCAAGCGGGCGCTCGCCGTCACCAAACGCACATCGTTCATGCTCTCCGGCGCGCAGCTGGGCATCACCGTCGCCGGTCTGCTCGTCGGCTACGTCGCCGAACCGATGATCGGCCAGTCGCTCGGCGCGCTCCTCGGGGGACTCGACATCCCGCCGGCGGTCACCGTCGCCGTGACGACCGTCGGCGTGCTCCTCGTCGCGACGATCGTGCAGATGGTCTTCGGCGAGCTCTATCCGAAGAACCTCGCGATCGCCGCCCCCGAGACCCTCGCGCTCGCCCTCGCCCGGTCGACGCAGATCTACCTCGCCGTCTTCGGCTGGCTCATCGCGATCTTCGACGTCGCCGCGAACCTCTTCCTCAGGCTGCTGCGCGTCGAACCCGTCCACGACGTCGACCCGAGCGTGTCCGCCGACGAACTCCGCCGCGTCATCGAGGAGTCCCGGCAGACCGGCGACCTGCCCGCCGACCTCTCGCTCCTCATCGACCGAGTGCTCGAGTTCCCCGACGCCGACGTCGAGCACGCGATGATCCCCGGCTCCCGTGTGGCCACGGTCGACCACGAGGTCACCCTCGGGGAGCTGCGCGAGCTCATGGCCCACGCGCACAGCCGCTACCCGGTCCTCGACGAGACCGAGGCGCCGGTCGGCGTCGTCGAGCTCGTCGACCTCCTGCGCACGAGTGAGCCGATGGACGCTCCGGTGACGACGATCATGCGTCCGCCCGTCGTCGTCCCCACCCTCATGGCCCTGCCCGATGCGCTCGCGGAGATGAACCGCGGCGATTCGCAGCTCGCCTGCGTCATCGACGAGTACGGCGACCTCGCCGGCATCCTCACGACCGAGGACGTCGCCGAGGAGCTCGTCGGCGAGATCACCGACGAACACGACGAGGAGAGCCCCACCGCAATGGTCGAAGAGGCCCCACGGACCTGGATGGCCGACGGAGGCATGCCGCTCGACGAGGTGCGCCGCATCGTCGGCTACGACCTGCCCGAGGGCGACTTCGAGACCCTCGCGGGGCTCGTCATCGCCACGAGCGGCGGGTTCCCCGAGGCGGGCAACCGGGTCACCGTGCCCGTCCTCGCCGAGGCGTCCGACCTCCTCGCCGACGACCCCGTCGAACGCGAGCTCGACGTCGAAGTGCTCACCGTCGACCGGCACGTGCCCGGGCAGATGCGGGTGACGCTCATCGAGACCACCGCCGATGACTCGGCTGACGACGATCCTGGTGCGGATGGCCCCGACGCGGATGGCCGCGACACGAATGAGTCCGCCGCTGAGGAAGGGAGGGACCGATGACCGACGCTCCGCTCTTCGTCATCGTCGGCACGATCGCACTCATCGTGCTCAGCGCGTTCTTCGTCATCATCGAGTTCTCCCTGCTCGCCGCCCGCCGGCACCGACTCGAGGAGCAGGCGTCGACGTCGGCGCCTGCGCGGGCGGCGCTGCGGGGAATGAACGAGCTGACGATCATGCTCGCCGTCGCCCAGTTCGGGATCACGATCTGCACCTTCGCGCTCGGTGCGATCACGAAACCCGCCGTCGACGCGTGGCTGGCTCCGCTCTTCACCGCAGTGGGCGCGCCGTTCTGGCTCGCCGACTCGGCCGCCTTCGTCCTCTCCCTCCTCTTCGTCACGTTCCTCCACCTCGTCATCGGTGAGATGGCGCCGAAGTCGTGGGCCATCGCCCACCCCGAGCTCGCGGCAACGATCATCGCCCTGCCGGCCCGAGCCCTCGCGTGGCTGCTGCGGCCCCTGCTCGTCTGGGTCAACAGCGTCGCCAATAAACTCGTGGCCGCAAGCGGATACACCCCCGCGGAATCGCGGGCGCTCGGCGGGCAGGACATCGATACGATCCGGCAGCTCGTCGAGCATTCGGCGGCCGCCGGCGAACTCGACGACGCCTACCGCGACCAGCTCACCCACGTCTTCGAACTCCAGCGGATGAGCGTGGGCAGCCTGCTGCCCGGTGGGACGCGTGCCCTGACCTCGGTGCCGGAGACGGCGACGGCCGGGCAGGTGCGCGACCTCGCGGCGGAGTCCGGGCACATGCGCATCCTCGTCGAGCGCGCGGGGACGGCACCGGGGGTCGTCCACGTCCGCGACGTGCTCCTCCTGCCCGCCGACCACGGGATCGAGGACTTCACCCGCGACTGCCTCGTCCTCGACGCGGAACTGCCCGTCCACGAGGCGCTCACCCTCATGCGCGATGAAGCCGAGCAGCTCGCCGTCGTCACCCGCGACGAGCGCATCGTCGGGGCGGTGACGATGGCCGACATGCTCCGGCGGATCCTGCCCGACGGGTCGAGCATCACGCTCTGAGTCCGGGCCGGACCTCCTGGTGCCAGCCGGGCGGAGAGCTGGAGTCAGCCGGGCGGAGAGCACGGGTGCGATCGGAGCGGACCGGCCGCCTCGGCGGGGTGAGCTGGGACACCTCCGTGACCGATCCATGGGTTATGCTGGCACGACGACCGACCCAGGAGGTCCGCGCCCCCCTCAGGCGGGCCGGTCGTGGAGCGCGCGATCGTCCGACCCCCACCCCGGTCGGCAGGGTGCGCGCGGCGTCACCGGCCACCCTGCGGCGACTGCGACTGCGCCAGTGTCCGACCGGCTCACCGGTACGACCTGCAATGTGAGACCACGACGACGGCCGCCGAGGCGGGCCGTCCCCACTGACGACGAGGATCATCGATGACGACACCGACCGCTGACGACAAGGGACAGGCTCCGGCCGCCGCCATCACCGAAGACGAGATCTTCGCAGGACACCACCACGGCAAGCTCGCCGTCGAACTCACCCGTCCGCTCGAGACCCAGCGCGATCTCTCGATCGCCTACACCCCGGGCGTCGCCCGCGTATGCACCGCGATCGCCGAGGAGCCCGAACGGGCGAAGGAGCTGACGTGGACCGGGCGCCTCGTCGCGGTGATCTCCGACGGCTCGGCCGTGCTCGGCCTCGGCGACATCGGCGCGAGCGCGTCCCTGCCGGTGATGGAGGGCAAGTGTGCCCTGTTCAAGCGCTTCTCCGGGCTCAACGCGATCCCCATCGTCATCGACACCAACGACGTCGACGAGATCGTCGACACGATCGTGCGGATCTCCCCGACCTTCGGGGCGATCAACCTCGAGGACATCTCCGCGCCGCGCTGCTTCGAGATCGAGGACCGGGTCAAGGCCGCCCTCGACATCCCCGTCATGCACGACGACCAGCATGGGACGGCGATCGTCGTCCTCGCGGCGCTGATGAATGCCGCGCGCGTCGTCGGCAAGGACATCACCGACCTCAAGGTCGTCATCTCCGGCTCGGGGGCCGCAGGCGTCGCCGTGACGAAGATCCTCCACGAGGCCGGTGTCTCCGACATCGTCGTCCTCGACTCGAAGGGCATCGTCGAATCCGGGCGCAGCGACCTCACCCCGACGAAGCAGGCGATCGCCGCGGACTCGAACCCGCGGGGGATGAGCGGGGGAGTGGAGACAGCCCTTGACGGAGCCGATGTGTTCATCGGGCTCTCCTCCGGCACGATCGACCCGGAGCTGCTCTCGACCATGGCCGACGACGCGATCATCTTCGCACTCTCGAACCCCAACCCCGAGGTCGCCCCCGACGTCGCCGCGCAGTACGCCACGGTCGTCGCCACCGGTCGCAGCGACTTCCCGAACCAGATCAACAACGTCCTTGCGTTCCCGGGGGTCTTCCGCGGAGCCCTCGACGCCGACGCCACGTACATCACTGAGGAGATGAAGCTTGCCGCGGCGAGTGCGATCGCCGCGCTCGTCGGCGACGACCTCGCGCCGAACTACATCGTCCCCGGAGCTCTCGACGAGCGGGTGGCCCCCGCAGTCGCCGCCGCGGTCGAGGCGGTCGCGCGCGGGTGATCGAGGGATGACTGCACATGACTGATCAGTGACCGGAAACGGTCGCGGCCCCGGGAAGACTCCCGGGGCCGCTTTTCGTTGAACAATCGAGACGTGAATTGTGGAACGAAAGCAGGAAGATGTCTTGACGCGCCGGCGTTCGAGGGCGGCGTCGGGAGCGCGCGGTGCGGGGCGTCGGGGTCTCTGCCCAGGTCTGATGTCCGCGGTGCGGGGGTTCGAGTCGAGTCTCGGCAGGCGTTCTTGACGCCGATGAACGGTCGAGGCCCTGGTATGACACGCCGAAACGGCTTCGTGGATCTCGCAGTCGATTCGGTGGCGTGGGAAGCGGTCTTGCCCGTGAGATCTCAGCGTTCGCACAGGGGAGCTGTACCGTGCACGGAGGGCAATCAGCCAGGCGAATCACAGGGAATCTTGTGAAAGTTATGAATTCGTGACCGAAATCATGGGTTCCCATAGTAGATTGATCGTTGAACTTGCAACGAGAGCCTGCCGTGTCTCCAGCTCGGTGAACCCTACATCCCCGACATCCCCCATATCCGGCTCTCAGTGATCCTCCAGCCCCACGCGCACCATCACGATTGAGGAACGGTAAGGCGTCGACCCACTCCATATTCTCCGCTGGTTCCCAGCGGAACTCGGACATCGCTTCGCGAGCCCGGGTGGTCCTCTCTGCATTCGTCGTCCTCGTGCTGCTCTTCGGTCTCAGCGGCGTCCTCATGGCACCCGCCCCAGCCGCCGCAAGCGGTTCCGGACTCGGCGAAGCGCCGTCATCGCCGAGCGAGTCTTCGACGCCGAGTGAGTCTGCGTCACCGTCACCGAGCGAAGGATCCTCCGGCTCGGGCCTCCAGGACAGCGGAGGCGCCTCGCAGTCCGAGCTCGCACCGTCGGGTTCGTCGAGCCCGTCGCCGTCGCCGAGCCAGTCGGAACCGGCTCCTATGCCGACCCGGGTGGAGCCGCAGGCGACGATGTACTGCACGCCCGGCAACGTCTACTCGATCACGAACACCAAGCCGTCTGCGCAGATGCAGCGCATCAGCGCCACCGGGGTGGTGACGCCGGTCGGTGCGCCCGCGACGATCGCCACACAGTTCAACGGCCTCGGCATCGGCTCGGGCGGCGATCCGATCTATGCCTATGACCGGTATGACGCGAACGCCACCGGCAAGCTGCGCATGTACATCTTCAATCACGCGACCGACACGTGGACGAACACCAACCGAACCTACGACACGACGCTGACGGCCAACGGCGCATTCAACGGTTCGCTCGTCGCCGGCGGTGTCGACCTCTCGACCGACCGGTACTACTTCGGCGGATTCGTCTCCGGCGGTCAGACCTTCAAGCTCTGGACCTACAACCACACCACAGGCGTGTTCGCCTACAAGGGTTCGGTTGCCACTCCCGGCTCGGGCGTCAACGCGAACGGCGATCTCGCCTTCGACAGCAAAGGCAACCTGTTCATCCTCCGCAACTCGGGGACTGAATCGAAGATCTTCAGCGTCACCAACGAGCAGGTCGCTGCCGCCAATGGCGGGACCATGACTGCAACCTCGACCCAGCCGAAGCCGACGGCGTCGTCCGTCAACGGTTTCGCGATCGACTCCGACGGCAGGGCCTACCTGGGCGCGGGCAGCAGCGTGTATTCCTACAGCATGCCCGGCTTCGGCGATGAACAGCTCGTCACCAATCAGCTGGGATCGACCACCGACCTCGCCGCGTGCGGTTCGGCGCCGACCGTCACGCTTGAGAAGGACGTGCAGAACAGGGCGAGTGCGAGCGATCAGTTCAACCTCACCCTCGCTCAAGGGTCGAACCTGATGGGCACCACCACGACATCGGGAACGACGAACGGCGTCCAGGCTCAACAGGTCGGCCCGATGGTCGTCGGCCGCGGTGCGCAGATCACCTTCAGTGAGACTGGTGCGAGCGGCACGGACATGAGCAAGTACTCGTCGACCTACAGCTGCACGATCGACGGACAGCCATTGACCGGGTCGTCCGGTACCGGCACGTCGAAGACCATCACTGTGCCCGGAGCCGGGACGGAGATCGTCTGTCGTTTCGTCAACAGTGCCCTCACCGCCGACGTGACGATCAACAAGAAGACTCAGGATCAGAACGGCGGCAACCAGCAGAACGCCTCCGGCTGGACGGTCGGGTCGAGAGCGACAGCGGCGACCGGCACCGTCACCCAGTCACCGACGGCCGCGACCCAGCAGACCGGCACCGACGGCAACGCGAAGTGGACGATCAACTTCGGCTCCACCTCGGCGCGCGCCAACCTTGCTGTCCTCGAGCAGCAGCAGTCCGGCTACGAATTCGTCAGCGGGTCGTGCGTGATCACCCGCGCCGGCAGCAGCCCCATCACCGTGACACTCAACAGCGCCAGCGAACAGACCCTGTCTCAGCAGATCCAACCGGGTGACAAGGTCGAATGCGGGTACGTCAACAAGAAGTCCTCAGCCGACGTCACGGTGAACAAGAACTGGGTGATCGACGGCAAGACGGTCGCCAACGGCAGCCAGCCGGCGGGTATGAGCGCCAAGCTCCTCCTCGACCCGGCCGGCCAGCCTGCCGGTGACCCGGCCTTCGGCCAGAAGCGCACCGGTTTCGCCGTCGGCGACACCGTGAAGATCGGCGAGACCGCGACGATCGACTCCCAGAAGTTCCCAGGCTGCTCGGTGAAGACGAAGACGATCTCCGGTCCCGGCATCACCGGCACCGTGGCGCTCACGGACACCTTCAGCACGAAGCTGCCCGGGGCCTCGAACACGTACACGGTGACGAACACCGTCGAGTGCCAGACGCTGACGATCACGAAGGACGTCGAGAACGACAACGGCGGCACCCTGACCGCCGCTGACTGGAACCAGCGCCTCTTCGCGAAGCAGGGCACCAACCCTGCTGTGCCCTACGACTCGGGTGAGAAGAAGTACGTGACCACAGGCTCCTACGTCATCTCCGAGAACAGCCTGCCCGGCTACGAGCAGGTCTCGATCAGGTGCACCGGCGCCACCTATGACGAGTCGACGAAGACGGTGACCATCGCCGCCGGGCAGAACGCCCAGTGCATCGTCGCGAACGCGGACTCCTCGGGCACCGTCTCGTGGGAGAAGGTCAACGAGTCCGGAGCTCCTCTTGAGGGCTCGGAGTGGACCATCCGCGACGCGGCCGGCAATGAGATCCCCCTCGACGACTGCGTGGCGACCTCGGCTGAGGGATGCACCGGCCGTGACGTCGACCCGGAGGCGGGCCAGTTCCGCGTCGAGGACCTCGACTGGGGCGACTACACCCTCGTCGAGACCAAGGCTCCGGCCGGGTACGTCCTCGACGAGACCCCGCGTCCGTTCACCATTTCCCGCGATCGGCTCGACTTCGCCTTCGAGGAGCCGATCGCCAACGAGCAGGCCAGTTCGCCTGAGCTGCCGTTCACCGGCGGCATCGGAACGACCGGTTACATCATCGGCGGGGTGGTTCTCCTCCTCGGCGGTGCGGCCGGCGCGATCTGGCAGTACCGACGTCGAGCGCACGGGAGGAGCTGACCCACTATCCGATTCCCCTCACGGGGTGTGACTGACATGCTCCACACACGTCACGTGCAAACGACAACCGACTCACAGATTTATACGAACACCGGAAGGAACAACCAACCATGAAAGCGACTCTGTTCACGCGGATGAGGTGGATCCCTGTCCTCGCCGCAGCAGCTGCGCTCAGCCTCGTCGGGGTCAGCCTCGATGCGCCGACTGCCGAAGCTGCGGGCAACATCAACCCCGACACCCCGTCGTCACTGACGATCAACAAGTACGACGGTGACCAGGGACCGCGCGGCGACGGCACCGAGATCGAGGACACGTCGTCCCTCGGCACTCCGCTCGCCGGCGTCGAGTTCACGATCCGGCAGGTGCTCACGGCCAACGGAGAAGAGGTCAACCTCGACACCGCGGCAGGCTGGGACGCCATCGACGGAGTCGTCGTCGCCGACGTGCTCGCCGGCGACGGGTTCACCTTCGGCGATCCGATCACCGTGACCACCGACGCCAACGGACAGGTCACGCAGTCCCTGCCTCACGGCCTCTACATCGTCGAGGAGACCGATCCGGGTCCGAACAACATCGTCTCCCCGGCGCAGCCGTTCCTCGTCACCCTGCCGCTTCCGCAGACCGGCGGTCAGTGGCTCTATGACGTCAACGTCTACCCGAAGAACAAGACGAACCAGACGACCCCGACCAAGGAGGTCTCGGGTCCGACCGCTCCGGTGCTCGGCAACGACGTCACCTGGACGATCACCGCGCCGATTCCGGGCAAGGCCGGCGACGACACGTACCGGTCGTTCACCATCACCGATACCCTCGATCCGCGACTGACGTGTAAGAGCATCACGGTCGAGGGCTTCACCGCCGGAACCGACTACACGGCCACCTGCTCGGGTCAGACCGCGAACATCGAGTTCACGTCGACCGGACTGGGCAAGCTCGAAGGCGGTCAGAACGTCGTCATGAACGTCGTCACCACCGTCACCTCGCTCGGTGACAACGGCCAGATCGAGAACAAGGCGATCGTCTCGACCAACGGCTCCGAGGTCACGACCAACCCGGCCAAGACCAACTGGGGACCGCTCGAGATCCTCAAGTACGCCGACGACGACACGTCTGCCACCCTCGGCGGGGCACGGTTCGAGATCTACGAATCGCGCGACGCCGCGGAGCCCATCGGCGAACTCACCACCGGTGAGGACGGCACCGCGTCGATCAGCCTGTGGGTCGGCAGCAACGATGTCACCTCGCGGGACTACTACCTCAAAGAGGTCGCGGCACCGGCCGGCTACACGCTGCCTGCGGATCCGTGGACGACTGTGACCGTCCAGGCCAACGGCGAGTCGAACCCGACGGTCGTGCAGATCTCCAACCAGCAGAAGGAGCGCGGTGAGCTTCCGTTCACCGGTGCCAACGGCCAGCTCATGCTGACCATCCTCGGCATCGCCCTGCTGCTCCTCGCGATCGGCGCAGCTGTGGTCCGCTACACCCGGGCCCGCAAGGCCTGAGGACAGCGTCTCCTGCCGAGGCGGCGGTGAGCCTCCGCGTCGGCTGAGACACCCGAGAGGGCCGAGTGACTTCCACGTCACTCGGCCCTCTTCTGTGCTCTCTGCCGACCTCGCGAACCGCGGCGCGTGCGTGCCCTGACCAGCGATCACTGTCGCGCCGAGTCACGCGCGTCACCCCCGGTTGCGCATCTCACACCAGGTGTTGTGAATGTTATGAGTTTGTAATCATTTTCAAGTTTCCGGCTAGTAAGTTGGTCATTGAACTTGCAACAACGGTCTGCCGTGTCCCCAGCTCGGCACCCGCAGCACCCCCGACATCCCCTCCCCTCAATCCCCGGCACCACCACGAAATAGGATCAGCATGGCGTTTTTCAGGTCCGCATCCCCCGCGAATCCCCGGCGCAGCCCGAACCAGAGCTCACCCCTGAGGGGGCTCCTCGCTGCGTTCGTCGTTCTCGTGCTCCTCTTCTCGGTGAGCGGTGTCCTCATGGCACCGACCCCCGCCGAGGCGGCCGGAAAGGGAGTCGACTCTGCTCCCTCATCGTCGAGCGAGTCGTCGAAGCCGACCGAGAAGTCGTCGGGCTCAGGCCTCCGCGACAGCGGCGACGCCGCGCAGTCCGAGCCTGCTCCCTCCGAATCTTCGAAGACCGAGTCCGCGCCGGTGCCGAGTCGCGCAGCGGCGCAGGCTGCGGCCACGCTCTCCTGTCGGCCGGGTGTTGTCTATTCGATCAATGCCCAGCCCGGGCAGCTCCAGCAGATCAATCCTGACGGGACGATGACACCGGTGGGATCGCCCGCCAATTCGATCAGCCAGCTCAATGGGCTCGGAATCACTGCCGGCGGCACCTCGGCGATCGCCTATGATCGCACGCCGAACAAGATCGGCACTGAGAATATCTCTCATCTGGCCACGTTCTACACGTTCAGCCCCGCATCCGGGGTCTGGACGAACACCAACGTCAAGTTCGATTCGTCGACGGCGGCCAATGGTGGTGCCAAGGTCGGTCTGATCGCCGGCGGCGTCGACCTCTCCACCGGCATCTACTACTTCGGCGGATTCCTCAATTCCGCCCAGCAGTTCCGCCTCTGGAGCTTCGACCCGAGCAGTGGGAAGATATCGCTCAAAGGGACGATCGACACCAAGGGGGACGGTACCGGCGCGAACGGTGACCTCGTCTTCGACAACGAGGGCAACCTCTTCATCGTGCGCAACGAGAACAACAACAATGCGCAGACCCAGACGAAGATCTTCAGCGTGACGAATGAGGCACTCCAGGCGGCCAACGGGAATGTCGCCATTCCGGCGTCGGAGGCGTTCGGCCAGCCGACGGTCGGAGGAGTCAACGGAATCGCGTTCGACTCCGACGGCAAGGTCTACCTCGGAACCGCGGCAGCTCCCAGCACCGGTCGCATCAACGCGGTCACCACGTATGACATGCCGGGGTTCACTAATCGGAAGGTTGCCAACAACCAGGCGCTCGGCACCACCGACCTCGCGACATGCTCATCGCCTCCGACGATCACCATCGAGAAGGACGTCGTCAACCGTGTCAACTCCGGCGACCAGTTCAAGCTCAACCTCAGCATGACCCAGACTGATGGAACGAAGCTGGATCTCGGCACCGCCACGACCACCGGCTCCAAGACCGGAATCCAGGACGAACGAATCGGCCCGTTCCCCGTGGCTCGGGGAACGTCACTGACCTTCGGAGAGACCGCTGCAGGGACGACGAACCTTGGCCGGTACGCCTCCCGGTACTCCTGCACCGCCGACGACAAGCCGATCAGCCCGTCCGGCAGCGGCACCGGAACAACGTTCACCTTCCCCGCCACGGGCGACGAGATCATCTGTCGGATCACGAACGCCCCCGCGACAGCGGAGGTGACGATCAACAAGAAGACGCAGGACCAGAGCGGCGGCAGCGAGCAGAACGCGTCCGGCTGGACCGTCGGCGCCAAGGCGACCGCGGCGTCGGGAACCGTGACGAAATCGCCGACCGCCGACACGCAGACCACCGATGCCTCGGGCAATGCGAAGTGGACGCTCAACTTCGGATCGAACACCTCGTCGGCTCGCCTCGCCGTCTCCGAACGGCAGCAGACCGGCTACGAGTTCGCCAGCGGCACGTGCCGGATCACGCGGTTCGATGGGACGACCGCGAACGTCCCCCTCACCGGCGCGGCGGAACAGACGCTGTCCGAACAGATTCGTCCCGGCGACACGGTCGAATGCGGGTACGTGAACAAGAAATCCTCCGCCGATGTCACGGTGAACAAGAAGTGGGTCATCGACGGCAAGACGATAGACAACGGCAGCCAGCCGTCCGGAATGAGCGCGAAGCTCCTGCTCGACCCTGCCGGGCAGGGCTCCGGCGAGCCGGCCTTCGGCCAGAAGCGGACGGGCTTCGCTGTCGGCGACACCGTGAAGATCGGCGAGACTGCGACGATCGACGCCCAGAAGTTCCCGGGCTGCTCGGTGAAGTCGAAGACCATCTCCGGCCCCGGCATCACGGGCACCGTGGCGCTCACGGACACGTTCAGCACGAAGCTGCCCGGTGCCTCGAACGTCTACACAGTGACGAACACCGTCGAGTGCCAGACGCTGACGATCACCAAGGACGTCGAGAACGACAACGGCGGTGAGCTCACCGCCGCTGACTGGAACCAGCGCCTCTTCTCGACCCGCGACGGCGGATCAGCGGTGCCGTTCGACAGCGGAGAGAAGAAGTACGTCACCAGCGGCACCTACCTCATCTCCGAGAACAGCCTGCCCGGCTACGAGCAGGTCTCGATCCGATGCACCGGGGCCACCTACGACGAGAAGACGAAGAAGGTGAGCATCGCCGCCGGGCAGAACGCCGAGTGCATCGTCGCCAACGCCGACTCCGCGGGAACCGTGTCCTGGGAGAAGACGAGCGAATCCGGCGACCTCCTCGACGGGTCGGAATGGACGATCCGGGATGCCGACGGCAACGAGATCGACCTCGATGACTGCGTCGCCGCCTCGGCGGAGGGATGCTCCGGCCGGGATCGGAACCCCAAGGCTGGCCAGTTCCGCGTCGAGGACCTCAAGTGGGGCGACTACACCCTTGTCGAGACCAAGGCTCCCGCCGGGTACGAACTCGATGAGACCGAACGACCCTTCACCATTTCCCGCGATCGGCTCGACTTCGCCTTCGAGGAGCCGATCGTCAACAAGCAGGCCGAGTCACCGCAGCTGCCGTTCACCGGCGGCATCGGAACGACCGGCTACATCATCGGCGGAGCGGCTCTGCTCCTCGCCGGTGCGGCGGCCGCTGCCTGGCAGCACCGACGTCGAGTGCAGGGGAGGAGCTGACACCCCTTCCATTCCCCTCGCGACCACACGACCATCGACCCCAGATTTCACAGAAAGCACCGAAAGGAACAACCACGAATGAAAGCGACTCTGTTCAAGCGCATGCGGTGGATCCCCGCCCTTGCCGCAGCAGCTGCGCTCAGCCTCGTCGGCGTCGGCGTCAACGCGCCGGCCGCCGAAGCCGCCTCGGGCAACATCGACCCGAACCGCTCGACCTCGCTGACGATCAACAAGTACGACGGTGACCAGGGCCCGCGCGGCGACGGCACGAAGATCGAGGATCCCTCGAACCTCGGCACCCCGCTGGCCGGCGTCGAGTTCACCATCACCCCGGTGACCCAGCGCAACGGCCAGGCGATCGACCTCAAGACCGACGCCGGCTGGAACCTCATCGACGGTGCCACCATCGACAACGTCACCGAAGGCAACGGCTACACCTTCGGCACGCCGATCACGGTGACCACCGACGCCAACGGACGGGTCACGCAGGACCTTCCCTTCGGCCTCTACAAGGTCGAGGAGACCGGGTCGGGCGACAACAACATCATCTCGCCCGCGCAGCCCTTCCTCGTCACCCTTCCGCTTCCGCAGACCGGTGGCAAGTGGCTCTATGACGTCAACGTCTACCCGAAGAACAAGACGAACCAGACGAAGCCGACCAAGGAGGTCTCGGGCCCCACGGCTCCGGTCCTCGGTAACGACGTCACCTGGACGATCACCGCTCCGATCCCGCAGGTCGCCAACGACGACGAGTACAAGTCGTTCGTCGTCACCGACAACCTCGATCCGCGACTGACCTGCAAGTCGGTCACCGTCGAAGGCTTCGATGCCGCCGACTACACCGTCGACTGCTCGGGTCAGACCGCGAAGGTCACCTTCACCTCGTCGGGACTGGCGAAGCTCCAGGCCGGACAGAACGTCAAGGTCAACGTCGTCACCACCGTCACCTCGCTCGGCGGCAACGGCGTCATCGAGAACAAGGCGATCGTCTCGACCAACGGCTCCGAGGTCACGACCAACCCCGTGACCACCACCTGGGGTGCGCTCGAGATCCTCAAGTACGCCGACAACGACAAGTCGGCCACGCTGGCCGGTGCGAAGTTCGAGATCTACGAATCGCGCGACGGACAGCCCGTGGGCACGCTGACGACCGATGCCAACGGCAAGGCCTCGATCAGCCTCTGGGTCGGCAGCAACGACGTCACCTCGAAGGACTACCACCTCAAGGAGATCGAAGCTCCGGCCGGCTACACGCTGCCGCAGGATCCCTGGACGACGGTGACCGTCAAGGCCGGCGGGTCCTCCGATCCCGTGCTCGTGCAGATCTCGAACAAGCAGAAGGACCGCGGTGAGCTTCCGTTCACCGGTGCCAACGGCCAGCTCATGCTGACCATCCTCGGCATCGCCCTGCTGCTGCTCGCGATCGGCGCCGCCGTGATGCGCTACACCCGGGCCCGCAAGGCCTGAGGACAACGTCTCCTGCCGAGGCGGTGGTGATGCCGCCGCCTCGGCGAGAGGCAGAGCCGGGGCCGAGAGATGATCACGTCTCTCGGCCCCGTCCCGCACAAACCATGAGATGCTGGAGATATGACCGCGACCCTCACTGATCCCGCACCAGCGGATCCGACACCGCCGAAGCCTCGGTGGAAGCTGTCGGTGCCCGCGGTGATCATCGCGGTGCTCTTCCTCGTCGGCACATGCGTGTGGACCTACCCGTCGATGGCCGCCTGGTTCTCCCAGCTCGACCAGTCGGAGGTGCTCAAGAACGCGACGACGACCGAGGACCCCAACGCCCCGCAGAACGCGGAGCAGCTCCGACTCGCCGACGAGTACAACAAGAAGCTGCAGGCCGGAGGCGCGCGGATCAACGCCGGACAGCGCCTTCCCCAGCCCGGCCAGAGCGCCGGCAAGGACCCGAGCGGCACGCTCGGCTACAACGACATCCTCAACTCCCCGTCCAGCGACGTCATGTCGCGGATCCAGATCCCCAAGATCAACGTCGATCTGCCGATCTACCACGGCACCTCGGACGAGACCCTGCTGCGCGGCATCGGCCACCTCGAAGGCACGGCGCTGCCCGTCGGCGGTGTCGGCATGAACACCGTCGTCACCGGTCACCGCGGCCTCGCCGAGGCGGAGATGTTCACCAACCTCGACAAGATCGGCAAGGGCGACTACTTCACGTTCAACACCTTCGGTCGCGTCGTCACCTACCGGGTCATCGAAACGAAGATCGTCGACCCCGACCAGACCGAGACGCTCGACCCTGTCGCCGGCAAGGACCTCGCGACCCTGGTCACCTGCACCCCGCTGGGCATCAACACCCAGCGCATCCTCGTCATCGGCGAACGCGTCATCCCCACTCCGCCGGACGCCCTCAAGGACGCGACCGAACCGCCGGACATCCCGGGCTTCCCCTGGTGGATCGTCATCATGGCAGGCGGTGCCGTGGCCGGTGCCGGCTACGTGTGGTTCGCCGGCCGTCCCGTCAAGCCCAAGCCCCGCCCCGCCCGCAAGCCCGCGCACTGACCGGCCGGGCATCCGCCTCGGCGAGAACCGCCTCGGCGAATCGGTGAGTCCCTCCCCGAGGCTGAGGGCCTCCTGCACGCCCGCCGAGGTGGGGGTATGGGAGGATTGAGAGCGTGCCGAACGTTCTCACCCCCCTCACCCCCGAAGGGCTTCCCCCGCTGGCGGAGAAGCCCGGAGTCTCCTACATCATGCCCGTGCTCAACGAAGCCGAGCACATCAGGCAGGCGATCACGACCGTCCTCTCCCAGGACTACGACGGCGAGAAGGAGGTCGTCCTCGCCCTCGGCCCCTCGACCGACGACACGGACGCGATCATCGCGCGCATGGCGCAGGCCGATCCGCGCATCCAGACCGTCGACAATCCCGAGGGCGCCACCCCGATCGGACTCAACCGCGCGATCCGGCACACCCGCCACCCGATCGTCATCCGCGTCGACGCCCACTCGGGCCTCGAACCCGACTACACCCGCCAGGCCATCGAGACTCTGCGGGAGACGCAGTCGGCCAACTGCGGCGGTCTCATGCGCGCCCGCGGGAAGTCGGCCTTCCAGAAGGCCGTCGCCCGCGCATACATGTCCCCGATCGGACTCGGCGGACCCGCCTACCACTCCGGCGACGAGGCGGGGGAGTCGGAGTCGGCGTACCTCGGCGTCTACCGCCGGGAGGTGTTCGACCACCTCGGCGGGTTCGATGAGGACATCCGACGCGGACAGGACTGGGAGCTCAACCTGCGCATCCGCTCGGCCGGGGGACGGATCTGGTTCAACCCGGACATGGAGGTCACGTACTGGCCGCGGGGCACGTGGTCGAAGATCGCCCGACAGTTCTGGGCGACGGGCATCTGGCGTGCCGAGCTCATCCGGCGGTACGGGTCGAAGAACTCCCTGCGGTACTTCGCGCCGCCGCTGCTCGTCCTCGGCATGGCCGCGAGCGTCATCGAGGCCCTCCTCCAACTGACCGGGCGCACGAAGCGGTGGCCGAAGCCCGTCCGACGCTTCACCTCGCTCGTCCACGTCCCCAGTCTCACGTATATCGCCGGCATCGTCGCCGCCGCGGGAACCGCGAAGGACTGCGGACGCCGCGAACGGTTCTGGTTCGGCCTCATCCTCCCGACGATGCACCTGTGCTGGGGAGCGGGCTTCCTCCGCGGCCTCGTCACCGGCGCCGGATCGACGAAGGACGGCAGCCGATGAGTGAGGACCGCATCCCGATGCCCGAACAGCCGGAGCCGAAGAAGTTCAACGCGCCCCTGTGGGCCGGAGCCGTGGTCGTCGTCGGCCTCATCATCGTCCTCCTCGTCAACGTCTTCGGCGACAAGGACACGCTCACCGTCGACGACCTCAACCCACCGGCCGTGGCCGCCCTCGACGGCGGCTCGGAGGTCTACCCGCCGAACTCGGAGCTCGCCTTCACCGAGAACGTCAAGTTCGGCTACCTTCCGGCCCCGACGCTGACCACCCTCGACGACGGCACCGTCGTCGCCGCCGACCCCGAGACCGCCGCCGAGACGCTGGGACTGCCCGACGGCCTCGGCGGGCTCACCGTCGATGAGTTCGAGGACAGGACGATCGCACCCCCGCGCGAAGGCACCGAACCGGGCACGCCGATGACGTGGCAGCAGGTGCTCGACGCCGTCGCCGGCAGCACCGTGGTCGTGCCGCTCATCCCCGACACGGCCACCGCGGAACCGGCCCTGGCCGCGATCGCGAAGGCGGACATGGCGGCCTCGACGATCGTGCGCACCGCCGACGCCGAGGTGGCCCGCGCCGCCGCCGATGCCGGGATCGCTGCGATGTTCGTCGGGGATCCGACCGCCACGGCGGAGAAGGAGCTCGCCGATCAGGGGTACACGATGGTCGCCGTCGACGCCGCCGATGCCGGTGACTGGACGGACTCGGGTCTGGGGGTCTGGGCGACCGGAGTCGCAGACAAGAAGCAGCTCGACGACCTCGCCTCACAGGGCGTCATCGGCGCGCTGGCGACGAATCCGTACGCGGTCCTGCCCTCGACCGTGAAGACGAACTGAGTGTGACACGATGACCGGGGACCCGCCTCGGCGGATCCGCACCGCTCGCCCAACGAACAGGAGACGACCATGACGCAGCCCATCGGCAATCCCTCCCACATCGGCAACCTCGATGCCGGGCAGCTCGGCCCGCAGCCGACGTTCCTCCCCGACGACCACCCCGACGTCGAGGCGAAGCGCCGCCTCGATGCCGGTGAGGAGGCCCTCGACATCGTCGCCGACCTCCCCGCCTCGTCGCTCGCGTGGGCGGTGCTCGCCGATGAGGCCCACGCCGAAGGTCGACTCGTCGACTCCTATGCCTATGCCCGTGTCGGCTACCACCGCGGACTCGACGCCCTGCGCGCCGCGGGTTGGCGCGGCGCCGGTCCGATCCCGTGGTCGCACGAGGTCAACCGCGGGGTCCTCCGTGCGCTCTATGCCCTCGGCCGCGCCTCGGCGGGGATCGGGGAGAGCGAAGAAACCGCGCGCATCGAGGAGTTCCTCCGCTCCTCCGACCCGGCAGCGATCGACGCCATCGTCGCGGGGTGAGCACTTCCTTCGACGATCTCATCGCCCTCGGTGCCGACGCCGACGTCTCCGGGTGGGACTTCGCGTGGCTCGAGGGCCGCGCCACCGAGGAGCGGCCCCCATGGGGCTACGCCCGGCAGCTGGCCGAGAGATTGGCTGCCGCCTCGGCGTCGCTCGACATCCAGACCGGTGGGGGAGAGGTCCTCGCCGAGGCGACCCGGTTCCCACCGACGGCCGTGGCCACCGAATCGTGGCCGCCGAACATCGCACGGGCCACCAGCCTCCTCCATCCTCGTGGCGTGGTCGTCGTCGCCGATCCCGACGAACCCCCGCTGCCCTTCGCCGATGCCGCCTTCGACCTCGTGACGAGTCGACATCCGGCGACGATCTGGTGGGAGGAGATCGCTCGCGTGCTCCGACCGGGTGGGACGTACTTCGCCCAGCACGTCGGTCCGGCGAGTGTCTTCGAACTCATCGAGTTCTTCCTCGGCCCCCAGCCTCAGGCCAGGCGGGCGCGGCACCCCGACGACGAGGCCGCTGCCGCCGAGGCGGCGGGCCTCAAGGTCGTCGACCTCCGGACCGCGGACCTGCGCATCGAGATCCACGACGTCGCCGCTGTCGTCTACCTCCTGCGCAAGGTCGTCTGGTGGGTGCCCGGCTTCACCGTCGAGGGATACCGGGACCGCCTGCGCGAACTCCATGAACGCATCGCCTCCGACGGTCCGTTCGTCGCCCACTCGACCCGCCATCTCATCGACGCGCGGCGGGTCTGAGGCGTCTCCCCGAGGAGGATCCAGTTCGAAATCGGGCTGGGATTCGAACCGGATCCTCCTCGGGGACGCGCTTTGACGCCCTGCCGGGTTGTCTTCCCGCCACTTCGGCGACGCCCAGTGGCTCGATCGGTTCCCTTCGTGCAGTTAAGGCAATAGAATGAAATGCACGGTACGCACGATTGGAGTGGGTGATGGGCGCAGTTTCCGGGTCGAGTGCGGACGCCGATGGCGGACAGCCGGTCCACGACGCTGTCGAATCTCTGCGCGCTTCGCTCGGAGGACTCTCTCCCCACGTCGCGATCACCCGTCTGGACGAACTCGAAGACGAACTGCGCCTCCTGCGATTCGAGGTGCTCGAGGGCGAACTGCAGAGCAGCATCGCGAGTGCGCAACCGAGCCCAGCCATTGCGGCCGGCCTGGCGGCATCCCAGCGACGGCTGGCCGCGCTCGAGGGCAGTGACGAGACACGTCTGCTCAGCGCGGGTGAGATGGCTGAGTATGTCGGCCGCGGACGCAACTGGGCAGCTCAGCGCTCCAAATCCGGCAGCCTCATCCGCGTCGAGCATGCAGGCAGGACGCTCTACCCCGCCTTCCAGATCGATCCCGAAACCCGAACCGTCCGTGATTGGGCCGCTCCGATGGCTGCCATGCTCGACGAGCTCGGGTTAGACGGTCGAGACTTCGCGATCTGGGCGGCCGCGCCCTCTCCGAGGTTCGCACGCGACCTGCCGGCGCAGCGCGCGGGAGACCCCGACTTCCTCTCCACGGCAGCGGCCGCCCTCGCGGACGTCTGATGGCGCGACCGGTGGCGACGCCGCCAGAGCCTTTCAAGCCCGCCGAGGACCTGGTTCCCGCAGGGACCGTTCTCCTGCGCGTGTACTCGCCGGGACCATCGAACCGTGCGCCGAACGACTTCAATCCGGGAACGTCCTTGGCAGTCCGGGCGACGCAGAGGGACGATGTCTTCCCGGTTTCGCGGTTCTCGTTCTTCCTCGACGATGCAGAGCCCGCGAGGCCGGTCCCGACGCTTTACGCGTCGCCCTCAGAGAACGTCGCGCTCTGGGAGACGCTGCTTCGCGACCGCGCCCCTGACGACACCGATGCCCTCCCACGCGTACTGTTCCGCGGTCGGGTGTTGGCACAGGTCCGGGCGAGCCGGGACCTCAGGGTCGCCTCTCTGGCAGGCGCTGACATGCACACGCTGAACATGCCGCGGGACGAACTGACATCTCCCGGGTCGAACCGATATGCGGAGACGATTCACTGGGCGCGCACCGCTTGGCGAGCGGGCTTCGACGGAATCCGCTATGTGTCTCGGCGAGATCCCTCAGGGCTGGCCTTCGTCTTCTTCGACTCGGGGCGGTCGACCCCATTGTTCGAACGAGCCCGCCCGGGGGACCTGCTGCAGTCGTTCGACGACCTCAGTGACGATGGCGGCTTCGACTGGCTTGCGGCCCGACTCGCCCGTTGGGGCATCGTCACCGAACTCTGACCCGCCGCCGGAGCGAGGAGTGGGGGAGCCAGAGGCTGCGGTGGGTCGACGCGGCGAGTGTGAGGACTCGCCACCGAGGAGGACCGGGTGCGAAAACCAGCCCGGTTTCGAACCGGATCCTCCTCGCGGAGGCAACCGACGGTTGGGCGAGGGCAGACTTGGGCGCTCCTGGCGGCGGAGGTCGAGCCTCGGGCCCGCGCTGTAGCATGGATGGGAGACTCACGGGGTGCGATGGGCCCCGGAATGACGAGGCAGAGTGGGAGCAGAGCGTGGCGAGCGAAGCCGTCGAGAGATCGGCCGTCTATGACGTCGACGCCAGCGACCCGCAGCAGAGCCTCGTCGACCGCTCCGGCATGGACCCCGCCGACGTCGAGCAGATCACGGAGCTCATGACCGCCTTCGGCGAGCTCCGCGACACCGAGCAGGAGATCTCCGAGGCCTCCCGCCGCTATATGCGCCTCGGCGCCACGGACATGAAGGCGCTTCATTACCTCATCGTCTGCCGTCATCGCGACATCCTCGGCACACCCGGCGGGATCGCCGCCCACCTGACCATCTCACCGGCGGCGACGACGAAGCTCCTCGACCGGCTCGAACGCGGCGGCCACATCACCCGCGCCCCGCACCCGCACGACCGCCGCGCGCAGACCGTATCGATCACGCAGGGAACCTACGCCTCGGCGATGGAGACCGTCGGTCGGCAACAGGCGAGGCGCTTCCACGCCGCAGCCCGACTCACCCGGGACGAACGTGAGGTCGTCATCCGCTTCCTCCGCGACACCCGCGAGGAGATCGCACTGAGCGGGCAGGGCTGGGCAGAGGCCGACGCCGAGGCCGAGTCACACCCCGACCAGCCGGACACCTGAGACGGCCTCGGCGGACGGCCTCGGCGGGCGAGGCCGGTGGGCGCCGCTCGCACGCGCCGGAACTGCGTGACTTGCCCGGCAATCACCGCGCCCCCGCCGCCCTTGCGTTCAGTACTCTGCCACGGCGTTCAGCGCTGAGCCAGGAGCCTCGTCGCCGAGGACTCGGACTCGTCCGTGGGTTGGTCTGCCGCACCCGAGCGCGCGTCGGGGCGGCGCGGGCGCGCGAGCCGTGAGGGCCACCACAGTCGGTCGCCGATCCAGATCGCCAGCGCCGGCACGAGCAGGGTGCGGACGACGAGGGCGTCGAGGAGGACGCCGAGGGCGACGATGATCGCGAGCTGGAGGAGGAACTGGATCGGGATGACGACGAGGGCGGCGAAGGTCGCGGCGAGCACGATGCCCGCGCTCGTGATCACCCCTCCGGTCACCGACAGGCCCCGCAGCGTCCCCTCCCTCGTGCCGTGGCCGAGAGTCTCCTCGCGGACCCGGGTCATGAGGAAGATGTTGTAGTCGATGCCGAGGGCGACGAGGAAGACGAACGCATAGAGCGGCACGGACGGATCCGACTGCGGCTGTCCGATGACCTGGAAGATGAGCGCACTGAGCCCCAGCGCCGTGCCGAAGCTGAGCACCGTCGTCGCGAGCAGGACGAGCGGCGCGACGAGGGAGCGCAGAAGCAGGGCGAGCATGATCGTGATGACGACGAGCACGATCGGGATGATCACCGACCGGTCGGCCGAGGAGGTCTCGTTGGTGTCGAGGTCGACGGCCGTGCTCCCACCCACTGCCGCATCGTAGGGGCCCAGCTCAGCCCGGAGGTCGCGGATGGTCTGCTCGGCCTCGAGGGAGTCCGCAGGATCTGAGAGGGTGACGGAGAACATCACCTCACCGTCGATGACAGTCGGCTCGGCGGCCGGGGCCTGCGCGCCGCCCGGACCGCCTCCGGCCGGGCCTGCGCTCTCGACTTCGCCGGAGGCGTCGACGGGAACGGTTCCGGACGGCGAATCCTGGGCGATGAGCGCGACCCCGTCGATTCCGGGGGTTCGGGCGATCGCCTCGGCGACGTTGTCCCGTTCCGAATCATCAGCGAGGACGTAGGCGGGGGTGCCCGATCCGCCGGGGAAGTGACGGTCGATGACGACCTGCCCGTCACGGGCCTCGGACTCGCCGAGGACGAACTCGCTCTGCGGGACTCCCTCGGCGTCGAGGACGAGGAGACCGCCGCACCCGAGGACGAGGACGACCGTGACCCCGGCGGCCATCCGCTTGGGTCCTGCGGCGACGACACGGCCGATGCGGGACCAGGGCCCGGTCGCCTCGGGGCCGGTGAGGACAGGATGGGCGGTGCCGAACCGCGGGGCCCGGGGCCAGAACGCGACACGGCCGGTGACGGCGAGGAGGGCCGGGAGGAACGTCAGCGACGTGAGCATCGCGCAGACGATGCCGATTGCGGCGACCGGGCCGAGAGCGGAGTTCGACCCGAGATCGGACAGAAGCAGGCAGAGGAGACCCGCGATGACAGTGCCGCCGGAGGCGGCGATCGGCTCGAGCACACCCCGCACTGCCCGCCACGCGGCCGTGCGCGGCGACTGGGTGTCGCGCAGCTCCTCCCGGTATCGGGCGATGAAGAGGAGGGAGTAGTCCGTGGCCGCGCCGATGACGAGGATGAAGAGGATCCCCTGCACCTGGCCGTTGAGCGTGACGACGTCGGCTCGGGCGAGGGCGACGTTGAGGAGGACGGCGGCGCAGAGCGCGGTCATCGACGCGAGGAGGACGAGGATCGGCAGCAGGGGGGAGCGGTAGACGATGACGAGGATGACGAAGACGACGGCGAGGGCGACGAGGAGGAGGATGCCGTCGATGCCGCTGAACGCCTCCTGCAGGTCGGCGGTGAACCCGGCGGGCCCGCTCACCCACACGCCGAGGTCGTCCGGCAGGACCGTCTGCGCCTCGGCTTCCAGCGCGGTGACGGCGTCGCCGACCTCGGCGTCGGAGGGAACAGCGACGACGATCTCCGCTGCCTGCCCGTCCTCGGAGGGGATGACCGGGGACGCCGACGCCCCGGGGACCGTGGTTGCGGCGCTGTCGGCGAGCTCCTCGAGACCTGTGCGGTCCGCTTCGGTGAGGCCGTCGCGGCGTTCGGCGACGATGATCGCGGGAACGGCATCGGATCCGGTGAACTCCGTGATCTCGTTCTGCACGCGGGTCGACTCCGCGCTGTCGGGGAGGAAGCTCGACCGTTCGTCGGAGGAGACCTCGCTGATGTCTGAGAAGCTCGCGCCGCCGAAGCCGAAGACGGCGAGCCAGGCGAGGATGAGCACGATGGGGATGACGATGCGGAGGGCGCCGGGTGATCGAGGGGAGTCCTTCATGGAGTCAGTATTTCACCAAGTTAACTAAATTGCCAGACGACGAAGCCCGAGCGTCGAACCGCTTCCCGTGGGGGAGGCGGGTCGACGCTCGGGCGCTCGGACCGGGCCGCGGCTCACCCGACGGTGGGCCGGGTGCCCGTGGGCGAATCAGCCCTGGCGGTAGCCGTCCTCGATAGCCTGGCCGACCTCTGCGTCGATGTTCTTCCAGTAGGCGAACACGTTCGAGAGGACCGGTTCCTCGAGATCGGACTTGAGCATGTCGACGACCGTGTTGACGAGCTCCTGGCGCTCCTCCTCGGAGTAGACCTCGCGGACGAGGGTGTGCGCCTGGCCGAAGTCGTCGTCATCCCGGTGCAGGGTGTAGGCCATGCGGACGAGCTCGCCGTCGGCCTCCCACCCGTTGTCGACGACGCCCTGCGTGTCCTGGTAGGCGCGACCGTACGAGTTCGGAGCGTACACAGGTGCAGCACCGGTGTGGTGGTACTGCATGTGCCCTTCCTTGTCGTAGTTGTTCGTCTTGACGACGGGAGCGTTGACCGGCAGCTGGTTGAAGTTCGTGCCGACGCGGTTGCGTTGCGCATCCGGGTAGGAGAACACTCGGCTCAGCAGCATCTTGTCCGGGGAGACTCCCGTGCCGGGCACGGTGTTCGACGGGCTGAACGCGGCCTGCTCGATCTGCGCATAGTGGTTGATCGGGTTCTGGTTGAGCGTGAACCGTCCGACCTCGATGCGCGGGTAGTCGTTCTTCGACCAGATCTTCGTCAGGTCGAAGGGGTTGAACCGGTAGGTCTTCGCGTCCTCGTACGGCATGATCTGCACGTGCAGCGTCCACGACGGGAAGTTGCCGTCCTTGATCGCGTCGAAGAGGTCGCGACGGTGGACGTCGGCATCCTCACCGGCGAGCTTCGCGGCCTCCTCGTTCGACATGTTCTCCACACCCTGGTCGGTGAGGAAGTGGTACTTGACCCAGAACTTCTCGCCGTCCTCGTTGACCCACATGTAGGTGTGCGAGGAGTAGCCGTTCATGTTCCGCCACGTCTTCGGCAGGCCGCGCGGTCCCATGAGGTAGGCGACCTGGTGGGCCGACTCGGGCGAGAGCGACCAGAAGTCCCACTGCATGTTCGGGCTGCGCAGACCCGAATCGGGCAGGCGCTTCTGCGAGTGGATGAAGTCGGGGAACTTCATCGGGTCGCGGACGAAGAACACCGGGGTGTTGTTGCCGACCATGTCGAAGTTGCCGTCTTCGGTGTAGAACTTCAGGGCGAAGCCGCGGACGTCGCGCCACGAGTCCGGCGAACCGAGCTCACCAGCGACGGTGGAGAAGCGCGCGAGCATCGGGGTCGTCGTCCCGGGCTGGAGGAACTTCGCCTTCGTGTACTTCGAGACGTCGCCGGTGACGACGAACTCGCCGAACGCGCCGGAGCCCTTCGCGTGCGGGCTGCGCTCGGGCACGCGCTCACGGTCGAAGCGGGCGATCTTCTCGACGAGGGCGACATCGTGAAGGAGCAGAGGGCCGTCAGGACCCACGCTCAGCGAGTGTGCGTCTGACTCCCGCTTCGTTCCCACCTCGGTCGTCGAGGGCTTCTTCGGATCGAACCACTGGTCGACCTGTTCTTCGGGCGTAGGCATATTCGTTCTCCATTCGCTTCGATGCTGAAGAGGAGTGACACGCGTATGACTGCAGGTCACACGGCAACCTCTGTTCCCACTCTAGGCATGTCAGGCCGTGACAGTAAAGGCCGGTGAACCTGCCGTTCTCACCAGGCAAGATGACTGCCGTGATGCGGTGAGGGTGGGGGCATCTGCGGAGATTTGAGCAGAACGTGCATTGCCGGAAAGAAGGCTGAGGATCCGCCGGTGGGCGGTGGTTGAGATGATCAGCCCGCCGAGGCGGATCAGACCAGCCCGCCGAGCAGGAGCCCGAGGCCGGCCGCAGTCGTGGCGAGCACGAGGGTGCCGAGCCCGCTCATCGCGCTCGCCCACCACGCGCGCTGTTCGAGGAGGCGGATGGTCTCGTAGCTCGCCGTCGAGAACGTCGTGTACCCGCCGAGGAAGCCCGTGCCGATGATGAGGAACCACTCCGTGGGCAGGAGGTTCCCTGCCGCCAGCCCGGTGAGGAATCCGAGCACAAGAGAGCCCGAAACGTTGATCGCGATCGTCCCCCACGGGGTGGCCCCTGCCAGCCGCGATCTGATGAGTCCGTCGAGGACCATCCGCGCCGCCGCGCCGATCCCGCCGGCCACGGCGATGCCTGCGAAGAGCAGCGGCGTCATCGGCGGTCACCGTCCCGTCGGCCCGTCCCGGCGGCGCCGGAATCGTGCGGATCCGATTCCACCGGAAGGACCGCCTCGGCGGGGGAGCCTGTCGCCTCCGCGCGGCTCCCCGCCGTACGGGTCGCGGTCGTGCGAGTCGCAGCGTGCGGGCACTGGGCTCGCGTGAGCGCGCCGATGGCGATCCCCGCCCATGTCGCGAGCCCGCCGATGATGACGGTCGCGAGCCCATAGCCGACGCCGATCCCGGTGGAGGCGGTGACCGCGGGGACCCCACCCGCCGACTCCGTTCCCGGCACCCCGCCGAGGAAGAGCGCCGCATCCGTGGCCAGCGCACTGTACGTCGTGAACCCGCCCATGAACCCGGTGCCGACGAGGAGGCGCACCCGGCGTCGAGCGCCCTCATCCGGCCCGCGCCGGGCGAGGGCGGAGAGGAGGAGTCCGAGGAGGAACGCGCCGAGGATGTTGATGCCGAAGATCGCCACCGGGATCCCCGCGAGGGAGGGAACGGTGAGACTGATCGCCTCCCTGGCTGCCGTCCCGAGCGTGCCGCCCGCAGCGACGAGGATGAGGGAGGACGCTCGCAGGTGGGTGGGGGCGGTGCTCATGGTCTCTCCTACCTTTCGGGCATGCTGGCGCCGGTCGAGGTAGGGACTGTTGTCGGAGCGGACTGCTCCGAGGTTGGGTACGGCGAGCCCCACCGCCGTGACGGATGCGCGTCTCTGTCATTGTGGCACATGCGTCGAAGCGGTGGGGCTCGCAGCGATCATCGTGGGGCGGGGTGTCGGCCGCCGATGTGGTCAGCCCTCGCGGATCGTCATCGAGGTGAGCTTGTCTCCCTTGGTGGTGAACCTGAACGAGGACCGCCCATTGGCGTAGTTCGACTTCCAATCGCCGACCACGGTGACGGAGTCGTCGTCAGCGCTGACTTCCTCAGGGGTGAGGACGCCCTGTGAGCCGATGAACTCCTTGTCACTCCAACCTTTGATCTCGTCACGGCCGGTGAAGGTGCGACCCCAGTCATCGACGAACGCGTCATCGGTGAATGAGTCGAGGAAGCCTGCGTCGTCATGGGCGTTGACGGTGGCGATGAAGTCGGCGACGGGCTGGGGGATGGACTGGTCGGTCATGATTCCTCCTGGGTCGGCTGGTCTCAGCCTAGGGGCTGGGGTCGCAGCGGTGAACGGGTGGACGCGGGCTCAGCGGGTGCTGAAGCCGCCGTTGGGGAAGATCGTCTGGCCGGTGATCCACCAGCCGTCGGTGGTGAGGAAGCGGACGATCGGGGCGATGTCCTCGATCTTCGTCAGCTGGTCGCCCATTGCCTGCGACTTGAGGAACTCGACGCGCTCAGGCGTCTCCTGGCCGTAGAGGAACGGAGTGTCCATCGGACCGGGGGCCAGGGTGACGACGGAGATGCCGCGCTCTGCATACTCCTTCGCAGCGGCCCTCGTGAAGTGCTCGACCGGGGCCTTGCCGCCGGCATACGTCGAGTACCCGTCGGTGAATGCCGCGAGCAGCGAGGTGGCCATCGTGACGATCTTCCCGTTGTCGGCGAGGTTCTTGCCCGCCTCCTTGATGAAGAAGTACGCGGCCTTGGCGTTGACGGCGAACATCTCGTCGAACTCCTCCTCCGTTGTCTCGACGATGGGCTTGCGGAGCACCTTGCCGACGGTGTTGAACGCGATGTCGATCGGGCCCAGCGCCGAGGCGGCATCGGCGAAGAGCTTCTCGACGTTCGCCGGCTGGGTGAGATCCCCGGTGAGGAGAACGCCCTTGACACCTGCGGCTTCGACCGCCGCCAGGGTTTCCTCGGCATCCGGACGGGAGGATTCGGAGTTGTAGTGGATCGCGACGTTGGCCCCCGCCTCGGCGACCTGCCGGGCGACGAGGCCGCCGAGGTTCTTGCCGCCGCCGGCGATGAGGACGTTCTTGCCTTCGAGGGTGTGGGTGGTCATGTCTGCTCCTGATCGGTCGTGACGATAGGGACTCTGCGGCGGGTGCCTCGCGGAGGCTTCCCGCAGAGACGAGATGTAGCGTCGGTACATCTCGTTATATCGACAGTACACGATAGTATTGCGATATGACAGAGGGATCTTCGCTCGATACACAGGCGGTCGATACACGCACCCGCCTCCTCAACGCCGCGGCCGACCTCATCGCCGCCGCGCCGGGAGAGGACTTCTCGCTGCGCGCCGTGTGCGACGCGGTCGGGGTGAAGATGCCGACGCTCTATCACTTCTTCGGCAGCAAGCAGGGACTCATCGACGCCGTCATCGAACGCGGATTCGACATGTACCTCGCTGAGAAGTCCGCAGCAGAGCCGAGCCACGACCCCATCCAGGCGCTGCGCCAGGGCTGGGACGCCCACGTCGCGTTCGGGCTCGAGAATCCCGGCTTCTATACGCTCATGTACGGCAAGGTCCGGCCCGGCCATTCGCCCGACAAGCAGTCGAGGCCCGGCGAGATGCTTCGGGCAGTGACGAAGCGCGCCGAGGAGGAGGGGCGACTCGTCGTCGGCTACGAGGAGGCGGCCGCCCACATCATCGCGACGAACATCGGGGTGACGCTGCGCCAGATCATCCTCGGCGAAGCCGATCCCGACCTCTCAGCGCACGTGCGCGAAGGCGTAATCGCAGCGATCACCGGGACCGGGCCAGCCGGGGCGGGCGACGAGGCCGATGCCCGCCTCGGGCACGCGGTCATCGAACGCGCCGCCGCGAACCCGGAGATCCTTGGCGAGACGGAGACTCAGCTCCTCATCCAATGGATCGGTCGCCTCGGCTTGGAGATAGGGTAGTCTGATCCCACAGTGTCCCCGCTGCCGATCCGGACGCAGGGGCCCGCACCGAGACGCAGCGACGCGCCTCGCCTACCCATCAGCGAGGACCCGATGGCCGCGACCGATCTCACCGAGACCATCCCGTCAGCCCGCCATCCCCGCTCTGTGCTCGTGCTCGGGGCCACCGGCTACATCGGCGGCCGCCTCGTGCCCCGCCTCCTCCAGGCCGGGCACGCCGTGAGCGTGGGCGTGCGCTCGCCGGACAAACTCAGCGCGGTGCCCTGGGCCGATGAGGTCACCGTCCACACCGTCGACCTCGACGACGGCACCGGCCTGAAGGCGGCGATGGAGGGCATCGACGACGTCTGCTACCTCGTCCACTCGATGAACTCCGGCCGCGACTTCGAACGACACGAAGCGCAGGCGGCGACGAGACTCGTCGAGGCCACCGCTGCGGCCGGGGGCCGGCAGATCATCTACCTCGGCGGCCTCCACCCCGAGTCGGCGAAGCTGTCGATGCACATGCGCTCCCGAGCGAAGGTCGGGGAGATCTTCCTCGCCTCGAGCACCCCGGCGATCGTCTTCCAGGCTGGGATCATCATCGGCTCCGGGTCGGCGTCGTTCGAGATGATCAGGCACCTCGCCGACGCCCTGCGCTGGATGCCCGCGCCCGACTGGGTGGCCAACCGGGTCGAACCGCTGTCCGTCCGCGACGTCCTCTACTACCTCGTCGCCGCCTGCGACCTCCCGAAGCCGGTCAACCGCGCCTTCGACATCGGCTCCGGAGACGTCCTCACCTACGCCGAGGTGATGAAGGACTTCGCGCGCATCCGCGATCTGCCCCCACGTCACGTCATCGCCCTCCCGCTGCCGGCCCCGACGCTCTCAGGCATCTGGGTCGGGCTGGTCACCCCGCTGCCGTTCGCGCTCACCCTCCCGCTCGTCCAGTCGCTGCAGGAGGACGCGGTCACCCGCAACGACGACATCGACGCCGTCATCCCGCCGCCGAGTTCGGGACTGCTCAGCTACGACCAGGCGGTCCGGCTCGCCCTGCGCCGGGAGAAGGAAGGGGCGGTGGCGACGAACTGGGACGCCGATTCGGGGGAGCTCGAACAGGCGGCGAAGCCGTTGCCCAACGACCCGCAGTGGGCAGGCAAGAAGGCGTTCGTCGACGACCGCCGGCGGCTGCTGCGCGACCTCGCCGTCTCCGACATCTGGCCGGTCATCGTCAGCATCGGCGGGCGCAACGGCTGGTACTCGTGGCCGCTGGCGTGGAAGATCCGCGGCCTCTGGGACAAGATCGTCGGCGGGGCCGGTCTTAACCGCGGACGCCGACTGCCCGATGCCCTGCGGGTCGGCGATCCTGTCGACTGGTGGCGGGTCGAGGAGATCGTCCCCGACCACAAGCTCCTCCTGCGCGCGGAGATGAAGGTCTCCGGAGACGCATGGCTCGAGTTCACCGTCGACCAGGTCGGCCCCGACTGCGAATACCGGCAGCGGGCGATCTTCTTCCCCCGCGGCATCCGCGGCCGCCTCTACTGGGCGTTCGTCTCACCCTTCCACCGGTTCATCTTCCCGGCCATGGCCTGCAACATCGAACGGGCTGCTCGGCGCAACGAGAGGCGTCGGCGATGAGTGAACGCTCCTCCCTCGAGACCTATTCGCGCACCGCCGAGCGGGCCGCGAAGTCCGTCATCGACGGGTATTCGACGTCGTTCGGCGCGGCGACGGCGCTGCTGGGCCCCTCCCACCGGTCCCACGTCCGCAACGTCTACGCCCTTGTCCGCGTCGCCGATGAGATCGTCGACGGGTTGCCGAGCAGTGCCGGGGTGGGGCCCGACGAGGTGGGGGAGATGTTCGAGGACTTCGTCGCCGAGACCTATCGGGCGCTCTCGCGCGGGGTGAGCACCAATCTCATCATCCACGCGTTCGCCCGGACGGCGCGGCAGACGGGGATCGGCAGCGACCTCATCGAACCGTTCTTCGCCGCCATGCGCTCCGATCTCGACGCCGAATCGCCTGCGGGACACCCGGCGGCACCCGGGGTGCGGTGCCTGAGCGCCGGGGAGCATGCGGACTATGTCTACGGATCCGCCGAGGTCGTCGGCCTCATGTGCCTGCGCATCTTCCTCCACGACAACCCCCGCGACGACACTCAGCTGCCCATCCTCGAGTGCGGGGCCCGCCGCCTCGGCGCGGCCTTCCAGAACATCAACTTCCTCCGCGACCTCGCCGACGACCGTGACCGCCTCGGTCGCAGCTACCTCACCGAGGAAGCGCGCCTGAGCACGAGTGCGCGGGACGCTTGGATCCTCACCATCCGTGATCAGCTCGCCGATGCCGAGGCTGCGATCCCGCTCCTGCCCTACGACGCGAGGCTCGCCGTCGGCGCCGCCACCGCGCTCTTCGCCGCGCTCATCGACACCATCGCCGCCGCCCCCGTCGAGCGGCTCTACCGGGAGCGGATACGCATCCCCGGCCACGTCAAGGCGCGTCTCCTCGCCCGCTCGACCCTGGGCACCCTGCGCGGCCGGAGTTCGTGATGGCGCAGGTGAGCGTCATCGGGGCGGGTGCCGCAGGACTCGCCACCGCCGCCCTGCTCGCCCGAGACGGTCACAGTGTCGACGTCTTCGAGAAGAACGCCGAGGTGGGCGGGCGCATCGGTCGGATCGTCCGGGACGGGTTCCGCTTCGATACGGGCCCGTCCTGGTATCTCATGCCCGAGGTCTACGACCACTTCTTCGCGCTCATGGGCACGAGCGCGGCGGTTGAGCTCGACCTCGTGTCCCTCGATCCCGCCTACACCGTGTTCACCGACCCGGACGCGTCGACCGCGCCGAGCGTCACCGCCGAGGCGGCACCGGTGAGTGTCCCGCTGGGACGGGACAGAGTCGTCGCGGTCTTCGAGGACCGCGAGTCCGGCGCGGGCAGGCGCCTGCAGGCCCATCTGCGCTCGGCCGCCCATGCGAAGGCGATGGCCGAGCGGCTCTTCCTCTACAACCCGTTCACCTCTCCGCTCTCCGTCCTCGACCGTGCGCTCCTGCCCTCGCTTCCGTCCCTGACCCGCCTGCTCACGGAGAGCCTGAGCAGACGAGCCGAGCGGACTGTGGCCGATCCGCGTCTACGGCAGATCCTCCAATACCCTGCCGTCTTCCTCGGCACCGACCCGCGCCGGGCACCGGCGATCTACCACCTCATGAGCGCCCTCGACCTCGACGAGGGGGTGGACTACCCGATGGGCGGTTTCCGCACGGTCGTCGACGCTTTCACCCGTCTCGCCGAACGCGCCGGGGCCCGCATCCACACCTCGGCGGAGGTCGAGGCGATCGAGACCGAGACCACAGGTCGCAGGCGACCGCGGGTGACCGGGGTGAGCTGGACCGATGCCCGATCAGGTGCCCGGCGCACGGGGGCCGATATCGTCGTCTCCGCCGCCGATCTCCACCACACGCAGACCCGGCTGCTCCCGCCCGCTCTCCGCGGTCGTTCGGAGGGCCGGTGGTCACGGATGGTCAGCGGCCCCGGGGCGGTGCTCGTCTTCCTCGGCGTCACCGGCGACCTTCCGCAGCTGCCCCACCATTCCCTCTTCTTCACCCCGGACTGGACGGAGAACTTCGACGCGATCTTCGGCCCGCGCCCGCGGGTGCCCCACCCGGCGTCGCTCTACGTCTGCCGCCCCAGCGCCACGGACCCGACCGTGGCACCGCCGGGATGCGAGAACCTCTTCGTCCTTGTCCCCGTCCCCGCCGATGCCGGGCTCGGGGGCGGTGGTCCCGAAGGCAGCGGCGATCCCCTCATCGAACGCGCCGCCGATCGGGCGATCGCGCAGATCGCGGAGTGGGCGGACATCCCCGACCTCGCCGAGCGCATCGTCGTCCGCCACACGATCGGTCCGACCGACTTCGCGCGCGACTACAACTCGTGGCTTGGCGGCATGCTCGGGCCCGCGCACACTCTGCGCCAGTCCGCGATGTTCCGGACGCAGAACGTCTCCCGCACCGTCGACGGCCTCTACTTCGCCGGTGCGACCACGGCGCCGGGGGTGGGCGTGCCGATGTGCCTCATCAGCGCCGAGCTGGTCCTCAAGCACATCCGCGGCGACTCGAGTCCCGGTCCACTTCCGGCCGGGGACGGCGTCTAGGGGTGCCTGCCCGCGCGGCCCTGTCTGGGCCGTGTGGGCCGCCAGTGCCGCCGCACATGCCGCCTGAGCACCGTGCCGCCTCTGCGGCGTGCCATCTCCCGCCGTGCCGTAGTTTCCCGCCGTGCCGTGGTCTCCCGCCATCTCAGCCGCGCGTCGTCGTCCGCCGCATTCGCCCGAGCAGACCGCGCCGGAGCAGGCCGCGCGGCGGCGGTGACCACAGGTCGGTGCCCGCGACCCGCCACCGGGCGAGCAGAGCGTTCGCGGCGAGCGCACCGGTCGTCGCCGCGCGCTCCATGAGGGCGACGGGCGCATCGCAGCGCACCCAGTCCCCGGCGAGGACGAGTCCGGGCAGCGGGGTCTCGACGCCAGGGCGCTCGTGCCACGGGCGCGGGTCGGTGAGTCCGCAGTCGTCACGGATGAGCAGCTGCGACTCGCGGGCGGTCAGTCGCGACGTCTCCGGCCAGACGGTGTGGAGGTCGGCGAGCAGCCGGTCGGCGATCTCCTTCTCGAACACCGTCCCTGGAGACACCGCTCCCTGGGACGCCCCACCCTGGGGCATCGCGGTCTCCGGCACCGAGGTCTCCGACACTCCGGCCTCCTGCACCGCGGTCTTCTGCAGTGCAGTCTTCGGCAGTGCGTAGGCGTGGAGTTCGACGACGGACCCTCCGTGCTCGCGCACCCAGTCGGCGGCGCCGGCCTCGAAGCGGTCGACGACGGAGACGTTGTCAAGGAGGTCGAAGCCGCTCGTCCCGAGGAAGGCGGGACGGTCGGGGTCGACGGGTCCGTCGAACCACAGCCTGAGCACCGCGAACGGGGGCGCGTTGCGGGTGGCGGCGACCCGGCTCACCCACTCGGCCTCCGCGGGCTCGTCAGCGCGCAGCGTGGCGACGAGACTGCGGGCCGCGGCCGGATCGGCGGCGAGGACGACGGCATCGGAGTCGACCTCCCCGCTGTCCGTCGTCACCGTCCACCTGCTCGGGCCACGTCTGAGCGCAGTCGCCGTGCAGTCGGTCTCGATGCGCACGCCGAGGTCGGCGAGATGGTCCCCGAGCGGTGCCCACAGCGCGGTGTCGTAGTCGTCTGTGGGGACGTCGAAGAGGAGGCCCTCTGAGGAGCCGGCGAAGTACGTGTGGAACATGGCGACGAGTTCGCCGGCGGAGAAGTCATCGGGGTCGGCGAAGAACGACCGGGCGAACACCTCGAGTGCGAGATGCCGGGCCTCCGCTGGGAAGCGCAGGCGGTCGAGGAAGGCCGCCGCTGATTCGCCGTCGTACCGGGCGAAGGAGTCGGGGAAGTCGACGTCGATGAGTTCGAACGCCGCCGCGGTGTCGATCTCGGTCAGTCCCGACAGTGGGAACGTCGGGCTCGAGAGGACGAACCCGGCGAGGTTGAACGGCGGCGTCGTCGGGATCGCGGCGAACGAATCGGTGGCCCCGCCTCGGCGGGTGAGGGGATAGTCCGCGAGCGGACGCAGACGGGAGAGGTCAGGATCGGCACGGCGGAGCAGGTCGCGGAGGTTGTAGTACTGCCGGAAGAACGCGTGGAACCCGCGACTCATCGTCCGCCCGCCGGGCAGCGGCCATGCACTCACCCGCCCGCCGAGGCGGGGGCCCGATTCGACGAGCACGACGTCGACTCCGCGTTCGGCGAGGACGGTGGCGGCGTTGAGTCCCGCGATCCCGCCGCCGATGACGGTCACGCTCTTCGGCCGCAGCGGCCGCGACCTGCCGGGGGCGGCCGGGAGCCGGACGGCATGCCGGTCGGCGGGGCGGAAACGGCCCTCGGTGCCGGCACCGGAACCGGTGCGGGTCCGGGCGGTCATCCGTCCGCCTCGGTGGGGGAGTCCGCCTCGGCGGGGGAGTCCGCCTCGGCGCTGCGCCGGTTGAGGTTCCACTGCCAGAGCATGAGGACCGCGGTGATCATTGCGAAGCCGAAACCGAAGTCCTCGATGGGGATGTCGAAGGGGACGCGGATGCCAGAGAACATGTCCGGGTTGTAGACGACGATGGGGTCGCGCAGCTTCGTCAGCCAGCCGTCGACGAGGCATTGGAAGAAGAGGCAGATCGCCAGCGCGGCCCAGTACTGGGCGCGTCGGAAGATGCCGCTGCGGAAGACGAAGAGTTCGAGGGCGATGACGAGGACCATGCCGGCGACCGTCATGACGGTGTATTCGGGGATCATCGCTCCTTCCTCCTCGTCAGCCGCGCCCACCAGTGCGGGGCGCGGGCAAGCACCGTGCCGACGGCCTCGTAGCTGAGCAGGGCGCAGATGGGGATGACGACGAAGAACACGAGCTCTTCGAGCGGCAGGGCACCGAATTCGATTCCCGTGACGAACTCCGGGTTGTAGGACCAGTGCTCGCGGGCGATCGCGATGAGGTCCCAGACCGCGAAGACGATGACGACGGGGATGAGGGCGGCGAGCAGGAGCCTCCACCGGCGATAGACCCGCGCGGCGAACGCGAACTCGAGGGGCAGGGTGATGAGCACACAGGCCGCCATGAGCGCGAGGTACTCCCACTGGCCGAACATTAGCGCCGCCGCGGACGGGACGGGACGGTGAAGCCGAGGTCGAGACCGCGCAGTCGGGCCCCGGCGATGACGGAGTCGTGACCGACAACCGGGGTTGTGAGGAGGGTGGGTTCGCACGCCAGGAGGCGGTGGAGGAGAGCGTCGGCGACGACGAGCGCCACGGGCTGTCCCGGGCAGCGGTGGGCCCCGTCGCTGAAGCTCAGTCCCGCGGGAAGCGCTGTCCGCGGGCGGCCGGGGACGCGACCGCGCTCGGTCGGGGCCGGACAGACCGCCTCGGCGGCCGTCCCGAACGCGGACGGATCGACGTTGGCGGCTGTGACGTCGATGTCGACGAGGTCGCCGGCGGGGATCGTCGTCGCCTGTCCGTCGATGTCGACGGTGAGATCGTCGGTGACGCGCCGGTAGAGGTGGCCGACGATGGGGTCGAGGCGGATGACCTCCTCGAGCATCGCCAGCCGGGCGTCCCGGGCGGCGCCGAGGTAGTCATGGCGGAGCTCATCGTCCCTGAGCAGCCGCCACGCGGCGAAGGAGATGAACTCACGAGTGGTGACCATGCCCGCGGTGCCGTAGGTGACGCATTCGACGAGGATGTCCGCGGTGCCGGCACCGGTGGCGAGGAGGTGGGAGATGATGTCGTCGCGAGGGCTGCGCCGGTGGTCGCGGATGGCGGGCAGCACGTCGCAGACGTGGAAGGCGGTGAGCGGGAGGAGCCCGTTGACGGCGGCCTGCAGCCATTGGCGGTTGGTCCGCCCCCAGTTCGGGGCGGCGAGGTCGACCGGGGGCTGCCGGAAGAACGCCGTGAGCCGCGAGGCGAGGGCCGGGACCGGGGACGCGGTGAGGCCGACGATCCCGGCGGTGACTCCAACGGTGTAGAGCAGAGCGGCGTCGTCGAGGCGGCAGCGTCCGGTGACGACGGCCTCATCGACGATCGCCTGGGCCTGCGCCTCGATGTCTGCCGCGTACCGTTCGTCGACGACAGACGGGGCGAAGAAGCGGGCGAGGGCACGCCGCTGCTCATCATGCGCGGGGCCGTCGGAGATGAGGATCGGGTGGCGGCGGAACCATCCGCGGGGGATCCGCTCCGCGGTGAAGCCGGCCTGGACCGTGGAGCGGCGGGCTCGGAGGACCTCTCGGGCCGCCGCAAACGAGCGGATCCGGTGGTAACCCGGGGCAGGTTCGGCGCGCGCGGAGTCGGGTCCTCTCACGGCCGCAGGCTCTCGAAGACGCCGGCGGCGAACTGATCGACCATCCACGGGCTGAAGACGAACGGTGTCGCACTCAGCGCCGCACGGACCTCAGCGATCGGAGTCCAGGACCATTCGGCCACCTCGGCGGGGGAGGGGTCCAGCGGCGAGGCGATCCGGGCGACGTAGACCGGGCACACCTCGTTCTCGACGATGCCGCCGGCATCGACGGCACGGTAGCGGAAGTCGGGGGCGATGACCGTCACGGCGCTCACGGTCGTGCCGAGCTCCTGGTCAGCCCGCCGGACGAGGGCGTCCTCGATGTCCTCCCCGGGTGCCGGATGACCGCAGAAGCTGTTCGTCCACACGCCCGGCCACGCCGCCTTCGTCAGGGCGCGGCGGGTGAGGAGGATGCGGTCCTCGTCGTCGATGAGATAGCAGGAGAACGCGGAGTGCAGCGGGGTGTCGGCGGTGTGGACCTCGGACTTGGGCATCGACCCGATGGGGCGGGCGGCCTCGTCGAGGAGGACGACGCGTTCGACGGCAGTGTCAGCGGTGTCGGGAGTGGTCATCGATCATCAGCTCCTTCGAACACCGGACGGTCTGCCCCATGCTACCGGTGCGAGGGCCCTATCGGGGTGGGGCCGTGGGTCTTATCGGGGCGGGGTCGCGGTCGGAACGAGGGTTGCATCGGGGCGGGGCCGCGGACGGAACGGGGGCCGTATCGGGGCGGGGCCGCGGACGGAACGGGGGCGATGTCATGACCAGCAAGTAGACTGTGGAGGTAATGATCCCCTTCTTTCACTTGAGGTGAAACACTCATGCCAGCAATCGTTGTCGTCGGCGCTCAGTGGGGCGACGAAGGTAAAGGGAAGACCACCGACATCCTCG
Organism: Brevibacterium sp. XM4083; assembly: GCF_006489205.2. GTDB lineage: Bacteria > Actinomycetota > Actinomycetes > Actinomycetales > Brevibacteriaceae > Brevibacterium. The sequence goes on along the minus strand of NZ_VFYR02000003.1, from coordinate 36,621 downwards.
GCACCAGCGTCGACTACGTCGTCAAGCCCAACGGCGGGAACAACGCTGGTCACACGGTTGTCGTCGGCGGTGAGAAGTACGAGCTCAAGCTCCTTCCCGCGGGGATCCTCTCGCCCAACGTCACCCCCGTCATCGGCAACGGCGTCGTCGTCAACCTCGAAGCGCTCTTCGAGGAGATCGACGCCCTCGAATCGCGCGGCGCCGACACCTCGAAGCTGCGGATCTCGGCGAACGCGCACCTCGTCGCGCCCTACCACCAAACGCTGGACAAGGTGACCGAGCGCTTCCTCGGCAAGCGCGCGATCGGGACGACCGGGCGCGGCATCGGGCCGGCGTACATGGACAAGATCGGGCGCCTGGGCATCCGCGTCCAGGACATCTTCGACGAGTCGATCCTGCGCCAGAAGATCGAGGGCTCGCTCCACCAGAAGAACGAACTCCTCGTCAAGGTCTACAACCGTCGCGCGGTGAGCGTCGAGGAGGTCGTCGACTACTTCCTGCCCTACGTCGAGCGGCTGCGCCCCTACGTCGCCGAGACCGAGCTCATGCTCAACGACGCCCTCGACCGGGGAGACGTCGTCGTCATGGAGGGCGGTCAGGCGACGATGCTCGACGTCGACCACGGCACGTACCCGTTCGTCACGTCCTCCAACCCGACCGCTGGCGGTTCGTGCGTGGGATCCGGGATCGGCCCGACGCGGATCAACCGCGTCGTCGGCATCGTCAAGGCCTACACGACCCGCGTGGGCGCCGGACCCTTCCCGACCGAGCTCTTCGACGAGATGGGCGAATACCTGCAGAAGGCCGGCGGCGAGTTCGGCGTCAACACCGGACGACCGCGCCGCTGCGGCTGGTATGACGCGGTCATCGCCCGCTACGCCGCCCGCACGAACGGTTTCACCGACTATGTGCTCACGAAGCTCGACGTGCTCACGGGCATCGAGCGGATCCCCGTGTGCGTGGCCTACGAAGTCGACGGCGAGCGTCATGAGGAGATGCCGGTGTCGCAGACCGAGTTCCACCATGCGAAGCCGATCTTCGAGTACTTCGACGGCTGGACCGAGGACATCACGAAGGCTCGGACCTTCGACGATCTGCCGGAGAACGCGCAGAAGTACGTGCTCGCACTCGAGGAGCTCTCGGGCTGCCGGATGTCGGTCATCGGCGTCGGCCCCGATCGCGAACAGTCGATCGTGCGACACGACCTGCTGGACTGAGGTCGCACCAGAACTGAATAGCTGAGGGCGGGGCCGACAGACGATGTCGGCCCCGCCCTTCACAGTCTGCACAGTGATGCGGGATCCTCGGCATCGTCGAACATCAGAGCGATCTCCTCGGTTCCCATCGCTGTGTGGATTCGAGCCAGGAGTCCTCCCGTGCCCTGCATTTCGAGGTCGAGCTTCTCGCCAGCCATTCTGACCTCCCAACGCTGGTACACGTGAGGGCTCTCTTTTCAGCACAGACCCGGTCGGCAAGCACAGTTTCGGCGCTGTTCCGGTCGGGCGATTCCCTGTCTCGACGACGCGCGGAACTTCGCGGATCGTTGCTCGTCGCGGCCGAATGAAAAGGGTCCGACGGTATTGTGACCAAAGATATATTGGTGATATATTTCACGACACTGCACTTAACGCAGCCGTGCAATGGAGGTCATGATGACTGCTACACCCGAGCTTCAACCTAAATTCGTCGAAAAGCGAACCATCGACTACATCCCGCCGTCCGAACGTCACGGACGCCCGATCTCCCTGCTCTTCGTGTGGTTCGCCGCGAACAGCTCCATCACCGCTCTCGTCACGGGTGCGCTCATGACGATTCTCGGGAACTCGGCGCTGTGGTCGATCCCGGCGATCCTGCTCGGCAACATCCTCGGCGGGTACATCACCGCTCTGCACTCGGCGCAGGGACCGCAGCTCGGGGTGCCGCAGATGATCCAGAGCCGGGCACAGTTCGGTTTCTATGGTGCCATCCTGCCGCTGGTCCTCGCACTCTTCATCTACATCGGCTTCTATGCCACGGGGCTCGTCCTTGGAGGTCAGGCGCTCGGGCTGCTGTTCCACGTCTCGCCGCAGATCGGTGCGATCCTCTTCGCGGTCTTCTGTGCGCTCTCGGCCATCGTCGGCTATCGCTGGATCCACCGGTTCTCGCACCTGCCGGCGTTCCTCAGCGCCATCGTCTTCGTCTGGCTCATCGTCGTCATGGTCACGGGCGATATGGGCGAGTCCATCACGGCGAGCAACGGATTCGCGATGGCTCCGTTCGTCCTCGGCGTCTCGCTCTCCGCCTCGTGGCAGCTGACCTTCGGCCCGTACATCGCCGATTACAGCCGCTACCTGCCCGAGACTACCTCGCAGAACGCCACCGTCGGGTGGACGTTCCTCGGCAGCGTCCTCGGTGCGAGCCTCGCGATGACCGTCGGCGCCTTCGCCGCGTTCCTCGGTGGTGACGCGTTCAGCGGCAGCGAGGTCGGCTACATCACCGACCTGGCAGGGAAGTTCGGCGTGATCGTCCTCCTCGCGGTTATCCTGGGCAAGCTTGCCGGGAACACGCTCAGCGCCTACGGCGGGTTCATGTCGATCACAACGATCGTCTCCGCCTTCACCAAGCAGAACCATCTGAAGTCGTACACGCGCACGCTGTTCATCCTCGGCGTGACCGCGGTGGCGCTTGCCATCGCCCTGGCCGCCTCGGAGAACTTCCTCACTGTGTTCCAGAACTTCCTGCTCTTCCTCCTCTACTTCATGACACCGTGGTCGGCGGTCAACCTCGTCGACTTTTACCTGGTGCGCAATAAGAAGTACGACATCAAGGGCCTGTTCGACCCGAACGGGATCTACGGGAAGTTCAACTGGATCGCCTACGTCGCCTACCTCGCGGGCGTCATCGTCCAGATCCCGTTCATGAACAGCGCAATCTACGTCGGACCGATCGCCTACCTGCTCAATGGCGCGGAGATCGCCTGGATCCTCGGCGTCGTCGTCTCCGCCGTGCTCTACTACCTCATGACCGGAAACCTGCGCCGCCGGGTCAAGGCCGCCGCAGCCTGAGTCTGGCTGCCGCCCCGGCCTTCGGTGCCGGCACCATCTCTTCCACTTCGAACCCAACAAAGGAAAATCCAGATGAAATACGATCCTTCGTCGAAGAACCGTCCCCTCGAACATTCGCCGTTCAAGGCGCTGACGGTGCCGCGTCCCATCGGCTGGCTCTCGAGCGTGAGCGCCGATGGAGTCGAGAACATCGCTCCCTACAGCCAGTGGCAGAACCTCACATTCGATCCGCCGATGGTGATGTTCGCGGCCAACCAGTACCCCGATGGGCGTCGCAAGGACACCGTGCTCAACGCCGAGGAGACCGGCTGGTTCGTGTGGAACATGGCCACCTGGGATCTGCGCGAGCAGGTCAACATCAGCGCCCAGGTGATGGACGCGCACGAATCCGAGTTCGACCAGATGGACGTCACCCGTCGCTCGGCTGACCTGTCCGCGACGCCGATGATCGCCGAGAGCCCGTTCCAGTACGAGTGCAAGTACATCTCCACTCACCGGCTGCCCGGCAACTCGAAGGTGGGCTCGATCGACATCGTCTATGCCTCGGTCGAGCGCATCCACCTCAACGATGACTATGTCTCGGAGGATGGCAAGATCGACATCCTCAAGGCCAAGCCGATTGCGCGCATGGGCTACTTCGACTACACGGTCGTGACCGAGACCTTCGAGATGCGCGTGCCGGGTGCCGATGGGGACGCACAAGCGGGGTTGTCGGGAAACCCGACCTGATCGGGACGGCTCCGGCTGGGTCAGCGGACTGAGCCGGCAGGCGAACCCGTTGCGGCGCAGATAGCTGAGTCAGGCCATCTGCGCCGCTCTCGTTGCATAGTCGACCAGATAGTCGTTGAGATCGTAGGCGGCTTTCTCTGCCGCGTCAACGTCCATGTCCGCCGCGCCTCTGAGCATGCGCAGATGGCAGCCGGAACTGGCTGCGATCTCCTTCTCGACATCGACGACGTTGGAGATCCAGTAGCGTCGAGAGAGATTCTGCAGCGGAAGCAGAGATTCGACGAGGTAGGTGTTCTTGGTGGCGGCTGCCAGCAGTTGATGAGTTTCGCGGATGGTCTCCGCGTAAGTCGGAAAGTCGGATCCGATCTGCTCGAGCTGCGCGGCCAGAGATCGCATCCTGCTGCGCTGGTCATCTGAGGCTCGTCTGGCGGCGAGGCGGACGGCGACGACGTCGAGCTCTCTGCGGACTTCGAGGATACGCAATTCGGTCTCATACTCCAGAGAGGGAACGTAGATGCCTCGGCGGGGCCGGATGGTCACCATGTGCTCGCGTGCGAGGCGCTGCAACGCCTCGCGGATGGGTGTCCTGCCCAAGCCGGTCTTCTCCACGAGTTCGGGCTCGGTGATGTAGCTGCCGGCAGGAATCGACCCACTGATGATCATGTCTTCGATGACACTGTAAGCCTGTTGGGAAAGAGTCAACTCTGGTGAACCGTTCTTCGGAGTCAATGGGTGTGCCTCAGATTTTACTTCACCGAATCTTCACGGGTTGCAGACAATAGCGGCTGCAGTGCCCGATAAGCATCGGCGTCGTGACAGAGCTGGCGGATACCGAAAGAACGTTGCGAATGCGCTGTCCCTGGTGGCTCGGCGCGGTGGGAAACTAGCCGTCGCTCAGGAGTGCCTCTTTCGTGCTTCTCGATCTCTCAGCCGATTCTGTTCCCCGGCGACGTCGTGACCGGCCTAGTCCACCCGCGCGTCGACGCCGTCGGCCCACCGGTAGGGCCGGGTGGCGAGCAGGGCTCCGACGGAACGGCGCAGAGCGAGACCTCTGCGCGGACGGTGACCACATGGTCGCCGTCCCCGTAGAGGCGCTGGCTGAGGTCGGGAGCGCTGATCCCCGCAGCCCCCGCAGAGGTGACCGCCGCCAGAATCTGCGCCCGCCGTGGCGTGAGCGGAACGACCAGAGGTTCGGTTCCGGAATGGATATCGAGAACGGGCGGGTCCTGCCTCATCCGCAGAGTCACCGAAGCTCGACGATCGCCGGTGGGCCGCAGCAGCCATCCACCGGTGATCTTCTCCGGCAGGCACAGACCGGCACCGGGGATGAGGATCGAACGGTCAGCGGCCGGCACCTCGATGCGGTCGCGGCTGCGTACGCCCTGCTGATACGCCACCCATCCGGCATCGTCGACGACGAGGGCCGGACCGGACGTGCCCGCAAGCATCGCCGACATCCGATCGCGGAGAGTGTTCAGCGCTTCCTGCTGAGCGATCATCAGGCGGGCCTCGGCCAGACGCACCGCCGTAGTCACCAACGACTGCACAGCAGGATGAAGAGTCATCGCCGGACCGCTGATGTCGACGACTCCCAAGAGAGTCCCGTCATGCGGGTCGTGCACGGGCACGGCACTGCAGTACCAAGGGTGCTGAGAGGCCTCAAAATGTTCGGCGGAGAAGAGCTGGACGGGTGCCTCCTCGGCCAGCGCCGTGCCGATGGCGTTCGTACCGACCTTGGCTTCGGACCAATGCGCTCCTTCGACGAATCCAAGCTCATCGGCTTGCCGTCTGGCGGAAGCCGCACCATCTCTCCACAGAATGACTCCATCGGCATCCGTGACGACGAGGATGAACGGCGCAGCGTCGGGAGCCCGCAACAGCACTGAGCGCATCTCATCGACGACCAGCCTCAGCCGTGACGTCCTCCGCCGAGTCTCCAGCTCGGCCCCATCGGCGACGATCCGCGCATTCGCGCCATCCGGGTCCAGCCCCAATCGCAGCATCCGATCCCACGAGCGCCTGACCAGCGCGCGCGGTTGCACCGGCGGCGACGCCCCGGTGATCACAGCATCGTGAATGCGTGTCAGATCTCTGGCGAGATGCGCCAGATCCGGCTGAAGCATGCCTTGAGTATAGGACGGGAACGCACCCCTGACCATGGGGTCGAAGCTTTGGTGAGAATCCCGGCACAGCGTGGTCCATGCAATCCGGTGCAACTCTTTTGAACCGGGAGTGCCCGGCCTAGTTTGGAGTCACTGAACTCAATGAGGAGGAGTGACATGACAACGACGCTCGACCGTCCCCAGTTGACCGCCGACGACATCGCTATGAGGTGGCTGCAGGATTTCGAATCGGCGCTCAGCCGGCGGGATATTCCGGCCGCCGCCGGTCTGTTCGCCACCGACAGCTATTGGAGGGACCTTGTGTCCTTCACCTGGAACCTCAAAACCGTGGAGAACCCCGATGGGGTCACCGACCTGCTCACCCACAACCTCGATCGTGTCTCGCCGGCGGAATTCGAACTCAATGAACCGGCAGCAACCGCCGACGGAGTGACGGAAGCGTGGTTCACCTTCACCACCTCGGTCGGGCGCGGCAGAGGACTCGTCCGCCTCATCGACGAAGACGGCATCAAGGCCTGGACCGTGCTCACCACGCTGCAGGAGATCACCGGACACGAGGAGCCCCGCGGCACCCGCCGGGTCAAGGGCGCCGAGCACGGGGTCGATCCGCAGCGGAAGAGCTGGTCGGAGAAGCGCGCCGAGGAGGATGCCGCGTGGGGCGAGACCGCCCACCCGTACGTGCTCGTCGTCGGCGGGGGACAGGGCGGGATCGCGCTCGGGGCCCGACTGCGGCAGCTCGGGGTGCCGACGCTCGTCATCGACCGCTGGGAGCGGCCGGGGGACCAGTGGCGGTCACGGTACAAGTCGCTGTGCCTGCACGACCCCGTCTGGTACGACCACCTGCCCTATCTCAAGTTCCCCGACAACTGGCCGGTGTTCGCACCCAAGGACAAGATCGCGGACTGGCTGGAGTTCTACACCCGGGTGATGGAGATCCCGTACTGGTCGTCGACGACGGCCACCTCGGCGAGCTATGACGAGGCGGCCGGACAGTGGACGGTGGAGGTCGAACGCGGCGGGGAGTCGATCACGCTCACTCCCACGCACCTCGTCATGGCCACAGGAATGTCGGGCAAGCCGAACATCCCGAGCTTCCCCGGCAGCGAGGTCTTCCGCGGCGAGCAGCAGCACTCCTCGCAGCACCCGGGCCCGGACGCGTACGCGGGGAAGAAGGTCGTCGTCATCGGCAGCAACAACTCCGCGTTCGACATCTGCGGGGCCCTCTACGAGAACGGCGCCGACGTGACGGTGGTCCAGCGCTCGAGCACGCACATCGTCAAGAGCGATTCGCTCATGGAGATCGGCCTCGGCGCGCTCTACTCGGAGGAGGCGGTCGCGGCCGGAGTGACGACGGAGAAGGCCGACCTCATCTTCGCGTCCCTGCCCTACCGGATCATGCACGAGTTCCAGATCCCCCTCTACGAGCAGATGAAGGAGCGTGACGCCGACTTCTATCGGCGGATGGAGGAGGCCGGGTTCGACCTCGACTTCGGTGACGACGGGTCCGGGCTGTTCCTCAAGTACCTGCGCCGAGGCTCGGGCTACTACATCGACGTCGGTGCCGCCGAACTCGTCGCCGACGGCAAGGTGCGCCTCGCCAAGGGGCAGGTCGATCATCTGAGCGAGGATGCCGTGGTGCTCGATGACGGCACGGAACTGCCCGCCGATCTCGTCGTATACGCCACCGGATACGGGTCGATGAACGGCTGGGTCGCCGACCTCGTCGATCAGGAGACCGCCGATCGGGTCGGCAAGTGCTGGGGACTGGGCTCGGACACGACGAAGGACCCTGGTCCGTGGGAGGGCGAACAGCGCAACATGTGGAAGCCCACCCAGCAGGAGAACCTCTGGTTCCAGGGCGGCAACCTCCACCAGTCGCGGCACTACTCGCTCTACCTGGCTCTCCAGCTCAAGGCCCGGTTCGAGGGGATAGACACCCCCGTCTACCGGCTGCAGGAGGTCCACCACCTCGGGTGAGGGGTCGTGGGGCGGCCGCTCCGGGGTGGGGTGGAGCTGAGGACGCTGGGTGTCGATCTGCCGGTCGCAGATCGACACCCAGCGTCCTCAGCTCGTGCCTGTACTGTTCAGCTCAGGCCGAGGTGCCGCCTGATCTTAGCTTCGAGCTGTCGGTAGTCCGTGCGGCCGGTGACCCTGAAGACCGTCCACCCTTCGAGGCGCATCGCCTCGTCGCGTGCGATGTCCCTGTTCCACTGGTCCTTCGAGGTCCGGTGGTGGTCGCCGTCGTACACGAGCGCGAGCTTCTCGTTCTCGTAGCCGAGGTCGGGTTCGACGACGCGATTGATGCTCGGGCAGCAGACGCGCGGATGGACGGTCGGTTCGGGCAGACCGACCGAGCGCGTCCACAGCCGCAGGTCGGTCTCGCGCGGCGAGTCGACCGTCGGGCGGACGAGTTCGAGGGCCTCGAGCAGGTGGCGGCGGAACCGGATTCCCCTGGTCTCGGAGACGAACCCGCGCAGCTCGTCGAGTCGGAGCTGGGGTGGCCCATGCCAATTGCCCACTGCGGCGTCGCCGAGTCTCACGAGATCGTGGAGAGACAACGCCGGTCCGAGAGTGACGAAGACGCATAAGGGTGTGACCACTGGCAGGCCGAAGAACTCGCAGGAGACGAAGACCTTCGTCCGGTGCAGACGGATGCCAGGGAGGCGGATGCGCATGTTCACGTCGTCAGAGCACACATGGAGTTCGGATATCTGCAGAGCCCTCGGCAGCGGCCAACCGAAGAGCCGGGCCGCTGTTGCGAAGCCGGCGGCGACCTTCGGGTACTTGAGGCCCACCGCTCGCAGCCGCTGGGCGTCGTCGATCCAACTCTGATCGGCCCACTGCGGCGTGGGGTAGGCGACTGTCGATTCGCGATCCATGCGGACACCGGGGACGACGACAGGATAGCGGCCCGAGTGAAAGAGCTTGTGCCGTGAGATCCCGCGCTGTTCGGCAGCGTTCGCGCGGAAGAGCGGGGAGTAGTCGCGCAACTCCCACGGGCCTGGAGTGATCATATCGCTGATGCTCCCCGAGGCAGACAGTCGTGGGAAGTTACGGTTGCGTGCCTGTGGAAACGGTGTCGCCGCCCACAGGCGATCTGCACACGAGTCGGCTCGTCGATCATCGTCGTCTGCACACATGTGGTCGGCGAGATACGCAATGCCGGCAGCAATCGGCGCGCAACAGTTGTGGCGGCCCGAGACCTGGACGTTTCAGGCTGGTTTCTGGCTCTGGAACCTGTCCGAAGTGACCAAGAATCGCCTGTTGAAGTCGTGGGCTATGAGAAGTGGGGGCGCACCGCGTAGGGGTGGGGTCCACAGGCGTTCGTGCACGAGTGCGGTGCGATGGGAGCCTGACCGCCGGACAGCGACGTCCTCACTCGATGGTCCTCGGGCAGAACGGCCGAGTCCTGGACGTTCTAGGCAGAGAAACGGCGCGGAAACCTGCCTAAAACGTCCAGGCACCCGCCGCGCCCCGCCGCGCCCTACAGTCCCAGGCGCGCCAGGACGTCCTTGACGTGGACGAGCGCCTCGGACTCCGAGAGCCCGAAGTTCTGGTTGAGGTACATTCCGTCGCCGATGAGCTGGATCGTCATCGCCAGGTGCGGGTCGCCGAGGTGGTCGTTGAGGACGGCGAACCACTGCTCGCGCGTCTCCCGCAGCGCCACCCGCGCCTCGTCGTGCTCTTGGGCGAGGCGGGTCGCGGCGATGAGGCTGAGGTCGAGTGGCGTCCCCATCTCCGCCGAGGTCTCGAGGTAGTAGATGTGGGGGCCGAGTTCGGAGGATCGCATCGCCGCGATGTCGGCGTCGACAAGGCGGCGCAGGCGGTCGAGGCTGCCCTGCACGAGCTTCGCCTTCGACCCGAAGTGGTAGAGCAGACCACCCTTGGACACTCCCGCCTCGGCGGCGACGGCGTCGAGCGTCGCCCCGGCAGTGCCGTGCTGTTCGAGCAGCCTGTCGAAGGCGTCGAGGAGCTTCTCCCTCGTATCGGCGGAATTCCGTGCCATGGATACGAGCCTAACCGAGATCCTGCGCACCGACTGTGAGTCCGGCCTCACCGTCGCCCCAGACCTTGGAACTATACCGTCTAGACGGTACAGTTGAAGCATGTTCACAACGCAGACTCCACCTGTGCGCGCCGGCCGGCGTGAATGGCTCGGCCTGGCTGTGCTGATGATCCCTGTCCTCCTCATCTCGATCGACAACACGGTGCTCGGCTTCGCCCTGCCGGCGATCAGCACCGGCCTCCACCCCACCGGCACCCAGCTGCTGTGGATCGTCGACATCTACGCGCTCATGCTCGCCGGCCTCCTCGTCGCGATGGGCAGCATCGGCGACCGCTTCGGGCGCCGGCTCCTCCTCGTCATCGGTGCCATCGGCTTCGGGGCCGCGTCCCTGCTCGCGGCGTTCTCGACGACCCCGGAGATGCTCATCGTCGCCCGCGCCCTCCTCGGCGTCTTCGGCGCCACGCTCATGCCCTCGACGCTCTCGCTCATCCGCAACATCTTCCTCGACGCCAGGGACCGGCGGATCGCGATCGCGACGTGGGCCGCGCTCTTCGGCGGCGGTGCCGCGCTCGGTCCCGTCGTCGGCGGCGTCCTCCTCGAGCACTTCCACTGGAGCTCGATCTTCTTCATCAACCTCCCCCTCATCGCGCTCTTCATCCCCGCTGCGCTCCTCCTCCTGCCGGAGTCCCGCGACCCGAATCCCGGCCCCATCGATCCCCTCTCGATCGTGCTCTCGATGCTCACGCTCACCCCGCTCGTCTTCGCCATCAAGCACGGGATGTCCGAGGGCCTCGACTGGCTCCTCGTCGCAGCGGTCATCGTCTCGCTCATCGCAGGGTTCCTCTTCGTCCGCCGGCAGCTGGCATCCGCCAACCCGATGCTCGACGTCCGGCTCTTCGCCAACGCCGTGTTCACCTCGGCGGTGACGGCGAACCTGCTCAGCCTCATGGGGCTGGCCGGGTTCCTCTACTTCGGCACGCAGGTCCTCCAGCTCGTCCTCGGCCTCTCCCCGGTCGAGGCCGCGCTCGCCCTGGTCCCCGGACTGATCATGTCGATCGCGGCCGGCTACCTCGCCGTCCCGCTCGTTGCCCGGATCCGGCCGCGCATCGTCGTCCCCGCCGCGCTCGCCCTCAACGCGACCGGCCTCGGCTTCGTCGCCTTCACCCCGGAGCCGAGCGTGCCCGGCATGATCATCTCCTTCATCGTCCTCGGCGCCGGCATCGGCACCGCCGAGGTGATCACCAACGACCTCATCCTCTCCGCGGTACCGGCGGACAAGGCCGGAGCCGCCTCGGCGATCTCCGAGACCGCCTACGAGTTCGGCTCGGTCATGGGCACGGCCGTCCTCGGCGGCCTGACGACGATGGTCTTCGGCCGCCAGCTCGCCTCCCACCTCGGCGAGAGGGCCGAGGATCCGGCGTTCGAGACGCTCGGATCCGCGCTCGAGCGCGCCGGTGAGATCGGCGGCCGCCTCGGCGATGAGCTCGCCGATACCGTTGTGCGCGCCTTCGACCTCGGCGTGCAGTGGGCGGCCGGGGGTGCGACCGTCGTCGTCCTCACCGCCGCCGTCCTCACGGCCTTCGGCCTCAAGGGCGCCGGCCGCGGACCGCAGACTGAGGCCGCTGAGGTGCGGGAGCCCGTGTCCGCGCACTGACGCTCCCGCGATGAGAAGCGCCGAGGTGGGGCGGACACGATCGTCCGCCCCACCTCGGCGCTTCGGTGCCTCACATCCCCGCGGTCAGCGAGCGGCGAGGGCCTCGGCCCGTGCCCGCTGCCGCCGGCGGGCGAGGACCCGGCCGGTGCCCGTGTAGATGAGGGCGGCGATGAGGATGAGGTAGAGGACGACGGCGATCGGCGAGGAGATGAGCACCGAGAGGTCGTTGCCCGAGGCGAGCAGCGCATCCCGGAGGTTCGTCTCGGCGAGCGGGCCGAGCACCATGCCGATCATCAGCGGTGCCAGCGGGACGCCGTAGCGTTTGAGGACGAAGCTGATGATCGCGATCCCGAGGAGGACGAAGAGCTCGAACGTCGACGCCGAGGTCGCATAGATGCCGAGCCCGCAGAAGACCGCGATGCCGCCGTAGAGGTAGGGCTCGGGGATCTTGAGCAGCTTCGCCCACAGTGGGGCGAAGGGCAGGTTGATGATGAGGAGGACGATCATCGCGATGAAGAAGCTCGCGATGAGGGCCCACACGAGTTCCGGGGCCCGGTCGAAGAGCAGCGGCCCCGGCTGCAGACCGTACTGGCGGAATGCGGCGAGCATGATCGCCGCGGTCGCCGAGATCGGCAGACCGAGCGCGAAGAGCGCCCCCATCGCGATGCCCGTCGTCGCACTGCCGGCAGCCTCCGGGGCGGCGAGGCCGCGGATCGCGCCCTTGCCGAACTGCGGGTCCGCCCGGCGGGAGTCGAGCTTGCGTTCGAGCCCGTAGGCCATGAAGGTCGGCACGTCGGCACCGCCGACGGGGACGACGCCGAAGGGCAGGCCGATCGCCGTGCCGCGCAGCCACGCCGGCAGCGCCTCCTTGAATTCGCGTCCCGAGAGGAACGGCCGGCCCGAGGCGTTGATCGTGTTGTCGGCGGCCTTCCGCCGGATCCGGGAGGCGATGTAGAAGACCTCGCCGAGGGCGAGCATGCCGACGGTGACCGTGACGAGCGAGACGCCGTCGAAGAGCTCGGGCACCCCGAACGTGAACCGCTCCGTGCCCGAGACCGAGTCGATGCCGATGACCGAGATCCCGATGCCGAGGAGGAGCGCCATGAGCCCCTTGAGCACGGAGTCGGCGACGACCGAGGAGGTCGCGACGAAGGCGAAGAGTGCGAGCGCCAAGAACTCGGCGGGACCGAAGTTCGCTGAGAGGTCCGCGAGCAGGGGCCCGATGAAGACGACGAGGAAGCACGAGACGAACCCGCCGATGAACGCCCCGATCGCCGCTGTCGCGAGCGCCTGCGGGGCTCTGCCGGCCCTGGCCATCTTGTGGCCCTCGAACGTCGAGGCGATCGCCGAGGCCTGCCCCGGGGTGTTCATGAGGATCGCCATCGTCGAATCGCCGAAGAGCCCGCCGAAGTAGACGCCGGCGAACATGATGAACGCGCCCGTCGGGTCGAGGGCGAAGGTCATCGGCAGGAGCAGCGCCACAGCCATCGACGACCCGAGTCCAGGGAGCACGCCGACGGCGGTGCCGAGGAAGCAGCCGACGAGGACCCAGAGCAGGTTGATCGGGGTGAGCGCGTGGGTGAAGCCTTCCATGAGGGAGGAGAGAGCATCCATGTCAGAACTCCCCTCCGAGCAGACCCGAGGGCAGGTTGAGTCCGAGGAGCACCGCGAAGGCGAGGTAGACGAGCGAGGAGAACGTCAGCGCGAGCGTGAGGTCGAACAGCGGTCGGCGCGAGCCCATCGCGCGGGCCACACACCAGAAGAGGAGGGCCGCGGCGATGATCCAGCCGGCGAACTCGAGGATCGCGGCGAACGCGGCGAAGCCGCCGATCGCCCAGGCCAGGGACGTGAAGTCGGAATGGGTGCGATGACTCGCATCCTCCGCCCGCGCCTCGGCAAGGGCCCGACGATCCGCGCTCGGTTCGTCCTCCTCGTGCGGGGACAGCCGGGAGGCGGCGACCGCCGAGGTCACCGGGGTGGAGAACGCCTTCTCCTCCCTCGCCTCGGCGGGGGCGGCCGTGTCGGCGTCGACGGGTTCGGGGTTGCGGATGATCGCGATGGTCAGCAGCACCGTGATGACGTACCCGAGGACCATGATGATCATCGGGAAGAACTGCGGGCCGGGCGGGTCGGCGTCCTCGGCGACGTCCATCGTGAGGATCCCGATGAGCAGGTACGTCGAGAACGCACCGAGGATGAGCGGGACGAGCAGACCTGAGCGGCCGTGCCACCAGGTCCCCTCGCCGAGGTGGCCCGTCCGGGTCCGTGCGGATGTGTCCGTTGTCGTGCTCACAGTCCCAACTCCTCAAGCAGCGCTTCGATGCGCTTGGTGTCTTCGACGATGAAGTCGGCGAACTCCTGACCGGTCAGCCACACGTCCGTCCACTGGTTGCGGGCCAGGGCGTCCTTCCATTCGGGGCTGTTGCGGGTCGTCTCGAGCATGCCGACGAGCTCTGCGGTCTCGTCGGCGGTGATGCCGGGAGCGCCGAGCCAGCCGCGCCAGTTCGTCAGGGTGACCTCGAAGCCCTGCTCGCTCATCGTCGGGATGTCCTCGAAGCCGGGAAGGCGTTCGGGGGCGGCGAGGCCGATCGCCTTGACGCGTCCGGCCTCGATCTGGTCGGAGACCTCGTTGAAGCCGGTCGAGGCGAAGTCGGTGGTGCCCGAGAGCAGGGTCTGAATCGACTCGCCGCCGCCGGACTTCGGGATGTAGGTGATCGCGGAGCCGGGGATCCCGCCGAGCTGCGCGAGCTGGGCGATCGTGAGGTGGTCGACCGAGCCGGCCGAACCGCCCGTCCACACGAAGCCCTCGGGGTCCTTATGCCACGCGGTCATGACGTCCTCGAGCGTGTCGTACGGGGAGTCGGCGGCGGCGATGAGGACGTCGTAGTCCTCGGCGACGCGGGCGAGCAGGGTCGTGTCGTCGAAGCCGACGGGGGAGTCGTTGAGGGCGATGCCGCCGACCATCGCGGTGCCCGTGGCGAGGATCGTGTCGGCGCGTCCGTCCATCGTCGAGAACTTGCCGAGGCCGATGGTGCCGCCCGCGCCGGGGATGTTGACGACCTGCGCGTTGTTCGCCGTGCGCGTCACCCGCATCGCCTGCTGGGTCTCGCGGGCGAACCCGTCCCAGCCGCCGCCGGCACCGGCCGGGGCGATGAGGGTGAGGTTGGCCGAGAGGTCCCCCTTCGCCGAGGCGGACCGGATCGAATATCCCGTCGCCGTGCCGATCGCCGCGACGGCGATGACGCCGTAGGCGACCTTGCCGAACAGGCGACGGGAGACGCCGCCGGATCTGTGTGGGTCCCCGGAATCGGGGGCGGTGCCGGAGTCAGGGCCGCCGGGCGGGCCTGCGCTGCCGGAAGACTGCATCATCATTGAGCAGATGTCCCTTCTTCATCGTCGAAGAACGCCTTCACCTGCGAAGACGTACATGGACCTCAGTCTAGTGTGGCGCGCGTCACGGTCTGCGGTTGAGTGCAATAAACCCGTTTGTCGCGTTCTGCGCCTTCTGCGCATTCTGCTCACAATGGGGGCGTGCGAACAGAGGCTCCGCAGCCCTGGAGTCGACGACCCCGCGAGCCCGGGCACCCTTGCGCGGGTGGCTAGGGTGGGCACATGACGTCTTCCGATTCCCCGCAGCCCGATCCGACCCCCGCCGAGGCGACCGCCCCCGACGCCGCACCTGCAGTCCCCGCTCCGACCCCCGCACCGACCGACGCGGTCGACCCGGCCGCGGCCCCCGCCTCGGCGCCGGTGGCGAAGAAGGTCCCGCACGAGCGCACGCACCACGGGCACACCTTCGTCGACGACTACGAATGGCTGCGGGACAAGGAGTCTCCCGAGGTCATCGCCCACCTCGAAGCGGAGAACGCATGGACCGAGGCGCAAACGGCCGACGTCGCCGGGCTGCGGGAGGCGATCTTCACCGAGATCAGAACCCGCATCAAGGAGACCGACATGTCGGTGCCGACCCGCCGCGGCGGGTACTGGTACTTCACACGCACTCGGGCCGGACTCGACTACGGCATCCACGTCCGAGTGCCGATCGCGGACTCGCAGGACTGGACGCCGCCGGAGGTCGGGGACGAACCGCTGCCCGACGAGGAGGTCGTCTTCGACTCGAACGAGGCGGCGAAGGGCTCGGACTTCTTCTCGCTCGGGACGTTCTCGCTCACCGACGACGGCGGCCGCCTCCTCTACGGCGTCGACACCGCCGGCGACGAGCGCTACGTTCTGCGCATCCGCGACCTCGTCACGGGCGAGGACCTGCCCGATGCCATCGAGAACACCTTCGCCGGGGCCTCGATCGACCCGACCGGCCGCTTCGTCTTCTACACCACCGTCGACGACGCGTGGCGCCCGGAGAAGGTGTGGCGTCACGCGGTGGGCTCCGACAGCGCCGACGACGTCTGCATCTTCCACGAACCCGACGAGCGCTTCTTCGTCGGCGCCGGCTTCTCCCGCTCCGGCCGGTACCTCTTCATCGTCACCGGCTCGAAGACGACGACCGGCTACTGGGCGCTGCGGACGAGCGACCTCGAGGCGACCCCGGCCGAGGTGTGGCCCCGCGTCGACGGCGTCGAGTACTCCGTCGAGCACGCCCTCATCGACCACGAGGACCGCTTCCTCATCACCCACAACCGCGACCGCGCGGACTTCGACATCATCGACGTGCCCGCCGCGAACCCGACCGGCGACGCCACGGAGACCGCCGACGCCGTCGACGCTCCCGCCGGCACGAGCCTCGACCCGACGACGACCGGCCGCAGCGTCCTCGTCGACGTCGACGGCCTGCGCATCGAGGAGGTCGACGCCTTCGTCGGGTATATCGTCATCAGCTATCGCCGAGGCGGTTTCGCCCGGGTCGGCATCGTCCCCCTCACCGGGGCGCCGAGCACCCCGTTCGGCCCGCTCGAGGAGCTGCCCTTCGATCGGGAGACCGGCACGCTCGGCCTCGGGGCGAACCCCGAGTTCGAACAGCCGGCGATCCGACTGACGTTCACGTCGATGTCGACGCCCGCCGTCGTCTTCCAGCACGACATCGCCACCGGAGCCGACACCGTCCTCAAGCGCCAGCCCGTGCTCGGCAGCGTCGACCTCGCCCGGTACGGCGAATCCCTCGTCTGGGCGCGGGCTGCGGACGGCACCGAGATCCCCGTGTCCCTCGTCTACCGCACCGACCTCGTCGATGTCGGACCCGACGGCCGCCTCGGCGCCCCGGCACCGCTCGTCCTCTACGGCTACGGCTCGTACGAGATCAGCGTCGACCCGTACTTCTCCGTCGCCCGGCTCTCCCTTCTCGACCGCGGCGTCGTCTACGCGATCGCCCACGTGCGCGGCGGCGGCGAGATGGGCCGCCACTGGTACGACGAGGGCAAGACGACGGTGAAGACGAACACGTTCACCGACTTCATCGCCGTCGCCGGCCACCTCATCGCCGAGGGATGGACGACGCCGGAGCAGCTCGTCGCCACCGGGGGATCGGCCGGTGGGCTCCTCATGGGGGCGGTGACGAACATGGCGCCCGAGCTCTTCGCGGGGATCAGCGCCCACGTGCCGTTCGTCGACGCGCTCACCTCGATCCTCATGCCCGAACTCCCGCTCACCGTCATCGAATGGGAGGAGTGGGGCGATCCGCTCCACGATCCGGAGGTCTATGAGTACATGCGCTCCTACACCCCCTATGAGAACGTCGCCGAGGCGGCCCACCCGCAGATCCTGGCCGTGACCTCGCTCAACGACACCCGGGTCCTCTACGTCGAACCCGCGAAATGGGTGGCCAGGCTGCGCGAGGTCGGCGCCGATGCGCTGCTGCGCACCGAGATGGCCGCCGGTCACGGCGGTGCCTCGGGACGCTACGACGCGTGGAAGGAGACGGCGTTCGACTTCGCGTGGATGCTCCGCGTCCTGGGACGATCGGACGTGCAGATCGCCCCCTGAGCGGACGCGTGGCCGTGCAGATAACGATCTGCAGACGAAACGTCTCCCGATGTGTGATTTCGACTACTGGTGTCAGAGGCGCCGAATAGAGTTGATAGCATCACAGTCGTCCAGCACCGACCCGTCCTCGACGCCGAGGGCACCCGGGGTCGGTCAACGGTTGGACTGATGCTCGACCGCCCCCAAGCGACGGGGGCGGTCATCGGTTCGCCCCGGAGCCCCACGCCCCGGGCCGATATTTTTCAAAGGGGAGAAGTATGCGTCTCAAGAAACTGGCCGTGGCCCTCGTCGCCATCGGTTCGATGGCCGCGGTCTCGGCGTGTTCCGGCGGCGACAGCGGCGGAGGTGAGGGCGGCGGGGACTCGTACAGCATCGGCATCTCCCAGCTCGTCCAGCACCCGGCCCTCGACGCGGCGACCGCCGGATTCAAGAAGTCCTTCGAGGACGCCGGAGTCGAGGTCGACTGGGACGAGCAGAACGCCAACGGCGAACAGGCCAACGCCACATCGATCGCGCAGAACTTCGCGAGCTCCGACCTCGACCTCGTCCTCGCCGTCGCCACCCCGGCAGCGCAGGCCGCAGCCCAGGCGATCACCGACAAGCCCGTCCTCTTCACCGCCGTCACCGACGCGGTCGAGGCCGGCCTCGTCCAGTCGAACGAGGCACCCGGCGGCAACGTCACCGGCACCTCCGACCTCAACCCGGTCGCCGATCAGCTGCAGCTCGTCAAGGACGTCAAGCCCGACGCGAAGACCGTCGGCATCGTCTACAGCTCCGGTGAGGTCAACTCGCAGGTCCAGGTCGACCTCGCGAAGGAGGCCGCGCAGGGCATGGGGCTGGAGATCAAGGAGGCGACGATCGCGAACTCGAGTGAGCTCGGCCAGGCCGTCGACTCCCTCGGCAAGGTCGACGCCTACTACGTGCCCACCGACAACAACGTCGTCTCCGCGGTGACGACGATGGTCCAGGCCGCTGAGAAGAACCAGGCGCTGCTCGTCGGCTCCGAGGCCGGACAGGTCGAGCAGGGCGCGGCGATCACCCGCGGCATCGACTACACGAAGCTCGGCGAGCAGACCGGTGCGATGGCCCTGAAGATCCTCCAGGACGGGGCGAAGCCGGCGGACATGCCGGTCGAGACGAGCGAGACCCTCGAACTCGTCGTCAACCCCGAAGCGGCGAAGAAGCAGGGCGTCGAGATTCCGCAGAACCTCATCGACGAAGCCGACAAAGTCATCGAATGACGCCGAGGCGGGTCTGCGGTGAGTGCTCACCGCAGACCCGCGTCGTGTTCCCTCCCATCATCTAGAGGCGGCGTGACCCGCCTGCTCAGCGCCCGGGACGAGTCCCGGGCGGCACGGCAACCAGGGCGATGCCCTGACGATCTGATCGGACAGCAATGTACGGAGCGCTGGAGCTCGGGCTCATCTACGCAGCCATGGCCTTGGGTGTCTACCTCACCTTCAAGGTCCTCAACTTCCCCGACCTCACCGTCGACGGAAGCTTCACCACGGGAGGCGCCACCGCGGCCTCCCTCATCATCGCCGGGGTCAACCCGTTCCTCGCGACGCTCGCCGCCGTCGGTGCCGGCCTCATCGCCGGTTTCATCACCGGCCTCCTCCACACGAAGGGCGGCATCGACGGACTGCTCGCCGGCATCCTCACGATGATCGGCCTGTGGTCGATCAACCTGCGGATCATGGGACAGGCCAACCTCTCCCTGCTGCGCGAGGACACCGTGTTCACCCCGCTGCGGGCGAACATGTGGCTGGGGACGTGGGTGTCGATCGCGATCCTCATCGCCTTCGTCCTCGTGCTCAAGTTCCTCGTCGACTGGTTCCTCACCACCGACCTCGGCCTCGCCATCCAGGCCACCGGCAACAACCGCGAGATGATCCGCAGCCTCGGCGTCAACACCGATAACACGACGATGCTCACGCTCGCCCTGTCCAACGGACTCGTCGCCCTCTGCGGCGCGCTCATCGCGCAGTACCAGGGGTTCGCCGACATCAGCATGGGCATCGGCCTCATCCTCGTCGGCCTCGCCTCGGTCATCCTCGGTCAGGCGATCTTCGGCAACCGGAACATCGTCATGGCCAGCCTCGGCGCGATCCTCGGATCGGTCATCTACCGCATCATCATCTTCCTCGCGCTGCGGGCGGGCCTCAACACCGATGACATGAAGCTCACGACCGCGCTGCTCGTCATCGTCGCGCTCCTGCTGCCGCGGTGGGGCTTCCTCAAGCGGATCCCGTCCCTGCGCTCCCGCGGCAACCGGGCTCCGGCGAAACTGCCCGAGGGCACGACCGACGATCCGGCCGCCGTCCATGCCGCACAGGGCGGCGTCCCCGCGGGGACGTCCGGTCCCCGCTCCTCGACCGTGAAGGAAGGCTGAGCCATGCTGACGATCGACTCGATCTCGAAGACCTTCTTCCCCGGCACCGTCAACGAGCGCAAAGCCCTGCAGAACCTCTCGCTCACTCTCGCCGAATCCGATTTCGTCACCGTCATCGGGTCGAACGGGGCGGGCAAATCGACCCTGCTCAACACGATCTCCGGCCGCCTGCCCATCGACTCCGGGTCGATCACGATCGACAGCGCCGAGGTGGCGAAGAAGCCCGAATACCGCCGGGCCGCCTACCTCGGGCGCGTGTTCCAGGATCCGATGGCCGGGACCGCGCCCGACCTGACGATCGAGCAGAACCTCTCGCTCGCGCTCAAGCGCGGACGTGCGCGGGGGCTGGGACGGGGGACCACCTCGGCGCGGCGCGAGCGCTTCCGGACCGAACTCGCGACCCTCGAACTCGGGTTGGAGAATCGCCTGAAGACGAAGGTCGGGCTGCTCTCCGGTGGGCAGCGGCAGGCGCTCAGCCTTCTCATGGCCGGGTTCACGCAGCCGCGGATCCTCCTCCTCGACGAGCACACCGCTGCCCTCGACCCGCAGCGGGCGGCGCTCGTGACCGAGCTGACGGAGAAGATCGTCGCCGCCGACGGGCTGACGACGCTCATGGTCACCCACAACATGGAGCAGGCGATCTCGCTCGGCAACCGGCTCATCATGATGCACGAGGGCCGCATCATCTACGAGGCCGACGCCGAGAAGAAGAAGACGCTGACGGTCGAGGCCCTGCTCGGGGAGTTCTCGAAGCTCAAGGGCGCCTCTCTCGGCGACCGCGCGCTGCTCAACTGAGGTCCGGCGCAGGGCTCACCTGAGGTTCGTCGCATTCCGCACCCAAGGTCCGGCGCATTCCACTCCTGAGGTTCGCCGCAGCGCCCGGCTGACGCTCCGCTGACCAGCACGGTTGCTGTCATTGACCGTGCCGGTCAGCGGAGCGCGCCGCATTCCGGCAGGTGTGCGCGCTGCATTCCGGCAGGAGTGTTTGCCGTTTCCCTCGATGACGGTGTGCCGTTGAGATGGTCCGCAGAAGCTGTTAATCTCCCACACCATGGGCATTTCCAGGAGCTCGAGATCACACCGCCGTGGTCGAACGACCCCGGAAACCCCCTCCCCGCAGCGGCCGCCCGCGCATCGGCGGGAGCCGGCAGCCGTCGTGTCGAGCATCGTGTCGTGCGGTGGAGAACCCTGATCGCTCGACACCGCCTCACACAGACGAAGTGCGCCGGAGCGCCGTATTCCTCTCCGCCGGCCACGACTCCGGCGACCAGCTTTCCCGAACCCTCAACCGAGCTGACCCGGCGACTTGATCGACGGTGAGCTGCCGCCCGAGCCGCCGCACGCCCACACGGGCGCCGCACGCTTCCGACCGGAGCGCAGCCTGCGGCGAAGACACGGCCCGCCGGCACAGAGCACACCGGCACAGAGCACACCGGCAACCGTCACCGAGACCGATAACCCGTCACTGAGACCGACCACTGTCACTGAGACCGACCATTGAGAAAGGCCCATCGTCTTGTCCCGCGACTCGACCGACGACCGTCACACCACGCCCGACACGCAGCCGGCGCCCGACACCGAGCACACGACGCGCACCGACGCGGCCCCCGAGCACTCCCTGTCGCTGCGCACTCCGGCCCGCCGCGCCTCCCGCGAACGGATGAGAGCCGACGCCAAACGGGTCGGCCGCGATGCCAAGCGGGTGAGCCGGGATGCCGGCAAGCGCCTCGGCGCCCTCGACTACGCACGACCCAAACGGGCGGCCGGCACCACCGACGGTGTGGGCGAGGAGGCGGAGACCCAGTACCCGCACGACATCCACCCGATCCTCGTGCCCGGCATCGCGATCGACGAACAGCGGCGCCGGTACTCGATCGACAAGGTGATCTTCGCGATCGCCGGCGGTCTCACCGTCGCGTTCGTCATCTGGGGCATCGCCGATCCCGGCAGCGTCTCCACCGTCGCGACGGCCGCCTACGACTGGTCGACGCTCAACGTCGGCTGGTTCTTCAACCTCGTCGCGATCGTCGTTCTCGTCGCCCTCCTCATCATCGCGTTCTCGCCGTACGGGCGGATCCCGTTGGGCAAGGACGGGGAGAAGGCGGAGTTCAGCACGTTCGCGTGGGTCGCGATGCTCTTCGCCGCCGGCATCGGCATCGGCGTCCTCTTCTTCGGTCCCTCCGAGCCGCTGACCTACTTCATCMCCCCACCGCCGCTGACGAACGACCCGGAGACCGTTGAGGCCCTCCACGGCTCGATGGCCCAGACCTATTACCACTGGGGCTTCCACGCGTGGGCGATGTACGCCCTCGTCGGCGGGGCGATCGCCTACGCCGCCTACCGCCGCGGCCGCTCGCTCCTGCTGTCCTCGATCTTCCGCAGCCTCTTCGGCAAGCGCCAGACCGAGGGCTTCGCCGGTCGCCTCGTCGACATCTTCGCGATCGTCGCCACCCTCTTCGGGACCGCCGCCGCCCTCGGCATCGCCGCGATGCAGATCGGCACCGGTGTGACGATCGTGTCCGGGGCCGGTCCGATGACGAACACGACGCTCGTCATCATCATCTGCGTCCTCACCGTGGGCTTCATCATCTCCGCGGTGTCCGGCGTCTCCCGCGGCATCCGCTACCTCTCATCGATCAACATCGTGCTCACGGTCGGCATCGTCGCCCTCGTCCTCTTCCTCGGCCCCACCCTCTTCCTCCTCAACCTGCTGCCCTCGGCGCTCATGGAGTACCTCGGCTCGTTCTTCGACCTCATGGGCCGGTCCCTGTCGTGGGGCGGCCAGACGCAGGAGTTCCAGTCGGTGTGGACCGTCTACTACTGGGCATGGTGGATCTCGTGGTCGCCGTTCGTCGGCACGTTCATCGCCCGGATCTCCCGCGGCCGCAGCATCCGCCAGTTCATCCTCGGCACGATCTTCATCCCCTCGGCCCTCCTCTTCGTCGCCTACGGGATCATGGGCGGGACCTCGATCTGGATGTACCGGGAGGGCGCTGCCGGATTCACCGAGACGATGGAGGCCCCCGAGGTGTTCTTCACCCTCATCGGCAACCTCCCGGGCATCGGCTGGCTGCCGGCGGTCGCGATCGTCGTCCTCGCGATCTTCTTCATCACCTCCGCCGACTCCGCCTCGGTGGTCATGGGCATGCTCACGAGCCGCGGCGACCAGACGCCGAAGAAGTGGGTCGTCGTGTTCTGGGGGCTCGTCATGTCCGGGATCGCCGTCGTCATGCTCCTCCTCGGCAACGCGAGCGCCCTCGAGGGTCTCCAGCAGCTCGTCATCGTCACCGCCGTGCCGTTCGCCCTCGTGATGATCCTCATCATCGTCGCGTGGGTGAAGGAGCTGCGCACCGACCCGATCGCCCTGCGCCGGAAGTATGCGCAGAACGCGGTCGACAACGCCGTCGTCGCCGGCGCGGAGACCTACGGCGACAATTTCGCCCTCCACGTCGTCCCGACCGAACCCGGGGACGGTGCCAACGGCGATATCGACTCCGAGCACGAGGACTACACCGACTGGTACCAGCGCACCGACGAGAACGGCGAACCCGTCGGCTACGACTACGAGACCGGCCAGTGGGCCGACGGGTGGACCCCGGAGACCGCGGACTCCTCGGACAGTGAGACGGACATCCCCGCCGAGGCGGCCGCTGAGTCCGAGGCCGACCCCACCGAGGTGCATGCCCAGTCCCGCCCCGACGGTGCTGGGGAGACCGGAGGTGAGCCGGCGGCTCGTCCGCGTGACTGAGGTGGCGGCGACGCCGCGGCCGTCGACGCGGGTGTCCTGACCGCGGCGCTCTCCTCCGGCGGCGGAGTCAGAGCCCGAGGCGGTCCGCCGCAGCGACGATCTCGCCCAAGTCGGAGAGGAAGTCGGCCCGGCGGTCCTCGGACCACTGCGCAGTGAGACGAGCGAGGACCTCATCCTGCCAGGTGAGCGCCTCGGCGAGCATCGACTCTCCAGCGGGCGTGAGGACCGAGGTGCGGCGCCGCGCGTCGGCGGAGGAGACGTCGGTGCGCACGACTCCTGCCTCGGTGGCCGTTCTCAGCAGGCGCGACGCCCCGGACTGATCGATGCCGAGGTGAGCGGCGACCGCATTGACCGTGGCATCGGCGCCGCGGGACGTGAGCGCATCGACCGCCTCGGCGACGAGGGCGAGTCGGCCCTGCGCCGTCGAGACGGTCTCACGGCCGGGCAGCTGGCCGAAGCGACGGACGAACGCGAACAGCGCCCGACCGGGATGGTCGGAGGTCATGCGAGCGAGTCGGTGTGGTCGGTGGCCGCCATCTCCCGGCAGATGAACGCAAGCTCGAGGGCCGACCGGAGACTCGGCTGCCGGAGCGCCGCGGTGACGACGGAGCCCCGTGCGGCACCGCTGACGCGGAAGACCGTGGCCACCCGCGTCGGAGTCGGGCTCTGCGGCCACGTCGCGTCCTGCTCGACGACCATGAGGCGCTCGCTGATCGGGTGCCATGATCGCGGGACCATCCGGATGCCGGAGCGGTCCACCCAGTCGGCGAACTCCGCCGGAGTGATCGGGCCTGCGCCTTTGGGGCCGAGGACGACGACGGGATCTCCGACGGCTCGCGCACAACGGGCGCGGTCACCCGAGTTCACCGCCGTGTGCCATTCGCCGATCGCGGCCTCGATGGCCGGCATGTGCTGTGAGGACATGCAGACAATTGTATGCACGACGCATAGGAGTTGTCTCGAGCGGCAGCCGCCGACCGGGAGGACTTCCGCCGAGCCGGCCGGTCGCCGGGTCCCGCCGCCCGCGCAGCTCAGAGAGTGAGGGCGAGTCGGAACCCCGTGTGCGCGAGCGACGTGTCGGGGGTGACCGCGGTGCGCGCCGAGGTGCGGTACCGGCGGCAGTAGGAGGCGTGGCACAGGTGGGAGCCGCCGCGCAGGACGGCACGGTCGTCGTGAGGGGCGAAGGCCCCGCTCGTCCACTCCCAGACATTGCCGGTCATGTTGTGCAACCCGAAGCCGTTGGGGGCGAAGGCATTGGCGGCGACGGTGCCGACCGGTTCGGTGGGACCGTCGGGGAAGGTGCCGACGAAGGTCTTCATCCGCGGGACGCCGTCGGGTTCGCGCACCGAACCCCACGGGTAGGGCTGCTGGTCGAGTCCGCCGCGGGCGGCGTACTCCCATTCGGCCTCGGTCGGCAGGCGGGCGCCGACCCAGGCGGCGTAGGCCTCGGCGTCACGTCGCGTCACATGCGTGACGGGATGGTCGGCGAGTGCGACGATGGGCCCATGACCTTCCACTCGTCCCACCGCGGCTGCTCCAGCGGCACCCGGCCCTGGAGCACCGGGGCCGGCCGGGTGCAGCCACGTGGCGCCCGCGACCTGACGCCACCACGGGGTCGCGGCTACGGCCGGGGACTGCGCGCGGACCGCGTCGGGCAGATGACCGGCGAAGACGAGCGAATCGCCGTGGACCTCCGCCTCGGTGCGGTGCCCGGTGGCGAGGACGAACGCGGCGAAGGAGGCGACGGTGACCGTGGTCGCTGCGATCGCGAACGGGTCGACGGCGACCGCGCGCACGGGACCTTCGCCGTCGGCAGGGTAGGCGAGCGCATCCTCGCTGCCCATGCGGAACGTGCCGCCGGGCAGTCCGATGAGGCGCAGATCCTGTGGCGCCGAGGCGGCGAGACCCGCGATGAGTGCCCCATCGTCGATGAGCCCTGGGCCGTCGATGAGCCCTGTGCCGTCGACGAGACCCGCGCCTTCGGTCGCATTCCGGCCCGGCACAGCCACCTCGGCGGGGGTTTCTTCTGCGCGAACGCCCACCTCGGGTGGGGTCTGCCGCGACGCACCGGTATTGGCCGGCGATGTTCGCGACGGACCGCAGCATGAGCTCATCACACACCCCTTTCACTCAGGCTCCACCGCCACCCTAGATCCGGCGCGCCCGCGGACGGTCGCGCCCTGACACACAAGGACGTGACCCAGTATGCAACCGCCCAACATCGTCGTCATCCAGGCCGACCAGATGGCGGCCGACGCCCTCGGCGCGTACGGCAGCGATGCCGCACGCACTCCCACCATCGATGCGCTCGCCGCCACCGGCGCCGTCTTCGACCGCGCCTACTGCGCGAGCCCGCTCTGCGCGCCGTCCCGAGCGGCGATGATGACCGGGCGCCTGCCCTCGGAGATCGACTGCCTCGACAACGGCGACGACTTCGCCGCCTCGGTGCCGACGTTCGCTCATCGGCTCCGCAAGCTCGGCTACCACACCGCGCTCATCGGCCGGATGCACTTCATCGGCCCCGACCAGCACCACGGCTTCGAGGAGCGGCTGACGACCGACGTCTACCCGGCCGACCTCGACATGGTCCCCGACTGGACCCGACCACTGGCGGACCGGCTCCAGTGGTACCACTCCGCCGACCCCGTGTTCACCGCCGGTGCGGCCACGGCGAACGTCCAGCAGGACTTCGACGACGAGGTGCTCTTCCGCACCCTGCGCCACCTGAGCGACCGGAAGCGGGCGAACCAGGCGGCGGGTGAGGACCGCCCGTTCCTCATGGTCACCTCGTTCATCCACCCGCACGACCCGTACGAGCCGCCGCGGGAGCACTGGGACCGCTTCGCCGAGGCGGGCATCCCCGACCCCGCCCACCCCGCCGTCCCCGACGCGGCCTCCGATCCGCACACCCATCGGCTGCGGACGATGTGCGGATTCGACGAGAGGGAGCCGACGCTCGAGGAGGTCAGGCGGGCCCGACGCGCCTACTTCGCCGCGGTGAGCTACGTCGACGACCACATCGGCCGGATCACGTCTCGGCTGGCGGAGCTCGGCCTGGCCGAGAACACCGTGGTCATCGTCGTCAGCGATCACGGGGACATGCTCGGGGAGAAAGGGCTGTGGTACAAGATGTCCCCGTACGAGCAGTCCGCCCGCGTCCCGCTCATCATCTCCGGGCCCGCCGAGGTGGTCGCCCCCGGACGGTACACGACGCCGGTCTCGCTCATCGACCTCGCCCCGACGCTGCTCGAGATCGCGCGCACCGGGGCACTCACCGGCGACCCGGCGGGACGGGACCCCGGAGGCGAAGGGGCCGCGCAGTCCGCGGACGCCGCCGACGTCGCGGCCGTGCCGCGGGTGCGGGTGAACGACGTCGACGAGGGGCTGAGCGGGGTCTCCCTCCTCGAGACGGCGCGCCGCGAGACGGCGGGGGAGTCGAGGCCTGCGGAACGCGACATCGTCATCGAGTACTTCGCCGAGGGCACCCGCCGACCGCAGGTGACGATCGTCCGCGGACCGCTCAAGCTCATCGTGTGCCCCGGCGACCCCGACCTGCTCTTCGACCTCGACGCCGACCCCGACGAACTCGACAGCCGTGCCGCCGATCCCGCCTACGCGGAGGTCTGCGCGCAGCTGCGGGCGGAGATCGCCGCGCGCTATGACCTCATCCAGGTCGAAGAGCACGTGCTCGGGTCCCAGCGGAACCGGCAGCTCGTCGCCGATGCGCTGCGGATCGGCCGTGTCCGGCACTGGGACTTCGACCCGCAGATCGAGACCGGGTACGTGCGCGGGGACTTCTGGTCGGCGTTCCGCTACGGGAAGATCCCCGCCGAGTAGGGGAGGCTGCGGCCGGTGGCGGCGTCGCCTGGGCCAGGAGGCGGCCGGCCGCTTCCCATTCACTGACCATTCCGCGCGTTGTGGATCGCACTTTGAGCTTGGGGTGGCATCATCGGAGAGAACAGGAGGGAAGCCATGACCAAGTTCGAGTGGACCTCGGAAGTCCCGCTCGCCGCCGAGACCACGTACGACTGGCACGCACGACCCGGAGCGCTGACCCGCGTCTCACCGCACTGGGCGCAGGAGATCGTCGAGGAGGGCTATCCTCCGCTCGCGCCGGGGTCGGTCGCCCAGATCAAGGCGAGCCTGCCCGGCAGCTACGGACTCGTGCGGCGCCCGTTCACCGCCGTGCACTCCGAGGGGCCCTCCCGCTTCTCCTTCGTCGACGAGCTCATGAAGGGTCCGCTGAGCCAGTGGAAGCACACCCACGAGTTCACCTCGGAGGCCGGCGGATCGCAGATCTCCGACACCATCGAGTTCTCGATGACGCCGCAGGGATTCGAGACGATCGACCGCGCGATGAGCCACTATCTGCAGGCGACGTTCGAGGCCCGGCAGCGCCGGCTCCTCATGGACTTCGCGTTCCTCGAGCGGATGAACGCGCCGCTGCTGCGGTCGAGCACGCCCAAGCACATCCTCATCGGCGGCGGCAGCGGGCTCGTCGGTCGGCAGGTTGCGGCGCTGTTCTCGACCGCCGGCCACTTCGTCCGCCTCCTCGTCCGTCGGACCCCGAAATTCGAGTACGAAGTGCACTGGGATCCCGAGCTCGGGATCATCAACCCCCGCGACCTCGCGTGGGCCGATACCGTCGTCCACCTCGGCGGGAAGTCGATCGCGACCCGGTTCACGAAGAAGGCCAAAGAGGAGATCCGCTCCTCCCGTCTCGATTCGACGATGCTGCTCGCGGAGACGATGAAGGCGCTGCCGGAGGCGAAGCGACCGGAGGTCTTCGTCTGTGCGTCGGCCGTCGGGGCCTACGGCGCCGAGGCGCAGCGCCCGGTCGATGAGTCCGCGCCCTTCGGTGAGGGGTTCCTCGCCGACCTGTGCCGGGACTGGGAGGCTGCGGCGGCGAGCGTCGAGGAGGCGGGCATCCGCTGGGTCTCGATCCGGTCGGGCATCGCGCTGACCACCCTCGGCGGGTTCCTCAAGGTGCAGGCGCCGCTCTACCTCGCCGGGGCCGGAGGGCGGCTGGGCAGCGGTGATCAGGGGCTCGCGTGGGTCTCGCTCGATGACCTCGCACGGTCCTACGTCCATGCGGCGCTGACGGACTATGTGCGGGGCCCGGTCAACGCGGTGGCCCCGCACCTCGTCACGCAGAAGGAGTTCGCCGAGGCGCTCGCCGCCCATCTGCACCGCCCCGCGGTGATCCCGACGCCGGGATTCGTCACCGAACTCGTCCTCGGACGTGACGGCGCCAGGGAGCTGGCACTCGCCGACCAGAAGGTCATGCCGACGAAGCTCGAGGAGACCGGGTACCAGTTCGCGCAGCCCACCCTCACCGACTGCCTCGACGAGGAGCTCGGCACCGGGGCCTAGAGTTCACCGATGATCTGCCGCTCGGGAACCCCATGTGCGCATAGAGTGGCCGCATGAGTGAGCAGTGGCCCGGCCCGAAGCCGCCGGAGAACCCCGGTCAGCCGTATGTGCGCAATGCCGGAGTCCCCGGCCATGTGCCGGAGCACCAGCCAGGATCCGGTCCCGGTGGCCGGTGGTCCGAGAGCAGGCAACACTCGGCAGCGGCGTCTGCTGCCGTCGACCCCGGATGGTTCGCACGCATCGCGCTCTGGGTGTCGATCCTCATCGATCGACTGCCGGCGATCACCCTGCTGCCGTTCATCTATTCGACGTCGATCGCCGACGGGCTCCCGGATCTCGCCGCGCTCTACTCTGCGGTGGTGCTCATCGCCGGCATCATCGCCTGCCTCGTCGGCGTCCTCGCGTTCCTCCTCGTGCGCAACACGAGTTGGCTGCGACGGATGGTCGGCGGCGGCATCTATCTTGTCGCCGGCATCCTCAGTGTGGCGGTCCCGCCGGTGATGACACGGCTGCTCACGGAGTTCGTCTACCGGATGAACGCGGAGTACTCGCTGTTCCCGATCGTCTTCGCCGTCTTCTCGACGATCGTGGTCGCCGCTCTGCTCATCGCCTGGAACATCGTGCGCAACCGGTCGTGGTGGGTCCATCTCGTCGCCGCGGGCCTCGCTGCTGTCTCCGCCGTTGTCGTCGCCGTCGTCCAGTACGTCACCACCCTCCAGGCAGCGGATCCCGCAGTTGCGGGACTTATCTCGCAGGTGCTCTCGCTGCTCCTGTTCTTCGCCGCGCTCGGTCTGCTCCACGTCTGCGGTCGCCTGCGCGGCGGGTCGGTGCCCGTCGTCGCGCAGCCGGCCCTCGGAGAGCGTCGACGGCTGCAGCCGGGACCGGCGGCGGGCGGTCAGTATTCGGGAACGCAGTATCCGGGAGCGCAGTGCTGGGGTGACCAGTTCTCGGGCGGTCAGCACCCGGGAGCCCCGAACTACGGCGGTCAGCATTCGGGTGCCCCATACCCGGGCGCCCAGCACCACGGTGCCCAATACCAAGGCGCCCAGTATCCGTATGCTCCCGGCGAGGACGCGCAGTATTCGGGAGCACCCTCTCCGGACGCACAGCATCCCTACGCCCGGAACCCGTTCGCGCAGCACCCGGGGACAGGGCAGTCGAGCGGGCAGGCAACGGGCGCGCACGAAGCCCACGGCTCCCCGCAGGCGTCCGGCCCGAACTCAGCGGATCAGCCGTACGGTTACGGCCGACACGATTCCACCCAGCGCTCCGATTCCACCCAGGGTTTCGGCGGCCAGTGGACTGCCGGCCAGCCCTACGACGGCCAGCCATACGGCGGCCAGCCCTACGACGGCCGGCACGGAGCCGGCGACCCGCCGCGTCGCCCGCGGCACTGAACGACAGGCGCCGCTGAGCCCGGATGGGTCCCAGACAGACACGAAGGAGCCGCGTGGATGACCACGCGGCTCCTTCATTGCTCAGTACAGAGGCCGACCGCTGCTCAACGCAGAGGCCGCACCCTGCTCAGCCCAGCAGGCCGAACCCTGCCGATCTCACCTCAGCCGAAATGCTCAGGCAGGGTCTTCTCGTGAGCGTCGCGGAGTTCGTTCAGGCCGATCGAGAAGTGATCGACGAGTTCGAGCTGCGGCTCGCCGTCGCCAGTGTCGGTCATGCCGATGCGGATGAACGGGAAGCCGCGTGCGGTGCACATGTCCTTGAACCGGACCTCCTCCGACCGCGGCACGGCGACGATCGCCCGTGCCGTGGATTCGGAGAACAGGGCGGTGAAGACGTCGATGCCGTCGCGTTCGCAGAGTTCGTCGAGCCAGATGCGCGCCCCGGTGTCGAACCGCAGGCTCGCCTCGACGAGGGCCTGGGACAGGCCGCCCTCGGAGAGGTCGTGGGCGGCATCGACCATGCCGTCGCGCGAGGAGTTGATGAGGATCTCACCGAGTTCGCGTTCGGCCTCGGGCTTGTACTGCGGGGGAACCCCGCCGAGGTGGCCGGCCGTGACGTCGGCCCATGCTGAACCGTCGAGTTCGGCTGCCGTGGTGCCGAGCAGGTAGATCGTCTGACCCGGCTCACTCCAGCCGCTCGGGGTGCGACGGGCGACGTCGTCGAAGACGCCGAGCACACCGACGACCGGGGTCGGGTGGATGGCGACGCCGCCGGTCTGGTTGTAGAGGGACACGTTGCCGCCGGTCACGGGGATGCCCAGGTCCTGGCACGCCTCGGCGAGGCCTTCGACTGCGGCGGCGAACTGCCACATGATCTCCGGGTCCTCGGGAGAGCCGAAGTTGAGGCAGTCGGTGACCGCGCGGGGGATGGCCCCTGCGGTGGCGACGTTGCGGTAGGCCTCGGCCAGCGCGAGCTGGGCGCCGCGGGCCGGGTCGAGGTAGCCGTAGCGGCCGTTGGCGTCCGTCGCGATCGCGACTCCGAGGCCGGACTCCTCGTCGACGCGGATGACACCGGCGTCGTCGGGGAAGGCCTGCGCGGTGTTGCCCTGGACGTAACGGTCGTACTGGGTGGTGATCCACTCCTTCGACGCGAGGTTCGGGGCGGCTGCGAGCTCGAGCACGGTCGCCCGCAGCTCGTCATCGGTGGTGGGCGCGACCAGGCCGGCGGCCTCGACGGAGTTCGCGGCCACCTCGGCGGTCCAGGAGGGCTCGGTCATCGGACGGTTGTAGACGGGTCCGTCGTGGGCGACCGAGCGCGGGGGCACGTCGACGATGACGTCGCCGTGCCATTCGATGATGAGGCGGCCGGTGTCGGTGACCTCGCCGAGGACGGAGGTCTCGACGTCCCACTTCTCAACGATCTCCATGAAGTCGTCGAGGCGGTCGGGCCGGACGACGGCCATCATCCGCTCCTGCGACTCGGACATGAGGATCTCTTCGGGCGTGAGGGTGTCATCGCGCAGCAGCACGTCGTCGAGGGCGATGTGCATGCCGCCGTCGCCGTTCGAGGCGAGTTCGGAGGTCGCGCAGCTGATGCCCGCGGCGCCGAGGTCCTGGATGCCCTCGACGACGCCGGCGCGGAAGAGCTCGAGGCAGCATTCGATGAGCACCTTCTCCGCGAAGGGGTCGCCCACCTGGACGGCGGGCCGCTTCGAGGGCTTCGTGTCGTCGAACGATTCGGAGGCGAGGATCGAGGCTCCGCCGATGCCGTCGCCGCCGGTGCGGGCGCCGAAGAGGACGACCTTGTTGCCCTTGCCGGAGGCGTTGGCCAGGCGGATGTCCTCATGCCGGAGAACGCCGACGGCCAGGGCGTTGACGAGGGGATTGCCCTGGTAGACGGAGTCGAAGACGGTCTCGCCGCCGATGTTGGGCAGGCCGAGGGAGTTGCCGTATTGGCTGATGCCGGCGACGACGCCGTGGACGAGGCGGGAGGTGTCGGGGTGGTCGATCGCACCGAAGCGCAGCTGATCCATCACGGCCACGGGGCGGGCGCCCATCGAGATGATGTCGCGGACGATGCCGCCGACGCCGGTGGCCGCGCCCTGGTGGGGTTCGACGTAGCTCGGGTGGTTGTGCGACTCGACCTTGAAGGTCACCGCCCAGCCGTCGCCGATGTCGACGACGCCGGCGTTCTCGCCGATGCCCACGAGCAGGTGCTTCTTCATGTCGTCGGTGACGTAGTCACCGAACTTCGACAGGTGGACCTTCGAGGACTTGTACGAGCAGTGCTCGGACCACATGACGGAGTACATCGCCAGTTCCGCCGAGGTGGGGCGACGGCCGAGGATCTCCCTGATCCGGGCGTATTCGTCGGCTTTGAGGCCGAGTTCGGCGAACGGCTGGTCGACGTCGGGGTTCGTGGTGGCGAACTCGACCGTCTCCTTGACCTTCTTCGAGGTCTGATCGACCTCCTGGGCATCGTCCGCGCGAGCAGACTCGGGATTCGCGGAGATGAGGTTTTCAGACATGTCCTCTGAGTGGCCCTTTCGTACGACACGGAGCTCAGGGTCCATCTTATCCGGGCCGGGTTGCTCCCGCGCGCCCGCCCGGGGGAGGGGCCGCCTCGGCGAGGGCGTCGACGCACGCGCCGGTGACGCTCTCACGGTGCGTCACCTCGGCGAAGACGGTCGCGCTGACGTCCGCCGGCAACCGCTGTGGCAGGGGAACCGGGCCGAGAAATAGAATGGGGATCATGGCCACTCCCAAAATCGTGCTCTTCTATGTCTTCACGCCGCTGCCCGACCCCGAGGCCGTCCGGCTGTGGCAGCACACCCTCGCCGAGAGCCTCGGCCTCAAGGGGCGCGTGATCATCTCGGAGCACGGGATCAACGCGACGCTCGGCGGTGACATCGGGGAGGTCAAGGCCTATGTGCGGGCGACGAAGTCGTACGAGCCGTTCCGGGGCGCCGACATCAAATGGTCGAACGGGCAGGGCGATGACTTCCCGCGGCTGAGCGTCAAGGTCCGCCCCGAACTCGTGACGTTCGGCACCGACGACGAGATCACCGTCACCGCCGACGGCGTCCAAGGCGGGGGAACCCATCTCAAGCCCGGAGCTCTGCACAAGCTCATGGACGAGCGCGGCGACGAGGTCGTCTTCTTCGATGGGCGCAATGCGATGGAGGCGCAGATCGGGAAGTTCCGGGACGCGATCGTGCCCGACACGGAGACGACGCGGGACTTCATCGCCGAGATCGAATCCGGCAAGTACGACGACCTCAAGGACAAGCCCGTCGTCACCTACTGCACCGGCGGCATCCGCTGCGAGGTGCTGTCCGTGCTCATGAGGAACCGCGGGTTCAGCGAGGTCTACCAGCTCGACGGCGGAATCGTCCGCTACGGCGAGACGTTCGGCAACTCGGGGTACTGGGACGGTTCGCTCTACGTCTTCGACAAGCGCATGCACGTCGAGTTCGGTGCCGGCGCCGAATCGATCGGCCGCTGCGTCGCGTGTGGGGAGGCGACTCCGGAGTTCGTCAACTGCGCCGACCTCGCCTGCCGCCGGCAGTATCTGCGGTGTGCGGAGTGCACCGCGGCCGGTCGTCAGCCCCGCTGCCCCGAGTGCGTGGCCGCGCCCTACCCCGCCGAGGCGGCCGCCGGCTGACTGCGATCGGCTGACCGCGGGCGCGCCCCGCGGGCCGAGACGAGCAGTGCGGCCCCGATCTGGATGACGACTCCGTAGCGAGCGACCTCACCGAAGCCGACGGTGGCGAGCATCGCGACCAGGTAGCACAGAAGCATTCCGGCGGTGAGTTTGCCGGCCCAGCGCCACTGCGGGCCGAGGATGAGCATGACGCCGAGGCCGACCTCGGCGAGAGTCGCCATGACGGCCGCGGCGGTGACGAGGATGTCCGGTGCCCACGGCAGAAGGATCCCGGTGTACGTCGTGAAGTCGCCCCAGCTTCCCCATGAGACGCCCGGCTCACCAGGCGCGCCGAGAGCTCCGAAGCGATCGGCGACCGAGAGGACGAGCTCGAGGCCGAGTGCGACACCGAGGAGCCGGCCGGTGAGCCACCGTGCCCACCCATTCCCGGTCAGCGCGGTCACGGCGGCGATGACGGTCAATGCCGTGAGTGCGATGACGACGGGTCCCGGTGACGTCCCGAGGACCAGCCCCCAGACGAGGGCTCCGAGCCCGAGCGCAGTCCAGATCAAGCCGCCGATGAGGCGCGGGCGATCCATCGATTCCATGTGCAGTCCTCTTCCGATGCCAGCCGAGATGGTAAGGTGCTTGACTGTTATCACGATAGGAGGTCTCGCTGAGATGGTCAAGACCCTTACTAATCCATTGCGGGATCGGCCGCTGCCGCTCGGCTCCCTGCTCGCCGCGACCGCGCAGCATCTGCTCGCTGGGTTGGACGACGCCCTCGCCGAGGCGGGCCTGACGGGAATCCGATCCGCGCACGCCCCGCTGTTCCTCGTCATCGACCCCGAGGGGACCCGGGCCTCGGTGCTCGCGCAGCGGGCGCGGATGACGAAGCAGGCGATGGGGGAGCAGGTCCGCCACCTCGAGCGGCTCGGCTATGTCGAGGTGGTGCCCGACCCGAACGACGGGCGGGCGCGGCTCGTGCGCTTGACCGAGGCGGGGTGGACAGGTGTCGAGATCGCCGGGCGGGTCATCGACCGGTTCGATGCGTGGCTCGACGACCGGATCGGCGCCGAGGTCGTCGCCGAGCTGCGCGGCACCCTCGGGGAGATCCTCCTCAGTGAACCGTCGGAATGGGGAGCTCGCCCGTGAGTCGGGCGCTATCGCCTCACCCCGCCATCAGCGCAGCAGACCCTTCACCGCGGCACCGACGTCGGTCCAGCGGAAGTCGAAGCCGGCGGCTTCGAGCTTCTCGGGCAGCACCCACCGGCTCTTGAGGACGAGTTCGGACTCCTGCTGGAGGACGAGCATCCCGGTTTCGAGCAGCCACCGCGGCGCGGGAATCCCGATCGGCATCCGCACGGCCCGCCGCAGCGCTGCCATGAGTGCCGTGTTGTCCGAGACGCCGGGGCTCGCGAGGTTGATCGGGCCCGAGAGCTCCGGGTGCGAATCGATGAACCGGATTGCGGCGATGAGGTCGTCGATGTGAATCCAGCTGAAGCGCTGATGACCATGGGTCGGCTCGTGTCCCCGCCAGACCGTCGGGCCCGACGGGGTCGGGCCGATTCCCCGATAGCGCCGATGCCCGAACCAGCGGCCCTCGAGCTGAGGTCCGCCCGCACCGAACCGCGCGGCCCTCGCGAGCATGGTCAGCGCCGAGCCGTCACCGAGGACGATCGCCATCCGCGCGGCCGCGCGCCGAGTGTGGGGCAGATCGCCGCGGAAGAACTCAGCCTCCCAGCCGGTCGCGACGTCGACGGAGAAGCCCGCTCCGATCTCGCCGTTCGATTCGGTCTGCGGGCGGTCGGTGGCGTGCCGGTAGATCGTCGCCGTGCTCGCGTTGATCCACAGTCGCGGCGGCGCCGAGGCGGCAGTGACTGCGTCGTGGAGTGCTCGGGTCGTGAGGATGCGGGAGTTCCAGATCTCCTGCCGGTTGCGGTCGTTGTACCGACATCCGACGCTGCGGCCGGCGAGATTGATGAGGAGATCGGCCCCATCGACCGCTGCGGCGATGCCAACAGGGTCCTCCCAGGAGGCGTCCGCTGACGCACCGCGCCCGATCGTGCGCACCCGGTAGCCCCATTCCTCGAGCGGACCGAGGAGCGAGCGGCCGACGAACCCGGATGCGCCGGCGATGACCGCAATGGGAGAGTGGGCCAGTGGTTCAGCAGGATCGCTCATGGGGCCACCGTAGCGTGGGGCCGGCGGGCTGCCCGGTTGCCCTGCGATCCCGGATTCCCGCGTCTCGACCTGTGGTTCGCTCGACTGGTCGTCCCGCGGCCTCGGCTACGCCTACTTCACGACGACGAGTGCGACAGCAGACGACTGACCCCCTCGCTGAGGCCCCTGGATCCCGCGTGTTTTCAGCGGTGACGGTTGTCACAGCCCGAATCCGGGCCAACGGCTTGCCCGCACCCGCTGGGGTGGTCTAGAGTTATATCTCGTTCGCCTCACCGGGAACACCACGATCAAAGGGTGTTTCTACCGGGTGTGACCAGCACAAACAATGGTTTGATGCGGTGGATCACAGCAGCGGTTGAGACAGTGAGAGCGGACAACCTGTGGATGCCCC
>NZ_VFYR02000016.1 GCF_006489205.2 Brevibacterium sp. XM4083 | reverse complement strand
AAGGTGTGGAGTTGACTGGTACTAATACGCCGATCACTCACAYAACCCATGAACGGGTTGGTGTGTGCGGGAGTAACGATTAAGTGTTTTTGGTGTGATCACATTGTGGTGTTCGCGTTCGCTGTGCGGTTCTTGGACCATTACCACACACAAGTAATGAGTGTGTGGGTGGTTGGTTGAGTTTTGCGGTGGTGATAGTGGTGGGGAAACGCCCGGTTAACCGTTCCGATCCCGGTAGCTAAGCCCATGTCATGCTGATGGTACTGCAACTTGGTGGTTGTGGGAGAGTAAGTGACTGCCGCAATATTC
>NZ_VFYR02000015.1 GCF_006489205.2 Brevibacterium sp. XM4083 | reverse complement strand
TCCCGAAGTCAGGGGCAGGTTACTCACGTGTTACTCACCCGTTCGCCACTCATCCACCCCAGCAAGCTGGGGCTTCAGCGTTCGACTTGCATGTGTTAAGCACGCAGCCAGCGTTCGTCCTGAGCCAGGATCAAACTCTCCATAAAAAACTTCTTATTTCAGTGATCCCGGCAAGACAGTCACCACGCCCACGGGGGTGGACACGGTGACCCATACCACCACAACCCAGGCAATGGGTCATGGTGTGGTTGTCTTACCAGAAAAAATTTTCTGGCATCACATTGTTCAAACAAACACGCTATTGGATTCTCAAACCACAAACACACACCCAACCATCACACGAACCATCATCCGCGTGATCAACC
>NZ_VFYR02000014.1 GCF_006489205.2 Brevibacterium sp. XM4083 | reverse complement strand
GGGGTGCGTGCTGACGGGTCCCGGGTGGATCTGAGTGCTGAGCAGCCGACAGCGAGGGCGTGGATCTATGAACGGTTCGCGACTCTGGTCTCGCGGATCAGCATGGACCAGGCCGGGGCCGGGACCCCTTACGCGCTTGTCGTGACCGCGACGGCTGAGGAYCTKGCTCACGGCACCGGGGAAGGCACCACSGGGGTYGAGACKCCGATCCCGATCAGYGAACTGCAGGCCCGTGGRTTGCAGGGGCAGGTGTTCTTCCATCTGGTGTCGCAGAAGGCGAAGACGGTGCAGGTGCTCACGGAGAAACGGTTTGCCAATAAGCAGCAGATCGCGGTGGTCACGGCTCGTGACAAGGGGTGTACGTTCCCGGGGTGTGATGCGCCTCCGGGGTGGTGTGATGCCAATCATGTGGTCCCGCATGCCCGGGGTGGGTTGACGGAG
>NZ_VFYR02000013.1 GCF_006489205.2 Brevibacterium sp. XM4083 | reverse complement strand
TCCCGAAGTCAGGGGCAGGTTACTCACGTGTTACTCACCCGTTCGCCACTCATCCACCCCAGCAAGCTGGGGCTTCAGCGTTCGACTTGCATGTGTTAAGCACGCAGCCAGCGTTCGTCCTGAGCCAGGATCAAACTCTCCATAAAAAATCTTTTACTTCAGTGATCCCGGCAAGACAGTCACCACGCCCACGGGGGTGGACACGGTGACCCATACCACCACAACCCAGGCAAAGGGGTCATGGTGTGGTTGTCTTACCAGAAAACAAATTTCTGGCATCACATTGTTCAAACAAACACGCTATTGGATTCTCAAACCACAAACACACACCCAACCATCACACGAACCATCATCCGCGTGATCAACCGGGGGCATCCACAGGTTGTCCGCTCTCACTGTCTCAACCGCTGCTGTGATCCACCGCATCAAACCATTGTTTGTGCTGGTCACACCCGGTAGAAACACCCTTTGATCGTGGTGTTCCCGGTGAGGCGAACGAGATATAACTCTAGACCAC
>NZ_VFYR02000012.1 GCF_006489205.2 Brevibacterium sp. XM4083 | reverse complement strand
CGCCTGAACAGGGTGAACTGGCATAGCGATCACGACACCGCAACCTGCCTTTGACTGGTCGGCGATCTGAGGTGTCGCAACGCAAGCGCGGACGCTACGAACGAGCTCAGTCGTGTGGGGAGCATGAGATCTATGGGCCTGTGGGGGGGGCCCTGACTTGGACCTCTGTTTAGGAGTCAGGGAGTGACTTCCGCATAAACA
This sequence comes from Brevibacterium sp. XM4083, assembly GCF_006489205.2. GTDB lineage: Bacteria > Actinomycetota > Actinomycetes > Actinomycetales > Brevibacteriaceae > Brevibacterium. The sequence goes on along the minus strand of NZ_VFYR02000012.1, from coordinate 1,746 downwards.
CGCGGAAGTCACTCCTATTTCTGCGGATTTTGACACACTAAACCGGCGGGTATTCTCGCTGGTATGTCCCCGTTCATCCGGAAAGTGAAGACCGCGTCCGGCGCGACCGCGGTCCAACTCGCTCGCCGTGTGGACGGACGCGACAAAATCATCAAGCACCTCGGGTCCGCTCACACCGACCAAGAACTCGCGGTGCTGTTGGAAATCGCGCGCCAACGACTCGATCCTGGCCAAGGCGAATTCGACCTCGACCTCGCCCCAGAAACCCCACCCGATCAGGGATCTAGTGGATCGCGCGCCGACGGTGCTGTCGTTGCGGGTCATGCCTCACGTTTGCTGTGGGATTGCCTGCAGCAGGCGTACCGGGCCTGCGGATTCGCGCGCATCAAGGACGACGCGTTCGAACAACTCGTCCTCGCCCGGATCGTGGAACCAACGTCGAAAACCGGCACCGGCAGGGTCCTCGACGACCTCGGCATCACCCCAGTACACCTGTCGACGATCAAACGCTGCCTGGCACGGATACAGCAACGTGATTACCGCGACACCGCCTCGGAAGCCTGTTTCGAATACGCTGCAGCCGCCGGTGGGCTTGCACTGGTCCTCTACGACGTGACGACCTTATATTTTGAAGCGGAATACGAAGACGAGCTGCGCAAAGTCGGGTTCTCCAAAGAACGCCGCGTCGACCCACAAATCGTGGTCGGCCTCCTCGTCGACCAGTACGGGTATCCCCTGGAAATTGGGTGCTTCGAAGGCAATCACGCCGAAACCCGCACCATCGTGCCCATCTTGCGACAGTTCCAAGAACGGCATGAACTCGATGACATTGTCGTGGTCGCCGACGCCGGCATGCTCTCCAACAAGAACCTCCTCGACCTCGAAGACGCCGGCTACAAATTCATCGTCGGATCCCGCTCCGCGAAAGCACCACTCGATCTTGCGGAACGGTTCACCCGTCGTGGTGACGCATTCACCGATGGAGAGATCACTGAAACCATCACCACCCTCGGGCAGCAGCGCACCAAATGGCGGGCGGTGTATCAATGGTCCCGGAAACGGTTCGTGCGCGATAACCAGACCCTGAACCAGCAACGTAACCGTGCCCTTGCGCAGATCGCGGGCGAAAAGCCCGTCCACAAAGCCAGGTTCGTGAAAACCAACGGCGGGAAGAAATCCTTCGATGAGGCCTCGTACGAGCGGGCGCAGCAAGTCGCTGGGCTCAAAGGTTACGTGACGAACATGTCGATCGAACGGCTTGATGGTGCCGGTGTGATCGCTGCTTATCACGATCTCTGGCACGTTGAGCAGTCTTTCCGCATGTCGAAAAGCGACCTATGTGCCCGGCCGATCTTTGCGCACACCCGCGACAGCATCGAAGCGCACCTCACGGTTGTGTTTTGTGCCCTCGCGGTCGCTCGGCACATTCAGACAGTGACTGGGGTGTCGATCAAGAAGTTCGTGCAACTGCTACGTCCGCTGCGCGAGGTCACGGTGAATATCAACGGGCATGAGCTCCTCGCGAAACCAGAAATCCCGGCCGAAGTCGCCGAAATACTCGGGGCATTCAAAACACACTAAGAGAGGTCCAAGTCAGGCTACGCGCCCGGCAAAACGTGCCGGTGGCAGAAGTCACCGGAGAACGGTACTCGCCTGAACAGGGTGAACTGGCATAGCGATCACGACACCGCAACCTGCCTTTGACTGGTCGGCGATCTGAGGTGTCGCAACGCAAGCGCGGACGCT
>NZ_VFYR02000011.1 GCF_006489205.2 Brevibacterium sp. XM4083 | reverse complement strand
GGGGCATCCACAGGTTGTCCGCTCTCACTGTCTCAACCGCTGCTGTGATCCACCGCATCAAACCATTGTTTGTGCTGGTCACACCCGGTAGAAACACCCTTTGATCGTGGTGTTCCCGGTGAGGCGAACGAGATATAACTCTAGACCACTCCAGACCCCTCACGCAACCCCGGAATCGACTATTCCGGGGTGACAACCACCACACGGAGCAAAGGGGGCGAAATCACCCCGGAAAACAGGCCGACTACGCCTATATCGCCCCTCCGGCGGCACGCAGAACCGCGTTGACCTGGCGGTCGATGACGTCACCGAACATCGCGATCTCCGACGTCGGCAATGCGCGCTCGCGGGAGACGCTGCGCCACTGGCCGACCGCCTCGGCGACGTCTCTCATGATGTGCTGTGCCCGTCGAGCATCGAGGTGGCAGAGCGACGCGAAGTCGAGAAGAGCGGACGCCTCCTCGTCAGCCGACCGCGCACCACTGATCGCAGTCTGCCGTTCGGTGTCGACATCTGGCTCGGGGTTGATGTCGAAGACCGGGCTGAGCTCCCACCCCGCGGGCTGTCGCAGGAATCCGTGATTGCGCAGATGGTCATCGGTGTTGTGGATCGCGACGGAGAACACCACTCGCCGGAACAGCTCCGCACAGTCACGCCGCCAGTTGAGACTGAGGTCCTCGATCGCTTCAATGATGTCGATATAGTCGCCTGGCTCGCCGTCGCGCCTCTCCGTCGCCGTCATCGCACTCAGATACGGAACCCGAGACCGACCATCTCGGTCGAATCGGTCGACGACGAGAACGGGTCGATCGTCGAGAGCGAGCAGCTGCCGACCGGGGACAGAGATGCCGACACGGGACGCAAGCTCGAGCGCGACCCCCTCCCAGGCGATGACCGACCATTCGTCGGTGGGTCGGGAGAACTTCGCAATCATCAGGCCCCCGCCCCCGAGGACGGAGGCCTTCGGTCGAGCGCCACCGAGCGACCCGGTTCCGGCGTCGAGGAGGCGCTTGGCCGCCGCATCGGATCCATCGGCGGCCTCATCGGCCGCCCTCTGGAGTTCAGGCAGTCGGATGAGCGGGGGAACATGAGCTCCGGCTGCCAGATGTGCCTGGGACTCCGGACTGCGGAATCGCAAAGCACCCTGGCGGGTGATGTCACTGACTCCGATGAGGTAATCGACCTCGGTGAGCCGGCGGTGGCGAGCCTGCCCTGAGGCGACGAGTCTCTGGTGCTGCTTGGCGACGAGATTGCGGCCCCATCGATCCGGAGCGCAATCGCTCAACGCCCCCGGCAGGCCGGCGACCGTGAACGATCCGGTCGACAAGGGCAATTGAGGGTCGATCGGGAACGCCCACCGTTGGGCGAGGTAGCCCGGCGAGTAGACGAACGTGGTCGACACCTCATTGCGGGCCACGTGGAAATAGGCAGTGCCGACGAGCTCGGTGCGACCGTTGATATCGAGATCGATGAGCACCTCATCGGCCTTCATCGGCGAACCCGCTCAGGCAGCGATTCCGTCGACCGCAACCTGCCGACATCTGTGCTCAATGGGTCGAACGACTCGGCGACGTGGTCGAGCTGTCCGAGCGCCTGCATCACCGACATCACCGCGCCGATCGAGACTCCGGGATCGCCGCGCTCGATCTTCTGCAGAGTCGTCCTCGAGATGCCTGCGCGTTGCGCGAGTTCGGCGGCTTTGAGCGATTGCATGAGACGCCACCTGCGGATCGAACCGCCGACGTCGCCGAGGCGGCGCCCCACCGCGCGCGTGACGTCCATAACGCCTCCTAACTGACCGTATCTCACCCGCTAACTGCGATTATGATCATGATACTACCCATAACAGCATGTTGGCAGGCTTCAGAGACGCGTGAATGGCTCCGCGTAGCGGAAGCTCCCGTGTTCGCCGGCGTAGGTCGACAGCGCTCGGGTCTGGAAGAAATCGCCCCATGCGGGATCGGGAGATTCGATGCTCATCGCTGAGGCGGGGACGAAACCGAAGCGACCGTAGAAGTTCGGATCGCCGAGGAGGCCGGCGACCGGGGTGCCGAGTGCGTCGGCAGCGCCGAGAGCGTACTCCATGAGCGCGGAGCCGACCCCTCTGCCCTGGTGGGCCGGAAGCACGCTGACCGGACCGATCCCGACTGCCGGCGCGGTACCGACATGAGCACGAGTGGCGACGATGTGTCCGACCACGGCGTCGTCGATGACTGCGACGAGCGAGAGCTCGGGAATCCAGGACTCGTCGTCCCGCAGCCACTCGATGAGAGTGACCTCTCCGGGGTCTCCGCCCGGGGCGACCGGGGGTGCACTGTGAGCGGCGCTGCGGAATGCCTCTGCGGTGACGGAGCGAATGGCGCTGATGTCTGATTCGGTCTCACGACGGATGATCATTCTTCTGACACTACTCCTGCGCCGTTCCGTTTCTCATTCCGCCGCAAGAGCGTCGTTGAGGTCGCAGAGTCGCCCTCCCGCACGCATGGAGTCGACGGCACGGGTGAGTTCATCCAGGCGGCGTTCCGCGCTCGCGACGAGATGTGCGGAGATGCGGTTCCAATCCTGGGGCTGCGGGTCGTCGGGCAGATCATCGAAGACCTCGGCGATCTCTCGAACAGTGAACCCGACGCGCTGGGCGAGCTTCGCCACTCTGATCTGGCATGCGGCGCTTGTGTCGAACCGTCGTTGGTTACCCGGCGTGCGCACTGCGGTGATCACCCCGTGCCGTTCATAGAACCGGACCGCAGAAGGGGCCACGCCGCTGTCCACGGCAACATCCCGCACAGTCAGGAGATGCTTCGTGTCGATGAGTGGTGTCGTCGTCATAGGCAGAGCTTCCCAGATTCAGGGATTGACTTCAATATATGTTGAAGTTCTAGCGTGACGACCATGGACACCACATCGAGTACAGCGAATTCCATGAATCGCGGAACCGCCCGGTCCTCTGCCGGGGTGATGACGGTGCTCGCTGCGGGGATTCTGCTGCAGGCAGTCACCATGTACCTCACGAGCGCTCTGATGCCGAGCGCCGTCGCCGAGATCGGCGGCGAGGTGTACTACGCGTGGGTGACGACTGTATTCATCGTCGCGGGGGTGGCCGCTACGGTGGCGACTCCGGCGCTGCTGGGCCGGCTCGGCTCTCACCGCTCATACGTCCTCGGTGCGGGTGCGTTCGCGATCGGCAGCGCCGTTGCAGCCGCAGCACCGAGCATGGAGGTTCTCCTGATCGGCCGCGCGGCGCAGGGCGTCGGCGGTGGACTGCTGTCCGGTTTGGCCTTCGCTCTCATCCGGACGGCGCTGCCTGAGACGGCGTGGGCGCGAGCAACCGCAGTCGTGTCGGCGATGTTCGGAGTCGGGACGATTGTCGGTCCGACCGCTGGCGGGGCCTTCGCACAGCTCGATGCCTGGCGGCTCGCGTTTGCCTCGGTGGCCGCCGCGGGTGTCGTTCTCGCGATCGCCGCGCCCTTGACGCTGCCTAGGTCGCAGCGGTCTGTGTACCTGCCGCGGCTGCCGCTGACGTCGATGATCATTCTCATCGTCGCCATCGCTGCGCTCAGCATCACCAGCATCCTCCCAAGAGCCTGGGTGTGGGTCGGGGTCGTGTTGGCGATGATGTTGCTGGTCGCCTTCATCGCCGTCGACCGAAGAGCGCGGGTCGGTGTTCTGCCGCCCCTTGCCTACACACAAGGGTCGCTGAAATGGATCTATCTTGCCCTGGCGTTGACCACGGCCGCGCCGGCCAGCGAGGCGTTCACGCCCCTGTTCGGGCAGCGTCTGTTCGAGCTTGCCCCGTTCGCCGCCGGTTTCCTCGGCGCAACCGTGTCGATCGGCTGGTCAGTCGCTGCCATCTGGAGCTCCCGAGCCGAACGCCCAGCTGTGCAAGCACGTCTGCTCGTCCTTGGGCCGGCCGTGACGACGGTCGCGATGACGGTGCTCGTCATTCTGCAGATCGTTCCGATGGCCGGGCCGATGGTCATCGTCGGCTGGATACTGGCGTTGGTCCTTGCCGGTGTGGGCGTCGGGCTGGCGAACCCGCACTTGTCCGTGCGCGTGATGTCGAGCAGCTCGAGCGAGGCAGACGGCCGAATCGCCGCCGCTGCCATTCCCATAGTCAGCCAACTCGGCCAGGCATTCGCGGCCGCTATCGGCGGTATCGTCGTCAATTCAGCCCTGCCCTCGATCGCGGGTGCCGCAGCCGGCCTGTTCGCACTGTTCGCGCTGTTGGCACTCCTCGGCCTCGGGGCAGCCGTGGCTGCTCGTTCCCTGGACGCCCGCGCGACAGCCGCCGACAGTGAGCCAGAGCCGACGTCGACATGACAGATCGCGCACACGGAGCACCAGTTGGTGCTGCCGGCTGCCGGCTGCCGGCTGCCGACATCATCCGCGGGCCCGAGCCGGTCGAGGTCACCGGCACCGAGGCAGTCCGCCGCTTCCTCGGACTCGACACCCCCACCTGACCGCAGCAGACACCCCAACCGGCGCGACACCCGGTCCGGTGCGTGAATGCAGCAAAAGGGGGACCTCACCAGTCCCCCACCACCACGCCAGCCGGCTCGACGCCCGGTCCGGTGCGTGAATGCAGAAAGTGGGGGCACCCCCAAAAGGGTGCCCCCACCATCAACGAATATTGCGGCAGTCACTTACTCTCCCACAACCACC